>CALGIJ010000012.1 GCA_937915545.1 uncultured Desulfobacterales bacterium
ACATATTTCGAAAATTTCTTGCAAGTTATCTGCTGGAATTATTCAAGGAACCCTAAAGATACTTGGCAAGAAGCATGCAATCTTGATGGTAGAATGAATGGTAATGTACGTGTTACTACCCTCAAAACAGCGGCGGACCGTATAACAACAAAATGGCTAACCTCAAATTGATGCTAGTTCATTAACTTCATTAGTGTGCTTTTTCATAACGTCAGCATCAACTATAAATTTGAATTCATGTTTCTTTGTTTTTTCAAACAATTCTATCTGTTTGGGCTTGTTTTTATTACCATTTACGTAATCCCCCATTTCATCTAATCCATTACGCATTCTTTTAAGGGTAGCTTCAGCAGCAGTAAAAGATTGATCAATTCCAATCCATTGCCTATTTAACTCTCCTGCAGCCTGCAATGTAGTACCAGACCCACAAAATGGATCCAGAACTACATCACCTTCATTGCTTGAAGCTTCAACTATCTTTTTTAACATATCTAAATTTTTCTCTGTTGGATAACCCGTTATTTTAATGCTTTGATGGTGTGCATCACGATATTGATCCCAATAATCTGTTAAAGGCAACATTTTATCATTGGTCAAATATACCTTCCTTCTTGGATTGCCATTCTTAGACCAATGTATTTCGTTTTTTTCATCCAATTCATCAAGCTTAGAAGGTGTTAATTGCCAATGTTTACCAGGTGGTGGCATCATACCTTTCCAAGGTTTCCCTGTTTCTCCATTTCTAACTCCTGGTGCATGTATTGGCACTAATTTGTATTGCCCTTTTTCGTCATGTTTAGGGTATTCTTTCTCTATCCACTCTTCTGTAGCTCCTAAACCTGGCTTGTTCCAAATATAATTTTTTGATTTTGAATAAAAAAGAATGTAGTCATTTAAATTTGGATACTGATTTCTTGTGTAATTTTTTGAACTACACTTTTTCCTTACTATCATATTTAAAAAATTTTCTTCACCTAAGACTTCATCCATTATGATTTTCAAGTGAAAAAGCATCTGATATCCAATATGAACATATATAGTTCCATTATCTGACAATAGTTCACGCATTATTATCAATCTTCTTCGTATGAATTCAAGCCATGGTGCAGTCCCTAAAATATCTTTGTAGGCATGTTTTAATCCTCTCGATTGAAACTCTCTACCTGTCCCATAAGGCGGATCGAAATATATCAACTGTATTTTATTTCTATAACAATCAAGCAATTGATTAAGACCATAGAAGTTATCTGCTAAAATAAATGCATTAGCGTTTATATTTGAAATTACAGTACTATTTGTGTCACGCCCAACCTCTACGTATGAATGATGCAATTTTTGAAATATTTCTTCATCACTTATTTTGTTAGGGTAATTTAGAAATACTGTTTCCTTTGTTCCTGGCAAAGGATTTGGTTCAGTTCTTGCATTGTCTGCCAAAAGCGCGTCAGTACCAAGTTTTTCTCCCTTCACTATACCAGTTGCCATCATTTACCTTAAAATACAATGTGTTATGCAATATGAAAATAAAAATATTTCCGCTGAAACTTCAATCTTGCAATATAATAGTTTTTCAAAAATCGAACAACTACGCATACGACTGATACCTTATTCATTTTGACGTCTGACAGATTCCAATTTTCTGAACGCATCGAAAATGCTCAAAAGCTGTATAAAACTGCAAATTATATAATTAACAATGTTTAGACTACTTACCCCCCCAGAAATTTATTAAACTGTGGTCCATCAACAACCCATTGTCCTCTTTTACCAAGAAGCTTATGCCCAAGGTTGTTTTGTGATACCCAGCGCGCTATTGTCGAATGCGAAACAGCACGTCCAGTTTGCAACAAAACTTGTGCACGTGCTTGCTCTATCGAAATGAAATCGTTTGGTGAACGTTGTTTTTGGTTATCAACAAGATAGGATACCCTCTCTTTGAAAAGGTGATTTATCCTTTTATTCTGAACGTTTATTGTTTCGGAAAAGTTAAAGGTGATGTGTTTAACTAGATTTGTTTGGCATTGCAGAGCAGCAGCCCTTCCTTGATGCCGCTCTCGCGAAGGCAATCTTCGACCTGGGAGGTGATGTTGATGAAGCCGCGCCGTTCAGGGACGGTGAAGAACAACTCCTTGTGATAGGATTTCATATTTTTCAATCTCCCTGACCATTTCCTGAAGGGTAAGGCCGGTCCCCGCCACAACAGGGGCCAGCGGAGGCCTTGCCGCTGACCTACAGCAAACAAGAACTATCACTTTGATATAAAAGAACTCTATCGAGAGCAACCACCTGCCGACACCCGACCAAGGTGGCAAAACGGTTGACGAGGAGGGATCTTCCAGATTACAGTGCTCGGGCGGCCAGGTGGTATCCAGCCCCCCGCACCAACACGGAGAAGGAGTGATGACTATTTTAGAAGCACTCTTGTGGCTGACCCTCAACGTCTACCACGAGGCGAGATCCGAACCGAGGATCGCCCAGATGGCGGTGGCCAACGTCACCCTCAACCGCGCCAGGGAACAGGGGGCGAAGATCGAGGAGATCGTTCGCCAGCCCCGCCAGTTCAGTTGGACCGACCAAAAGGGGTCGTTCATCCCCGACGACCCGAAAGCCTTCGTCCATTGCCTGCAATCGGTCTATCTCGCCCTGCAGGGAGAGGATTTCACCGGTGGGGCCACCCACTTCCACCTCGACTCGGTCAAGCCGAGCTGGGCAGCGGAATATATCTATCTTACGCAGCTCGGAGCCCATAAGTTCTACCGGCAGCAGCCAGGCAGCTGAGCCACTTTCTTCAGCCGCAGTTCAGTCCCCCTCTCTGCGGATTTCTTCCCGCTCATCAAACCATGGCCCGTCACCATGGCCATGCTCCCCATCATGAGACTCGCTCGGGGCGAGGGCTATTGCAGGCCCTGTCCCTTCGCCTCACCGCCCAGCCAAGCAACCGCAGGTTAGACCTTCGCCGCGAGCTGCAAGGCCCGGCACATCTGCACCAGCTTCTCGTCGCTCATGCGGATCGACACCGGATAGACCAGGGTCCGCTGCAGCAAGGCGGCGGTCTGCGGCAAGGCCTGGGGATCATAGAGAAGGCGGCGGCGTCCGTCCGGCTCAAGGAAGGGATAGCCTGAGCTGGCGAGGGTCTTGCCCCCGAGAAGGTGTTCCCAGCGTGCGTAATAGTGCCAGGTGTTCTCCGAGAAGTTTATTGCCCCCGCCCCCTCCTGGCGCAATACCTCGTTGACGCGCCGGCAGTGCTCCGCATCGCGCAGGAAGAAGGCGAAGTGGGTGGCGGAATCTCCGGCCTCGTCGAGAAGCTGGCGGAAACCGACCCCAGGAATAGCCATGGCCGCCTCGCGGAGGCGGTTCTTATGGCTCTTCTGAGCGGCGATCATCCCGTCGACCTTGGCCAGCTGCGCCAGGCCGATGGCCCCCTGCAGCTCCATCATCCGGTAATTGGAGCCGATGAACCTGCGCCCTTCGCCGCCACGACCGCCGGGATTGACCTGATGGTCATGGCCATGGTCGTGATACTCGGACATCGCCCGCCACAGGCTCTCGTCGCTGGTAATGATCATGCCGCCTTCGCCGGTGGTCAGCGTCTTGACGGGATCGAAGGAGAAGGTGCCGCAGCGGCCGAAGGTGCCGAGATGCCTGCCGTCGATGCGCGCCCCGGTGGCCTGGGCGGTGTCTTCGAGAACGGCAATGCCGTGCTCGTCGGCAATGGCCATGATCTCGGCGATGCGCGCCTGGGCGCCGAGCATATGCACCGGAACGATGCACTTGGTCCTCGCGGTGATTTTCCGGCGCAGGTCGGCGGGGTCCATATTGAGGGTCTCGTCGACCTCGGTGAACACCGGTTCGGCACCAACCTCGAGAATGGCCTCCCAGGTGGCGACGAAGGTGAAGCCCTGGGTGATGACCTCATCGCCGGGGCAGATGCCGAGGGCCGACAGGGCCACCTTGAGGGCGGCAGTGCCGGAGGTAACCGCCTGGGCGTAGCCGGCACCGCAGTATGCGGCGAATTGTTCCTCGAACTGGCGCACCTTGAAAACACCGCGCCGCTGGTCGAGGAACTCGTAGCGGAAGAGCACCCCGGTGTCGAGGACATCCATGATCTCCCTTTTCTCTTCGTCACCGATCAGTTCATATCCAGGCATAGCACCCTCCTTGTCAATTCAGGCCACCCATGGTGGCAGTAGGTGAGTTGTGTTTTGTCTCGGCAGCCGCAGGATGGCTCACCGATCAGGCGTGGTCCGGCAGCAGCCGGGCGTTGTCGATGAGACGCACCACCCCACCGATGCGCGCCGCCAGGACCAGGCGTGAGTGGCCGTCAACTGCCGGTGTCTCCCCTAGGCTGCGTTCGTCGACGATCACAGCGTAGTCGAGCGCTCCACCACCGTCGGCGACGATCTTCCGCACCGCTTCGAGAATATCGGCCGCTGGCGGCGGCGGTGTCGCCAGTGCGAGACGGCGCGCCTCGCATATGGCGTGGTAGAGGCACAGCGCTTCCTGGCGCATTGCCCCCTGAAGGTACTTGTTGCGCGAGCTCATCGCCAGTCCGTCGGGTTCCCGGACGATGGGCGCCCCGACAATTTCCACTGGCAGGTGGAGGTCGGCGACGAGGCGGCGAATGACGGTCAGCTGCTGGAAATCTTTCTCGCCGAAGACGGCGACGTCGGCGCAGGTGAGCAGGAGAAGCTTGGTGACGACCGTGACCACACCGTCGAAGTGGCCGGGGCGGCTGGCTCCGCACAGGCCCTTGGCGAGCTCGCCGGCCTTGACCGTGGTCTGAAAACCCTCGGGATAGAGTTCCCGCGAATCCGGGGCGAAAACAACATCCACCCCCTGTTCTTCGGCCAGCTGGCAATCGAGGCGCTGCTGGCGCGGGTAGGCGGCGAAGTCTTCGTTCGGCCCGAACTGCAAGGGGTTGACGAACAGGGTGGCCACCACCTTATCGCAGCGTTCCCGGGCGAGCCGCATCAGCGAGAGATGCCCCTCATGGAGGCATCCCATGGTCGGGACCACGCCCACGGTCAATCCCTGGCTACGCCACGAGCGAGCCAATGCATCCATCTCGGCGACATGCTCTATCAGCTGCATGGCGGCCTCCAGCTACTGCCGTGCCTTGAGGCGGGCAATGGCGCTTTCGACCTGCTCGCGCACCTGGGCGAGGGAAGGGTCGTCGCCGATGGCGAGCAGGAAATTGTTGTAAACGGCAATGGCCTTGTCGAGCCTGCCCTGGGCCTCCTCGAGACGGGCCAGGCCCTGATAGGCCAGGCTCTCGTACCCCTTGAAGTCCTTCAAGCGGTCGTATTCGGCGGCGGCCTCGGCAAACTTGCGATCGGCCTCGCAGGCCTGGGCGAGGGCGAAGAGCACCAGCGGATGCAGAGGACTGTCGCTCTTCGTATCGGCAAGAATCTGGCGATATTTGGCAACAGCGGCGGCGTATTCTCCTCTGTCCATGTCGAAGTGGGCCAACTCGATGCGCGCCCACAAGCCGGAGGAGGTCGAGGCGTACTCGGCGGCCACCTTGCCGAGGGCGGCCGCCCGCCCTTCCTCCTCGACCTGCATGGCCTTGGACAGGGCCGAGGCCGCTTCCTCGCGCTGCTTTTCGCGGTAGGAGCCATACAGCGAGGTGGCGACGATCACGACCACCACGATGGCGATGGCAATCTGCAGAATCCTGGCGTTTTTTCGGATGAAGGTGATGGCCTTGGGGGGCAGGTTGAAATGCTCCAGCAATCCTTCCACCTTGTCCATCGTCGTTTCGGCGGTAAGCCTTTTTTCAAAGGCGCTTTCCCCGGCCATAGCTGTTCTCCCTGTTGATAACGTAGAATATCGATTTGTTACACATTGCCCTGCCTCTTGTCGCCGGCCATTCCCCGGCGAACGCGCCGCGATCTGACCGGGTCCGTGGTATGACCAAGAGAAGGCTGGACATGGGCAACGCACTATAATATACAGCAGGTTACATGTCCATGCGTAATCGGCCGGCGCCCTCCGGCCATCCCCCTGCCGAGGTGCTCCATGCCCAACGAGAGGCCGGAACCGATTCTCACCGTCACTCAGCTCACCGCCTCGATACGCGAGTTGCTCGAAGGACGTTACCGTTTCGTTCGTGTTTGTGGCGAGATATCCAATCTCAAGACACCCTTCTCCGGTCACTCCTACTTCACTCTGAAGGATGCCGGGGCGCAGCTGCGGGTGGTGCTCTTCAAACAGCAGCGGCGGTTCGTCATCGGCGAGCTGGCCGACGGGCGACAGGTGGTGGTCTTCGGCCGCATCTCCGTCTACGAGCCGCGCGGCGACTACCAGCTCATCGCCGACAGCCTCGAAGACTACGGCGTCGGCGACCTGCTGCGCCGCTTCGAGCAGCTCAAAACTCGTCTTGGCGAACGCGGCTATTTTGCCGCCGAACGCAAGAAACCGCTACCTCCTTTCCCGAAAAAAGTCGTCGTCATCACCTCCCCGACCGGCGCGGCGATCCAGGACTTCCTCAAGATCCTCGCCGGTCGCGACTACCCGCTGCAGCTGTCAGTCCTGCCGGTCAAGGTGCAGGGCCGGGAAGCGGCGGCGGAGATTGCCGCCGCCATCAGGCGCGCCGAGGGCCTTGCCGGGCTGGACATCATCGTCCTCTGCCGCGGCGGCGGCTCCATCGAAGACCTCTGGGCCTTCAACGAAGAGGTGGTGGCCGAGGCCATCTTCACCTGCCCCATTCCGGTGGTCACCGGCATCGGGCATGAGACCGATTTCACCATCGCCGATTTCTGCGCCGACTGCCGTTGCCCCACCCCCACCGGGGCGGCCGAGCGCCTGGTGCCCGACGGCGCCGCCCTGCGCCGCCATCTCGCCCTGTTGCGGCAGCGCCTGGAAGTCCACCTCGACCACCGGCTGCACAGCCTTGGCCAGCGCCTTCGTCTGCAGTATGAACGTCTGGGTTCGGTAGAACGGCTCTGCGCCCGCCACGAGTTCCGCCTGCGTCTCAGCAAGGAGCGCCTGCTGCAGGCGATGCATGGAAGGTTGAGCACGGACGAGCGGCGATTGGCACGCCTTGACGGCGAACTGCGTCGCCGACTGTCGGTGGAGGGTATCGAGGTGCGGCAGGGCCAGGTCGACCAGCTGAGCGAGCGCCTGCGCCACCGCATCACCGCCCTGCTCGCCACCGCGAAAAGCCGGCTTGCCGGTCAGGCCTCGCTGTTGCAGGGGCTCAGCCCGCTGGCCACCCTGGCACGGGGCTATGCCGTGGTGCGCAAGCCGGTGCCAGGTGGCGACGGCTGGACGGTGGTCGCCGCCACCGGCGATGTCGCCATCGGCGACGCGGTGGAGGTGGTGCTCCGCGACGGCAGACTGGCCTGCGAGGTCACCGACACGGCCCTCGCCCACCCCTCGGCCGTGGCCGGCCTGGACGAGGACCTGTCGCGGAAGGGGGGGAAGACTTACAGCAGTTCCAGCCCGGAAAAGAAGTAGCCAATCTCGAACGCTGCGGTTTCCGGGGCATCGGAACCGTGGGTGGCGTTTTCACCCACCGACTTGCCGAACTCCCGCCGCAGAGTACCCTCCGCCGCCTGGGCGGGGTTGGTGGCGCCCATCAGGTCACGCCACTTCTGGATGGCATTGTCGGCCTCGAGGACCATGGCGATGCACGGTCCGCTGGACATGAACTCGGTTAGCTCGCCGAAGAAGGGCCGCTCGCGGTGCACGTAGTAAAAGCCCTCGGCCTCGACCTTGCTGAGGTAGAGCTTTTTCAGGCCAACGACCTTGAAGCCCTCCGCGTAGATGCGGGCGAGGATCTTGCCGCTGTTGCCATCGGCGAAGGCGTTGGGTTTGATGATGGCGAAGGTTCTTTCCATGGTGTTGTCTCCCTGAGAGAAAAATATGTGGTTGCGTGGCCAGCATTGCCACGGGTTGCCTGCGGCTTAGAGCGAACCGACGAAGAGTGCACGCAGGCCGAGGGCCAGCAGCAGGAAGATGCCCGAGCCGACCAGCATCAGGCCGTGGGTGGCACGAATATCTTCTGGAATCGGCGTGCGCAGGCCGTCGCCCAGAGAGGGTTTGTCGACCACCGTCCCGAAGTAGGAGGATGGCCCGCCGAGACGGATACCCAGGGCCCCGGCCACCGCTGCCTCGGTGTGGCCTGAATTGGGGCTCTTGTGGTTGAGCCGGTCGCGCCGCAGGATGCGCGCCGCCTCCCTGTAATCCAATTTGAGGAAAAATGCAGCCACAATTATGCACAAGGCGCTGACCCGGGCCGGGACAAAGTTGGCGACATCGTCGAGCCGCGCCGCCACCCGCCCGAAGAACAGGTAACGTTCGTTGCGATAGCCGATCATCGAATCCATGGTGTTGATGGCCTTGTAAAAATAGGCTCCCAGGGCGGCGCCAGCGATGGCTTCCACGCCCAGGGCGGGGCCGGCGAGGCTGCCGAGGACCGCGTAGAAGAGCGGTGCGGTGACACCGTCGACCATGTTCTCGGCTACGGTCTCGATTGCGGCGCGGATGACACCCTCGCGCGACAGGTTGCCGGTGTCGCGGCCGACGATCATCGCCACCGCCCCCCGCGCCGCCTCGAGAGAACCACTCGGCCGCAGCTTCTCATAGACGGCGATGGAGTGGCGCAGCAGGTCGCGCACCGCCAGGGCGGTATAGAGGACGAACACCGCCACGAGGATGCCGATGGTCGGAGATATCGCCATCGCCACGACCAGCAGCGCATAAACGACCAGGCTGGTGCCGGCGACCACCACCACCACTACCGCCGCCCCGCCCAGCAGGGGGCTCTTCAGCCAGCGGCGCGCCAGCCCCTCGCTGCGGCTGATCAACCAGCCGATGCCGCGCACCGGGTGCGGCCACCACGGCGGGTCGCCAAGGAGCAGGTCGAGCAATAAGGCGGCAAGGAGTTGTAGTGAGAACAACATGGCGACGTTCCTTACAACGGGCCTGAGCTAGAGTCGGAGCAGGCGGTAGATGGCATCCATGTCGAGTGACTGGCGGACCTCGGCGGCCAATCGCTCAAAACCCTGCTCGAGGTCGTAGGGGGCGAGTACCCTGCCGGTCGCCTGCAGGCCCCGGGCCCGGCGCAGCCGGTCGATAAACCAGCGCCGGAAACGGTCCTCGTCGAAGATGCCATGCAGGTAGCTGCCCCACACCTGGCCACCTTCCACCGCCAGGCCGCAGCTTGAGCCGTCATCGAAGCGCAGCAGCGGATCGCCTGAGGACGGCGACACCCCGTGGTGGATTTCATAGCCGACCACCTTCTCCCCGGATGGCTGGTGGATGCCGGTCTTACGCGTCAGGCGCTTCTCGCGCTCGATGGTGGTGATGATCGGCAGCAGCCCAAGGCCAGCCGCAGAACCCTCGCCTGACTCTATAGTATAGGGATCCTCTACCGACTCGCCAAGGATCTGGTAACCGCCGCAGATGCCGACGACCTCGCAGCCGGCGGCGAAGAGCTCGATTATCCGGCTGGCGAAGCCGCCCTCGCGGAGAAAACGCAGGTCGTGCAGGACATTCTTCGAGCCAGGCAGGATGATCGCCTGGGGATGTCCGAGCTCGGCCACAGTCTCGACGATGCGCACGGCGACATCCGGCTCCTGGAGAAAGGGCTCGATATCGGTGAAGTTGGATATATGGGGCAGGCTGATCACCGCCACTTCCACCGCCTCGCCCTCGCGGCTGCGATTGAAGGCGCCTTTCTTGAAGGAAACCGAGTCCTCCTCGGGCAGGGCGAGGTCGGCCAGGTGACGCACCACGCCGAACACCGGCCGGCCGGTATGGCGCAGTACATAGTCATGGGCCGGACCAAGCAGCGAGGCCTGACCGCGGAACTTGTTGACGACAAAGCCCGCCACCAGGGCCCTCTCCCACTCTTCCAGCACCTCCATGATGCCGACGAACGAGGCGTAGACCCCGCCGCGGTCGATATCCCCCACCACCAGCACCGGTGCCTCGGCGTAGCGTGCCATGCGCATGTTGACGATGTCTTCCGCCTTGAGGTTGACCTCCCCCGGCGAGCCGGCCCCTTCGAGCACCACCACCTCGTACTCGCTGGCCAGAGAATCGTAGCACTGGCACACCGTTTCCCAGACTTTGGGCTTGTAGACGCCGTACTCGTTGACGGTCATGTTGCCCACCGGCTTGCCGCGGACGATCACCTGGCTGCCGGTGTCCGAGTTGGGCTTGAGGAGAATGGGGTTCATACGGCTGTCGGGGTCGATCCTCGCCGCCTGGGCCTGCACCACCTGGGCGCGGCCCATCTCGTGGCCCTCCCTGGTGACAAACGAGTTGAGCGACATGTTCTGCGCCTTGAAGGGGGCCACGGCAAGGCCATCCTGACGAAGAATGCGGCACAGGGCGGCGGTGAGGATCGACTTGCCGGCGTCGGAGCAGGTGCCCTGGAACATCAGCGGGCGGGCCTGCTTCCCCTTGCTGCGGCCCCTCCGGGCCGGAGCGAAGAACTCGGCGAAGGTCTCGAGGAGGCGCTGGTTCTCGGCGGCAGTGCGCACGGCAACGCGGCAGAAGCGGTTGTCGAGGCCACGGTAGTTGCCGCAGCGGCGGATGGCAATGAGCTGCTTCTCGCAGAACGCGGCGAGGTCGTCGCCATTTCTGCCGTCAAGGATCTTGAAGAACAGGTAGTTGGCCGCTGCAGGATAGACCTCGAGCTCCGGCCGGGCGGCAAGCCCACGGGAGAGCTCGTCGCGCAGCTCCCGGCAGTGCTGTCGGCTTCGTCTCTGGTAGTCCCGATCGGCCAGGGCCATGACGGCGAACTCGGCGGCGAGCCCATTGACCGTCCACGGCGGCATGTTGCGGCGCACTGTCTCGGCCAGCTGCGGCGGCAGGGTGGCGTAACCGACCCGCAGTCCCGGGACCCCGTAGAACTTGGTCATCGAGTTGAGGGTGAGGATGTTGTCCCTGGCAGCCGCCAGCGACCGGCCATCGTCGACGAAGTCGAGAAAGGCCTCGTCGATGAGAAACAGGGTGCGCGGGCAGTCGGAGGCCAGGGCAAGCAGCCGCTCCCTTTCGACCAGGGCCCCGGTGGGGTTGTTGGGGGTGGCGATGATGGCCAGGTCGCCGGGGCGGAGAAGCCTCGCCAGGGCCTCGCAGTCGAGGGTGAAACCGCCAGCCTCGGGCATCTCCAGGAACACCGCGGGCAGCCCGCCAAGCTGCGCCGCACGCAGGTAGTCGACATAGGAGGGCGTGGGGAGCACGGCCCGCGTGGCGCCAAGGGTGCGGGTGAACAGGTAGAGCAGTTCGGTGGTGCCATTGCCGACCACCACCCTCTCCCGCTCGATGCCGTGGTGCTCGGCCACGGCGCTGACGAAGCGGGTGCTTTCCGGGTCGGGATAGTGGATGAGGCCCTCGAGGCTGCGGCTCATCAGGGGGCGGAACCACGACGGCGGGCCGAGCGGGTTGATATTGGCGCTGAAATCGAGAGCTTTGGCGCCAGAGTCCAAGGAGAGGCGGAGCAGCTTGTGGATATTGCCGCCATGTTCGAATTGTTGCATAGCTCACCGTATATCAAGGAAAAAAACGGGCCAGGGAGACGGTCATGGCCACGGCGACCCCGGCCTCGGCCAGTTCGCACACCGCGCCGAGGGTGTCGCCAGTGGCGCCGCCGAGGGATGCCCGGCACCACCGGCAAAAGATGGCCACTGCCCCGCCGAAGACGATCATGGCAGGGATGAACCGGGAGGAGGCAGACAGCGCCAGGCAAAGCACCAGCAGCAGCAGGCCAACGAGAGCCGCCTTCTTGCTGTCGCCGCTGTAGAAGAGGCTGCCCAGACCTCCTTCCTCTCTGGCGTAGGGCAGGCCGGCCATCATCAGCAGAATGGCCGAGCGCCCCGCCATGGGCATGAGCAGCAGAGCCGGCAGGAAGAGCTCGGCGGGCACGGCGCTCAGGGCGGCATACTTGGTGAGCAGCACCAGCACCACGGCGACGATGCCCATGGCACCGGAGCGGCTGTCCTTCATAATCTCCAGACGCCGCTCGCGCGGCCGCGAGCTGAGCAGGCCATCGGCGCTGTCGGCGAGGCCGTCGAGGTGAAGAAAGCCAGAAACCGCGGCAAGCATGGCGATGGCCAGCATCGCCGTCACCCCCTGCGGCAGAAAGAGACCAAGGATGCCGGCGACACTCGCCACCAGCGCCCCGACCAGCATACCGACGGGGACAAAAAAAGGCAGACTGGCAGGAAAATGCTGACCATCGTCGGCGGTACGCCAGGAAATCGGTGCCAGAGTGAGAAAACGCAGGGCAGTGCAGAACCGCGCCACTGCCAGCCAGCGGCCATGTCCCGTTTCGCCCACCTTCTTCTCCCCTACTTGTCGGCGGTGGCCACGGCGGCCTCGGCGAAGGTGGCCACCCTGGTGAGGATCGCCACCGCGCCGTCGACGAGGTTCATGGCCACGGCAGCGCCGGTGCCCTCGCCAAGGCGGAAATTGAGGTCGAGCAATGGCTTTTTGCAGCCCAGCGCCTCCTGCATCGCCTGGTGGCCGGGTTCCATAGAGCGGTGCGAGAAGATGAGATAATCCTTGATAAATGGTTCGATTCGGGCGGCGATCAAGGCTCCGGCGGTGGAGATGAAGCCGTCGATCACCACCGGCCGGCGATGGGCGGCGGCACCGAGGATGAGTCCGGCGATGCCGCCGATCTCGAAGCCGCCGACCTTGGCGAGGATGTCCAGGCCGTCCCGGGCATCGGGCTTGTTGACCTCCAGCGCCCTGGCGATGACCGCCGCCTTGTGGCGGACCTGCTCCTCGTCGAGACCGGTGCCGGGACCGGTCAGCTCGGCAACGCTCTTGCCGGTGCAGACGGCGGCGATGGCGGTGGATGGCGTGGTATTGCCGATACCCATATCGCCGGTGCCGAAGATGTCGAAGCGGCCGGCCAATTCGCTGGCGATGTCGATGCCCGACTCCACCGCCCTGGTGGCCATGGCCTTGCTCATCGCCGGCCCGACGGCGATGTTGGCGGTGCCCAGACCGACCTTCTTGTTGATCAGCCGCCCCTCTTCGGCCAGCTGACGCAGGTCGGCGGCGACCCCCATGTCGACGATGAACACCTCGGCTCCGGCCTGGGCGGCGAGGGCGTTGATGCCCGCCCCGCCGCGCACGAAGTTGCGCACCATCTGCTCGGTCACCTCTTGCGGGTACTTGCTGACCTTTTCGGCGACCACGCCATGGTCGCCGGCCATGGTGACAATTGCCTTGCGCGCAAAGCTCGGGCTGAGCGTCGCGGTCATCCCGGAAAGGTCGATGGCAAGGTCCATCAAATCGCCGAGGGCCCAGTGCGGCATGGCCAGCTGGTCAAGTCGCGCCTTGGCATCGCCGCGGCAGGCGCTGTCCTGGGGAAAGATCTTCTTTACGGTACGTTCTAAAAGGCTCATCGTATGGCGTGTCGTTGGTGGGCGTTCTTCCAGGCGAAGCTCAGCGCCGCTGGTGCCCCGCGTCCTGTTGTTGTCGGTTGTTCTTGAGAGAGAGCGGCAGGCCGCAGCTGACGAGAATAACCTCTTCGGCCCTTGCCGCGAGCAGCTGGTTGCAGGTCCCCACCAGATCGCGGTAGCGCCTGGCCAAGGCATTGTCGGGGACGATGCCCAGGCCGACCTCGTTGGTAACGCAGATCAGCGCCCCCTCATAGCTTTCACTGGCCGCGAGCCACTCGCGACAACGAGCGGCGACGGCGTGATCATCAAACAATTGGTCCGATTTATCAAAGCGATAGAGAAGATTATTCACCCAAAGGGTGATGCAATCGATCACTACCACCTCAAAGCTGGCGACGGCCT
The DNA here is from genome assembly GCA_937915545.1 of uncultured Desulfobacterales bacterium. Lineage (GTDB taxonomy): Bacteria > Desulfobacterota > Desulfobulbia > Desulfobulbales > Desulfocapsaceae > Desulforhopalus_A. Next base: position 13,770 of record CALGIJ010000012.1, read on the forward strand.
GCGGAAACAACCCGGCAAGCTCGAGTTCGCATTCTAAGGTCTGCCAGCCGCGCCCCCGCCGCTCCTCGCGATGGCGCTCGACGCGGTCGTTCATCTCCCCGTCGACCACCGGGCAGGTGGCGACGAAGAGGCGGCGCGCACCGATCTCCTCGGCCCTGGCCAGGGCCAGGGAACTCTTGCCGCTGCGCGCCCCGCCGGTATAAAGGATCAGTTTGCCCATACTACACTCCTGTGCGGTTTAAGCCGGTGAGCACCGCCCCAGCGGAATAGAGCGTCAGCGTGGTGCAACTCGCCAGGCCGATGTCGAAGAGCAGATGCTTCTCCCAGGGCAGGCCGAGGGCAAGGCAGAGCAGGTGACGGATAACCCCGCCATGACTGATCGCCAGCAGGCAGTCCCCGTCCATTCCGCACAGCATCTCCCAGGCGGCGGACACCCGCTGTCGGAAATCGAGCAAAGCCTCCCCGCCGGGAAAGGCGAAGGAGGGATCTCCTGCCGCCCAACGGTCGACGAGGCCGCTGTCGGCAGCGGCGATCTCGGCGAAAGAGAGCCCCTCCCAGCGACCGAAGTCGACCTCACGCAGGTCGGCACAGAGCTTGCCGGGAGCAGGCAGCGAGAGCGACTGCCAGGTCTCCCGGCAGCGCCGCATCGGGCTGCACAATACGGTGTCAATGGGGGCATCGGCAAGCGACCGGGCCAGCGTCAGCACCTCAGTGCGGCCACGGTCACTGAGCGGCAGGTCGGTGCTGCCGATATAGCGCCCCCGCCCGTCGATATCGCCATGCCGCAGCAGGTGGATAGTTTTCAGCTTTTCGCCGCTCACCTTCGTCTCCTTGGCGCCGCAATACCTGCCCGGCAACCAGGACAACTCATTACCGCAAATGTCACGGCGATGCAACCCTCGCTCACCGCTCTTGCAGCGTCGCCATGAGCTCCTCGGTAAGGCGCTGCGCCTCGAGCAGCTGGCTACGGTCAAGCATCGGCTCCAGCGAGTCGCGAGCGGCACGAGCCGGGGAATGCCCGCCGGTGGCGGCGATGTTGAGCCAGGCGTAAGCCCGCGGCAGATCGACACCATCGACGCCACGGCCGGTGGCGTACATCACCCCGACATTGTACTGGGCCACTGCCAGACCGCCCCGCGCCGCCATCAAAAAATAGTCGCCGCCCTTCTCCAGGTCCTGCTCCACTCCTCTGCCGAGGAAGTAGAGGAAGCCAAGCTCGTTCTGTGCCTCGCGGTTGCCGTTTTCTGCCGCCTGGGTATACCAGCGGGCCGCCTTGGCGTAGTTTTTCGGCAGCCCCGAGCCAAGCAGGAAGGCCTGGCCGATAAGCTGCTCCGACACGGCGCTGCTCTTGCCATTGATTGCCGCCTGATAGAGCAGGCGGAAGGCGCGGGCGGTGTCCTGCGGCGCCCCCAGCCCCTTGAAGAGCATACCGCCGCCGATGTACTGGGCCTCGGCATCGCCCAGGTCGGCGGCGCGGAGATAGAGCTGCAGGGCCTTGGCAAGATTTCTTTCACCGCCGAGGCCATAGTAATAGGCCTTGGCGCGGTCCTTCAAAGCCTGCGCCGATTCGTCCGCCGCGCCCCAGCCGGTGCCGCAGAGGGAGAGGAGCGCGACCAGCAGCAGAGCAAGGCATCTCGCCATAGCCAGCGAGCCCAGCGCCGAAGCGAGCGGGCGGCGCCTTGTGGCGAGGGACGTGCCGAGCGACCGCGGACGGTCAAGGTGCTTCGGTTCGCCGCCCACCCGTGTCATGCCGAGAGCTCGTCGAGCAGGTTACGGGCGAATTCGAGGCCCGGGTCGAGGGTCAGCGCCAGGGTGAGGAACTCTTTGGCTTCCCCATGTCTGCCGAGACGATGGTAGTTGACGCCGAGGTTGGCGTAGTCCACCGCCGAGGCCGGGTTGAGGGTCACCGCCCGGCGAAAGTGCTCTATCGCCTGCTCATACTGGCCGAGCTTGAAGAAACAGACGCCAAGGATATTGTGCATGTCCGGCCGCTCCTCATCCGCCGCCAGCCCCTGACGCAAGGTATCGACAGCCTCCTCGTAACGGCCGAGGTCGCGCAGGCAGGTCCCCTTGTAGGAGAGGATATAGGGCAGGTCCTCCCCTTCCGGGCCAAGCTGCAGGGCCCGCTCGAAATGGGCCAGGGCTTCAGCGGCAGCGCCCTGGTCGGCGAGATTGCGGCCGCGATAGAACTCAAGATAGTAGGCCCCCGGCAGGAGCCCTTCCATCTGCGCCAGCTTGGCGTCGAGGACTTGTGGCTCATTGATCAGCTCCACGGCCAGCTTGGCGGCGAACAGGCCGACATCGCTCAGCATCGAGCGTTCGCGGAAGTGGGCCCCGGGCACGATGGTGTACAGGGCCGGGATCTGCAACTGCGGATGGGTGACGTCGATCATCAACACCTCCATGCCGATGTCGGCCAGGGCCTTGACGCAGTTGTCGATCTCCACGCGCAGGTTGCTGTCGCTGCGATCGGCCATTTCGCCGATGGTCACCGTCGCCGGGGCGGCGGTGAGATGGTCGACCTCGCTCATCGACAGCGGCTTGGGCAGGCCGGAGGCGACGTAGTTGGCATTGCTGTTGAAATCCCCGGCCAGCTGGGCCACCTCGGTGATGGCGCGGATGACCGCTTTCTCCGGGCCCGGCGTGGTGCCGGCAGTGTAGACGATCTCGCTCTTTACCGGGAAGGTCGAGGGGTCGACAGCCACCGCGCCCACCGTGGGAATGCCGGTATCGAGGGTGAAGTCGTTGAGATAGAGCTCTATGCCCTGGCGGGCGAACTTGGCCAGCAAGTCTTTTGCCACCGGATCCTCTATCGAGGCGGTGTCGATGCGCGGCACAGAGAGTCTGCCATGGCTGACAAGGGCCGACACGTGGCGCTCGACGATCTCGCAGATGCCCTGAATGGCAGCCTCCTCGAGGGTGTTGCCGGCGGAGGGCCCGTTGAACTCGTTGATGGCAAAGAACCAGGAAAAGGGCACCAGCACGCTCTCGCCGCGGGTGATGTTGGTGGCCCAGGCCCACTGCAGCGGGATGCCTTCCAGTAGTTGCTCCAGCCTGGCGGCGCCGCTATGGCTGTCGTGCACCGAGAGGAGGAGGAACTGTAGGCCCAGCACCGGATAGCCGGCCTCCTTCATCTGCCGGTAGTCGCCGACGAGGAAGTTGTCGGCTCTGTTCTTGAAGCTGAAAAACGAGAAGCGCTCGGCCAGCTCCATGCAGGCGGAGGCCTCCGCCTGAATTGGCGAGGCCCCCTTTCCCATCTGCTTTTTCGTGCCGGTGAGGGCCATGGCGTCCTCGCCACAGACGCTGAAGTACACCGGAATGTCGAGGCGGCCGTTGTCTATTCTCTTGACCTCGTTAAGGATGGAAAGATCGAGTTCTTCGATGCGGGCGTAGAAGGAGGCCAGCGTCTTTTCCGGGGCGACGACCTTGTCCTGATCGATGGTGAAGCCTTTGTGGCAGTCTGTAAAGCGTAGGGGAAGGTGTTTCATCTTTATATCCATGAGGCTCTATCTGAGGTAAGGCAAAATGCCGAAAATGGACCGGGGCGCTGCTTGCCAAGAAAGAGGCCCACGCTATCCGCCTCCTTTAGCGGGGCGCACCTCAGCGCTCCGGAAAAGGAGGCAGTGCAGACTACCACACAATGGTGGCTCCCTTCACCATCATTTCGCCACGAGGGCCGCAGAGTCCGCCATATCGCATCGGCAAAGAAATTTCGGCAGCGAAAGCCCTGCCGGTGGAGACGGCAGCAGGTCTTGACCACCTTCCCTGTTGCAGAAAATGGCGCTCTCTTGCGACCGCGTATCGCGTCATCTCGATCGATGCCAATCTCAACCTGGCCTGGGAATCCATCAATGCCGGAACCTGCGCCATTGCCGCCTACGATCAAAAACCCTATGGTGCGCAGTTGGACACCGGCGACGCCAATTCCCCGTCATTTGTCATAGGTGATTGACACTGCTTGAAGGGGGGTTACCATTAGCTCGAAGACATCCTCCTTTGTGTTACTTCTACCTCAGGAAGGTCAAGATGAAGAAAAAACTCTTTTTTACCGTTCTCGGCCTGCTCCTCCTCGCCGCGGGCATTGGCGGCATCAAGGCCTTGCAGATCAAAAAGATGGTCGACCAAGGTAAGGCGATGACCTTTCCTCCGGAGGTGGTCACGGCAGCCGAGGCGCAAAAAAGCTCCTGGGAGTTGACGCTTGGTTCGGTTGGCACGCTCACCGCCGTCCAGGGAGTGACGGTTGCTGCGGAGATGCCCGGCAAGGTCGTCCGCATAGCTTTTGAACCCGGGACCAAGGTGCAGGAAGGCGGGCTGCTGATCAAGCAGGACAGCACCACCGAGGAAGCGCAGCTGCGCTCGGCAGAGGCGCAGATCGCCCTGGCCCAGAACAACTTCAACAGAATTGAGGAGCTCTATCGGCGCAATGCCATTTCCCGTGCGGATTTCGACAACGCCGAGGCGCAGCTCAAGGCCAACAAGGCCCAGGCCGATGCCATTCGCACCGCCATCGCCAAGAAAAACGTCCAGGCCCCGTTCAGCGGCTGGTTGGGCATCCGCCTGGTCAATCTCGGAGAAATCCTCAAAGAGGGCACGCCCATCGTTTCCCTGCAGGCGCTTAACCCGATCTTCGTCAACTTTCAGCTGCCGCAGCACCACCTGGGCCGGATCGCCCTCGGCCACGTGGTGCGCATCACCTCAGACGCTCTGCCGCGGGCAGCTGTTGAAGGCCGCATCACCGCCATAAACCCCCAGGTCGACAGCATCACCCGCACTATTTCGGTGCAGGCGACCCTGAAAAACAGCGACGAAAGTCTCCGCCCGGGGATGTTTGTCAACGTCCAGGTGGTATTGCCAGAGGACAATCAGGTGCTGGCCATTCCCGCCACCGCCGTGCTCTATGCCCCGTATAGCGATTCGGTCTTCGTAGTCGTCGAGAAAACCGATGATAAAGGCGGGCAGCCGATCAAGGTGGTGAACCAGCGCTTCGTACGCCTCGGTGAAAAACGGGGCGACTTCATCTCGGTGCTCTCCGGCCTTTCCGAACGGGACATGGTGGTCACCACCGGGGTCTTCAAACTGCGCAATGGTCAGCCGGTGGTCATCGACAACAACCTGGCGCCGGCATTCACGCTGTCGCCACGGCCCGAGGACAGCTAACACCTCTGTTGCTGGGCTAGCTGCCATGGTGAACGGGGGGCGCCATCATGACGTCGCCGCTCGTTACTCGCGAATCCTCTCTTTCGTGGAGCGTTGTTGATGAAATTCACCGATCTCTTCATTCGCCGACCGGTTCTGGCGGTGGTTATCAGTCTGGTAGTCGTCATTGCCGGCCTACAGGCCATTCGCAGCCTCAATGTACGGCAATATCCGCGCAGCGACAATGCGGTGGTAACCGTGACCACTGTTTATGTCGGGGCCGGTGCCGACCTGGTGCGCGGGTTTATCACCACCCCTCTCGAGCGGGCGATCGCCGCCGCCGACGGCATAGAGTATATCGAGTCGCAGAGCGCCCAAGGCCTCTCGACCATCAATGTCCGCTTAAAACTCAATTACGATCCAATCAAGGCCCTCTCCGAGATCAGCTCCAAAGTCGACCAGATTCGCGGTGACTTGCCCCCCGAGGCCCAGGTCCCGGCCCTCAACGTCGAATCGGCGGACAGCCAGTTCGCCTCGGCGTATCTCAGTTTTACCGACAAGGAGCTGCGCCAGAATGAGATCACCGACTACCTGGTCAGGGTGGTGCAGCCGCGACTCTCGGCAGTCGAGGGGGTACAGCGCGCCGATATCCTCGGGGGGCGCACCTTCGCCATGCGCATCTGGCTCAATTCCGAGCGGATGGCCGCCTACAACATCAGCCCGGCGATGGTTCGGCAGGCTTTGGCCAGCAACAACTTCCTGGCGGCGGTCGGCCAGACCAAGGGTTCGCTGATCCAGATCAACCTGACGGCCAACACCGACCTGCGCTCGCTCGGCGAGTTCAAAAAGCTGATTATCCGCGAGCAGGGGGGCGGCGTGGTGCGCCTCGAGGACATCGCCGAGGTGGTGCTGGGGGCCGAGGATTACGGGTCGGAGGTGCGCTTTTCCGGTCAGGCCGCGGTGTTCATGGGCATTTGGCCGCTGCCCAATGCCAACTCCATCGATGTGCTGAAGCGGGTGCGCCTCGAGTTGGAGGCCATTCAGAATCAGATGCCGAGCGGCATGACAGCAACCATCGGCTACGATGCTACCGAGTACATTACCAACGCCATCGACGAAGTCATCAAGACCCTGCTCGACACCCTGCTCATCGTCGTGGTTATCATCTACCTGTTTCTCGGCTCGTTTCGCTCGGTGCTGGTGCCGGTAGTGGCCATCCCGGTGTCGCTGATTGGCGGCATCTTTCTCATGCAGGTCTTTGGTTTTACCATCAACCTGCTGACCCTGCTGGCCATTGTCCTTTCCGTCGGTCTGGTGGTCGACGACGCCATCGTCGTGGTGGAAAACGTCGAGCGCCACCTGCGCGATGGGCTCGCCCCCTATGATGCGGCAATCAAGGGGGCCAGGGAACTGGTCGGGCCGATCATCGCCATGACCATTACCCTGGCGGCGGTCTATGCCCCCATCGGCCTGCAAGGAGGGTTGACAGGATCGCTCTTCCGCGAATTCGCCTTCACCCTGGCTGGAGCGGTGACCATCTCGGGTATCGTTGCCCTGACCCTCTCCCCGGTGATGTCGGCCAAGATTCTCAAACCGGGAACGGAAAGCACCGGCTTTTCCGGAAAAATCGCCCGGGACTTCAAGAAGATTCAAGCCTTGTATCGCTGGCTGCTTGATGGCACCCTCAATGCCAGGCCCGCCGTCTACATGGTGTGGCTGGTTCTGGTGGCACTTGCCTTCCCGATGTTCATGATGTCGGCCAAGGAGCTGGCCCCGGCCGAGGACCAAGGGGTGATTTTCGGCATCCTCGATGGCGCGGCCAACTCCACCCTGGACCAGAACAGCCTCTACGCCGCCGCGGCCAACGACGCCTTCATGAGCGTACCGGAGACCGACTTCACCTTTCAGATCACTTTTCCCAATTCCGGATTCGGCGGCATGGTGCTCAGCCCCTGGGAAAAACGAGCGCGCGATGTCTTCGAGATCATGCCGGAAGTGCAAGGAAAACTCCATGCCATCCCCGGGATCCGCATGTTTCCGGTAACACCCCCGGCCTTGCCCGGAGGAGGGCAGTTCCCTGTCGAATTCATCATCGCCTCCACCGCCGAAGTCGATCAGATCCTGCAGTTTGCACAGCAGATCCAGGGCAAGGCCATTGAGAGCAAGATGTTCGCCTTTCCCCCGCTGATCGATGTCAAGATGGATCAGCTCCAGTCGGAGATCGTCATCGATCGCGACAAGGTCGCCGACCTCGGCCTGAGCCTGCAACAGGTCGGCTCGGATGTCGGTACCATGCTCTCCGGCAATTTCGTCAACCGCTTCAATATCTCCGGCCGCAGCTACAAAGTGATCCCGCAGATTTCCCGAATCGAGCGGCTCAACCCCAGCCAGCTGGAGAACATCTACGTCACCGGCCCGGACGGCAAATTGGTGCAGCTGTCGACGGTGGCCAGCATCAAGAATTCCACCGGCCCCCGTTCCCTCAATCGTTTCCAGCAGCTCAATGCCGTCAAGATCAGCGGGGTTGCTATCCGACCGCTCGATGAGGCCCTGCGCTTTCTCGAAGACGAGGCGATGAAGATCCTCCCCAAGGGCTACGTGCTCGATTACACCGGCGAGTCGCGTCAGTTACGGACCGAGGGCAACAAATTCCTGCCGGCCTTCGGCCTGGCGGTGATTCTTATCTTCATGGTGCTAGCCGCCCAGTTCAACAGCTTCCGCGACCCATTTATCATTCTCGCCGGGTCGGTCCCCCTGGCGATGTTCGGGGCGCTGCTCTTCACCTTCCTGAAAATGCCCGACCCCAGCGTCCAGTTCTGGACCCACGGCTGGACGACAACCATGAACATCTACTCCCAGGTGGGGTTGGTCACCCTGGTCGGCCTGGTCTCGAAGAACGGCATCCTCATTGTCGAGTTCGCCAACAAGCTCCAGGAACAGGGCCTTTCCAAGCGGCAGGCGATCACCGAGGCGGCGATTACCCGGCTACGCCCGGTACTGATGACCACCGGCGCCACCATCGCCGGCCATTTTCCCCTGACCCTGGTCTCCGGGGCCGGTGCACTGGCCCGGAACTCCATCGGTCTGGTACTGGTCGGAGGAATGGCCATCGGCACCCTGTTTACGCTCTTTGTCATTCCCTCGATCTATATGCTGATCGCCAGGGACCATGCGGGTGAACATGCTGAAAAGGGTAGTGATTAGTCGCCAAGAATGCATTACCATGCGTGGGTCGGCGGAGTCGCGGGGGCCCCATTGCCGCCGAGAGATGCCAGTTGCAGGGTGGAGGAAAAAAAAGATGACTGAGGAAAACGCGCAGACTGGGCTCGGCGTACGCCCGGATATGCAGGCAGTGTTGCGGCAGGAGGATCTGTGCGTGCTGGCGACCGCCTCGCCCAAGGGGCCGCACTGCTCGCTGATGGCCTATATCTGCAACCAGGATTGCACCAAGCTCTATATGGTCACCCTTAAAGAGAGCAGGAAATTCAGTAACCTGCAGGACAATGCGATCGTTTCCGTGCTCATTGACAACCGCCTCGCCAGCCAGGACCGACGCATCATGCAGGCCCTGACCCTGCGCGGACGATTCGAGATGCTCACCGACCCGCCGACCCTGACCGACATCCGCCGTCGCTTCCTGGCCAGGCACCCCCATTTGACCAGCCTCGCCGCAAGCGGCAGCGCCTGTTTCTTCGCCATCGCCATCGAGTCGCTGCAACTGCTCACCGGCGCCACCGAGGCCACTTACCAGAGCCTGGCGGAATGATTTGACGATTTCTTCGAGGGGCAAAACCATGAACTACTGCCCGCAGTGCGGTTCGCCGGTACGACGTGGCATCCCTCCAGGGGATGACCGGGCACGATTTATCTGCGATGGCTGCCAGGCTATTCACTACGCAAATCCGAAAATGGTGGTCGGGGCAATTATCATGGAACAGGACAAACTCCTGGTCTGCAAGAGAGCCATCGAGCCCCGTCTCGGGACCTGGACCCTGCCCGCCGGCTACATGGAGAACGGCGAGACCATCGAGGAGGCTGCTCGGCGCGAAGCCAGGGAAGAGGCCGGGGCCGTCCTCGTCGATCTTCGGCCCTACGCCCTGCTCAACCTGCCCACCATCGACCAGCTCTACTTCATGTTTCTGGGGCGGCTCGAAGCGGGCAAATTTTCCGCCGGGGCCGAGAGCCTCGAGGTACGGCTCATCGCCCTCGCGGACATTCCCTGGCAGGAACTGTCCTTTCCGGTGATCAGCCGGGTGCTCGAAGTCTTCGTGGTCGATTACCAACAGCAAATCTTCCCTTTTCGCATCCTCGACGTGCCGTTGGCAGGATACCATCGCCACGGCGCCTTTTTCTGAGCCGCGCCCCTCCCCATTGGCCGCGACTCCCCCCTCTCTCAACAAGCAGGAGAATGGTGATGTACAAGACAGTGGCGATTCTTGGCAGCCCACGAAGGCACGGCAACAGCACGGCCCTGGCCTCAATCATCTGCGACCGTCTGGCAGGCGCCGGCGGCGAGGTCAGGAGCCATCACCTCAACTCCCTCAGCTTCAAGGGCTGCCAGGCCTGCGGCGCATGCAAGATACGAAGCGAGAGCTGCATTCTCGAGGATGACCTGCGCCAGGTGCTGGCCGATTTTGCCTGGGCCGATTTCGTCATCCTGGCCACGCCGGTGTACTGGGGGGAAGTCACCGCCCAGCTCAAAGGATTCATCGATCGGATTTACTCCTTCCTCACCCCCGATTTCATGACGGCGGACAAAAAGCATCGCTTGGCCGGCCCCAAGAAGCTTGTCTTCATCCAAAGCCAGGGGGCCGACAGTGAAGAGTTTTTTGCCGATATTTTTCCGAGATACAATGGCTTCTTCAGCCAGCTGGGCCTCTTTTCCGAAACCATCCTGATCCGCGGTTGCGGCCTGAACACCCCCGACGCGGCACTGCTCCGCCCGGAGCTGTTGCACCAGGCAGAGGCCGCCGCCGCGGCCCTGCTCGGCAGGGAGGATGCCTCTGGAAAACGCTCGGCTGGGTAGGTTGTGCCGGCCTAAGCCACCGTTTGCGTCATGGGGACGAAAGTTCAGTCCTCGACCGGGCGGATGGGGGGAAGCCGTCGAACTGCAGGCCTCAGTCAAATACCGGATCAACCATACACTCTTGGATGTTCCACTTGAACAGAGATCAGGCACCGTGCAATTTCGGTCGCTCGCCGGGCTGCCGTATGGCGAGTTTCGCTGTTATGAGGTGGCGTGTTCGAACTCTCGCAACAGTGGCAGAATTCTGGCAAGAAAGCGCCCTTTCCCACCGACAGCCACCCGCCGCTCCCCTTCGCCGCAACCTGCCATCGCCAGGAAGAGGCACTCCTCGGGAAGGATGCTAGGTGCACGCTGCGACCACTCGATGACCGTCAGCCCGGAAGCATAGAAATACTCCTCCAGGCCGAGATCGAGGACATCGTCCTCGCCACGCAAGCGGTAGAAGTCCATATGATAGAGAGGCAAGCGGCCTGGGTATTCCTGAAACACGGCAAAGGAGGGGCTGGTCACATAGCAGGCCGCGGGCACCTCGAGGCCGCGGGCGATGGCCTGGGTGAGGGTGGTCTTGCCGGCCCCGAGGTCGCCATCGAGACAGAGCACGTCGCCTGCCTCGGCCGCACCGCCAAGCAGTCTCCCCAGGTTTTCGGTCTCATTCACGTCATGGAGCAGGATAATCATCTGATCGGTACTCTCCCTCATGGTCTCGGTATGCGGCGCAGCACATTGCCTGCAAGAACAGCAAAAGGGTTAACATAGCAACGCCCCGGTCCGGGAGGCGCCCGCCGCCTCTCCCGACACGGGGCGAAATTTGCGACGGCGAGAAGCCGGTCACGTCAACTTGACGACATTTTCCGCCTGCAGACCTTTGTCAGTCTTGGCGATGCTGAACTCCACCGCCTGCCCCTCCTCAAGGCTGCGGAATCCCTCGCCCTGGATGGCACTGTAGTGCACGAAGATATCCGACTGCCCGTCTCCCCGCTCTAAAAACCCATAGCCCTTGCTGGCGTTGAACCATTTGACCTTTCCCTTGACGCGCTCAGACATACCGCAAGCCTCCCCGAAGATCGGAGCAGGGGCAGGCTTGACCTCTCCCGGCGGCAAGGTCCGTTTTCCGTACCCGCCGCGTCCTGGCAGACCACCATTTGCCATTGTGGAACAGACGTGCCATGCCCCGGCCCCATTTGATAACCCTTCACCCGCCGCTTCGCAAGTGGACCTTTGCCACCCCTCTTCGCGACCCGGTAACATCGCGAAGAAACGATCTGTTTTCCCCGCGGCGAGCGACCGTGCCTGATATTGGGGTATCAGGAAGGGGTGCTGACAGTCAAGAAAAAATGATGGACTTCATCAAAATTTTCGTTTGTTGTTCCGCTCTCTGCGCCACCACCATGGCATGACGAGGCCAGTTGCCATGGTCAAGGCTTCAGCCACCAGGTCATGAGCAGCTGGAAGGGGTCATAGAAGACCGGCAAGGTCTCGGGTGTGAGGAATTTGTCGTGATAGCCGATGCGATGCACGGGCAGGTACCAGTTTGGGACGAGATAATAGCCATACCACAGCACCCGGTCGAGGGCGCGGCAGGCGGCGGTCAACTCCTCGCGGGTCGTGGCGTAGATGATCTTCTCGACCAGGGCATCCACCACCGGCGAAGCGACCCCGGCATAGTTCTGCGAGCCTGGCTGCGAAGCGGCAGCCGAGTGCCAGTAATTACGCTGCTCGTTGCCAGGTGACTGGGACTGGCCGAAGGTGGAGACGATCATGTCGAAATCGAAGTTCTTGACCCGTTCGCTGTACAGGGCCATGTCGACAACGCGATACTCGGCATGGATGCCGAGTTTGTCGAGATTCTTGACGTAGGCGGCCATGACCCGTTCGAAGGCCGGCGAGACGAGGAGAATATCGAAGACGAAGGGTTCGCCGCGGCCGTTAACCAGCCGGCCGTCGACAACCCGCCAGCCAGCTTCGGCAAGCAGATCCCGGGCGGCGAGGAGATTGCGGCGCAGGCCGTCTCCTTCGGTCGACGGGGGGCTGAGCGGGGTGGTGAACACCTCGCCGGGCAGACTGTCGCGATAGGGCTCGAGAAGGCTCAGTTCACGTCCTTCGGGGAGTCCCGTCGCCGCCAGGGGGGAGTTGCTGAAAAAGGAGGTGCTCCGCGTATACTGCTGGTGGAAGAGGGATTTGTTGGTCCATTCGAAGTCGAGCGCCAGTCCCAGGGCCTGGCGCACCTTGCGGTCGGCGAAGAGAGGGCGCCGCGTGTTCATGACGAAGCCCTGAATGCCGGCATTGTTGCCGTGAGGGAAAGTCTTCTTACGGATTGCTCCGTCGGTGAAGCGCTTGCCCTCCATGTCCCTGGCCCACTGTTTGGCGATATTGACGGAAATGAAGTCGAACTCCCCGGCCTTGAAGGCCTCGAGGGCCACCGTCTGGTCCTTGTAGTACTTGACGACGATCTCATCGTAGTTGTACATGCCGCGCCGGGTGGGGTGGTCGATTGCCCAATAGTCGGGGTTGCGCTTGTAGGTGATAGTGCGGCCGAGATCGACCTTGTCGATCACATAGGGCCCGGAGGCCAGCGGCGGCACGAGATCCTTACCGGATTCCGCGGCGAAACCATGTTCCTCGTAAAATTTTTTCGACATGATGCGTATCTGCCCGGCGATCATGTGCAATTCACGGTTGACCCGTGCGAAATGAAAGCGCACCTTGTCGGGGGCGAGCGCCTCGGCCCGCTCGATATCCTGGTAATAGGAATTCATGAAGGGGTGGGCCTTCCCGCTCTTCAGGGTCTCGAGGGTATAGACGACGTCCTCGGCACGAACCTGCTCGCCGCTGGAAAAGCGTGCCCGCGGGTCGAGGGTGAAGGTCACCGACTTCTTGTCGGCTGCCACGTCGATGTCGGCGGCAAGCAGACCATATTGGGAAAAGGGCTCGTCCAGGGAGGCCACCGCCAACGGCTCAAAGACCAGCGCTTCGAGGCCGAGCGGCGCCTCGCCCTTCAGGGTGAAGGGGTTGAGCTTGTCGAAGCTGCCGATGTCGTGCAGCACCAGTGTGCCGCCCTTGACCGCCTGGGGCGAGGTATAGTCGAAACCCGCGAAGCCCGGCGGATACTTGACCTGGCCGTCGAGGGAAATGCCATGCGCAGCCCAGGACGAAGTTGCTGTAAGACACCACAGCCAGACCAGCAGTTGTCCGATTCCTCTCATTCTTTCTCCCTTCAGTGTTCGCTTTCGCCAGACCAGCGGCAATAAGGCCGGCCAGGCAGGTTCCCGCAGACGGTATGCCGAGCATGGTGGATATTATTCTCGCCAGGATACTCTTTTTTTTGTACCATGTCGATTTTTCACGCCCTGACGTCGACCAGCGGCGGCCGACGCCTCTTCCCCTTTTCTCGGAGCAAATGCCATGGGAAAGACCCTCACTGAGAAAATCTTCGCCGCGCACCTGCGCGACCAACCCACCGAAGACAACATGATCCTCGACCTCGACGTGGTCATGTGCCACGAGATCACCACCCCCATCGCCATCATGGACCTGATGGAGAAGGGCATGGACAAGGTCTTCGACACCACCAAGATCAAAGCGGTCATCGACCACGTCACCCCGGCCAAGGACTCGAAGACGGCGATGCAGGGCAAGATCATGCGTGACTGGGCGCGGCGCCACAATATCAAGGATTTCTTCGACATCGGCGACAACGGCGTCTGCCACGCCCTCTTCCCGGAAAAAGGCTTCGTGCGGCCGGGCTACACGGTGATCATGGGCGACTCGCACACCTGCACCCACGGCGCCTTCGGGGCCTTCGCCGCCGGCGTCGGCACGACCGATCTCGAGGTCGGCATCTATAAGGGCGTCTGCTCTTTCCGCGTGCCCAAGACAATCCGCGTCAACATCACCGGCACCCTGCAGCCGCGGGTGACCGCCAAGGACATCATCCTGGCGATCATCGGCAAGATCTCGGTCAACGGCGCCACCGACAAGATCCTCGAGTTCGTCGGCCCGGTGGTCGATTCCCTCTCCATGGCGGGGCGCATGACCCTGTGCAATATGGCGGTCGAGGCTGGGGCCACCTGCGGCGTGTGCATGCCCGACCGCACCACCGCCCTCTACCTGTGGCCCTTCATTTCCGCACAGTATCCCTCACTGGAAGCGGCGGTCGATGATTTCCGCCGCTGGCATTCCGACCCCGACGCGGTGTACGACAGGACCCTCGAGGTCGATGTCAGCGAGCTGGCGCCGCAGTGCACCTTCGCCTACAAGCCGGATCAGGTGAAGAGTATCAGCGAGCTTGCCGGCACCCCGGTCGACCAGGTTTATATCGGTTCCTGCACCAACGGCCGCATCGAGGACCTGCGCGATGCCGCCACTATCCTGCAAGGGCGCAAACTCGCCCCGGGCGTGCGCGGCATTGTCACCCCGGCGACACCGCTCATCTACCGCATGGCCCTCGAAGAGGGCATCATCGCCACCTTTCTCGCCGCCGGGTTCTGCGTGCTCAACCCCACCTGCGGGGCCTGCCTCGGCATGAGCTGCGGCGTACTAGCGCCGGGCGAGGTGTGCGCCTCGACCACCAATCGCAACTTCAACGGCCGGATGGGCAAGGGCGGCATGGTCCACCTGATGAGCCCCTTTTCCGCGGCGGCGACGGCAGTCAGCGGCGTCATCACCGACCCCCGCGACATCAACAACTAACGAGGAACGGCAGCAATGAAACAATTCGGCGGACCAGCCATTCTCCTGGACAGAAGCGATATCAATACGGACGAGATCATTCCCGCCAAGTACCTCACGGAAATCACCAAGACGGCGCTCAAGCCGCACCTGCTCGAGGATCTCCTCCTCGACGGCAAGCCCTTCGGGCCCTCTGCCGAGACCCTGGCCAAGACAAGGGTGGTCATCACCCGCGCCAACTTCGGCTGCGGCTCCTCGCGGGAGCATGCGGTATGGGTCTTCGAGGTCAACGACATCAACGTCATCGTCGCCGAGAGCTTCGCGCGCATCTTCCGGCAGAACATGTTCAACTGCGGCATCCTCGCCGTGGAACTCGACAAGAGTCAGATCGACGCCCTTTTTGCCATGAAGGGCAATGTCAGCATCGCCATCGACCTCGCAGGCGACCGCCTCACCGCCACCTCCGACAGCCCCGGGCAGGCCGCGGTCGAGTGCTCCTTCACCCTCAACCCCTTCGACAAGAAGCTCGTTGCCGCGGGAGGCTGGCTGACCTACGCCGACAGCGCCTACTGATCAGGCCGCCCCGCCTTCCCGAGGCCCTTGGCGCAGAAAAAGAACGGCCCGGAAACGCCTGCGTTTCCGGGCCGCGACACTTCGCTCCGCCAACTGCGCGGGCGTCCCTACAACCCGCAGCCGCCCAGCGCCCGCACCGCCTCCTGCTGCTCTTCGTTCAGTTCCTTCGGCACCCGTACGGCGATCTTGACATAGAGGTCGCCGCGCTCGCCCAGCGGACCCATGGGCAATCCATGACCTTTGAGGCGCAGGCGCGCGTCATGGCCGGTCCCCGGGGCAATCTTGACATTGAATTTCTTGCCTTCGAGAGTCTCCACTTCAACGGTGGTGCCGAAGCAGGCCTCGCTGAAGGAGATGAGTTTCTGGGTGATGAGGTCGTCCCCTTCACGGCTGAAAGTGTCGTTACCGGCGATCTCCACTTTGAGATAGAGGTCACCAGGGGGGCCGCCGTTGCGTGAAGCGCCGCCCTTGCCCTGGAGTCGCAGTTTCTTGCCGTCCTCGATGCCTTTGGGAATCTTCACCGAAACGTTCTGCGCGTCTCCGTTCTTGCGCAGGGTGATGGTGCGCTCCGCCCCGTTGAGCACCTCTTCCAGGGAGACGGTTATCTGATAGGTGAGGTCCTGGCCGCGTTCCGGCGCACTCTGACAGCCGCCACCGCAGCCCCCGCCATGTCCTGCATTGAAAAACGAGGCGAAACCATTGCCTCCCATGCCCCCCATATTGGTGCGGAACGACTGCCCGCCGCCGCTGCCGAAACCGAACTGCCGCAACACATCGTTGAGGTCGAAGCCGCGAAAGATGTCTTCCTGGGAAAAACGACGATGGAAGTCAGCAGAGCCGTAGAGATCATACTGCTTCCGTTTCTCGGCGTCGGAGAGCACCGCATAAGCCTCGTTGATCTCCTTGAACTTGCCTTCGGCCTCCTTGTCCCCCCTGTTTTTGTCAGGATGGTACTTGAGGGCCAGCTTGCGGTAGGCTTTCTTGATGTCGGCGGGGCTGGCGTCCTTTTTCACCCCTAACAGTTCGTAATAATCCATGGTGATACTTTCTCGCTGAGGGCGGCTGTTATCGATCCTTTCGGCAACGTGAAGCAATAATAGGGACGGACCCCTGTGGCGTCAACCGCTCGACCTTCCTCGTGCAAGATCTCGGGAAAAAAAGAAAAGGAGGAGCGCCCGGCATGCCGGAGCCCCTCCCTGCGCGTGACTGAGACGATAATGGGGGCACGGCCCGCCAGGTCCGTGCAGGGACCGGGGCGCATGCCACCACAAGATGTCAGAATGGCACGTCTTCGCCAGTGCCACCACCCATGGAACCGAATGGCTCGGGAGGCAGCGGCGGCTGTTCGTAGCCACCGCCAGTGGAGCCATCACCGCCACGGGGCGTCAGACTCTGGATGGTGACGGCGATGACCTCGGTGGTATAGCGGTCGGCGCCGCTCTGATCCTTCCATTTCCTCGTCTGCAGCCGTCCCTCGACATACACCTTGGAACCTTTGGAGAGGTAGTTGCCGCAGAACTCGGCGCTCTTGTCCCAGACGATGACGCGGTGCCACTCGGTTTCGTCCTGGAAATTTCCGTCTCGATCCTTGACGCGACGGTTGGTCGCCACGCTGAGGGTGGCAACGGCGGTGCCGCTCTGGGTATAGCTGACCTTGGGATCGGCGCCGAGATTGCCGATGAGAATAACTTTGTTGACCATGGCGAGATTCCTTGCTGGTGGGTGTTATCGCCGCCCGCTCAGGCATGCTCTGGCGGCGCCGGAGCCGCCGGGCGTGCGCCCGGCGGGGTGGAGGCGGTGCGGCAAGTTGTTGTTTAGAAACGGAGAACTTCCCGCCAATATACGAAAGAATGGAGAAAGAACAACATGAAAATTCTCGCCGCGGCAAGAAGCTTCACACGAAAGGAGTGCTTTTCCGGGGAGGCCGCTATCCAGAGACCATTGGCATTTTTCGGCGCGATGACACGGAAATTTGCCAGGTATAGGGATGATCCGCGGTTAGTCATTGGTTTCTTATCAGAAATTAAATTTGATTAGCTGTGGCAGGAAGAGCTTTCAATACTGTATACTGCGCTCTTTGAAAGAGCTGCAACCACAGGTTTCGAATAAGGCGGGTTCGCCTTTACGGTTATAGAATGGCTACGGAAATACTCATCAACGCGACCAGCTACGAAGTGCGCCTTGCCCTGGTCGAGGATGGCAATCTCAGCGAATTCCACATGCAGCGGCCCACAGAAAAGGGGCTGATGGGCAATGTTTACAAGGGCAAAGTGGTGCGGGTGCTGCCGGGAATGCAGGCGGCCTTCGTCGATATCGGCCTCGAACGGACCGGCTTTCTCTATATCGACGACGTCTGCGTGTCCTCGAAAACGCCTGAGTTGAGCCCATGCATCGGCGACTGCTCGCAGACCCATATCCGCGCCCAGGGGCTGCATATCGAAGATGTCCTGCACGAGGGCCAGGACATCCTCGTACAGGTGAGCAAGGATCCCATCGGCACCAAGGGGGCGCGTCTCACCTGTCATGTCACTCTCCCCTGCCGCAACCTGGTATTCATCCCCCTCACCGACCATATCGGCATCTCCAGGAAGATCGAGGAAGAAAGCAAGAGAGCCGAGCTCAAAAACCTCATCGAGGAGCTGCGCCCCCAGGGGTCGGGCTTCATCGTGCGCACCGTCGCCGAGCACGCCGGACCGGAAGAACTTGAAGCCGATATGGAATATCTGCTCCTCCTCTGGGAAAGCATCGTCGACCGCTCCAAGACTCTGGAAGCGCCAAGCCTGGTGCACGAAGACCTCGACATCACCCTGCGCTCGATCCGTGACTTTTTCACCAGAGATGTCGACGCCCTCATCATCGACGACCCCCAGGCCTACGAGAAGCTGCTCAGCCACGTCAAGACATTCGCCCCGGTCCTGGCCGACAAGATCACCCTTTACCAGGAGACTACCCCACTTTTCGAGGCCTACAACATCGAAGTGGAGATCTCCCGCGCCATCGAAAAGAAGGTGTGGCTGCGCTCCGGCGGCTATATCATCATCGAGAGTACCGAGGCCCTGTCGGTGATCGACGTCAACACCGGGCGCTACGTCGGCAAGAGCGACCTCAACGACACCATCTTCAAGACAAACATGGAAGCGGCGGTGGAGATCGCCTATCAGCTGCGCCTGCGCAATATCGGCGGGATCATCATCATCGACTTCATCGACATGGAGAACGACCAGCACCGCGAAGAGCTCTATGCCACGTTCAAGGAAGCGGTGCGCAAGGACAAGAGCCGTATCAACATCCTCAAACTCTCGGAGTTCGGGCT
Source organism: uncultured Desulfobacterales bacterium (assembly GCA_937915545.1). GTDB lineage: Bacteria > Desulfobacterota > Desulfobulbia > Desulfobulbales > Desulfocapsaceae > Desulforhopalus_A. The sequence continues at coordinate 32,486 of CALGIJ010000012.1, forward strand.
GGTGCAGATGACCCGCAAGCGCAACAGCGAGAACCTCCACCAGCTGATGTGCGAGCCCTGCCACTACTGCGCCGGCGAGGGCATGGTCAAGTCGCGGCGCACCATCTGCTACGACATCTTCAGGAAGGTCACCCGCCATGCGCGAAAGCACAAGGGCAGCACCATCACCCTGAGGGTGCACCCCCGTCTCGCCGATCTCCTGCAGAACGAGGAGGACCAGACACGCATGAGGGTCGAAAAGGACATCGGCAAGAGAATAATCGTCGCCCCTTCGAAAGACCTGCACATCGAGAAGTACGAGATCATCTGGCAGAAATAGCACCGACCTTTCCGGTCAGCCCGGAACGCTCCGACCGTCATCCCAGAGCCCATGAAAACCCTCTCCATGCCCAGAAAAACCAAGAGAGCCGTCGCCGCCAGCGGCGTCTGCATTGCCATCCTCGCCTTGTTGGTCGCCGCCTTTCTCTTTTTCGAATGGGAGGCGCCGACAGTGGCTCTCGAGGGCAATGTTGACAGTATCGGCCGCAACGGGTCGATTTCCTATACCATTAGCGACAAGAAAAGCGGATTGCGCAGCATCAGCATCGTTGCCGTGCAAGGGTCGACAAGCCGGGAACTCCATGTCGCGAGTTTCCCCCGTGTCGGCTTCATCGGCCATATCGGGCCTGGTGAAGTGAAGGGAACCGTAAACTTTGACACCAAAAAGGTTGGTCTCGAAGAGGGCTCGATGGTACTGCGCCTCACCGCCAGAGACTATTCGCTGCTCGGCTGGCTGGGCGGCAACGCCACGGTGGTCGAAAAGGCGATGACCGTCGACACCGTGCCGCCCCGACTGACCGTGCTGCATAGTGAGAAGTATATCTCCCCCGGTGGAGCCGGCATCGCCATCTATCGCCTCTCCGAGGAAGGCTGCAGAAGCGGGGTGACCATCAACGGCCGTTTCCATCCCGGCTTTCCGCTGGGCAACGGCCGCAACGATGTTCATATCGCCTACTTCGCCCTGCCCCACGATGCCGCCAAGGTGGAAAACGCCAAGGTCAGCGTCAGCGACCGGGCCGGCAACGAGGTCTCGCAGGCCTTTGCCCCCGCCTTCAAAGCGGTGGCGAAGAAGACCGACACCATCTCTCTCAGCGAGTCCTTTCTGGCTGCCAAAGTCCCGGAATTCAGGGAACATTACCCTGAGATGAAGGGCGATCTCATCCAGCAATATCTCTTTACCAACACCAGCTTGCGCGACCGCAACAACCGCCAGATCGAGGAACTGTGCCGCAACCCGCTCGCCGAGCGCCTCTGGCAGGGCGCCTTCGGCCGCATGCCCGGGAGCCCTCGGGCAGGCTTTGCCGACCATCGCAGTTATTCCTATAACGGGACGATTATCGACCAGCAGGTCCACCTCGGCGTCGATATCGCCTCCACCAGCCATGCCGAGGTGCGCGCCGCCAACCGCGGCAAGGTGATCTTCGCCGAATACCTCGGCATCTATGGCAACATGGTGATGCTCGACCACGGACAGGGAGTCTTCAGCCTCTACTCCCACTTGAGCCAGATCGACACCAGCCCCGGGACCATGGTCGATAAAGGCACGCCCCTGGGCTTGACCGGCACCTCGGGCATGGCGGGAGGCGACCACCTCCATTTCTCCATGCTGGTCAACGGTGTCTTCGTCATGCCCAAGGAGTGGTGGGACCCGCACTGGATAGAGGTGACCATCGACGGGCCGCTGGCACAGTCGAAGATGTGAACCGCCTGATTCGGCCTGAGACGAGGGCCGGTTTTTGCGGAGAAGAAAAAAATACCTGCAAAATCATTGAAAAAATTTTACACTGCTAGTCCTCGATATCATAATCGCCGTGCCCGCAGAGGGCGCAGCGCAGGGTTTGATCGTAGCGGTCGAAGATCCACTGCCAGCCCTTGGCCTCGATCATCTCCTCTTCTTCGACACGACAGTGAATACAAACCCACTTATCGCCTTCTTCGGTTTCGAATAAATGCATACCATCCTCACCCGTAACAGCGTGTGTTTCCCATACGCCTGCAGCCCTCGCGAGCTGCGGCGCCTTCTCGGCCGGCGCTCCCCCGACCTCTTCTGCAACCTTGCGGTGGCACGCCGATGACGTTTTTCAGCAAGCGGCCACGGCTGCTCTACAGCTACCTGGCAACCGAGATGCTGGCGCCGTTCTTCGCCAGCTTCCTCATCATGAACTGCGTCTTTTTCCTCGTCAAACTCATCCCTTTTCTCAACTTCGTCCTCGATCTCAATATCGGGGCGGCGGATTTCGTCCGTCTCTTCTGCTATCTCTTTCCCAACATCTTCCTCTATGCCCTGCCGATGGCGGCGATGATGGGGGTGACCATCGGCTTTGCGCGTCTGTCCAGCGACTCTGAGATCCTCGCCCTCAAGGCGAGCGGTGTCAGCATCTACCAGATTCTGCCGCCGGTTATCATGGTCGCCAGCCTCATCGCCCTGCTCACCAGCTATATCTCCATCAAGCTCATCCCCTTGAGCGAGGTGTCGATGAAGCAGCTCACCTACCAGCTGCTCAAGGAAAAGATCAACGAAGGGGTCAAGGAACACGTCTTCACCGAGGCCCTCGGCGAGGTCGTCGTATACATCGACAAGATCGACAAGTCAACCGGGGAGTGGCAGAACGTCTTCGTCTCCGACACTCGCGGGGTCGACAACCCCATCATCACCATGGCCTCCACCGGTTCGATGACCAGCAACATCTCCAGCATGATGGTATCGATCATTCTTCGCAACGGCAGTCTGCACCGTCCAGGCCGCGACAACGCGCAGATCGTCGAGTTCGAGCAGTATCAGATCAACATCCCTCTGAAGCCTCCCTCCGGACGTGCCACCACCCTGAAAAAGACCGCCCTGAGCATGAAGGAACTGCGCGAAGAAGCGGAACGGGCCACAGTCGAGGAAAACCGCCGCAAGTATTTGATCGAGTCGCACAAACGGCTGGTACTGCCCCTCGGCTGCCTGATCATCGCTCTCATCGGCCTGCCCCTCGGCCTGCAGGCCCGGCCGGGGCGCAAGGCCATTGGCATCCAGGCCGGACTGGCCATCTTCGTCCTCTATTACATCCTCTTCACCCTCGGTAAAACCCTGGCCGAAGAAGGCGCGCTGCCGGTAGCGCTGGCGATGTGGACGCCCAACGGTATCTTTCTGCTCCTCGCCCTCTTCTGGATCAACCGTATCGCCGTTGAAAAACCCCTCGTCCCCGAGGCCATGGCCCTGCTCGTCTCGACGCTGTGGCAAGGCGCCACCGCCCCGCTGCGGCGTCTCGGCGGGCGAATTGCTCGGGCGCTTGGCAGAAATGTCGGCGACCAAGCGCTGGAAGAAGAGCGAGCTCAGCAGAGAGCGGCCCATAATATCATCAAGGGTAACGCCAAGAGCCGCGTCTTCCACGTCCCCGCCTGCGAGTACTATAATTGTAAAAACTGCACCATCTCTTTCAAGGATATCGACGTCGCCATCGAGTCGGGCTTCGAGCCATGCCGCTTCTGCCAGGACCTGATCGAAGACTACCGCCGGGAAATGGCCTCGCCCCCTTCCCAGCCAGAGGAAAAGTGAGATGAAACTGCCCACCGCGTCCGAAATGCAAAAACTCGACCGTGCCGCCAGCGAGGACTACGGCATTCCCAGCATCCTGCTCATGGAAAACGCCGGGGTGGGTACTGTGAACATCATCGAGAAGGAGATCGGGCCCTGCGGCGGCACCTACTCCCCCATTTTCGTCGGGCCCGGCAACAACGGCGGTGATGGCCTGGTGATCGGCCGCCACCTCTATCAGCGCGGCTGCCAGCCGATTTTCTTCTTCCTCGTCAACCCCTCGCTGCTCCGCGGCGATGCCGCCGTCAACCTGGCCATCATCAGGAAACTGCGGCTGCCCTTCCACGTCGTCGACAGTCCCAAGCGGGTGGAGACCATCGCCGTGCTGCTGCAGCAGATGGAGATGCGTGGACTGCCGTGCCATGTGATCGTCGATGCCATCTTCGGCGTCGGCTTGAACCGTGAAGTCACCGACCATTTTGCCGACGCCATAAACCTCGTCAACAAGGCCGGCTTCGCGGCCAAGGTGCCGAGGGTGGCGGTAGACATTCCCTCGGGCATCGACGCCGATACCGGCAAGGTCCTCGGCGCCTGCATCCGCGCCGACCTTACCGCGACCTACTGTTGCGCCAAGCCCGGCCATTTCCTGCACGGCGGCTCGGAATGGACCGGGAAGTTGCAAATCGTCGACATCGGCATCCCCCCGGAGGCCATCGCCAGAGCGCGGATCAGCACCGAACTGGTGACCCGCGACACCTTCCATCACCTCGCCCGGCCGTTGCAACGAGCCAAGGGGGCCCACAAGGGAACCCAGGGGCATATCCTCGTCATAGCCGGCTCCCGTGGCAAGAGTGGCGCCGCCATCCTCGCCGCCAGAGGCGCCCTGCGCAGCGGAGCCGGCCTGGTCAGCCTCTGCGTGCCATCCGCGGTGGCAGACGCCGTGGCCAGCACATTGGTCGAAGCGATGACCATTCCCTGCCCAGGCAGCCACGATTATATGAGCGTCGACGATTGGCCGACAATTTTTTCGGCGACAATCGACAAGAAGGCAGTCGTCATCGGCCCCGGTCTCGGACAGGCCAAACCCACCAGGGAACTGGTACTGCAACTCTACCGTCAGCTCCCCTGCCCGATGGTGCTCGACGCCGACGCCCTCAACATCCTCGCCCAGGCCCGCCACACGTTGACGGAGGCCGGCGGGCCGCGCATTTTTACCCCTCATCCCGGAGAGTTGGCCAGGCTCCTACAAAAGAGCCCCAGCGACATCCAGAACAACCGCATCGACGCGGCGCTGCTCGGCAGCAGTCTCTTCCGCAACGACCATCACGACACCACCCTCGTGCTGAAGGGCGCGGGGACGATCATCGCCAGCAGCGACGGCACTATTTTCATCAACACCACCGGCAATCCGGGGATGGCCACCGCAGGCATGGGCGACGTGCTCGCCGGAATGATAGGCGCGCTGGTCGGCCAGGGACTGTCGCCGATGGATGCGGCGGTGGCCGGAGCGTATCTCCATGGGGCCGCCGCCGACAGCCTTTTCCAGCAGCATGGCGCCGGCTTTCTCGCCTCACAGGTTGCCGACAGCATCCCCGATGTTGCGTCCCGTTCTCTCGCCGCAACTTCACAAGGTCGCGGCGAGGGGGCGCTCACCACACGATGGGTGCCAGGCCCTTTTCCTGCAAATACTGATTGCACTTGAGAAAGACCCCCGAACCGAGGAAACCCTTGTGGGCGGAGAGCGGCGAGGGGTGGCTGGTGGCCAGCACGAGGTGCCTGGAACTGTCGATGAGTTCGCGTTTCTTCTGCGCGAAAGCCCCCCAGAGCATGAAGACGACATGCTCCCGCCTGGCGGAGATGGTGGAGATGATATCGTCGGTGAGGCGATGCCAGCCCAGCGAAGCATGGGACATGGGCTTTTTGGCGATCACCGTCAAGCTGGCGTTGAGCAGGAGCACGCCCTGCCGTGCCCAGCGGCTCAGATCGGTATCGACGCTCACCTGCTCACCCCCATAGAGGCTGTTGTTCACCTCCTGGAGGATGTTGCGCAAGGAAGGCGGCATGGGGATGCCGGGGCGCACCGAGAAGCACAGGCCATGTGCCTCGGGGCCGAGGCCGGGGTGTTCATTAAAGTAAGGGTCCTGTCCGATGATCACCACCCGGGTCTCGCCGAGGCTGGTGAGCCGCATGGCGGCGAAGACGTTTTCGCGCAAGGGGAAGACACGCTCACCGGGAGGCCGGTTTTCATAGGCCTTTTTAAGCAGCTCCTTATGCATCCCCTGCCGCATCAGCGGCACGTTCTGCTCCCACAGCATCTCCACCCTCCCCATCACTGCTGGCTATTCGGTCACCGCCCCGCCCCTCGCCCGACTGTGCAGATCGCGAAGTTTCTCCACCAGCGCGGCACTGTCGAGGCTCGGTAAATCGCCCCCTTTGGCGAGGATATGCCGGATCATCTTCTTGCAGTAGCATTCGCGGTTGTCGAGTACCAACGGCACCCCGCCGTTCTTGGCGAGGATCGCCATGCCCTTGTCGCCCTCTGCATCGTCCCCGGAGAGCACCACGCCGCAGGCCCGCTTCTTATAAAGGGTGGACACCGAGGCGAGGAGGACATCCAACGGTCCGCAGTTCATGGTCGACTTCTGCAGGCGCTGCAGTGTCAGCTGGGCACTGTAGGGCTTGAGATGTAGGAAGTCGTGGCCGGAGGCGATGTAACAATTGCCGCCCTCAATGCTCACTCCCTCACGGGCGCGGTGCACCTTGATGGCAGAGATGGCGTCGAGGTATTCGGTGAAGCGGTTGAGATGTTCGGTCTCCTCATGGATGACCGCCAGGAAGGCACCGCCCATTTCCGGATCAAGGTGGGGAACGATCTCAAGAAGGTTGAAGAAACTGCCCTCCCCTCCGCCGAAGACGGTGATGAAGGAGTTGCGCCGCAGCTGTCCACTGGCGCCGCCATCGAGGTCGATAGTGTCCCCGCATTGCTGACAGACAACGCTCTGCGGCGGGTGGGCACGATTGTAGCTGACCATCTGGCGGCCGCCGCACTCCTCGCAGAAGACCATCCTGCCAACCTCTTCCGGGGGCAGGTGGCCCTCGAGGTTCGGCGCGGTGAAGAACGGTTCCCGCGCCCGCAGACGCAAGGTAGCTGCACGACGCACTTTCTCGAGGAGAACCTTGCGTTCCGTCTCGATGCTGTTCTTCTGGAAGACAAAATCCTTGGAGATGAAATCCACAGCCCCGTTTTTCATGGTGTCGAAGGCCCGGGCGGTACCCTCCTCGCTAAGGCTCGAGAACATGATAGTCGGGGTGGGGCGATGGATCATCAGATGCTGCAATGCCGTCATGCCGTCCATGAGCGGCATCTCCAGGTCGAGGAGGATCACCGCCGGTCTGGTCTTGAGGATCATGTCGAGGGCCTCGATACCGTTCTGCGCCTCGCCGACGATGACGAGGTCTCGACAGTCCTCGAAGATATCTCGCAGGAACCTGCGGAACACCAAAGAATCATCGACGATCAGAACGGTGATCGTACCATCGTCTGTCCTGCCATTCACGTGTGCCATGACCTTCGCCTCCGCGTGCCGATGCGGAATGGGTTTACAACTGGTGGGTGGCCGCCCCCGCGTCCGTGCGGTAGAGACCTCGTTGCATAATGTACGCCAGCACCTGCGCCGGCAGCTGCCCAAGCGGCTCGAGCCCCTGGGCGATGCCCTTCCTGATAACGGTGGAACTGATATCGATGAAGTCGCCAGAAAGAACGACAATCTCCTGCGAAACGCCACTCCGCCGCCAGACTCCGCCCTGCAGGCCATAGCCGAGGCGGGCAAGAAACTCGTGGAAGGCGGAGCCGTCTTCGTCCTGTCCCGGTCTGCAGGCGACGATGACCGTCACCCGCCGCAAGATTTCTTCGTACTCCCGCCACGAGAGGAGATCGATGAATGCGTCGCTGCCGATCAGGAAGTAGAGCCGGGAGGCGGAAGCAATCCCTTTTTCCACCAGGCGCAGGGTTTCGATGGTATAGGACGGTCCCGGCAAGGTCGCTTCGACATCAGAGCACTGGAATCGGTCCTCGCCGTCAATGGCCAGCCGCACCATGGCGAGGCGGTCGGCGAAGGGGGCAAGGAGTTCGCCGCTCTTGTGCGGCGGTCGCGCCGAGGGCAGAAAAATGACTCGGTCGAGACGACACTCTTCCAGCGCCTTCTTCGCCAGGGTGAGGTGGCCAAGGTGAATGGGGTTGAAGGTCCCCCCGAGAAGACCGACACTGCGCATGCTCACCCGCGAACCTGCCCCTGTCCGTAGACGATGAATTTCCGCGTGGTCAGTTCTTCCAGGCCCATCGGCCCATAAGCGTGCAGCTTGGTGGTGCTGATACCGATCTCCGCCCCGAGGCCGAGCTGGCCGCCATCATTGAACCTCGTAGAAGCGTTGACCATCACCGCCGAGGCATCGATCTCAGCCAGGAAGCGCTGCGCGGTGGTGTAGTTTTCGGTGATGATGCTCTCGGTATGCTTGGAGCCGTAGCGCTCGATATAGTCGCGAGCCTCGTCATAGGAGTTCACCACGCGGACGCAGAGGATGAGGTCGAGAAACTCCCGCCCCCAGTCGTCGTCGCCTGCCGCGGTAATGACTGGCGACAGGGACCGGCTGACCTCGCAGCCACGCAGCTCGACCCCCTGGGCGACCAGAGCCTCGGCCAGGGAAGGGAGACAGCGCGACGCCACCTCACGATGCACCAGCAGCCCTTCAAGGGCGTTGCAGGCGGAAGGCCGCTGCGACTTGGCATTGAGGACGATGGCCTCGACTTTGTCGAGATCGGCGTCCTTGTCGATGAAAATATGGCAAACACCCTTGTAATGCTTGAGCACCGGAATGCGCGACTTGGCGGTGACGCTGCGTATAAGGCCCTCGCCGCCGCGGGGGATGACCAGGTCGACCAGCTCGTCCTGGAGGAGGAGGATATCGACGGCGGCTCGGTCGGTCACCGGCAGCAGCTGCACCGCATCGACCGGCACCGCTTCGCGTTCAAGGGCCTGGTGGAAGAGTCCGGCCAGGGCGAGGTTGGAGCGAAAGGCCTCGGAGCCGCCGCGCAATATGACGGCATTGCCGGTTTTGAGACAGAGGGCGGCGGCGTCGACGGTGACGTTGGGCCGGGATTCGTAAATCATGGCGATGACCCCGAGAGGGACGCGCATACGGCCGACCAGCAATCCGTTGGGGCGCTTGACGAAGTCCTCCACCTTGCCCACCGGGTCGGGGAGCAGGCGCAGTTCCTCGAGGGCGACGACCATGGCGTCGATGACGGTGTCGGTCAACCGCAGGCGATCGAGCATCGCCGCCGCAAGACCTTTCGCGGCGGCATCGCGCAGGTCGAGATCATTTGCCTGCTTCAGTTCATGGCGATGCTCGTCGAGGAGTCGGCCCATGGCCGCGAGGACCCTGTCCTTGGTCGTCGTCGGCAAAGTCGCCAATGACGACGAGACCTTTTTGGCACTGCGCGCCAGCGCCACAATGCGCTCTTCAAGTGTCATCGTAAAATCTCCGTTGTGATGTCAATCGCCTCTATAGCAAAACAAGATTGTCGCGATGCACGACTTCGTCGCTCTCCTTGTACCCGAGGATATCGGCGATGCTGTCGGTATGTTTTCCCTTGATCTTCTCGAGGTCGGTTGAACAGAAGTTGACCAGCCCCACCGCAACCTCTTTTCCCTGCGCATCGAGACAACGCACCGAATCACCCTGATCGAAATGCCCCTCGACGGCGACGATGCCGGACGGTAGGAGGCTGCGGCCCTTCTCGGTCAGGGCGAGGCAGGCTCCGCGATCGAGATACAGAGCGCCCTGAGGCTTGAGCACATAGGCAATCCAGCGCTTGCGGCTCTGCATCTTTTCGGTACGCGGCACAAAGAACGTGCCCAGTTCTTCGCCGGCAAAGAGCCGCCGCAGGACGCCCTTGCAGCGCCCTGGAGCGATAAAGGCACTGCCCCCGCCGGCACTGACCATTTTGGCGGCGAGGATTTTGCTGCGCATGCCGCCGGTGCCGAGCACACTCTTGCTGTTGCCGGCCATGGCCTCGATGGCCTCTGTGACCTCGGGAACGGTGCGAATGGCAATGGCGCCAGGGTCGGCGATGGGGTTACGATCGTAGAGGGCGTCGACGTCGGTGAGACAGACGAACATGTCAGCCTCGATGAGATTGGCGACGAGGGCGCCGAGTTTGTCGTTATCGCTGAACTTGAGCTCTTCGGTGGATACCGTGTCGTTTTCGTTGAGCACCGGGATGGTGCCGAATTCGAGCAGGGTGAGCAGGGTGTTGCGCACGTTGAGGTAGCGCCTGCGATCGGCGAGATCGGAATGGGTGAGGAGCACCTGGGCGATGGTCTTGCCATGGCGGCCAAAGGCCTCATCATAATCGTGCATCAGTCGCGACTGGCCGATAGCGGCCAGGGCCTGCTTCTCGCGCATGGTAACCTCGCGGCCGTCGACGATGCCCATCTTGCGCTTTCCGGCGGCCACCGCGCCCGAGCTGACGAGAATCACCTCGCGACCGCTGTCGGTGAGAAAGGCGATATCTTCGGCGAGGCTGTCGATGACCTCAGTGTTCAGGCCGGCGGCACCGGCCAGGATGGCGCTGCCGACCTTGACCACCACCCGCTTCGCCCGCCGGCAGAAGTAGAGGCGGCCAGAATCATCGCCGGGTTGAAGCCCCTCTGTTTCCATGTCACCTCCCGGGACCGCCAGGGTCACCTTCTCCAGGATGCTGGGGCGTCTTCCGCCCCTCGCGCAACGACCACCACCTCAATCGCCGGCAGAGGTTTCCTCGAGAATGCCGGCGAGCAGTTCCTTGAGTTGTTCGATCCCCTCTTCCAACTCCGCCGAGACAGCCACCACATGAGGGGCGAGCCCCTCGAAATGGGCCTTCAGCGCCGCCAGCGTCTCGTCGTCGAGGAGATCCGTCTTGTTCAATACCAGAATTTGGGTGCGATGGGCAAGTTCCTCTTTATACAAAGACAATTCCCGAGCAATAATATCGTGATTCTCCTTGACGGCCTCGTCGGCGACATCGATGACATGGAGGAGAATGCGTGTCCGTTCGATATGGCGCAGAAAGGTGTGGCCAAGTCCTACTCCGCTATGGGCCCCCTCGACCAGCCCGGGAATATCGGCAATGATGCACGGCTCGTTATGGGGCAGACGCATCACCCCCAACTGCGGTTGCAGGGTGGTGAAGGGGTAGGCGGCGATCTTCGGCTGCGCCGCCGACAGCTTGGAGAGCAGGGTCGACTTGCCGGCGTTGGGCATGCCGACCAGGCCGACATCGGCAAGCAGTTTCAGCTCCACGGCCAGCCACATCTCTTCCCCGGGTTTGCCGGGGGTTGCCACCCGCGGCGTGCGATTGACGCTGCCGACGAAGTGGGGGTTGCCGAGACCACCCTCCCCGCCTTGGGCAATGACTACCGTAACGCCATCAGCAGAGAGGTCGGCGAGCACCTCGCCAGTGTCGAAACGCCGCACCACCGACCCCACCGGCAAGTCGACATAGAGGTCTTTGCCTTTCCTGCCGTGCATCTCCTTGCCCTGGCCATGTTCGCCCCGTTCTGCCTTGAAATGGGAGCGGTACTTGAAATCGATGAGGGAATGAAGGCCCTTCTTGGCGCGGAGGATGACATCGCCGCCCTTGCCGCCGTCGCCGCCGTTGGGGCCGCCCTTGGGCACGAACTTTTCGCGGCGGAAGCTGACACAGCCGTTACCACCATCCCCCGCCTTGACAAAAAACTTCGCTTCGTCAACAAAGGCCATGAAACTCTCCTCGCAGCCAGCCCAGGCCTGCCGCTGTTACATTCGGTGCAAAAAAAAACTCGATCTTCAACGAGTCATTGAAGATCGAGCATTCCCTGCTGAGAGGTCTTTCGAAGTTCTCGCAAGACCCAGTATTCGGTGTCGGCTGTGGATCAGGCTTCTGTGTAGACGCTGACGCGCTTCTTGTCCTTGCCGAAATCTTCGTAGGTGACCACGCCGTCAACTTTGGCGAAGAGCGTGTAATCACGACCACAACCAACGTTAGTGCCCGGATGGATCTTTGTTCCCAGTTGCCGCACGAGGATATTGCCGGCTTTGACGGTCTGCCCGCCGAAGCGCTTGACCCCGCGTCTCTGTCCGGAGCTGTCGCGACCATTGCGCGAGCTCCCGCCTGCTTTCTTATGAGCCATTGTCTACTCCTTCAAATTCGCGGGCCGCACAGGCCCGATGGAAAAAAACGCACAAAAAACGAGAATATCAGGTGGAGATGGCCTCGATCTTCAACGCGGTGAAGGACTGCCTGTGTCCCTGCTTGAGGCGATATCCCTTGCGGCGCTTCTTCTTGAAGACGATGATCTTCTTGGCGCGTCCCTGTTCGGCGATAGTAGCAGTGACCTTGGCGTTTTCAAGAACAGGACGACCAACCTTGACGTCTTCGCCGTCGACAACCATCAACACCTCGCTGAGGTCGATGCTCTCGCCGATATTGCCCTCGAGCTTCTCGACTCGAACCTGATCCCCACATGCAACCTGATACTGCTTTCCGCCGGTACGAACTATGGCATACATATACACAAACCTCTTTGTGAAAATCTTCTTTGACGACCGCAGTCCCTTGAGAAAATATGCAAGAATTTGGTATTAAACCCTTTCCTCTCCGGCATGTCAATTCTTTTTTCCCGAAAAACCCTCGAAAAAGACCTGCGTCACAGACTGCCGATCGAGCCGAAAAGTCCGCCCGGGACTGCCTCAGTTGGTCGGCGAACAAAAAGCGATACGGCTATTTTTCCGAATTCACGGACAAAATAGCCGTATCGATACCGTCATCAGCGAGTGGTCAAGGGCCGCGCCAGGCGCGTCGGAAATCACCCGGCGAATTCGAGGCGAGCCTTCTCTTTTTCCACGCGAATGGAGCAGGCGCGGGCAAATGCCGCCTTCTTGCCATGTTTGGCGATAGACACCGAGGTTTTTCCCTGCTTGCCCTGGTGAGTCACCCAGCTGACCTCGTAGCGATTCAGCTTGTCGTTGAGACGAACGCCGACCACGCCGGTACTTGAGTTGCTGACCGTCACCATATGCTTGTTGGTGCGAATCTTGCCGAGTTTCTTTTCCGTCTTGTCACGCCAGGATATCGCCGAGAGGAGACTGGAATAGCGCCCGCCGCACTTGCGGTCGGAGAAGAATTTCGAGTGTGTCCGACCAAGAAAGCGAACCCTGACATACCAACCATGGGTTCTCTTCGACTCCTGATCGATCCTCGCGATGTCCTTGTGCTTTTCCAAAAGGAGCTTTTGTTTCTTGTCTTCTTCCATATCCATTCCTCAAAAGTACTTTTTTTTCTTGCCCATCGGAGTGGGCTTCATCCCACCGCCAAAAGTGCCGAGCCGGTGCAGTGCATTTCTGGCGGCCTGTGGTATGATGATCAGGCAAATGCACAAAACCTGACAACACTCTCCAGCACAGCTACTTAGTTGGTCAGGTGTGGAAAGTCAACTGTTTTCTTCGTCAGGGATCAAAAAAAAGGTCCTGCATTTTCAATGCCTCCAGATTTTTTGTGCAAATTCGGAGACATCACAAATCCTAACAACATACGGCCCATGAAACCCTCCACTGCCCCCCTCGACGCCCTCCTCGAAACCATCCGCACCCTGCGCAGCGATAACGGCTGCCCCTGGGACCGCCGCCAAACCCCGGCAAGCCTTAAAAAGCACCTGCAGGCCGAGTGCGAAGAACTCCTCGCCGCCATCGATAACGAGGACCACACCAACGTAAGAGAGGAACTGGGAGATGTCCTCTACCTGCTGTTGATGATCGCCCGCATGCATGAGGAACAGGGACGCTTCGACCATGTCGCGGTTATCGAGACCGTCAACGCCAAGCTCATCCGCCGTCACCCCCATGTCTTCGCCGGAACCACCTGGGAGAGCGAGGAGCAACTGCGCACGCAGTGGCAGGCGATTAAAGAGCAGGAAAAGAGGGAAAAGAACATTTGACAGGCCTTTGCGTCCCAAGTAATATATACACCTTTTATCCTCCGCGCATCGATCTTCCCGGTCGGTGACGGAGGAATTATTTTTCCCTTCTCGCCCCTGCCCGTCGATATTCGGTGCGGGGGCCGAAACATGTGGCGCCATCATGCGCCGCGCAACACACGAGTCCGTGAGGAGGAACACATGCGCAGGTACGAAACGATCTTCATTCTCCGCCCCAGCGCCGGGGAGGAGGAGATCACCAGAATCATCAACAGCACGACCCAGATCATCGTCGGCGACCAGGGCAGCATCATCGAGATGGCTCGCTGGGGTATGAAAAAGCTCGCCTATCTGATCAAGAAGGAGAGCCTGGGATATTATGTCTTCTGCGATTATGCCGGAACCCCGGCGGCGGTTGCCGAGATCGAGCGCAAGTTCAGGATCGACGACATGGTGCTCAAATACATGACCATCAAGTCGGCCGACGCCATCAGCGAGGAAGAGATCGCCAACGCCATCGCCGCCGCTTCCGAGCGTGCCGCCGCCATTGCCAGCGGCGAAGAGGGCGAGGCCGCCGCTGCCACCGAGCAGGGCGCTGCCGAGGAATCCGAGGAATAATTTCGTCAGAGTTTTCCGGGACCATACCCGTAGAGGAGACATATCATGGCACAAAGACCGCAAAAGAAACTCTTCACCCGCAAGAAGACCTGCCGTTTCTGCGGCGACAAGGAGTTGAAGATCGACTACAAGGACGTCAAGACCCTGCGCAGCTTCGTCACCGAGCGTGGCAAGATCATTCCGCGGCGCATTCTCGGTACCTGTGCAACCCATCAGCGCCAGCTGTGCGAAGCCATCAAGCAGGCGCGGCAGATCGCCTTTCTGCCCTACTCAGGGTCAACTCAGGGATAACGTCGGCCGGTGGAGATGGTGACCACACTGGAGCAAGAGCAGCCCGCCATCGGGAAGATTCTGCTGTCGATACTGCTGGTCGTTCTTGCTCTGACCCTGCCGGGTCTGCACTGGTCGCTTTTTTCGTGGACGTTCCTGACGCTGCCTCTGCTGGCCTTCCTCGTGTACTGCAGGTTCGGCATGCACGTCGGCAAAAGAATGCTGATGACGGCGGTGGTGATCGCTCTTGGCGGCCACCTCCTCATTGGCAACTTCAAGCTCTTTCTCTTTGCCAGCGTCATGCTCCCGCCGGGCTACGTGCTTTGCCACTCGGTCCAACGCGGCGCGTCCCCCGCCGAGAGCGGTCTGCTGGCGAGTCTCGCCCTGGCCGCTGGGTGGGTGGCTGCCGGCCTGGCGCTGACCTTGGGCGGCGAAACATTCATCTACAGGCAGATGCTCGAGGGGCTCGACCAGGCCCTGCTCGAAGCCCTCGGCCAGTACCGCGCCAGCGGCGCCATGGACGCGCAGACGCTGGCCCTGGTGGAAGCCACCATCGGGCGCATGCAGACGGTCATCCCGGTAATTCTCCCCGGCACCCTGGGCAGCATGGCGCTGCTCATCGTGTGGACCACCATGGCCCTGGGGAAGATCGCCGTAGAGAGAGTGAGCAGTGTCGTCGCCTGGCAGGATTTCTCTCTGTGGAGCCTGCCGGAGAAGCTCATCTGGGCAGCCATCGGAGCCGGGCTATCCATCATGCTGCCTTGGCCCCTGCTGGCGAAGATAGGTATCAACGCCGCGCTTCTCCTGGCGGTGCTCTACACCTTCCAGGGGATGTCGGTGACCGTCTTCTTCATGCGCAAATGGAATGTGCCGCTGCTGCTGCGCTCGTTCCTCTATGTGATGATCATTTTCCAGTCACTCGGCACCATCGCCCTGCTCTGCCTCGGCATCGCCGACACCTGGATCGACTTTCGCAGACAGAGGGGAAACGCGGCGCCATCGTCCCCCTGAACGTTGCCACCTGAGCAACAAACATTATTCCCTTGCTCGGCAAGGAAAACTATACAAGGAGTCTACCATGGATCTCATCCTCAAGGAAACCATCGCCAGTCTCGGCAGAGAAGGCGAAGTAGTCAAGGTCAAGGACGGCTACGGCCGCAACTATCTCCTCCCGCAGGGCAAGGCGGTCCCCGCCACTCCCGCCAACCTCGCCAACCTCGAGAAGAACCGCGCCGTCATCGCCGCCCGTCTCGCCAAAGAGCAGCAGCAGGCCGAGGAAGTGGCCAAGAAGCTCTCCGGCCTGACCGTGGTGATCGAGCAGCTGGCCGGCAACGACAGCCGCCTCTTCGGCTCGGTGACCAGCGCCGATATCTGCGCCAGACTGGCCGCGCAGGAGATCGTCATCGACAAGAAGCAGGTCGCCCTGACCGAGCCGATCAAGACCCTTGGCGTCTCCAAGGTGCCGATCAAGGTTGGCTTCAACGTCACCGCCGAGATCACCGTCGAGGTCGTCCCCAGCAAAGCCTGATGACCTCCCACCGCGCCCGGTGATGGCTCTCGCCGCCGGGCGCCGGTTGCCACCGACAGGCACTGCCAGCCGGTGACCTGAGAAGCGAAGACACACCTTGAGGCTTGACCTCGACGGTGTGTTTTTGTTTAATGGCTTGCCGCCTCCCTGCAGAAGGGGACAGCAGCGACACTCTTCCTTCCTTCTCGAGCCCCTCGCCATGAGTGATCCCAGCAGACAAGCCATCCCGGCAAGGATCCCCCCACACAACCTGGAGGCGGAACAGGCGGTGCTCGGCTCGATCCTCCTCAAGGCCGACGTCTTCGGCATGGTGGTGGAGATACTCAAGAGCGGCGATTTTTACAAGGACGGTCACCGACTCATCTTCGAGGCGATGATCGACCTCTTCGAGCGCAACGAACCCCTCGACCTGCTCACCGTCTCCAACGAGTTGCGGGACAGCAACCGCCTCGAGCAGGTTGGCGGCTCCAGCTACCTGGCATCGCTGACCTCCATCGTGCCCATGGCGGCCAACATCGTCAGCTACGCGCGCATCATCCGTGGCAAGTCGATCCTCCGCCGGCTCATCTCCGTCAACACCGACATCGCCGTCCGCTGCTACGAGGAACAGAACGACATCGACCTCCTCGTCGACCGTGCCGAGCAGGCCATCTTCGACATCGCCGGCAGCAAGAGCGAGCAGAAGTTCACCCATATCAAGACCATCGTCCCCAAGGCCTTCGCCATGGTGGAACAGCTCTACCAGCGCAAGGAGCTGATCACCGGGGTTCCTACCGGCTATGGCGAGATCGACCGCATGACCGCCGGTCTGCAGTCATCCGATCTCATCATCATCGCCGCCAGGCCGTCCATGGGCAAGACCTCGTTTGCCATGAACATCGCCCAGCATGCCGCCCTGGTGGAGAAAGTCGGCGTGGCGGTGTTCAGCCTGGAGATGTCCAAAGAGCAGCTGGTGATGCGCCTGCTCAGCTCCGTCGGGCGCATCGATTCGCAGCGTATCCGCACCGGTCGGCTGCGCAGCGAAGACTGGCCGAAGCTGACCCGCGCCGTGGGCATGCTCTCCGAGGCGCCGATCTATATCGACGACACCCCGGCGATCACTATCCTCGAGATGCGCGCCAAGATCAGGCGGCTGGCGGCGCAGTATCCGGTCGGCCTGATCGTCGTCGACTACCTGCAGCTGATGCGCGGCCGCTCGGACATCGAGAACCGCACCCAGGAGATCAGTGAAATTTCCCGCTCACTCAAGGCCCTGGCCAAGGAGCACAACGTCCCGGTGATCGCCCTGTCGCAGCTCAACCGCAGCCTCGAGAGCCGCACCGACAAACGGCCGATGATGTCCGACCTGCGCGAATCCGGCGCCATCGAGCAGGATGCCGACGTCATCTGTTTCATCTATCGTGACGAAGTCTACAACAAGTCCGAGGACAACCCCGAGAAGGGCATCGCCGAGATCATCATCGGCAAGCAGCGTAACGGCCCCACCGGCGTGACCCGTCTGACATTTATCAACGAATTCACCATGTTCGAAAACATGAGCACCCTCGAGGAAACCGACTTCCGCTAACCGGCGGAAGACCGCCCCGCAGTGCGGCGCGTCGTACACGGCGAACCGACCCCTAAAACCGCTCAGAGGTAGAGAATGGCCAGCGAGAGCAGCAGTGCAAGCAGATACGATTTCAAGGCGATAGAGCACAAGTGGCAGCAGTTCTGGGAAACCAACAAGACTCACCGCGTCAGCGAAGAAGCCGGCAAGGAGAAATACTACGTCCTGGAGATGTTCCCCTACCCGTCGGGGCGCATCCACATGGGCCACGTGCGCAACTACTCCATTGGCGACGTCGTCGCCCGCTACAAGCGGATGCGCGGCTTCAATGTCCTCCACCCCATGGGCTGGGACGCCTTCGGCTTGCCGGCGGAAAATGCCGCCATGAAGAACAACAGCCACCCGGCCACCTGGACCTACGATAATATCGACTACATGCGCAATCAGCTGCGCCAGCTGGGCCTCTCCTACGACTGGGAGCGGGAGATCGCCACCTGCAACCCCAAGTACTACCGCTGGGAGCAAATGCTGTTCATCGAGATGTACAAGCGCGGCCTCGTTTACCAGAAGACCACCACCGTCAACTGGTGCGAGTCGTGCCAGACGGTGCTTGCCAACGAGCAGGTCATCGATGGCGCCTGCTGGCGCTGCGACGAGCCGGTCTACCCGCGCAAGATGAACGGCTGGTTCTTCCGCATCACCCAATACGCCGAGGAACTGCTGCGCGACCTCGACAACCTGCCCGGCTGGCCGGAGAAGGTGCTCACCATGCAGCGTAACTGGATCGGCAAGTCCACCGGTCTGACCTGCGATTTCACCGTCGAGGGCGCCGACTGCAGCATCTCCATCTTCACCACCCGTCCCGACACCATCTTCGGGGTGACCTTCATGTCGCTGGCGGCGGAACACCCCCTGCTCGACACGCTCATCGCCGGCAGCGAGCGGGAGGAGGAGGTGCGCCGCTTCGCCAGCGAAATCCAGATCGAGAAACAGCGCCGTTCCATCGAAGAAGAACCGGAAAAACGCGGCATCTTTACCGGCCGCTACTGCATCAACCCCTTCAACGGGGCCCGCGTGCCCATTTACGTCGCCAATTTCGTGGTCATGGAATACGGCACCGGCGCAGTCATGGCGGTGCCGGCCCACGACCAGCGCGACTTCGAGTTCGCCCGCAAATACAAGTTGCCCATTGTCCCGGTGGTCGTGCCCCAGGGAGAGACCCTCGACCCCGCCGTCATGGTCGAGGCCGCTTCAGGCCCTGGGGTGCTCATTTCCTCCGGGTCCTTCACCGGCATGGATTCCCTTGCCGCCCAGGGGGCGATCATCGCCCATGCCGAGCAGGAAGGCTTCGGCAAGGCGTATGTCACCTATCGCCTGCGCGACTGGGGCATCTCCCGGCAACGATACTGGGGGGCTCCCATTCCCATGCTGCATTGCGACGCGTGCGGCGTGGTGCCGGTGCCGCTCGAAGAGCTGCCGGTGGAACTTCCCGAAGACCGCGAGAAAGGCAGCGCCTGCCTGCCCCTGCACCAACGGCCGTCGTTCATCGCCGCGGTCTGCCCGCAGTGCGGCGGACCGGCTAGGCGCGAGACCGACACCATGGATACCTTCATGGAATCCTCGTGGTACTTCGCCCGCTTTGCCTGCCCGCGCGACGACAGCCAGCCGCTCTCGAAGGAAAAGACCTCGTACTGGCTGCCGGTGGATCAGTATATCGGCGGGGTCGAACACGCCATCCTCCACCTCCTCTACTCGCGCTTTTTCACCAAGGTGCTGCGCGACCTCGGCCACCTCACCGTCGACGAGCCCTTCACCAACCTGCTCACCCAGGGCATGGTAATCAAGGACGGCGCCAAGATGTCGAAGTCCAAGGGCAATGTCGTCGACCCCAACGACCTCATCGGCGAGTACGGAGCAGATACAGTGCGCCTCTTCAGCCTCTTCGCCGCCCCACCGGAAAGGGATCTGGAATGGAGTTCCCAGGGCGTCGAGGGGTCGTCGCGTTTTCTCAACCGCGTCTATCGGCTCATCGTCTCCCAGGATGAGGCCCTGCGCTGCGCCGATCCCATTCCCGCCCAGCTCAGCGAGACCGGCAGAGGTCTGCACCGCAAGACCCATCAGACCATCCGCCGCGTGACGGAAAGCATTGAGCAGAATTTCCACTTCAACACGGCGATCAGCGCCATGATGGAACTGTTCAACGTCCTCTCCGCCGCGCTCGGTGAAAGCAGCCAGGAAGCGCCGGAGAAACCGGTGGTGCGCGAGGCGGTGTCGATGCTGCTTCTCCTGCTCTCGCCGATGGTGCCCCACTTCGCCGCCGAAATGTGGCAGCGCATCGGCAACGAGCAGCCCATCGAGACCATGACCTGGCCGACCTTCGACGCCGAGGCCGCCAGCGAGGACCTGCTGACCATCGTTCTCCAGGTCAACGGCAAAGTGCGCTCAAGGCTCAACGTCGCCGCCGACATCGAGGACCAGGCCCTCATCACGGCGGCCATGGCCGACGAAAACGTGTTGAAATTCCTCGACGGGGCAAAGCCCAAAAAAACCATCGTCGTCAAGAAGAAACTTGTCAACATCGTCGTTTGAGACTAGACTGACACTTCCGTTAACCGCCCGACACCAGGTAACTTACCAGCACGTTACGACCACTCTACGACCTATGGGAGCCGCTTCGTGAAACCCGTCTACCGTTCTTTGCTGCTGCTCGTCGTCGCCGGCCTGTTCGTTGCCTGCGGCTACCGCAACCCCAATATCTATACCGGACCTCATAAGAACATCTATATCACCGAGTGGAAGAACCGTACCAGCGAGCTCGGCCTCGACGTCAAACTCTACCGCTCGCTGACCAGGTGGTTTCAGAAATCAGGTTCCATCTCGACGGTACGCCAGAAGGAGGGTGCCGACCTGATCCTCGCCGGCGAAGTCGTCTCCCTGGAGTTGCCCAGCCTCTCCTACGGCGTCAACAACCTCGCCTCCGAGGTCAAGGTGCGTCTCAGGGTGCGCTATATCGTCAAAGAAATTGCCAGCAACAAAATCCTCCTCGAAATCGGCGACCAGACCTGGGAGGAAAGCTACCTGGTGTCCAGCAACCCCTCAGCCAACCAGGACAGCGAGAGCAAAGCCCTCGACAAGATCATCGAGGACATGTCGCAGAAAATCTACCAGAAGACCATTGCCGGGATCACCCGCAAGTAGAAACCTCTCAACCATTTCCCAAAAGGCGGATCGGGTTATGCCCGTTCCGCCTTTTTTCATCTGTCCGACATGCTGCGTATAGCCACTCTCGAGTTCTCCAGCCCGCTGGTGCTCGCTCCTCTGGCCGGATACAGCGACCTCCCTTTCCGCCTGCTCTGCCGACGTTGCGGCGCCGGTTTTGTCGTCACCGAGATGGTCAGCTGCCACGGCCTGGTCTATCGCCAGGCCAATACCCTGAGGCTGCTCGACACCGTCGCCGACGAGGGGCCGCTGTCCATTCAGCTCTTCGGGGCCGATCCGGCGGCCATGGGTGAGGCGGCGGCCTTGGCCGCCGAATGGCGGCCGGCGATGATCGACATCAATATGGGCTGTCCGGTCAGGAAGGTGACCAGGAGGGGTGCCGGGGCGGCTTTGATGACCACCCCGCAGCTGGCTGCGGAGATTATTACCGAGGTGGTGGCAAAGGTAGCGCTGCCGGTGACGGTCAAGATGCGCTCGGGAAGAGATCAGGGCAGCATCACCGCCCCGGAATTCGCGGCCATGGCCGAGAGCTGCGGCGCCGCAGCGGTTATCGTCCATGCCCGCACCTGGGGCCAGGGCTTTTCGGGACAGATCGACCCGGAGGTGATCGCCGCGGTCAAGCGGAGGGTGGCCATTCCGGTAATCGGGAACGGTGATGTCCTCTCTCCTGAGGACGCCAGAAAGATGATGGCCGATACCGGCTGCGACGGGGTGATGGTCGGCCGCGGCGCTCTCGGCAACCCATGGATCTTCGCCGGGCAGGCCAGGCCACAAAACCTGGCGGAGATCGCCGCCATGGCGGCGGATCACCTCGCCCTCATCGAGCGTTTCCTGCCGGCCGAGCGCCTGGTCGGCCACATCAAGGGCCAGCTGGCCCGTTATTTCAAAGGGTTTCCGGGGTCCGCCCAGTTCCGCGCCGAACTCATGGCCACCGCCGAACTCGACCAGTTGCGCCAGCTCATCGCAAGCGCCATTGACAGCGACGAGACCAGCGCCTGACGTGTGACATCCTGGCCCTCTGGTTCCCCCCTACTTACGCAGCTGCTCGATCTTCTTGAGCAGCGCCCGCGTTTCCTCCCGTTCTTTGTCACTCAGCTCCTTATCGCGCTGGGCAAGGCGCAGGTTCTGCTCCGCCTGCTTCATCTTGCCGCTGTACAAGTCGTACTTGGCCAGGCACAGGGAGGCCAGGCCGGCCTTCTGCCTGACAGCGGCCAGATGGCCGAGTTCGAAATAGACCTGTGCATATTCCGGATACTGTGCGGCCACCGAGGTGAAGTAGCGTTCCGCTTCAGCCGTCCGCCCCAGGCGCTGCAGCACCCGCGCCAGGGCAAAGGTGGCGTAGAGATCGCCGCCATCCTGGCGCAAGACATCCCTGAGGGTTGCCTCGGCCTCCGCCAGACGGTTCATCGCCGCCAGCATCACCCCCTTATCCACCAGCAGCTGCCGTTTTTCGGGAAAATCCTTGATAACCTTCTCAAGCAGTTCCATGCCGCGTGGATAATCCCCTTCGTTACGGGCCAGCTGGCTCAGCCCATAGGTGGCCATGCTGCGGGCGAAGGGAGTTGAGCGTGCGTCGGCGAGGATGGCGGCCAGTGAGCCCTTGAACTGTTCGGTCTCGCGGAGATCAGCGAGAATACGATATTTCCAGCGAAAGAAGGCGAAGTCTTCCTTTCCCTGTTTTAGAGATCCTGCCTCCCCCACTTTATCGAGGTCGATCAGTGACTGGATGTAGTTGAGCCGAGCGTCGGGGTCGGGATGGGTAAGCAGATACTGCGGCGGTTTTTCGCTACGATAGCGTGACACCCGACGCATCGACTCCAACATGCTCACCTGGCCATGAGGATCGCGGCCGAGGCGCTTCATCCACCCATAGGCGAGGAGGTCGGCCTCTTCCTCGTTCTGCCGGCTGAAGTGCAGGTTGAGGCTCTGCCCGGTGGCCAGCGCTCCGGTGAGCAGCACCGGGGCCGTCGAGCCACCGAAAGCCACTGCCGCCAGGGCCAGGCCGAGGGAGGCGATGCCGGTATAGGTGCCTTTTTCCACCCGGTCGGCCAGATGACGCTTCGAAATATGACCGATCTCGTGGGCGAGCACCGATACCAGCTCATCCTCCGACTGCATCGCCGCGATAAGTCCGGCATGAAAGAAGATCAGCCCCGACGGGGCGGCAAAGGCGTTGAATTCCTTGTCATCGATGACGAAGAAGTGGTAGTCGAAGTACTGGATGCCGGCAACCTCGAGTACGCTGCGGCCCAAATCCTGCAGATACTGGCGGATATCGGGATCGTCCTTGATGGTGAAAGCGGAACGCACCGAATAGAGCAGCTTTTCGCCCACCTCACGCTCTTCGCCGATGGAAAAGGACCATGCCGGAGAGATCGTGGCACAGGGAGAAAAAAGTGCGACGACAAGCCAGACAATTGTCTTGAAGAACA
Organism: uncultured Desulfobacterales bacterium; assembly: GCA_937915545.1. GTDB lineage: Bacteria > Desulfobacterota > Desulfobulbia > Desulfobulbales > Desulfocapsaceae > Desulforhopalus_A. The sequence continues at coordinate 55,650 of CALGIJ010000012.1, forward strand.
GAGATCTCATCGATTTCTCAGCCATTGCACGGTGCGTTGCAGGCCCTCCTCGGTAGAAATCAGCGGTTCGTAGCCGAGGTCGCGGCGCGCCTTCTCGATGGAGAAATAATGGGACTTGGCGAGCTGCTCGGCAAGGAATCTGGTCATTTTCGGTTCGTGGCGCAAGCCCAGCAGGCGATAGGCAAGCTCGAGCACCGCCCCCAAGCGATACGCGGTCCGCTCGGCGACGCGTTTGTCTACCTGTGGCACCCCCATGCGGCTGAAGAGGTCGGCAATCCAGTGCCACAGGTTGACCGGCTCGCCCTGACTAATGAAGTAGGCCTTGCCGTTCGCCCGTCCCGGGCCGGCGAGATCGGCGGCAGCGAGGATATGGGCCTCGGCGACGTTGTCGATATAGCTGATGTCGACGAGATTGCTGCCATCACCCACCTGACGCAGGCTCTGTTCCCTGCCCCTGGCGAGGAGCCGCGGCAGCAGATGGGGATCCCCCGGCCCCCAGATGAGATGGGGACGCAGGGCACAGGTCTTGAGCGTCGGCCCGGCCGCGGCAAGCACCAGACCTTCGGCGATGGCCTTGCTCCGCGCATAATGACAGAGGAACTGTCGCCCATAGGGCAGGCGCTCGTCACCGCCGCGGATGTCTTCGCCGTTGAAGACCACCGATGGGGTTGAGGTATAGACCAGGCTGGCGACTCCTGCCTGACGGCAGGCGGCGATGACATTCTCGGTGCCGAGGACATTGCTGCGATGGTAGAGCTGCCACTCTCCCCAGATACCGGCCAGCGCCGCTGTATGAACAACAAGGTCGACGCCGTCCACTGCCGCCTGGAGCTCATCGGGATTGGCGATGTTGCCAACAAAGCCCCTGGCCCCGGCCGCCTCGATCTCGTCATAGCGGTGGCGGGCGATGATCCGCGTATCGACACCGAGGGCAAGCAGCCGCCTGACTACCGCCTGGCCGACGAAGCCGCCGCCACCGGTGACGAGAGCGGTTTTTATCGTTGCGGGAAGAGTTGCCGTTGTGCCCATAGCGACAGTTTCTCGCGGAATATTTTGGCGTTATGCCGGATGTCCACCGGAAAGGCGGGATGGATGAGGACGGTACGTATGTGCCTGGTGAGCTGATGCGCGGCGCACAGCTGCAGAGCCTCGGTGACGACTCGCGAGCCGTCGACAGCCTTGCCGGGCTGGAGTTCCACGATCATCACCGGCACCGTTTCGCCCCCGCCGTCCCTGACACCGACCAGAGCGGAGCGAAAGACCTGGGGATGCTCGTTGACGATGGCTTCGCAGGGGATGGTGAACATCCGCCCCCGTACGGTCTCCAGTCGATGGGCCCGGCGGCCGCAGAACCACAGGCGACCCTGTTCGTCAAGGTAGCCGACGTCGCCCATGCGGTGCCAGAAGGTTTCGCCGTCAGCCATCTTGGCCAGGCTGGTCTCCTCGGGATTGTTATGATAGGCCCTGGTGACCACCCCGCCGCGCACGATGATCTCGCCGATCTGGCCCGGCGGCAGCAGCGTCTCCTGGCGCAGTACCGCCTGCGGCTCGTCGGAGATCTCCATGATACGGATCTCGATGCCCGGCAGGGCCCTGCCGACACAGGTCCCGGCGCCATTACGGCTCTGCTGCATGGTCTCGGCGAGCACCTCGCTGGAGGTAATGGAGGCCACCGGCAGGCTCTCGGTGGCCCCGTAGGGGGTATGGATCTCCGCCCTAGGGCCAAGCAGCCCCCTGGTCCGTTCGAGCACCGCGTAGGGGACCGGCGCGCCGGCCATGAGAATCTTGTTCAGAGTCGGCAGAGACACCCCCTGCGCGCAGCAGTAGGTGCTGACCACGTTCCAGATCGCCGGCGAGCCGAAGGAATAGGTCACCCCATAGCGCAGGATGGAGGCGACGAAACGCCGTGGGTCCACCTGGGCGGGACGGGTGGGGTCCATGTCGGGGATCACCGAACAGGCGCCTAACGCAGCCGAGAAGAGGGCGAAGAGGGGGAAGGCCGGCTGATCGATGTCAGTGGTGCCGATGCCGTAGAAATCGCCAATCAGCTGCCGCTGGGCATTGAAGATGCCATGCTCGTAGCGTACCCCCTTGGGTGGGCCGGTCGAACCGGTGGTAAAGATGATCGCCGCCAGGGCGTCGGCGGTGGAAGGATGGACAACTGCCCCATCACAGTCAGCCCCGGCCCTCCGCAGGTCGGGCCCGAGGAGGCCAAAAGACCCGCCCAGACAGAAGCTGCGGCGCACCGTGGCAAAAGTGCGGCGAAAGACTTTGGCAAAGAGGATCGCTTTGGGGATCCCTACCAGCACCGTCGGTTCGACTCGGGCGATGCAGCGCAACAGGTTGCGGTAACCCATGCCGGGGTCGATGAGGACGATGACTGCGCCAAGTTTGAACAGGGCCAGGGTGAGGCAGATGAAGTCGATGGAGGGGGTGACCATGAGCATCACCACCTCCCCGGCCCGCACCCCCTGGCGCTGCAGGTGACGGCAGTACCCGTCGGAGAGCTGGTTCATGCCGAGGAAGGAGATCTCGCGGCCGCTCTTCGCTTCGATGATCGCCGTATGCCGGCCACGTTCCCTGGCGATGTCGATGAAGGCTGCGGCGATATTCACCTTTTTCCCCCTTCACCGGCAGCATCGCCATACTCGAAAAATTTCTCGAGGATGGCAATCACTTGCGGACCGCGGTCCTCGAGGAGATAGTGCCCGGCGTCGGCGAAGTGGCTGCAGGCCGCTTCGGGAAAGCGGCGCCGCCACTCTTCGTAGAAGACGTCGTCGAAGCAGAAGTCCCTGCCTCCCCAGAGGATGTGCAGAGGAATACCCCGCTCCCGCAAGTCAGCGAGACCCGCCTCGATCCCCGCCAGGACCTGGTAACTGCGATGCCCCGGATGCAGGGGAATGTCCCTTACGAAGGCGGCGATGGCGACACGATTGCCCCAGCTGTCGTAGGGCTTGAGATAGCTGGCCGCCACCTGGGCAGGAAGGGGGGTGGTGACCGCCATGAAGGTCGCCGGCCAGGCGAAGCCGTTGCAGAGGCGGACCAGCACCTCGCCGAGAAGTGGCAGGCGGCATAAACTGATGCGCCACGGGATGCGCCGCGAACGAAAGGCCGCGGTGTTCATCAGGGCGATCTTCTCAATGCGTGCGGGGTGGCGCACCGCATAGCCGAAACCGATGGCTCCGCCCCAGTCGTGCACCACCAGGGAACAGCGTTCGATGCGCAGATGGTCGAGCAACGCTTCGAGATTGTCGATATGATTCTTCAGACAATAGTCATAGTGGGCCGGCTTGTCGGACAGCCCGCAGCCAAGGTGGTCGATGGCGATCACCCGGTGTGTAGGCCGCAACGCAGCGACGACATGGCGGAAGTAATAGGACCAGGTCGGGTTGCCGTGCACCAGAACGATGCATCGTCCCTGCCCCTCGTCGAGGTAGTGCAGACGATGGTCGCCGACGGGGAAGAAGCGGCCTTCGTAGGGATAGTCGTAATACACCGAATACTCTGTGAAGGTGAAAAGCTGAGGAAGTCGGGAAAGCAGTCGGGTCGGGCCGAAAACCATGAGGAGCCGCAACCCTTTCCGCCCGGCCAATGACATCGGCCGCTTAGGTTATACCGCCTGTCGGACGGGTGTCAACCAATATCGAGCCCCCCTGTGGATGCGCCACACCCTCCCCGCTCGGGCCTGCAGGATGTCCGCTGCTCCCGGCCGGGAACCCCGGCGTTTATCCCAGGACCCAGGCGAGAGCTCTATAACGACTTGATAAATCGATTGCTTTTACAAAAACGATATGCTACACGATAGGCGATGTTGCGTTCCCTGCTCGCCCCCCTGCCCCTCGTCGACGCAGCTCCGGGTTGGCCGATGGCCGACCGGCGCTCTCCACTCAATGCATCGTCAGCGGGGAGAGATCTTTTGCGAGCGGCCGGCCCGCGGCATAAGCATCTGCGACCGGCACGGTCGCCTTTTCTTAAGGGTTCCCCATGGAACCGAGCACAGAAGGAGCAGCACGATGGCAGAAGGCACAGTGAAATGGTTTAACGACGCGAAGGGTTTCGGATTCATCGAACAGGATGGGGGCAAGGACGTCTTCGTTCACTACTCCGCCATACAGTCGGAAGGCTTCAAATCTCTCGAGGAGGGCGCCCGCGTCAGCTTCGAGATCGTTGATGGCCCGAAAGGTCCGGCCGCCGAAAAGGTGAGCAAGATGTAACGCGGGACACCATCGTCTCGATTCACCGCCACGGGCCCGGCACCTGTTTTGCCGGGCCCGTGGTCGTTTTTCACATAGGCACCAGTGGCAGGTACTCCGGCTCCCAGCGGATGCGGTCGATGAGTTTCTTCATACGCGCCTCGTCGTTCTCGTGCTGAAAATCGGAATAGACGCAGGGCCGGCTGACCCCGTGACGAACAGCGGTCATGGCTACCGCCAGGGCGACCTTCTTCCCTACCTGCCCGATGTTGGCGATGGGCGGCATCAGCTTGCCCTGGGCCAGTTCCTCCGGGCTCATCATCTCGGCAATGGCCTGAGCGGCGGCGGTGAAAAACTCCGGCAGCACCTCACGCGCCCCCGAGACCAGCACCCCCAGACCGACTCCGGGAAAGACCAGGGCATTGTTGCACTGGCTGATAACGAAGGATTCTTCGCCGGCCGCCGGGCCGCAGGGGTTGCCGGTGGCCACCAGCACCCCCGCCTCGAGCCACTTCTGCATATTGCGACAGAAGGTCTGCGGCGTCGAGATATGATGGAAAAGCGGCAAGATCACCGGTCGATCGGTGTTCTGTTTCAGGGCGTCCACGGCCTCGACGCGGAAGAAGAAATCTTGGCCGGTGGTACCGAGGAGCACGGTGATGCCCGCCTGCCGGATGATCTCCGGGATGTCGACGCGGTCGATGGTCGCCACCCAGGGGAACTTTTTCTTGTCTTTGGCGAATTTGCGCTTGTAAAGCCTGGGGTCGCGGATATTGGTGATCAGCCCCTGGGAGTCGATCATGAAGATGGCGTCCAGCGCCTGCCGCGCCGTCAGTCCCTCAAGGATCAGGGCGCGCTGCAACTGTTCGCCGATGCCGACGCCGCCGGCGCCCGCGCCGTTGATGAGGAATCTCTGCTCAGTAAGCTTCTCCCCCTTGATCTTCATCGCCGCGAGAATCGCCGCCAGGGCCACCGCTCCGGTGCCCTGGATGTCGTCGTTGAAGGAGATGACCTCGTCGACGAAGGCGTCGCGGATACTGAAGGCGTTCTGCTGCGAGAAGTCCTCCCACTGGCACAGGGCATTGGGAAAAACGTTGCGAAAGGCGCGCACGAATCGCCCGACGAAGCTGAGGTACTCCTCGCCGGAGAGGCGGTTGTGACGCCAGCCGAGGTACTGCGGGTCGGCGAGCAGCTTCTCGTTGTCGGTGCCGACGTCGAGGGAGATCGGCAGACAGTGCCAGGGGGCGATACCCGCGCCCTGGGTGTAGAGCATCAACTTGCCAAGGCACACAGCAATGCCGCCCGCCCCCTGATCACCTATGCCGAGCACCCCCTGGTTGTCGGTGACCACCGCCACCCGGATGTCGCGATGGGTAAAACGCCGCAGGATATCCTCGGCATGGTCGATATTGCCGGGATAGAAGTGAAGGCCGTTGGCCTGGCGGAACATCGACGAGTATTTCTGCACCGCCATGCCGATGGTCGGGGTGTAGATGATCTTGATATAGCGCTCGATATCGTTCTTGATGAGGGCATGGGCGAGGGTGACGTTGCGGTCGAGCAGGGCACGGAAGAAGATGAACTTCTCGATGTCGTCACTCTTCTCCTCGACCTTGAGGCGCGAAGTCTGCACCTGGGCGTCGAGGTTGCGCACCCCAGGCGGCAGAGTGGCCTCGAGAGCGAGCAGCCGCCGTTCTTCCAGGCTGAAGGCCGTCCCCTTGTTGATAAAGCTGCACGACCGCGCCGCCGAGCCGCTGGCATAGACCAGGATCTCGCGGGTATTGCCGTATTCGTCGTATTTGAACCTGTAGAGATTCGCCGCCATACTCGAGCCCCCTCCATGTTCGCCCGCAAGACCTGAACGATTGACAAGGAACGTAGTTTGCCGCATAATGCCCGGCCATGGAAACCTGGCAACACCTTCTTGGCGACAGCATCACCACACTTGAACAGCTGCGCCGCCGTCTGGCCGTCGATGATACCGCACTGGGGCAAGTAATAGCAAACTTTCCCTTGCGAATAAATCCCTATTTTGCAAATCTCATACAATCTCCGGGGGATCCGATCTGGAGGCAGGTGGTTCCCGACCTCGCCGAACTGCACGACGAGGTGTGTCCTGCCGACCCCTTAGGCGAGGAGAAGCTCAGCCCGGTGCCCAACCTCGTCCATAAATACCCCGACCGTGTCCTCTTTCTGGTCTCCGGCAGCTGTGCCGCCTATTGCCGCTTCTGCACACGCAAACGCATGGTGGGCAGCCGCGACATGTGTATCGGCACCGCCAACCTCCGCGCCGGCTACGCCTACCTGCGCGACCATCCCGAAGTGCGTGAGGTGCTGCTCTCCGGCGGGGATCCCCTGCTGCTCGCCGACGAGGTCATCGGCGAAATCCTCTCCAGCCTGCGCCTCATTCCCTCCATCGAGGTGATCCGCATCGGCACCAGGGTGCCCTCGGTGCTGCCGATGCGCGTCACCGCCAGACTGACCGACATTCTCAGACAACACCACCCCCTCTATATAAATACCCACTTCAACCACCCCCTGGAAATCACCGAAGAGGCAGCACGGGCCTGCGCCATGCTCGCCGACGCCGGCATTCCACTCGGCTGTCAGACCGTGCTCCTCAAAGGAGTCAATGACGATGCCGCAACCATCGCCCGGCTGATGACCATGCTGCTGCGCATCCGCGTCAAACCCTACTACCTCTTTCAGGCCGATCTCACCCGCGGCACCAACCACTTCCGCACCCACAGCAGCGTCGGCATCGCCATCATGAGACAGCTCTATGGCCATATCTCCGGCATGGCCATACCCACCCTGGCCCTCGATGCACCGGGCGGCAAGGGCAAGATCCCCCTTACGCCAAGCTATATCCTTCGGTCGGGAGACGAGCTTCGTTTCACCAATTTCCGCGGTGAACCCTGTACCTACCCCGAGGCCGGCGAGGCGGTGTGAGCTGGCGGCGGCCACTTTTTCCGCCCGTCCCTTTACTTTCCAGGCGCTGGCACGGTATATTTATGGCACGTCGACACCACGCACCACTCGTTTTTCTTCCACGGAACAGATATGGACAAGGACCAGCTGCTGCAAAAAATCCTCGCCTCCAGCGAGTTGCCGACTCTGCCGACTGTCGCCTCCAAGCTCATCACCCTCACTGCCCGCGAGGACGCCACCTTGGCCGATATCGCCGCCCTGGTGTCACGCGATGTCTCCTTGTCGGCCAAGATCCTCAAGGTCTCGAACTCCGCGTTCTACAGCTTCCCGCAACAGATTGGCTCCATCCAGCAGGCGGTGAGCATTCTCGGCATGAACGCCGTGCGCAGCCTGGTGTTGTCCTTCTCCTTCCTTAACATCCGCGGCACTCGCGGCGTCAGTCGCTTCGATTTCGAGAAATTCTGGCAGCGCTCCCTTTCCTCCGCGGTGGCCACCCGGCTGATTCTCGAGCAAATCAAGGGGATGGACGCCGAAGAGGGCTTCTGCACCGGCCTGCTGCAGAACCTCGGCGAGCTGATCCTCGCCCGCACCTTCGCCAAGGAGTACGAGCAGCTCCTGCACCGGCTGGAAGAGCAAGCCCGCGACAGCCTTGAGGCGGAGCGTGAGGTCTTCGGCTGCGATCACACCGTCATCGGCGCTCACGTGGCTCGAAGCTGGGGCTTTCCCGAGTCCCTGGTGGCCCCCCTTGAACATCACCACCAGCCTGAGCTCTACAAAGGCGGCAACGCCACCATTCGCACCACGATCAGAGCGGTCTATCTTTCAGACCAACTGTCCCACATTCTCTTTTCCGACAAGCCTGAAGCCCACCACAAGAACTTCCAGAAAGACGCGGCGAAACTCCTCGGCCTGGACGCCGCCGCCATCGAGACTATCCTCGAACAGCTCCACCTGCGCGTCAAGGAGGCCGGCACCTATTTCAATCTCAAGCTGCAGAGCCCCAAATCAGTGCAGGAGATCCTTCAGGAGGCCAATATCCGCCTCAGCCTGATCAATCTCGACTACGATCAGATGAACAAGCAACTCATCCAGGCCAAAATCAACCTCGAAAACCTCACCAGGGCCCTGGAAGAAAAGAACCGCATCCTCGACAACCTCGCCAACGTCGATGGCCTTACCGGTGTCTATAATCACCGCTATTTCCAGACCGCTCTGGAACAGGAAATCAGCCGTGCCAACCGCAACGGCAGCACTATCTCCCTGCTGTTTATCGACATAGATTTCTTCAAGAAGTTCAACGACACCTATGGCCACCAGGCGGGCGACTTCGTGCTGTCGCGCTTTGCCGCCACCATCCGCGACAACCTGCGCCAGTACGACGTGCTGGCTCGCTATGGCGGGGAAGAGTTCGTCGTCATCCTGCCCGAGACCACCACCGAGGATGCTCTGGCAGTAGGAGAGAAGCTTCGTGCCACCGTCGAGGACACGGTGTTTCGTGACTCCCGCGAGGAATACCATGTCACCGCCAGTTTTGGCCAGGCAGCAGGAACCCCTTCCACCGAAGATCAATTTTCCAAAGACAATCTCATCAGCCAGGCGGATCAGGCCCTGTACGCCGCCAAGGAACAAGGACGCAACCGCGTCGTCGCCTACGCCCCCAAGAAGAAGTGGTTCTCCTTTTCGTGAGGTCGGGACTCAGAGTCAAGCCGTTTCCCACTTTGCCAGGGGTACCTTCCCTATCCTTTTCCACCATCGTCTGGCATCCCTTCCTGCTGCTTCGCCACGGGGCTGTGCCAGCCTCACCGAGAGCATTCCTACAATTTGAAATAGCTGGAAAAAGAAGGTTCTTCGCTTCCCTCCGCACCCCCTGTCCTTTCTTGATCGCAAATAAAAAAACACTTTGACAAACATCAACAATTGTTATCTAGTCTAGCGAGAAACCGACCGAGCGCTCGGTTGCAAAGCCGAGGAAAGGAAAAGGCGTCCACAGTCAACATCACGGACAACCAACAACACATCTCAAACAAGGAGCCGCTCATGGGTATGGAAGATCTGTACAGGGAAGTGATGAAGCTCAACATGATGGATGACAACGATCTCAAGAGAGATACGGCGAGGGCCTTTTTCGAAAAACTCAATTACATGAAACTTCCCGAGTATTTCAACTGGGCGTCGGAGATCTTCGAGGGCCTCCATGTCAAGGAACGGGGCGACAAAACCGCTCTCGTCTGGGTGGATATCGCCACCGGGGAGAACGCTTCCTTCTCCTACCGCGACTTCGCCTTCCGCGGCAACCAGTGCCTCAACCGTCTGCGCAAGGCCGGCGTCAACAAGGGCGACAATATGTATATGATGGTGCCCATCTACCCCGAGACCTGGTTCGCCAGCTTCGCCTGCATCAAGGGCGGCCTGGTGGCGGTACCCACCGCCACCACCATGACGCAGCGGGAACTGGAGTTCCGTTTCGAGGCCTATCCGCCGGACGTCATCATCGCCGACGCCATCTATACCAGCATCATCGACGCCGCCCTGGCCACGGTGAAAATGACACCCAAGATCAAGCTCGTTCTGGGCAAGAAAGAGGGCTGGGTAGAATACACCGAGCTGGCTTCCGAACCCACCGAAGCCGAGGCGGCCAAGACCAAGTCCAGCGACCTGCTCTTCTGCTTCTTCACCTCCGGCACCACCGGCCTGCCCAAGCGGGTCGGCCACACCGCCACCAGTTATCCGGTGGGACATCTCTCCACCTCGGTGATGACCGGCATCCGTACCGACGACATCCACCACAACCTCAGCGCCCCGGGCTGGGCCAAGTGGGCCTGGTCAAGCTTTTTCGCCCCGCTCAACGTCGGCGCCACTGGCTCGGGCTTCCATTTTACGGTGCTCGACGGCGACAAGTACCTCACCGCACTCACCACCCACAAGATCTCCGTCTTCTGCGCTCCGCCCACCGCCTGGAGGATGTTCATCAACCTCGACACCTCGAAATACGACTTCTCCTCCCTGCGCCAGTCCATCGGCGCCGGCGAACCGCTCAACCCGGAAGTCATCTCCAAGTGGAAGAAACTCACCGGCACCGAAATTCGCGACTTCTACGGGCAGACCGAATCGACGGCGATGATCGGCAACCACCCGTGGATGACCGGTAAGATGAGAGCCGGGTCCTTCGGTCAGCCATCGTTCATGTACGATGTCGCCCTGATGGATGACGACGGCAAAGAGGTCACCGCCCCCAACGAGCCCGGCCATATCGTCGTCAAGCTCGACAAGTGGCGGGCCATGGGACTTTTCACCGAGTATATCGGCAGCCCCGAGAAGATGGCCGGGGTGTTCATCAATAACGCCTACTACACCGGCGACCGCGCCAGCATCGACGAGAATGGCTACTGGTGGTTCGTCGGCCGCAGCGACGATGTCATCAAATCCTCCGACTACCGTATCGGCCCCTTCGAGGTAGAAAGCGCCCTGATCGAGCACCCGTCGGTCGCCGAGTCGGCCATCGTCGGTGTCCCCGACCCCAAGCGTCACCAGCTGGTCAAGGCCTTCGTCATCCTCAAGCAGGGCTATACTCCTTCCCGCGAACTCGCCCTTGAGCTGTTCCAGCACAGCATCAAGATTCTCGCCAAGTTCAAAATCCCGAGGATCATCGAGTTCGTGCCCATGGTGCCCAAGACACTGAGCGGCAAGATCCGCCGCGTCGAGCTGCGGCAGCAGGAAATCGAGCGCCAGGAGAAGAACATCAAGGGCAGCAAGCAGGAATACTTCTACTGGGACTTCCCCGAACTGAGCTCCAAGAAAGATTGATGTAACGACTGATATCTCTACCCGGGGAGGGGCGCAGTCCCCTTCTCGGCCATTTCTACCGCTCCACCCCTTACCTCAGGAGAACGACCGATGATTTTTGAACTGACCGAAGAACAGAACCTCATTCGCGACATGGTTCGTCAATTCGCCGAAACCGAAGTAGCCCCCAGCGCGCGCATCCGCGACGAAGAGGAGCGTTTCGACCGGGCGCTGATGTTCGATCGCCTCGCCGAACTCGGGCTCACCGGCATCGTCTTTCCCGAGGAATATGGTGGCGGCGGCGCCGACTACATCAGCTATGCCATCGCCGTAGAAGAATTGTCGCGGGTATGCGCTTCCACGGGGGTCACCCTTTCCGCCCACCTTTCCCTAGGTGCCAACCCCATCTACCTCTTTGGCAACGAAGAGCAGAAACAGCAGTTTCTCGCCCCCCTGGCGCGCGGCGAGAAAATGGGTGCCTTCGGCCTCACCGAACCGGCCGCCGGGACCGACGCCGGGGGAACCAAGACCACAGCCGTCAAGGACGGCGATTCATGGCTGCTCAACGGTACCAAGATTTTCATCACCAACGCCGGCGAAGCGGAAACCTACGTCGTTTTTGCCCGCACCGATAAAAACGCCCAGAAACATCATGGCATCAGCGCCTTTATCGTCGAAAAAGGCACGCCCGGATTCTCTTTCGGCAAAAAAGAGGCCAAGATGGGCATCCGCAGCTCTCCCACCATGGAACTCGTTTTCGAAAACTGCCGGATTCCCGCAGCACAGCTTCTCGGTGAAGAAGGTCAAGGCTTCAAGATCGCCATGAAGACCCTGGATGGCGGCCGAATCGGCATCGCCTCCCAGGCTCTGGGCATCGCCCAGGGGGCCCTCGAAGCGGCAGTCAACTATGCCCGGGAGCGCAAACAGTTCGAATCGCCCATCTCCAGGTTTCAGGGGGTGCAGTTCCAACTTGCCGACATGGCAACCCAGATCGAAGCGTCGCGGCTCCTGGTGTATAGCGCGGCCTTCAAGGCGAGTAACGGGATCTCCTATTCCCAGGCCTCGGCCATGGCCAAGCTGATGGCCAGCGAAACGGCGATGCGCGTCACCACCCAGGCGGTGCAGATCTTTGGCGGCTATGGTTATACCCGCGAGTTTCCGGTTGAAAGGATGATGCGAGATGCCAAGATCACCGAGATCTATGAAGGTACCAGCGAGGTGCAGCGCATGGTCATCGGCAGCGCCCTGACCCGGTGAGGACCCTTTCGGCGAACAGGTGGGGGAAGAGGAGGCCAACTTCATGAAGATTCTCGTTTGCATGAAGCATGTTCCTGATATGGAGTCGAAATTTAAAATCTCCACAGACGGTCGCTGGTACGACGACGGCGATCTCGCCTGGCGCATCAACGAGTACGACGAGTATGCGGTGGAACAGGCGGTACGGCTCAAGGAACAGCTTGGGGACAGCGATATCACCGTGCTTTCCATCGGGCCGGAGCGAGTCAAAGAGGCCATGAAGAAGGCCCTGGCCATGGGTTGCGACCGTGGCGTCCATGTTGTCGACGACCGACCTTCTGACCGGGACGCCATGGCCATCGCCACCATCATCGCCGCGTTCGCCCGCGGGCGCAACTTCGACTGCATCTTCACCGGCATGCAGTCACAAGACCGCGGCAGCGGCCAGGTGGGCCTCCTCGTCGGCGAGATGCTCGGCCTGCCGGCGGTCAGCACCATCGTAGATTTTTCATGCATTGGCGAACACAATTACACCATAAAACGCGAGCTCGAAGGCGGCGTACGGGCGGTGGTCGAGGTACGCGGCCCGGCCCTGTTCACCTGTCAGCTGGGACTCAACACCCCGCGCTACCCAACGCTGCCGAACATCATGAAGGCCAAGAAAAAGGAGTTGCTCACCGTTCCCGTAGCCGAACTGGCCGGAGGCGGCAATTTACAAGATACAGTGCGGCTGTTCTTCCCGGAGAAAAAGGGCGGCGGCATGCTTCTCGAAGGTGAAGTGCCGCAATTGGCAGACAAATTGATAGCCATTCTCAAGGAAAAAACCACCGTTCTCGCCTGACCCCCGAATGCGACAGGGGCGTCAACCGCCTTTCCGCTCCTGGGGAGACGACGGCAGAAAAGTTTTGAGGTGAAAGAGGAGACAGCCATGAACATGCTGCTGGTAGCCGAGTATCGTCAAGGTAAAGTTCTCGGCAACTTTCACGAATTGCTCGCCTTCGCCGCGCAGCTGCAAGGACAGCCGTCGCTCTTCGTTGTCGGCGACGTCAACGCTCCACCGGCTTTCCCCGGCCGTGTCTATATCGCCGATGTAACTACATACAAGGAATACGACCCGTCCAGCCATAAGAAACTTCTGCTCGAGGCAGTGCGTCGCGAACAGGCGGAGATGGTTGTCTTCGCTCACTCTTCTTACGGCTGGGATCTGGCGCCACGCCTCGCCATGGCCCTCGGTGCGGCCCAGATTTCCGAGGTCACCGCAGTGATCGATGGCGACTGTGTCGTCCCCGCCTGCAACAGCAAGCTGCGCCGCCGGGTGAAGAGTCTCTCCGCGATCACGGTGGTAACCCTGCAGAGCGGAGCCTTTAGCGCCCAGGCAGCCCAGACAGGCACACCGGCCGTCATTCCCCTCGAGATCGACGAGGCCGGTCCTTATACCTTCAAAGGTTACGAGATCGCGACCGCCGGGGGTGTCGACCTCGGCAAGGCAGCGGTCATCGTCAGCGCCGGGCGCGGCATCGGCAAGCCAGAAAATGTTGCCCTGGTTGCCGAACTGGCAAAAACCCTCAAAGGCGAGTACGGCGCGAGCAGACCGGTAGTCGACGCCCAGTGGGTCGAGCACCACCGTCAGGTCGGCACCACCGGCCAGACGGTCGCTCCGAAACTCTACATGGCCTGCGGCATCTCCGGGGCCATCCAGCATCTGGCCGGCATGAAGAAGTCCGAGTTCGTGGTAGCCGTCAACACTGACAAGGACGCGCCCATCGGGGAGATCGCCGACGTCATGGTAATCGCCGACCTCAAGCAGTTCCTCCCCGTTCTGACGGAAAAGTTGCGAATGGTCTGATATCGGACCAAAAACAGGCAGTGCCGAAGATAACATGGCGCCACTCTCAAGGAGGCTGAAAGAAAGGGAGAGGCGGAGTGGTCTCGTCCGTGGCAAGTGTTTTTCCTTTTGTTCTGAGGTTTTTTTGTATACGTTTTCACCCGCATCATCGACAATCATTGAAAAACGATCACAAAGACATCCTTGGAGACAAAGCGATGGAGAATGACATATTCGCCGACGAAGTGACCACCAACATCAAGAACCAGGAACTGGTCAAGGAGCGGCGGCGGCAAATCGCCGACGGCGCCGTCAAGCTGTTCATCAAGCACGGTTATCATAAGACCACCACCCGTGCCCTGGCCAGGGAGACCGGGCTGTCCATCGGCTCTCTCTATGAATACGTCTCCACCAAGGATGATGTGCTCTACCTCGTCTGCATCGCCATACATTCCGAGGTCGAGCAGGGTGTCAAGGATGCCCTGGCACGACCAACAGTCGGCAAGGAAGCCCTGGCCGAAGTCATCCGCGAATACTTCCTCGCCTGCAACCGCATGAGCGACCACGTCTTGCTCATGTACCAGGTCACGCATTTTCTCCCATTGAAATGGCAAGAGAAGGTACTCGAGGCAGAACTGCGCATCACCAACCTGTTCATCGAGGCAATGCGCGAACTGCGCCGCATCGGCAAGCTGCCGATGCTCGAAGACGATACCATCAACCTCATCGGCCATAACATTTCCGTGCTCGGCCACACCTGGGCATTCCGCCGCTGGTATTTTGGCAAGCACTTCACCATAGAGCAATATATCGAGCAGCAGACGGAATTCATCATGAGTTTCCTGGAGAAGAGCAAGAGCGCCACCGTGGGCAACCACCCGGCGTAACACCTCGCTTCCGTCTGCCGCATGGACAACGCAACCATCGATCAGCAGCGCTACGACAAAAGGAGCTACCATGCACGCGGAAGCCACAGTCTATCGACCGAAAAACGTCGTTCGAGTCATCACTGCCACCTCTCTTTTCGATGGCCATGACGCCTCGACCAACATCATGCGCCGCATCATGCAGGACTCCGGCGTAGAAGTCATCCACCTCGCCCACAACCGCTCGGTGCAGGAACTGGTGGACACTGCCATCTCCGAAGACGCCCAGGGTATCGCCATGTCCAGCTACCAGGGCGGCCATATGGAGTCGTTCAAGTACATGATCGACCTCCTCAGGGAAAAAGACGCCTCTCATATCAAGGTGTTTGGCGGAGGGGGCGGGGTTATCGTCGCCGATGAGATCAAAGAGCTGGAACGCTACGGGGTCACCAAGATTTATTCGCCCGAAGACGGCGCCGCCATGGGACTGCAGGGTATGATCAACCATATGGTAGAGCTGCTCGACTTTTCCACCCTGCCCCACCACCGCCTCGACCCGGCAGAACTGCACTGGGACAAGCCCAAGGCCATCGCCGGCTTCATCACCGCGCTGCAGCAGGCCAAGGCCGATGGCAATGGCCGGCTCGCCGAACTCTCCTCCATGCTCAAACCGCTGGCAACTGAGCGCAACCCACCGGTGGTCGGCATCACTGGTACCGGTGGCGCCGGCAAGTCCTCGCTGACCGACGAGATCCTCGTTCGTTTCCTTCATGACATCAAGGATATCCGCATCGCCGTCATCTGCTGCGACCCCTCGCGCAAGAAGACCGGCGGGGCGCTGCTCGGCGACCGCATCCGCATGAACAGCCTCGGCCAGTCGGCGAATATCTATATGCGCAGCCTCGCCACCCGCGACTCGGCCAGCGAGATTTCCGAGGCCTTGCCCGAGGCCATCGCCGTGGCCAAGGCCGCCGGCTTCGACCTGATCATCGCCGAAACCGCCGGCATCGGCCAGGGCGACTCGAAGATCACCGACATCTCCGACATCTCGCTCTATGTCATGACCAGCGAGTTCGGAGCGCCATCGCAGCTGGAAAAAATCGACATGCTCGACTACGCCGACCTCATCGTCGTCAACAAATTCGAGAAAAAAGGCAGCGACGACGCCCTGCGAGACATTCGCAAACAGGTGCAGCGCAACCGCAAACAATGGCAGACGCCGCCATCCGAGCTTCCGGTCTACGGCACCATCGCTTCGAAATTCAACGACGACGGTATCACCGCCCTCTACCACGGCATCATCGAGCAACTGCGGGAGAAGTGCCGTCTCGAGCTACGTCCGAGCCTGCCTAAGCCGGCGGAAAAGATGTCTTCCTCGAAGACCATCGTCATCCCTTCGCAGCGTCTGCGCTACCTCTCCGAAATCGCCTCCACCGTTCGTCATTACCACGAGGAGACGAAGAAGCAGGCCGAGGCGGTGCGACGCCACCTCTATGTTTCTGAAACGGCAAAGATCCTCGGCGACGATGGCGATGCCCCCGCCGCCACCTTGGAGACTCTGCAAAACAAGGCGATGTACCTCGCCGAATCCATCTCGGCGGACACCGCCACCATGCTGCGCACCTGGGAAAAGAACAAGGGTGATTATTCCGGCGACCAGCTGGTCTACAAAGTGCGTGACCGAGAGATCTGCGTGCCGCTAACCACCACCTCCCTGTCGCACTCCAAGATTCGCAAGGTGTCCCTGCCAACCTTCACCGACCCGGGCGACATTTTTGCCTGGCTTCGCAAGGAAAACCTCCCCGGCTATTTCCCCTATACCGGCGGCGTCTTCCCGATGAAACGCACCGGGGAGGACCCCACCCGCATGTTCGCCGGCGAGGGCGGCCCGGCCCAGACCAATGCCCGCTTCAAACTGCTCTCCGCCAACTACCCCGCAAAGAGGCTGTCAACCGCTTTCGACTCGGTCACCCTGTATGGCTGGGACCCGGCTGTGCGACCCGACATCTATGGCAAGATCGGCAACTCCGGGGTGAGCATCTGCACCCTCGACGACATGAAGGTGCTCTACGGCGGCTTCGACCTCTGTTCGCCCACCACCTCTGTCTCGATGACCATTAACGGCCCGGCGCCCATCATCCTGGCCATGTTCATGAACACCGCCATCGATCAGCAGGTCGAGAAGTTCGTCGCCGACAGCAACCGCGGCCCCGACGAAGAAGAATACAAGCGCATCAAGGCCGATGTGCTCGCCAACGTACGCGGTACCGTTCAGGCCGACATCCTCAAGGAGGACCAGGGCCAGAACACCTGCATCTTCTCCATCGAGTTCGCCCTGAAAATGATGGGCGACATCCAGGAATACTTCATCGCCAACAAGGTACAGAACTTCTACTCGGTCTCGGTCTCCGGCTACCATATTGCCGAGGCCGGGGCCAACCCCCTCACCCAGCTGGCGCTGACGCTCTCCAACGGCTTCACCTATGTCGAGTACTATCTCGCCCGCGGCATGGGCATCGATGAGATCGCCCCCAACCTGTCGTTCTTCTTCTCCAACGGCATGGATCCCGAGTATACGGTGATCGGCCGCGTGGCACGACGCATCTGGGCGGTGGCGATGCGCGAAAAATACGGTGCCTCGCAGACTTCGCAGCGACTCAAGTACCATATCCAGACCTCCGGCCGCTCCCTGCACAGCCAGGAGATCCAGTTCAACGATATCCGCACCACCCTGCAGGCGCTCTGCGCTATCTACGACAACTGCAACAGCCTGCACACCAACGCCTTCGACGAGGCCATCACCACACCATCCGAGGAGTCGGTGCGCCGTGCCCTGGCCATCCAGCTGATCATCAACCGCGAGTGGGGCCTGGCCAAGAACGAGAACCCCCTGCAGGGCAGCTTCATCGTCGAGGAACTCACCGACCTGGTGGAAGAGGCGGTGTTGGCCGAGTTCGACCGAATCACCGAGCGTGGCGGGGTGCTGGGGGCCATGGAGACCGGCTACCAGCGCAGCAAGATCCAGGAAGAATCGCTGTACTACGAGCACCGCAAGCATACCGGTGAGCACCCGATCATCGGGGTCAACACCTTCCGTAACCCCAATGCCGACTTCGACGCCTTGAACGCTACCCTCGAACTGCGACGTTCCACGGAAGAAGAGCGCAACGAGCAGATCCGCCGCCTGGCCGATTTTCACCAGCGCCATAGTCAGGAGAGTCCTGCAGCGCTCAAACGACTGCAGGATACTGCTCTTTCAGGCGGCAACATCTTCGCCGAGCTGCTGGAAACGGTCAAGTCGTGCAGCCTCGGTCAGATTACCGACGCGCTCTATGCCGTCGGCGGCAAATACCGGCGGAATATGTAGACTCGATCTCGCTTCATCCAAGGCAAAAGCGGCCGGAGCACGATACGTGCTCCGGCCGCACTCTTTTCAGCCTTCAGAATAATTGACGGGAGCGATGGTCGAAGGAATCGACCTATGGCATCCGGACAAGGTGTCCCGCAACCGGCTAAGTTCTCCCCAGGCAAACTCTGACGCCCCGGAGAGAATCAGCCAAGCTCGCCCTTGGCAAGATCGATGGTCGGGGTGAGTCTGCCCTGCGCCGGTCCATGGGTATAGCCAACCACGGTAAAGTCCTTCGAGAGCCTGGCAGCGATCTCGGCATAGCGCGGTTCGCGGCCGCGCATGCAGGTGGAGAGGTGCACAGCATCGACACCAAGCGACTTCATGGTGGCGATCTTGTGTTCGAGATCGCCGCCGTTATGGAGAAAGCCGACGAGTTCGATCTCGTCGGCAGCGTAGCGGGCGAAAGCCTCGCTTTTGGCAAAAAAACTGCGCAGACATCCCTTACCGATGCATTTCTCGGTGGTCTCGACGCGCACCATGATGGCAATCCTGATCTTCGACATCCCTCTTTCCTTTCGTTCACCGCCAGGCGTTGCGCCACTGTGCCCGTCTTCCCTGGGTTCAGCCCATTCCCCGTTTTGCGAAGCAGGTTTTTCTGCAGCCATATGCGCCGCGCACCTCGCTCTCTGTCGCGTTGCTCCCATGCCCCGGCAGCAGCACCAACAGAGGCACCTGCGCCTGCCATGCCCTGGGGACAGTATGCCATCGTCATCACTGCTGTCTGGCCATACTTACACTTCAACCGCCTACATTAGAATAGCTCTGCAACAAAGACAAGGGCACAAGGGCCTGTGCTGTGGGGGCAAGCGATCTCACAACTTGTCACAGTTTACGCAAAGGTTTACCCTGAAGGGAAATCGTGCTACTCTTAGAACGAAAAAACATAGTTCCCCAACGCCCCGAGGAGAGTTTATGAACCACGAACATCCCTTTTATCTCTTGGAAAAAGACGGGCCTCTCGCCCTGGTCTACCTCAACCGTCCCGAGAAGAAAAACGCCATGGGCCCTTCGGCATGGCGGGAGCCGATATCCCTCTTTGCCGAGCTTGACCGGGATCCGCAGATACGGGTCATCATCCTCACCGGAAAAGGCGACTGCTTCTCCGCCGGCATCGACCTCGAGAGCATGGTTCCCACCCTGCCGGAGCTGATGGACGTCAATCAGGGCGGCGGCACCAAGTGGAAGTTGCTGCCGAAAATCAAGGAACTTCAGGAAGGAATCAGCGCCATCGAACGCTGCCGGAAGCCGGTCATCGCCGCCATTCACGGCCACTGCCTCGGCGCCGGCCTGGATATGGCCACCGCCTGCGACATTCGCATCTGCTCAGCCGATGCGCGTTTCTCGGTCAAGGAGGCGGCGGTGGGCTTCGTCGCCGATGTCGGCGTGTTGCAGCGCCTGCCGCTCATCGTCGGCCAAGGCCATGCCCGTGAATTGGCCTTTAGCGCCAGGACCATCGACGGCGCCCGTGCCAGGGAAATCCAGCTGGTGAGCGAGGTGTGCCCGGACCAGCAGTCGCTGATGGCCTATGCCAGGCAGCTGGCGACGGAAATTGCTGACAACTCTCCCCTGGCAGTGCAGGCCACCAAGGACGTGCTCAATTTCTGCGTCGGCAAGTCCGTCGACGACGGTCTGCGCTATGTCGCCTCGATCAGCGCCAATATCATCCCCTCGCGGGATCTCTTCGAGGCTGTCAAAGCCTTTGCCGAAAAGCGCAAACCAACCTTCACCGGGAACTGAGATGAGCGACGAGATGACAGCCTGCCTGCAGGCTACAGAATTCCTCGACTTCCATCACCCCGAGGTAACCGCTTTTGCCGAGTCGGTCGCCGGTCCGGCCCGGACCCCGGTGGACAAAGCGGTGGCGCTTTACTATGCGGTGCGCGACCGCATACGCTACGACCCCTATGACCTGCGTCACTCCCGAGAAGCGATGCAGGCCTCCTCGGTTCTGGCCCGGGGCGCGGGGTATTGCGTCGCCAAGGCGGTGCTGCTTGCCGCCGTCGCCCGTCAGCAGGGGATCCCCTGCCGCCTCGGCTTCGCCGACGTCACCAACCACCTCTCCACCCGGCGCCTGCGCGACAAGATGGGCACCGATCTGTTTGTTTTTCACGGCTATGTGGAGATGTGGCTCGAACAGCGCTGGGTCAAGGCGACTCCGGCCTTCAACCTCTCGCTATGCGAGAAATTCGCGGTGCTGCCCCTGGAGTTCGACGGCCGCAACGACTCCATCTTCCACCCCTTTGATGCCAAGGGACGCAAACACATGGAGTACGTACGCGAACGCGGCACCTTCGCCGACCTGCCGTTCGACCTCATGTTCTCCGTCTATGCCGCTACCTATCCGCGCTTTTTCGAGCATTTTGGAGAAGGTGACAAGGGAGACTTCGCCGCCGAGGCGGCCGCGGAGAGAGGCTGACGACGCCCCTCATCAGTGCGCACCGGCAGCAGACAGCTCCTTAAGCTCAGATGACGCCGTCGTCCGAAAGCCGCCTGATCTCCGCCTCAGCGTAACCCAATTCAGCCAGCACTGAAGTGGTTGCGGCGCCGAAGGCGGTAGGCTTGGTGCGGATGCTGCCCGGAGTGGCGCTGAGCTTCACCGGGACGCCAAAGCCATGGCGAACATCGCCATTGTCATCGCGGTAGCTGTGCACCATCTCCCGGGCGATGAAGAGCGGGTCGTCGAGGACCTCCTCCATGGTGCGCACCCCGCCGAAACAGCTGTTCAGCCCGCCCAGTTCCTTTTCCCATGCCGCCAGGGGTTTACTGGCGAAAATGCCTCGCAGCGAGGCGATGATCTCCTCGCGACGCTCCTCGTCATACTGCAAGGGACCGTAGTCCGACACACCGAGCTGCTCGCAGAGGGTGCTCCAGAAACGGTTCTCCACCGCGCCGAGGGCGAGATGACGGCCGTCGGCCGTCTCATAGGTGTTGTAGCAGGCGAAGCGGTGCGACAGCAGGGTGTCGGCCGCGCGCTGCGGTCGCCCTTCGGCCCTGGTGAAAAAATAGGGCAGAGAGAGGAAGCCGACCATGCCGTCGGTCATTGAGATATCGATATACTGCCCGCGGCCACTACCTTCCCTGGCGTAGAGGGCGAGGAGGATGCCGATGGCGGCGTTCATCGCCCCGCCGGCGATATCGGCGATCTGCACCCCGGGAATCGATGGCGGCCGCCCCTTTTCGCCGATGAGGCCAAGTACCCCGGCAACACTGAGATAGTTGACGTCATGGCCTGGCCGCTGCGCGTAGGGTCCGGTCTGGCCATAGCCGCTGATCGAACAATAGACAAGACGCGGGTTGTCGCGACTCAAGGTCTGGTAGTCGACCCCGAGCCGTTCGACCACCCCGGGGCGAAACCCTTCGAGGACCACATCGGCTGTTTTCGCCAGGCGCATGAAGATCTCCAGGCCCTGCTGGGCCTTGAGATTGAGGGTCATATGCCGTTTGTTGCGGTTGAGATCGCTGAAGAAGAGGCCGTCGGCGAGAAAGCGCCGATCCTCGATGGCGATGACCTCGGCGCCGTGATCGGCAAGGATCATCGAACAGTAGGGGCCAGGAAGCATTCTGGAGAGATCGAGAACCCGTATGCCCTGCAGGGCGCCGCTGGTGGTCATCTTGCCGTTCCTCGCTGATCTGGTTTGTCGGGGGTGGGCTCAGAACTCAATGCCCTTCTGCGCCTTGATGCCACTCTCGTAGGCATGTTTATGCGACTCGATGACCGAGACGGTATCGGCGATCTTTATCAGCTGCGGGTCGGCATCGCGGCCGGTGATGATGATCGACAGGCGCTGCGGCTTGCCGCGCAGGGCGGCGACGATTCGCTCGACGGGCAGGAAATCGTAGAGCGGCAGATAGGTGAGTTCGTCGAGAACGATCAAATCGTAGAGATCGCTGGCGATCTTCTCCTCGGCGAGGGCGAAGCCTTCCCTGGCTACCTGGCGGTCCTCGTCGATATTTTCCTTGGTGAAGACGAAGCCGCGGCCGCAGATGAACCAGTCGAGGTTGTCGATCTGCTTTGCCATGAGCCGTTCGCCGTACTGCCCCTGACCCTTGAGAAACTGGATGACACAGACCCTCTGGCCATGACCGAGGGCACGAAAGGCGGTGCCCAGCGCCGCCGTGGTTTTTCCTTTGCCATTGCCGGTCACCAGCAGGATCCTGCCGTTCGTCGCCATGTCTTCTCCCTGCTTCAACTCCATGATGTTACGCCGGAAACCCTTGATTGGCGCACTCTACCACAGAATTTCCCGAGGAAAAACAAAATAGCGCCCCGGCACAGGGAGGGCGAAGGGGGAAAAATCGGTATTTCCCGGGTTGTTCTCAAGAGCGAAGCGAGGTATTGATAAGGCCCGGCGGCCAGCGCCGGGGCAAAGGGCCCCGAGGAACGGCGCAGGCGGCAATGATCACCCATGGAGCCAACAGAGATGACCTACCGGGTTGCCATCAACGGCTACGGCCGTATCGGGCAGAGCATTTTACGAGCCATATACTCCCCCCCCTATCGTTCGCACTTCAGCATTGTCGCCATCAACGAGCTGGCCGACATCGAAACGCTGACCTACCTCACCCGTTACGATACCACCCATGGCCGCTTTCCCCTGACGCTGAGCTGCCAGGGGCAGGAACTGCTCATCGAAGACGACCGCATCCGCATCCTCCATCAGGCCGACGCGGCGAAAATCCCCTGGAACGACTTCGCCCCCGATCTCGTCTTCGAGTGCTCCGGCTCTTTTGTCGACCGCGCTCCGGCTGAACGGCACCTTCTCGCCGGGGCAGGCCGCCTGCTGCTCTCGCATCCGGCGGTGCCGGAGATCGACGCCACCGTCGTCTACGGCTACAATCACCACCTGCTGCAGGCGAGGCACCGCATTGTTTCCAACGCCTCCTGCACCACCAACTGCATCGTCCCGGTGCTCGACCTGCTGCACCGCACTTATGGCATCGACAGCGGGGTAACCACCACCATCCACTCGGCGATGAACGACCAGCCGGTGATCGACAGCTACCACCACACCAACCTGCGTCTGACGCGCAGCGCCCTGCATTCCATCATCCCCGTTGACACCGGCCTCGCCCGCGGCATCGACCGTCTCATGCCGCACCTCGCCAACCGCTTCCAATGCCTCCACGTGCGCGTGCCGACCATCAACGTCTCGCTGATGGACATGGCCATCAACCTGCGCACCGCCACCACCGCGGCGGAGGTCAACCGGGTCATGGCCGAGGCCGCTGATGGCCCCTTGCATGGCCTGCTCGGTTATACCGCCGAGCCTCATGCCTCAGTCGATTTTAACACCGACCCCCGCTCGGCGGTGGTCGACGCCACCCAGACACGGGTCTGCCGCGGTACCCTCCTGAAGATGATGTGCTGGTTCGACAACGAGTGGGCCTTCGCCCACCGCATGCTCGACGTCGCCCTGCACTGGCTTGCCTTGCGATAAACAATGGTTACTGACAAAAGAAGACCTTCCTCCCCCCCTCACCGCGACAGCCGCTGCCCGTGAAGGCGCCGGCCCGCCCAGCCACCGGAACCGATACCATGGTCATGTACGAACGAACCAAGAACCTCCCCTGGAACCTCGAGCAGATCCGCTTCCTCTATCCCCCGGACGATTTTACCGGCAGCTTCGCCAACGCCAAGATGCAGGAGCGGCACAAGGCCAATCAGGAGGTGAAGATCAAGGCGCTCCTCGATCACCTCGAGGCTCATAGCGACCCGCTGGAGGCGATGCTCGGCCTGCACCCTTCCGACCACCTGCGCTTCTTGCACAACAACCTGCAGCTCTTCAAGAAGAGCGGCCGCCTCGAGCCTGCCCTGCTCCTGCTCTATTATAAGAAAAACACCCCGTTCGCCCTCGTCGGCACCTACGAGGAGTGGAAGGGGCTCTTTCTCCACTGCGACCGCGAGCGGCTGCGCGCCGAGGGTACCCCCTGCCCCTTTGCCAGCGCCACCGCCTACCGCGGCTCGATGACCGGCAGCCGCCTCGGCCTCTCCTGGACGGTAAGCAGGGAGGAGGTGCAGTGGTTTTTGAGTCGCTGGCAGGACAAGGAACTCGGCGGCGGCACCATCTTCGCCCTGGAGATCACCAGCGCCGAAGTGCTCTTCTATAAGGAGGACGGCCACCGCCGCGAATTGATCCTCGAGCCGGCCATCGTCGAGGGGCGGGAGGCGAGGATCGTCGACAGCCTCCCCTGAGACGCTCCCTTCCGGGGCGAGGAGGACATTCCCGGGATGAATAAAGAGGGCAGCCGCATATCAGCAGCTGCGTTATGGCAGGGCGAGTGTGGAGCACTGCCATCCGGACCGCCCCGCAGGAGGCGGTCCGGACAGTGCACTTGCCGTTCCCCGATAAAGAGACCTACTCGACGGTGACGCTCTTGGCAAGATTGCGCGGCTGGTCGACGTCGCAGCCACGGCGCACGGCAATCTCGTAGGCGAGCAGCTGGGCGGGGATGGTATAGAGGATGGGGTTCATCGCCGCATGCACCCGGGGCAGGTAGATGACGTCGTCGCTGATGGTGCGCAGGTGCTCATCGCCCTCGCTGCCGATGAGGATGATGCGGCCCTGGCGGGCCTTGATCTCCTCGACATTGGAGATCGACTTCTGATAGACCTCGTCTTGGGGCACCAGGGCGAGCACCGGCATGTCCTTGTCGATGAGGGCGATCGGGCCGTGCTTGAGTTCACCCGAGGCATAGCCTTCGGCGTGAATATAGGAGATTTCTTTGAGCTTCAAGGCGCCCTCGAGGGCGATGGGGAAGTTGACGCTACGGCCGACGAAGAGGAAGTCTCGGGCGTCGTAGTAACGCTCGATGAGCCGGCCGATCTCCTCCTGCAGGCGCGGCAACTCCCGCTCGACCACCGTGGCGACGGCGATCAGCTCGCGCCCGAGCTGCCGCCCCACCTCCCCGTCGAGGGTGCCGCGGCGCTGCCCGAGGTAGAGGGTGAAGAGAAAGAGCGCCGCCAGCTGTGAGACGAAGGCCTTGGTGGAGGCTACGCCGATTTCCGGCCCGGCATGGGTATAGACGGTGCCGTGGGCCTCGCGGGTCATGGTCGAGCCGACGACGTTGCAGATGGTGATGATCTTCGCCCCCAGCTCCTTGGCGATGCGGATCGAGGCGAGGGTGTCGGCGGTCTCCCCCGACTGGGAGATGGCGATGGTCAGCACGCGCTTGTCGATGAGCAGGCGGCGATACCTGAACTCCGAGGCGATATCGACTTCCACCGGCACGCCGGCATAGCGCTCGATCCAGTACTTGGCCACCAGGGCGGCGTGCCAGGAGGTGCCGCAGGCGACGAGGAAGATGCGCTCGAAGGAGGCGAGGGTTTCGTCATCAAGGTGCATCTCCGGCAGCACCACCTCGCCGGTCTCCAGGTTGATGCGGCCGCTGACGGTGTTGGTGATCGCCTGCGGCTCCTCAAAGATCTCCTTCTGCATAAAGTGCTTGAACCCGGCCTTTTCCGCCATGGCGGCGTTCCAGTCGATGGTCTGCACCGGCTTATCCAGAGTCTGTCCGCTGACCAGCGACTCGATGTGACAGCCATCGCGGCGCAGCACCGCCAGCTCCATGTCATCCATGAAGATCACCTGCCGCGTGTAGGGCAGCAGCGCCGGAATATCGGAGGCGAGGAACGACCCTTCGTCACTCACCCCGAGGACCAGCGGGCTCTGGTTGCGCACCGCCACCAGGGCATCCGGCATGCCCGCCCACAGCACCCCCACGGCGAAGGAGCCTTCCACCCGGGCGATAGCCCGCTTGACCGCCACCACCAGGTCGCCTTCGAGATATTCCTCAATGAGGTGGGCGAGCACCTCGGTATCGGTCTCCGAGGTGAAACGATGCCCCTTGCCACGCAGTTCCTCGCGCAGCGAGTGATAATTCTCGATGATGCCATTGTGAATGACCACCAGATCGCCGCTGCAGTCGCTGTGGGGATGGGCATTGGCGGTGGTCGGTGCGCCATGGGTGGCCCAACGCGTATGGCCGAGACCGATATGGGCCGGAGCGATGATGGCGTCGCCGATGATCGACTCGAGGCGGGACAGCTTCCCTTCCGAGCGGTGCTTGACCAGCCTGCCGTTTTCGAGATAGACGATACCGGCAGAGTCATAGCCGCGATACTCCAGCCGACGCAAGCCTTCGAGAACCACCGGAACCACCTTCCGCGACCCGCAATATCCGACAATGCCACACATACGTCCCCCTCAACATGGTCTCCGGCGCCGGACCTTTCATCCCGCACCGCCTCTTTTTACTCTCTGCGGCCAAGCCGCCTTCCCGACACTTTCCTGCCAAGCAAGAGTCGTTCCCGTCGGCCACCAAATTTCTGCTTCTGCCCTGCCGGCGCAAGCCTAGCATTCGCCCTGTCACCCCGCCAGTTTTTTCTTTCGGAGCGTTGAAAAAAAAGGTAGTATCGCGGCAATTCGCGGAAAGCCCGCAACCTTCCCGCAATCCTTCAACCTTTACCTCTCCTCCCCATGGACGACCGACAACGACTGAAACACATCCTGCTGGAAAAGTCCTATCGCCAGGGAACCTTCACCCTTACCTCCGGCAAGACCTCCGATTTCTATATCGACGGCAAACAGACCACACTTTCCGCCGAAGGCGCCTACCTCTGTGGCAAACTTCTCTTTGAACTGTTGCAGAAATCACCCGCCGCCATCGGCGCCGTGGGCGGCATGACCCTTGGCGCCGACCCCCTGGTCACCGCCGTATCCATCGCCTCCCATCTCGCCGGGGCGCCGATTCCCGCCTTTATCGTCCGCAAGGAGGCCAAGGGCCACGGCACCGGCAATTACATTGAAGGGTTGAAAAATATGGCGCCGGGGATCACCGTCGCCCTGGTCGAAGACGTGGTGACCACCGGCGGCACCCTGTTGAAGGTCATCGAGCGCGTGCAGGACGCAGGCTTCAAGGTCGGCCTGGTGGTAACCGTCGTCGATCGCCAGGAAGGTGGCGCCGAGGCCCTGGCAGCCGCCGGCTATCCCCTGCAGGCACTCTTCACCCGAGCCCAGTTGCTGAGTTGAGAGCCATGCAGTGCAAGAAATGTCAGGGAAAACTCGTTGTCGAGCGGCGCTGCCGACAAATCCGCATGCGCTGCAGCGAATGTGGCCAGGAATACCGCATCCATGAAGTCGCCGACCGCATGGACCGGGAAACCGAAGAAATTCTCGAGCGATACACGGCCATCATTTACGATTGACTGGAGCCGCCGGCGACTGTCGCCACAGCTATTCCGGCCGTCATTATGGGCCCACGGCCGCAAGGTTCGCCTAACACGCCGAGACATCATCCGTTTTTCATAAATTCCAGCGTGTTAGGCAACCCCACCATTTTTTTGCATTGTCTGGTGGTTTTTTACTCTTTACCTGGTATATATTATGAAATAGTCTTTAATGGTTATCTCTCTAACCAGAATGCGTGCCCATGGCCGAACAACAGATGCAAAAATCCTTCGTCAAATCAAATGACGAAGCGACCATAGTCTGCCCGGAGTGCAACAGCACCAAGATCATCGCCGTGCGCCAGTTCCGCCAGCGCCTGCACATGCTCAAGGTCAAGTGTCGCTGTGGTCATGTGTTTAAGGTGCAGCTCGAATTTCGCCGCCACTACCGCAAGCCCACCGACCTGCTGGGCACCTATGAAGGGCAGCCGCCGGCGATCAGCGGCGGCAAGGCCAAGGTCATCAACCTCTCCCTCAGCGGCGCCTGCTTCGAGCTACGCGGCACCCACGACCTCAAGTGCGGTCAGCGCGGCACCCTGGTCTTCACCCTCGACAACCGCAAGAGCACCGAACTCACCAAAACCGTCTATATCCGCGTCATCAGCGGCAACCGTATCGGCTGCGAGTTCATCGAAGACCGCGCCTTCGAGAAGGAGCTCGGCTTCTACCTACGGCCGTGAGCCGTCCAACACCCTGCCGATGGCCCGCTCGGCATGGTGGAGAAAGCCCCGCAGACTCTCGGCCTCGACGGCGCTGACGAGAAACCCCTCCCTGCCATAGCGCTCAAGAACCTGCTGCCGTTCCTCGCCATCGAGGAGATCGGCCTTGTTGAACAAGGTCAGACGCGGCAGTTCCGCCAACTCCAATTCCACCAGCAGACGCTCTACCACCGCCATCTTCTCATCCCGACCGGGATCGGCGATATCGACCACATGGATGAGCAGGTCGGCCTCCTGCAGTTCCTCAAGGGTGGCCATAAAAGCCTTGAGCAGCTCTGCCGGCAGTTTGTCGATAAAACCGACGGTATCGGTGAGGATCACTTCCAGCTCGGTGGGAAAGCGCAGCCGCCTGCTGGTTGGGTCAAGGGTGGCGAAGAGCTTGTCCTCGGCGATAATGCTGCTGTTGGTGAGGGTGTTGAGCAGGGTCGACTTGCCGGCGTTGGTGTAGCCGACCAGGGACAGCACCGGCAGGTCCTTCCTGCGCCTCCGCGAGCGCCGTCGATAGCGTTCCAGGCCGACCTGCTGCAGTTCCTTGGCAAGGCGGGCGAGACGGTCATTGATACGCCGTCGGTCGATCTCCAGCTTGGTCTCCCCCGGCCCGCGGGCGCCGATACCGCCGGTCAGCCGCGACAGGGCGTCGTCGCGGGATGACAGCCGGGGCAGCATGTATTTGAGCTGCGCCATCTCCACCTGCAGCTTGCCCTCGCGGCTCATGGCGCGGGAGGCGAAGATGTCGAGGATCAGCTGGGTGCGGTCGATGACCCGCATATCGGTGAAGTCGGTGATTGAGCGGATCTGCGAGGGGTTGAGTTCCTGATTGAAGACCAGCAGGTTGGCATCGAGCTGCAGGGCGCGCACCATGATGTCGGCGAGTTTACCCTTGCCGAGGATAAAGCGCGGGTTGATCTGGCTGCGCCGCTGCAAGACGGTGTCGAGCACACGGACATCGGCGGAGCGCGCCAGTTCGGCCAGCTCGGCCAGTTCCGCCTCGGCGCGCTGCCTGGCCTCGGTGGTGACACTGACGAGGATGGCCCGATCACCCTGCAGGTCGACCTCGCTGCCTCGGCGGCCGCCACTCAGCTCTCCTTCAATGGCGGCAATCAGCTCTTCCGCAGACTGGGTCTGCCCGGCCGGGTGCACCGGAGCAAGAAAAGCCCAGTTCTTGCCACCCTCTCCTCCAGGCAGGAGATGCGCCGTGTACATCCGCTCCGGCAGGCCATCCGCCGCCACCTTCAGCACCGAGAGCAGATCGAGCCTGAGGAAGACCAGGTCCATGAGGTCTTCGTCACTGATATCCTCGCCGGCGAGGTGGGTGTGGATGAGGCGCAGCCCGCGCAACCGGCCCCCGGAGGCGCGCACGCCGCCCAGAGGCGGGATGACGATCTGCGCATGGCTGCCGACGATGACAGTCTCGATCTTGCCGGAGCGGTGGATGAGCAGGCCAAGCTGGCGGTTGAGCTCAAACGACAGCTGACAGAGAGTCCGCGCCATCTCGGCGCTGATGATCATATCCCGGGCGACGCGCTTGTCGGCGAGTCGCTGCAGCAGCCGCAGCTGGTTGCTCTTCAAGCCCTCGATATTTCCAACAACCTTAGCGATGACGTGCCCCCGTTGTTACTGACGAAAATTTTGCACATTGGGATAGCGCCGCCCATAGCCGAAGGCCTTGCTGGTCACCTTGAGGCCGAGGGGCGCCTGCTTGCGCTTGTATTCGTTATGGCGGACACGCCTGAGGATGTCACGGACCATGGCCTCGTCAAAGCCCCTGGCAACGATATCGGCTAGCCCCTGGCCTTCTTCGAGAGAGAGTTCGAGTACCTGGTCGAGGATCTCGTAGGGCGGCAGGTCGTCCTGATCCTTCTGGCCGGGCTTGAGCTCGGCGCTGGGCGCCTTGTCGATGATAGGCTGCGGGATGCGTTGACCACCCCGGTTGACATAGGCGGCCAGCCGGTAGACAAGCACCTTGGGCACGTCGGCGATCACCGCCAGGCCTCCGCACATGTCGCCATAGAGGGTGCAATAGCCCACGGCCATCTCGCTCTTGTTGCCAGTGGTCAGCAGCAGGCCGCCGAACTTATTGGAGAGCGCCATGAGCAGATTGCCGCGGATGCGCGCCTGGAGGTTCTGCTCGGTGAGATCCTCGCCAAGACCGGCAAAGCTGTCGGCAAGCACGGCATTGAAGCCTTCCATGAGAGCAGCGATGGGCAGCACGAGAAAGCGGCAACCGAGGTTTTCGGCGAGTTGACGGGCATCTTCGAGGGAGTCGGGCGAGTTGTAGGGAGATGGCAGCGCCACGCCGAGGACTTTGTCCGGGCCAAGGGCATCGACGGCCACCGCCGCGGTCAGAGCCGAATCGATACCCCCGGAGAGGCCGAGAATGACGGAGGAAAAGCCGCACTTGCCGGTATAGTCGGCCACGCCCATGACCAGGGCGCGGTAGACCGCCTCCTCGTCACCAAGACTCTCCGCTTCGTTGAGGTCGCCCCGCCAGGTCAGCGGATCGACGACGATCATCTCCTCGACGAAGCCGCGGGCCTGGGCGATCAGCTCGCCCCTGCCGTTCATCGCCAGGCTACGCCCGTCGAAGAGAAGGGAATCCTGAGCGCCAACCTGATTGCAGTAGAGGAAGGGCAGCCCGTGAGCGTGGCAGATTCGCTCAAAGATGGCCTTCCTGGTGCGTTCCTTATGGCGCTGAAAAGGAGACGCCGAGATATTGACCAGGGCGTCGATGGTCACCCGCTGCTCCGCCGCAGCGGCCAGCAGCTCGGCCACCGGATCGACCTGATAGCGCGGCACCTCCTCGCTCCACACATCCTCGCATACGGTGACACCCAGACTCAGCCCGTCGAAGCAGAAGGGGGTCGAGACCTCCCCTGGTTCGAAGTAGCGGGTCTCGTCGAAGACATCGTAGGAGGGCAGCAGCCGCTTGCGGGCGCGATAGACAATCTGCCCACCCCGGGCCACCGTCGCCGTGTTATAGAGCGGGCGCCCCTTCCCTCCCAGACGCCGTTCGAGGCAGCCGAACATCACCGCCATCTCCTGCGGCAGCCGCCGTAAGAGATCTTCCACGGCCCGGTCATGGCTGTCGAGAAAGTCGCTTCGTTCAAGCAAATCCTGGGGTGGGTAGCCGCACACCACCATTTCCGGGAAGACCGCCAGCCGGCAGCCGCGGGCTGCCGCTCGCTCTGCCCAGGCGACTATCTTGCCACAGTTGCCCGGGAAATCTCCGATCACCGGGTTGACCTGCACCAATGCGAGGGTCACGAGAGCCTCCTGCGCCAGGCGCGAAAACACATCGAAAGAACTTCACCTTTCCCGCTCATTGACTCTTCCTTCCGCTGTTTCTTCGCTGGTAGCGTTGCACCGCACTATTATGCTCGGCCAGGGTTGCGGAGAACTGGTGGGTACCATCGTTTCTGGCGACAAAATAGAGATCGCCGGTGGCGGTCGGCTTGAGCACCGCCATCAGTGCCTCCTTGCCCGGGCTGCAGATCGGACCCGCCGGCAGGCCGTCAACCGTATAGGTGTTATAGGGAGTGGGGGTCTGCAGGTCGCGTCGTGTGATCCTGCCGGAAAAACCCTCCAGGCCGTAGACCACCGTCGGGTCGGACTGGAGGCGCATGCCCAGGCGCAGCCGGTTGAGAAAAACCCCGGCGATAAGCGGCCGCTCTTCCGCGGTGCCAGTCTCCTTTTCGACCATCGAGGCAAGGATGACCGTTTTGTGGCGATCGGGTTTCTCTGCCAGTTCGGCAGTCAATTCTCCCCATACTTTGTGAAAGCGGGCGACCATCATCGCCGCGATGCGTTCCGCGCCACGGACGTCGCGAGTCAGCTGGTAGGTATCGGGATAGAGGTAACCCTCGAGGCTGGATGCGCCGGCCAGGCCCTGACTGTCGAGGAAGGCGCGGTCAGTCAGCAGGTTGTCGAGGCTGCGCGGATCGAACCACCCGCCCTGTCCGAAGAGGGCACCGATCTCGGCTAGGCGCAAGCCTTCCGGAATGGTGACGGTATGCTGCACCGGTCTGGCTGCCGCCAGGGCCTCGAGCAGCTTCAGGGGAGTGAGTCCGGTGGGCAGACGAAACTCTCCGGCCTTGACCTTCCCGCCCAGGCCACTCATACGGGCAAGGACAAGGAAGCGGATGTCGTCATGCAGGAGGCGGGCTTCCTCAAGTCGAACGGCAATGGAAGCTAGAGACATGCCCCGCGGGATGTTCACCACCGCAGTCTCGCCCCGGGCCGGTGGTCCGGGGCGCAGACCGTAGACAGCAAGCCACCCGGCGAAAAGGAGCAGTCCGACGAGCAACGACACGGCACAGGCGATGGCCAGCCGCTTCACCAGGACACCGACCATGGGCCGCTGCACCGACGCGAAGGAAGCCACCTGTCAATCCTGCTGGGCGGGCGCTTTCTTTGCTTTTTTGCCTCCTGGAGAGGCAAAGGCGATGCGCACCACCTCGTCCATGTCCTTGACCGGGAAGAACTCCATTTTCTCCCTGATATCCTTGGGTATTTCCTCAAGGTCCTTCTTGTTCTGCTCGGGGATGATGACTTTGTCGATGCCGGCGCGCAGCGCTGCCAGAGCCTTCTCCTTGAGACCGCCGATGGGCAGCACCCGCCCGCGCAGGGTTACCTCGCCGGTCATGGCCAGCTTGGCGATGACCGTCTTGCCGGTGATCGCCGAATACAGGGCAGTAGCCATGGTGATCCCCGCCGACGGCCCGTCCTTGGGGGTGGCCCCGGCCGGGACGTGGATATGGATGTCAATCTTTTCGAAGTGATCCTCGGCCAGGCCGAGTTCCTGGGAGCGACTACGGCAATAGGTCAGGGCGGCCTGGGCCGATTCCTTCATGACCTCGCCCAACTGCCCGGTGAGGCTCAGTTTGCCCTTGCCCGGCATGAGATTGACCTCGATCTGCAGGATCTCCCCGCCTACCTCGGTCCAGGCCAGGCCGATGACCAGACCGGGTTGTTCGAGCCGCTCGATCTCCGATTCGGGGATGGTCTTGGGCGGCCCGAGATAGCGGCTGAGGTTGCGGCTGCCGACCACATAAGGCCCCTTGCCGCCCTCGGCAATCTTACGTGCCGTCTTGCGACAGACCTTGCCGATCTCCCGCTCGAGGTTGCGCAGGCCGGCCTCGTAGGTGTAGTGGGTGACGATATACTGCAAGGTCTCGTCGTCCATCTTCAGCTGGCTCGGCTTGAGGCCGCTCTCTTTCAGCTGGCGCGGGAAGAGGTACTTGCGGGCGATGACCACCTTCTCCTCCAGGGTGTAGCCGGACAGGCGAATCACCTCCATGCGGTCCAGCAGCGGGCTGGGGATGGTGTCGCTCATATTGGCCGTGGTGATGAACATCACCTTGGAGAGGTCGATGGGCAGGTTCATGTAGTGATCGGAAAACTCCCCGTTCTGCTCGGGATCGAGCACCTCGAGGAGCGCCGAGGACGGGTCGCCGCGGTAGTCCGAGCCGATCTTGTCGATCTCGTCCATCATGAAGACCGGGTTATTGGAGGCCACCGTCTTCAGCCCCTGGACGATGCGCCCCGGCATGGCGCCGATATAGGTGCGACGGTGGCCGCGAATCTCAGCCTCGTCACGCATGCCGCCCAGTGACATGCGATGGAACTTGCGCCCCATGGCCCGGGCGATGCTCTGCCCGAGGGAGGTCTTGCCAACGCCCGGGGGGCCGACAAAGCAAAGGATCGGCCCCTTGGTGTCGGGGTTGAGCTTGCGCACCGCCAGGTATTCAAGGATGCGCTCCTTGACCTTTTCCAGGCCGTGGTGGTCCTCGTCGAGCACCTCCCTGGCCTTGACCAGATCGAGAATGTCGACGGTGCTCTTCATCCACGGCACGTCGAGGATC
Organism: uncultured Desulfobacterales bacterium; assembly: GCA_937915545.1. Lineage (GTDB taxonomy): Bacteria > Desulfobacterota > Desulfobulbia > Desulfobulbales > Desulfocapsaceae > Desulforhopalus_A. Next base: position 89,699 of record CALGIJ010000012.1, read on the forward strand.
CAGTCGATATAGGTACGGATGATGGTCGCCTCGCTGGAGTCGGGGTGCATCATCTCCATGCGGCTGAGCTGCTTCTGGGCCTCCTTGCGCACCGCCTTGGGCATTTTGGTGCGGCGGATCTTGCGGTCGAGCTCGTCGATCTCCTGGGTCCGTTCGTCGACATCGCCAAGTTCCTTCTGCAGGGCGTGCAGCTGCTCGCGCAGGAAGTACTCGCGCTGCGACTTGCTCATCTCCTCCTTGGCGTCGTTCTGAATCTTGGCCTGAACCGTCGATACCTCGAGTTCCTTGGTGAGCAGTTCGTTGACCAGCTTAAGCCGCTTTTCCGGGTCGCGCTCCTCGAGAATAAGCTGCGATTCCGATATCTTCAATCGCAGGTTGGACCCCACCAAGTCCGCCAGCCGGCCCGGTTCCTCGATATTGTTGATAATCATCATCAGATCGGCGGAGAGGATGCCGCGCAGCGACATGATCTTCTCGGTCTGCTCGCGCACCGCCCGCATCATCGCTTCGGTCTCGACGGAGATGTCCTTGACCTCGATCTCCTCGATGACCTCCACTGCCACCTGGTAGGACGGTTCGCTACGGATATACTCCTTGATGCGCGCCTTGGACATGGCCTGCACCAGCACTTTGAGGCGGCCATCTGGCAGCTTGAGGGTGCGCATCACCATGCATACCATGCCGATCTCGTAGAGGTCGCCTTTGTCGGGGTTGTCCTTGGTGGCGTCCTTCTGGGTGACGAGCATCAGCAGCTTGTTGGAGGCGAGCGCCTCGTTGACGGCCTCCACCGAGCCGGGTCGGCCGACGAAGAGCGGAATGATCATGTAGTTGAAGATGACCACATCCCGGACCGCCATCATAGGCAGCACTTCCGGGATTTCCAGATCCTCGTTGTTGGAAAGATCGTCCATGCCGATGCTTAAAGAATCGTTGAAATCCACTCACACCTCCTGCTGCACACTTGAAAAAAGGTGCCTGTGGGGTCATTGCCCCGGCACCCGTGATCTGCCATTGTACCGCCAATCTCGTTGCGATTCAAACACATAGCCGTAGCGCTACCGCGACGCGGCTAAAATGCTCGGAAATACTAAACATCCGGACAATTTTAGTCAAGCCGGCTTTATACCTCCCACCCCTGCTCTTTTCGCTTGAACTTTTGCCGCGAGTCTTACATTAGTACGGCAAAATCGACGGTCCGCGGGGTCTCCCTTCCATAACACCCCGCGAGCCCTTCACCACCCTTCGCTGCAGAGCCTGGCGCAGCCTTCCGACAGAGAGGTCCTTTCATGCTGACGGTGCGATCCTTCTTCGATCTGAGCGACCAGCCCCACCCGACACTGCTGCAACCCGACGACCTCGTCTGGCAACCCCTGCAGCGTCTCAAATCCTATATGGACGACTACTGTTATCCGCAGTTCGGTGCTGCCCTGAGCGGCAGCGGCATTCCCTTGCCGGCCCATGTCATTCTCTACGAGGGGCGCGTACTGCCAGCCACCGAAGCGCAGATCACCTATGGCGACGCCACCAAAGGCAAACTGCAGATTCGCGTCGATGGCCGCCTGCTCGAAGGCGCCTCTCTGCTCATGGCTGGAGCAACACTGCTTGGCGAGCGCATCGACATCGGCCGCGGCGTGCTGGTGGAATCCGGGGCGATGATCAAATCCCCGGCAATCATCGGCGATTTCTGCGAAGTGCGCCAGGGGGCCTACTTGCGTGGCTACTGCCTGGCGGCAAAACGCTGCGTGCTCGGCCATGCCACGGAGATCAAGCACAGCATCTTCCTCAACGACGCCAAGGCCGGCCACTTCGCCTATCTCGGCGACTCCATCCTCGGCAGCGATACCAACCTCGGTGCTGGCACCAAGTTCGCCAACCTGCGCTTCCTCCCCGGCACCATCACCATCTTCCACGGCGGCGAACGCATCGACACCACCCTGCGCAAACTTGGCGCGATTCTCGGCGACACCTGCCAGACCGGCTGCAATTCGGTGACCAGCCCGGGCACCCTCATGGCCAAAGGCGCCATCCTCATGCCCAACGCCACCGCCAAAAGCGGCTATCACCAGGAAAAATCCGTGCTGAAATAAAAGCGGGAGGGCTCCTCGAAATCTTCTCCACCCATTTCATCGGCTCCGTTCACACTGCCACGGCGTCAAAGGTCCTCTGAATATACCGCGTGCCTTCACCAGCACAACCCAAGACAAGTGCAACCTTATCCAATGCACAAAGCGGCGGGCTTTACAATGGTGCCCGGATTGGCTTGTGGAATGACAACCGAAAACCTCCACATTACCAAGCGCGAGCAGCTTTTCAACAAACCCAGAACCATGACAGGACCGCTGCAGTTCTCAACACCCATATCCTTGTTCTTCCATGATGACTGATGCTTTTTTCTGCTTGCGCCCGCCTTCACCATGGAGTATCGTCAGCACGTATTATGTGTAAAACTGGGATGATATTCGGGGGATATCCTGTCCGCTTTTCTCTCGCAAGCCGCGCCTAAGACCATCATCTTTCTTCAGGAGAATCGACAACAATGCAACTGAGCCAAAAAAAAGCCATCTGGCACCTGTTGACCAAATGGTCGGAACTCCCACAGGAGCAAAAAGATAAATACCTGGAGTCGAGCGCCCGCAGCCTGACTATCAGCAACGCTCATGTATGCAGCATCGTCAGCCCCCTCCCCGGGAAGTTCACCGCTCCCGAAGAGCCGGTGCTGCCCCCGCGAACTGAAGACCGTTTCTCATAACACCCCCCTCCTCTATCGATCTGTTGCATTGCCAGACCCTCAGGGTCTGGCAATGTTTTTTGGCCATCTCCCCCATCGTATCGACTTACCTCAGGTACGTGGACGGTAGCGCCTGGACATCTTTTCCATTGCATTATCAGTCTGTTGCATGTAGAAATTCCCCCTAACGTTCCAAGTGATCCACATCAAATGCCACGATTGGGGGAGTGGACATGCCGAAGCTTTTACTCATTTCTCTGGGGCGGGGAGATGTCGCCGCGTTCCAGCAGACGATCGTTGCCGCGCGGACAGTTTCAGGAAAAGGCTGGGATCCAGACCTCCTCGGGTTCATCTGCTTTGGCTCTACCGACCTGGCGTTCCTCTGCAAAACGGACAGCGCCTATACACAGGCGAAAGGATTGCTGGAAACCATCAACCTCGTCCCCGGGCAGCAGGGGATAAGCCGTGCCGGCTGGTCTCGGCTTTATTGCTGTGACCTTGAAGCCATAGACGGTATCAGTTACGCCAGAGAGTGCCATCCCTTCGCCTACCTCATTCTCGTCCATGGCGACGAAGACAGCGGGCTGATTTCCAGAGCGAGAATTGCTCACACGAAATCGGATAGCGCATCCCCCGAGGAACTGTGGAGGACAACCGGGTATTACCGCTACTGCCTCATCACCAGCAGATTCGCCAGCGGTTTGGACAGCACCCTCGGCATCCGCCAAAACGGCCACCACACCTATTCCGTCCCCATGGCCAGCCTCGATTGGATCACCGGCGCTTCCATGCCAAGGCTCGCCGAACATGAGCGAACCTGTGCCCATATCCATATCGAGGCCAACTGCGCCCCGGGGGAGGAACCACAGGCCCGCCAGGCATTGTGCCAGATCCTCAGAATTTCACAGCGAGACCAGGACAGATCGTCCGTGCTTCCCTGCTATCTTGGCCAATTCAGGCACACCAACGGCATCAAGGATCTCTGCACCACCACCCCGATCGAGGTTAATCTCGCCACCCTGAAACGAAACCTGTGGAACGCGAGAAGCAACTACCCCTTTCTCGCGGCGACGAGGACCTACATCTTCTCAGACGAGACTTTCGCGCCGTGCGAGCATAATGACCTTTGCCACCAAGCCAACTCTCCCCATTGCGCTCATCTTGAGAACTGGTCCGCTAAAATCACTCACGGATCAGAGGACCGCCATGGCGAGTCGACGACGGCACAAATTCAGCCGCTCAAACCATTTCATGTCCTTGACCTTGCCGGCGGCGTCGATTGGTCGCAAAAAATGGTCAGACTTCGCTCCTTGAGCGAAGAGATCATCGCCGCTTACGAGCAGACCCTCAGCAATGCCAACCCAGAGCCGGAGCGGGGAAAGAAAATCGATACCCTCAAAGCGCGACTCCGCCTGGTCGTCGAACCGGGCAACGATATCCCTGTGGTGCGGGACGTCAAAGGCCACGGCGGATACACTGACGTTACCTTTTCCAACTACACGCTTTCCCAGGACAAGATCGACGAAATTGCTATCCACGAATTCACCGTGGCGGTGTTTCGTTACCTGTTGCTGCAAATCTTTAGCGAATTCCCCGAATGGGAAAAGACTCCAGACCAAAATTCGTCGGCTCTCGACATCTTCGGCATGCCTCTCGACGACTTACATAAGATCCTGTGGAAGATGGTCGGCAAACCCGTGGCCGCCGCAGTGAACATGATCAGGGGAAACCTCAGCGTAGGCGAATATGTCAAACTGTTCCTCGAGCCGTTTTTTTCTTTCAACCCAGGGGTTGGCCTGCAGGATATTTTGCATCAACGTGAATATCTGCACCACATGGCAGCGGCGATGTTCGTTGTCAGCAGAATTCGCTCCTCTCCGGAAAGCGATGGCCCGAACTTCCACTGGCAGCTCGAATTGCGCGCCGCCGAAACGGAGTTGCGTGAGGCCCTGAGATCGGCTCTGGGTGGCGAGATGGCCCCCATCAATATAACGGCGATCATCCTTGGCGATGAACTGCCCGAAAAGATCCCACTCGCCGGGAGGGCGATTTTCTGTGAACGTCTTTCGCTCCTCTGGCTCCTCGGTATCAAGCTCGGCAGAAGCATCGTCGGTCAGCTCGGCGACAGAGACGAAAACTCATTGGGAAACTTCCTCTACAACGCCACGCAGTACGAGGCATCGTCATCATTCCTCCGCTTCCTTCTCATGAAGAGTTACCAGGCGTTCAAGACAGCCCAAAATGTCATCCTGCCGGCGATGAACGACTGGCCCTCATCCCAAGAGACCTTGGCAACGAAGTTCAGCGACCTCATGCACTACCAGCAACGACACGAAGCCATCGAGAACCGACTCGGCATGGTGCCTGGCCGCCCATGGCAGCCGACCCTGCTTACCCAGCCGCTTGCAGTCGAGGAAGCCCATAAGTTGCTTGGGGAAATCCCTTTCAGCGAGATACTCGCCCTTGCCAATGCCGAATACCTCATAATAAACGGCTTTCCGGTAGGCAACGACTCCACTTTCCTGCCTTTTCTGGCCGAAGTCTGCCTCGAACCCTTCTACTGTTTCACCGACAACCAGCGGCAGCAGTGTGGTGGAGAATTTCTCGCCAGCTACACCTTTCCATCTTCCCTGAGACCGCAATCTCCAGAGAGCAAACGATTCTTCGCCATGCTCCGCCACTATGTCGGCGCGGTGTGCGAGACATCACCACGACAATACCGTCCTCTGGAGTTCGCACGACGCATGCATCTCGAAATGCTTTCCCTGGCGGGGGCCACCACCGCTGTGCGTAAACGCTTCCCTCATGATATCGCTAGGCAGCAACCGCCTGGTAACGAGGAACGACAACCGAAGTATATCACCTGCAATGTCACCCCCTGGTTGTTCACCAAGGGAAACAATCCCTGGCTGGAGGAGTTTTTCGAGTTATATCGGCCTGCAATGCTCGACTTCGTTCAGGCGGTCCACGACTGCGGGATGATCCCGGTACTGGAGATCACCGAAGGCGACGTCCTCGAGGAGGTCAGTGCCGGCAGTGACAAGGCCAAGCCGTTTCTGCTCTTTCTCGACAGCATCAGAATGCACTTCAAGGAGCCGGTCGGCCTGGCCATCGACGACCAATACGGGCCAGGCACCGATATGATCCGCCTGCAAAAAATCCTTAAAAATGTCCTTAGAAGCGGGATTGGCAATCGCTTCTCGCCATTCATCGTCAAGATCCACCATCAGGTGGTTTCCGACCTGCTCTTCCTCTCCGACGAGGACACCCTGGCCAAGCTCGATCAGCCCGTCCTGCCCAAGGAACTGCGCAGCGAATCGGCGATCAAGATCAACCTGCTGACCCAACTTGTCAGCCAGACGATCAAGACCCACGACAACACTCTTATTGTTATCGAGGGCTATCGCGGCCCCGACTGTTTCAAGGACCAGGCGCGTATCAAAGAGAACTACCAGATGATGCTCCAGGGCATCATCAGCTCTTCCCTGACCGCGCCAGACATTCTCCTCGGCAACACTGCCATCCTCGTGCAGGGATAATGCGCAGGCAAAAGGGCACCAAAACACCGCGGCAAAGAGCAAGCACCCTGGCCATGGCATGGCCATTTCATTCCATGGACATGGGGGACCGGTGGTAGTGCTTTGCTGGCAGCGGGAGAGACGAAAGGCGATGATCAGAAGGACTGGCGCAGCAGGAAGCTGGGCCAGGCCTGTCACGCTCCGTCAAGATGAAAGACTGACCTCAGCGCGCCGAGGATTTTTGCAGCGGCATGACCGTCGCCATAGGGATTCTGCCTGGGGCGGAAGAGATGATCTTCCCCCCTGTCAGCCAGCAGGCGCTCGGTCTCGGCGATGATTTTCTCACGATCGGTGCCGACCAGCACCACTGTGCCGGCCTCCACCGCCTCGGGCCGTTCGGTGATACCGCGCATCACCAGCACCGGCTTGCCCAGGGACGGCGCCTCCTCCTGCACCCCGCCCGAGTCGGTGAGGATAAGCCGGCAGCGGTCCATGGCCATGACGAAGGGGGCGTAGTCGAGGGGGGCGATGAGATGGACGTTGTCAAGCCCGCCCAACATGGCATACACCGGTTGTCGCACCTTCGGATTGAGGTGCACCGGATAGACGAAGGCCGTCTGCGGATGCCGCCTGGCCAGAGTGGCGATGGCCTGACAGATGTTGTCGAACCCCGGCCCGAAATTCTCGCGGCGATGCCCGGTAATCAGAACAAAGGGCAGACGCTCTTGCACCACCCGCCCCGCCGAACCGAAGACCCTGCCCCAGTCCTCCACTCGCAGGGCATTGTCGCGCACCCACAACAACGCGTCGATCACCGTATTACCGGTGACGATGATACGCTCTTCGGGCACTTTCTCCTCGAGGAGATTGTCCTTCGCCCGTGCGGTTGGGGCAAAATGGAGCTGCGCCAGGCGGCTGGTCAGTACCCGGTTGGCCTCCTCGGGAAAGGGCATGCTCAGATTGCCGGTTCGCAGGCCTGCCTCGACATGGCCCACCGGGATTTGGGCGTAGAAAGCGGCCAGGGTTGCCGCAAAACAGGTGGTGGTGTCGCCATGGACGAGGACCAGGTCGGGCCGCATGGCGGCGAGGACCTTGCGCATCCCCAGCAACACCCGGCTGGTGATATCGAAGAGATCCTGGTCGACATGCATGATATCGAGATCGTAGTCCGGGACGATGGCAAACAGCTCCATGACCTGATCGAGCATCTGGCGATGCTGGCCGGTGACGCAGACCTGGCAGCGAAAGCGCCCGTCAGCGACCAGCGCCCGAACCACAGGGGCCATTTTGATCGCCTCCGGCCTGGTGCCGAACACCACGAGAACCGAGGGGTCGGACTTAGACAATGACAAGTTCAAAATTTGCTGTCCCTACTCTTGAATCGCAACCTCGCAGCCACCATTGCGGAATGCAACACCACCTTATCCCCGGCGATGATGGCGACCTCTCGGGCCATGCACTCCGCCGCACCCCTGCCCTTACTCGCCCTCGAACTCCATCATCGCATAAACGGGGCAGTCTTTGAGCTGCTCTCGGCCTTTGAGGTCGGGGAGCTCGATCAGAAAGGCGCACTCGAGGATGACGGCGCCGAGGCGGCGCACCAGCTGCACGGTGGCGCCGGCGGTGCCGCCAGTGGCGATGAGGTCGTCGACAATCACCACCCGCTCGCCCGGGTCGATGGCATCGGTGTGAATCTCCAGGGTCCCCGAGCCGTATTCGAGGGAGTAGGATTCCTCCTCGGTTTCCGCCGGCAACTTGCCCTTCTTGCGCACCGGGACAAAGCCGACCCCCAGCCGGTAGGCGAGCACCGCGCCGAAGACGAAGCCCCGGGCATCTATACCGACGACCTTGTCGAGCTTCGCGGGACGATAGCGCTCGTAAAGCAGGTCACAGGCGTGGGCAAAGGCCCGAGGGTCCTTCATCAGTGTGGTGAGGTCGCGGAAAATGACGCCCTCGATCGGCCAGTTGGCAATGCTCCGTACAGTGCTTTTAAGATCCATGGCGCCTCACAGTTTCGTTAGCGGTTGAAGGTGGCGATCACCTCGACGAGAAGTCCGGTGACATTGGATGCATTGCGGTGGAAGACGGCAAGAATCTCCTCCCAGGTGACCGGGGCCTCGTCCTCCTTCCAGCAATCGTAATCGGTGGACATGGCAACCGCCGCATAGGGGATTCTGGCCTCGTTGGCCAGCATCGCCTCCGGGGCCGTCGACATATTGATGACATCGGCGCCCCACAGGCGGAACATCTTCGATTCTGCCACCGTCGAAAAGCGCGGTCCCTCGATGGTCACCACGCAGCCCCTGGGGTGCATCGGCAGCCCGCGGCGCTGCCCTGCGGCGATCAATTGCTGACGCAGCTCCTCGTTGAAGGGGTGGGCCATGGCGGTATGCTGCGCCCCGCCGGCGAAGGAGTCGTGGAAAGTGTTGCTGCGGAATCGGGTGAAATCGATGAACTGGTCGAGCACCACCAGGTGGCCGCGTTCGATCTCGGCACGCAGGCTGCCGCAGGCGGTGGTGGCAATGATATGCGTCACCCCGGCGTCGCGCAGGGCGGTAATATTGGCACGATTGTTGACCTCGGTCGGGCTGTACTGGTGATCCACCCCGTGCCGAGCGAGAAGAATCGCTTCAACGCCGGCGATGGTGCCAACCTTGAGCGGCGCCGACGGTGGACCATACGCGGTGTCAACCTCGAGTATGCTGCCATCCTTGAAAATTTCCGGATTCTCGAGCCCGGACCCCCCGATGATACCGATCTTCACCATATTCTTCCCCACTTGCACAGGATTTCACCCTGCGGGCCGATCTTGCCCCGCCGACAATATATGCGAATCTGCTAACATATCGGACTCGCAGCCGCTTGGCAACGGGATTTCCGGGCAGGGAGAAAGGGAGAAGGGCCGGTTGACTTTCCCAGGCGTTTGTTCCATACTTAGCCAGGAAAGAACAAGAATTTCGCTCCCTCTGTTTCAGGATACCCGAGCAACACCATGATGGAACTACGAAAATTCGTCGCCCCCGAGTTCATCTTCGGCGCTGGCGCCATGCAGCTGGTCGGTCGCTACCTGCACAACTTCGGAGCGCGCAGGGCGCTGCTGGTCACCGACCCCGGACTGATTGAAGCCGGCTGGGCCAGCAAGACCCTGGGCCTGCTCGACTCCGAAGAAATCGACTCTGCCGTCTTTTCATCGGTTTCCGCCAACCCCCGCGACTCCGAGGTGATGGCCGGAGCCGCGCTCTACCAGAGCGAAGGCTGCGATGTCATCGTCGCCGTCGGCGGCGGCAGTCCCATGGACTGCGCCAAGGGCATCGGCATCGTCTGCACCAACAGGCAGCACATCCTCGACATGGAGGGCATCGACAAGGTGGCCATCCCCGGCCCGCCGCTGGTGTGCATTCCTACCACCGCCGGCACCTCCGCCGACGTCTCGCAGTTCGCCATCATCAACCACACCGCAGACAGGCGCAAGATCGCCATCATCAGCAAGACCATGGTGCCCGATGTGGCCCTCATCGACCCGCTGACCACCGTCACCATGTCGCCCTACCTCACCGCCTGCACCGGCATGGATGCCCTGGTGCACGCCGTCGAGGCCTACGTTTCCACCGCCAACTCGCCGCTGCTCGACCTGCACGCCCTCGAGGCGGTGCGCCTCGTCTGCAACAACCTCCCCAAGGTGCTCACCAGGCCAGACGACCTCGAACTGCGCAACAACATGACTCTGGCCAGCCTCCAGGCCGGCCTGGCTTTCTCCAACGCCAGCCTCGGCGCGGTGCACGCCATGGCCCATAGCCTCGGCGGTCTCCTCGACCTGCCCCACGGCGAATGCAACGCCCTGCTCCTGCAGCATGTGGTCAATTTCAATTTCCCCGAAGCAGCAGGGCGCTACGTAAAGATCGGCGAAGCCATGGGCCTCCCCCTGGAAGGGTTGCCGGCCTTGGCGGCGCGCAAGGCCATCGTCGCCCATATCGACGAGCTCAAGCGGCAGGTCGGCATCACCAAGACCTTGTCCCAGCAGGGAGCCACCACAGCCGACATCCCCGCCCTGGCCGAAAAGGCCCTGCGCGACCCGTGCATGGTCACCAACCCGCGCAACCCGACACGCCGCGACATCGAGGTCATCTATGAAGAAGCCCTCTGAGCCGGTGGATGCCCGCGAAGAACTGCGGCAAAGCATCATCGGCCTGGGGGAACGCTCCATCCGCAAGAGCTACTACCCCGAACTGCAGCAACGCATCGCCGAGCTCGAGCAGCGCAATCGCGAGCTGCAGCAGGAGATCGCCGAGCGCATCGCCGCGCAGAACTCGGCGCGCAAATTGAGCAGACAGCTGCAGCAGTCGCAGAAAATGGAAGCCATCGGTACCCTGGCGGGGGGCATCGCCCACGACTTCAACAACATCCTTACCGTCATCATCGGCTATACTGAACTCGCCAAGCTGCACAGCGACTCCCTGTGCAAACACAGTCCCTGCCCTGCCGGCAAGGAGCTCGACCAGGTGCTGCGCGCCGCCGAGCGAGCCAAGGAGCTGGTGCGGCAGATCCTCACCTTCAGCCGCCGCCAGGATGGCGAGAGGATCCCGCTCAAGTTCCTTCCCGTCCTTGAGGAATCCCTTGAACTGCTGCGCGCCTCCCTGCCGCAATCCATAGAAATCAAAACGAAGATCACCTGCGGCAACATCCGGTTGCTCGCCAATGCCGTGCAACTGCAGCAAATTCTCATGAACCTCGGCACCAACGCCCACCATGCCATGCGCGAAACCGGGGGCATCCTCGCCGTCGAGGCAGAGTGTATCGAACTCGAAGAATTCGACGAGAAAAGCAAGCATCTGCTGCTCGCCCCTGGCCGCTACCTGCTGCTCAAGGTCTGCGACAACGGTTGCGGCATGGATCGAGCCCTGCTCGACAAGATCTTCGACCCCTATTTCACCACCAAACCTCCCGATCAGGGCACCGGCATGGGCCTGGCGGTGGTCCATGGCATCGTCAAGGGCCACCGCGGCCACATCTCCGTATACAGCGAGGCCGGCAAAGGCACGAGCTTTCTCATCTACCTGCCGATGCTCGAGGAAAAGGGCGAGGTGGTGAGTGAAGAGCTCCCCGAAGAACTGCGCGGCGGCGACGAGCGCATCCTCATCGTCGACGACGAGCCGCAGGTGGCGGAAATGCAGGCCCGCCTCCTCGCCAGCCTCGGCTACCAGGTCACCCACCACTCTCAGCCGCTGCAGGCCATGGAGCGCTTCCGCGACGCCCCACAGGACTTCGACCTGATCATCACCGACATGACCATGCCGAAGATGCACGGCGCCGACCTCGCCCGGGAGGTGATGCGTATCAGACCGGACATGCCAGTCATCCTCTGCACCGGATTCAGCGAGCTGGTCAATGAAGACAAAGCCAGAGCCCTCGGTATCAAAGCCTTCGCCATGAAGCCGCTGGCACGCAAATCGATAGCCGCCCTCATCCGCCGCGTCCTCGAGGAGGGGTAGCGACGGCATGACTGCCTCCGAGGTCTTGTCTTTCCCGAAGCGCCGTCTATGGCGGCTGCTCTTCCTCCTCACCGCCACCATCGGCAGCGACCAGTTCAGCAAATACCTGGCCCGCGAGTTCCTCCCTCCTTCCGGCAGCAGCCATCTCTTCGGTATGGTGCGGCTGTCGCTCATCGAGAACCACGGCGGTTTCCTCGGTGTCGTCGCTGGGTTGCCCGCCGAATGGCGCTTTGTCTTGCTGACCGTCGGCGTGGCGGTCCTCCTCGGCGGCTGCCTCGTCATCCTGCTGCGCCTGCTTGACCACGCTTCACCTTTATGGCTGCCGCTGGCCATGATCACCGGGGGCGGCCTCGGCAACCTGCTCGACCGCCTCCGCGGCGATGGCGGTGTCACCGATTTTTTGATTCTCGGCAGAGGCTTCCTGCAGACCGGGATTTTCAATCTCGCCGATGTCTATATCCTCACCGGCTCCTTCATCCTCGGCGTTCAGTTGCTGCAAGGCCCCGACCAGCCACGGGAGCCGCGGCGGGACTAGCGGCGGAGCAGATTTTTCACGAGCGTTTCGAAAACAAGTCAGGTAAGAATTGAAGTTTTCGGCGATGGCCAATCGCCCCAGCCCCCTGACTTTCAGGGTCGACAACACTACTTTACGGAGTCTCCCCATGCTGCACGTTGGATTTATCGGTTGGCGAGGAATGGTAGGTTCTGTCCTCATGGAGAGGATGGTTGCCGAGAATGACTTTCGCGGCTTCACCCCCGTCTTTTTCACTACCTCCCAGATCGGTGAAAAGGGCCCGGATGTCGGCGGCGGCAAACCTTTGGAAGATGCGATGAACATCGACCGTCTGGCGGAAATGGACATCATCGTTTCCTGTCAGGGCGGCAGTTACACCACCAGCGTCTACGAAACCCTGCGCCGCCGCTGGAACGGCTACTGGATCGACGCCGCTTCGACGCTGAGGATGAAGGAAGACGCCATCATCATCCTCGACCCGGTCAATCTCGCAGTGATCGAGAACGGCCTGGATCGCGGCATCAAAAACTATATCGGTGGCAACTGCACCGTGTCACTGATGCTGATGGGCCTTGGCGGCCTTTTCGCCAACGATCTCGTCGAGTGGGTCAGCTCGATGACCTACCAGGCGGCCAGCGGCGCCGGGGCCAAGAACATGCGCGAACTGCTCAGGCAGATGGGGGAACTGGCCGGTGAAGTCTCCGACCTGCTCGACGACCCCTCCTCGGCCATCCTCGACATCGATCGCAAGGTCACCGCCAAGCTCAACGACGGCTCGCTGACCGTCGACACCTGGGGCGTACCCCTGGCGGCCAGCCTCATCCCGTGGATCGATGTACCGGTGGAAGGCGGGCAATCGAAGGAAGAGTGGAAGGGCATTGCCGAAACCAACAAGATCCTCGGTCGGAGAGGCGAAGACATCATCCCGGTGGACGGCCTGTGCATCCGTGTCGGCGCCATGCGCTGCCATTCCCAGGCCCTGACCATCAAGTTAAAGAAGGATATCGGTGTCGATGAGATCGAACAACTCATCGCCAGCCACAACCCGTGGGTGAAGATCATCCCCAACGACCGCCAGCTCAGCTCCCGCGAGCTGACGCCGGTCAAGGTTTCCGGCAACCTCAGCGTGCCGGTGGGCCGCCTGCACAAGATGAAGCTCGGCCCTCGCTACCTCGCCGCCTTTACCGTCGGCGACCAGTTGCTCTGGGGCGCCGCCGAACCGCTGCGCCGCATGCTGCGCATCCTCCTCGCCCGTCTCTAAAAACAACGCGGGCGCAACCTCTAGCGGTTGCGCCCGCGTTGGAACCTGCCGTAGACACTCCGGCAGGTCTTTTCTCTTCTCTCGAGTTGCCGGCTGCTATGGCTTCGCCAATTGCGCGTCATCCTCCGCCGCCGGAATCTCTTCCATCACCACATTGCCAGGCGGGGTGAAGGCGCGGTCGAGGCCGTCGGCCGCCGGCGCCGGGGCATCATCCTGCCCGGCCATGACCAGCAGCTTCGGATCGATGGCCATCATCTCCTGCTCGACCCTCTCGAGGTTGCCGGCCACCTTGGAACGAATATCGACATCGGGATACTTGGCGAGGATGCCGCTTAGTGTCCGGTGGGTCTCGAGGAGCAGTTTCCGGCGACTCTCCAGATCGCTGGTCTTGGTGTACCTGGTAAAGAGGTTGGCCGCCTTCTTGCGCTCGGCTTTGGCCGCCTCCAGAGACAGCTCACGGATCTTTTCCTGCGCTTTCGTGGCATACTCTGTGTCGGAGAAGCCGGCAAACAGCGCCAGGGCCTCGTCGTACTTCTCCTGCTTGGCGAGCAGCATGCCGCTGTTCCAGCGATTCTGCAGTTCCTCCATGCGCGCCAGGCGCTGCGACTCCCTCTCCACGGCGTCGGTCAAGGAAAGCTCTTCGTTCTTGCCCTTCAGCGCCAGCTGCTTCTCCGGCCCGATAATCTCTGCGGGCAGCGTCTTGAGAAGGTCCTGGGCCTCCTGGAATTTCTTCTCAGCACGCAGCTTCTCGACATCGGCCATAAAGCTCTCAAACCATTTGTCGGCCGCCATCTTGACTTTGTTTTTGATGACGTCGACATTGGAAGCCACCGGGGAATAAGGGTACTTCTCGAGGAACTTTTCCGCCTGCCAGAGCAACTTATAGCCGCTCTTGTCGGGGTCATAGCTGAGATATTCGCGCAGCAGGCCGGAATACTCGCGCAACTCCGGGCTGCCCTGGCGGGATCGGTCGAGAATCGAGAGCTGCAGCTTCGACCACTCCTCCAGATGTCCTAGATTTTGATAGTCTTCGGAGATTTTGCGATACTGCCCGGCCGCCATCTGGTAGTTGCCGGAGGCAGTATAGAGATCGGCCAGAGTCCTGCGCAAGGAAACGAGATCGATGGCCTGGGCGTCGGTCGCCGACATCTGGTCAACCACCTGCTGGAAGATCTCCGCCGCCTGGTCAGGCATATGCCGCATCATGAGAGCATTGCCATAGCTGATCCTCGTGCGCAGATCGATGCGGCCCATCTGGTTCTGAGGGATTTTCTGCCAGATCTTGACGATCTCCTCCAATTCGTGGTTCTGGGCGTGCCTGGCGATCAAGGCCTCAATTTGTCCGAGGTCTGCATCATCACCGCGCTGGCTCCACCCTGCGCCCTCGTCCCCATGGTCGGCGAGCATGCGCCCGCATGAGCTTTCGATAAAATCGATATCGCTCTTTTCGAGGTCGATGATCCCCGACTGGCCGAGTTTCTCGGCAGTACTCATCCGCTCTGTCTGCAGCAGCCGGCTGCGCAGGTCGCTGTAGCCATCGAGCACCGCCTGCAGCTGACGGAAGCAACGCACCATCTCCGCCGCCTCGCGGTCATTGAGCTGCCGCTGAGAGGCCTGACTGTCCAGAGCTTTCCATCGCTCCAACTTGCGCCCGTATTCAAAGATGCGGTCGTTGATAAAGGCCATCGACGGCAGCTTTTCGGGAACTCGCGCTTCAACTACCGCCAGGGGTGGAGGCTCGGGCTCGAGAGTCATCAGCGGTGGCACGGCACCGCGACCGTCTGCCGGGGACAGCCCGTTTTTCTGTGCCGGCGGAATGGCCGCCGGGGACTGCACCTGGGTCTTTTTGGGGATGGCACAGCTGCTGAGAGAAAAGAGGAGGGCCAGTGCGAGGGCTGCACAACGTCTATGTTTCATGTCTGAACGATCCTGAGGGGAAGAGGAGGCGACAGCGGCCTGCCATGCCGGGCACGACACCCCTGCGGCCGAGCGCTGCCGCCAGCACTAGAAGGATGGGGCCGACGGCGACCCATGATCCCCGCCGCTGGTCCAGAAGGGCAGGAAATACCGTGCGCCGACAAATGCCCCCTCCTCCGATTCCGCGCCGAAGGTGAGAATCGACGGCTGAGAGCGCGCCGACTCGCTTATACGGCGCAGCGGGGTGAAGGGTTGACCGCCGGAGTTGGGCACCACACCGAGGTTGATCTGCCCAAGATCCTTGCGTTTGAGGATCAAACCATAAAACGACAAATCGTCGGCGTCAAGCTTTCCTGCGTATTGCTTGCCCTGCACCAGAGTGTCGGCAATGCGACTCCAGGTCGGCAAAGCACCCAGAGCGCCGCTGATACGGGTCGCCTTGCGGCGCATCGGGCGATTGTCGTCGAAACCGACATATACGCCAACGGCATACCCCCCTTCAGCGACAACGCCCTCGCCCCCTTCAGCCACTCCCGGCACATAACCGATGAACGAAGCGTTGGCGTAATTATTGGCGGTGCCGGTCTTCCCGAGCAGGGGCACCGCGAAGCTCGGCGCCGAATCGCCTTCTTTGGCACCCTTCTCGGCAAGGCCCAGCCTGACCTTGTCCCCAGCACTCTTGCCGGTGCCGAACTTGACCACGTTTTCGAGGATACCGCCGAGAGCCAGGCTGCTTTTCTCGTCAATGACCCGTTTCCTCTGCGGAGTCGGCCGATAGAGCAAGGTGCCATCCTCAGCCTCGATACGGTCGAGGATGGCAATGACATCGTTGTCACCCTCCTGTCCAGGCTCGCCAAAAGTGGTGATCTCGCCTGTTACCAGCCCATCGTACATGCGAGTTGTTTCCAGCAGGGTGACGACATTGGAGCCCAGAGGGAAAGAGAGCACCGGTTCCAGCTCCGACGCAATACCAAGCTGTCTGCCGAGCCGAATGAGATAGTGCAGGCCGACGGTGACGCGGAAGTCCTCGAGCTGCGCCAGTACTTCGAAATTATAGGGCCTCTGCACGGCGAGCTTGCGATATTCCTCCTCGACCTGGGTCTCGACGAGTTCGATGGCCGCAAAGGACAGCCCATCCCTCGTTTTCACCTCGCCCCAAAAATCCTTGAGTCTCTCGCCGCCAAGTTCGGCGAGACGGGAATGAAGCCACTGGCCGTCCACCGGTGTCAGGTGAGCGAGGGCACCGCCGTCGCGCAGGAAATAGAGCTGGCCGCTGACCCGGTCGGCATAGAGGCTTGCCCCGCCGGGGCCACCCGGCACAACGCCGCCGAAAGACGGGAACTGCTCCATCCGTTTGCGGAAGAGGGCGAACTCCTCGCGCAGGGCCAGCAGTTCGACATACCGATGCTCGAGGACCTGTTTACGGATGGCAAGTTCGTTCGCCTCGGCTTTGGTGGGGGTGACGTCACTGCCCAGATAATCCTCCTCGACATCTTCACGAAAACGTTCGAAATTGAGGCCATAAGGAAGTTCTTTGAGGATGCGGTATTCGTCTTCCAGGCCATCGAAGACAAAATCCGCCTCAATATTCTCCACTGCAACGCGATACGCTGCCTCGCGCAGGGTCTCGCGATTGACATGGATGCCATAACGATCGCGAATACGGGTGCTGTAGGAGGCATAGGATTCCTCAGTCCCGTCAACCATCCGCGGCGCCAGGCCAATCTTTTCGGCGACCTCACGGAACTGCAAGGGGTTGAGGCGGTCACAGAGATGCGCCAGCAGCCACACGGTGGCGACGTTCTCCGAGTAGGCTCCGGCCCAGTCCATCGACACCCACTCGTGGGGACTGCTGTGGTCAGGCCGCGGGAAATAGGGCAGGCCGTGCAGAACGAAGATATTGCGACTGTTGAGCAGCTTGTCGGCACTGTTCCAACCCAGCTGCAAGGCGGCAGCGTAGACCAGAGTCTTGAAAGCGGAGCCCATGGTGCGTCTGGCCTGCACGGCGCGGTTGAAGAAGCGGTTTTCACTCCCCCCGACCACGGCGCGGATGGCGCCACCCTCGAGCACCAGGGCGCCACCCTGTACTTGGGGATATCTCTCCAGGCTCAGTTGGATGTCCCCGTCTTCGGGGAGACCACGCACCGACACCCAGACGCGATCCCCCTGGCGCAGCTGGGCGATGAGCTGCTCGAGATCGGAGGCCGCCGGCTCGCTCCAGAGATTCTTCTCATATTTGACCCTCGCTTTGAGCAGGTCAACCAGTCCCTGGTGGTCGATCTGCCCCAGGCCGAGTTTCTTGTCGAGCTCGACGGAAATCTTTACGCCCTTGCCTTTGCCGCCTACCTCGACCACCGTGCCGAAGAGAAATGCGCCAAGGCGCAGCTCAGAATCGCCGCCATAGTCGAGAGCGGCCAGCTCCTTCTGCACCTCGACGCGTTCGTAGCCGCGCAGGGTGACATCGAGACGTGACAGTTCGCCGCGCAGAATGGAAAGGCTTCGTTCCTGCAGGTTCTGATCGACACTGGTGACGATGCGCAGCCCGGCGGTGGCGATATTGGCGACCCCGGCGGCCTCGAGGGCGCCGCTGACCTCACCCTCTGAGAGGGCTTCACGCACCAGGTCCATGACATAATCGAGGGCGAAGCCGACCTTGCCCTGAGAGAAGCGAAGATCCTCGGCCAGCGCCCGCCGCTCTTCCTCTTCGCCGATCATCCCCAGCTGACGCATCTTGCCGAGGACGTAGCCGAGACGTTCGCGACCGCGTGACTTGGCTTCCTCTACCCCCTGGGACGATTTCTTGATGAACGGGTTGTAATAGTTCGGACGTTTGACACTGCCGGCAATGAAGGCGCACTCCGCCAGGGTGAGTTCGCGGGGTGCCTTGTCGAAATAGTACCTGGCAGCGACACCGAGGCCATGGCCATTGCCGCTGACGAAGAACTGATTGGCGTAGAACTCGAAGATTTTCTCTTTGGGATAGTGGTACTCAAGCCGCAGAGCGAAAACAAGTTCTTTAAGCTTGGCCTCTATAGACCTGTTTTCACGTTTAAAGAGATTCTTGGCGGTCTGTTGGGTGAGGGTACTCCCTCCCTGAACCACCTTCCCCGCCTGAACATTGCGCACCAGAGCCCGGCCGATGCCCACCGGGTCGAAGCCAAAGTGAGAGAAGAAGCGCTCGTCTTCGGACGCCACCAAAGCGTTGACGAAATTCCTCGGTATCTCCTCGAAGGTGACGTACTGACGGTGGGCGTTATCGAAGAACACGCCAAGTTGCGTGGCGCCGTCGTTGTAATAGACTTTGCTCTCCTTGCCGAGGATGTTGCGGATGTTCTCCTGGCGGATCTCATCGCCGGGTTCGACGACAACCATCCAGTACACCCAGCCAAGGCCGGCCCCGACAAGGGCAACCGAGACGGCTATGGCCGTAAGAAATAACCTTTTGATCATTGTGATGGAGGGAAAGGGGTGAAAACGCGGCGAAAGAGGATGGAAAGCGCAACCTCGACGGTCACTTGGGCGTATAATTCTTGCATTTGGCAGAGAGTTCGGTTTTTATACCCAAGATTGGCGGTGCCGAACCGACAAAACGGAATGTACAAGGTTATCGAAGATATCTCAACAGACGAGTGTGCCCGACCACGGTCTTTTCCTGGGACTGGGAATCTGCGGACAACAACCGGACTGGATAATGCTACGACCCTACCATACGATCACTACCACCCTTCTTTTCGCCTCTGTGCTGCTTCTTTTCTCGGGCTGCGCCGACACCATCCGCTACACGCATATCGACCGCCCTTCCCTGGCAGTCGTCAAAGACGACAGCACCGCTGAAGACACCGACCAGGACCTGCAGGCCACCGAGCAAGAAATGTGCCTCGACGAGGAATTGAAGGAGCTTAGCCTGACAGGTATGTGGAACGGAGCCGATGCGCCGATGAGCCTCGACCCCACCCTGGATACCACCTTCGAATTTCCGGTGGTATTCAACAAGCAGGTGCACATGTACCTCGAGTACTTCCAGAATGGCTTCCGCAACCAGTTTGCCGAGTGGCTGCGCCGTTCCGCCGTGTATGTGCCGATGATGGAAGCGGCGCTCAGCGAGGCTGGCCTGCCCCGCGACCTCGTCTATCTGGCGATGATCGAAAGCGGCTACAACCCCTTCGCCTGTTCCCGTTCCAATGCCGTCGGCATCTGGCAGTTCATGGAGGGTACCGGGCAGCAATACAACCTGACCATCGACCGCTACCTTGACGAACGCCGCGATCCCGAAAAATCGACCCAGGCGGCGGTGGCGTTTCTCTCCGATCTCTACAAGGAATTCGGCGACTGGCACCTTGCCGTGGCAGCTTACAATGGCGGCCCCAACAAGATCCGCATCGGCCTCAGCAAATACAAGGTCGACAACTTCTGGGATCTCGCCGAGCAGGATTACCTCGCACTCGAGACCAAACGCTACGTACCCAAACTGATCGCCGCACTGATCATCGCCCGCCAGCCGGAAAAATTCGGCTTCGCCGGCCTCGAACCTCTTTCCCCCCCGAAATTCGACCTGCTCACCACCCCACCGGGCATGGGCCTCGACGCCATCGCCCTGCTCACCAGCAGCCCCAAGGAAACCATCAAGAAACTCAACCCTCAGCTGCGACAAGACAGAGTACCGCTCAATACCAGTGGCTATGAAGTGAAGGTGCCGGCCAACACCGCCGCCCTGGCAATGAAGAACATGCCACGTCTGCACTCGACGGTCACCACAGCCTACAAGACCCATAAGATCCGCAAGGGCGACAGCCTTGCCTCCATTGCCGCCGACTACGATATCAACAGAACCACCCTGCTCAAAGCCAACAACCTGAGAAGCGGCAAGCTCAATACTGGCCAGAACCTGCGCATCCCCTACAACACCGTCTCCTACCAACTGCTTCCGGAAAATATCGCCAAGGCCAGGGCGGCCGGCAACGACGGTTTGGTCATGCATCGTGTCAAGAGCGGCGAGACACTGTCGCGTGTCGCCACCCTGTACGGAGTCAGCTCGGAGACGATCATGGCCTGGAACAACATCAAAAATCCAAGATCTTTGCAGGTCGGCACCCAGCTAGCCCTCTATCTCGATAACAGGGAAGCGGCGGCCCCCGCGGCCAGGGTCGAACACATCGCCATGGAAAAACCAGCCACCCCTGGCAAGAGCGACAGGATGCTCGTCCTCAAGGCCGACAAGCGCAAGCTCCACATCACCGAAACTTCCACCGCTGACGCCCTGGCCTCTTATCAAGTACAGAACGGCGACACCCTCTATTCCATCTCGCAGAAAGTCAACATCTCTACTAGCGAGATCAAGAAGTGGAACAACCTCAAGTCCGACACCATCATCCCTGGCGACGTCCTCAAGTTGAAGAAAGCCTGATTCGGTGTTGCGGCACGCCCCGCTCCCTTCATGACACGATGACGGGGGCGGAAGGAAATCCTCCTCCGCGTCCTCTTGGGCTGTATCCGTCCCCCGTTTGAGCCTCAGCCACTGCCTCGCACGTACAAGTTACTCCCACTCCTTCTCTCCTTTACGCGACTACCACAGCCAATGCAGCATGACAGTGACCAAGAGTTTCAGTTGCAGGGCGAAGATGTTCCCTGGCCAAGCTGCGACTACAATGGCGAAGTGCAAACCCTGCGCATTGGTGAAAAGACCGTTCTCCTTATCGGCACCGCCCATGTCAGCCGCGAGTCGGTACAGCTTGTGGAAGAAGTCATTACCCGCGAACATCCCGACGGCGTCTGTCTGGAACTCGACCGTAATCGCTACCTTGCTCTTACCCGAAAAGGCCAGTGGCAGGAACTCGACTTGCGCACCATCATCCGCAGAAAGCAACTCAGTACTCTGCTCGTTTCGTTGCTGCTCGCCTCCTACCAGAAAAGGCTCGGCGACGACCTCGGGGTCTCGCCGGGAGCGGAACTCCTGGCGGCAGCCGAACGCTGCGAATCTCTTGCCATCCCATACTTCTTCTGCGACCGCGATGTGCGCGTCACGCTGCGCCGTGCTTGGAAGCTGACATCTTTGTGGAAGAAAAACCTGCTCCTCGCCTCTCTGCTCACTTCATTCTTCGACGACAGCAAGCTCAGCGAAGAGCAATTGCGCGAGCTCAAACAACAGGACATGCTCGCCAAGCTTCTCGAGGAACTGGGCGGGGAACATCCCGCGCTCAAGCAGGTGCTCATCGACGAGCGTGACCTCTATCTTGCCGAAAAAATCAGGGAAACTCCGGGACAGCGTCTCGTAGCAGTGATCGGCGCCGGCCATGTGTCTGGCGTTCTGCGCCATCTCGGCGAAGACAACAGCGGACGCATCGCCGAAATCGAACGCATTCCAGAAGTCTCGCGAGGCTATAAAGTGGCGGGCTGGGCCATCCCCTTGTTCATCGTCGGCTCCATCGCCTATCTCGGCTTGCACAAAGGGGCGGATATCGCCGGAGAGAGCATGCTCTACTGGATCCTCGCCAATGGCATTCCCACTTCTCTGGGCGCCCTGCTCGCCCTTGGCCACCCGATGACCGTCCTCTCCGCCTTTGTTGCCTCCCCCTTTACCAGCCTCTCACCGCTGATTGGCGCCGGCTACGTGTGCGCTTTCGTGCAGTTGCTGACCATGCCACCGAAAGTATCCGAAATCGAGACCTCGCGTCGCGACCTGTTCAGCCTGCGCGGCTGGTGGCGCAACCGACTGTTGCGTATTTTCCTGGTCTTTCTTCTTACCAGCCTTGGCTCCGTCCTCGGTACGTGGCTCGGCGGTTATCGCATCGCCACCACCCTGTTGACGTGAAGTGGCAACTGCGCGCAGACGCTGCCAGCGACCTTCTCGTCCACGACCTTTTTTCCCCGATCCCCCTTACCGTCCTGAACATACCGAAATGACAGAAAAGCTCCCCCAACAATCCCCGGCCCTCAGCACCCGTCAGAAACAGTTTCTCAAGGCCCTCGCCCACCCCATGGCACCGCTGGTGCTCATCGGCAAGGAAGGCCTCAGTCCGGCAGTACTCGCCACCATTGACAAGGAGCTTGCCAACCACGAGTTGCTGAAAGTCAAAATAGGCAACAACAGCGGCCTGGAGCGTCATGAAACCTCGGCGACCATCGCTGCCGCCAGCGACAGCAGCCTGGTCCAGGTGATCGGCAAGACCATCGTCCTCTACAGGCCCAATCCCGACAAACCCAAGGAACGGCGCATAGTTTTGCCGAAGAAGTAGGGGCGAATCAGGGCTGAGCGGCAGCAAACGACCCTCTACCAAAGGCCACTGCCGCAAGAGAATGCCGGCAGAGGGCTCACTGCAAGAATTCCGCCTCCTAGCGCTCCGCCCAGTCCAGTTCCGTCAATGGCGCAGTTCGATTAGTTCGAGGGGGCGGTGCTGCTCGGCGATTGCCAGGGTGGTATCGCCCCATTCGGCCACAGCTGCCAGTGCGGCGCCACGCGCCAGAGCCGGCGTGTTGTTGGTCTCGCTCAAGTGGGCGAGCACAGCGACCTGCAGATGATCGGCAATCAGCCTGGCGAGGGCCTCTGCCCCCTGTTCGTTGCTGAGATGACCGGTGACGGAACGCACGCGCTGCTGCAGCGGCAAGGGGTAAGGGCCGTTACGCAGCATGTCGAGATTGTGGTTGAACTCGACGATGAGTGCCTCGCAGCCACCAAGGCGCCGCTCGATGAGATGCGTCACCTTCCCGGTGTCGGTGCAATAGCCGAGACGGTGGCGACCATCGCTGACGACAAAACCCACCGGATCGATGGTGTCGTGTGAAATGGGGAAGGAACGCACCGTCAAGCCGCCACAGACGACTTCCTCGCCGGTGGCGAACTCATGAATCGTATGGGGTCTGCCGATTCTCTTTTCCGCTCCCCGCAGAGTGCCGACGTTGGCATGAAGGGGAATCCTGTATCTCCTCGAAACGACCCCCGCCCCACAGATATGATCGTCATGCTCGTGAGTGAGGAAGATTCCGGCGATACAGGCCAAGCTGCGATCGATGCCTTGCATCCTCGCCTCCAGTTCCTTACCGGAAAATCCAGCATCGATGAGAATGGCGCTGCCCCCACCTTCGATATAGACCGCATTACCCTTGCTGCCACTGCCGAGTAGCGAGAATTTCATCATCAACTCCAAGGGGGGCCCGATCATCCCCGGTCAAATCGGGGAAGTGCCCTTGCCGGCTCTGTTGCAGAAGCACGGTACCCGGTGCACTACCTTTCACTGCCCGTTTGGGGAACCTGTTCATCTTTTTGCCTGGAAACGCGCACTCTGGGCAGCCGAAACTCGTCAACATCGCCCAAGGCCGTGAATGCAGCGGATGACATAAAAAAAGCCGACTCCATGGCGAGAGTCGGCTTTCTGGAATTCACCGGCGAGGAGCTCAGCTCTGCTCTTCGAGGATGGCCTTGCGGCTCAAGCGGATACGGCCACGGTTGTCGACGTCGAGTACCTTGACCTCGATGACATCGCCCTCTTTGACCACATCGGTGACCTTGGCAACGCGCTTGATATCGAGCTCGGAGATGTGCACCAGGCCATCGGTACCCGGAAGGATCTCAACGAATGCACCGAAATCCTTTATGGTTTTGACCGTGCCCTTATAGACTGCGCCAATCTCCGCCTCAGCGGTGATAGCCTTTACTTTCAGCAGCAGAGCGTCGGCCAGTTCGCCGTTGAGGGCGAACATCTTCACCAGGCCGGAATCGTCGACCTCGATCTTGGCGTCGAATTCGGCCGACAGCTCTTTGATGATCTTGCCGCCCGGGCCGATGATATCGCGGATCTTCTCGGGGTTGATCTTGTGGACGAGATACTTCGGGGCATGCTCGGCGATCTCGTCGCGAGATTTGGAGATGCTCTTTTCCATTTCGCCAAGAATGTGGATGCGTCCCGCTTTGGCCTGGGCCAGGGCCTTGCCCATGATCTGCCGGTCGACACCATCGATCTTGATATCCATCTGCAGCGAGGTGATGCCAATGGCGGTGCCCACCACTTTAAAGTCCATGTCACCGAGATGGTCCTCGTCACCGAGAATGTCGGAGAGGATGACGACATTGTCGCCCTCTTTGATCAGGCCCATGGCGATACCCGACACTGGGCTCTTCAGGGGGACGCCGGCGTCCATCATCGCCATGCTGCCACCACAGACGGTGGCCATGGAGGAGGAGCCGTTCGACTCAAGGACCTCGGAGACGACGCGAATCGAGTAGGGAAAATCCTCTTCCGCCGGCAACACCGCTTCGAGACCGCGCGTGGCGAGATTGCCATGGCCGATATCGCGACGCGAGGGGCCACGCAGGCCGCGAACCTCGCCAACCGAGTAGGGCGGGAAGTTATAGTGCAACATGAAGCGGTTGACCACCTCGCCGTGCAGGGTCTCGACGCGCTGCTTGTCGCGTTCGCTACCGAGGGTAGTCGACACCAGGGCCTGGGTCTCACCACGGGTGAACAAGGCCGAGCCGTGGGTGCGGGGCAGATATCCGATCTCGCAGCTGATATTGCGGACCTCGTCGAACTTCCTGCCGCCGATGCGGATATTGCTGGTGACGATTTTCTCGCGCATGAAGGATTTCTTGAATGCAGAAAGAAGCTCGCCGATCTGCCGCTTGCGCTCGCCAGCCGGATCGATGGTGGCAACCACCTCGGCCTTGAGCTGATCGGAGAGGCGGGAACGCTCCATCTTGTCGGCACAAGAAAATACCTTCTCCATGCCGCCAGCAGCAATCGCGCGCACCCTGGCCTGAAGCTCACTGTCGATCTCGGGAACGGTCACCGTGCGCTTTTCTTTTCCCGACGACTTCTGCAACTGCTCCTGGATGTCGATAAGGGGCTGCAGATGCTCGAAAGCATAGAAGATGCCGCCCAGCACCTCATCCTCACTGAGCTCGTCAGCCTTGCCCTCGACCATGACCACGGCGCTCCTGGTGCAGGCGACGACGATTTCCATGGTCGAGTTTTTCAACTCGGAAAGCGAGGGATTGAGCACATAGCGCCCTTCAATGCAGCCGACGCGCCCTCCGGCCACCGGGCCCTGGAAGGGAATATCGGAAAGAGTCAGGGCACAGGAAGCCCCTGTCAGGGCAAGAACATCGGGCTGCACTTCCTGGTCGGCGGACAGGACGGTGGCGATGACCTGGGTCTCAGCGGAATAGCCGGAGGCGAAAAGGGGGCGCAGCGGGCGGTCGATGATGCGGCAGGTGAGCACCTCGTTATCGCTGGGGCGGCCGATCTCGCGGCGGAAATAGTTGCCGGGAATGCGCCCGACGGAGGCAAGTTTCTCCTGATATTCAATGGTCAGGGGGAGAAAACCGGCCTCGGGGTTGTTGTCGGGGGCGCCGACAGCAGTAATCAGCACCATGGTGTCACCACAGCGCACCACCACAGAGCCCGAAGCCTGCTTGGCGATTTTTCCCGTTTCGATGGCGATGATCTTCCCGCCGATTTCCGCTTCAACTTTATTCAACATAGTATCTCCAGATGGTTGCAGCACCAGGGAAAGGCGTAGTGCCTTGTGTGATCGACCGGATTATCCACCAGCCCCGTATGCTCTCTTTTTCGGTTTTCCATAAATAACAAAGACCTCAGACAGTTCTCGTCATGAAGAACTGTCTGAGGCCGCAAAACAGTACGTATCCCTGAAGTGCAATGCACACTCTTCCCGCAGAGGTTTACTTGCGGAGGTTGAGCTCCTTGAGGATCATGCGATATTTCTCGAGATCTTTCTTCTTGAGGTAATCGAGAAGGCTGCGCCGCTGACCGACCAGCTTGAGCAGGCCGCGCCGTGAGTGATGATCCTTCTGGTGTACCTTGAAATGCTCGGTGAGGTATTCGATACGGTCGGTGAGAAGGGCGATCTGCACCTCGGACGACCCGGTATCGGTGGGATGGGTTTTGAATTTTTCAATAATTTCGTTCTTTTTGACTGCTGACTGTGCCACGACACTCCTCCTGATGGTTTCTCTTCGTACATATGAACGCCTCATGGCGTCCGCGGGCCACGGGTTCGGAGGCAAAGGCCCATCTGCTGCCCGCTGCTGGCCTTGCGACAGACAAACGGAAGAGCCTTTTACCCCACATTACCGTCGCCCACACACTAGCCAACTGCGCACATTATTGCAAGAGTTTACACGCCTCCTCGACAGATATCATCTTGTCCAGGCACCGCTGCAGGCCCTCTTCGCCCTCGAGATCCTGCCACTGCAGGCTGCCATCGACGGAAAAACAGCCACTGCGCAAGCGTCGTAATTGAAGAAGATACGCCCCGCAACCGAGATGGCGACCGATGTCGGTGGCTAGAGTGCGAATATAGGTGCCCTTGCTGCACACCACGCGAAAGGCGAGCTGCGCCCCTTCCCCGCCGACCGGCCCAAGCCCATCGACCCGCTCTAATAGAGAGATTTCCACCTGACGCGGCTCCTTGATGACCTCGATACCCTTGCGGGCATAGTGGTAGAGCGGCTTGCCTTGATGCTTCAGGGCGGAAAAGGCCGGTGGGGTCTGCAACTGCCGGCCGCGAAAGGCAGCCAGACAGGATTCGATCAATTCGGGGGAATAGAGTGGAACTGCTTCCTGACGCAGGATTCTCCCCTCGCTGTCCTGGGTGTCGGTCTCCACCCCCAGTTGCGCCGTGGCGAGATATTCCTTATCACCAACCATGAGACTGTCGATAAGTTTCGTCGCCGGGCGTCCGGCACAAAGGACCAGCAAGCCGGTGGCAAAAGGATCGAGTGTACCGGCGTGCCCCACCTTCTTCATTTTCAGGATTCGCCGCAAACGGGCGACCACGGCGAAGGAACTGACCCCGGCCGGCTTGTCGACGAGAAAGATGCCTGCCTCAACCATGCCGCACCATCAACACCATCCCAGGCCTGGCAAAATAAGGGTGCAAAAACGAGATGGAGCAGGGTTCACGATAAGACGCGGCACAGTGCCTCTTTCACCGCCAAACGCACCTCGTCGACGGTCTTGCCATGGAGCCGGAAACCGGCGGCATTGCGATGACCGCCACCGTCGAATTCCTTGGCGACGCGGGCGACATCGCACTGCCCCTTGGCACGCATGCTGACGGCGATGGCGCCGTTGCCGGTTTCCTTAATGAGCACCGCAACCTTTACAGAATAGAGGGAGCGAGGCAGGTCGACAAAGCCCTCGACATCCTGGATGCTGGCACCGCTTTGCCGCAGCATTTCGTCGGTGACGTGCATGAAAGCGATTTGATCGTCGGCGAACAAGGCGATGGTCGACAATACCATTTCCATGAGTTTGAGTCGCTCGATACTGTACTTGTCGTAGAGATGGCTGCCGACCTCCTCCGGCCGCACCCCCTTGTCGAGCAGGGCAGCGGCAATCTGCATGGTCCTCGAGGTGGTGCACTCGTAGCGGAACGAGCCGCTGTCGGTGCAGATGGCGACATAGAGATTGTAGGCGCAAGGGTAGCTGATTGGCGCCTGCAGCGCCAGGGCCAGCTCGTAGATCATCTCGCCAGTGGAGGAACGGCAGGGATCGACCCAGCTCACCGTGCCGAAAGGCCGGTGGGAGCGGTGGTGATCGATGACCACGAAGGGCTCGATGCGAAGAAATTTATCTTTGAGCTTGCCGAGGCGATCGCCATCTCCACAGTCGAGACCAACCATGACCAGATCGCCACCGGTGGAGGAAACGAAGCGATGATACTCCTCGAGGTCGCAGCTGGCGCGCTCTTTCTCCGGAAGGAAATCGTAGTGGTGGGAAACCGGTTCCTCGAGAAAACAGAATACTTTTTTACCAATGCCCTCGAGGATGGCGGCGCAGGCGAAGAGCGAGCCGAGCGCATCACCATCGGGGTGCGAGTGGGTGAGCAGAACGACATGGGACGCCCCGCGCAGCTCCGCCAGGAGCGGCTCAGGGATTATCCTCGCGGGACTCTCGTTCATTGGCAATTTCCTGAAACAGTTCTTCCAGCCCAGCCACCTTTTCTGCTACTTCATCATATCGAAAAGCCAGCTCGGGTGTAAAGCGCAAATTAAGGGCCTTGGCCAGGTGGCTGCGCATGAACCCCCGAGCGGAACGCAACCCTCTCTCGGCATCCGCCGCGGCCGCTCTGCCACCACGCATGGTGAAAAACACCCGGGCCATGCTGATGTCGTCGTTGACCTCGACACGGCTGATAGCGAGTCCCTGCAGCCGCGGGTCCTGGACCTTGGCAAGCAGCAGGGTAGCCAACTCGTTGCGGATCGCCTCGGCGACCCGCCCGGGCCTCTTGCTCTCCCGCTTGCCGCCGACGCCGATGGCGTCTATGGCCTGTTTGGGATCGAAATTTTTCACCACAGACACACCCCGTTATTCGAGCGTCGCCTCGACCTCATTCATGACAAAGGCCTCGAGGTTATCGCCTATCTTGATATCGTTGAACTTCTCCACACCGATACCGCACTCGAAGCCGGAGAGGACCTCGCGGACATCATCCTTGAAGCGACGCAGGGAATCGATCCGACCGGTGTAGATGACCACTCCGTCGCGTACCACGCGGACTCGCGAATTGCGGGTGATCTTGCCATCGAGTACTGCACAGCCGGCGATAGTGCCGATCTTGGGCACGTTGAAGGTCTCGCGCACCTCGGCGGTACCGATGACCTGCTCCTCGAACGTCGGCTCGAGCATACCCATCATCGCCTTGCGGATATCGTCGAGGGCGTGATAGATGACGTCGTAGCTGCGCACGTCGACGTTTTCCCGGGTAGCCAGCTCCTTGACTTTCACCGTCGGCCGCACGTTGAAGCCGATGATGATGGCATCGGAGGCCGAAGCGAGGAGGATATCCGACTCGGTGATGGTGCCGGTGCCCTCGTGAAGAATCTTGACCTTGATCGTCTTGGTGGAGAGGTCCTCGGCGGCCTTGGCGAAGGCCTCGAGGGTGCCCTGCACGTCGGCGCGCAGCACCACCCGCAGCTCCTGCACGTCGCCTTCGCTCATCTGCTCGAAGAGGCGGTCGAGGGAGATCTTGCTGGTCGCGCCGAGCTCGCTCTCCCTGGCCTTGAGGGCACGGACCTGAGACACGCTTCTCGCCATCTTCTCATCGGTGACAACGAGGAACTCGTCACCGGCGCTAGGCACCCCGGAAAGGCCCTGCACCTCCACCGGGATGGAGGGCCCGGCTTCCTTGATCTTGCGGCCCTTGTCGTCGAGCATGGCGCGGACCTTGCCGCTGAACTGGCCGACGACGAAGTACTCCCCGAGACGCAGGGTGCCCTCCTGGATGAGCACCGTCGCCACCGGCCCCCGTCCTTTGTGCAGCTGCGCCTCGATAACCCGGCCGCGTGCCTTACGGGTGGGGTCGGCGCGCAGTTCGAGCACCTCGGCGAGGACCTGGATGGAGTCGAGGAGGTTGTCGATACCGATGTTCTTTTTGGCCGAGGTCTCGCAGTACATGGTCTGCCCACCCCAATCCTCGGGCATCAGGTTGAGGTCGGAGAGCTCGCGCTTGACGCGGTCGATATCGGCGTTGTCCTTGTCGATCTTGTTGACGGCGACGATGATCGGCACGTTGGCCGCCTGGGCGTGGTTGATGGCCTCGCGGGTCTGATCCATGACGCCGTCATCGGCAGCCACCACCAGGACGACGATGTCGGTGACCTGGGCCCCGCGGGAACGCATCTCGGTAAAGGCGGCGTGGCCGGGTGTGTCGACGAAGGTGACATCACCGGAGGCGGAGCGCACATGGTAGGCGCCGATATGCTGGGTGATGCCACCGGCCTCGCCCAAAGCGACGTCGGTTTTGCGGATGGCGTCGAGGATGGAGGTCTTGCCGTGGTCGACATGGCCCATGACGGTGACCACCGGCGACCGGGTGAGTCGCTCGCCGCCGTCTTCCGCCTCTTGCAGCATCTGCACTTCCAGCTCCTCGGTGATGCCCTGTTCGACCTCGTAGCCGAAATCGGCGGCGATGAGGGTTGCGGTCTCGACATCGACCAGCTGGTTGATGGTCGCCATGACTCCGAGCCCCATCAGCTTGGCAATCACTTCGCTCGCCTTGACCTTCATCTTCATGGCGAGATCGCCGACGCTGATCGTCTCGAAGATTTTGAAGCGTTTCTTGCTCGCCTTCATCTCGCTGGGCGGGGTAATCACCTTGGGCATCCGGCGACCGCGTTTGCCGCGTCTGCCGACACCGTCCTGCTCGAGGAAGTCCTGCGCGAAATGGGTGAACTTAACGTTCTTCTGCCCTTTCTTGCCGCTGCGACGATACTCGGCGTCCTTTTCGGCCTCGATCTCCTTCTTGCTTTTCTTCTTTGCACGGTTATGATCGTCGGTGCCGGTTGCCGGTACCGGGTCAACAACCCCGGGCTGTCCGGGCCGCTTCGGCGGCAACGGCTTGCCTGGCTTTTTCTTCTGCCGGGCGTCCGCATCGTCCTCGACCGTTTGCGGCAATTCGATGGTGCGCACCACCCGAGCGAGCGCTTTCTTCTGGGGCGGCTTTTTGTCTTTTCTCTCCGGCGGCCGGGCAAAGGAGGTGATCTGCGGGCCACCTTCGCGGGTGGGAGCTTCCTTTACTTCGGCGCCTTCCGTTCGCTCTTCGCCGGCCCTTTCTCCCGTTTCCACCGGGGCGCTGCCTTCATCTCCGGACGGCTCGGGGTGGGCGCCCGCTGCCGCAGGCTCGATGGCCTCCTCGTGTTTCGTCTGGATTTCCGGGGCCACGGTGATGCGACTCCCCTCGACGGGGACGGCAGGGGTCTCCACCACTTCAGCGACAGTCGATGCAGCCCGTTCAGGGGTGGGGACGGCCTGTTCCTCAACGACGGGGGAGGCTTCCCTTTCCACAACAGCCTGAGATTCTGCTACGGGCGAAGTCTCGATCGGGGTGTCGTCAACGGCATCAGCCTGAGCCGCCGGCCGTCGTCTGATCACCGTGGTCCTGCGACGCACGGCGCTATCTCTGGCAGCGTCGTTCGAGGGGCGAGCTTCCAGCTTTTCGTTGACCACCGCGCGGCGCAGGGCGGCGCGAATCCGATCAGCCGTTTCGTCGTCGACCGAGGAACTGTGGCCTTTGATATCGAAGCCCAACTCCACCAGCTTGTCGGCCAGCGCCTTCCCGCTCATCCCGGCCTCTTTGGCCAACTCGTACACCCTGATTCTACTCATCCCTCACTCCCGTATTGCTTCGCAAATGTACCCCGTCCAGAAACGGCCCCATCCACCGACCGTGACATCTTTCCCCTGGACGACAACCTCATATAGTCATTACCGCAACCGAAAAGCCCTCTTCCATTTGCCAACCGCCTTAAAGAAGGTCTGGCGGCAGGACTGGCGCCGGCAGCAGTAGGCTCCCCTGCCCGGTTCTATCTGTTGTTCATCTTCCTGCGGCCCATTCTGCCGCCATACGAAGCGGCTCAGCGACCGTTTGTCATCCTTCGCCCCGCAGGCGATACAGGTCCTCTCCATAACCGCCGCTTTGCGCTTGAACCCCTCTTCGCTTACCTTCTCCCTGCCAGCCGCATCCGCTTAAGGTCGCTCGGTCTCGTCTTCGTCCACATCGACCGGTGCCGCACCGCCTTCTTCGCCTTCAGCTGCCGCGCCGGCCTGAAGGGGGCCATCGGTCTCTTCGCCCAGGTTCTCGGCCGGCTCGGTCGATTCTTCTTTGGCACTCTCTTCGGCAGGAACTGCCGGTGCAGCAACAACCTCGATCCCATTCTCCAGGCAATAGGCCTTGGCAGCCTCGATGAGCGACGCCCCCGAATCCTCGTCAAGAGCGCGAATCACCAGCAAATCCTCGGCACGCTTGGCGGCAAGGACTGCCGCCGACACGATCCCCTTGGCAAACAGCTGATCGGCGAGGCTCTCGTCGATGCCGGCAAGCGCGAGCAGCGACTGGTAGCCTGGGTCGGAGAGGTTAGCGTAACGCTGCTCGCTCTTGACGTCGATGCGCCAGCCGAGGAGCTTGGAGGCGAGGCGAACATTCTGGCCCTGTCTGCCGATGGCCAATGAGAGCTGATCATTGGGAACGACGACGAGCAGCGAGTGATTCTCCTCATCCACCATGACCATGCTGACATGGGCCGGTGCCAGGGCGTTGTAGACATATTTGGCTGGGTCGGGGCTCCAGGTGACGATGTCGATCCTCTCCCCCTGCAGCTCCTGGACGACGTTCTGCACCCGCGAGCCTTTCATGCCGACACAGGCGCCTACCGGGTCGACATCGCTCTCCGAGGAACTGACGGCGATCTTGGCGCGGAACCCGGGCTCGCGGCTGACGGCCATGACCCGCACGATGCCCTCGGCCATCTCCGGGACCTCCATCTGAAAGAGCTTGGCGAGGAACTCGTCACAGGTCCGCGAGAGGATGAGCTGCGAGTCGCGGCTGGTCTGGCGGACCTCCTTGAGATAGGCCCTGATGCGATCGCCCTGCTTGAAAGAACGCTTGGCGATCTGCTGATCTTTAGGAAGGATGGCGTCGGTGCGGCCGAGATTGACGATCATATTGCCGCGCTCGAAGCGCTGCACGATGCCGCTGACCACCTCGCCAACCCGGTCCTTGAACATGCCGTAGACGACGTCGCGCTCGGCATCCTTCATCTTGTGGATGATCACCTGTTTCGCCGACTGCGCGGCGATCCTGCCGAGGTCGCTGACGTCCTCCATCTTCTCGCCCAGTTCATCGCCCAGCTGCACCTCGGGGTCGAGCTTGAGGGCTTCCTCCAGAGAGATCTCAGTCTGGTCGTCTTCGGCCTCCTCGACGACATTGCGGAACTGGAAGACCTCGACCTCGCCGTATTCCTCGTTATAGCGAACCTCGATCTCGCGACGGTTGCCGAACTTCTTGCGGGCGGCGGAGTGCACTGCTTCTTCGATGGCCTCGATCAACAGGCTCTTGTCGAAGCCGCGATCGCGGCTGATCTGGTCGATTATCCGTTTCAAGTCTGAAAGCATTGTCATTACCCCGTTGGTGAAACTTTCCTCTCCGCCCCGGCGGAGGATAGTGCTGTCGGCAAGGGAACAGGTGGTCTCCGCTTCAGATGACCAGTCTCGCCTTGTTGATCATGTCCATGGTCATGCGCACCACCTTGCCGTCGGCTTCGCGCAGCTCGATGACCTCGTCGGTGGCAGCCTCGATGACCCCCTCGTACACCTTGCGGCCATCTAGCTCGTGGTGCAGCCTCACTTTGGCCTTCTTCCCCTGAAAGCGGAGAAACTCGTCCGCACTGCGCAGGGGTCGCTCCAGCCCCGGGGACGACACCTCGAGGTGATAGGCATGGGTTATGCAATCTTCTATATCAAGGTAGGTCCCCAACTCGCGACTGACATTGCTGCAGTCATCGAGGCTGATGCCCCGTTCGGCGTCGATGAACACCCGCAGCACCCAGCCATGGCCCTCGCGACGAAACTGCACCTCGAAGAGCTCCAGGCCCATGGCGGGCAGCAGCGTCTCGAGAAAGCCGCGAACCTTGTTTGTAACGAACTCGCTCATCGGCGACAACCTTGCCCCACGGACGCCCACCGACGGCCGGTGGTAGATTAGCGGATATAAAAAAAAAAGCGGGCAAAGCCCACTTCCGAAAGCCGTCCCGCTACAACAGAAAAGGAGGTATCCAGCAGACGCCCCCCTTGCCGCGGCGGTCAGTCGCCAGCAAGAAAAGGGCGACGGGTCAGCATGCCGAGACAAAGAGAATCATCCGGGCGACAAATTAACCATATGCATCGCGCTCTGTCAACTTAAAACTCCTTATTTTGCATCATTTACGTCCTTATCGACGATGCCCGCTCCCCCTCCAGCGCAACCAAGGCGGCCGCCCCTCCCGGCAAAATCTGTTTGACAAACCATGTTTGCACCTTTACTTAATCGGCAGTTCCGAGTAGGTTCGGCCACTCTCTCTGCCAGCGCCATGACGCCGCTGCCGCGAAGAAGAGAGGTTCACGTAGCGAGACCCGCTGCCAGGCAGCGTGCGGAGCGATTCTCCAGGGACCGGCAACTTCCCGCCCGCAAAGGGGTTGCACCTTGAAAAACCGCCGTCATCCACTGAATTCATGTCTGAAAAAACACTGATCATCGCCGAGAAGCCGAGCGTCGCCTCCGATCTGGTGAAAGTCTTGCCGGGGAAGTTCACCAGGGAAAAGACCCACTTCGAGGGGGAGTCCTATGTCGTCTCCTTCGCTATCGGCCATCTCGTCTCCATCTGCTATCCCGAGGAAATCGACCCCGCCTATCAGAAGTGGGACATGGCCAACCTGCCCATTCTCCCCGAGACCTTCCCGCTGAAAGGCCTCGACGGAACCAAGGCGCAGCTTGGCACCCTGCAGAAACTGATCCGCCGCCGCGACATCACCACCATCGTCAACGCCTGCGACGCCGGTCGTGAGGGTGAGCTGATCTTTAAATATATCGTCAAATACGTGTGGAACGCCTCGGTGGCGGGCAAGACCTTCAAGCGCCTGTGGCTGCAATCGATGACCGCAGATTCCATCCGCACCGCCTTCTCGGCCCTGCGCAACGATGACGAGATGCGCCCCCTCGAAGACGCCGCCCTGTGCCGCTCAGAGTCGGACTGGCTCATCGGCATCAACGCCACCCGCGCCCTCACCGGCTACAAC
Organism: uncultured Desulfobacterales bacterium; assembly: GCA_937915545.1. Taxonomy (GTDB): domain Bacteria; phylum Desulfobacterota; class Desulfobulbia; order Desulfobulbales; family Desulfocapsaceae; genus Desulforhopalus_A. The sequence goes on from CALGIJ010000012.1 coordinate 124,694, forward strand.
TCCCGCCGTGGGGGTTTCTTCCTCACCCCCTGCGGCCGGGTGCAGACACCAACCCTGTCATTACTCGTCAAGCGCGAACGAACCCGGCTCGCCTTTGTGGCCAGGCCTTACTGGAATATCCAGGCAACTTTTGCCTGCGGTTCCCTTCTCTATCAGGGCAAGTGGATCGACCCGCAATTCGCCAGGGATCCCGACGACGCCTTGGACCGCGCCGACCGGCTGTGGGACAAGGCCCAGGCCGAGGCCATCGCTGCGCAATGCCAGGATGGTATAGCCACGGTCGAGGAAGAGAGCAAGAAGAGCAGCCAGGGAGCGCCGCCGCTCTACGACCTCACCCTGCTGCAGCGCGAGGCCAACTCCCGCTTCGGCCTCTCCGCCAAGAACACCCTGGCCCTGGCCCAGGCCCTCTACGAGAAGCACAAGGTACTCACCTACCCGCGTACCGACAGCAAGCACCTGCCCGAGGACTACCTGCAATCGACGAAAGAGGTCATGCAGCGGCTTGGCGGCGGGGACTTCGGGCCTCTGGCCAACGCGGCCCTGGCCAAGAACTATCTCCGCCCCGACAAGCGCATCTTCAACGACGCCAAGGTCTCCGACCATCACGCCATCATCCCTACCACCCTCTTGCCCACCAAACTCAACGAGTTCGAGAGCAAGATCTACAATATGGTGGCGCAGCGCTTCATCGCCGTATTCTATCCCCCGGCGGTCTTTCTCAACACCCGCCGCCTGTCGCTGGTCAAGGAGCAGACCTTCGTCACCGAGGGGAAAATCCTCCTCGAGGCCGGCTGGAAGAAGGTATACGACAGCGGCGACAATGACCGCAGCCTCGACCCGCTGCCGCCCGGCAAGGAGGTACTCTGCCAAAAGCTCGACCTCGCCGAACACCAGACCACCCCCCCGTCGCGTTACAACGAGGCCACCCTGCTCTCGGCCATGGAGAACTCCGACAAGCTTGTCGAAGACGAAGAACTGGCCGAGGCCATGAAGGAGCGGGGCCTGGGCACCCCGGCAACCCGAGCGGCCATCATCGAGAAACTCATCAAGGAAAAATACGTCGTCCGCGAGGGCAAGGACCTCGTCCCCACCGGAAAGGCCTTCGAACTCCTCGGCCTGCTGGAGGCCATGCGTATCGATGTGCTCGCCTCGCCGGAGATGACCGGGGACTGGGAGTTCAAGCTCAACCGTATTCTCAAGGGACAGTTCACCCGCGACCAGTTCATGGGCGAGATCCGCAGCATGACCAGGCAGATCATCGAGCGCATCAAGGACTTCGCCACATCGGAGACCGGCCCGGAGGCCCCCTTCAGCCCGGTGAACGGCATCCGTTACTTTTCCACCCCCACCGCCTACATCTCCGAGGACGGCAGCATCAGCATCCGCAAGATTCTCGGCGGCCGCCCGCTCAGCGACGACGAGGTGGTTCTCCTCCTGCGCGGCGAGACCATCGGCCCCTTTACCGACTTCCGCTCCAAGAAGGGCAAGCCCTTCGGCGCCTCGGTGCGTCTCGCCAGCAAAAAGGTGGAATTCATCTTCGCCACCCCGACGAGCGAGGAGGATATCGAGGCGGTCAAGGAAGGCGAGGTGCTCGGCCTGTCCCCCATCGACCGCACCCGGGTCTATGCCACGCCGCTCGCCTATATGTCCGAGTCGGCCCTTGACGGGGATCGTAAGAAAGGGTTGAAGATCAGCAGGACCATTCTCTCCCGCGAGCTCAGCGCCACCCATGTGCGCCAACTCCTCGAACAGGGCCGCACCGAGCTTATCAGCGGCTTCATCTCCAAGAAGAAAAAGCCCTTCGACGCCTATCTCCTCCTGGCGAAAAATGGTACATTGACGTTTGAATTTCCGCCGCGCAAAGAAAAGGGCCCCAAGCAAAACCCGTTGACAGCCGCACCAGAAAAAGGCACAAAGAGCCATGAAACCGATTAAGAAAGAACTGGCCGACAAGAGCGGCCTGGAACTGGCCCGCATCTGCGCCGCCGCCGCCCTCGACACCAAGGCCGAGGAACTGGTCATTCTCGATGTCCGCGGCCTGGCCTCCTTTACCGAGTATTTCGTCATCATGAACGGCAGGTCCACCCGCCATGTCCAGGCATTGGCCGAGGCGGTGGAAGGGGCCCTGCGCTCCAAGCGGGTCAAGGCCTCCACTGCCGAAGGCATCGCCGAGGGGCTGTGGGTGCTTCTCGATTTCGACGACGTCATCGTCCATATCTTCTATCACGAGCAGCGCAGGTTCTACGACCTCGAAGGGCTCTGGTCCCAGGCAAAACGCATCGACCCGGCCGCCGGCTGAAATGTCCCGCCCCCCGTGCCATCGCCGGTCGACAATCCAGCCGACCTGAAATTACGCAACGACTATGCACTATTTAAGCACCAGGGGGAAGATATCCCCGATTCCGTTCACTGAGGCCGTGCTCATGGGGCTGGCGGAAGACGGCGGTCTGCTCCTGCCGCGCACCATTCCGCGTATCGGCTCCGAAACCTTCGCCTCGTGGCAGAAGCTCGGTTACGCCGACCTCGCCTTCGAGGTCATGTCGCGGTTCATCGACGACATCCCGGTGAGCCACCTCAAGGACATCATCACCAGGTCCTACGCCACCTTCGTTCACAAGGAGGTCACCCCGCTGGCGCATCACGGTGACGTCCACATCCTCGAGCTCTTCCACGGACCGACCCTGGCCTTCAAGGACGTCGCCCTGCAGTTCCTCGGCAACCTCTTCGCCTATCTCCTCGACCGCGACAACAGCTCGCTCAATATCCTCGGGGCGACCTCCGGCGACACCGGGTCCGCTGCCATCTGCGGGGTGCGCGGCAAGGAGCGCATCAAGATCTTCATCCTCCACCCCCACGGCCGCGTCAGCCCGGTGCAGGAGAAGCAGATGACCACGGTCCTCGACGACAACGTCTTCAACATCGCCATCCGCGGCTCCTTCGACGACGGCCAGGCCATCGTCAAGAAGATCTTCGGCGATGTCGAGTTCAAGAACGCCTACCGCCTCGGCGCCATCAACTCGATCAACTGGGCGCGGGTCCTGGCCCAGGTGGTCTACTACGTGCGCAGCTGCCTGCACGTGCTGGGCCACGAAAAGGATACTTCCGTCGACTTCGCCATTCCCACCGGCAACTTCGGCGATATCTTCGCCGGCTACATCGCCAAGAAGATGCTGCCGCCGGGGACCATCCGCCAGTTGGTGCTGGCCACCAACGACAACGATATCCTGGCCCGCTTCGTCGCCACCGGCCACTACGCCCTGGGCCCGGTGCGCATCACCTCCAGCCCGTCCATGGACATCCAGGCGGCCTCCAACTTCGAGCGTTACCTCTATTATCTCGAGGATGGCGACCCGGTGCATACCCGTGAGCTGATGGAGGAATTCGCCAAGTCCGGGAAAATCGACCTCTCCGGCCGCCACGACCAGATCCGCCGCGACTTCTGCGCCTGCGCCGTCTCCGAGGCCGAAGTGGTGGAGACCATCGCCAAGTTCCACCAGGAGCACGGCTACGTCCTCGACCCCCACACCGCCGTCGGCGTCAGGGCGGCGAGCCGCTTCAAGACCGGCGGCGTGCCCATGGTCTGCCTGGCCACCGCCCACCCGGCCAAGTTCGCCACGGTGGTGGAAAGCGCCATCGGCGCTCCCGTCGATATGCCCCCGGCCCTGACCGGCATCCTCGAGCGGGAGTCGCGATGCGAGATCATGGATGCGCGGCGCGAGGCGGTGCAGGCCTATGTCGCCCTGCACGCCGGCGGGGCCGGGCAATAAAGTGAACGCTTTGGCTTTGCGGCGCTTGCAGCGGCCCCGGCCTGCACCGCGAGGTCCGCAACAAGACACCGCCGGCCGCTCCCAACCTGCGGCGGAGGAATCTTGACAGAACCACGAGACTACTCTAATGTCTCGTCCAAGGGCATCCGCCAGACACCCTGGCCGCTGCCGTTCGATATTGACGCATTTTTTACGAGGTAGAACATGTTTGGACTCGGTATGCCGGAATTGATCGTCATCCTGGTGATCATCGTCATCATCTTCGGTGCCGGCAAGCTGCCGGAGATCGGTTCCGGAATCGGCAAGGGCATCAAGAATTTCAAGGAGGCGACCCGCAAGGAAGAGGAGCCCAAGAAACTCGACGAGTCCGACAAGGAGCCGGAAAACAAGGCCTAGCGGCCGCAACGCCTACACGGTGAAGAGATGTTTGGACTGGGAACACCCGAACTCATAGTCATACTCGCCATCGCCTTCCTCGTCTTCGGCGGCAAGAAGCTGCCGGAACTTGGTGCCGGACTTGGCAAGGCGATCAGCTCGTTCAAGAACGGCCTCAAGGATGTCGAACAAGGCGGCAAGAACCTCATCGACGATATCCCCGGCGTCAAGGAAGCGGCCGAAGTCAAAGCCCAGGTGGACAAGGTCAAGGATCTCGGCAAGCTCGACAACATCCTGAGATAGCTCCCCACCACCGGCGTTTTCGCACCCTGCGGCGGCACAGCTGATACAACACGCCGCCCCGCAGGGCGTGTGACATGCCACGCCCTCCCCTCCCCTCTGGAAAGCCATAGGGCCATCCTCCGGCCGCGTCAGCAGGGGACAGTCCTTCCCCGCCAGAACCATACAACTTACCTTATCGGCAGGTCTCCGTCGACTTTCCCTTGAGATTCCGCCACGCTCAGCAAGAAGACAGGTGCCCGGCGCAGCTCGCTGACAGGGGCGCCCCTTTATTGCATTATTTCCCCCCAGCCCCCTTTGCTTGCCGACCCATATCTGGTTCGGCACGTTGCACCTGTTGACATCAGGCGCCAAGTGGTTCGCCCACAATGTTTATGAAAATTCTGCTCTCCCTTCTTGTCATTTTATAAATTCTTGACTTTTTTGTTACAAGCAGATAAAGCAAACGAACAGATCATACGTTTTTGTATTTATCCGGCCAAGCTTATCAGCAATAACAGCCGGATAGCGGCCACCGGCCCCCTGCAGGGCCCAGCTTCAACCCCTCCGGAGAGTTCTATGTGTCGACTAGCCCTGAAAACGGCGCGAGAGCCGTTTTCCCCCTACGAGGTCCTGACCGCCATGGAGGCCATGAAAGAAGGTTACGATGGCTCCGGGCTCGGTCTACTCCTGCGTGGGATGGAATTTGAAGATTTCAAGTACAACCCGCGCTTCCCCATTCTCTCCGGCATCGCCCATACCGAAAAGGCCTGGTACCGCATGACCGATTATATGGAGGAGATGGAGTACGAGCTCAAGTACGACCATCGCTTTGCCATGCGCCCGGAATTGATCGAGGCCAAGGATCGCTACCGCTACTTCATGCGCGCCTACCGCATGCCGGTGGAGTTCCGCGACGAGAGCGACGAACTGCGCGAGGCCGAGCTGCTGCGGGCGCGTCTCGCTCTGCGCAATCTCAGCACCGAGGAAGACCCGCTGACCATCTTCTCCTTCTACCCCGACGTGGCGATGATCAAGGAAGTCGGCTGGCCGATGCAGATCGGCGACGCCCTCTGCCTCCACGACGGCCAGCTGAAGTCGCGGGTGTGCATGGCCCAGGGGCGGCAGAACACCAACTACGACATCAACCTCTACGCCTGCCACCCCTTCTTCATCCAGGGCATCTCGACCATGACCAACGGCGAGAACACCGCCTTCGTGCCCATCCGCGACTGGCTGCTGGGGCGCAATCTCCCCGGATATGTCGGCTATCACAGCGACAGCGAGGTCTTCACCCATATCCTCCACTACACCCTCAAGCACCTTCGCCTGCCGCTGCAGGCCTACAAACATATTATCACCCCGCTCAGCACCGGCGAGCTCTCCAGGCACCCGCAGGGGGACTTTCTCACCGGGCTGCGCCAGGCCTGCAAGCGGCTGATCATCGACGGACCCAACGCCGTCATCGGCACCCTCCCCGACGAGACCTGCCTGCTGGTCATGGACCAGAAAAAGCTCAGGCCGTCCACCGTCGGCGGCCGCGACGGCGTCTGGGGCATCGCCTCGGAAATCTGCGGCATCCAGGCGATGATCCCCGACCGCGATCCGTCCCTCGATTTCCAACCCATGCGCGAACATACCGTCATCATTCCCCCCCATAGAAAGGAACTAGAGATATGGTCTCAGTACGATCGGTTACCCTTACCCCAAGCAGCCTGACCGCCACCGACCTCCCCTGGATCATCGAGCACCGCGAGGACCGCTGCACCCTGTGCGGCAACTGCACCGCGATCTGCCCCAAGGGAGCGATCCGCCTGTCGCATATGCGCCAGCGGCTGCCCAGGCTCGATGTCTTCGGCACGCAACGGGGCAGCGAGTACCGCACCTTTACCGGTATCCGCCAGGAGACCGATCCCGCCAAATTGTGCATCGGCTGCGGCATGTGCGCCATGGTCTGCCCCAACGAGGCCATCACCCCGGTGGCCGGCACCAACGAAAACCGCACCCTCTTCTTCGAGAATCGCAAGGGCGAGCCGATGAAGCGTGGCGGGCGGCGCAACGCCACCGGCCCGACCCTGCTCGACCGCATCGTCTTCCACCGCATCTCCATGCTCACCGACCCGGCTCTCGATGCCGGTCGCCACGAGTTCACCGCAACCACCACGCTCGGCCGGGTGCTGTCGCCGGAGGAATTCCTCAAGCGCACCATGAACGGCGGCTGGATCCCGCCGACTCGCGAAATCTTCCCCTTCATCATCGGCTCGATGTCCTTCGGCGCGCTCTCCCCCAACATGTGGCTGGGGCTCTTGCAGGGAGTCGCCTACTGCAACGAGGTGCTCGGCCTGCCGGTGGTGATGTGCACCGGCGAGGGCGGCTGCCCGCCGTGGGTGCTGCGTAGCCCCTACCTGAAGTATATCATCCTGCAGATCGCCTCGGGCTACTTCGGCTGGGACGAGATCATCCGCGCCATCCCCGAGATGCAGTGCCTGCCGGCAGCCATCGAGATCAAGTACGGCCAGGGCGCCAAACCGGGCGACGGTGGCCTGCTCATGTGGCACAAGGTCTCCAAGCTCATCGCCCGCCTGCGCGGCGTGCCCGAGGGGGTCGACCTGCCCTCGCCACCGGTCCACCAGACGCTCTACTCCATCGAGGAAAGCGTTATGAAGATGGTGCAGACCATGTCCATGGCCTTCCACCACCAGGTTCCGGTCTACCCGAAGATCTCCGCCTCGACCTCGGCCAAGGCGGTGCTCAACAACCTGGTGCGCAACCCCTACGCCGCCGGCCTGGTCATCGATGGCATCGACGGCGGCACCGGCGCCGCCTACAACATCTCCATGGACGCCACCGGCCACCCCGTGGCCTCCTGCGTCCGCGACTGTTACCTCGAGCTGGCCAAACAGGGCATGCAGAACGAGATTCCCCTCTTCGCCGCCGGCGGCATCGGCAAGAACGGCAACGTCGCCCAAAACGGCATGGCCATGGTCATGCTGGGGGCCTCCGGCGTCCACCTCGGCAAGTATATGATGCAGGCTGCCGCCGGCTGCCTCGGCAACGAGAAGAACCGCTGCAACGTCTGCAACCTCGGTATCTGCCCCAAAGGCATCACCAGCCAGAACCCCAAGCTCTACCGCCGTCTCGACCCGGACAAGGTGGCGGAGCGGGTCGCCGAGGTCTACATGTCGATCAACACCGAGGTCAAGAAGATCATGGCGCCGCTGGGACGCTCGCAGAGCCTGCCCATCGGCATGTCCGACGCCATCGGCATCGCCGACAAGGCCGCCGCCGAACGTCTGCGCATCTCCTATATCTGTTAGCAACCACCTTACCATCAAGTGACGGCGCCCCGGCCAGCTGCCGGGGCGCCGCATTCGCAAGGAGTTTCCCGTGACGACAACGGTTATCAAAGGTCTCAACGAACAAGGTGGCCGCCTCAGCTCCATGGAGTTCGAAAAGCTGGTGCGGCAGGCCGCGACGACCAGCAACAACCTGGTGCTCGAGGCCTACGGCCAGCATAACATCGGCATCCGCCTGCAGCACCCCGACGGCCTCAAACTGACCGTCTCCGGCCCGTCGGGACAGCGCCTCGGCTGCATGGGCATGCCGGGCACGACCATCGTCTGCCAGGGTTCGACCTCGGATGACGTCGGCTATCTCAACATCGGCGCCGAAATCACCGTACTCGGCGACGCCACCAACGGCGCCTGCAACGCCATGGCCAACGGCAAGGTGTTCATCGGCGGTTCCATCGGCGCCCGCGGCCTGACCATGACCAAATGGAACCCCGAATACAGCCGCCCGGAGCTCTGGGTGCTGGGCTCGGTGGGTGACTCCTTCGCCGAGTTCAACTGCGGCGGCATCGCCGTGGTCTGCGGCGTCAACCCCAAGAACCCGGAGAACGTGCTCGGCTATCGGCCCTGCGTCGGCATGGTCGGCGGCACCATCTACTTCCGCGGCAAGATCGACCACTCCTACCCCAAAACCAACGCCCGCCTCAACGCCGTAGGCGACGAACAATGGCAGTGGCTAAGCGATAATATCGGCGGTTTTCTGGCTCGCGTCGGCAGAAGCGACCTCTTGCCCTCGCTGACCGTACGCGAAGAGTGGCAGGTGTTGATGCCGATTACCCCGCAGGAACGGGCGCTGATGTTCGCCGGCCCCATGCCCATGGCGGAGTTCCGCAACACCCAGTGGAACCGCAGCTTCGGCGGCGACCCCCTGCGCGACATCGCCCCCGGCCTCGACCGCAGCCCCATCGGCTTCATCGTCAGCGGCGAGTTGCGCCGCAAGAAACCCTACTGGGCCAACTGCGAATCTGCCGCCCCCTGCACCTTCTACTGCCCGGTGCATATCCCCACCGTCGACCGCCTGCGTCTCATCCGCGAGGGCCGCATCGACGAGGCCTACGAGTTGCTGCTGCGCTACACGCCGCTGCCAGCCTCGGTGTGCGGCGCCGTCTGCCCCAACCTGTGCATGGAGAACTGTTCGCGCCAGGGTGTCGACGAAGCCATCGACGTGCAGGTCCTCGGCCGGGCGGTGGCGGGCAGCAAACCGCCAGCAGTGGCGCCGCCGCTGGGCAAAAAGGTGGCCATCATCGGCGGTGGCCCGGCGGGCATGAACGCCGCCTGGCAACTGGCCCTGGCCGGCATCGAGGCCCATATCTTCGAGCAGGACGACAAGCTCGGCGGCAAGCTCGCCCAGGTTATCCCCTGGGAGCGGCTCTCCCAGGCGATATGGGATGAGGAGATGAAGCGTTTCCTCGCCACTCCGGGAATCTTCGTCAATCTCGGCGTATCGATGAGCCGTGACAAAGTGACCGAACTCGCCAACAACTTCGATTTCGTCATCGTCGCCGTCGGCACCCACACCCCGCGCCGCCTGCAGTTCCCAGGCAGCGAACGGGTCATCCCCGCCCTCGACTTCCTCAAGGGGGCCAAGAGCGCCAATCCTCCTGCCGTAGGGCGCCGCGTCGTGGTCATCGGCGCCGGCAACGTCGGCTGCGATGTCGCCTGCGAGGCCTATCGCCTCGGCGCTGACACGGTGACCCTGGTAGACATCCAGAAACCGCTCGCCTTCGGCAAGGAAAAGGCGGCGGCAGAGCGGCTCGGGGCAACCTTCAAGTGGCCGGTGGTCACCGGCGAGGTAACTGACGAAGGCCTGGTCACCAAGGATGGCGAGGTCATTCCCGCCGACACGGTGATCATCTCCATCGGCGACGTCCCGGCCCTGTCCTTCCTCCCCGACTCGGTGCAGACGGTTACCGTCGGCGGCGCCGCCTGGATCGCCACCGACCGTGCCCACCTCACCTCCGACAAGCGCATTCTCGCCGTGGGCGACGTCGAACGCCCGGGCCTGGCCACCAACGCCCTGGGGGCCGGCAAGACTGCCGCCGAGTATATCATCGCCAGCTGCCAGGGCCGTGAGTGGAAGCCCTTCGACAAGCCGCTCATCCCCCAGAAGGCGTTGACCATCACCCATTACGTTCCCGTAGCGAAGGGAACCACGGAAGGTGACCAGGCCAGCCGCTGCCTGTCCTGCGCCTCCTGCCGCGACTGCCATCTCTGCGAGACCATCTGCCCCACCGGGGCCATCAGCCGCCGCGAGCTCACCGCCGGCAGCGCAGGTGACGGCGTTTATCTCACCATCGGCTACGAGTATGTCTCCGACGACGACAAGTGCATCGCCTGCGGCTTCTGCGCCGATACCTGCCCCTGCGGCATCTGGACGATGAATGCCTTCTAAGTATTGAGGATATTGCAAATGAGCGAGCGCTTCCGCCACCCGGCGTGAAGCGCTCGTTTCGTGTTAGCGGCGCACCAGGCGCAGAGTGACCTCGTAGCGGCCGCTGTCGAGATCGGCGGGAAGGAGGGTGCCGTCGGGCACCATGATGGTCAGCACGCGGCCCTTGCGTGGGTCGCTACCCTGTTTGGTGCGGCGCTCGCGACCGGAAGGCCCGGCCACACCCTTGCGCGGGGGGCGCACGTGGAGCAGCTGGGCATCAATGAAGACCGCCCCTTTCTGAGGCACTTTCTGGCCCTGCGGCTGCAGGGGCGGGATGGACCCGATGACGATTTCCATGATTCTGCTCCTTTGCTGATTCCTGCCCCACTTCTACCCCAAAGAAAGAAAATCGGCAAGAATGTTATCATCCTGCGACTACGTTCTTTTTGGCAGAGTTACCACATTACCATCCTCCGGCCCCATCCCTCGTCGCCGTTTCCCCCTTTCCAGCAGCGGCCCGCCTCGTGTATGGTGGGTCGCGGGGCCGCCTCCCGCCTCCTCTTTCTTTCACCATAGGCACGGCTGCCCGAAGACGCCAGCCGCCGTGCCCTGCCAGGCCTGACAGCGATGATCGATCCCTTAAAAAAAATCCTCGAGCCAATCAAGGAACTGCAGACCATCCGCGGCATCGACCTGCCCATTGGCCTGGAGTACCTGCAGCTGGTGGTGACCGGTCCGCCCGGGGCTGGCAAGTCCTACTACATCGAACAGATCCGCGGCTGGCCCAACGAGGGCTATCTCGACCTCACCCAGAAAAAATGGTGGAAGAACCAGACGCTGATGTTCCGCCCACGCGAAGTCCATCTCGGCCTGCCTTTTCGCGGGTTCGCCGAGGCGCTGACCGTCTTCGACAAGGAATACCTGCGCTGTCAGCCGCCCCCGGAGATCGACTTCCAGCGCGTCAAGATTCCCCCGGAGAAGCGTTTCTTCTTCCAGACCGACTGGCGCCACCGCTATATCTTCGAATTCCTCATTCCCAGCGCCGCCACCATCTACGAGCAGCGCCTGGCACGCCAGGACCAGGGCTACTTCCCGGTGGACGACAACCTCAGTCTGGAGATGGTGCGGCAGCAGGTGGCGGTCTACCGTGAGATGGCTCTCTACCTGCACCGTGCTGGGCTCAATGTCTACGTGCGCAAGGGCATCGACCACCCGCCGATGATCATCGTCGAGAAGGGTGTCGCCAGCGTACCGCGCTGGTCCCTCGACAGCAGCCCGCAGCGGCCCAGCCTGCGCACCCGCGCCGGCTGGCGTTGGCTGGTACGCCACCACTACCCCATCCGCTGGCTGACCCTCGACACCTCCCCGCAGACCCTGCTCGGCCCGGGGCGCATCGCCCATGACGGTAAAAGCTTCGAGCTGCACCTCGGCAGCACCCAGCTGCGCTTCCAACCGGAGATCCCTATCGGCGGCAAAAAGGGCCGCAGCACCAAGAACTGGGTCATCCAGAGTCATCGTGGCTGTTCGGAGACCACCATGGGCGGGTTCCTGCGTATCCGCGTCGGCGAGACCATCGTCATCGGCCGCAGTCACAAGGAATTCCGCCAGCTCTTCCAGCTCTCCGCCGACGTCGCTGAACGCCATATCAGCATCACCAACCGCCGTGGCGACCTCATCCTCTCGCCCCTCGCCGGTGGCAGCGACATCAGGGTGCAACGCCTCGACGATCTTGACTACCGCGAGCAGGTAGCCCGCGGTCGCCACAAGGCCCTGCTCGATATCGGCCGTCTCTACGGCGGACCACTGAGGCCCCTGGCGACCGACAAAGCCCTGGCCACCATCCGTGCCGTCAACAGCCTGATGGAGAACGAGGCCTATCGCCCGAGAAACCAGCAAGGCCGGCCCGGCGGCCTGCTCGAACTGCCGGCGGAGGCCATCCCGGTCATCGTCGGCGACCTCCACGCCCAGGTCGACAACCTCCTCAAGATTCTCAGCGAGAACTGCCTGCTCGACTGCCTGCGCAGCAAGAGCGCCCTGCTCCTCTTTCTCGGCGACGCGGTGCACTCCGAACAGCTTCACGAGATGGCCAAATTCGACAGCTCGATGCTCATCATGGACCTCATCTTCAGGCTCAAGCTGTCTTTTCCCGACGCCGTCTTTTATCTGCGCGGCAACCATGACAGCTTCGACGCCGAGATCTCCAAGAACGGGGTGCTCCAGGGCGTTTTGTGGAGGGAGTCGCTGCTCGGCCAGCGCGGCGCCGCCTATGTCGAGGAGATGCAGCGGTTCTACGACCTCCTCCCCTACGTCGCCGTCGCAGAGAATTTCATCGCCTGCCATGCCGGGCCGCCACGGGAAGAAATCAGCCGCGAGGACCTCATAAACCTCGCCGGCCACCCCGAGCTGGCGGCGGAGCTGGTCAGCACGCGCATGAAACGCCCCCACTTTCTCGCCGGGTACGGCAAAGGCGATGTCAAGCGGCTGCGCCGTTCGCTGCACCTCGCTCCCAAGGCGCGGCTCATCGTCGGCCACACCCCTCTCGACCCCTTCGGCAGTTTCTGGCTGCACGCCGGGTCGATAAAGAACCACCATATCATCTACAGCGCCCACAATGAGGGGCCGAGCGTCATCATCCGCACCGGCGATACCTTCAACCCCATCTCCTATCCTGCCGAGCCGCTCGGTGAGATCATCGGCGAGCTGCTCGACTGAAACCACCGTCTTCCAGGGAGCCCACATGTCGCCACAGCTAGAGACAAAAACATTGACAATTTTCACCAATCCTTTAATGACAGCGTAACATCGCGGGCGGCGCCCTGTGCCCGTCCACCACATACCCTCCCCAGGAGTCCTGCCATGCCCCTTCGCTCGCCTCGACCCCTTTCCGGACTGTTTCGCGGTTCCCCCTTCAAGCCCATCCAGGAACACATGCGGGTGGTATTCTCCTGCATCTGTCATATGCCGCCGCTGTTCGACGCCGTCTACCGCGAGGACAGGGCGCAGCTGGTCGACTTCGCCACGCAGATCAAGGAGACCGAGACCGCCGCCGACAAGCTCAAGTCCACCTTCCGCCTCAACATGCCCAAGTCGCTGTTTCTGCCGGTGGACCGCAAGGACCTGCTCAGCCTCATCGGCGATCAGGACAAGATCGCCGATACCACCGAGGACATTGCCAAGATCTTCCTCTTCCGCGACATGGTAGTGCCGGAAGGCATCAAGGAACTGCTCGACGAGCTGCTCGAAGGCACCATGGAGATCAGCGCCTCGGCGCGCGACATGATCGAACAGCTCGACGAGCTGCTCGAGGTCGGCTTCGTCGGACGCGAACTCGACAAGGTGAACGTCATGATCGCCGGGGTGCGCCGCAGCGAGCATAACATCGACGACATCGTCCACCGCCTGCGCGCCCGCCTCTTCGCCATCGAAAAAGAGCTCAACCCGGTGGACGCCATGTTCTGGTACCGAATCATCGACCTCGTCGGGCAGATCTCCGACCAGGCGGAAAACCTCGCCGACCGCCTGCTCCTCTTCCTTTCCAAATAACCAAGGGGAATCTCGATGGAAATTATCGCATCCTACGGCACCGTGTTCCTCGTCCTGGCGATCATCTTCGGCCTCTACATGACCTGGGGGGTGGGGGCTAACGACCTCGCCAACGCCATGGGCACCTCGGTGGGGGCCGGGGCGGTCACCATGAAGCAGGCGATCTGCATCGCCATGGTCTTCGAGTTTCTCGGCGCGGTGCTCGCCGGCGGCCATGTCACCGAGACCATCAGAAAGGGCATCATCGACCCGACGCCGATCATCGACCGTCCCGAAGTGCTCGTCTACGGTATGCTTGCCGCCCTGCTCGCCTCAGCCATCTGGCTGATGACCGCCTCCGCCAAGGGCTGGCCGGTCTCCACCACCCACTCCATCATCGGCGCCCTGGTGGGTTTCGCCGTGGTTGGCATCGGCCCGGAGGCGGTCAAATGGCAAAGCCTGGTCACGGTGGTGATGAGCTGGATCGTCTCGCCATTGGTGGGCGGCACCATTTCCTTTCTCCTCGTCATCTCCACCCGCAAGCTGATCTTCGATACCGCCAACCCCCTGCAGAACGCCAAGCGCTACGCCCCCGCCTACATTTTCCTCGTCGGCTTCACCATTTCCCTGGTCACCCTGTTCAAAGGACTCGAGCATCTCCACCTCGAGCTCAACGCCCTGCAGAGCTTCGCCGCCGCCACCCTGGTCGGTCTGCTCACCGCCCTCGCCGGCTGGTCGCTGATCCGCAAGGTCAAGGACGACCCCGGCGCCAATCGCACCTTCGCCTTCGCCAGTGTCGAGAAGGTGTTCACGCCGATGATGCTCTTTACTGCCTGTTCCATGGCCTTCGCCCACGGCTCCAACGACGTCGCCAACGGCATCGGCCCGCTGGCCGCCGTGTTCAGCATCGTCTCCTCGGGCGGCGAGGTGATGCAGAAGTCGGCCATCCCCCTGTGGATCCTGCTGCTCGGCGGCTTCGGCATCGTTCTCGGCCTGGTCACCCTCGGCTTCCAGGTCATGCAGACCATCGGCAAGCGCATTACCGAACTGACCCCCTCGCGCGGCTTCTGCGCCGAGCTGGCAGCGGCGATCACCGTGGTTATCGCCTCGCGCACCGGCCTGCCCATTTCCACCACCCACGTCCTCGTCGGCGCGGTGCTCGGCGTCGGCCTGGCCCGCGGCATCGGCGCCCTCGACCTGCGGGTGGTGCTCAATATCGTCATTTCCTGGGTGGTGACCCTGCCGGCCGGGGCGATCATGGCGATGTTCTTCTTCTTCACCCTCAAGGGCATCTTCGGCTGAAACGCCCCCTGTTGCGGCCCCGCCAATAGCGGGGCCGCAACATCTGCTTCCTAACGGGCGCTGACGGCGAGCATGAAATCCCGCCATACCGGTGCCGCCGCGGTGCCGCCGCTCTCTCCCGTGCCCATCGGCTCGTTGCCGTCGTTGCCAAGCCAGACCCCGGTAGTATGCCTGGTGTCGTAGCCGACAAACCAGGCATCCTTGTAATCGTCGGTGGTGCCGGTCTTGCCGCCGGCCGCCCCCGGCACCTCGGCCACTGCCTTGCCGGTGCCGTCGGTGATCACCGACATCAGCATATTGCGCATCTGTGCCAGAGCGGAGGGGGACAGCACCCGCTGCCGCTTACGGCCCGCCTCCGGCCTCAGCACCACGCCATCGGGGAGGACGATACGGTCGATAAAGGATGGCTCGACAAAGGTGCCATCACCGGCGAAAGGCAGATACGCGGCAGTCATCTGCAGCACGGTGACTTCGGCGGTGCCCAGGGCAAGGGTCAGGTTGTTGGGCAGCTTCGGCCCGAGACCGGCCCTGGTGGCCATCTTCTGCACCTCCTTGACACCGACCAGCTGGATGAGCCGCACCGTGGCGGCATTGAGGGAATGGGTCAGGGCATCGCCCAAGGTTGTCGACCCGTGGTAGACGCCGCCATAGTTCTTCGGCGACCATGGGCTGCGTCCCACGCCACTGATCGTCAAGGGACTGTCGTCGATGGGCGAGGTGGCGCTCCAGCCCTGCTCCAGGGCAGTGGCGTAGACGAAGGGCTTGAAGGTCGAGCCGGCCGGACGCCGCGCCTGGGTGGCGCGGTCGAAAGGAGAGAGGCTGTAAGAGATGCCGCCGACCGTCGCCAGCACCCGGCCGGTGGCAGTCTCGATGCACACCAGCCCCCCCTGGAGGAAAGGGTCTACCTCCATGCCCCTCTTGATCTGCCGCGAGAAACTCGCCCTGACGCCGCTGCGCACCGCTGCCGCGGCCGCCTCCTGATAGGAGGAGTCGAGATGGGTGTAGATCTTCGCCCCGGCGCTCTGCAGCGGTATGCCGAGAATGGCCCGCGCCCGCCGCTTGACCACTTCGAGATAGTGGCCATTGTCGTCGTTGGCCCGCTGGCTGCGAGTATTGAGGACGATCTCCGCCTGCGCCGCCGCCCTGGCCTCTGTTTCGCTGACGAAGTCCTCGGCGACCATGCGCTCGAGGACGTATTTCTGCCGCTCCACCGCCCGCTCGAGGTGGTCAAAGAGGGAGTAGCGGTTGGGCGCCTGGGGCAGGCCGGCGAGCAGGGCGCACTCGGCAAGGCTCAGCCTGGCGGCGCTCTTGCCGAAGTAGATGCGCGCCGCCGCCTCGACCCCGTAGGCGCCCTCGCCGAGGTAGATCTGACTGAGGTAAATATGGAGGATCTCGTCCTTGCTCATCAGCTTGTCGATGCGCCAGGCGAGAATGGCCTCCTTGAACTTGCGGATATAGGTCTTTTCCGGGGTGAGCAGCAGCGATTTGATGACTTGCTGGGTGATGGTCGAGCCGCCCTGGCTGCGGGCCCCGGAGAGGATGTTGTTGATCGCCGCGCGCAGCACCGAGAAGAGATCGAGCCCGGGGTGTTCGTAGTAGCGACCGTCCTCGGCGGCGATAAAGGCCTTGGGCAACAGCGGCGCCATGTTTTCGAGCGGCACGACGGTGCGATCCTCGACGAAGACACGGTCGACGATCTTGCCGGCACCATCGTAGATGATCGTCGCCTGGGAAGGGCTGTAGCCGGCGACGGCGTCAATATCGGGGATCTTGAGGCTGTCGAGGAAATAGAGCAGGCTGCCGACAAACAGCGTCTGCAGCAGGCAGAGAATGAGCAGGAAGCCGTTGATATGGCTCTCCCCGAAAACGCGGCGCGGATCCCTCGGGCCCGCCTGCCGCGTACCCGGTTTTTCCTCCGCTGGTTTTGCCGATGACAGTGTCGCCTCGCTCATGGTAGTCTATCGCCCCCTGCTGGCCGCAGATCGCTCATCTCCGCCGGGCAGACTCTACCATCTGACCCGCAACTATCAACCCCAAAGTCGAGACCATGGCCAAAATCCGTATTCTCCCGGAAAAACTCGCCAATCAGATCGCCGCCGGCGAGGTCATTGAGCGCCCCGCCTCGGTGGTCAAGGAGCTGGTGGAAAACAGCCTCGACGCCGGCGCGGACCGTATCGAGGTGGAGATCGAAGGCGGCGGCACCCGCCTTATCCGCATCATCGACAATGGCTGCGGCATGGATGAGGACGACCTCCTCCTCTGCCTCGAACGCCATGGCACCTCCAAACTCAGCGAGGCCGAGGGCCTGGCGGCGATCACCACCCTCGGCTTCCGCGGCGAGGCCATTCCCTCCATCGGCTCGGTGGCCCAATTGACCATCTCCTCGCGCAGCCTGGCCAGCCCCTTCGGCACCAGGGTGGTCCTCGAGTACGGCAAGCTGCTCAAGGTGCACGAGGTCGGCTGCCCCGTTGGCACCACCTGCGAGGTACGCAACCTCTTCGGCAACACCCCGGCACGGCGCAAGTTCCTGCGCACCCTGCGCACCGAACTGGGCCATATCGAGGAGGTGGTGAAGAACTTCGCTCTGACCGCCACGACGGTGACCTTCATCCTGCGCATCGACGGTCGCGAGGTGCTCTCCATGGGCCAGGACCGCAGCCTCGAAAGCCGCCTGGCCCTGCTCCTCAAACACCAGGGGGAGTTCATCGCTGTCGAGAAGAAGAACGGCCCCGGCTCCGTCAAGGGACTGCTGTTGCCGCCGGAGACCCCCGGGGTCGGCGCCCTTGGCCTGCGCATCGCCGTCAACGGGCGCATCGTCCGTGACCGCACCATCGCCCACGGGGTGGCCGAGGGCATGCGCAATTTCCTCATGAAGGGGCGCGCCCCCATCGGCCTGGTGCGCCTTGCCCTGCCTCTGGGCGATGTCGACGTCAACGTCCACCCCGCCAAGCATGAGGTGCGCTTTCGCAGCAGCCGCGAGGTGCACGAGCTGGTGCGACAGGCGGTGGCCGAGGCCATGGCCAACTACCAGCGCAGCCTGCGGCTGGCCATCTTCGGCGAGGGCCGGCGGGCGGAGCCATCGCCGCTGCCCCCGTCCCCGCAGCCCTGGGGGACGCAGGAGGAAAGTGGCGAAGAAGGCTTGCCTGGTGGCCCCGAGAGCCTCGCCCCACAATCGTCCATCCCCGAGGGGGGCGATCTTGCGGCCATGGCCGAGCCGCCATCGTCGAGGGAGCCGCAGCCAGACTACCATGCCCCCGCCGAGGTTCGCCCCACGGGGCAGGGGCCGGAGACAGGGCCAGATACCCGGCCACAGCAGCCGGGCCTCGCTCCCGGCCAAGCGGAGTTCACGCCGGAAGGGGCCTTACGCGATGGCCGCGACTCGGACAGTGCAGGCTGGGCAGCAAAAGCCTACCCCGCACAGCCGCCTCCCGCCATGAACGCAACCCGGCAAGTCAAGCCCTCGACGTGCCCCGCATCCTCGCCGCGAGAGGCAGGCATCACGAGCGAGAAGAGCGCTCGGCCGCCGGCGCATTTCCCGGCACTACCAGCAACAGAGGCTCAGCGGCCGCAGCCGCCCTCTCCCCCGGACCTCCTCGCCGACAGCGAGCCCCTGACGAGATCAGTGCCGCCAGCCTTTTCCGACACCCCCAGCCAGCAGCGGCCCCGCCAGCACCAGTTGCTCGTCATCGGCCAGTTCGACAACCTCTATATCTTCTGCCGCAGCGGCGAGGAGCTGCTGGTCATCGACCAGCATGCCGCCCACGAGCGCCTGCTCTTCGAGAAGCTGCGCCGCCAGTACGCCGCGGCGACGGTGGCGCGCCAGACGCTGATGTTCCCGGTGCCGGTACAGCTCTCGCTGCTGCAGTGCCGTCTGGTGGAGGAAAACCTCGACTTCATCGACCGGCTCGGCTTCACGGTGCGTGATTTCGGCGGCAACACCTACGTCGTCGCCGCCGTGCCGGCCCTGGCTGGCAGGGTCGAGCCGGGCAGCCTCTTTCTCGACCTCCTCGAGCAGTTTGGCGGCAAGGACAGCGAGGGCGGCGGCCACCTCGACACGGTGCTCGCCTCCCTGGCCTGCAAGGCGGCGGTCAAGGCGGGCACCGCGCTCTCCACGGCGGAAATCGACAAACTGCTCGACGACATGGCCGCAGCCGACCTCTTCTCCCACTGCCCCCACGGCCGCCCGGTGGTCAAGCGCTTCTCCCGCGAGGATATCAAGCGCTGGTTCTACCGCGGCTGACGGGACGGTTCGAACTTCTCCGGCCGGCGTACCAGCTCGGGCCGGCTGAAGAGGCCGCGAGAGGGTTGCGCCGGCGCCCTTTTTTCCTGTATCGCCGTCCCGCGCCGCCTATCCCCGCTCCTGCCCGGCTTCTCCTGCTACATCATGCTCTCCGGGTCGACGTCAATGGCCAGCTCGCAGGAGCGGACCAGCAGCGCGGCGCGCTCCCTGCGCAGCATGCGGCACAGGGATTTGAGCACCTCACTGTCAGCCCCCTTGAGCAGCACCTGCCAGCGGTAGCGGTCCCTGATCTTGTCGAGCGGCGCCGGGGCCGGCCCGAGCACCTCCACCGCCAGGCCATCTTCGGCCGCCTGGCGGCGCAGCACACTGGCCACCCTGGCGGCATTGTCCTGCACCTCCTTCTCCACCCGCCCGCGGATGCGCAGGGCGACCAACCGCACATAGGGCGGAAAACGCGGCTGACGCCGCAGGCGCAGTTCCTGCTCGAAGAGCCCCTGGTAGTCGTGCCGGGTGGCGTGGACGATGGCATAGTGGTCAGGGCGCAGGGTCTGGATAATAACCTCCCCTGGGGTCTCGCCACGCCCCGCCCGACCGGTGACCTGGGTGAGCAGCTGAAAGGTGCGCTCGGCGGCACGGAAGTCGGGCATGCTGATGCCGCCATCGGCCCACACCACCCCGACCAGGGTCACCCCGGGGAAGTGGTGGCCCTTGGCGATCATCTGCGTGCCGACGAGGATGTCGATCTCCCCGCGGTGCATCGCCCCCAGGGTGGCGAAAAAGCCACGTCTGTCAAGAGCGCTGTCGGAGTCGAGCCGGGCGATGCTCGCCTCGGGGAGGAGTTGACGCACCTCCTCCTCGACACGCTCGGTGCCGAAGCCGGCCGGGGCGAGGTCGCTGCCACGGCAGTTGACGCAGATAGTGGCGGTGTTGCAGGAGAAGCCGCAGTAGTGGCAGACGAGGCGATTGCGCCCCTTGTGCAGGGTCAGGGCGACGTGGCAGTGGCTGCACTGCACCGGGGTGCCGCAGTCGCGGCAGAGCGAGGCGCTGGCGAAGCCACGACGGTTGATGAGCAGGATCGCCTGGCGGCCCTGAGCGACGGTCTCGGCAAGACGGGCCAGCAGCGCCGGGCCGATGATGCCGGTGTGCTCTTTCGCCTCGCGGCGGCTGAGGTCGACCACCGTCACCGCCGGCAGCTGCCGCTCGAAGACACGCTCGGCCATGGTCAAGAGGCGGTACTTGCCCGACTTGCCGTGGGCGTAGCTGGTCACCGAGGGCGTCGCCGAGCCGAGGATGACCGTGCAGCGTTGCAGGCTGGCACGCAATACCGCCAGGTCGCGGCCGTGGTAGCAGAAGCCCTCGTCCTGTTTGAAGCCGGCGTCGTGCTCCTCGTCGACGATGATCAGCGCCAGGTTGCGCAAGGGGGCGAAGACGGCCGAGCGGGCGCCGATAACCACCCGCGCCTGGCCGTCCAGGGCCAGGCTGTACTGATCGAAACGCTCGGCGCCGCTCAGCCCGGAGTGGAGCAGCACCACCTGGTCGGCAAAGCGCGACAGGAAGTGCGACTCCAGTTGAGTGGCGAGGGCAATCTCCGGCACCAACAACAGCACGTCGCCGCCGCGACGCAGGGTCTCCTCCGCCGCCTGCAGATAGACCTCGGTCTTGCCGCAGCCGGTGACGCCGTGGAGGAGCACGGGGCAATATAACTCCCGGCAAAGGTTGGGGAGAATCTCCGCCAGCACCCGCTGCTGCGCCAGGGAGAGAGTCTGCGGCCGCCCGTAAAACGGCAGGGGGGCACCGAAGGGGCTGCGATAGAGGCGCGTGCGCCGCTCCTCCACCAGCCCCCTGGCGACAAGGCCGGTCAGGGCAGTGGCGGTGCTGCGGCCGCCCTGCTCGCGCAGCCGCTCCACAGGGACGGTTTCGCCACAGGGACAGGCGGCGAGCGTCGGCAACAGGCGCCCCTCGCCAGCGCTCAAGCGCAGCGGCGGCCGCGCGCCCCTTTCTCCCGGGGGCCTGGCCGCGGCGACGTCACCCGCAGCGCCACCTTCGCCAAGAAGACCCCGCCCCTCTTCAGTCAAAGCATAGGAGAGCTGGTAGCGTTCGCCGACGCCGTCGCGCGGTCGGTCCTCGACCACCGCCACCAGGCCTTCGGCGACGACCTGCTGCAGCAGCGGGCGCTGCTCCCGCTCGGCAAGCAGCTTCTTCGTCTTGTCGTAGCCGAGCCGGCCGCGGGCGGCCACTTCGGCCAGCCATGAGGGGCCGCCATCAACCAGCCGGGCAACGAGGGCGGCCTCGTCTCCCAGCCTGGCCAGGCGGCGGCGCGTGCTGCTTGCAAGGCCCGCGGGCAGGGCGCTCTTCAGCACCATGCCAATCGGGTAGTGGTAGTAGTCGGCGGCCCAGCGGTAGAAGGGTACGAGGTTTTCCGGAAACAGCGGCCGGGCGTCGAGGCAGGCGATGACTTCGCGGATGCGGCTCTCCTCGCCGGTCTCGCCGACGACGGCGAGGACATAGCCGGTGACGCGGCGGGCGCCGAGCGGCACCAGCACCCGCCTGCCGACGATCATGCCGGGGCCGTCGCCGCCGTCTTCAGCGACGAACAGCTCCGGCAGGGCCTTGTATGTCAGGGTATGCTCGAGAGGGGCGGTGACGGCGACCTCGAGATGGATCATTGCCCGGCGACCGTCTCCTTCATATAGGCGAGCAGCTGTTTGCCGAGCTGGGGATGGCGCAGGCCATAGGCGATGATTGCTTTGAGGTAGCCCATCTTGTCGCCGGCGTCGAAGCGGGTGCCGTCGAACTCGTAGGCGTACATGGCCCGCTTCTTGGTCAGGGCGAGCAATGCGTCGGTGAGCTGGATCTCGCCGCCATGGCCGGGAGTGGTGGTGTCGAGGATGGAGAAGATCTCCGGCATGAGGATATAGCGGCCGATGATCGCCATGTCGGAATCGGTGGTCCCGGGGGCCGGTTTCTCCACCATGCGCGACACTTTGTAGGTGTTGGCGCGCTCGTCCTGGTCCCCTTCGACGATGCCGTACTGGTGGGTTTCGCTGTGCGGCACGCGCTGGATGGCGACGATGGACTCGCCGACCTCCTCGAAGAGCGACAGCATCTGCCGCGCGCAGGGCACTTTGCTCAACACCAGGTCATCACCGAGCAGCACCATGAACGGCTCGTCGCCGACCACGTGGCGGGCGGTCCAGATGGCGTGGCCGAGGCCGAGGGGCTTTTTCTGGCGCACCGAAACGATGTCGATGAGGTTGGAGATGTTGTTGAGCTCCTCGCCGAGGACCACCTTGCCCTTCTCCTTGAGCACCGCGTCGAGGTGGAAATTGTAGTCGAAGTGATTCTCGATGGCCGACTTGCCTTCGCTGGTGACGAAGATCACCTGGTCGATCCCCGAGGCCACCACTTCCTCGACGATATACTGGATGGTGGGGCGGTCGACGACGGTGAGCATCTCCTTGGGGATCGACTTGGTCGCCGGCAGGAACCTGGTGCCGAGACCGGCCACCGGAATGACAGCTTTGCGCACTTTCATGGAAACCTCTTTTTACTGACGGGATGGCTGCTGGTATGGTATGTATCGGCGCAATGGCGCTGCGGGGGGCCTGTCAACGCTCACCCCTCCTCGCCATCGCGTCTTCGCCTTAACACACTTTACCGGCCCCGGCCAATTCTTTCATGCATATTTTTTACCCGGAAACCCTGCCCGTCGTCGCCCATCGCGAGGAGATCCTCGCCCTCCTCGCCGAGCACCAGGTGATAGTCGTCGCCGGCGAGACCGGTTCCGGGAAGACCACGCAGCTCTCCAAAATGGCCTATGAGGCCCTTTCCCACCGCGACCTGGTCATCGGCTGCACCCAGCCGCGGCGTATCGCCGCCTCGTCGGTCGCCGTCCGGGTGGCCGAGGAACTCGGCCCTTTAGGTGGTCTGGTTGGCTGGAAGATCCGCTTCACCGACACCACCTCGGCCGAGACGCGCATCAAGTTCATGACCGACGGCGTGCTCCTCGCCGAGACCCGCCATGACCGGCTGCTGTCGCGCTACGGGGCGATCATCGTCGACGAGGCCCACGAGCGCAGTCTCAATATCGACTTCCTCCTCGGCTACCTCAAGCGGCTGCTGCCGAAGCGGCCCGACCTCAAGGTGATCGTCACCTCGGCGACCATCGACACCGCAGCCTTCTCACGCCACTTCGACAAGGCCCCGGTGGTGGAGGTCGCCGGCCGCTCCTACCCGGTGACGGTACGCTACCGCCCCCCCGAGGAGGACGAGGAAGGCGACCGCGAGGAGAGCATGGAGCACTGTCTCAAGGTGGTCGACGAGCTGCTGCGCGACAAGAACCGGGGTGACATCCTCGTCTTCCTGCCCACCGAGCGCGATATCCGCGAGACCTGCCTGGCCCTCGAAAAGCGTGTCCGCGACGCCGAGGTGCTGCCCCTCTACGGGCGCATGGCGGCGGCCGAACAGCGGCGCATCTTCCAGCCGGGTGGCAGGACGAGGGTGGTGGTGGCCACCAATGTCGCCGAGACCTCGATCACCGTACCCGGCATCCGCTACGTGGTCGACAGCGGCCTGGCGCGCATCTCCCACTACAACGTGCGCGCCAAGACCACCGCCCTGCCCATCACCCGCATCTCCCGGGCCGCCGCCGACCAGCGCCGCGGCCGCTGCGGCCGGGTCGGGCCGGGGGTGTGCATTCGCCTCTACAGCGAAGAGGACTACCTCGACCGCCCCCTCTACACCCAGCCCGAGCTGCAGCGCGCCAACCTGGCGGCGGTCATCCTGCAGATGATCGCCCTCAACCTCGGCAGCCCGGAGAGCTTCCCATTCCTCGACCCGCCGCAGAAAGGGGCCATCCGCGAGGGCTACCAGCTGCTCGGCGAGCTCGGCGCCATCGACGACCAGCGACGGCTGACCAGGCGCGGCCGCATCATGGCCGACCTGCCCATCGACCCCTGCATCGCCCGTATCATCCTCGCCGCCCGCGACAACGCCTGCCTGCGCGAGATCAAGATCATCGCCGCCGTGCTCGCCATCCAGGACCCCCGCGTCCGCCCCGCCGACCGCGAGAAGGAGGCCGACGAAAAGCACCAGGCCTTTGTCCACCCGCAGTCCGACTTCCTTACCCTCCATAACCTGTGGCAGCAGTTTCACCAGATCGGCGGGGAGAACAGGTCCTGGTCGCGGCTGAAAAAATTCTGCCAGAGCAACTACCTCTCTTTCCAGCGCATGCGCGAGTGGATCGACCTCCATGAGCAGCTTGACGACCTGCTGCGGCGGCGCGACGGCTTTGTCGAAAGCGAGCAGCCGGCTTCCTACGGGCAGATCCATCAATCCCTGCTCACCGGCTTTTTGCGCAACCTCGCCTGCAAGAAGCAGGAACGTCTCTACCAGGGCGCCCAGAACCGCGAGTTGATGGTCTTTCCCGGCTCGCCGCAGTTCAACCGCAGCGGGCAGTGGATCGTCGCCGCCTCCTTTATCGAGACCTCGCGCCTCTTCGCCCTCACCGTGGCGACCATCGAGGTCGACTGGGTCGAGCCCATCGCCGGCCACCTCTGCCGCTATTCCTGGGC
Organism: uncultured Desulfobacterales bacterium; assembly: GCA_937915545.1. GTDB lineage: Bacteria > Desulfobacterota > Desulfobulbia > Desulfobulbales > Desulfocapsaceae > Desulforhopalus_A. The sequence goes on from CALGIJ010000012.1 coordinate 149,473, forward strand.
CGAGCCGCACTGGGAGAAAAAGACCGGCCGGGTGGTGGCCCTGGAGACGGTGAGCCTCTTCGGGCTGATCCTCACCTCCGGCCGAAAGGTCAACTTCGCGCAGAGGAGCCCCAAGAACATTCCCCTGGCGCGGCAGATCTTCATCGAATCGGCCCTGGTGCCGGGGGAGCTTAGCGGCAATTTCCCCTTTCTCGGGGAGAATCTCGCCCTCATCGCCAAGTGGCGCGAGGTGGAGGAGAAGCTGCGCGCCCGCACCATCGTCGCCGACGAGCAGCAGTTCGCCCGCTTCTACGACGAGCGCCTGCCTGCCGAGGTTTACGACGCCACCTCGCTAAGCAAGTTCCTACGCGACAGGGGCGCCCGGCAACGCCTGCGGATGAGCGAGGAGACGGTTCTGCTGCGGCGACCGGAGGAGACCGAGCTGCTCGACTACCCGCCGGCCATGACCATCGGCTCGGTTCGAGTGCAGCTCCACTACCACTTCTCGCCAGGGGCGGAGGACGATGGCATCACCTACCGCCTGCCCCTCGACCTCGCCCTGTCGGTGTCCCCGGCGGTGTTCGAGTGGCTGGTGCCGGGCCTGCTGCGCGACAAGCTCACCCACCTGCTCAAGGGCCTGCCCAAGGCCCTGCGCAGAAAGCTGGTGCCCATCAACGAGACCGTGCTGTGGCTCCTCGACGAGCTCGACCACGGACGCGGCTCGCTCCTCGCGGCAGTTGAAGCGGCATTGCTAAAGCGCTTCAAGTTTCTCGTGCAACGCAGCGATTGGCCGACGGATCTCCCCCTCCATCTCCAACCCCGCTTCGTCCTCTATGGCGACGACGACCGCGTGCTCTGCCACGGCCGCGACCTGCGCCAGCTGCTCGCCGCGGACCACAAGCAAGGTGAGGCACCACAGCAGGCCGAGCCCCGCATGAATCGCTCCGACGAGGAGCTGGTGGCACGCTGGCGGGGCAGCGAGCACCGCCGCTGGGACTTCGATGGGCTGCCGGCGGCAGTTGCCGCCTATACCCGCAGCGGCCAATCCGCCGGCTTCCTCTACCCGGTGCTGCTGCCCCGGGCCGACAGGGGCTGCGTCGCCGTCGACTTCGAGAAGAACCCCCGCGAGGCCGGAATGGCCAACCGCCAGGGCATTCTCTTCCTCTTCCAGCTGCAGTTCCCCGAGGAGTCCAAGAGCCTGCGCCGCAGCTGCGGCGAGATCTTCTCCGGCCCCCTGGCCTCGGCCCTGTTCGAGGGGCGCCCACCGCGGCTGGAGATCATCGAGGCAGTTTTCCCTTTTATTCTCGGGCAAATGCATGGCATGCCGGGACCGGCCATCCCGTCGCGGGAGGAGTTCGAAGGCCGGGTCGCCGAGGTACGGCGGCTGGGCTTCTCGCGCTGGGGGGGCCAGCTCTGCCAGGACTTCGCCGCCCTGGCGCGCAAGCGGCAGACGGTGCTGCTGGCCCTCGACCAGGCCCTGCCCGGCAAAGGAAGTCCATCGCCCTACGTGAGTGGCAAGCGTCTCGAGCTGCTCGCCCATCTCGAGGACATCTTCCCGCGCAACCTGCCACGATTGCTCCAGCCGGTCGACTTCGCCCTTCTCCAGCGCGATCTGCAGTGCCTCGCCATCCGCATCGAGCGCATGGCCTCGCACCCGGCCAAGGACGACCTCAAGGCGGCACCCCTCGGCAAACATCTGCGGCGCCTGGCCGAGCTTGCCGACAAAATTGCCGATATGTCCCCGGAAGCGGTATTACAGGCCAATGCCTTCCGGCAGATGGTCAACGATTATCGTATCGCCCTGTTCGCCCCCGAGCTCAAGACCCGCCAGCCGGTGTCGGAGAAAAAGCTCGAGGCGCAGTGGCAGGCGGTTCTCGCCGGGAGCTGAAGCATGCGACGTGTCGTCTTCGGCGTTTTCCTGTGCGTCGCCGCCCTCATCCTCCTGCAGTTGCAGCAGCCGCTCTTCGGCTTGCCCCTCTTTATCTACGGCATCATCCTCATGTACGGCGGCAAGTGGCCGAAGGGCCCGCGCTGAGCGGGAGCGTCCGCGCCGTGGCGACGACATGGCGCAGGCTGTCGATGGTATAGGGCTTGGCGAGGGTGTTGACGAAACCGTAGCGGCGGCAATCGCCCATGACCGGCTCGAGAATCGAGCCGCTCATGGCGATCACCGGCAGTCCGGCATCGATCTCATGCAACAGCCGGCAGGTCTCCACCGCCGACTCGCCATGGCCGGAGGAAAGGTCGAGGAGCACCAGGGGGCGCGTCAGCCTTGGATCGTCGACATGGCGGCGGATCTCGGCCAGGGCCTCGACTCGGCCTGTCGCCAAGGTCACCTGGTAGCCGAGATGCTCGAGCATAATCCTGCCGATCTCACGCATGTTGGCGTCGGGATCGACGACCAGGGCTCGTTTCTCAGCCCCAGGGCCGGTGCCGGCAACCGCGACCCGTGGCGCGGGGGCCTCAAAGACCGGCAGGTAGAGGCTGACGACGGTGCCTTCCCCCGGTCGCGACTGCACCACCACATGGCCGCCGTGGTTGCGCAGGGTGGCGTAGACCACGGTCAGGCCAAGCCCCATGCCTTTCAGCGCCCCGCGCTCCTTGGTTGAATAGTAGGGGTCGAAGATGCGGAAGAGGTGCTGCGGATCGATGCCGCGCCCATGGTCGTGGATGTCGATCTGCACGTAGCTGCCGGCGGAGAGGTACTGCCCGGAGACGAGGCGCGGCGCCTCCACCACCACCCGGCAGAGGTCGACCTCGATGGGCCGTCCGCCGCCCGCTTCGACGGCGTTCCTGAGAACATTGACGAGGGCCTGGCGCAGTTCGACGCCATCGGCGTAGACCATGGCGTCGCGGTCGGCGAGGCGCAGGGTGCAGGTGGCGCCCTCGCGGGCAAAGAATTCGTCCACCGCCCGCTGCAGCAGGGGGGCAATGGCCACCGCCTCGCGGTTAACGATACCGAGGTTGGAGAAGCAGGAGATCTGCCGGGTAAGGTCCACCGCCGCCAAGGCCGCGCGACGGCCCTGCTCGAGCAGTTTTCCCCGCTCTTCACCGCTCTGCCGCGAGCCGTAAAGGGCGAGAATGTCGAGGTTGCCGCAGATCACCGTCAGCAGGTTGTTGAAGTCGTGGGCGACACCACCGGCCATGATACTCATCGCATCCATCTTCTTGACGAGACGGATGGCGTCATCAAAGGCCTTGCCATGCTCTTCGGCCTGGTACTGACGGGTGATGTCGCTCATGAAGCACAGGCCGAAGCAATCCTCGCCCTCGGCGACGACCAGCAGCGAACCGACGATGATGCGGCCGTTATGGCGCAACGGCAGCTCCTCGGCGATTTCAAGCTGCCCGCGCCCCCCGCCGACCAGCTGTTCATGCACCCAGCGCCGTACCGCCGGGCCGAGCTCGCCCCAGGGGATGGCCGAGGCGAAGTCGCGCCCGACGAGCATCTCCTCGCCGACGCCGAGCATCTCCAGGGCGGCGCGGTTGACGGCGACGATGCGCCCGTCGCCGCTGGTTTCGACGATGCCCTGTGCGAGGTTGGCGAGTATGGCGGCGAGATGGCGTTTCTCCGAGAGCAGCTCCCTGGTCACCTCGAGCGGTGCGATGCCACTGTGAATACGCGGCTCGAGGCGGCGAATATCACCAGCCCCGCCCTGGCGCTCCTTGAAGGCGCGCAGGGCCTCGCGGAGGTGGGCGCGCATTTCCGCCAGGCCACCCTTGGCGATGCACATATCGCAGCCGGTGACACGCAGGATGCGCTCCTCGTCCTCGGCGATGATCGCCGAAAGCACGACAAGAAAGACATGGCGATGCCGAGGTGTCTGCCGCAGGATACGGCACAGCTGCTCGCCGTCGACGGACGGCATGATGAGATCGGTGAACACCACCTCGGGGTCATAGGAGGCGAGGAGTTGCAGGGCCTCGAGACCGGTGCCGGCACAGCGCACCATGCAGCCCTCCTGCTCGAGCATGGTCGACACCGCTTTGAGGAACACCGCGTTGTTGTCCACGACAAGGGCCTTGATGGCCATGAATACCTCTCCGCTGGCAGTGATTATGCTGTCATAGCCGGGCCCGGTAACCCGGCCAGGCCTTGATCGCCTCGATCATGGCGACCATGTCCAGGGGTTTGGCGAAGATCTTCCACGCCCCGAGCTGCTGAGCCATGGCGAGATAGGCATGGGCACCGATATGGCCGCCTCCCGAGATGGCGATGATCCCGACCTCGGGGAACTCTTTGGCAAAGTGGCCGATGGTCTCGATGCCCTCCTGCTCCGGCATGATGAGGTCGCATATGACCACATCGGCCGAGTGACGACGGTGCACCTCGAGGCCCTTCCTGCCATTGTCGGCCTCGAATACCGCGAACCCTTCCCGCTCCAGCCAGCTGCGGATGAGATCGCGAATGCTCGCTTCGTCGTCGATGACGAGAATGTTCATGCCCTTCCTCCTGCCACGCCGCCCGGTCGCTCCCGTCCTTCCTCGGCAAAGACCACATCCCGGAAGAAAGCAACCATCTGCTTGCGACGATCGGCCATGCGCAGTTGCTCGGGGATGAGATCGGTATGGTCGATCTTCATCACCGACATCTTGTATTCTATATGGCTGGCGAGACGGTTGTCGATATACCAGGCATACATCAGCCCCATGAGCAGCCCCGGCGGGGTGAACCCTTCGCCTCTGTTGACCAGCCGCGTGTAGTGCAAGGGATCCTCGGTGGGACACATGCGCGACAGAAAGAGAAAAGTGGCAAGCTCCATGGAGGTGAAGTAGCACTGGCGCTGCCCCTCCGGTCGCAGCCGGAGGTGGTAGACGCGGCCGAGGTTACTGCCGTCGATGACCACGTCGACCATCTCCTTGACGAGGGCGTAGTCGCCGAGCAGCGACTCCCCGAGGGCGATGGTCAGGGCGATTTCCAACTTTTGCCGCAAGGCCACCTGGTCGGCGCGGATCTTGATGGTGCGGTCGGTGGGATCGAAAAAGGAGAAGACATTGTCCCACTGCTGGTCGCGGTTCCACGCCTCGGGATCAACGGTGACGATCCCCTGGCAGTGGCCGAGGTGGCCAAGGGGGATGACCGGGTATTCCCAGAGGATGTCGCCGACTGCTGTCCGCAGCCGGGCCATGTCGGGGGCCGGACCCTGTCCAAAATGGCGGAGGTCGAGGCCGGCGACCAGACGCCCGATATCGGCGTGGCGGTGGCAGGGCAGCATCGCCCGACCGCCGGGGGGAGCGACACGCGTGGCAATGACCGACGCCCCTTTGCCATTGCCCGGTGCCGAGGCCGCCAGGGTCATGAAGCAATGGCGGGCGTTGTAGAGCCCTTTGACGGCCATGGCGAGGTCGCCCGGATCGTGCTGGATGACGCCGCGCTCGGAAAGGGCCTCGCGTGAGTAGACACCGCACTCGATGGGCAGGTACTGCTGGTCGGAGACCGCCTGGCGGTCGACGTAGATCGGCGCCTTGCCCTCCACCGCGTAGCGCTGCAGCACCGAGGCGGGAATGTCGCCCAGGGAGATGCACAGCACCTCGTTGAAGAGTCCGCAGATGCCTCCGGGGATGTTGGCGGCATAGGCGCGGATCATATCGGAGACGTGGAACTTGCGTTCAGGGTCGGCAAGGCTGAGGTCGGTCTCGCCGGCCTGCACCCAGAGATTGGCGACAAGAATCTTCAGCGCTTTGGCATTGCGGCGCACCGCCTCGGCGAGGCCCGGCACCTTGAACACCGGAATGATCGAGGAATAGAGGCTGCCGGGGGCGAGGATAAGGATATCGGCTTTCTCGATTTCATCGAGAACTTCATCGTAAATCCTCACCGTATCGCAATAATCGACGCTCACCCCCTCCACCGGGAAGCCGCGCCGCGACTGGCTCAGCCGATGTTCGCCAACCACCTCGACGCCGTTGGCGTAGCGCACCCGCAGCTGCGCCGGGGTGGAGGTGCAGGGCAGCACCGCTCGCTCGCAGAGGCCGATGAGCTGGCCGAGACCGTCGATACCTTTGAGGACGGCAGGATGCAGCAGTTCCTGGTCTCTCTCCAGGAGAGCGTTGTCGATGTCGCCCTCGAGCTCGCGGTAGATGGCCGCCGCCACCAGGAGGTTGCCGAGGCAGTGGGGCCGGGAGAGCGTGGCAGCGAGGCGGGGCTCGTCAAGGAGGTACTCGAGGAGCAGGCGCAGCGCATGGCGCAGCTCGGCGGGCAAGCCCTGCAACTCTTTCTCCACCATGGCGAATTCCCGGCAATGGCGATGAAAGGGCGGCGAAAAGCGCAGGTTGAAGATCGCCGCCAGGCGGGCAACGAGAATTTTCGCCTCGAAGGCGTCGACGTTATACCGTTTCTGCACATTGCCACTGACGATCGACGACAGCAGCACATGGCGCAGGTCGCCAAGGGCCATCAGCGGCAGGTCCTTGAGCAGCTCACCGGTGGAACCGCCGTTGTCGGTGACGCAGACCACCGACCGGGTCTGCGGGAAGATCTCCTTGAGGCCGACGAAGGGGTTGCGCGTCCAGCCCTGGCTGCGCGAGTCGCCGCCGACGATGTTGGACAGCCCGGTGCCGCCGCCGAAGACCACGACCCGGACCTCGTCGACGGCGCCGGCGAAAAGCTCGCGGCGCAGCTCGTAGAGGAGGTTGCGCGCCGGGGACGGCAGCCCCTCGGGAACACCACGCAGCATCAGGTCGACGATCTTCTCCCGCAAGTCGAGTTGCGGCAAAAGGTCTAGAGGCGATAGCCGTACCTCTTCGATCTCGCGAATTTTCTTACCTATCACCGGTAGCCTCGGAAAGGGTTGGGGTCAATATCCTTACCCATTGTCGGCGCTTTTGCCCCGACAGTCAACCGATTATCGCCCGGCGGCGAGAAATCGCTCCGCCCGCGCCAACTCCTCGGGGGTATCGACCTCGATGGAGTCGTGCTCGGTGACCACCAGCTTGATCTTGTAGCCATACTCGAGGGCACGCAGCTGTTCGAGTTTTTCGAAGCGTTCCCACTCGCCTTCGGGCAGGGCGACGAAGGACAGCAAAAAGCCCTTGCGATAGGCGTAGAAGCCGAGATGCTTGTAATAGGTGGGTCGACTCTGCTCCTCCGGGTTGCGCTGGAAGGGAATCGGCGATCGGGAAAAATAGAGAGCGTTGAAATCGCGGTCAAAAACCGTTTTGACATGATTGGGGTCGTCGATCTCCTCGGGGCGACGGATGCGGTAGATGAGCGTCGACATCGGCAGGGCCGGGTCGTCGAGGAGCGGTTGCGCCACCTGATGGACCACCTCCGGCGGGAAGAGCGGTTGGTCGCCCTGGATATTGACGACGACATCGTGCTCGGAGATGCGCAGCAACTCGGCCGCCTCGGCGAGGCGGTCTGAGCCGGAGACATGGTTGCTGCGGGTCATGACGTACTCGCCGCCGAAGCCGGCGACACATTGCGCGATGCGCTCGTCATCGGTGGCCACCACCACCCGGCTGAGCAATGCCACGCCCCTGGCACGCTCCACCACGTGCTGGATCATCGGCTTGCCGGCGAGGCTGGCCAGCGGCTTGCCGGGGAATCGGTTGGACTGATAACGGGCGGGAATGATGGCGATGACATCTGGTCTATGACTGGGCATGGCAAGGTCCCTGTAGTTATTTGCGCAAGCCTCGGGTAAGGTGCGCGGCAAGGCTGCAAAGGAAAAGGTTTCGTATCGAAAAAATGGCTGCAGGCAAGCGATGTGATTGAGATAACCGTTGTATCTACAATACCTTCAGGGATATTTCCACAAAAAGCACTGGAGCTCGGGGCAAAACTCGGCCTGCCGGCCGCCACCGATCCCGCACAGTGCCACACCCCCCTGCTCCTCGCCTACACCGCCGAAGGTCTGCAGCTGCTGCATCGCCCCGCCCCGGCGAAGAGATATACCACCCTCCTCGCCATCGATTTCGTTGGCGGCAAGAATGGGTACCGCCTCCAGAACGAGCGCACCACCCGCCAACCCCTGGCCCGCGCCGCGGGCATCAGGCCGGGCTATCGCCCGACGGTCCTCGACGCCACCGCCGGTCTCGGCGGCGACGCTTTCGTCCTCGCCAGCCTCGGCTGCCAGGTGACCATGTGTGAGCGCTCGCCGCTCCTCGCCGCCCTCCTCGACGACGCCCTGAGCCGTGCCCGGCAGGCCTTTCCCCTGGCTGCGGAGGCTGCGTCGCGCCTCACCCTCCTCGGCATCGACGCCCGCCACCATCTCACCGCGGCAGAGGTCTCCTACCAGACCATCTACCTCGACCCGATGTACCCGCAGCGCAGCCAGTCGGCCCTCAACCGCCAGACCATGCGCGCCATCCGCATGCTGGTCGGCGACGATGACGACAGCGGGCAGCTTCTCGAGCTGGCGCGGCTGCGGGCGACGGAGCGGGTGGCGGTGAAACGCCCGCAGCCCTCCCCGCACCTGAACGAGACCAGGCCCAGCCACGCCATCTTCATGAAGAACAGCAGGTTTGACGTCTATCTTGCCGTAGAAAGGATACTTTCCACTACTTGTGATATTTCTCCCCCGCCCTGATGGTATAGGCGCGGTAGAGCTGCTCGATGAGCAGCAGGCGGGCCATGTCGTGGGTGAAGATCATGCGTGACAGGGAGAGGAGCAGGTCGGCGCGGGCCAGTACCGGCGGCGGGTGGCCATCGGGACCGCCGATGAGGTAGCAGACCTGTTTCACCCCCCGTGTCTCCCAGTCGCCGATGAGGTTCGCCAATTCCTCCGAGGAGAGCTGCTTCCCACCGGGGTCGAGAGCCACAACCAGGGCCCCCGCCGGCACCGCCTGCAGCAAGGAGCGCCCCTCGGCCTCCGCCGCCTGGCGGGGGGAGAGGGCTCCGCGGGGGCGGTCCTTGAGGACGGTGAGGGAGAAAGTGGTGTAGTGGTGCAGACGGCCGGCGTAGAGGGAAACGCCCTCGGTGACGAAGCTTTCCTTGGCCTTGCCCAGGCACAACACCTCGTGTTTCACCGGCCCGCTCCCCGTCTCAGCAGACGATGTCGCCCTGCCGGAGGAGCTCGTCGAGGAGACGGCAGAAACGCTCGTAGGGCAGGTCGCCGCGCAGGCCGGGGCAGGAAGTGGCGATGGCCGAGTAGTTGCTCTCGTCCTTGAGGATCGCCGGATGCAGCGGCCACTGGGCGCAGCGGTGCGGCCTGGCCCGGTGGACGAGGCAACCCTGCCGGTAGAAGATACAGTGCCCGTCCACCGTCTTCATCTGCACCGAGGAACCGTTCTGCCGCAGGTAGCGGGAGAAGAGCTCCTCGCGGGAGAGGCCGAGGGCCTCGCCCATACGATTGAGATCGTCCTCGTCGAGGGAGACGGTGGTCTCCCCCTGGCAGCACGAGCCGCAGCGTTGACAGGTAAACAGCTCCCCAGGGGAAATCATGGTCTTTGGCGGGCAGAGGGTGAAAAGAAGAATGACAGGGGCCGCAGGTCGCGCAGTATACCCAGCGCCAGCCCTTCATGCATGGAAAAACGGCCACCCCGGACAGTGCAGGCCTCAGGCGTTGCCTATGACGTCCTCGAAGGTGACGATATCAATACCGTACTGCATGGCCGCCGCCCGCCACTTGAACTCGTCCGGGCTGTCGAAGATGATCTCGTCGCTGGCGGGAACGCTCAGCCAGCCGTTGGCCATGAGCTCGTGCTCCAGCTGCCCCGGCCCCCAGCCGGTATAGCCGAGAAGGAAAAGAAATTTTTTCGGTCCGCGGCCGCAGGCGATGTCCTCCAGCACCTTGGTCTCCCGGGTGAGGGAGATGGTGTCGCTGACATCGAGACGGTGTTCGGCGGCGTAGTCGGAGAGGTAGAGGATAAAAGCCGACTCCAGTTCCACCGGCCCGCCGATATAAACCGGAGGCAGGTCGAAGTCCGGCACGGGCAGTCCGGCGCCGCGCAGCACCTCGGCCATGGTGAAGACAGCGTTGGGCTGGTTGACGGCCACCCCCATGGCCCCTTCGGGGGTATGGGCGCAGATGTAGATGACATGCTCCTCGAAGCGCGGATCGGGCATCTGCGGCGTCGATACCAGGAAGGTACCGGCCAGGGAGTTGCTCCCGTTCAATGTCTGTTCCTTCATCTGCCTCCCTCCCGAGGTTTTGATAGACACCTGGCCACAGCTGGTTGCATCTCGCGCCCCCCGAGGCGCTCCCCCCAGCCGGCCGCAGCTGCCGCCTCCTTTTTAGAAATTCTAGCAGAGTCACCTTCCCTCCGTCAAGCCGCAGCGGGGAAAGACCCCCGCAATGCCAACGCCTCCAGGCTGTGGGCGAGAATGGCGGTGACAAAGCGCCGGGGATAGCCTAGTATGATTGAAAAGGGTCGGTACGGCCGCCCCACGACCCTCCTCGGCGCCCCCCCGGCGCCACTTCCCGCCAGAGAGATCATGAGCGACTTCCAGCGCATCGCCGCCTGCGACCACCACGACCCATTCGCCTTCCTCGGCAGCCACTTCGACGTGCCGGGCCCTGGGCAGGTGACCATCCGCACCTTCCAGCCCCATGCCCGCGAGGTGTGCCTGCTCCACGGTGAGGCGTCCGTCCCCATGAACAGGGCCGAAGCCGAGGGGCTCTTCGAGGCGGTGATGAACCGCGACCAGCTCGCCGACCCCAACCTGGCCCCCTTTTCCTATCGTTTCGACATCATCTACCATAACGGGGCGAGATTCATCACCAACGACCCCTACCGCTTCCCGGTGCTCCTCGGCGAGCAGGACCGCTTCCTGTTCAACGCCGGCCGCAACTATCGTCTTTACGACCATATGGGGGCGCACCCCACCCAGTGTCACCACATCGCCGGGGTGGTCTTCCGCGTCTGGGCCCCCAACGCCCGCGCCGTATCGGTAGTCGGCAACTTCAACGGCTGGGATGGGCGGACCCACCCGCTACGCTCGCTGGGGATCTCGGGGATCTGGGAGCTGTTCGTGCCCCATCTGGGCACGGGGGAATTTTACAAATTTCATATCAGGACCCAGGAGGGCCAGGTGCTCATCAAGGCCGACCCCTTCCAGTTTTACGGCGAGCTGCGCCCCGGTACCGCCTCGCGGGTTCACGCCCTCCATACCTACCAATGGCACGACGAGGAGTGGCTTATGCGGCGTGCCACCGAGAAACCCTATAACCGGCCGCTCTCCATCTACGAGGTCCACCCCGGCTCGTGGCGCCGCGACCCAGCCAACCCGGAGCGCTTTCTCACCTTCGCCGAGTTGGCCGAGAGCCTCGTGCCTTACGCCCGCGACCTGGGCTTCACCCATATCGAGTTGATGCCGGTGATGGAGCATCCCCTCGACGAGTCCTGGGGCTACCAGGTCACCGCCCCCTACTCGCTGACCAGCAGGTACGGCACCCCCGACGAGTTCAAGCACTTCGTCGACACCTGCCACCGCCACGGCCTGGGGGTCATCCTTGACTGGGTGCCGGCCCACTTCCCCAAGGACGCGCACAGTCTCGGCCGTTTCGACGGCTCTTCGCTCTACGAACACGAGGACCAGCGCCGCGGCTCGCATCCCGAGTGGGGCACATACATCTACAACTACGGCCGCAACGAGGTCTCCAACTACCTCATCGCCAACGCCCTCTTCTGGCTGGACCACTACCATGTCGACGGGCTGCGCGTCGACGCCGTCGCCTCGATGCTCTACCTCGACTACTCACGCCGCGACGGCGAGTGGCTGCCCAACCCTTACGGCGGCCGGGAAAACCTCGAGGCCATCGAGTTTCTCCGCCACCTCAACGCCATCGTCTACAGCCACCATCCCGACGCCCTGCTCATCGCTGAGGAATCGACAAGTTTCTACGGGGTCTCCAAGCCCACCCATCTCGGCGGCCTCGGCTTCGGCTTCAAATGGAACATGGGGTGGATGAACGACATCCTCGACTACTTCACCAAGGACCCGCTGTACCGCAAATACCACCACAACAATCTTACCTTTTCCATCATGTACGCCTTCGCCGAGAACTTTATCCTGCCGCTCTCCCACGACGAGGTAGTGCACGGCAAGCGATCGCTGCTCGGCAAAATGCCCGGCGACCTGTGGCAGAAGTTCGCCAACCTCAGGCTGCTGCTGCTGACCATGTGGATGCATCCCGGCAAGAAACTGCTCTTCATGGGAGGGGAAATCGGCCAGTGGTCGGAGTGGTACTGCAAGAAGAGCCTCGACTGGCACCTGCTGCAGGACAACCCTTACCACGCCGCGCTGCAGCGCTTCGTCGCCGACCTCAATCGCCTCTACCGCGAGCGGCCGGCATTGTGGGAGGAGGACTGCAGCCCCGACGGTTTCACCTGGCTCGACCTCGAAGACCGCAACAACTCGATCATCTCCTTCGCCAGATTCGCCAGCGGCCGGCGTCGCCATATGGTGACGGTGCTCAACTTTACCCCGCAGACCTTCACCGCCTATCGCGTCGGCCTGCCCGCCCTGTGCCGCTACCGGGTGGTCTTCTCCTCCAATAACCGACTTTACGGTGGCAGTGACGAGGACATGGCGACGGTGTACCAGGCCACATCCACCCCCTATGCCCAGGGACCCTTCAGCGCTGAGATCGCCATCCCGCCCCTGGCGGGGGTCGTGCTCGAGCCGCTCGACGACTGACCCATTTTCGCACAAAGGAACAGCCATGCCGGAGAGCACCATCTATCCCCCCGGAGACAAGATCAAGAAAGCCGTGCAGGCCTTCTGCCGACTCCTTCAGGAAAAACCCCACAAGACACGCCGCCAGTTGCTCGAAGAGGTGGCGATGCAGTTCGATCTCTCGCCCAGCGAGTGCCTCTTTCTCGAGCGTCATCTCGAGAAAGAGTGAGCAGGGGTGGTGATGACGGGAAGGCTGGGGCGGCTCAGGCGGCGCGGAGCAGCTCAAGGTAGAAGGCCAGGGTCTGCTCGCACATCGCCTGGGCGGTGAACATCTCCGACACCCGGGCGCGGCCGTTTTCCCCATAACGCTGCAGTTCAGCGGGGCTCATCGTCAGCGCCTCGTCGATGGCCCGCGCCAGGGCATGCGGGTCGGACGGCTGCACCAGCCAGCCGTTCACCCCCGGCAGCACCGTCTCCAGGCTGCCGCCATGGGCGGTGGCGATGACCGGCCTGCCCATGGCCATTGCCTCGACGGTGGTCCGCCCGAAGGCCTCGGGTTCGATGGAGGAGGTGGAGAGGACGATGTCGGCGAGAGAGAAGGCGGCCGGCATGTCGTTGCAGTGGCCGACGAGGCGCACTTTGTCGGCGAGATGATGCTTGTCGATGAACGAGGTCAGTTCGGCGGTGTAGCCGGGATTGTCCTTGACATCGCCCACCAGCAGGGCGAGATAGTCGCTCTTGCGCACCTGAAGAAGACTCTGCAGGAAGAGCTCCTGGCCTTTGAGCCGGGTCAGGCGGCCAGGCAGCATGAGAATCGGCCGCCCCTGCTCGATACCCCAGGCCTCGGCCAAGGCCGCCACCCGCTGTGGCTCCACCAGATGGGGGGCGAAGGACTCGGCGTCGACGCCGCGAAAGATGAGCCGTACGTTGTCACGGCGCCGGTATTTTTCAAGGATATGCTTCTTGATGCTGTCGGAGACGGCGATCACCCCGTCCCCCTTGGTCATGATCGCCGAGTAGGCATTGACCGAGTAGAAGCCGTGAAAGGTGGTGACCAGCAAGGGTCGGTTACGCCTGGGCAGGGTCAGCCAGGCGACATAGCCGATCCATGCCGGCATGCGCGAGCGCAGGTGGAGCACATCGACCCGGTGCAGCTTCATGAGGCGGCGCAGGGGCCAGATATGAAGGAGGGCGACGGGACTCTTTGAGCCGATATTGCGCTTGAAATGGAGGCTGCCCTCCTTCTCCAGCTGCGGTACGAGACGGCCGCCGCCGGAGACCACCAGCGAGCGATGGCCATGGCGTACGAGAAAACGGCCCATTTCCACCGTGCCCCGCTCGACGCCGCCGCTGTTCAGCTCCGGCAGCAGCTGCATGACAGTGACCTTTTCGCGCTTTCTCGCCCGGCGCCGCTCCCCGTCTGCTTCACGATAGAGGGCCAGCGTCTTCTCGCACATCGCTTTGGCGGTGAAGCGTTCGTTGACCCAGCGCCGCCCCTCCTCCCCCATGCGCCGCGCCCGCCAGCTGTCGTCGAGGGCCTCGCTGACCGCACTGGCCATGGCATCGGCATCGAGCGGCGGCACCAGCCAGCCGGTGACGCCGGGCAGCACCGTCTCGAGACTGCCGCCGTGGGCGGTGGCCACCACCGGCTTGCCCATGGCCATGGCCTCGATGGCCACCTTGCCGAAGGCCTCGGGCTGGGTCGAAGAGGCCGAGACCACCACGTCGGCAAGCATCAGGGCTGCCGGCATGTCGCTGCAATGGCCGACCAATCGTACCTTGTCCTCGAGAGCATGAAACCTCACCTGCTCGCGCAGGCGCTTGGTAAAGGAGCTGTTCTCCTCGGTGTCGCCAATGAGCAGGCAGACGAAGGGCCGCTCCTTGATGCGCACCAGGCTCTCGAGGAAGAGATCCTGTCCTTTCCATTGGGTCAGACGACCGGGCAGGACGATGACAGGAATCCCCTCGTGATGCAACAGCCAGCGTCGTCGCAGGGTGTCGATGCGCTCCGCCGAGACCGCTTCCGGGGAGAAGGCGCTTACGTCGAAACCGCCATGGATGAGGGCGATACGCTGCGGGTCGATGGGATAGTTGTCGATGATATGCTGCTTGATGGTCTCGGAAACGGCGGCGACTCGCTCTCCCCTGGTCATGATGCGCGAGTAGGAGTTGACCGAATAGAAGCCGTGGAAGGTGGTGATCAACGAGGGCCGGCGCTCCTCCGGCAGCAGCCTCCAGGCGAGGTAGCCGATCCACGCCGGCAGGCGTGAGCGCAGATGGAGGATATCGACCCGCTCCTCCTCGAGAAAGCGGCGCAGCTTGTTGACGTATTTGAGGCAACGCAGGCTCTTTTCGCCAATATGGGGCCAGTGCACGTGGGTGCAGCCATGCCTGGTGAGCTGCGGCACGAGGCGGCCGCCGCCGGAAATAACCAGGGAGCGATGGCCATTCTGGGCCAGATAGATGGCCAGGTCGAGGGTCTCCCCCTCGACGCCGCCCTCGTCCAGTTCCGGGAGTACCTGCACCACCGTCAAGCGTTCGCCTGCCATATCCTGAGAATCCTCTCGGCGCAACGCTGCGCCTCGTTGAAGTATTGGTCTGTTTCCTGCCAGCCCTCGCCGACCCGCCAGCGCGCAAAGGGCAGCACCAGCCCCCGGTGAAGCAGCAGCTCCTCGTTGCGGCGAAACTTGGCCGCGCCCCGCTCCCAGCGCACCGGCAGGAGGCCGACACGGCAGCCGGCGCTCAGCGCCTCGTATACCATGGAGATGGAATCGGCGCTCACCCACACCGTGGCGCTGTCGACATAGCGCTCCTCGATCCAACCTCTGGCGGTGTGGCGGTAGTCGAAAAACTCGACATGGTTGTGGAGTTCGGCCAGCCTGGCCAAGCCCCGCGCCGTCTCCTCCGGCGTACGCGGCGAGGAGGTCAACGTCCAGTGCATCTGGCGCTCCCGCTCCACCAGCTCACCTGCCATGGCGATCATTTCCTCGGAATGCCAGCTGTGGCTGCGGCGATCAACGCCGCCCAGGGCGATGAGGCCGCAGTCATGGCGATGGCGGCGCAGATCGACGCTGCAGTTGGGGGCGCCGAGGGTGCAGAAGACGTTGCCCCCTTCGGAAAGGCCGTCATGCACCGGCACCAGACAGAGATCGAATCGCCTGCGCAGGAAGGCAAGCGGCGACATGCAGACCACCGCCGGGGCACCCTGGGCTTTCTTGGCGAGGAGCATGGCGAGATGGCTGCGGCTGCCGGCGCCCAGCAGCAGGTCGGCAGGTGGATAGGCCTCGCCCCGCCACGATAGTGGCGAGAGCAGGGCCAGCAGCTGGATGATGCGCTTCAGCGGCGAGAGGGCCGAGACATCGACGGTCACCACCTCCACCGCCACCATGCCTGCCAGCGCCTGGATAATACCCCGGCTCTGCTTCTCATGCCCGGGGCGGCCGTCGCAGAAGAGGGCGACGCGCAGCAGACCCCGGTCCCGCCAGGAGGCAGGCGACGGATGCAACTGGGAAGACCGCAGGATCACTGGCGATCCGCGTGGGGGTTGCCACCGGGGGGAGCGCCGGGCGGCGGCGGTCTGCGCACGCCGCCGCCGGCGAGTTTGACGATGATCTGATTCGACTTCTGCAGGCGTTTGGTCATGGTGCGGAAGATATGGCGAGACACGTCGGGGTATTTATCGATGATCTCCTCGAGCTTGTCGCCGGGGAAGCGCTTGACCGTCGACCTCCCCTGGGAGATTATCGAGGCGGTGCGCTGCTCCCCGGTGATGGAGGCCATCTCCCCGAAGTATTCCCCGGGCTCGGTGAGTTCGGCGATCTTCTTGCCGCCCTTGACCACAGTCAGGGCGCCGCGGATGAGCTTGAAGAAATCGATGTCCTTGTTACCCTCGCGGATGATGACATCGCCGTCCTCGTAGTTCTCCTGGTCGGGATTAACGAGATAGGCGGGCAGGCTCTCGCGGTGAGCGACGGTGCGGCGCAGGGCCTCCTCCACCGAGGTCACCCCCTGACGCACCTTTTGCAGTGCGGCGTCGCGCAGCGTGGTCATGCCTTCCTGGATGGCGACCTTGCGCAGCTGATCCTCGGGCACCTCGGCGCTGATCGCCTTGGCCACCTCGTCGGTGACCTCCATGAGCTCGAAGAAGCCCACCCGGCCCTTGTAGCCGAGGTTGTTGCACTCGGGGCAGCCGGCCGCGCCGTAGATGGTCAGGGAGTCGAGTTCCTCTTCACGGAAGCCGGCCTTGAGCAGTTCTTCGGGCTCGTATTTGACCACCTTCTTGCAGTTGCTGCACAGCCGCCGCCCCAGGCGCTGCGAGAGCACCATGGTCACCGACGAGGCGAGCATATAGGGGGGAATACCGATGTCGACGAGGCGGCCGATGGTGGCGGCGCTGTCGTTGGTATGCAGGGTGGAGAAGACGAGATGGCCGGTCATGGCGGCCTTGATGGCGATCTCGGCGGTATCGATGTCGCGGATCTCGCCGACCATAATGATGTCCGGGTCCTGCCGCAGGAAGGCCTTGAGGGCCGCGGCGAAGGTCATGCCGACTTCCTTGTGGACATTGACCTGGTTGATGCCCTTGAAGTTGAACTCCACCGGGTCCTCGGCGGTGAGGATCTTGATGTCCTCGTTGTTCATCGAGTTGAGGGCGGAGTAAAGGGTCACCGTCTTGCCGGAACCGGTAGGACCGGTGACGAGGAGCAGCCCCTGGGGGCGGCCAAGGCAGCGCTTGAGCATCTCGAAAGTCTTCTCCTCGAAACCCAGCCGGGTGAGGTCGACGTTGAGCGAGGCCTTGTCGAGGATTCGCAGAACCACTGACTCGCCGAAGAGGGTAGGCAGCGAGGAGACGCGGAAGTCCACCGAGCGGTTCTTGCCCATGCGCATCTTGATGCGCCCGTCCTGGGGCACCCGACGCTCGGTGATATCGAGACCGGAGAGGATTTTGAGGCGGGCGACCAGGGCGTTCTTGATGGTCAGCGGCAGGTTCATCGTCTTGAAGAGGGCGCCGTCCTTACGGTACCTGACCTGCATCGACTTCTCGTAGGGCTCGACATGGATGTCGGAGATACCGTCCTGCACCGCCTTGATGAGGATGCCGTTGACCAGCTTGATGATCGGCGCGTCGGAGGCGGCGAACTGCTCGCCGATGTCGTCACTGGAATCACCCTCGATCTCGAAGTCGTCGGCGGCCTCGGCGACGATGGAGCCGAAGTCGTCGACCTGGGTGACCTCCAGTTCGCCGCTGGTCTCCTCGACATGACCGAGCAGCGACTTGGCCTCCTCGTCGTCGATGCCGTAGTATTTGCGATAGGCCTCGACAATATCCGACTCGGTGGAGACGCACACCGAGAGTTCCTTGCTGACGAGGTTCTGCAGCTCCTCCACGGCCGTACTGTCGGAGGGCTCGGACATGGTGATCTGCAGGGTGTTGCCGGCCATGCGCAGCGGGAAGGCCATGTACTGTTTGGCCTCGCTGTAAGGCAGCAGCTTCAGGGCGTCTTTCGAGGGCGGCTCGTTCTTGATGACCACCGCCGGGTAGTTATGTTGGCGGCTGAGGAAATTGACGACGGTATTCTCATCGATATACTCCAGCTGGCGGAGAATGGTGCTCAACCGTCCGCCGCTCTTCTGGAGGATCTTCTTGGCGGTCTCCAGCTGGCTCGGGGTGATGTAACCCGCCTTGCTGAGCAGCTCGCCGATCTTGATCTTGCCTGCCCCGGACTGGTCCTTGACAGTCTTTTTCATCGATGACTTGCGGAGCGTGTCGTCACTTCTCAGTGCCATAGGCCTCAACCAAACGGAAAAACTCCATACCGGGTTACCCGCCGGCCGCCACTGGCGGCAGGGCCCGCGTGTCGATTGTTACTATAAGTCGTATTCCTAACGTATTCTATAGCGTCTTTCCATCTCTTTCTGCAGGGGGATCATGATCTCCCGCATCGATGGCTCGGCGGCCGGGGTGGTGCGCAGGGCGAAGATATGCCGCCACTCGACGAGGTTGCAGAAGACGATGATCTCCGTCTTGCAGGAGTTGGGCAGCACGGTACGCGCCGCCTGGGGGGTGCTGGTCTCGAGGAGGCGGAAGTAGATCTTCTCGGTCTCTTCCATGGCGCCCTGCCAGAGACGGTACTCGGCGCTGCCCTCGGCGAAAAACATCGGCTTGATGAAGGTCACCTCGCTGCCGAACTTGTCCTCGCTGTAGCGGCAGTAGCGCTGGCTCTCCTGAAGAAAGGAGCAGGGGCGGTGGCGCACCAGCTCGTGGGTGACGGCGCGGTTGACGATGAAGCGCACGGCGACGAAACGGTGGCGCAGGCGCAGCTCTTCGGGGAGCTCGTCGACCTCGTTCAGCGAGAGGCGGCGCAGGTCGACGTGGTCCGCCGCAGGTGACGCACTCCCCTCCCCTTCCCCGGCCGCAAAGAGGTAGGGGTAGGTCGCGCGCAGGTCGCCTCGCAGCAGGGAAAGCAGCGAGTTGTCGCCATGGGCGGCGAAGATCTCGCGATAGGCACGCATCGACGCGGTGACCAGCAGCCCCCCCTCCTCCCGGTCGATGACCAGAAAGCGCGGCTGGCAGGCGAGCAGGGCGGCGACATCATCCTCCCTGCAGCGCAGCCGGTAGCTGACCACCGCCATCTCCAGCACCGAGTTATGGCCGTGGGCGGCGATGCGGGTGACGAAGGGAATCGCCGAGTCGTCGCCGATCTTGTCCTCGCTCTTGTAGCACACCCGGCCGCAGGCCTCAAGGCGAGTCGCCGCCGAGGCCCGGTCCAGCTCGTCCATAATGTGGAAGGAGGGCTCGATAATGCGCATCGTCTCACCCTTTCCAGAACGGCGAGAGCTTTCTCAGATTGGCAATGATCGTCGGCATCTTGGCGATGACCAGGTCGACCTCCTCCTCGGTGTTGTAGATGGACAGCGAGAAGCGGATCGAGCCGTGGGCGGCGGTGAAGGGCACCCCCATGGCGCGCAGCACGTGGGACGGCTCGAGGGAGCCGGAGGTACAGGCTGAGCCTGAGGAGGCGCAGATGCCGTGCTGGTTCATGTGCAGCAGGATGGCCTCGCCCTCGACGTACTCGAAGCTGATGTTGGCGGTGTTGGGCAGGCGCAGGGTCTTGTGACCGTTGAGCATCGACTTGGGGATGGAGGTCAGCAGCGATTCCTCGAGCCGGTCGCGCAGCTTCTTGACACGGCTGTTCTCCTCCTCCATCTTCTCCATGGCCAGCTCGCAGGCGCGGCCCAGGGCGACGATGGAGGCGACGTTTTCGGTGCCGCCGCGCCGCCCGTGCTCCTGGTGCCCGCCGACCATGAAGGGCACGAAGAGCGTACCCCGCTTAACGTAGAGGATACCCACACCCTTGGGGGCGTGAAGCTTGTGGCCGGAGCAGGAGAGCAAGTCGATGTCGAGATTCTTCAGGTCGATGGGGATCTTACCCACCGCCTGCACCGCGTCGGTGTGAAAGAGGATACCACGCTGCCTGGCCATGCGCGCCATCTCCTCCACCGGGAAGATGACTCCGGTCTCGTTGTTGGCCCACATGACGCTGACGATGGCGGTATCCTCGGTGAGCGCCGCCTCGTATTCCTGCATGTCGAGCATGCCCTCGGCATCGACCTTGAGCTTGGTAACGCGATATTTATGGCCGGTGGCGGTCTCCAGGGTTTCACAGAGGTTCTTCACCGCCGGGTGCTCGACCCTGGTGGTGATGATGTGGCGCTTCTCCGGATAGGTCCTGATGGCGGAGAGGATGGCGGTCGAGTCGCTCTCGGTGCCGCAGCTGGTAAAAACGATCTCTTCCGGGTCGGCGCCAAGCAGGGCCGCCACCTTGCCTCGCGCCTCCTTGATCGCCTGTCCCACCACGCCTCCGAAGGTGTGCATGCTCGACGGATTGCCGTAGGCCTCGGTGAGGTAAGGCATCATCGCCTCCACCACCTCGGGGGCAACCCTGGTGGTGGCGTTGTTATCCATATAAATGACGTTAGGATTCGCGGCCATCTTAGCTATTCTCCTCGACGATCAGACTGGGAAGCACGAACTCGCGCAGTTTCTTTTCGACGTATTCCTTGATGGTAGTCTGGGACTTGCTGCAGCTCTTGCAGGTGCCGCGCAGGGCGACGGTGACGAAGTCGCCATCGACGTCGACCAGTTCGATGTCGCCGCCATCCTTGCGCAGGCCGGGCCGCACCTCGCGCTCCAGCACTTCCTCGATCTTCTTGATCTTCTGCAGGGCGGTCATCTTCTTCTGCGGCATCTGCGGAATAACGATCTGCGCCTTGCCGCCAACAGTGGTTTCGAGGAGGACGCGCAGCTTATCCTCGCACTTGCCGCAGCCGCCGCCGGCCTTGGTAAAGTTGGTGATCTCCTCCACCGAGCGCAGGTTGGACTCCTTGATGGCGCGAATGATCTCAATGTCGGTGACGCCGAAACACTCGCACACCACCTCGCCTTCCGCCTTGGGCAGCGTGAGGCCACGGTAGTCGGCGATGGCCGCCTCCAAGGCTTCGCGGCCCATCACCGAACAGTGCATCTTCTCTTTGGGCAGGCCACCCAGGGCCTGGGCGATATCCTCGTTGGTGATTTTTGCCGCCTCGTCCACCGGCATTCCTTTGACCATCTCGGTAAGCACCGAGGAGGAGGCGATGGCGCTGGCGCAGCCGAAGGTCTTGAACTTGGCGTCGACGATAATGTCGTTGGCGTCGATCTTCAGCGTCAGCCGCAAGGCGTCGCCGCAGGCGAGCGAGCCGACGTCACCGGTGCCGCTGGGGTCCTCGACCTCCCCGACGTTCTGCGGAGAGAGGAAGTGCTGCTGAACCTTATCGGTATATTCCCACATGGCGTAACTCCTGATACATAAAGTGATGAACGGTTAACTAGGGTACATGCTGACAATAATGCCTCGGCGGCGGATTACAACCGCCAGCTGGCCGCAGGGCGCTGATTTGCTGGCCTCTAGCCGGAATCCGCGCCTCAGATGACGCCGGTTTCGACAAGCAGCTTCTTGGCGGCAGCGACCAGGTCGCCGGTCCCCGCGGCGCTGCGCGATTCGACGTAGAAACGCACCTTGGGCTCGGTGCCCGAGGGGCGGATCATCAGCCAGGAACCGTCGTCGAAGACCATCTTGGTGCCGTCGATGGTGATGAGTTGCGCGATGGCGCGCTCCTCGCCGCCCACCTTGAGCCTGTCACCGGGACGGTATCGCTCCAGCCCGCGCAGGAGGAGGAGCAGCTCCTCGCCTCTGGCGGTCACCGCCACGCCGTCGCGCTCGGGGAAATAGGCGCCGTATTGCCTCTCGATGTCCGCCAGGTAGTCGCCGAGGTTGACACCGGTGGCGAGCACCATCTCCAGGGCGAGCAGCAGACCGATGTAGGCGTCCTTTTCCGGGGTGTGCCCGCAGACCGAGATGCCGTCCGATTCCTCAAAGAAGACCAGCGCCCGGTCGATGACCGGCTTGAAGTTCTTGAATCCGACCGCGGGCTCGAAGAGTTCTTCGCCAAAGGCTGCAGCCAGGGCGTTGGCGAGGTTGGAGGTGGCCACGGTCTTGGCCACCATGCCCTTTCTGCCCTTGTGCTGGTGAAGGAAGTGGTAGGCCATGGCGCCGAACTGGTTCATGCTGATCTCGCGGTGCCCATCGGTGAAACGCACGCGATCGCCGTCGGGGTCGATGATCGCCCCGATGGCGAGTTTCCGGCCGCTGCCGCGCAAGGTGTCGACCACGGTCGCCATATTGGCCGACGAGGGCTCGGGGGCGACGCCGCCGAAAGTGACATCGGCCTCGTCGCGCAACACCTGCACCTGACCGCAGCCGGCGAAGAAGCGGCGCATATGGAGGCGGCTCGCCCCGTGCACGCAGTCGACCACCAGGGCAATGTCGTCGCGCCCGGCCAGCAGGGCCACGGCGCCATCGAGGTCGAGGCCGTGCACGGTGCGGTGGCGGCGCACGAAGTCCTGCCACAAGGCGAAGGAGTCGAAGGCGGCGATGTCGGCAGAGGTCGCCATGACCTCGTCGATGGTCGAGGGCAGAGGAGGCGGACGGTAGCCTTCAGCCTGCAGCAGGCGGGCCGCGTCGGTGATGTGCCGCGTCACCAGCGACGAGGCCGGCCCGGCATCGGCGGCGTTGAACTTGTAGCCCCCGTATTCCAGGGGGTTATGGGATGGGGTGAGGTTGACCGAGAAGGCGGCCGACAGCGACAGCAGGGCGGCAGACAGCACCCCGGTGGTCGACTCGCCGGCATAGTGGACGTTAAAACCGTGCCTGATGAGGGTCGCCGCCACCGCCGCGGCGAGCACCGAACCGGCGAAGCGGTTGTCGAAGCCGATGACGCAGCCGCGCTTTTTGGCCTCCTCGATGGAGTCGACACCGAGGGCGGCGGCCAGTTCTCGGTCCCCCCCGATCCGCCCGTAAACGCGGACGATAGCCTCGGTGACCAGGGCCACCGAGCTCACGAAGATATCCTTGCCCAGCCTGCCGCGCCAGCCGGACGTACCGAAGGAAATGGGCTCGAGGGGCTCGGCGTCATTGGTGCGGATCTCGTCGAGCAACAAGGCGTAGACGCGCTCAATGGCCGGCTGCCACATGGCGCCCTCCCGCCGCCGACGGGCCACCAACTCCTTGATGAGGGAGAAGTAGTCGCTGCGCCGGTGGTCGCCGGCAATGACGAAGCGGGCAAACAATGGTTCAGCGCTGATCGTCTCGGTCATAGGTCCCTCCCCGCGGCGGGCATGTGGCGACATCGGCGTGAGAGGCCGGTCTTTGCCCCCCTGCTCACTCCTTGGGCCGTTCGACCCTTTTGGCCTGGTCGACGAGCATGATCGGGATATCATCACGAATCTCGTACAACAGCCCGCAGCGCTCGCAGAGCAGGCCATCCTCTCCCTGCAGTTGCAGCGCCCCCTTGCACTGGGGACAGGCAAGAATATCCAGCAGTTCCTTGCTCACCATGATTGTACATCCTTGTAAGGGAAAAAGCGGCTGCCGCCCTCGTTCTTCGAGAAGCCGGCGGCGCCGAAAAGGCAATAATCGAAATTGATATTTACCTGAAAGCGATTATGATTGCATGACTTAATTCGCACCTCACCCTTCCCCTCTTCCCCTACGGACATTCATGAAACAGCATATCGGATTCATTGGCGGCGGTCAGATGGCCGAGGCCCTGATCAAAGGCATTCTCGCCTCCGGCCTTTACAACAAAAACAACATCCTCGTCTCCGAGCCCAACGATTTCCGGCGCGAACACCTCGAAACCACCTATCTCGTCAAGACCTTCCAGAACAACCACGCCATCTTTGAAAAGAGCAAGCTGGTCATCCTCGCCGTCAAGCCGCAGACCATGAAGGCGGTGCTGGAAAACTGCCGCTCGGTCATCGAGCCCCATCACATTCTCGTCACCATCGCCGCCGGCCTGCCCATATCCTTCTATATCAAGACCATCGGCAAGAAGGAAACAAAAATCATCCGCGTCATGCCCAACACCCCGGCCCTGGTTCTCGAGGGCGCCTCGGCGCTGAGCAAGAACGACAACGTCACCGACAAGGAGCTGCGCCTGGCGGAGGAGATCTTCCTCGCCGTGGGCGAAGTGGTCATCCTCGACGAGGTGCATCTCGACGCCGTAACCGGCCTGAGCGGGTCCGGTCCGGCCTATGTCTTCTCCTTCGTCGAGGCCCTGGTGGACGCCGGGGTCAAGATGGGCCTGACCAGGGCGATCTCGGAGACGCTGGCCATGCAGACCGTGGCCGGCTCGGTCAAGCTGCTGCGCGAGAGCGGCGAACACCCGGCAGCCCTGCGCGGTAAGGTGACCTCGCCGGGAGGCACCGCCATCACTGCCCTGCATGTCCTTGAAAAGGTGGGATTCCACGGCATCATCATGGACATCGTCGAATCGGCAGTGTTGCGCTCCAAGGAACTGGGGAAGATGGAATGAGCTACGCCGCCACGCCCTTTCGCGTCGCCAGGAAGCTCGACATCCACCGCGTGGCGCTGATCCCCAAGAAGGACGAACAGCGCCCGCGGGAGTTTGCCGACACCCTTGGCCGCTGGCTGCGGCATCGAGGCGTCGAGGTCTGCGAGAACACCATCTGCGCCGACCTCGACCTGATCGTCGTCCTCGGCGGCGACGGCACCCTGCTGCATATCGCCGAAGCCGCCGCCCGCCACTCCATTCCCGTGCTGGGCATCAATATGGGCAACCTCGGCTTCCTCACCGAGCTCACCGAAGCCGAAACACTGCCGGCTCTGGAACGGCTGCTCACGTCGGAAGTGACCATCGAGAACCGGCTCATGCTGCGCGCACGCCTGCATTCCCAGGGCGACCACGCCACTTACCGCTACGCTCTCAACGATGTGGTCATCACCAAGAACGTGCTCGACCGTCTCCTCAACCTCAGCACCACCGCCGACGGCCAGCTCATCACTACCTACCGCGCCGACGGCCTCATCTTCTCCTCCCCAACCGGCTCGACCGCCTACAACCTCTCCGCCGGCGGGCCGCTGGTCTACCCCGGCCTGGCGACCATCACCGTCACCCCCATCTGCCCCTTCATGCTCGGTTCGCGGCCGATCATCCTCCCCGCCGACATGACCATCGCCACCCGCTATCAGGCGACCGGCAGCAACGAACGGGCGCAGGTGATCATCGACGGGCAGCCCTTCTGGGAGATGGCCGACGGCGACCAGCTGGAGATCAAGACCGCCAGGCATTTCCTGCGGCTGGTGGTCTCCTCATCGCGGGACTACTTCGCCATCCTCCGCAACAAGCTCCACTGGGGCTCGCCAGAGCAGGTCGGACCGCGCTGACCTGCGACCTATCTCCGCTTTTTGATGCGGTATTTTTTCATCTTGTACTGCAGCAGGCTCTTGGTGATGCCGAGTTTTTCCGCCGCCCGGGCCTGGACGTAGTCGGTGTCGACCAGCGCCTGGGTGAGCATCTTCTTCTCGATGGCATAGAGGACGTCGTTCAACCCGGCGTTTTCCGGAAACATCATCCTTAGGTCGAACTCGGCGCCGAGGGGGCTGGTATCCTCGGGGTAGGGGGTGTCGGGATGGACGTCATCGGCCTCGATGACGTCGTTACTGCAGAGGATGGCGGCCCGTTCGATGGTGTTCTCGAGCTCGCGGATATTGCCCTCCCAGGGCAGCTTCACGAGCAGCTTGAGGGCGTCGGAGGAGATCCTCAGGTCGGGCTTGCGCAACTCGCGGCGATATTTCTCGACGAAGTACTCGGCGAGCAGACGCATGTCGTCCATGCGTTCACGCAGGGGCGGCAGGCTGATGGGGATGACGTTGAGGCGGTAGAAGAGGTCCTCGCGAAAGCGCCCGGCGGCGACCTCCTCGCGCAGATCCTTGTTGGTGGCGCTGATGATGCGCACGTCGACCTCGATGGTCTTGCCGCCGCCGACCCGCTCGAAGGTCTTCTCCTGGAGGATGCGCAGCAGCTTCGACTGCAGCGCCAGGGGGATCTCGCCTACCTCGTCGAGAAAGATGGTGCCGCTGTCGGCAAGCTCGAAACGGCCCTTGCGCATGGCCACCGCGCCGGTGAAAGCGCCCTTCTCGTGACCGAAGAGCTCGCTCTCGAGGAGGCTGCCGGAAAGCGCGGCGCAGTTGACGGCGATAAAGGGTCGCGACTCACGCGGGCTGTTGACGTGGATGGCCTTGGCCACCAGCTCCTTGCCGGTGCCGCTCTCGCCGGTGATGAGCACCGAGGCGTGGGTCGGCGCCACCTTTTCGATCAACTGGTAAACCTGGAGCATGCGCGGGTTCTTGCCGACCATGCCGGCGAAGCCACTCTTGCCCTTGATCTCGCTGCGCAGGCGGGTGTTCTCGCGCAGAAGGGAGTAGTGCTGGGCCGCCTTGCGCAGGGTGATGATCAATTCATCGTTGGAGAAAGGCTTGGCGAGATAGCTGAAGGCGCCGGCCTGCATGGCCTGCACCGCCTTGTCGACCTCGGCGAAGGCGGTGATCACCACCACCGGCAGGTCGCGATTCTTCTCCTTGACCTTCTCCAGCAACTCGAGGCCGTTCATGCCCGGCATCTGCATGTCGGTGACCACCAGGTCGAGATCGACGTCCTCGACCAGCTTCAGACCGGCCGGGCCATCGGCAGCCGTAAAGACCTCGAACCCCTCGTCCTTGAGGAGTTCCGAGAGAACGACGAGGTAGTTGGGCTCGTCGTCGACTATGAGAATGGAATACATCGACATGGCTCGTTCCTTTGTTCTGCTCTCGCTCGGCGCGGTCTTCAGGCCATGCCGAGGCGGGTCTTCATCGCTTCCAGGAGATGCCCCGGCACCGCGGTGGCGCCACTCGCCAGGGACGTGCCGGGGCGGATGGCGCCATGATAATCGCTGCCGCCGGTGACCACCAGGTCGTAGCGCCTGGCCATGGCCAGCAGCTTCTTGCGGAACGCGCGGGAGTGGGTGGGATAGTAGGCCTCGACGCCGTCCAGACCCAGACAGTGCAGGCGGCGGACCATGGCGGAAACGTCTTTGCCTGCTTTCTCAAGCTGCTGCGGGTGGGCGAGAACCGCAAGGCCACCGGCCTCCTTGACCACGGCGATGGCTTCGGCCGCGTCAAGGATGTAGCGCGGCTGGTAGGCCTTGGCGCCCCGGCCGAGATAGTTGCAAAAGGCCTCGTCCATGCTGCTCACCGCCCCTTTGCGAACGAGCAGGGTAGCGATATGAGGCCGGCCGCTCTGGCCATGTCCGGAGACCGCGGCCAGCTCCGCTGCGGTGATGTCGATACCAAGTTCGTTAAGACGGGCGAGAATGAGGGTGTTGCGGTTGCGGCGCCCCTCCTGCAGACGGGACAGAACCTCCTGCAACCGGGGTGCCCGGGGCGAGCAGAAGTAGCCAAGGAGGTGAACGCTGCTCTCGTCGCAGGTGACACTCAACTCGAGCCCGGGCACCACCTCGACCCCCAGCCCCTCCCCTGCCGCGACGGCCTCGTCAACACCGTCCACGGTATCGTGGTCGGTAATGGCGATGGCGGCGAGGCCGATGCGGGCGGCGACCTGCACCAGCTCGGTCGGGCTCATGCTGCCGTCGGAGTAGTTGGAGTGGACGTGAAGATCGATGTTCATCGCTGTCGCTTCTTGGCGGTGGTGGTCCGCTCGCCGGGCCCGCCCCGGCATGGGGCTGGATCTCTGGGGCGGCTCCCGGCGTATACCGTCAACATACCCGCACACCACCAATATAGCTATGTAGAATTACATATTTTCCTTTACTTTTGCAAAGATCGTCCGATACAGTCGTCACACCGGGCCGACATGCAGCATAACCACGCGTTACCCGAAAAGGCCCTGGCACAGCCAGGATTTCACCGCAGATTCAATCTCATCCGAACCCGGGGAGGCCCCCATGCCCCTGTTTCTCGTCTTCTCCCTGCTCCTCCTCTGCTGCTCCGGCTGCGCCTCGCGTATCCCCGAGCCCATCGTCTATCCCTATTCACAGCAGCAGAAGATGGAGGCCTCACATCACTGGCAGGTGCTCGCCGCCGATCTCGCCGACCGCATCAACAACGAGCTCATCGCCACCGACAACATCAACACCGCGGTAACCGTCAAACAAACCTGCGGCGACGACGCCCACCCCTGCCGAGCCAACGAAACCAGCTCTTTCAACGAAGCTTTCCACGACCTGCTGGTCACCAGCCTCGTCGGCTTCGGCATCCCCACCCGGCCGCAGGCCGACGAAGACACCCTGCAGATCAACTATAAGGTGCAGACGGTGCGCCATAGCACCAACCGCCTGCGCAGCCTGCAGCCCGGCGTACTCACCGGCATCTCCGCCGCCATCCTCGTCTTGCGCAACGCCCCCTCGGAACTGGTCAACCTGGCCATCGGCACTTCCCTCGACGTCGTCAACGCCAATCTCACCACCCAGGGCCACTACGAGGTGATTGTCACCACCTCGGTGCGCAAAGGCAACAGTTACCTCTTCCGCGCCTCGGACATCTACTATATTAACGACAAAGACTTCTGGCACTACCAGGAGCAGTTCCCCGAGACCGCAACCCTGCGGCTGTCCAGTTCCAGCGTCGAAAAGGCCAAGGAGAAAAACCGCCCCCTGCCGACGACGGTGCCTCGACCTGCCAACGGCGACGAGAAGACGCCCCAGGCCCCCACGGCGACGCAGCAAGCCCCGCCAGCAGAGCCCGCCCCCCTCCCGGATGAAAAAGAGATCTAGAGGATGACACCATGCCAAGCCACCGCATTGCCCGCACTGCCCCCCTGCTGATCGCCCTGCTGCTCGCCCTCGGCGGCTGCGCCGATCTCAACGGCACGAGGCTGGAAAAGCTCTTCGGCAAAGACGCCGATCTCATCGACCTCTCCTACGAGATCACCGACCAGCTGACGGAGGCCGCCCTGCCGCCCCTCGTCCCCCGCCACCCCGGGATGCCGGTGCTGGTGACGACTTTCGTCGACAACAACGACCTCAGCAAAACATCCCCCTTAGGCCGGCTGCTGCAGGAGCACATCACCTCGCGGCTGGTGCAGCACGGCTACACGGTGCGCGAGATCAAGCTCACCTCGACCATCTCCATCGAACCCCGCTCCGGAGAAACCGTACTCTCGCGCGAGCTTGGCAAGATCGGCGGAGAACTCAAGGCGCAGGCCATCCTCGTCGGCACGCTGTCCCGTTCCGACCGCAACCTCTATATCTCGGCACGCCTCATCGTGCCGACAAACGGCAATATCCTCGCCAGCTACGACCGGCAGCTCTACCTCGACGACAACCTCCTCGCCATGCTCGGCTTACGGCGCCACGGCGACATCGACAACTCCATCGCCGAGCCGCAGCCGCCGCGGCTCAACAGGATGTTGCGATGAAGACCAATTCGCTTGCGGGCAAAATAGCCCTCGTCCCCGGAGCGGCGCGCCCGGTGGGACGTGCCATCGCCAGCCGTTTCGCCCTCGCCGGCGCCACCCTGGTTCTGCCGGTGCACGACAGGCCGGAATCGATCGCCGAGCTGGAAGAGGAGCTGCGTCGCGACGGTCACCGCTACAGCCTGCATCATGTCGACCTGCGCAACCGCGAGGAGGTGGCCCGTTTCGCCGCCATCATTGCAAAGGACCAGGGGAAAATCGACTACCTCATCAACAATATCGAGCGCGGCGGCATGCCGGTGGTACACGGCTCCTACGACCAACCCCACAACCAGGGTCAGTGGGAGCTGGAAATCGCCACCACCATGACCGCCAAATGGCTGCTCTATCACCACTTCTTCCCGCTGATGAGAGGGGGCGGCGGGGCGGTGGTCAACCTCTCTTCAGTCGCCGCCATCGTCGGGCGCAGCGGCCCAGCGGCGCCCCTCTTCAGCGACGGCTACAGCGCCGCCAACCGCGCCGTTGGCCTGTTCACCGAGACCTGGGCGCGGGAAGCGGCGCCAACCATCCGCGTCAACGAGCTGATGCTCGGTCTGGTGCGCTCCCGCCACGGAGAGGACACTCGCGGCTGGGCCGCCTTGGACGAGAGAAACCGCAAGGCCATCAGAGAGGCCATCCCCCTGGGCCGCACCGGCCTGCCGGAGGAGGTGGCCGACGCCGTCTTCTTCCTGGCGGTAGAAGCCACCTACCTCACCGGGGCGACGCTACGCATGGACGGCGGCCTGACCGCCGGGGGCGGCCCCGTGCCTCCCCTGCCTCCGGGAATTCTACACTGAAGGGCCTCACCACGGCACAGGGGGCGCGATCTCCGTCGAACCCTGTTCAGTCAGGCCCTGCATGAAAGGGCTGCACCAGACATGTCCGGCGCAGCCGCTCCTGCTCCTCTTCCTGCCCCTCGCCTAACGCCACCACCATATCGACACAGGCCAGGGCGGCGACATGCAAAGCGACAGCGGCGGCATTGGCGCCAACCACGGCGACAACAAGGAAATCCCCCTGCCGCCGCAGCGCTTCGAGTCGCGTCATGGGGCAGTACGGCAACGTTTCGGCCTCCAGCAGACGGCAACAGACGATGCGTTGCCCGGCCCACGCGCGAGCGGCGAGTTCGTCCATGGCCGCTGCCAAGGGCACCACCTTGTCGGCCGCCGTGCCCAGCAGGGGGGCCACGGGGAAGGAACGGAAGGGGCGGCGTGCCTCCTCCACCAACCCCCAATCGATCGCCACCGCCGTAGCGGCCGGCCGCTCGTCGGCCAGGGAAAGCACCGTGCCGTCCGGAGCGACGATCAGCGAGCCGCCGCCGAGCGGTATGCCATTGTTGCTGCCCAGCGCGTTGCACACCACCATGTAGGCTTGATTTTCGATGGCCCGGGCCACCGCCAGGGCGTGCAGGTGCGAGAGTCGCGCCCGGGGCCACTGGGCAGGGCAGAGGAAGAGGTCAGCCCCCTGCATGGCCTGGAGTCGCGCCAACTCGGGAAAACGGAGATCGTAGCAGACGAGGCAGCCAAGGCTGCCCCAGGGGGTGGACAGCGGTCGCGGTGGCGCGAGGCTGGCATCGAAGGCCCGTTCCTCGCCGGGGAAGGGGTGGGTCTTGCGGTAGCACCCCAGCGGGCCCTCAGGTCCATCGAGCTGCAGGGTGTTATAGCAACGCTTCCCGCCGTCGATAGCCTCGGGCAGCGAGCCGGCGAGGAGGACGTGGTAACGGGCGGCAAGCCGGAGGACTTCGGCCCGCACCCCTGCAAGCGGCCTGGCAAGCTGGCCCAGCCGCTCGTAACAGAAACCCGTCGCCCAGAGCTCGGGAAGAACCAGCAGGCTGTCAGCCGCCGGATGCAGGCTTTCCAGGGCGATAGCCAGGCTGTGCAGGTTGGCCTCGGGGTCAGCGGGGCATACTGCGAACTGAAGAAAGCCCACGGCGGCGAGCCGCCGCTTGTCCCCTGCCCGCCGGGACGCCTTCATTGCCCGTCCCCCTCGCCTTTGTTGGCTTCCGCAGCGCTCCCCAGCAGGTCAAGGCTCTCGGCGGCAAGCGCGCCGACTGCGGTTTCGCGTACCTCGCCGCTGTCGAAGAACTGCACCTGCCCAGGTTGATCGAGAAAGGCGGCGATCTCCCCTGCCGCTTCCTTCTCGCCAAGATATCCCAGGACGCGGATGGCAAGGCCGACCACCTGATGGTCGGGGGAGCTCAGATAGGCGCGGAGATCCTCGCCCACCCCCTGTTCGCGCATCTCCGCGCCATGGTCGCGGCAGAGATCGCCAACCGCGGCCAGCAGGCCGCGCTGCAGCATCGGCAACTCGAGATAATTGCCGTCCTGGAAAAGCTCCGGGCCGTCACCGCGCATATAGGAGCAGAACAGGTGGAGGTACTCGCGGCGCAGGGCGGGGCTGGCACCGAGGATCGCCGCCATGGCCTCCGGCGCCCCCCAGCCGATGCCCCCGGACTCCTCGTTGAGCGACCAGAGAAAGCGACGCATGACGATTCGCGCCGCCTCCATGTCGTTTACGGCCATGCCCGGCACCAGCATGCCGAAGGCCAGGGCGGCATTGCCGCGCACCATGAGATCGGGGTGACAGAGTGCCGAAAACAGGGGCCCGAGCAGAAGGTGGGCAGGGTGTCGCTGGAGCAGGGCGGCCAGCGCTTTTCTGTCCCCAGCGACGAGAAGTGCCAGCAACTCCTTTTTCAGCTCCCGTCGTCCCATGAGGTCTCCTCGTGGCCCCTCTCTGCCCAAAACCGGCAGCGACACTCAGAGCTTGCGATCGTCGAGCCGCTTCATGCCCTCCATGAGCATGCCCATGAAGCCGCCGATGACATCGCGACGCCGATCCTTGTCGCTCAATCCTTGCGTGAACTTGAACCGGCCACTAGTGAAGGCGAGGATCTCGTAGAAGGCCTCCTTGCCAATGCTGCCGTTGATCTCGGCGAAGATCAGCTCCCCCTCGTTGAACATGAGCATCGCCTTGCTGTCTTCGAATTCCAGGTTGAGGCGGCCGGTCTTCTGGTTGACATTGATCATCTGGCACAGCTCGACCATGGAGATGTCGGACAGCTGACCGACCATCCCCGAAGCCAGTTCCTCGGCCCGCTGCGTGTTCATCTTGGTGATGCGGCTGACCAGCAGCTTGTAGAAGAAGACCTGCAGGGTCGGGAAGCGATTGATGATGTGGCGGAAGTTCTTGTGGTTCATCACCGCCACCTGGCAGGTCTCGGCAGCCATGATAGTGGTGCTGACCCTCTCCCCCGAGAGCAGGCTCATCTCGCCGAAGACCTCGCCCCT
Organism: uncultured Desulfobacterales bacterium; assembly: GCA_937915545.1. GTDB lineage: Bacteria > Desulfobacterota > Desulfobulbia > Desulfobulbales > Desulfocapsaceae > Desulforhopalus_A. The sequence continues at coordinate 182,155 of CALGIJ010000012.1, forward strand.
ATCGAGTTCCACCAGGGTGATGCCGTGATCGTCGATGACCTCGGCCTTGCCGGAGAGCAGGATATAGAGGCGGTTGCCGGGATCGCCTTTCTGAGTGATGGGAAACTGCCAGGGGTACTCGACCATCTCCAGCAAGGTGGCAAGGTCGAGGAGGTCGTCGTCGGAGAGCGGCGAAAAGATATCGATGCTGCGCAGCAGGCTGGCGAAGCCCGCCGTTTCGCGGATCTTCTCGCGCCGCTCGGCGGCCGCCAGCAGTTTCATCTGCAGGGTGGCGAACTCCTTCTCCTTCTTGTATTCGAAGCGGATCACCCCGACGCAGCCTCCGCACTCGAACTTGGAGCGCGTCGTCATCCCGTGGGAGTAGCCTTCGTAGCTCGAGTCGGAAGAGGCGATGGCGATGATATCGCGCGCCAGCACCAGGCAGGTGGGCTTGCCGGCGGGAAAGGTGAGCACCCCCTCGTTGACGAGAAGCTCCTCGCGGACGTTATACAAGGGGCAGTGGTCTTCTTCGGTGATGATGAAGATGCCGTTGCGGAACTGCATCAAGTCGCCCCGCTCAGTCCGAACGGCCGAAGAGTAGATAGATCACCACTCCCAGGGTGGCGGCGGCGCCAAAGATCACCGGCAGGATCTTCTCGATCCTGATCTCGCCGCCGACGATCAGCGACTGCATGTAAGGTGTTCCCGAGACCCACCACACGGCAACGAAGATGGCGAGGATGATCAGATCGCGCCATTTCTGCTTGTAGATGAACCACGCGAGGAGAGCTCCGAAGGGCACGATAAACCAGGGGTTGGAGAAGAGGCCGACATAATCGACGTCGGCAATCTGCCGCTGCAGCTGGGTACTGTCGAACCACTTGACAACACTGTTCCACAAATCCATGCAAGACTCCTTTCTCGGGGTGGCAAAGGGAGCAACCGGCGCCGGGGGCGCAAAGAGGATTGCACCTTACCCGAACCCGTCTCCGGCGGCACCGATTTTCATCGTTATGGCATGAGGCAGCGGCGAGAACGACATTACCACGTGGCCATAGCGCACAAAGCCGGGTAGAGTCCCTGGCGTCACTGGTCGGAACAGGCCGCTGTCATTATCTATAGTAGGAAGGAAGATGAAAGAGCACAAGACCAATATCGTTCTCATCGGCATGCCGGGATCGGGGAAGAGCACCGTCGGGGTAATTTTGGCGAAGATGCTTGCCAAATCCTTTCTCGATACCGATATTCTCATCCAAAACCGCGAGATGCGCACCCTGCAGGATATCGTCGACAAGGAGGGGCACATGGCCCTGCGCAGGGTGGAGGAGCGGGTGCTCCTGGACGTCGACTGCCATGACACGGTCATCGCCACCGGCGGCAGCGCCGCCTACAGCGAACCGGCGATGCGCCATCTGCAGGATATCGGCACGGTGGTTTTCCTGCATACCGACCTCGACACCCTGCAGCGCCGTATCGGCAACTACCATACCCGTGGCCTGGCCAAGCGACCCGAGCAGAGTTTTGAGGACCTCTTCGCCGAGCGGCTGCAGCTCTACCGCCGCTACGCCGAAGTGGTGATCGAGACCTCGCTGCTCGGTCAGGAAGAGGTGAGCGAACTGATCATGGCACGGCTGCTGGAGAGAAAGGGTGGCACTGCCCGCCACGAAGGTGCGCAGCCTGGGAAAAACGAAGAGGAGAAGACGCGATGAAAACACTGGTTACCGGCTGTTCCGGCCTGGTCGGCCACGCCCTGGTGGAACACCTCTTCAAGAAAGGCCATTCCCTGCAATGCCTGCAGCGCAACCGCGGTAGCAGCGGCCAGCAGATCTGGGCCACCGCCGCCTTGCCCGCTTCCTCGGCTGGCGCCTTCGATGCCGTCGTCCACCTCGCCGGCGAGAACGTCGCCGACGGGCGCTGGACCGCCGCCAAGAAGGAGCGTATCCTGCGCAGCCGCGTCGAGGGTACCGCCCAGCTGGTGGACTACATCGCCACCCTGGAGGAAAAACCGAAGGTTGCCCTGTGTGCCTCGGCGGTGGGCTACTATGGCAGCAGCATGGAGGCGATCTTCAACGAAGACAGCCCCCTCGGCAAGGGTTTCCTCGCCGATGTCTGCCGCCAGTGGGAGAAGGAAGCCTCGCGCCTCGCCGCCATGGGCATCCGCACCGTCAACCTGCGCTTCGGCATGGTGCTCAGCCCGAGGGGCGGGGCATTGTGGAAGATGGTGCCGGCCTTCAAGGCGGGCATGGGTGGCGTCGTCGGCAGCGGCGAGCAGTTCGTCAGCTGGATCAGTATCCGCGACCTGGTGGAAATCGTCGACTTCGTCATCAGGCAGCCGCACATCAAGGGGCCGGTCAATGTCGTCAGCCCCATCCCCACGACCAACCGTATCCTCTCAACGACCCTCGGCCGCGTCCTCAATCGCCCGGTGCTGATGAAGATTCCTGCCTTTATGGTCAGGATGATCTTCGGGGATATGGCCGACGAGATGCTGCTCGCCTCGACCAGGGTGACGCCCAAGGTGCTGCTCGAGGCCGACTACCCCTATCAGGACCAGTCCCTCGAATCGGTGTTGCGCTACTGCCTCGACAGCGGCGCCTAAGCGCAGAACACGACACCTGGGGCGCCGGCCGCACGGCGACGCCCCAGGCTGGCATCAGGATCGGCCGGCAGTAATGCGCCGCAGGGCTTCCTCGTAGCGTTCCCTGGTCTTGTCGATGATCTCCGCCGGCAGTGGCGGCGGCGGCGGGGTCTTGTCCCAGGAGAGGCTGGAAAGGTAGTCGCGCAGGTACTGCTTGTCGAAGCTCGGCTGCCCGGCGCCGGGGGTGTAGCGGTCCACCGGCCAGAAGCGCGAGGAGTCGGGGGTCAGCACCTCGTCGATGAGGATCAGCCTGCCGTCGGCTTCGCCGAGCTCGAACTTGGTGTCGGCGATGATGATGCCCTTGCCGAGGGCGTAGTCGGCCGCCTTGCGGTAGAGACCGAGGCAGACCTCGGCGATCTCCCTGGCCCGCGCCTCCCCGACCAGCTCTGCGGTCTGCTCCAGGGAGATGTTCTCGTCATGGCTGCCCAGAGCGGCCTTGGTGGAGGGGGTGAAGAGCGGCTCGGGGAATTTCTCCGATTCCCTCATCCCCGGCGGCAGCGCAAAGCCGCACACCACCGGGTCTTTCTTATAGGCGCTCCAGAAAGAGCCGGAGAGATAGCCACGCACGATACACTCGATGGGCAGCGGCCGGCATTTCTTGACCAGCATCGAGCGCCCCTCGAGCTGGCTACGATACTGGCGGCAGACCTCGGGGTAGTCGTCGACACGGGCGGTGACCAGGTGATTGTCGACGATGCCGCCAAGCAGCTCGAACCAGAAGAGGGACAAGCGGGTGAGGATGGCCCCCTTGCCGGGAATCGGCTCGTTCATCACCACGTCGTAGGCGGAGATGCGGTCGCTGGCGACCATCAGCAGCACCTCGGGGTGGCCGGGGATCTCGTACATGTCGCGGACCTTGCCGCGGTGTTTGAGGACGAGCTGCGGGAAATCGGTATAGAGGACTGCCGCTGGGGTCATGGTGTGCTGCTCCTTGATGCTGGATTTTTTTAATGAACGCTAGCTGTCTTTCAGCCTCGCCACTGCCGGGTAGCGGCGGCAGGCGGGGTTGTCGTAGGCGGTCAGTTCCGCCGTCAGCGAACCGATGATGATCTTCGAATTGATCATCACCGGCACCCGGCACTCGTCGTTGGTGTACCAGATGACGGTGTCGCCGCGCTTGTCATAGAGCCCCTTGAAGGTCATCACCGGCATGATCTCCACCGTGCTCACCGGGCCGAGCAAGGTCTTCTCGAAGCGCTTCTCGGCGATGGCGTTGACCACCACCTCGACGCGCTTCTTGTCGGCGAAGGTGGGGACGATGAAGCCGCCGCCCAGCGGGAACTCCATCAGCCGGCTGTTGAAAAAGGAGGAGAACTCGTTGTTGGTCTCGCCGTCGATGTCGAACACCCCCTCGAGCTTGTTGTTCTTCATATAGACGATCTTGCCGCCCTCCTGGTTGTATTCGAGCACGCGATGGGCGCGGTAGCTGTAGCCCTCCTTCTGCCAGATCTCGTAATGGTAGGGCAGCCGCTTCGGTCCGCGCACCCGGGTGACATGGAGATCCTTGATCGGGTAGATGAGGTCGACGGCGCCGTTCTTGGTGGTCACCGTGGCACGGATCTCGAAGCTTTCCTCGTCCTCCGCCAGGGCATTGACCTCGAGGCGCAGCTCGCCGATCTTGATGCCGCCGGTCCAGGAGACGTCGTACTGCAGCACCTCGCGGCCGGAATACCCGATGGGCAGCAAGGCGGGGTCGATGACCCCGTAGGGCAGCGTTCTCTCGGCGACGCGTGCCTCGGCCTCCCCGGCCGGGGCCGCGGCGGGACAGACGAGCAGGGCGAGGATGAGGAGGAGGATGGCAATCACGGCGGGTTGCTCGAAAACAACAAAGATAGACAGGTGGCCAGGAAGATGATGATGCTGATCAGCCCGTTCATCGAGAAGAACGAGGCATGGATGCGCGACAGATCCTCCGGCTTGACGAGCAGGTGCTGATAGAGGAGCGCCCCTGCCGCCGCCACTACCCCGGCATAATACCACAGGTTGAGCCCGGCCTGCCAGCCGGTGAGAAAGAAACAGCATAGAGCGACGACATGGAAGCCGCCGGCGAGGCGGAAGGCGGTCACCTTGCCGAGCCGCGAGGGCAGCGAGTGCAAGCCCTCGCCCTGATCGAAGTCGGCGTCGAGGCAGGCGTAGATGGTATCGAAGCCGGCCACCCAGAAAATTACCCCCAGGGAAAGCAGATAGGGGAAATCATGTAGGCTGCCGGACACCGCCACCCAGCCGCCAAGGGGCGAAAAGGCCAGGGCGGCGCCGAGCACCACATGACACCAGGCGGTGAAGCGCTTGGTATAGGAATAAAATAGGGTCAGGCCCAGGGCCAGCGGAGCGAGCTGCAGGGTCAGCGGGTTGAGGCGGCTGCAGGCGAAGAAGAACAACAGACCGGCGAGGAGCACCATCGCCCAGGCCTCGGCCAGCGACACCGCCCCGGCAGGCAGGGCGCGGGCGGCCGTGCGCGGGTTGCGGGCGTCGAAGCGGCGGTCGACGATACGGTTGAAGCCCATGGCGCAGGTGCGCGCCCCGACCATGGCGAGGACGATCCACCACGCCACCCGCGCCTCGGGCAGGCCGCGCGCAGCGAGAAAGGCGCCGGTAAAGGCGAAGGGCATGGCGAAGATGGTCAGCTTGAACTGAATCATCTCCAGCAGCACCTTGAGCTTGTCGAACAGCATCACTCCCCCTGCCATCGCCTCCTCCCGGGAATCTCCACCCCCAGCTGGTCGGCGAGGCGCCAGGCATAGGTGCGCGCCGCCTCCTCGAGGGTGGCCGGCCGCAGATAGAAGCTCGGCATGGGCGGACAGATCACCGCCCCGGCGTCGTGGGCGGCGAGCATGTTGGCGAGGTGGGTGCGGTTGAGGGGCGTCTCGCGCACCGCCAGCACCAGGGGGCGGCGCTCCTTGAGCATGACGTCGGCGGCGCGGTGGATGAGGTTGATCGACAGCCCCCCGGCGATGGCGGCCAGCGAGCCCATGGTGCAGGGAAGTACAGCCATGGCCTGGTAGTCGCTCGACCCCGAAGCGGGCGGTGCGGCGAGATCGGCGGGATCGAACCAGCTTTCCACCGCGGGAAGCTCTTCAGGCTTCAGCCCCTGCTCCTTGGCGAGAACCTTGCGCCCAGAGGGCGAACAGATGCCGTGCACGACCACCCCCAGGCCAACCAGCGCCTGGAGGAAGGAAACGGCAAAGAGCATGCCGCTGGCTCCGGTTATGGCGAAGAGGAGTTTTTGCGGTGGGGAGGTGTTGCTCATGGGTGTTCCTGGCGGAGGTTCATTGTCGCCCCGGCTTTACTCGGCTCGCCGCGGGCAGGGGACGATCTTCAGGGGCAGGGCATGCGGCGGGGCTTCGCCTCTGCCGGCGAGCAGGGTGATGAAGTTCTCGAGAGCCTGGCGTTTGGCGGCACTCAGGTCATATTCAATGGCGGTGAGATAGTCGTAACATTTTTTTCGGACATGGGAATGCGCGAGGCGGCAACGCGACAGATCTCCGCCAGGTCGGCCTTGCCCTCGTCGCGGCAGCGCAGCAACTCGCCATGGATGGCGGCCAGCTCCTCCGCCTGGGAGAGGACGAAGTCGTTACGCACCGCGCAGACGGCGAAGACGAAGGGCAAGCCGGTGTGGCGTTTCCAGATGTCGCCGAGGTCGAACTGGTAGAGATAGCGTGAGGAATCCACGAGGCGCAGTGCGTCGTCGCCAATGGCCAGCACTGCCTGGTAGCCGCCTTCCTCGGCATTGAGGATGTCGCCGGACGCATAACGCGGGCGCACCTTGTGAAAATCCTCGAGGATGATCTTGACCAGGCTGACCGAGGTCTGGGACTGCGAGGTGAGCAGCACCGGCTGCCCGTCGAGGCGTTCCATGGGGAGATGGGAGAAGAGAAACACCGAACCCACCGGCCCGTTGGCACTTATCGACAGCCCGGCGAGGATTTGATAGTCGTCGGGGTTGGCGGCATACTCGAAGCAGGAGACGAAGCCGAGATCGATACTTCCCTCGGCGAGCATGCGGTTGAGGGTCGCCGGTGCCGCCTCGACCATGCTCCAGCGCTCGCAGTGCACCGTCTCCTTCCATTTTTCATGAATCGGCGCGGTATTGATATATTTGACCATGCCGATGTTCACCTGCCGTTCGCCTTCACGCTGCATACTCACCTGCACTGTTGTGTACCTGACCATCCCCCCTGCCGGAACCAATCCGCCAGACCAGCGGGGGCTGGCCACCGTTGACCAGGGCGGCGCAGACCGCCTCGGCGCTTTGGCAGCGGGCCAGCTCGGGGGATTCGACGGCGATCATCGCCGCCATGCGCCCCGGCGCCAGACTGCCATACTCCTTGCCGCGTCCCAGGGCCAGAGCCCCGCCAAGGGTGGCCATGGCCAGCACCCGGGACGGCTCGACAGGGGGATGCTCGACAGCCAGTAGCCGCATCTCCCGCCACAGGTCGAGAGAGGGGTTGGAAGCCCGCGAGTCGGTGCCCAGGGCGGGCAGCAGACCGGCGGCAAGCATCTCCATCAAGGGCGCCCGGCCGACACCGAGGAAGCGGTTACTGCCCGGGCACAGACAGAGATGACTGCCAGTGGCGGCCACCAGCCGAACTTCAGCCTCCGCGAGGTGCACGCCATGAACCAGCATGGTCTTGCCATCGAGCAGGCCAAGGGCGTGGAGATAGGCGGCGCTGCCGGGGTGCGGGCAGCCGGCAAAGTCGAGTGTGCCATCCCAGGCCCCGCGCTGGCGGAGGAAGTCGGCGAAGGGGCCGCCACGGCCGCCGACGAAATCCACTTCCTCGCGGCTCTCGGCGCAGTGCATGGAAAACACCTGCCCCAGCCGGCGGCAGCGCGCCTTGACGGCGCGGAGCACCTCGGCGGCGGTGCTGTAGGGGGCGTGGGCCGCCGCGGCAAGGGCATCGTCAAGCCCCGCCAGCCGCTCCACAGCGGCGGCCACCGCCGGCCGCGTCGGCGCCAGCAGCTCCAGCATGGGCAGCACCTCCGGCAGGTCCGGTTCCGGCCGCCACAGCGCCTCGTGAAGCTCGTTGCCGATATCGGCGACGAGGACCGTCCCCCTCCTGCCCTGCTCGCGCAGGGCCGCGATGGCCGTGGCGAGGATCACCCGCCCGTCGCCCTCGCCTGCCCCGCGCCTGGCGAGAAGCTTGGTGATCCACGTGGCCAGCGGCTCCCCCGGCAGGGGCGCCGGGATGTCGCCAAGGTGGGAGAGTTCGAGGTGACAGTGGGCATTGACCAGGCCGGGCATGAGTACGGCCGGGCAGCGCACTTCAGGAGCTCCCGGAGAAGAGGCGAGCAGCTCGGCGCGGGGACCGACGGCAAGAATGCGCCCTGCGGCCACCGCCACCGCCCCCTCGGCGAGGGCCGGAGCACTGATCGGCAACACCCAGGGGGCGGAAAAGATCTCGACCTGCTGTGTTTGGGATGGCTGCATGAGGCGCGAGGTCATCAGGCCTGTGCCCGGCAAGGGGCCTAGGCGAGCAGTGTGTAGTCCATGAGCCGCTGGCGCGGCGTAAAGCCGGCCTCGACGATGAGGCGGCGGATCTCCTCCGCCGACAGGCGGAAGCTCACCCCGGCGGCGGCGACCACATTCTCCTCGATCATCGTACTGCCGAAATCATTGGCCCCGAAGGACAAGGAAAGCTGCGCCACCTTGGCCCCCTGGGTCACCCAGGAGGCCTGCAGGTTGTCGAAGTTGTCGAGATAGATGCGCGACAGGGCGAGCATGCGCAGATACTGAACGGCGCTGGTCTTGTCGCTCTCGCCGAGATCGGAGTTGCCCGGCTGGAAAGGCCAGGGAATGAAGGCGGTGAAGCCGCCGCTGCGGTCCTGCAGCTGGCGCAGCCGCCGCAGGTGCTCGAGGCGTTCCTCGGCGGTCTCGACATGGCCGAACATCATCGTCGCCGTGGTGCGCAGACCCTGGCGATGGGCTTCCTCCATCACCGCCAGCCACTGGTCGGCGCTGCACTTGCGCGGCGCAATCAGCTGGCGGACGCGGTCGCTGAGGATCTCGGCGCCGCCGCCGGGGATGGAATCGAGCCCGGCAGCAATCAAGGCGGCCAGTACCTCGGGCATCGGCTTGCCGGAGATGTTGGCGAAATGCCAGATTTCCGGCGGCGAAAAGCCGTGCAGGGCGATGCCGCGGCTCTTGACGAAACGCACCATCTCCTCGTAATAGCTGAAAGGGAGATCGGGGTGCAAGCCGCCCTGGAGGAGGATCTGCGTGCCACCCAGGGCGAGGGTTTCATCGATCTTCTCGGCGAGGCGCTGCTCATCGAGCAGGTAACCGCCCTCCTCTTCCGGTTTCTTGTAAAAGGCGCAGAAACGGCAGGCGGAGATGCAGATATCGGTATAGTTGATATTGCGGTCGATGATGTAGGTGACGATGCCTTGTGGATGCTTGCGGCGCCGCACGGCGTCGGCGAGCATGCCCAGCTGCAGCAGGTCGGCCTCGGCAGCGAGGCGGCGGTAGTCGTCGTCGTCGATGCGCTCGCCAGCGACAATCTTGGCGCTGATGCCAGTGATATCCATGTCGCCCGCTCCCCGTTACGCGACGTGCTCGCTAATGACGTTATAGAGGGTGTCGCGCTCCACCGGAATCCGCCCGGCCTCGCGGATGAGGCGCACCAGGGTGCGGCTGCCCATGGCCTGGGCGGTCTGCGCCCCGGCCATATGGGTGATGACTTCTTCCTTGACCGTGCCATCCATATCGTCGGCGCCAAACGACAGGGCGATCTGCGCCAGCTGCGGACCGATCATCACCCAGTAGGCCTTGATATGGGGGAAGTTGTCGAGCATCAGCCTGGCCACGGCGATATTCTTGAGGTCGTCCAGCCCGCTCGGGCCGGGCAGCTGCGCCATCTCGGTATTCTTGGGGTGGAAGGCGAGAGGGATGAAGGCGAGGAAGCCGCCGCTCTCGTCCTGGGCACGGCGCAGGGCGTCGAGGTGCTCGAGGCGCTCGTCGAGGGTCTCGAGGTGGCCGTAGAGCATGGTGGCATTGCTGCGCAGACCGAGACGGTGGGCGGTCTTGGCGATCTCCAGCCAGGCCTCGCCGGAGATCTTCTTCTCGCAGGTGAGCTGGCGGATGCGCGGACTGAAGACCTCGGCGCCGCCACCGGGCAGGGAACCGAGGCCGGCGGCCTGCAGCAGGCGCAGCGTTTCCTCGACACTGCGCCCGGCCCGCTCGGCGAGGTGGGCGATCTCGACGCAGGTGAAAGCCTGGATATGAACGCCGGGGCGCTCCTCGGTGATCGCCTGGAGAAGCTCGACATAGTAGGCGAAGGGCAGCTCCGGGTGGATGCCGCCGACCATGTGGATCTCGGTGATCGGCTCGGCAAGGCGCTCGCGCAGCTTGGCGCGCACATCGGCGACGCTCAGCTGGAAGGCCAGCGGTGACTCGGCGTCGCGGCCAAAGGCGCAGAACTTGCAGAGATTGCTGCAGATATTCGAGTAGTTGATATGCTGGTTGTAGATGAAATAGGCCCTGTCACCGTTCTTGCGGCGGCGCACCAGGTCGGCGAGATAGCCCAGGGCGAGGATCTCGCTGGTCGAGTAGAGGCGCAGGCCATCGGCGATGCTCAGCCGCTCGCCGGCGACCACCTTCTCGTGAATGTCGCCGAAGCCGGCGCGATGCAGGTAATTTTCCACTATAGCCTCAAAATGAAAGAGGCCCGCCAGGGCGGGCCTGATACGGGTCGGAAGGCGTGGTCGCTCAGTCGATGAAGAACTTCAGCTTGTCGCGTCGGCTGGAATGGCGCAGGCGGTTCAAGGCCTTTTTCTCGATCTGGCGGATGCGCTCGCGGGAGACGTTGAACAGCTTGCCGATCTCCTCCAGGGTGTACTCCGCTTTCTCGCCGATGCCGAAGCGCAGGCGGATGATCTTTTCCTCGCGCTCGCTGAGCGTCTCGAGGATATCGTTGACCCGGCCCGACAGCTCCCTGGTCTGCACGGCGTCGTAGGGGGACTGCGACTCCTGGTTCTCGAGGAAGTCGCCCAGCGTCGAGTCGTCGTCGCCCACCGGGGTTTCCAGGGAGATCGGCTCACGCGAGGCCTCGAGGATGGAGAGGATCTTGTCCATAGGCAGGTTGGTGGCCTTGGAGATCTCCAGCGGGGTGGGCTCGCGGCCAAGCTCCTTGAAAAGGGCGTAGAAGGCCTTGAAGAACTGGCTGCGCAACTCGAGGAAATGCACCGGCAGGCGGATGGTGCGCGTCTTGTCGAGGATGGCGCGGGTGATCGCCTGGCGGATCCACCAGCTGGCATAGGTGGAGAACTTGTTGCCCTTGGTGTAATCGAAGCGGAAAACGGCGCGCATCAGGCCGAGGTTGCCTTCCTGGATAAGGTCGGCAAGGGTCAGCCCCTGGTGCATGTAGCGCTTGGCGATGGACACCACTAGCCGCAGGTTGGCGCGGATCATGGTGTCCTTGGCCACCTCGATGGAGCGGCTGTAGGCCTCGAGCTTGGCCTGCAGCTCGAAGAGGTCACGGATTTCCGGATATTTCTTCGCCGCGCTGAGGATGGTGTAGCGCATGAAGTTGAGCTGCTGCTTCTTCGGCTTCAGCGTCGGGTCGCGCCGCTCCCAGAGGTCGATGCGCTCACGCAGCAACGCCACCTCCTTGACTCCGGACTTGTCCTCGCGAATGGCGGCGATGATCGACTCGAAGCCCTGGCGGATGGTCTTGCTGTACTTGGCCTCCTCCTCGGGGGTGAGGAGGTCGAAGCGACCCATCTCGCGGAGGTAGGTGGTGGTGGTCTCTTCGGCCTCGTGACTGTCCTCCTCGGCGAGGATGATGTCTTCTTCCTGACCGCTCTCTATAGCCGCTTCATCGGCCTTTTCCCACACCTCGCCGGACAGGGTACGCTTCTCGCCGCTCTTTTCGACGGTGACGATTTCGATGGAGTGGGCGCCGAGGAAATTGAAGATCGACTCTATTTCATTGGGATCCTTGATGTCATCGGGCAACAGCTCGTTGAGATCGTCAAAGCTTATGCAGCCTTCCTCTTTTCCGGCCTTGAGAAGATTTTCTTTTAATTCGGGCAGCACCAGGACCACTCCATGCTCTGAAAGGAGACGTTTCCGGGAAAGGCGGTGCCTCTGCACCAACCCAGACCCGAAACACAGGGGGGAACGAGACTCTTGAATGATGAGCTATACGCAGGCAACTCCATCACCAGGAAACCGTGAAGACGAAAGAAGAGCATATTACTACACGATTTCTCCAGAAAAGGCAATTTACAAAATTCGCACACGCCGGCCGAATTTTTCGCCGCGCTTCTCTTTTATGAGGTAATAGTATAGCATCGAACGAACGAGATTCAAGGCGGGGGGCCGTATTTCTCCGGCCGTTCCGCCACCATCGGGCAGAGCCATTCCCCCTGCCACCTCCCCCTGCGAACCAACTCTGCCATGAAGACACCACGCGCCAGCGGCATCCTCGCCCATATCACCTCGCTGCCCTCCCCTTTCGGGATCGGCGACATCGGCCCGGCCAGCCAGGCTTTCATCGATTTCCTGGTCGCCAGCGGGCAGAGCTGCTGGCAATTCCTGCCGGCCGGGCCCACCGACGAGGTCTTCGACAACTCGCCCTATATGAGTACCTCGGCCTTCGCCGGCTCGCCGCTGCTCCTCTCACCGCAATGGCTGGCGGAAGACGGGCTGCTTGGCGAGGACGAACTGGCCGCGCCGCCGGCCTTCTCCCCCTACAGCACCCGTTACCAGGAGGTGCGGCGCTATAAGACCGATCTTCTCGGCCGAGCCTTCTCTCGTTTTTCGGCCGAGGGCGACGAAGGCTTCGCCCTCTTCTGCGCCGCTTCCCCCTGGCTAGACGACTACGCCCTCTATATGGCGCTTAAAGAGGTATACCGCGATTGCGCCTGGCAGCAGTGGCCCGAAGACCTCGCCCGCCGCCAGCCCGCAGCGCTGCTGCTTGCGAAAGCACGCTACCGCGAGCGTTTCGAGTACTTCCGTTTCGAACAGTACCAGTTCTTCCGCCAGTGGCAGCGCCTTCGCCGTTATGCCGGGGAGCAGGGCATCAGCCTGTTCGGCGACCTGCCGATCTACGTTGGCGGCGACAGCGTCGACGTCTGGGCTCACCAGGCCATCTTCGAGCTCGATGCGACCACCCTGCTGCCAACGAGGGTGGCCGGCGTGCCGCCCGACTACTTCAGCGCCACCGGGCAGCGCTGGGGCAACCCCCTCTATCGCTGGCAGGACAGGGACGAGGCGGTGCAGAAGGAACTCTACGACTGGTGGCAGAGGCGGCTCGCTCACAGTTTTGCCATGGTCGACATGACCCGTATCGACCACTTCCGCGGCTTCGAGTCCTACTGGGCCATTCCCGCCGAGTGCGCCACGGCGGTGGAGGGAGGCTGGCTGCCGGGCCCGGGGAGCCAGTTCTTTGCCAGGATGGAAGAAAAGCTCGGCCCTCTGGCCATCGTCGCCGAGGACCTCGGCGTCATTACCGGCGAGGTGGAGCGTTTGCGCGACAGCTGCGGCTTCCCGGGGATGAAGGTGCTGCAGTTCGCCTTCGACGGCAACTGCGACAACTCCTTTCTGCCCTGCAACTACACCACCACCAACTGCCTGGTCTATACCGGCACCCACGATAACGACACCACCGTCGGCTGGTTTCTCGACGAGAAGATGGACGACCGGCAGCGCTCGCTCATCAAACGCACCGCCAACGGCAGCCTGCACGACTTCAAGGGCATCCATCACGACCTCATCTACCTTGCCCTCTCGTCGATTGCCCGGCTGGCCATCATTCCGCTGCAGGATGCCCTCGGTTTCGGCAGCGACTGCCGTATGAACGTCCCCGGCCAGGCCACTGGCAACTGGCGCTGGCGCTGCGCCCCCGAGTTTCTCAGCGCCGACCTCGCCACCGGCCTGCGCCAGGTCACCGAACTGTTCGCCCGCGGTCGAAAAGAGCCCCTCAAAGTCGAAAAGAAATGATTGACAAGGCCACCACCGCCCGGGTATATAAGGCCACCATTTGGCCCCATCGTCTAGCGGCCTAGGACACTGGCCTCTCACGCCGGTAACAGGGGTTCGAGTCCCCTTGGGGTCACCAAAGCCAAATCAACCGTCTGGAAGAAATTCCAGGCGGTTTTTTTGTTTGTGGCAAGCACTTTACCCAGAGCTCAGCCGAAGGCGGGTGGCGGCTGCCTGAAGCAGGTCGTCGTCTTGCGCGGCAGAAGCCATGCTTCTTGCGCCTGGCTCCTGCCGTTGCTGGTTCCAACCAATGCCACTCCAGATCTATCGGCACCTCGATGCGTTCTTCCGCAACGGGACAATTAATGGGCTAACAAATTGATATTTCATCAGTTATCAACCACACCCCCGACACTTCGTTCTTTGATCTCCCTAGCCCATACGGGGATTACTGAGGGAACAGCGCCAAGCCAATCTTCCCTTACAGCCACTTTCGCTTCTTGAACACCACCAGCATGGCGACGCCCAAGCTGGCCATGCCCGCCAGCACCAGATAATAGCCCCACTTCCAGTGCAGTTCCGGCATATTCTCGAAATTCATGCCATAGACGCCGGCGATAAAGGTGAGGGGGATGAAGATAGTCCCGATGATGGTCAAGACCTTCATGACCTCATTCATCTTGTTGCTGTTACTCGACAGGAGGGTATCGTGCATGCCGCCGATAATGTCGCGATAGGTCTCGACCATATCGATGATCTGCACCGCATGATCATAGAGATCACGCAAAAACATCTTGGTCGAGGCGCCGATGAGCGGTGAGGTACTCTTGGCGATGGTGGAGATCTCATCACGAAGCGGCCAGACAACCTTGCGCAAGAAGACGATTTCCCGCTTCAGACGGTGGATATCCCGCAGATGCGTCGACTTCGGCATGGTCAGAATCTCATCGTCGATATTCTCGAGGTGGTCGCCGAACTCCTCCAGGGTGACAAAATATTCGTCAACGACACGGTCGAGTATGGCATAGGCCAGATAGTCGAAACCCTCCTTTCGTATCCGCCCCTTGTTGGCGCGGATACGCTCACGCAAGGCGTCGAGCAGCTGGCACTCCCCCTCCAGGAAGGAAATGACGAATTTGTCACCAAGGATGACACTGACGTTCTCATGGGCGATGGCTTTGGCGCCTTTATCGAAGCTGAGCATCTTCATGGCGAAAAAGATATAGTCGCCAAACTCTTCGACTTTAGGGCGCTGGCTGGTGTTGGAAATATCTTCGGTGGTCAGCGGATGCAGCTCAAAGACCACGGCCAGCCTCTGGATGGCGCCGACATCGTGGATGCCGATGACATTGATCCATGTCGTTTCGTTGCTGTCCCGCAGCCGCCGGCAGTCCTCGATCGTCGCGTCATTGACCTCCTCTAGGTGGTCCCCCGAGAAGCTGATGACATCGATCTTGACCACCTCCTGTTTCTGTTCCCCGACAAAGACCGGGGTGCCGGGAGGCAGCCCCGCCTTGCCTCTTCGCGAGACTGCCTTGCCGTTTTTCACTCGACTGGTTTTTCTCATACCCCCTCCGCCTTCCCGGCCGGGCTGACACTCACTTACCTGGCAGAAGTCCGCCGCGCCCCGTCACCGATCTTCTCCGCCTCGATAACCATCAGGGTTATGGTGCTCCGCGAAACCATCTTCTCTTCCTGGCCGCGGACATCGTAGACCGTCGACTGGGCGACGATGACCCTGCTTCCCTGGCTGAGAATTTCCGAACGGCAGATGAGCCCCTGACCATGGGCGGGCCGCATGAAGTTGATTTTGAACTCGATGGTGAGGATTCTCCTGTCTTCGGCGACCACCGTGTAGGCGGCATAGCCGGCCGTGTGGTCGGACATCGTCGCGATCACCCCGGCGTGAATGAAATTGTCCTGGGTCTTGTGGTCGTCGGTCACCGTCAGGGCCGATTCAAAAAAACCCCTGCCAACCTCCACCGCCCGAAGACCGCAGAACTTGATGAAACCGCGGCAAAAATCCTTGCGCAGGAACTCCGCCCTGGCTGGTGCTATCCTTTCCATACCCTGCGAACCTTCCATGTTAAATGAACCACTCTGCGCCTGCGCTACTCTTTGGCCCCGGCGGCAACGAGAATGTTCTCAATGTCCTTATGGCCTCTGGTCCTGGCGAACTGCAGGGCGTTGGCAGTCGGTTTGGCACCGTTGCCGAGAAGCCATTTGACCATCTCCGTCTGGCCCCTGCCTGCGGCAAGGCCGATGGCAGCACCACCGCCGGAGTTGACATTCATGCCGGCGTCGACAAAAAGCCGCACCGCCGTCATATCACCGGCGCCAGCCGCCTTGGCGAACTGCTGCTCGCTGTATTCGATATTCATCTGGGCGAGCGCTTGCCGCGCCTCCCCCTGGCTTTGGGCTGAAGCGACATTGCCCACGACAAGGACCAAGAAAACCGCCAGGGCAATGACAATCCCCGGTATACGTTTGATACAATGCAGAAATCTTTTCATGACTTCTCTCCTTTTGTGGTGGCTATGTAGGTAGAAGAGGCTAGGTCTTTTCTATCTCTACCTCTTCCGGTACAGATGCCCGAGCAAGGACTCATATCGCCTTTCCTCTTGAAACGTCCCACGACCAGATTGCGACACCCATGCTGACAACACCCCAATCATATGTTTTTTTCAATGCAGAACAGCCGCCGACCTGAAGTCGGCGGGATTGCTGATCGCGGACTGAAAATCCAGCAATACCGGCATGTTTGGCTGCCGGTTTAAGGTTAGACGTCAAACCCATCCGAGGGCTTCGGTTCAAAATGATGCGAAAGATACTCCTGAATCATTTCCTTCTTCATCTCAACCGCGGTGACACAGATATGATCCCTTGCTAAAAATGTTGCGGCCAATACCGCTTTTTCACCTGCGGAAACTCTTCGAAGATTTTCCGCAATGATTTTCCTTGCACCCAGCGCATGATTTTCGATGGCGAAACATCAGGGGGATCTAACACAAAGATATGGATATGATCCTTACTGACCACTCCTAAAAAACTCTAAATCCAGGAAGCGAACGAAAACGCCAGCCAGAGTTCGATGGTATCGCAGGCCATCACCACAGACATAACTGAAATGAATCAGGCCGCCCGACAGCTCGAGAGAAACTCGGGTTCGGTGCGTGAAAGCTCGCTCAAACTGGCAAGCCTGACCAACAACCTCAACACTCTGCCGGCCCAGTGCAAACTCGTCGAGAAAGGCATGCCCTTCCGGCAAGGCGGCAGAGGGCCAGAGATCAGGGCGACTCGCCGTTGCCGTTTCGTTCCGGCGGGGGTGCCGACCCCCCGTCATCCCGACCGGCAAAGATGCGATACTCCTTGATCTTGCTGAGCAGAGAGGGATAGCTGATCTCCAGCAGATCGGCCGCCTGGGATTTATTGCCGCCGGTCATCTTCAGCGCCTTGTCGATGAGGTAGCGCTCGGTCTTGATCTTGCCTTCCTTGATCGACACGGTCTCGGCAAGCAGATCGTGGACATCGCAGCGGGTCTGCCCTCTAAGGTGCTCGGGCAGGCAGCGATCGCCGATGTAGCCGTCCTCGGCATAAATGGCGGCGTGTTCGATGACGTTCTTGAGCTCGCGAACGTTGCCCGGCCACGAGTAGGCCCCAAGACGTGCCAGGGCGCCCCCGCTGACCCCCTTGATGGCAATGCCCATGGCCGTCTCGATCTCGGCGAGAAAGGCCCGTACCAGCACGGGAATATCTCCCTGGCGCTGGCGCAGCGGGGGAATCTTCAGCTCGACGACATTTATGCGAAAGAGCAGATCCTGGCGAAAACGGCCGGCGCGCACCTCTTCGCCGAGATCCCTGGCGGTAGCCGCGAGCACGCGGACATCGATCTTCTTGACCTTCCCCGAACCGATGGGACGCACCTCACGCTCCTGCAATACTCGCAGCAGCTTGACCTGCAGCCCCAGCGGCAGTTCGCCGACCTCGTCGAGCAGCAGGGTGCCCCCCTGGGCGGAAACGAAGAGCCCGGGATGGTCGGCATGGGCCCCGGTGAAGGCCCCCTTGACGAAACCGAAAAACTCGCTTTCGAGGAGGTTTTCGGGGATGGCCCCGCAGTTGACGGAAACGAAGGGCCCGGCGGCACGGCCGCTGCGCTGGTGAATGCCACGGGCGAAGAGTTCCTTGCCGGTGCCGCTCTCGCCGGTGATGAGCACGGTAGTGTCGTAGGCGGCGACGCGCTGCGCCAGCGCCACCATCTCGGCAATGGCCGCACTTTCGCCGAGGATATCGGCAAATCCCCGCTGCCGCTGCAGTTTCTCCACTTTATGGCGCAGCCGGCGGTTTTCCTCCCGCAGCTCGAGGCGTTCGCGGGCTTTTTCCAGCACGCAGAGTATCTCGGCGACCTTAAACGGCTTGGTGATGAAATCGTAGGCCCCGACCTTCATCGCCTTGACCGCCGTATCGATGGTGGCAAAGGCCGACATCATGATCACCATGGCCTCGACCCCGGCGGCACGGGCCGCCTCGAGGAACTGCATGCCATCCATCACCGGCATCCTCACGTCGCAGAGGATGCAGAAGAAACGGCTGGTGGTGGCAATCTCCAGCCCCTGCCTGCCGTTGCCGGCGACGACCACCTCGTAGCCTTCCTTCTCCAGGGAGACGGAGAGCATCTCCACCATATTGACTTCATCGTCGATAATCAGGATACGGTTAGCGGTCTGCATGGGGATGTCCGTCACGTAGTGGCGGCCGAGCCGCCAGGGGGCTGCACAGGGGCAGCGACAGCGTCACTTCGACCCCCTCGGCCTGGGCCCGCGGGGCAACGTCAATGCTGCCACCGAGCCGCTCCATGATGGTGTGGCAGACGAAGAGTCCGAGGCCGGTTCCCCGCCCCCCTTCCTTGGTAGTGAAAAAGGGGTCGAAGATATTGGGCAGATCTTCACCACGTATGCCGAGGCCATTGTCGGCGATGCGCACCACTAAGGTGGCGCGTGGGCTTTGCGCAGGCGGGGCGGAGAGGCCGAGGTCGTTTTCCTCCAGGTGCTCCCGCGCGCCCTCGCCGCCATTTTCCCGGGTCTCCCCGATCCGCTGCGCATCGCCATCCCTTTCCACGCCATCGCCTGCGTCTTTGCCGCCATTGTCGGTGGCAATGACGATCTCCGCCTCCCTGTCACCAAGGTCGGCGGTGGCGTCGAGGGCGTTGAGCAGGCAGTTGAGGAGCACCTGGCGCAGGGCATCACGGTCGACCAGCACGTGGTCGTCGGCGGCGCGGTAGTCCGTAACCACATGGCAACCGGCAAAACTCTTTTGCACCGAGAGAAAAGAGAGGACATCGTCGAGAAGCCCATGGGCTGCCACCATTTCCGGTTGTTTCTCTCCCGGCCGGGCAAAGTCGAGCAGGCCGCGGATGAGCCCCTTGATGCGGTCCAGTTCCTGCTGCGCCTTGTCGGAGAAGCGCAAACGCTCCGCCGCCGAGAGATCATCCCGCGCCAGCAGCTCGACATAGCCCTGGATGATCGACAGGGGGTTGCCGATCTCATGGGCAAGGCCGGCGGAGAGACGCCCGGCGGTGGCCAGCTTTTCGGAGCGTATCACCATGTCGTTTCTCTGGCGCAGCTCGCGGTTGACCTCCTCGAGCTTTCTCACCGTGCTTCGCAAGGTGCGGTTATCGCTCTCGATGCGCTCGAGCAGCCCGTGAAAACTGAGCGAGAGGCGACGAAAGGCCCCGTCGCCCTCGCGAATGGGGAAGAACCCCTGCTGCTCGGTCCCGTACTCCTCGGTCTTGCGCAGCAGCAAGTCGAGGGGACGAAAGAGCGAACGATCGAGACGGAAGAAGACGAGCAGGCCGAAGACGGCCAGATTGACCGCGAGGTAGACGGCGGCGAGGCGCAACTCGCCGCGATAGCGATCATAAATGCGGGACAGCGGCCGTTCCGCCGAGAGCGCCCCGACGAGGCGACCCTCATCATAAAGAGGTACGGCAACGATGGCCGCCTCGCGGCCGAGAAAAAAGATATTCCAGCTGTGTCCGGCATAGCCGGCCACGGCCCTGCCCTCCGCCATGGCCGCCTCCGCCTGCAGCAGATGCTGTTCGCCATGGCGACAGGCCGATTTGCGCGCCGCCACCATCGGCGGAGGTGTCACCGCCACGCAGCCAAAGGATGAAGCGCCGCTCTCGGTTGCGGCTGGAGGCGCCAATCGCCTGACCAGCTCGTCGTCAGGCAGTCCTCCGGCCATGGCGGCGACGGTCATCAGGGTCCCTTTGGCGGCACTCACCTCCTCGCGGATGGCAGCGCGAACCCCATAATATATAAGGACCATGCTCTGCAGGCCCATCGCCAGGCCAAGCATGACGATGATGGTGGCCATCAGCCGGCCGGTCAGTCCGTTTCCCGCCATCTTCTCCCGCCTTTCGCCACCCCCGCCCTGTGCGCCTGCCGCGGCGGACGGGTAAGATCTTCATCTATCAAAGAGCGTTCTGAAAAAACTTGCAAAGATTTTTTCGGCGAAAAGGGCGGCCAAACAGGTGTCAAAGGGAATAGTATCCGAAACAGGCCTTCAGCCGCGGCGCACCACCATGGTCGAGAAATAGTGGATCTCACGGCCACAGGCCTGGCGAATATCCTTCCAGATCGTCTGGTCATCGAGGCTGGAGCGCTCCACCAGCACCGCCTGGTCAAGCAGACCCTCGGATTCAAGCAGGGCGACGAGACGGTCCATGACCTTATGCACCTTCATGAACACGGTAACATCGGCCAGGCGCAGCATCTCGCGGATGCGCTCGTCGGCGAAGGTGGCCGGGATGACCACCAGTCGCTCGTCGCCGAGGCAGAGGGGCATGGCGGCGCTGGCGGCGCTGGCGCCGATGGCCGAAACCCCGGGGACGATGGCGATCTTCGTTTCGGGGTCATGGGTGAGCAGCGTTTCGCAGACATAAAATCCGGTGGAGTAGATGGCCGGGTCGCCTAGGGTGGGAAAGACCACATCCTCGCCTCTGGTCAGGCAGGAAGTGATGGTTTCGGCCGCCTGCCGCCAGGCCTCGGCCACCTCGGGGTCGACCTCCTGGCCGCGGTGGATGGGCTTCATCGGAAAGCGGTGGCTGAGGATGGTCTTGCCCTCGCGGGAAACCACGCCGGAGACGATCTTCAGCGCCATGCTGCCGCCGTTGTCGAAGGCCGAAGGCACAAACCAGGTTCGACACCTATTGAGCAGCTGCACCGCCTTGAGCGTCAGCAGCTGCGGATCTCCGGGGCCCACCCCGACGACATGAAACGTTCCCCGCATAGTCTTCCTCAACACCTGATGATACCGAAAAAAGGCGGCGGGCCAGGCAGATGCCCGCCGCTCTCGATGGTTCCGCCAGTGGCGGTTATTTCAGGGTCAGCCCCCGCTCCCGCGCCGCATCGGCGATATGCTCGACGAAGATCGCGGCAAAGGCGGCGCTCGAACCAAGCCCCTGCAGCACCGGCTGCACGGCATAGCCGGCGGCGGCAAGTTGACTCTTCCAGGATTCGCTCTCCGCCCCGGCCATATCGTTTTGCGCATGGTCTCCAGCGGTGATCATGAACGGCTTGAGCACCACCTTTTTCGAAGAGGCCCCAGCAAGACGCGGCATGATATCCTCCAGGGATGGCGTACCCTCGACCACGCCGATGAAGATCTCCATGCCGGGATAGGCCTGGCGCAGCTTCTTCTCCGTCTCGGCATAGACCCCGGTGGACCAGTTCTCGTTACCATGGCCCATATAAACCAAGCTGGCTCCGGCAGCACGCGCCAGTTCGACGTCTTCCTGCAAGGATGTGACGAGGCGGTCGATATCCTCGTGATAGGAATAGAGGTCGCCGGGCATGCCCATGGCGGGACGGCCCATGACCACCGTCTCGAAGGGGCGCCACTTGCTCTTCAGGGTGCGGATGCCCGCCAGGGCGGCAACATAACTGTTGAGGTCATGGGATTGCTCCATGAAGAACATGTGCGTAGGCTGGACGATGATCTGGCGATACCCGTCCTCCTGCAGATCGCCCATGGCCTGGATGATGTTCTTGACGTCGAGGACCTCCTCAGGCACTCCCTGGGCGAGCCACTTCTCGCGCTCGGCGCGGCGCTTCTTCCACACAGACCGAACGATATTGGAGGTGAAGGTGATGCGCACCTCGGTGTGCGGATAGGCGGCGCGCACCGCCCGGGTTATATTGTCGAGGGACTGCACCGCCTCCGGCACGGTGGTACCGAAGCTGGCGAGGAGTATGGCGGTCTTGGCCTCGGCGGCTTCATTGCCGGAGGCAAAGGCCGGGCGGGCAGAGCAGAGCAGGACGAAGGCGAACAGCAGCATGGCGACACGGGTAACAGGCATGATCTCTCCTTTTCATGTTGCGATGCGGAGACGAAAAATCCCCGAATCATGGAATGATCCGGGGATGCCCTGTGTTCCTCGTATCTGTTGGCTCACCCTTTTCCACGGGATGGCGTTAACGGTTTCAGGCAGGTCTTCTGACTCCCGGATCAACCATCTCCCACGCCTTCCCGGGCTTCGCCCAGTGGCATATGGTGGAATCTGTACCCGGTTACAGCGGCGGGCCCGTCCTCGAATTGCACGAGGTTCCCTTTTCAGCTTTCAACCACCCGAAGGTTCGGGGAAAGCACCTGAAACAGGCCCCCACGTTACCAATAGAGAAGAGGGAAAGCAACTCATTTTTCCCCACAGGGGAGGGCTCCAGGGCCTCTGCTGCCGGCAACGGCGAAAGCGTCCCGGCAACGCTATGGCGCCGCGTGGTGCCGCGACAACCGTGCCGCACATCCTCTTCCGGGGCGCCCGCCTGCCGCCAGCCGCCCCCCACGCGGCAACGACAATAACTGTTTTCTTTCTCCCTCATGGGGTGTAGTATCGCCGAAAATCTCGCCGCTGGCCCCCTCCCGGCCACCGGCGGCGGGCACCGGCCCCCCACGCGCCCCGCGGCACAGTTGACGCTCCCATGGAACATCACCTCCTCAGCGACATCACCTCCATCTTTGTTCACGTACTGCTGCCGCTGCTGCGCCTCTGCTGCTTCATCGCCCTCGGGCTGTTTGTCGCCAACGTCATCGAGAGCCTCAACTGGAGCGACAAACTGGCCCTGCTGGTGCGGCCGCTCCTCAGGGCCGGGCGACTGTCGACCACCACCGGGGCCAGCTTCTCCCTGGCCTTCGTTTCCGGGGTTTCCGCCAACACCCTGCTCGCCGAGGCCTACGACCAGGGACGCATGGACCGCCGCGAACTCTTTCTCGCCAACCTCTTCAATGCCGTGCCGCGCTTTTTTCTCCATCTGCCGACGGTGTTCTTCCTCACCGTGCCGATGATCAAGCTCGGCGCCGTGTTCTACGTCCTCCTCACCCTGGCCGCCTCGATCCTGCAGACCCTGCTGGTGGTGGTCGGCGGCCGGTTGCTGCTCGCCGCCCCCCTGACTGCCGCCACGCCAGCCCCCGTCAAGCGCGGCAAGCCCGGGCTGAAGGAGGCGGTGGTGAAAGGCCTGCGCCGCCTCAAGAAGCGGCTCGGTAAAGTGCTGCTGTTCATGGTGCCGATCTACCTGCTCTTCTACCTGCTCAACACCTACGGGTTCTTCACCCGCCTCGAAGGCTTCCTCGCCGACCATGTTTCCTTTCTTTCCTGGCTCAACCCGAAGAGCTTCGGCATCATCGTCTTCATGGTCACCACCGAATTCTCGGCAGGGGTTGCGGCAGCGAGCGCCCTGCTGGCTGCCGACAGCCTCACCGTGCAGGAGGTAGTGCTGGCCCTGCTCGTCGGCAATATCCTCGCCACCCCGATCCGCGCCGTACGCCACCAGCTCCCCTATTACTCGGGGATCTACGCCCCGGGTCTGGCCTTGCAGCTGGTTCTTGCCGGGCAGGGAGTGCGCACCCTCTGTGTGGCGGTGGTCGCCTGGTGCTGGTATTTCTTCGCCTAGGCGAGGGGGAGGAAGAAACGGTGCCACGACCTGCGCGCAACCTCAGTCTCCTCATCCTCCTCCTGGGAATGGCTCTCGGCCTTGCCATCGTCGTCGCCACCGGCATGGGCTATATGGCCATCGACAGCGGCGACATCGTGCGCATCCTCCTGGCGCGCGTCTTCGACGCGCCGGCGCTGATCGCCGGCCTGGAGAAAAACCTCTCCTATGTGGTTATCGAAGTGCGGCTGCCGCGCATCCTCAGCGCCGCCCTGGTCGGTGCCGGGCTGGCCACCGCCGGGGTGCTCTACCAGGGCATCCTGCGCAACCCCCTCGCCGACCCTTACACTCTGGGCATCTCCAGCGGCGCCGCCTTCGGCGCCGCCCTGTCGCTGGTCGCCAACCTCAGCCTGGCGGCGCACTTCTCCACCCCGCTCTTCGCCTTCGTCGGCGCCGTGGTCACCCTGGCGGTGGTACTCAGGCTGTCGACCTTCGACGGCCAGGTGTCGGCGCAGACGCTGATCCTCTCCGGGGTCATCGTCGGCGCCATCCTCGCCGCCGGCATCAGCTTTCTCAAGTACCTCGCCGACGAGCAGGTGGCGGTGATCATCTTCTGGCTGATGGGCAGTTTCGCCGCCGCCACCTGGAAGGGCACGCTGCTGCTCGCGGCCACCGTGCTCGGCGGGGTGCTGGTCGCCCTCTTCTATGGCCGCGACCTCAATATCGTCAGCCTCGGACGACGCTCCTCCGATGCCCTCGGCGTCGACACCGTCAAGGTGCGGCTGATCCTCCTCGTCACCGCCTCGCTGCTCGCCGCGGTGTGCGTCTCGGTGAGCGGCATCATCGGCTTCATCGGCCTCATCGTGCCGCACCTGCTGCGTTTTCTGGTCGGGCCCGACCACCGCCGCCTGCTGCCCTGCTCGGCCCTCGCCGGGGCGCTGCTGCTCCTCTTCGCCGATACCCTGACCCGCGCTGTGCTGCCGGTAGAGGTGCCCATCGGCGTACTCACCGCCCTTATCGGCGGCCCCTTCTTCTGCGTCATCTTCCGCCACAAGCAGAAAGGGAGCGGCTATGAGTGAGAGCCTCTACCGCATGGACGGGCTGTGCTTCGCCTACGGCCAGACCAGGGTCCTCCACGATATCACCTTGTCCCTCGCCGAAGGCCGCTTCTACGGCATCGTCGGCCCCAACGGCTGCGGCAAGTCGACCCTGCTCGACCTGATGGCCGGCATCAAGCGGCCGGAACAGGGAACCATCACCTTCCACGAGGTCCCCTTGGCCTCCTACGGCAAACGGGATCTGGCGCGCCGCCTCGCCCTGGTGCCCCAGGAGGTCGACTGCGGCTTCGGCTATACGGTCGAGGAAGTCGTTCTCATGGGCCGCCACCCGCACCGGCCGCGCTTTGCCGCACCTGGCGACGACGACTGGGCAGCGGTGGAAGGGGCCATGGAGAAAATCGGCATCCTCCCGCTGCGCCACCGCCAGACCACCACCCTCTCCGGCGGGCAGCGGCAACGCACCATCGTCGCCAGGGCCCTGGCTCAGGACACGGCGGTGCTGCTCTTCGACGAGGCCACCTCGAGCCTTGACATCAAGTACACGCTGCACATCTTCAACCTGGTGCGCCGCCTGGTATACGACGAGGGGCGCACCGCCATCGCCGTGGTCCACAACCTCAACCTCGCCGCCGCCTACTGCGACGAATTGGTGTTCATCAAAGACGGCCGCGTCGTCTGCCACGGCCCCAGCGCAGAAACGATGACCGCGGCCAATATCGCCCGGGTCTTCGACGTCGCGGCGCAGGTATCCATCGACCCCTACAGCAACACCCGCCAGGTGAGCTTCGACTACTTCCGCTGAGGTATCCTTCATGAGCCACCCCACCACGCCCCGGCGCTCTCTTCCCCTGCTGACGCTCTTTTCCCTGCTTGCCTGGGCTGCCGCCCTCTGTGCCTCCCCGTCGCCTGCGCTGGCCGCCGCAGCTGCCGAGACAGCGGCCACCGTCACCGACAGTTCAGGACAACAGTTGACCGTGACCAAGCCCTTCTCACGCATCATCTCCCTCTACTCGGCCCATAGCGAGAACCTTGCTTTCCTCGGCTGCGACAAGGAACTGGTCGGCATCGGCCGCGAGGACGACTATCCGCCGGAGATCCTCGACAAGGAAAAATTTTCCTATCGCGAGGACGCCGAGAAGTTTCTCGCCGCCGCCCCCGACCTGGTGCTGGTGCGACCGATGATCGAACGTTCCTACCCGGAGCTCATCGCCAGGCTGCGGCGCGCCGGGGTGGTGGTGGTGTCCTTGCAGCCCAACTCGGTGGAGGAGATCTTCGCTTACTGGCGCAGCCTGGGCATCCTTGTCGGACGGGTCGAAGCGGCCGAGGAGATGGTCGAGTCGTTTCAAGCCCGCCTCAAACGACTCGGCGAACGGCTTGCCGCCATCCCCGAAAAAGATCGGCCGCGGGTCTATTTCGAGGCCATTCACGCCAAGAACAAGACCTTCGCCACCGACAGCATCGCCATGTACGTACTGCAGGAGGCCGGGGGGATCAACATCGCCAGCGACGCCCTCCAGGTGCGCAGCACCAATATCGCCGACTATGGCAAGGAGCGGCTGTTGCAGCGCGGCGAGGAGGTCGACGTCTTCGTCGCCCAGCAGGGGCGCATGAACCCGGTGCAACTGAGCGACATCCGTGACGAGCCGGGCTTCGGCGCCATCCGCGCCGTGCGCCAGGGGCGCATCGTCCTCGTCCCCGAGCCGCTGGTGTCACGGCCCACGCCGCGCCTGCTCGACGGGGTCGAACTGCTGCAGAATGCGCTCTTCCCCGATCTGGAGGCTGCCCGATGAACCCCGCCAGCGCCCCGGCCTGCGTCATCGCCGGCACCTCCTCCGGTTCCGGCAAGACCACCGTCACCCTCGGCATCATGGCCGCCCTGCGCCGGCGCGGCCTGGCCGTGCAGCCCTTCAAGTGCGGCCCCGACTTCATCGACCCCGGCCTGCACCGGCTGGTGACCGGCCGCACCTCGCGCAACCTCGATTTGTGGATGTGCGGCGAGTCCTTCACCCGCGCCACCCTGTGCCGTCATGGCCAGGATGCCGACGTCTCCATCATCGAGGGGGTGATGGGCATGTTCGACGGCGGGCTCTCCTCCAGCGCCAGCCTCGCCACGGCCCTCAACCTGCCGACGCTGCTTGTCCTCGACGTGCGCTCCATGGCCGAGAGCGCCGCGGCGGTGGTCCACGGTTTTTCAACCCTGGTGCCTGCGGCGGCCCCGCTGGGCGTCATCCTCAACCGCGTCGCCAGCCCGCGCCACCTGCAGCTGGTCAGCGAGGCCATCGCCGCCCGCTGCCAGGCCCGCATCCTCGGCAGCCTGCCGCGCAACCTCGACTTCTCCATCCCCAGCCGCCACCTCGGCCTGTATACCGGCGAGGAAAGCCCCCTGGCCGAGGAGGCCATCGCTACCCTCGCTGAGACCATCGCCCGCGGCATCGATCTCGACGCCCTGCTCGCCCTCTGTCGCCGCCCGCCGGAGGTGCCCACCGCTCTGAGCCTCACCCCCAGTCCGCGACGCTGCCGAATTGGGGTTGCCAGGGACATGGCCTTCTGCTTTTATTACCAGGATAACCTCGACCTGCTCGCCGCCGCCGGGGCCGAACTGGTGTTCTTCAGCCCCACCGGCGACGACAGGCTGCCAGAAGGCCTCGACGGCCTCTACCTCGGCGGCGGCTACCCCGAGCTCTACGCCCGGCAGCTGAGCGGCAACGAGGCCATGCTCGCCGACATTCGCACCTTCGCCATCAACGGGCGGCCGATCTACGCCGAGTGCGGCGGCTTTATGTATCTCACCGAAGGCATCACCGTCGAGGAGGGCGATTTCTTCCCCATGGCGGGGATCTTTCCCGTCAAGGCGTATATGGGCAAGCGCCGCGCCGCCCTCGGCTACCGCGAGGCCACCACCCTCGGGCCAGGCTGCTTCGGCCCGGCGGGGACCGTGCTGCGCGGGCACGAGTTCCACTATTCCCATATCGAGGAGATGCCGCGCCACGTCGAACGCCTCTTCGCCATTACCCCGGGTGGCGGCAGCGAAGGCTACCGTATCGGCCGGGTGCTTGGCGGCTACCTGCATCTGCACCTCGGCTTCTCGCCAGGGGCGGCGGAGGCTTTCATCAACCATTGCTTGGAGTGACATCATGACCGTGCAGCTACGCCAGGTGGCCCCTGCCGATATCGAAAAAGAGAGCTTCGCCATCATCGACCAGGAGATCGGGCCCCACGGCTTCGACGCTGACGCCTACGAGGTGGTGCGCCGCGTCATCCACGCCACCGGCGACTTCTCCTTCAAGGAGACCATGCGCTTCTCGCCGGGGGCCATCGCCCGTGGCCTGGCCGCCATCCGCGGCGGTGGCGACATCCTCACCGACGTCACCATGACCGCCGCCGGCATCGGCAAGAAGCTTCTTTCCCGCTGGGGCGGCAAGGTCGTCTGTCTGATAGGGGACGAGGAGATTGCCCGCGAGGCGCAGAACCTAGGGCTGACCCGCTCCGAACTGGCCATCCGCCGCGGCTTGAACGCCGGTGTGGGCATCATCGCCATCGGCAACGCCCCCACCGCCCTGGTGGAGGCCATCCGCCTGGCAGGCAACATGCCGCAGGTGCAGCGCCCGCTGATCGTCGGCCTGCCGGTGGGCTTCGTCAATGCCGCCGAATCGAAGGCCCTGCTGGCGGAGAGCGACTGCCTCCATATCACCAGCCTCGGCCGCAAGGGCGGCAGCCCGACGGCGGCGGCGACGATCAACGCCCTGCTCCGCCTGGCGGCGCGCCAGCCATGAGCAAGAAGCTGCGCAGCGGCTTCACCACCGGGGCCTGCGCCGCCGCCGCGGCCAAAGCGGCGGCCTGCCTCCTCCTCGGCGAGCCGCCCCCAGGCGAGGTGACCATTCCCTTCCCCGACGGCAGCCGCAGGAGCTTCGCCATCGTCTCCTGCACGCTCGCCCAGGGCGAGGCCAGGGCCGAGGTACAAAAAGACGCCGGCGACGACCCGGACGTCACCAATGGCGCGCGCATCTCCGCCACGGTGAGCTTTCCCCGGCCGGACGTCGACTGCAGCCACTGCGTCGCCACCGGCAATCTCCTCCTCTGCCGCGGCGAGGGCGTCGGCCTGGTGACCAAGCCTGGCCTGGCGGTGGCGGTGGGCGAGCCGGCCATCAACCCGGTGCCGCGGCGCATGATCGCCGAAGCGGTCGCCGAGGTTACCTCCCTGGCGCTGACCGTAACCATTTCGGTAGCCGGCGGCGAACTGCTCGCCGAGAAAACCCTCAACCGCCGCCTCGGCGTCATCGGCGGGCTGTCGATCCTCGGCACCACCGGCATCGTCCGCCCCATCTCCGCCGACGCCTGGACGGCAACCATCAAGGCTTCCCTCGACGTCGCCCGCGAGGCCGGCCTGCGCGAGGTGGTCCTCTCCACCGGGCGCACCTCGGAGAAAGGGGCGCAGCAGCATCTCGCCCTGCCCGAGGAGGCCTACGCGATGATGGGCGACTACCTGCACTTTTCGCTCAGCGAGGCGGCGGCGCGGGGCTTTGCCACCATCCACCTCGCCACCATGTGGGCCAAGACGCTCAAGGCCGCCCTGCGCATCCCCCAGACCCATGTCCGCCACGGCGCCCTCGAGGTGGCCGACGGCGCCGGCCTGCTGCAGCGACTGGGGGCTGACGGCCCCCTGCTTGACCGTCTCCAGGCCTCCAATACCGCCCGCGAGATGTATGGCCACCTGCAGGAGGCTGGGCGCGGCGACCTGATCAGCGCTGTCTGCACCCTCGCCGCCGACTATGGCCGCGAGGTCAGCGGCCGGGAGGTGCGGGTGCTGCTCATCGACCATCAGGCAAGGCTGCTCGCCCATGTGTAAGATCTACGTCATCGGCACTGACGGGGGGCCACTCACCGAGGGCCAGCGCCGACTCCTCGCAAATTGCGGCCTGATCGTCGCCGCACGCCGCTTCGCCCCCGTCGCCGCGGAGCTCGGCCTGCCGTTCCACGACATCAGCCCGCTGGCGGCGGCCATCGACGTCCTGCGCCGTCAGACCGGTGACGGCAAAGTCGCCGTTCTCGTCGGCGGCGACCCGCTCTACTACGGCATCGGCAAGCGACTGCTGGCCGAGTTCGACCACGAGCGGCTGCACTTCTTCCCGGCGACCACCGCCCTGCAGCGCGCCTGCGCCCTCTTCCGCATGCCCTGGGACGACGCCGTCGTCACCAGCCTGCACGGCCGCAGCTACCGCCACCTCCCCGGCCTGCTCCTCCGCCATGGCAAGAACCTCCTCTTCACCGACCCGAGCAACACCCCGGACGGCATCGCCAGGACGCTGCTCGCCTACCTGGACCTCATCGGCGAAAAGGAGCTGGCCAGGGACATAGCGGTGCTCGTCGCCGAAGAGCTCGGCCAGCCTGGGGAAGCGATCTTCCGCGGCGACCTCGCCGCCACCGCCGGGCGCAGTTTCGCGGCACTCAACGTCCTCGCCCTGCTGGTTCCCGGCGGAGAGCCGCCAGCCTGCCGCTTCGGCCTGGTCGAGGAAGAGCTCAGCCACAGCCGCGGCCTGATCACCAAGAACGAGGTGCGCGCCGCCACCCTGCACCAGCTGCGCCTGCCGCGGCGAGGGGTCTTGTGGGATATCGGCGCCGGCAGCGGCTCGGTGTCGATCGAGGCGGCGCGGCTCAACCCCGATCTCGTCGTCTACGCCATCGAGGAAAAAGCGGAGCAACTGGCCAATATCACCGCCAACATCCGCAAGTACCGCTGCTATAACGTCATCCCGGTTTCCGGCCGGGCCCCGCAGAGCTGCGCACACCTGCCCGAGCCGCAGCGCATCTTCATTGGCGGCAGCGGCGGCAACCTCGCC
Organism: uncultured Desulfobacterales bacterium; assembly: GCA_937915545.1. GTDB lineage: Bacteria > Desulfobacterota > Desulfobulbia > Desulfobulbales > Desulfocapsaceae > Desulforhopalus_A. Next base: position 212,508 of record CALGIJ010000012.1, read on the forward strand.
GCGATCATCGCCATGGCCGCCTCGCGCCTCGCCGCCGGCGGCCTCCTCGTCGTCAACGGCGTCATCGCCGCAACCGTCGACACGGCGCCGCGCCTCATGGCCGAGGATGGCCTGCAGGTGACGCAGACAACCGTGCAGGTGACGCGATACGATGGCCAGGGCGCCATCGCCACCTTCAACCCGATAACCATCATCACAGGTAGAACATGAGCGAACAGAAGGAGACACCGGCGGCAACGGGCCACCCGGTGCACTTTGTCGGCGCCGGCCCCGGCGATGCCGAGCTGATCACCCTCAAGGGGCGGCGCCTGCTGGACAGGGCCGACCTGGTCATCTACACCGGCTCGCTGGTTCCCCGCGCTCTGCTGGAGGGCATCGCCGCGGAGATCCACGACTCCGCCGGGATGACCCTCGACGAAGTTATCGACCTCATCGTCGCCAGGCAGCGGCAAGGGGCACGGGTGGTGCGCCTGCATACCGGCGACCCTTCGATCTATGGCGCCATCGCCGAGCAGATGGCCCGGCTGCGCATGCACGGCATCACCTACGCGGTAGTGCCAGGAGTGAGCTCGGGGACGGCTGCCGCCGCCTCGCTGGCGGCGGAGCTGACCCTGCCCGAGGTGTCGCAGACGGTGATCATCACCCGCCGCGGCGGCCGCACCCCGGTGCCGCCGGGGGAGAGCCTGGAGAGCCTCGCCGCCCACCAGGCGACCATGCTCATCTACCTCAGCGTCGGCATGATCGAAGAGGTGGTCGCCGAGCTGCGGCGCGGCGGCTACCCGTCCGACACCCCGGCGGCTATCGTCGAGAAGGCGAGCTGGCCGGAAGAAGTGAGGTTGCGCGGCAACCTGGCGACCATCGCCAGCCAGGCCAGGGAGGCGGGCATCGCCAAAACGGCGATCATCGCCGTCGGCCGCGTCTTTGCCGAAGAAGGGCCGACGGCCCTCTCCAAACTCTACGACGGCAGCTTCAGCCACGGCTACCGCAAGGGCGAAGCGGGCTGATGCGCATCGCCGTCCTCGCCATCACCGCCGGCGGCAACCGCCTGGCGGCGACCCTCGCCCGGGAACTGCCCGAGGCGGACCATCTCGTCGGCACGGCGGGGGAGAAGATTGCCGAAAGGCTCTCCGAAGCCTGGGGCCGCTACGACGGCCTGGTGTGCGTCATGGCGGCAGGCATCGTCGTTCGCCTGCTCGCCCCCTTGCTCGGCGACAAGGAACGCGACCCCTGTGTGGTGGTGGTCGACGAGCGCGGGCGCCACGCCATCAGCCTGCTCGGTGGCCATCTCGGCGGCGGCAACGAGCTGGCGAGGACGGTGGCTGCACTGTGCGGCGGCACGGCGGTAATCACCACCGCCTCGGACACCCTCGAGCTGGTCGCCCTCGACCTCTGGGCGCGGCGCCTTGGCCTGGTTCCGCCAGGCCGCGCGCAACTCACCGCGGCCAGCGGCCTCCTTGTCAACCAGGGCTGGCTGCGTCTCTACAGCGACGAGGCGGTGCGATCCCTGCCCCCCGGCCTGCACCTGGTGGAGAGCGCCGCTGAGGCGGACATCATCGTCTCCACCAGGGACATCTTCCCCGCCACCGCCTGGGTCTTTCGCCCGCGCACCCTGGTCATCGGCGTCGGCTGCAACCGTAACACCCCGGCCTGCGAACTCGAAGAGGCCCTGACCGAGCTGCTCGAGGCGGCGAACCTCAGCCGGGCTAGCATCCGCAGCCTCGCCTCCGTCGACAGGAAGAGCGACGAGGCAGGGCTGCTGCAGTTCGCCGCCGCCAATGGCTGGCCCTTGCAGTTTTATTCCAGCGCCGAGCTCAACAGCCAGCGCCATGTCACCCCATCCCCGGCGGCACAGAAGGCTCTGGGCGCCATCGCCGTCGCCGAACCGGCGGCCCTGCTCGGCGCCGCCACCACCACTCTGGAGATTGAAAAGAAAAAATGGACCAACGTCACCATGGCCCTGGCACGGGCACCCTTTACGTTGTCGGAACCGGACCGGGAGCCCCCGACCATATGATTCCCGCCGCCGGCGCGGCCTTGCGCGAGGCGGAGATCATCGTCGGCTACAAGACCTACCTTGACCTCATTCCCGAGTTTCTCGCCGGCAAGGAGGTGGTTTCTTCGGAGATGATGAAGGAGGTCGAGCGCTGCCGCCAGGCCCTCGCCCTTGCCGAGGAAGGCCGGACGGTGGCCCTGGTGTCCGGCGGCGACCCGGGCATCTACGCCATGGCCGGTCTCGTCTACGAGCTCGCCCGCGAGCAGGACTGCTCCTCAACTATCGTCATCGTCCCCGGCCTGGCGGCGGTCAACAGCTGCGCCGCCCGCCTCGGGGCACCCTTGATGCACGACTTCGCCACCGTCAGCCTCTCCGACCTGCTCACCCCCTGGGAGCTCATCGAGCGCCGCCTGACTGCCGCCGCCATGGCCGACTTCGTCACCGCCATCTACAACCCCAAGTCGAAGAAGCGCACCGACCAGATCGCCCGCGCCCGGGAGATCTTCCTCGCCCACCGATCGCCGCAGACACCGGTGGGCATCGTCACCGCCGCCACCAGGGAGGGCGAGCGGGTGGAGATCTGCGACCTCGAGACTATGCTCGAACGCGACATCACCATGCAGTCGACGGTGATCATCGGCAACAGCCAGACCTATGTGTGGAAAGGGGTGATGGTTACGCCGCGCGGCTACGCCGGCAAATACCGGCTCTAGCCGACGCAGGCCTTCCGCCGCGAGGTTAATCGCCCAGGCAGGTGCCGACCTGGCGGGCGGCGAGCACCCAGGGGTGATCCTTGGGCACGAGGTTCTTGCGGCCGACCACCTCGGCCAGCGGCACGGCGCGGGTGGAGTCGCGGTCGGCGGCGATCATCACCCCGCCGATGCCGCGGGCGATGCAGTCGACACAGGCGCTGCCAAGACGGGTGGCGAGCAGACGGTCGGCGGCCGAGGGGGTGCCGCCGCGCTGGTAGTGGCCGAGGATGGTGACCCGCGACTCGAGGCCGGTCAGCTCCTCGAGTTCCTGGGAGAGGCGGAAGGTGTGGTTGCTGCGGTGGGTGGAAAATTCCAGCAGATCTTCCTCGATCTTCTTCAGGGCTTTCGTGTCGCCCTTCTCCTTGGCCTGGGCCTTGGCCGCCTTGAGCTCGACGTAGCGCTTATGGCCGGAGCGGCACAGAGCCCCCTCGGCGACAGCGACGATGCTGAAGTTGGTGCCGCGCTGCTTGCGCTTGCGGATGGCGGCGGCCACCGTCTCGAGGTCGTAGGGGATCTCCGGGATGAGGATGACGTCGGCGCCGCCGGCCATGCCCGCGCCCAGGGCCAGCCAGCCTGCATTATGACCCATGATCTCGACGACGATGATGCGGTGGTGGCTGTGGGCGGTGGAGTGCAGACGGTCGATGGCCTCGGCGGCGATCTCCATGGCGGTGCTGAAGCCGAAGGTGACATCGGTCAGGGCGACATCGTTGTCGATGGTCTTGGGCAGAGTGAGGATATTGAGCCCTTTCTGCAGCAGGCGGTAGGCGTTCTTCTGCGTGCCGCCACCGCCGATACACACCAGGGCGTCGAGGTTGTGCTGGCGGTAGTTGTCGCAGATCACTTGCGTCATGTCCATGATCTCGCTGCCCACCAGCATCTTGTGGGGCTTGTCGCGGCTGGTGCCGAGGATGGTGCCGCCCCGGGTGAGGATCGAGCTCAGCGTCTCGAGCTCGAGGCGCACGGTGCGGTTTTCCATGAGGCCGCGGAAGCCATCACGAAAGCCCACCACGTGCATCCCCTGGGACAGCGCCGACTTGCCGATGGCGCGGATGGCCGCGTTCAACCCGGGGCTGTCTCCACCCGCCGTCAAGATCCCGATATGTTTGCTCATTTTCCCTCGTCTTCGGCTTCAGTTGAAAGTTTTTCCCCCACCGCTTCGGCGATTGCGCCGCCATTATGCCCGGTCTACGGCCTTCCTTCAATGCTTTCCTTGTTCCCTGACGGGAAGGGAGCCTCCCGTCGCGCCTCGCAGCCCCCACAGCGCCCTGCCCGTCGGGGCTATGCGGAGAAAAGAAAAATCGTCGCTGCAGAGCATGGCCTCCACGGCAGAAACAACGTGACGGCGATGGCGATTTCCAGCTTCCTCCACTACCCCCCCTCAGTGGCCACAACCGCAGGAAGGGCCGTGGCTGTGCAGATGCTTCTCGGACTCGGAGGAGGCGGAAGGCTCGCCCTTGTCGGCCGTGGGGAAAGAGCTGAAATAGGTAGGCTGCGAGGGCCGTTTCTTTACTTTCTTCGCCAGCGAGCGGCCCAGGGGCTGCAAGGACATGGCCAGCAGGGCGAGCGCCGCAACCAGCTTGACCATTTCGGGGAGCAGCTCGGCAGCCTCGCCCAGGGTGGCCTGGGCGGAGATACCGAGAAAGGCGTAGATGCCGTCCACGGCCAGACCGAAGGACACGGCGCAGGCCGACAGGGTGGCAAGGTAGACGACCAGGCTGCGCCGGCCGAGGATGCCGTTCAGTACGAAGAGCGAGGCGACGCTGGTGGCCGGGCCGACGAGGAGAAAGACCAGGGCCGCGCCGGGGCTGACTCCCTTGAGAATCAGGGCCGCCGCCACCGGAGTCGAGGCGGTGGCGCAGATATAGAGGGGGATACCGATGACCAGCATGATCATCATCGAGCCAAGGCCGCCGCCGAGGACGCGAGAGATGAGCTCGTCGGGGACGAGGGCGGTAATGACTGCGGCGAAGAAGAGGCCGACGAAGAACCAGCCGACGATGTCGCCCCACACCTCACGATAGGCAAAGCGCAGGCCGGCGACGATCTTCTCCCCCCAGCTGTGGTGGCGGCGATGAACTTCGTCGGGGCAGTCGATGCCGTCGCAGCACTTGTCCACCGGGCAGCTGCGATCGACACTCACCACCCGCTGTTCCTTTTCCCAGAAGAAGATATTCTCGACGAAGCCGACCGTCATGGCGCTGACCATGGCCGCCACCGGACGCACCACGGTGAGCAGCGGGTCGAGCAGGGCATAGCTGACGGCAATGGAATCGACCCCCGACTCCGGCGTGGAGATGAGAAAGGCGCTGGTGGCGCCGCGGTTGGCCCCCTGTTTCCTCAGTGATGCTGCCGCCGGCAGCACGCCACACGATCAGAGCGGCAGCGGCACCCCAAGCGCCGCCGCCTTGACCACCGACGAGAAGCGGCCGCGGCCCAGCTGGTTGAGCACCGTATTGGCATTGAGGGCCACCTTGAGCAGGCCGGCGATGGCAATGCCCAGCAGCACGTAGAAAGCGCTGTCATTGAGGATGTGCCACCAGGCCTCGGCCACCCCCCGTAAGATTTCCCACATCATCGTTCCCCTTGTCTTCAGGGCAGGGCCTCTTCACCCGCCTCGGCGGCGGCGCCGCACAGCTCCGCCGCCAGGGTGAAGAGCTGCCCCAGGTTGTCCGGCACCAGCCGGTAATAGAGAACCACCCCGTCGCGGCGGTTGGCCACCAGGCCAAGGGTGCGCAGCAGCCGCAGCTGGTGGCTGACCGCCGATTCGGAAACGCCGAGCAGGGCGGCCAGATCGCAGACGCACATCTCCTGATGGAGCAGGGCATGGAGGATGCGCAGCCGCCCCGGGTCGGCGCAGGCCTTGAAAAAATTGCCCATGGTCTGGGCGCTGGCCGGGTCGAGGGCCAGCCGCCTGGCCAGGGCTACTTTATCTTCGTGGACGATGCGACAGGCGCAGCGGTCGTTGTTCATAGAGTCCCCGCACGGAGTGTTTTAATATATGATCATATATTCAGATAATAGCTGCCGGCTGGCGAAAGTCAAGAAAGCTGATGCAATTTTCCCTTCGGGGACGCATAGTGCGAGCAACCTCAGCCACCCCACCGCCAATCAGGAGTTCCCATGACCGACGCCCGGCCACACCCCGGCACGCTCTATATCGTCCCCACCCCCATCGGCAATCTCGAAGACATCACCCTGCGGGCCTTGCGCGTCCTCAAGGAGGTGGATCTCATCGCCGCCGAGGACACCCGCCACAGCCGAAATCTCCTTAACCACTTCGGTATTGCCACGCCGCTGATCAGCTACTATCGCGAAAAAGAGGCCGAGCGCGGCGAGGAACTCCTCGCCCGCCTCGCCGAGGGGGAAAACATCGCCTTAATCAGCGACGCCGGCACCCCGGGCATCTCCGATCCCGGGGCGGTGGTGGTCAGGGAGGCGCGGCGCCGTGGCCTGCCGGTGGTCCCCCTGCCGGGGGCCTGTGCCGCCACCACCGCCATGAGCGCCGCCGGCATCGCCGACGACGGCTTCCTCTTCATCGGCTTTCTGCCCGCCAAAGGCAACCGCCGCCGCCAGACGCTGACAACCCTGGTCAACAGCCCCTTCCCCCTGGTGTTCTACGAGGCGCCGCACCGCCTCGAAGAGTTTCTCGCCGATCTCCTCGCCGTGTTCGGCGACCGGCATGCCCTGTGGGCGCGGGAGCTGACCAAGACCTACGAGGAACTCCACGAGGACAGCCTCGCCGGGCTCCTCGAGAAGAGCCGCCTGGGCAGGAACCGCGGCGAATTCGTCATCGTCGTCCACCCCGGGAGCGAGGAGCAGGTCAAACCGGAAACCGTGGAGGAATTGATCCTCTGGTACCGCGACAACTCCGAGCTGTCCCTGAAGGACGTCAGCCGCAAGCTCGCCGCCGACCTCGGCCTGTCGCGCTCCCAGGTCTACCAGAAGGCCCTGCAGCTGTGGCGTTGAACCGGGACGACCGCCAGGGAGGGGGTGAAGTCTGGCGACGCTCTTGCCAGGCAACGCCTCCCGGGCTATACATGCAGCAGGGCCGCTCAGTGCGCCCCTGTCCCGATGCATCCTGGCTCATCATACAGCCAGCCTGCCGCGGGGATGGGGGGACCCGTTTTACCAGCCCGCTGTACAAGAAAACCGTCCGGGCACCCTGGCAGGGGTCCGGCCGACAACCCATTCACACCCCACCGAGAACGCCATGAGAACCTGCATCGCCCCTCCGGGAATCTTTCGTTACGGCATCCACAAGCCCTCGTACACGGTCGCCAACCTGCGCCAGAACACCCGCCTGGCCGAGCTCGGCCGCAGCGCCGACGGCATACCCGTCGACAACCGCCGCAATTTCCCCTCCGGCGAGGTGAGGGTGGACGGCGCCGACTGGATCTTCGAGATCCCCAACCCCTTGCCCTTTAAGGGCAGCACCTATATCGACAAGGAATGGGCCGACGCCAGTGCCGCCGACCTGTCGCGCATCCGCCTGCCACAGCCGCCGCAGGTCTCCCTCTCCACCACTCTGCGCCATGCCGGGGCCAGCAGCGGCTTGCTCGCCGCCCTGCCGCGCCCCCTGCTGCTCGCCCTGGCCACCACCTCCACCGACCCGCAAGACCTCACCTTATTGGCGCATTCCTGCTGCCGTCTGCTATTCGCCGACGATCGCCCGGTCGGGCTGGAATACGAGAAAATCGGCCACGGGCAGCGGCCAGCCATCAACGATCACGCCCTCTACGAGGCGGTGGCCAACAACCCCCACCTTCCCGACGACTACAAGGTCGCCATGGTGCTGCGCCCCGGGGCCCAGGGCGGCAGCGAGATCGTCGGCGAGTGGCAGAAGCCGGGGGGCAGCCACGTCTACGAGTACCTGCGACGCAACTCCTATATCGCCGGCGGCCACTATGCCGCCAACATGGCCGAGGATGCGGTGCGCTACCGGATCGATGCCCTTTCCGGCGACGACATGCGCGGCCTGCGTCATCTCTATTACCAGCGCAGCTATGTGCGCCTGGCTGCGCAAATCGGCCTGCCGCTACCGTCGACAGAGGGCATGCTCGAGGAAGAGGAGCTCGAGCGGCTGCGCCAGGCGCTAGCTGCCGCCCTGGCCGGCGCTGCCGGCCAGGCGACACTGTGGGGGTGGAACTTTGGCTTTGACTACGCCCCCTCCAGCTACCGTCTGCATGCCTCGCACCAGCAGGTGCACCAGCAATATGCCATGGTGCCGGCGGAGGTGGACTGCTACCACGAGGGCTGCAGCGAGGGCCAGGGGGCGATGGCCGCCTTCTCCAGCGGCGACATGGTGGCCGAGGTCATCGCACAGTACCGGCAAGCCTGCGGCGGCGACTTTTTCGCCGACTATCGCCGCGCCATCGCCGGCAACAGCCGCCTCGACGGTCGCCGCGATTTGCCGGCCGATCTGGTGGTATGGAAGGACGAGCGGGTCATGCTCTTCGTGCCCAAGGCACAGACCTCGCAATGGGAACTGCAGTTGATGACCCTCCCCGACGGGGAGGGCCGTATTGCCGGCAATATCGTCGAGTGCGACAGCCTCCGGCGCCGCTCCCTCGACCTGGGCCTGCTGATCGCCCAGCGGGTGCTGGCCGGGCTCGGCGCGGCCATGGTCACCTCCATCGAGTACGGCAAGCGCCTCGGCGCGGAGAACGGCCAGCCGCTGCTTTACGCCCTGCTGCCGCGGCTGCCGGAGTCCCCGGGGGCCTTCAGCGAGATGCAGCTGCGTTACATCAACGGCCACTACCCGGAGGACTTTGCCGCTGCCTGCCGCGCCCGACTGCCCGAAGAGGGAGGCTACTCCTTCTGAACGATGGTGGCGCTGAGGCGCGCCCGGCGAATGACCTTCTGCAAACCGAGACGGCTGCGCAGGTTGATGATGAGCGGCCCGGAGATATTGGCATTCAGCCCGCGGAAGGTCTTGCCTTCATCGTCCTTCTTGCTGAGCATCATGAATACCCCGAGTTCCTCCGGGCCCTTGGCGTCGATGAGCGCCCGCTCCTCGTCGCTGAGCTCGAAATCGTAGCTGAGGCCGTACTCGCCGGGATCGACGATGGTGAAGGTGACCTGTGGCGTAAGCGTCGATTCCATCCAGTAGACGTTGAGGTCATTTTCTTCCTTGTGATAGACCACGAAGGTGGTGTACTTTTCGAACCCTGGAATTCCCTGGGGAAAGGTCAGGACTTTCTCCGTATCGATCTTCGGGGTTTCGGCGACTGCTCCGTCTTTGGCCATGCGGTTCTCCTTGACCGTCTGAGGGTTATGTGGCCGGGCGACTCGCCCGCGGCGGCCGACCCACCGCAAACACAGGCGAAAGGGCCGGATCGCTCCCAGCATAGCAACATTTCCCCGCCATTTTCAAGGAGTTCTTCCGGCTGCAGACCGTGCTCCGGCAGAAGGCGGGCATTTTTCGGTGCGCAGTGCAGTCGCCATCGGCCAATAACCCGCTCAAGCGGGCCGAGACAGCCATTCCCCCGACCCCTGCCGGTCGGGCCACGAGCGACCCGGGATGACCGGGGCGCAACACCACCACGAGACGGACACCATCATGAACGACAACGGTTTCTTCGGCCAATGGGGCGGGGCCTACATCCCCGAAATTCTCCACCAGACCTTCGCGGAGCTGACCATCGCCCTGCGGCAAGCCCAGGCCGACCCGAACTTCTGGCAGGAGTTCCTGCAACTCATGTCCAGCTATTCCTGCCGCCCGACGCCGCTCACCCACGCCGCCAACCTGAGCCGGCACTTCGGCGGGGCGCAGATCTACATCAAGCGCGAGGACCTCAACCATACCGGCGCCCACAAGGCCAATAACGTCATGGGCCAGGGGCTCCTCGTGCGGCGCATGGGCAAGAAACGGGTCATCGCCGAGACCGGGGCCGGCCAGCACGGCATGGCCACTGCCACCATGGCCGCCAAGTTCGGCCTCAAGTGCACCATCTACATGGGCGAGGTCGACGTGCAGCGGCAGCGGCCCAACGTCTTCTGGATGGAGAAGATGGGCGCCACCGTGGTCTCGGTCAAGGACGGCTCACGCACCCTCAAGGACGCCATAAACGAGGCCTTCCGCGACTGGGTGACCAACGTCGACGACACCCACTACGTCTTCGGCACCGCCTGCGGCCCGGCCCCCTTCCCGGAGATGGTCGCCTGGTTCCAGTCCATCGTCGGCACCGAGGCGCGCCGGCAGATCCTCGCCAGCCACGGCCGGCTGCCGGCGCGGGTCTACGCCTGCGTCGGCGGCGGCTCCAACGCCATGGGCATCTTCCAGGGCTTTCTCGACGACCCCGAGGTGCAGCTGGTCGGTGTCGAAGCCGGCGGCCGCGGTCTCGACACCGGCCTGCACGCCTGCCGCCTCTGCGGCCGCGACGCCAGCCCCGGGGTGGCCCAGGGCTACCGCAGCATGTTCCTCCAGGACGAGGACGGGCAGATGCGCGAGACCCACTCGGTAGCCGCCGGCCTCGATTACGTCGGGGTCAGCCCGATCCTCGCCGACCTCGCCGACCGCCGCCGCGTGCGCTTCGCCGCCGCCACCGACAGCGAGGTCATGGAGGCCCTCGACCTGACCATGCGCATGGAGGGCATCATCCCCGCCCTGGAGTCGGCCCACGCCTTTGTCCAGGCCTTCAAGGAGGCGGCGGAGATGAGACCAGACGAGGCAATCGTCATCAACCAGTCGGGGCGCGGCGACAAGGACATCTTCACCATCGCCCACGCCTTCGACGACCCGTCATGGAAGGAGTTCATCGTCGAGCGCGCCAGGCAGTACCAGCGATAAGCCATCCACCCCCATCATCATGCGGTGCACCCATATGTCACTTGAAACCGAACTGCGCAGCCGCCTCGCCGGCAAAGACATCCTGCTGATGACCCATATCGTCCTCGGCTACCCCTCCTTCGCCATCAACCGCGAAGTCATCGCCGGCATGGTCGCCGGCGGCGTCGACTGCATCGAGATGCAGATCCCCTTCTCCGAGCCCATGGCCGATGGCCCGGTCATCCTCAAGGCCAACCAGGAGAGCATCGCCGCCGGCACCAAGGTCGCCGACTGCATGGCCTTCGCCGCGGAGATGACCCGGCAGCACGCCATCCCTTTCCTCTTCATGACCTACTACAACATCATCTTCAAGTACGGCGAGGAACGCTTCTTCGCCGACTGCGTCAAGGCCGGCATCAAGGGCCTCATCGTCCCCGACCTGCCGCCGGAGATGGGCCGGGACTACTATCGTCTGGCCAGGGAAACCGGGGTGGCGGCGGTGCCGATCTTCGCCCCGACGAGCACCGAGCAGCGCATGGCCGAGTTGCACGGCGTTGCCGACGGTTTCATCTACTGTGTTGCCCGCCGCGGCGTCACCGGCAGACAGTCGAGCTTCGACGACGACTTCGACCGCTACCTCTCGCGCTGCCGCGCCGCCACCTGCCTGCCCCTGGCGGTGGGCTTCGGCATCCGCAGCCGCGCGGACATCGCCGCCATATCCGGCAAAGCCGACATGGCGGTGATCGGCTCGGAGACCATCCGTCTCGTCGACAGCGAGGGCCCGCCGTCGGTAGCCCCCTTCATCGCCGGGCTGCGTTGACATGGACGGGACGGCGATCAACGGCAAGCGCCCGGCAGCGGACGAGCTCGGCACCGCCACGGTGCTGTGGAACCTGGCCGATCTCTACGCCGGGCCGGACGACAGGCGCCTCGCCGACGATGTCGCCTGGTGCCGCGCCGAGGCGGCCGGCCTGCGCCGGGACTTCTCCAGCAAAGTGGCGGAACTCGACGCCTCCGGCCTCGCCCGGCTGGTGGCGCGGCTCGAGACCCTCGATTGCACCCTGGCCCGCCTCGGCGCCTACGCCTTTCTCCTCTTCACCACCCAGCTCGACAATGCCGCCGCCTCTGCGCTGGACCAGGGCATGCACGAGCTGGCCGCCGGCTGCGCCGCGGAAACGGTCTTCTTTGCGCTTGAGTTCAGCCGTCTCGACGAGGAGCGGGCGCACGCCCTCCTCGACAGTCCGGCACTGGCCGGCTATCGCCACTATCTCCAGCAGCTGCGCCTCTACAGCCCCCACCTCCTCTCGCTGGAAGAGGAGCGCCTGCTCGCCGAGCGCGAGGCGGTGGGCCGCAACTGCTGGACCTCCCTCTTCGACAAGGTCCTCGCCCATACCACCTTCGGCTCCAGGCGACGCAGCGAGGAGGAGGTGCTTGCCGACCTGTATCACCCGCAACGCCCTGTGCGCCGCCAGGCGGCGCGGGACATGACCGCCGGCCTGCGCGGCCAGAGCCATATCCTCACCCATATATATAATACCCTGGCGGCGGAGAAGATGATCACCGACCGCCAGCGCCGCCACCAGAGCTGGCTTGCCGCCATGAACCTCGACAACCAGCTGCGCGACGAAACCGTCGCCACCCTGGTGGCGGCGGTGACCAGCCGCTACGACCTGGTAGAGCGCTACTACCGGGTCAAGCGGCGGCTGCTTGGCCTGAAACGGCTGGAGCATTACGACCGCTATGCCCCGCTGCCGTCCCTGCCGACGACGAAAATTTCCTGGCAGGAGTGCCGCCGCATCGTCCTCGACGCCTTCACCCCCTTCTCGAAGGAGATGGCCGAGATTGCCGACGGTTTCTTTGCCAGGGGCTGGATCCATGCTCCGGTGCTGCCGTACAAGCGCGGCGGGGCCTTCGCCCACCCCACCGTCCCTGACGTGCACCCCTACCTGATGGTCAACTATACCGGCAACGCCAACGATGTCTCCACCGTCGCCCACGAGCTCGGTCACGGCATCCATCAGGTGCTCGCCGCCCGTCAGGGCCACTACAACAGCGAGACGCCGACGGCCCTTGCCGAGACTGCCTCGGTGTTCGCCGAGCTGCTCGTCTTCGAGCACCAGCTGGCGCTCCTCGACGACGCGGCAGAGCGCCGCGCCCTCATCTGCCATAAGGTTGAGTCGATCTTCGCCACCGTCTTCCGCCAGACGGCGATGAACGAGTTCGAGGGCATGATGCACCAGGGCCGACGCGACAAGGGGGAACTGAGCGAGGAGGAGCTCAACGGCTACTGGCTCGCCAGCCAGCGGCGCATGTTCGGCGACGCCGTCCACCTCGGCGACGACTACGGCCTGTGGTGGTCCTATATCCCCCATTTCCTCGAGACCCCGGGCTACGTCTACTCCTACGCCTTCGGCGAGCTGCTGGTGCTCGCCCTGTACCGCCTCTACCAGGCCGAGGGCCAGCCCTTCGTGGCCAAATACCTCAACCTGCTCGCCGCCGGCGGCTCACGCTCGCCCTACGAGCTGCTGCAAGACTTCGGCATCGACCTCGACGACGAAGGCTTCTGGCTGGGCGGCCTGGCGGTGATCGATGACATGGTGAAGCGGGTCGAATAGCTTCTCGAGAGTGGGAAGGCAGAGTTTTCCGGGCCCAGGCCAGCCAGACCCGCCTGCCCCAGGAGGCAGGGCAAGGCAGGCCGCTTGGGCCGGACTCAGGTGTCGCGGTGGCGGCGCCAGTGGGGGTGGGTGATCTTGAGTTTCTTGATCTTGTAGTTGAGGGCGCGCGGGCTGATACCCAGCCGCCGTGCCGCCTGCTTCTGCACCCAGAGGTTTTCCTCCAGGGTGCGCAGGATGAGTTCTTTTTCCCGCTCCGCCAGGGAATCGGGGCCGCCGCCCTCTTCCATCACCTGCTGCCTGGTGTCCGCCGTCACCTCGTCCTGGTCGGCCGCCTGCTGCGGCAGGGCGAGGTTGCCGGCATGGACGAGGATATCGTCCTCGAGGATCACCGCCCGCTCGATGGTGTTGGCCAGCTGACGGATGTTGCCCGGCCAGTGGTAATCCTCGAGTAGCTGCCGCGAGTGGCTGGTAAAGCCCTGGATGTCGCGGTGCATGGAGGTGCAGCACTTTCTCAGCAGCAGCTCGGCGAGGGGCAGGATGCAGGCGCGGCGCTGCCGCAGGGAGGGCAGGCTGACCGGCAGGACGTTGATGCGGTAGTAGAGATCCTCGCGGAACAGCCCCCGCTCCACCTGCCGCACCAAATCCTTGTTGGTGGCGGCGATGATGCGCACGTCGCTGTAGATGGTCTTGTTGCCGCCGACCCGCTCGAAGGACTTCTCCTCCAGCACGCGCAGCAGCTTGGTCTGCAGGCGCAGGTTCATCTCGCCGATCTCGTCGAGGAAGATGGTGCCGCCGCTGGCCTGCTCGAAACGGCCGATGCGCTGCTTGTCGGCGCCGGTGAAGGCACCCTTTTCATGACCGAAGAGCTCCGACTCGAGAAGGTCCTCGGGGATGTTGGCGCAGTTGATCTTGACGAAGGGCTTCTTGCGGCGCGGCGAGTTGAAGTGCACCGTGCCGGAGAGGAACGACTTGCCGGTGCCGGTGTCTCCGGTGATGAGGATGGTCGAGTCGGTCTTGGCGAAGCGTTCCAGGCTCTTGAGGATCTGCTTCATGTTGTCGCTGTGGGCGACGACGTCCTTGAAGTCGTAGACCACGTCCTGCTTGCGGCGGTGATAGGCGATCTCGAAGCGCTGGTCGCGGATCTGGATGGCCTTGTCGAAGGCGATGTTGATGCGCGTCGGCGAGATGGGGTGGATAAGAAAATCGCTGGCGCCGTCGTTCATCGCCTGGACGATGACCTCGGCCTTCTCCACCCGGCTGACGACGATGACCGGCAGGAAGGGGTCCTTGCCGTGGATCTGCGCAACCAGCTCCATGACCCGCGTCTCGCGGGAGTCGAAGTCGAGGAAGATGAGGTCGAACTGCCGGGCCCGCATCTCCTCCTGGAAGCGCTCCTCCTCGGCGTGGCAGCAGAGCTCGCAACGGTCGCTGAGCGCGTCGTTCATAACGGTGGCGGTATGCCCGAGGCTATCGTAGACGAGGACCTTGTACATCGCTCTGTAACGGCTCCATGGTCGTCAGGTTTCAAAATTGTAATTCCTCTTACAGTTATATGAGAGAGCGCGGCGATTGGCAAAAAAAATTCGGCCTCATGACAAGAAAAGGGGAGACGAGGTGATGACGGGCCAGGGCGAAGACAGTGGCGATATTATGGAGGTCGATGGCCAGTGGATGCAGGTCGCCCTCGCCGAGGCCCGCCGGGCGGCGGCCCAGGGCGAGGTGCCGGTGGGGGCGGTGCTCGTCGCCGGCGGGGTGGCAGTCGCCGCCGCCGGCAACGCCCCGATCAGCCTCAACGACCCCACTGCCCACGCCGAGATCCTCGCCCTGCGCCAGGCGGCGGCGCGGCTGGGCAACTACCGCCTGCCCGAGGCCACCCTCTACGTCACCCTCGAACCCTGCGCCATGTGCATGGGGGCCATGCTGCAGGCGCGGGTGGCACGACTCGTCTATGGCGCCGACGACCCCAAGAGCGGCGCCGCCCGTTCCCTCTACACCCTCGGCGAGGACCCGCGCCTCAACCACCGCATCGTCGTGGTACGCGGCCTCATGGCCGAGGAATGCGGCAATCTGCTCAAGGAATTCTTCCGCCGCCGTCGCCAGGCGGGAGGCGGTCCCGGCGGCCCTTTTTGACCGTCCACGACTTTTTTGATTGCCAAACCGGCATCGACGGGATACATAGTACTTCTCGTTTTTTTCGAGCACAGAGGAGAGGTGACCGAGTGGCTTAAGGTGCACGCCTGGAACGCGTGTGTACGCAAGTACCGTGAGTTCGAATCTCACCCTCTCCGCCAACCATACGAGTTCGACTTTGATAGCCGGGCCCTGCGCAGCAGCGAATCGCGAACCCCGCCAGGTCCGGGAGGAAGCAACGGTAGCGACCCTCGCTGTGTGCCGCAGGTCACCCGGCTATCATCTTTTCTTGTCATCGGCCGTCCTCCTCAATCGCCTCGCGGGGGAACATGTCCTATCTCGTCCTTGCCAGAAAATCCCGGCCACAGACCTTCGCCCAGGTGGTCGGCCAGCGATCGGTGGTAAGGACCCTGCAGAACAGCATCCTCCGCGACCGGGTCGCCCACGCCATCCTCTTTTCCGGAGTACGCGGCGTCGGCAAGACGACCATCGCGCGCATCATGGCCAAGGCCATCAACTGCCAGGCCGAAGCCGCCGCCCGCCCCTGCGACCTCTGCCCTTCCTGTCGCGAAATCGCCTCCGGCTCCTCCCTCGACCTCACCGAGATCGACGGCGCCTCCAACCGTGGCATTCAGGAGATTCGCGAGCTCAAGGAGCGCATCAAGTTCCACCCCACCTCGTCGAAATACCGCATCATCATCATCGACGAGGTGCACATGCTGACCACCGAGGCCTTCAACGCCCTCCTCAAGACCCTCGAGGAGCCGCCGGCCCACGTCTATTTCATGTTCGCCACCACCGAGATCCACAAGATCCCGGTGACCATCCTCTCGCGCTGCCAGCAGTACGAGCTCAAGCGTGTCGGCGCGGCCGAGCTCTACGACCACTTCCAGCGGCTGGCAGCCGGCGAAGGGTACGAGATGGAGCCCGCCGCCATGTCGCTGATCGTGCGCGAGGCCGCCGGCTCGGTGCGCGACGGTCTCAGCCTTCTCGACCAGATGTTCTCGTTCGGAGAACGCCATATCGCCGTGCAGGACGTGGTCGAGGTCCTCGGTCTGGTCGACCGCGAGGTGCTGCTGCGCCTCAGCCGCGGCTTGCTGGAGAAAAACGCCCCCTTGGTGCTCGCCACCCTGGGCGAGGTCTTCTCCTTCGGCACCGACCTCAAGCGCTTTCTCGAAGACCTCATGGCCGGCTTTCGCACCCTGCTGCTGTGCAAGCTCGACGGCTGCGACAGTCTCATCGACCTGCCGGCGGAGGAATTGGCCCTCCATAAACAGATCGCCGCCGACTACAGTCGCGAGACCCTGCACCAGAAGCTGGCCC
The DNA here is from genome assembly GCA_937915545.1 of uncultured Desulfobacterales bacterium. GTDB lineage: Bacteria > Desulfobacterota > Desulfobulbia > Desulfobulbales > Desulfocapsaceae > Desulforhopalus_A. The sequence goes on from CALGIJ010000012.1 coordinate 229,092, forward strand.
TGCTCATGCGGGCGGCGGAAGAGCTGAAGTTCTCGGGGCAGCCGCGCCTGCTGCTCGAGACGAGCTTTCTCGCCATCATCGAGGCCGACAACGTCGTCGCCGTCTCCACCCTGCTCAGTCAGGTCGACAAAATCCTCGCCTCCTTGCCCCTGTGTCCGCCGGCAAGCCCGCAGGCCACCCTCGCTCCGGTCCAGCAGGCCGTGACGCCGACTCAGCCGGCCAGCGTTGCAGCGGTGGGCCCGTCTCCGGCAGTGCCTGCGGTTCAGCTCAGGTCTGACCGCTCATCGGCCATAGTGGAGACGACGAGAGACGGGGCAGCTGACGGCAGGACGCCAAGTCCAGGAGAACGGACGCAGCCAGACCCCGTGCCCTCCCAGGCCGCCAGGCCGCTGCAGCCTCAGCCAATGGCCTCCGCCAGCGGCGGCACGGCACCGGTCATGGCACAGGCCCAGCAAGGGGAGAAGGCTGCCCCTTTGGCCACCTCCGCCGGGCCAATCGCTGCCGCAACCCCCAGCGCCGGGCCGGGTCCTGCCCCAGGCAAGGCCGCGGAAGGTACCTTCCCCGCAGAGGACGAAAAAGGCCCTGCGACGACCGCGGCCACCCTTGCCAGCATGGCGCCGGAGAGGAGCGCGGCAACGCAGAGTGATCGCTCACGGGAGTCCGCCCCCTCGCCGGGCGAGCCCCCTGCCCCGATCGAGGTCCTGTCCGCCATGGCGGCAGCCCGCGCATCGCAACCGACCTCGACAACCGGCACCAGCTCTGGCCCAGCCGCACATCACCGCGCCGCAGGAGCAGCAGACAGCCCGGCCGCGGCTTCCTCACCGCCCGCCGGCCCCCAGCCAACCGAGACGGCAACCGCCAGCGCAGCGGCGAAAACGGAACAGGCGCCAAGCGCTGCGGAAAAACCGCCTCGGGCCCATTCCCACGAGAGGGACGTGCGCCGCGACTGGCTGCAGTTCATCGCCTACGTCAAGGAGAAGAGCATGTGGATGTCTCAGGATCTGCAGCGCGCCGACTCCTACCGCGAAGTTGACGGCGAGCTGCGCCTCACTTACGGCGACCCGGCCAACTGCCTCCTGCTGCGGCAGAAGGAACACCGCCACCTGCTCAACGAACTGGCGGTGGATTTTTTCCAGAAACCCCTCAAGGTGCGCTTTGCCATCCCCTCGGCCGACGAGCCGACGGAGAGCAACGGCGAGGCGCCAAGCCGCAAGCGGGCGCAGCTGGCCAGCGACCCGCTGGTGCTGATGGCGGTGGAAATTTTCAACGGCGAGGTCGGCGACATCCGTATCGGCCCGAGCAACCGCTAAACGCCCGCCCCTAGGGCTGCGTGTTACGGCTTCCGGCAACTTGTCGCGAACGCGCCGCTTCCCAAACTCTTTTCCGAGGTACATATCATGGATCTCAATAGTATCATGCAGCAAGCACGGGTCATGCAGGAAAAAATGACCAAAATTCAACAGGAACTCGCCAAGAAGGTCATCACCGGCAGCGCCGGCGGCGGCATGGTGCAGGTCTCCGTCAACGGCCAGGGCGAGGTCCTCGCCGTCCGTTTCGAGAAACCCGTGGTCGAGGGCGGCGACATCGACATGCTGCAGGACCTCGTCGTCGCCGCCACCAACGACGCCCTGCGTCGCGCCAAGGAACTGAGCAAGCAGGAACTGGCGCAGCTCACCGGCGGCCTCAACCTGCCCGGCCTCGCCAACTTCATGCAGAACTGAGCCCCATGCAAGTCCTCCCCCCGGCCCTCGAGCGCCTCATCGAGAGTCTCGCCCGCCTCCCCGGCATCGGCCGCAAGACAGCGACTCGCTTGGCGCTGTTCATCCTCCGCAAGCCCCCGGGCCTGGCCGGGGACCTTGCCACTGCCCTCTCGCAGCTGCACCAGTCGATACAGCTCTGCTCCTGCTGTTTCTCTTTCTCGGAGAGCGATCCCTGCCTCATCTGCGCCGACCCGCGGCGGCAGGCCGACACCCTCTGCGTCGTCGAACAGTCCGGCGACCTCCTCGCCATCGAGAAGACCGGAGCCTACCGCGGCCACTACCATATCCTCCACGGGGTCATCTCGCCCATGGACGGCATCGGCCCGGAAGAGATCAAGATCCGTGAACTGCAGGCACGCATCGCCTCCGGAACCATCAAAGAAGTACTCATCGCCACCAGTTCCACCGTTCCCGGCGAGGCTACCGCCTCCTACCTCATCGACCTCCTGCAGCATGCCCCGGTCCGCTTGACCCGGCTTGCCCGCGGCATCCCCATGGGTATGGACATCAAGTACGCCGACCGTCACACCCTGGCCCGGGCCATCGAGAGCCGTTCCCAGGCCAAATAATCAAACATCCCCCCCCTCCCGGAAGCTTTCCCGCCCGGTGCCGTCCCGAAGACAACAAAGCACCGAGCGCCATCAGGGAGTGAGGTGCATTTCACCGACCGCGGCAGGGTATCGGCCCTTGCCGCCGAGCCTCGACATGCTCTCTGCCTGGGCCACGGCAATCACCCCCGCCACGGGGAAAATAATCGACTTTTTCAAGGATCACGGATAAAAAATGGTTGCGTCCCACCGGCAATGGTGGTATCTAATGACCCTTGCCAAGCGCGGAAAGCCGCAACGGATTACCATCCGGATTCTGGCCGACAACGTAGCTAGGCGCGTAGCTCAGTGGGAGAGCGCCATCTTGACGTGGTGGATGTCGACGGTTCAATCCCGTCCGCGCCTACCAAAATACAAGGCTAAAGCTAAGACCCCTCAATTGGGGGGTCTCTTCTTTAGCCTTTATTTTTATCTTCGGACAACCCATGAATGAAATCACCGTCGCCATTGCCGAGGGACCTTCGGTGGTCGTCGCCGCCGGCACGACCGTGAAAGCGGCCTTGTCCAGCCTTCTTTCCAACAAACAGCGTAAGCAGACCGTTGCCGCCCGCATTGGTGACACCCTGGTCGATTTTACCACCGTCCTCGACAAGGACACCGTTCTCAGCCCGGTGCAGATCGGCAGCGAGGAGGCCCTCGAGGTATTGCGCCACAGCGCCGCCCATATCATGGCCCTGGCGGTGCGCGGAATCTATGGCAAGGATGTCAAGATCGCCATCGGTCCGTCCATCGAAAACGGTTTCTATTACGACTTCCTCTACGACAAACCCTTCTCTCCGGAAGACTTCGCCGCCATCGAGGCGAAAATGGAGGAGTTGGTGCGCGCCGCCCTGCCCTTTACGCGCACCGAGCTGAGCAGCGCCGCCGCCATCGAGAAATTCTCCGGCGAGCAGGAGAAATTCAAGGTCGAGCTGATACAGGACCTGGCCACCGAAGCCGTCTCCCTCTATCAGGTCGGCGAGTTCACCGACCTCTGCCGCGGCCCGCACCTGCCCGATACCTCATTCATCAAGGCCTTCAAGCTGCTGCGCGTTGCCGGCGCCTACTGGCGCGGTGACGAGAAGCGCGATGTGCTGCAGCGCATCTACGGCACCGCCTTCTTCGACAAGAAAGACCTCAAGAAATATCTCGACCACCTCGAAGAGGCCAAGAAGCGCGATCATCGCCGTCTTGGCAAGGAACTCGAGCTGTTCACCATCCGCGACGAAATCGGCCCCGGGCTCATTCTCTGGCAGCCCAAGGGGGCGCAGCTGCGCCGCCTCATCGAGGATTTCTGGAAGGACGAGCACTATCGTCACGACTATCAGCTGCTCTACACCCCGCATATCGCCCGCCAGGATCTGTGGAAGACCTCCGGGCACCTCGATTTCTACAGCGAGAACATGTACTCGTCGATGGACATCGACGAGGTCAAGTATCAGCTCAAGCCGATGAACTGCCCCTTCCATATCGGGGTCTTCAACAGCGAGAAGCGCAGCTACCGCGAACTGCCAATCCGCTGGTGCGAGCTGGGCACCGTCTATCGCTACGAGCGTGCCGGCGCCCTGCATGGCCTGCTGCGCGTGCGCGGCTTCACCCAGGACGACGCCCATATCTTCTGCCGCCCCGACCAGCTGGAAGACGAGATCGAGAACATCCTCAGCCTCAACCTCCACATCCTTCGCGCCTTCGGTTTCAGCGACTACGACATCTACCTCTCCACCCGCCCGGAGAAATATGTCGGCAGCGACGAAAACTGGCACAAGGCCACCGAGGCACTGAAGCTGGCCCTGGAGAAAAAGGGCTTAGGCTATATGATCGATCCCGGCGAAGGCGTCTTCTACGGGCCGAAGATCGACATCAAGATCAAGGATCAGCTGGGCCGCTCCTGGCAGTGCTCCACCATTCAGGTGGACTTCAACCTGCCGGAACGTTTCCAGATGCATTTTACCGGAGCCGACAACAGCGACCATCAGCCGATCATGATCCACCGCGCCCTGATGGGTTCCCTGGAGCGTTTCATCGGCGTGCTCATCGAGCACTACGCCGGGGCCTTCCCCCTGTGGTTCGCGCCGGTGCAGGCCCGTATCCTCAACATCACCGACGATCAGGCGGAGTATGGCGAGGAACTCTACCGCCATCTGCGCCTTTGCGGCCTGCGCGTAGAAAAGGATTTGCGCAACGAGAAGCTCAATTATAAAATCAGAGAAGCACAAATCGCCAAAATCCCGTATATGCTCATTGTCGGTGACAAGGAAAAGGAAGACCGCACCGTCACCCTGCGCCGCCGCGACGGCAGCAACCTGCCGCCGATGAGCTGGGACGCTTTTACCGACATGATCGCCGCCGAGGTTCGCGAAGGTCGCGGGTACTGAGCGGCGCATAGAGATCGCTGGGAAGGAGTATCGGCCCTACTCCCCCCTCCCATGAGGGAGACGCAAGCTTCAGGGGCCTAAGACGCAAGAGCGTGGTCATCGGTGTCCGTGGGACGGACAGGGCCGATGGAGAAAGATCTTTCAGCTCGTAGAATCGAGGAGGTAAAGTTATTAACAGGAAAGGCAGGAGTGCACCGGTACAACGTGAGTCACAATCGCTGACCAACGAAGCGATCCGCTTCGCCAAGGTTCGTCTCATCGACGCCGAAGGCAATCAACTGGGGATCGTCACTTCCGACGAGGCGCGCAATATCGCCTTCGAGGCCGGGCTCGACCTCGTGGTCGTCTCGGAAAACGCCGATCCGCCCGTCTGCCGGGTGATGAACTACGATAAGTTCCGCTACGAGCAAAAGAAAAAAACCCAGGAAGCGAAAAAGAAACAGACGGTCATCGAAACCAAGGAAATCAAGTTCCGCCCCAAGACCGATGACCATGATCTCAACTTCAAGATCAAGAACATCAAGAAGTTTCTCGCCGACAAAAACAAGGTCAAGCTGACCATGCGCTTTCGCGGCCGCGAGATCGTCTACTGTGAAACCATCGGCCTCGAGTCGATGAACAAGATTGCCGAGTCCCTGAAGGAAGACGCCGTCATCCTCCAGGAACCGAAGATGGAAGGCCGCCAGCTGGTGATGTTCGTCGGTCCGAAGTCGTGAGCAGAGAGTCCACGCCCCGTTAACGTCGTTGTTCTTAGAGCAGCAATCGCCGCAAGGCGATTGTGATATTGAGGTCAAAGGAGTGCTATCATGCCGAAAATGAAATCCAACAGAGGCGCCGCCAAGCGTTTCAAAGCTACCGGAGCCGGTCAGATCAAGCGGGCCAAGGCCTTTTCCAGCCACATCCTGACCAAGAAATCCACAAAACGCAAGCGCGGCCTGCGCCAGGGATGCCTGGTGGACGCCACCAATTTGAAAGGAATCCGCAAGATTCTGCCCTATTTGTAAGCGGACCCATCGTCTCGCCGAGGCGACACAGACCGCAACCAGCTCAAAAATCGCCGAACAGCCCGGAAGAAGGTGAATCCGGGCAGGATAAAAAGGAGTTCACCAATGCCACGCGTTACCAGGGGCTTCAAGGCCCGCAGAAGAAGAAACAAGGTACTGAAACTCGCCAAGGGCTTCCGGGGAGGCAAATCGCGTCTCTATAAAACCGCCGCCGAGGCAGTGGATCGCGCCCTCAATTACGCCTTTCGTGACCGCCGCCAGAAGAAACGCGACTTCCGCAAGCTGTGGATCGCCCGTATCAATGCCGGCGCCAACATGAACGACATCAGCTACAGCAAGCTGATGGGCGGTCTGAAAAAGGCCAATGTCCGACTCGATCGCAAGGTCCTCTCCAACCTGGCGATTCTCGATGCCGGGGCTTTCGCAAAGATCGTACAGATCGCCAAAGAAGCCAACGCCTGATATCCACAGGGTGGTTGCCCGTCTCCTCGCCGCATGAGCGCCCCTCGCCGGGGCGAGAGCGCGGCTCTGTGGCGATGGGCATCGTAACCAGTCTATTGCCCCCGCATGCCGGTTTTGGTTTTCACGACCAACAACCGGCTTGCTGTTTCTTTGCCCAGCAGTCGAACGCAGCCATGGAAAACGAGTTACAGAGCCTAGAGGCCGAGGCCAGAAAAGGCCTGCAAGAATTGACCGATGCCGCGCACCTCGAACCGTTTCGGGTCCGCTTTCTCGGGCGCAAGGGCGCTTTCAGCACCATCATGAAGCAGCTCGGCTCGGTCCCCGCCGAAGAGCGGCCGCGGGTCGGACAGCTGGCCAACAGCATCAAGGCGGACATCGAGCGCCTCTTCGAAGAGAAGAAAGCCATGCTCTCCGCCGGCCAGGGACTTCGTGGCGTCACCACCCCCGATCTTTCGCTGCCCGGCCGCTGGCCGGTCACCGGCCGTTTGCATCCCATCAGCCAGGTTATGGAAGAGACCTGCCAGATCTTCGAAGGCATGGGCTTTTCCGTCGCCGAGGGGCCGGATGTCGAGCTCGACTACTATAATTTTGAGGCCCTCAATATCCCGGCGCACCACCCGGCGAGGGACATGCACGATACCTTCTATGTCAGCGACTCGCTGCTGCTACGCACCCACACCTCGCCAATGCAGGCGCGCATTATGGAATCGCGGCAGCCGCCCCTGCGGGTCATCGCCCCCGGCAAGGTCTATCGCTGCGACTCGGATATCACCCACACGCCGATGTTCCACCAGGTGGAAGGCTTCCTCGTCGACAAGAAGGTCTCCTTCGCCGACCTCAAGGGCGTCCTCACCGTCTTCACCCGCAAGATGTTTGGCAAGGAACTCGCCCTGCGCTTCCGGCCGTCCTTTTTTCCCTTCACCGAACCGAGCGCCGAAGTCGATATCGCCTGCGTCATCTGCGGCGGCGAGGGCTGTCGGGTCTGCAAGAAGACAGGCTGGCTGGAGATTCTCGGCTCGGGCATGATCGACCCCGAGGTGTTCCGCATGGTCGGCTATGATCCGCAGCAGTACAGCGGCTTTGCCTTCGGCCTGGGAGTCGAGCGTATCGCCATGCTCAAGTACGGCATCGACGACATCCGCCTCTTCTACGAGAACGACCAGCGTTTTCTGTCGCAGTTTTAAGCCGTTCCCCTTTACGCCCATACCGCCATGAAGCTTACTCTCGACTGGTTGCAATCCTATGTGGATCTCCGCGGGCTGACCCCGGAGAAACTGGCAGACCATCTCACCATGCTCGGCCTCGAGGTCGACAGCGTCTCCCCCCTCTTCCCGGAGCTCGCCGGCCTGCGCACCGGCCTGGTGATCGCCGCCGACAAGCATCCTTCGGCCGACAAGCTCACCGTCTGCAAGGTGCAGATCGGCGAGCAGGTGCATCAGATCGTCTGCGGCGCGCCCAACGTGCGCCAGGGCCTGGCGGTGGTGGTCGCCCTGCCCGGCACCCTCCTCCCCGGAGACCTCAAGATCGGCAAGTCGAAAATCCGCGGCGTCGAGTCGGGAGGGATGATCTGCTCGGAACGCGAACTGGGACTCAGCAACTCCCATGACGGCATCATGGAACTGCCCGAGTCCACCGAACACGGGCGCTCCTTCCTCGAGGCCATGGGCTTGAACGACACGATGATCGAGGTCGATCTCACCCCCAACCGGCCGGACTGCGCCTCGGTCATCGGCATTGCCCGCGAGGTTGCCGGTATCGTGCGGCAGCCCCTGAGCCTGCCCGTCGCCGGAGCGACCATCGACACCGTCAGCAACGACTTCGCCGTGGAAATCAAGAGGCCCGACCTCTGCCCACGTTACGCCGCCCGGCTGGTCAGAAACGTCACCATCGCCCCGTCCCCGTGGTGGCTGCGCAAGCGGCTGCTGAGCATCGGTCTGCGGCCGATCAACAACGTCGTCGACATCACCAACTTTGTCATGATGGAGTACGGCCAGCCCTTGCACGCCTTCGATTTCGACACCCTGGCGCAGAAGAAGATCGTCGTGCGCTGCCCAGCCGAGAACGAAATGACTTTCACCACCCTCGATGGCAGCGAGCGCCAGCTCGAAGCCGAGACGATGATGATCTGCGACGGCGACAAACCGGTGGCAGTGGCTGGGGTCATGGGCGGACTCAACTCCGAGGTCACCGACAAGACCACCACCGTGCTCCTCGAGAGCGCCTGCTTCAACCCCGTCTCGGTGCGCCGCACCGCCCGCAGGCTGGGCCTCTCTTCGGAGGCCTCCTATCGCTTCGAGCGCGGTGTCGACCCGGAAGGGACCATCGACGCCCTTAACCGTGCCGTGCAGCTGATGTGCGAGCTCGCCGGGGGCGAGGCACCCGACGATGGCGTCGACTGCTTCCCCGGCCGTAAAGAACCGGCCACGCTCACGCTCGACGTGGCTCGCTGCAGCCTGCTCATCGGCGTCACGCTTTCCGCTGCGGAAATCGCCAGCCTGCTCAACTCCATCGGGCTTTCGGCGTCGGTGACGAGCAGCAATTCCATCGAGGTCGTCCCGCCCGCCTTCCGTGTCGATATCGAGCGCGAGGCCGACCTGGTGGAAGAGGTGGCCAGACTCTATGGCTACGACAACATCCCCGTCTCCCTGCCCAAGGTCGAGCTCAGCTACCCCGAGCAGGACAGCCAGCGGCAACGGCGCCTCGCCCTTGCCCGCCGCTTTGCCGGCAGCGGTTTCACCGAGGCCATCAACTACAGCTTCATCGCCGAAAAGCATGCCGACATGCTCACCTTGGGCGCTGACGACCCGCGGCGCAACGTCGTGCGCCTGCTCAACCCGATCAGCGAAGACCAGGGGGTGATGCGCACCACCCTGCTCCCCGGCCTGCTCGAAAACCTGCGGCGTAACCTCAACTTCCAGCAGACCAGCGCCAAACTCTTCGAGATCGGCAAGGTCTTCATGCCCAGGGAAGGCGCCGCCCAGCCGCAGGAAAACATGCGCCTTGCCGGTGTTGTGTGCGGCAACCGCCATGGCGCCGCCGCCGCGCTGCACTACAAGGAGGAGCGCGTCGACATCTTCGACGTCAAGGGCTGCGTGCAGTTCATCCTCTCCGCCCTCGACATCAGCGGAGCCGACAGCGACGCCACCTTCACCCCTCCCGCGGCGGGTTGCAACGAACCGTTCACCGAAGAAGGATATTCCCTTGATATCTCTGTCGCATCCTGTAAAATCGGCACCCTCGGCAAGCTCCGTGACGAGGTGCTGCGCAACTTCGCCATCAAGCAGCAGGTCTACTACTTCGACCTCGATTTCGCGGCACTGTGCGAAGCCCCTCGAGATGTGAGAAAATTCTCCGCGCTGCCGGTCTATCCGGCGGTAGAGCGCGATATCGCTCTGGTGGTCCCGGAAGAGGTGGCGGCCGGCGAGCTCCTCGCCGCGGTACGGCGCCACCCGGACAAGCTCATCGAACGGTGCGAGCTCTTCGATGTCTTCCGCGGCGAGAAGATCCCCGCCGGCAGCAAGAGCGTCGCCCTGAGCATCACCTATCGCTCATCGAGCAAGACACTGACTGAAAAGAACGTGGAAAAATCCCACGAAAAAATATTACGTTTACTGACAGAGCAATTTGGGGGTACTATTCGCCATGAATGATAACAGCAACAATCTTACCAGGAAGGAACTGACCGAAACCCTCGCCGAGCGTCTCGGTTTCTCGCAGAGCAGCTGCTCACAGATCGTCGACAGCTTCCTCGACAACATGAAGCAGACCATGGTCGACGGGCAGTCGATCAAGCTCGTGCACTTCGGCACCTTTACCGTGCGCAACAAGTCGCCACGGCGCGGCCGCAACCCGCGCACCGGCGATACCATCACCATCAAGAAGCGCCAGGCCATTAGTTTTCGGCCGAGCAAAAAGCTCAGGGAGCTGATCAACAGCTAGACTGCTCTCCTGGCAACTCCGGCACAGAGGCGGCACGCGGCATGGATGTGCGCATACCGGACAAGCTCTATTTCAAGATCGGGGAAGTGGCCAAACTTGCCGCAGTGCCACCCCATGTCCTGCGCTACTGGGAAGCCGAATTTCCAGGAATCAAGCCAAAGCGCGCCAGTTCGCAGCAGCGGCTCTACCGCTACCAGGACGTGGAACTGGTGCTGAGAATCAAGCACCTCCTCCACGAACAGGGCTATACCATCGCCGGGGCACGCAAGCTCCTCCAGGAGGGTGGTGAGACCAGCGCTGCCCCGCCTGCCACGCCCCGAGAAACGGACGATGAACGCAGCCGGCTGAGCCTCATCAAGGAGGAACTGCGGCGCCTGCAGGCACTGCTCGGAGCAGAAAAAGAATAAGTATCGTGCCGTTGATAGTGTTGACAGCCTCCCTTTCCCATGGTAGAAAGGGCGGCACGAGTCGGGATGTAGCGCAGCCTGGTTAGCGCACAAGTCTGGGGGACTTGGGGCCGGTGGTTCAAATCCACTCATCCCGACCATTTGCTATCGCAAGGGTGCTCAGGAAACAGTCGTTCCTGAGCACCCTTTTTTTTTCTTTGCCCTCGTTGCTCTCATCTCGCCCAGGTCGGGCAAAGCCGTACCCCGGGCTGTACGACTGGCGACCAGAGAGTCGCTTGCGCCGTCGGCTGCCAACAACACGACAATTCTTGGACCACGGGCAGCCAGGGAGCAGACACCGCACCCGCCATTAAAGAGATTGTCGAAGAAGGGGAAACAGGGTAAGAAAGTTCTGCACGTCGCTACGTCGCCACAGCCGATGAATGGCTGATCTGGCGGGCTGGCGGACGCCAGGCGGCCTGGATAGCGGGCCGTTTTCTCAATTGGCCACTCATGTAACACTATGCATATCCAGACGGTTGGGCTCAGGGGGCTGAAAACCCCGGTACGGGTGAAGGAGAAGAACGGCGGGCTGCAGAACACCATCGCCACGGTGTCGATGCGGGCACGACTTTCCGACGGAAAAAAGGATAATTGCGTCGAAACCTTTACCTCGATTCTCAACGAGTATCTTGGTGAACTCTCGGTCACCAGCTTCTCCACCATCCTCGCCAGGCTGCAGCAGGAATTGCAGGCGAAGAGCGTGCGGCTGGAGATGACCTTTCCTTATTTCATCGACAAAAAGGCCCCGGTCAGCGCCACCCACGGCCTGATGGAATACAGCTGCACCTTCTCCGGCGGCATCGGCGACGATGACGGTTTCATCCTCACCGTCGGCGTGCCGGTGACCACCCTCTGCCCCTGCTCCAAAGAGATCAGTGCCGGAGGCGCCCACAATCAGCGGGCCGAAGTCACCCTCAACGTCAAGTTCAAGAACTTCATCTGGGCCGAAGACCTCATCGCCATGATCGAGAGCTCGGCCTCCTGCGAGCTCTACTCCCTGCTCAAGCGGCCGGACGAGAAGTACGTCACGGAAAAGGCCTTCAACAACCCGATGTTCGTCGAGGACGTGGTGCGCAAGGTGGCGGTGTCCGCCCTGGCCAACCCCAACATCCTCTGGTTCTCGGCCGGGGTGGAGAGCTTCGAGTCAATCCACAAGCATAGCGCCTACGCCTACGTCGACAGCGACACGCTGCGCTGACCTCCCTTGCCAAGGCCTCGCGCGCCGCTGTCGGCTGTCGCGTTGTGAGCCGCCAGCGCAGCACCTCGCCGTTCAGGAAAAAGCGGCGTTGAACTTCCCCAGGGCGCGGGCGAGACGCTGCACGCCCTCGTCGATAAGCGGCCCATCAACGCAGGAGAAGCTGAAGCGCATGGTCGACGTCGCTCCCGTGGCGGTATAGAAGGGGTTACCGGGCACGAACACCACCTTCTCCCCCACCGCCTGATGAAACAGCTCCATGGCATCCATGCCCTCCGGCAGGCGTCCCCAGAGGAACATACCGCCCTCGGGCTTGGTGAAGGTGATTTCCTTGGGGAAGTGACGCTGCAGGGCATCCTCCATCGTCCGGCACTGCCGCCCGTAGGCATCGATGATACGGGCAATATGGCTGTCGAGGTCGTTGTCGGCGAGAAAGGTCGCCATGACCCTCTGGGTGAAGGTCGAGGTATGCAGGTCGGCGGCCTGCTTGGCGACAATCAGCCGGTCGTGCAGCCAAGGCGGGGCCACCAGCCAGCCGAGGCGGAACCCCGGGGCGACCACTTTGGAGAACGACCCGAGCAGCACCGTGCTCTCCGGCAGATAGTGGGCGAAAGACCTCGCCTCCTGCCCGGTGAAGCGCAGCTCGCCGTAGGGATCGTCCTCGACGACGACGAAGCGATGCTCGCGGGCGAGCTCGGCGACGCGGCGGCGATTGTCGTCGCTATAGCTGACCCCGGAAGGGTTCTGGAAGCTGGGCACGGCATAGAGCAGCTTGGCGGCGGCCTCGCGCAAGGTTTCCTGCAGCGAGGGGATGTCAAGTCCGTCGTCGTTGAGAGGTACCGGCAGAAAGCGCGGCTGGAAGAGCGACAGGGACTGAATGGCGCCAAGATAGCCCGGCTCTTCGATAAGCACCCCGTCACCAGTGTCGAGCAGCACCTTGCCGAGGAGATCGAGGCCCTGCTGCGAGCCATTGGTGATGAGGATATGCTCGACGTCGACCTCCAGACCCTTCTTGTCGCGGTAGCGCTTGGCGATCCACTGGCGCAGTTCCTCGTCCCCTTCCGTCTTGCCATACTGCAGTGCGGTGGCGCCCTGGCGGGCAAAGACCTTGGCGGCGGCCGCCTCGAGCTCGCCTACCGGAAAATAGGCGGCATTGGGCAGCCCCCCGGCGAAGGAGATGATCGTCGGGTCGAGGGAGACCTTGAGAATTTCGCGGATGAAAGAACGCGGCACGCCCGACATGCGTTGGGCAAGAATCTGATCCATGGCAATGTCCTCGAGAAAGGGGAGATCGATCGCCCAGAAAGGGAAATCGGCGTACAACCGGCAGGGCGAAAGGTGGAAACTGTACCACCGGCAGGCCTTGCGGTAAAGGCGATTTTGCCGTGGCGTCAGCGCAGACGCGGGATGCGGCTGCCGGTGCTCTCGTCCTTTCTCGCCTCGAGCATCTTCTGCAAGGTCACCAGCTCGCGCTCGGCGAGGAGCAGCTCCCTGCGGCGGGTTTCAACCTCGGCCCCGACGGCCGCGGCTACCAACCGCCGCAGTTCCTCCACCTGTTTCTGCGCCCGGTACAGTTCCCGGGCGATGAGCCGTATCGACATACTCCCTCCATTGTCCGCCAGGCCTAGTTCGGCCGATGGCACTTCACAATTGCTAAGAACTCCGCAGCGCTCACCCGGTGAACCAGGCTGCGGCGGGGCCTTATCCGGCCTCCCCGGCCATGGACCTTCTAGGCGAACACGCAATAAGGCCTGTCGCTTCGGACAGTACACCTTTACCACCGGCATAGAGCCGGTCCCGACAACCGCCTCGCGGCGGCGCCCCCTACGATTGCGCTGTCTTGCGCAAGAGTTCCTCTTTGTCCATCGCCGCCTTGAGAATGCGGAAGGTTTCGCGATAGGAATTGGGCATCCTCGTCTTGACGAAATGGTGCACGGTGCGACGCAGCTCGCCTTCGTCAAGCGGATAGCGCCGCACCACGGCGGCGATCTCCTCGCCCTGCCAGTCGGGCTCCCAGACCTCGCCGCCACGCAGCAGGCGCTGGTACTCTTCGATAGCCTCGTTGACGATGACGTCGCGCAGCCGTTCCGCCTCGCGCTGCAGGCTGTTGGCCTTGATCTGCGACCCCTTGCGCTCGGTGAGGAAGTCGAGGATGGCCTCCATGCCGGCCTCGCGCATCACCTTGGCGAGGTATTTGATCTGGCGCTTACGCGCCCCACCCTTGAGGTCGCGGCAGCGGCGGATCTCCGCCTTGACTTCGTCGGTCGACGGCAGCAGCTTGAGATCGCGGTCGGTGAGCAGGGCCAGCTCCGCCGCCGCCCCTTCCTCGTCTTTGAAGCGCCGTTTCTGCGCCGACCTGCTGACGTACTCGCTCATTGCCCCTCCCCTTGTCCGGCGGCCAGCTGCAGCAGCGCCGGCTCGTAGTCGGCGGGAGGCGTCAGGCCGAGTAGCAGGCACAGCGTGGCGGCGACATTGGCCAGGCCGGGACTGGCGACAGCGGTGGCGACGAAGCTGTTGGCGCCACTGTAATCCTTGACGATCAACGGCACCGGGTTGAGGGTGTGGGCGACCATCGGCGCGATCTTGCCCTTTTTCTCGGTCCACATGCAGTCGGCGTTGCCATGGTCGGCGGTGATCACGGCGATGCCCTTTGCTGAAGCTACCGCCTCGAGAATGCGCCCCAGGCAGAGGTCGACGGTCTCGACGGCGATCCTGATCGCCGCCTCCACCCCGGTATGGCCGACCATGTCGCCGTTGGCGAGATTGGCGCGGATGAACCGGTAGCGGCCACTCGTCACCGCGTCAATGACCCGGTCGCTGATTTCCCCCGCCTTCATCCACGGCCGCAGGTCGAAACGGATCTTGTCCGAGGGCACCTCCTCGTAGGTTTCCAGCGCCGGATCGAGGTAGCCGGAACGGTTGCCGTTCCAGAAATAGGTGACATGACCGAATTTCTGCGTCTCGGAAACGGCGTAGGAGGTGATGTCGCTAGCGCAGAGATAGGCGCCGAGGGTGCGTTCGATGGCCGGCGGCTCGACCAGATAGTTTTTCGGAATGAGCGCGTCGCCGTCATACTGCATCATCCCGGCAAAGAAGACCTGCGGACGCCGGCCACGGGGGAACTCGGCGAAGTCCTCCTCCTCGAAGGCGCGCGAGATCTCGATGGCGCGGTCACCGCGGAAGTTGAAGAAGACCACCCCGTCGCCGTCGACGATGGGGCCGACCGGCCCGGACTCGTCCACCACCACGAAGGAGGGCATATACTGGTCGGTGAGCGTCTCGTCCTCCTGGTAGTAGGTGCGCACAGCCGCCGCCGCCGAAACAAAGGGCCGCCCCTCGCCGCGTACATGGGCCTTCCAGCCGTTCTCCACCACCGCCCAGTTGGCATTGTAGCGGTCCATGGTGGTGACCATGCGCCCGCCGCCGGAGGCGATCCGGTAGTCGCGCCCGGCGGCGCTCAGCTCGGCCAGCTTCTCCTCCAGCGGCTCGACATAGCGCAAAGCGCTCTTCTGGTCGACGTCGCGGCCGTCAAGAAGCACGTGGACCCGCACCCGTGCGACACCCTCGGCGGCGCAGCGCTGAAGCAGGGCGTACAGATGGGTGACATGGCTGTGAACATTGCCGTCGGAGAGCAGCCCGATGAAGTGCAGCGTGGCTCCCCTGCTGGCCCTGGCGCAGAGCTCTTTCCAGGCGGCCGAGGCGAAGATGCTCCCCGAGCCGATGGCCTCGTTGACCAGCTGCGCCCCCTGGGCGAAGATACGCCCGGCGCCGAGGGCGTTGTGGCCGACCTCGGAATTGCCCATATCGCCGTCGGAGGGCAGGCCCACCGCCGTGCCATGCGCCTTGAGGCGAAACTGCAAGGGCTCCTTGAGCAGCCGGTCGAGAACCGGGGTATGGGAGACATGGACACCGTCACTGGCGTCGCCGGGGCCGATGCCGATGCCGTCCATGATGATGGTCACCACCGGGCCGGAAAACGGCCGGTAGCCAGGGGCCGTCGGCAGAGCTGGAACTGTCATTTCTTGTCCTTTTCAGAAAGCTGAAGATTGCAGAGGGGTGTTTTCCTTTTCGCAAAGAGCGGATTTGCTGGTACAATGGACTGCCCCGGAACCTTGCCGGGCAGTGCAGAATAACCCGAACGGAAGGGGCGTGGTCGGTGCAGTGTAGTACCTTCCACAGCGTTGAGCAACGTTCTTTCGCCTCGCCAGCCCCAGCCCGTCCGCAGGCAGCTCCGCCTCGCCCCACCGCCCTGCGGCTTCCGGCGAGGCGGCGCTTTTTTTCCAGGCGGCAGCAGGCAGCCGGCCGCCGCTGGCCACGGCGCCTCGGTGCCCGCTCCAGAGATGAGGAATACTTGATGAATTCCACCAGAGACATGCTTGGCCGCGGCGGTCTGCTCTCAGTGCGCCAGGCCGTCGAGGTCATCACCGCGCAGCTTGCCGGCCACACCCCGGCCAGCGAGAGCCTGCCCCTCGCCGAGGCCTTCGAGCGGGTACTGGCCACGCGCTTGCTCTCGCCGGTGAACCTGCCCGCCGAGGCCCGTTCGACCATGGACGGTTTTGCGGTGCGCGCATCCGACACCTTCGGCGCCAGCCAGGGCTCGCCCTGCTATCTGACCATCTCCGGCGAAGTGCGCATGGGCGAGGCCCCTCAGGGGGAGGTCGTAGCGGGGAGCTGTTACAAAATCCCCACCGGCGGCCTGCTGCCCGCCGGCGCCGACGCCGTGGTGATGCTCGAGGACACGGTGGAGGTCGACGCCACCATGATCGAGATCGTCAAAGGCGTGCCGGCGGGGGGCAACGTCATCACCCCGGGGGAAGATATCGCCGCCGGCGCCCTCGCCCTGGATACCGGCAGCATCCTGCGTCCCCAGGACATCGGCCTGCTCGCCGGCCTCGGCATGGCCTCGGTCGAGGTCTTTCGCCAGGTGCGCGTCGGCATCCTCTCCACCGGAGACGAGATCGTCCCCCACCATGAGACGCCCCGCCCGGGGCAGATCCGCGACATCAACTCCCTCGCCTTGGCCGGACAGGTCCGCCAGGCCGGCGGCATGGCACATATCCTGCCCATCGTCTCCGACCGCGAGGAGATCTTCCTCCCCGCCCTGCGCGAGGCGGTGGCGGCCAACGACCTGGTACTCTTTTCCGGAGGCAGCTCGGTGGGGGCGCGCGACCTCGGCGAGCGCGCCATCGCCGCCCTCGGCCCGCCCGGCATCCTCATCCACGGTGTCGCCCTCAAGCCCGGCAAGCCGATCATCTTTGGCATGAGCGGCGCCACGCCGATCTTTGGCCTCCCCGGTCATCCGGTGTCGGCCATGGTCTGCTTCGACCTCTTCGTCCGCCCGGCAATGGTGCTGCTTGCCGGCCGACATGGCGACGACCTACCGCTGCCCCATGTCACCGCCACCCTGGCACGCAACATCAACTCCGCCCCCGGCCGCCGCGATATCGTCCGAGTACGCCTCGAGCCAAGCGACCAGGGCTGGGTGGCCGAGCCGGTGCTCGGCAAGTCCGGAGCGATCTCCACCCTGTCACGGGCCCACGGCTGGTTCGCCATCGACGAAAACAGCCAGGGCCTTACCGAAAACTCCCTCATCGAGGTCTTCCTCTATTCATGAACCGCAACGTCTACATCAGCAACACCCCGCTGGCTGAAGCCAAGCAACGCTGGCGGGATGCCCTGGCAGCACAGGGTTTTTTCTCCCGCCGCCCCCATGAAGAGGTCGAGGTCGACGCCAGCCTCGGCCGGGTCACCGCCGAGCCGGTCTTCGCGCGGCGCTCTTCGCCGTCGTACAATGCCGCCGCCATGGACGGCATCGCCGTCCATTTCCTGCACCTTGCCGGCGCCAGCGAGGCCAACCCGGTGCGCCTCGGCCGCGACCGCTTCGTCCCGGTCAACACCGGCAACGCCATCCCCGAAGGCTGCAACGCGGTGGTGATGATCGAGGACGTCCACTATGCCAGCCCCGACGAAGTGGTGCTCCACGCCGCGGCAACCCCGTGGCAGCATGTGCGCACCATCGGTGAAGACATCGTCGCCACCGAGCTCATCCTCCCCGAAGGCCATCGTATCCGGCCCATCGACCAGGGGGCGATGCTGGCCACCGGCATCACCAGGGTCACTGTGCAGCGCCCGCCACGGGCGGTGATCATCCCCACCGGCAGCGAGCTGGTCGATCCCGTCGACGAGCCCCGCCCGGGACAGATCATCGAGTTCAACTCGCGCATCCTCGCCGGCTACCTGCGCGAGTGGGGCGCCGAGGCCGAGCGCCACCCGCCGGTCAAGGACGACCCCGAGGCCCTGAAGACGGCCCTGCTTGCGGCTGCTGCCTCCTCCGACCTGGTGGTGCTCAACGCCGGGGCCTCCGCCGGCACCCACGACTTCAGCGCCCACGTCCTCGCCGACATCGGCGAGGTGGTGGTGCATGGCGTGGCCATCAAGCCCGGCAAGCCGGTGATCCTCGGCCGCATCGGAGCCACCCCGGTAATCGGCCTGCCCGGTTATCCGGTCTCCGCCCTGCTCACCTTGCGCCTCTTCGTGCGTGAGCTGATCGCCGCCTTCCTTGGCCAGGGAGCACCGGAATCGCCAACGGTGGAGGCCACCCTGTCACGGCCCATCCACTCGCCGATGGGCGTCGACCAGTTCGTGCGCATCACCCTCGGCCGAGTCGGCGACACCCTCATGGCCACCCCCTCGGGCAAGGGCGCCGGGGCGGTGATGTCGCTGGTGCGCGCCGACGGCCTGCTGGTGGTCCCGGCGGGCAGCGAGGGCATCGGCGCCGGGGAGAGGGTAAATATCGAACTGCTGCGCAGCCAGAGCGAGGTCGACGCCACCGCGGTGATCATCGGCAGCCACGACAACATCCTCGACCTGCTCGCCAACCACCTCCACAAGCGACGGCCGATCGTGCGCATCTCCTCGGCCCATGTCGGTTCCATGGGCGGCATCATGGCCATCCGCCGCGGCGAGGCCCACCTCGCCGGCACCCACCTCCTCGACGAGGCCAGCGGCGAGTACAACATCGCCTTCATCACGCGTTTCCTGGCCCAGGTGCCGCTGCAGCTGATCACCCTCTGCCATCGCGAGCAGGGCCTCATCGTCGCCCGGGGCAATCCGAAGCAGATCACCTCCTTTGGCGACATCGCCAGCGGCGGGCACAGCTTCATCAACCGCCAGAACGGCGCCGGCACGAGGCTGCTCACCGACAAGGTGCTGCGCGACCTGGGCATCGCCCCCGCGGCGATCAACGGCTACGGCCACGAGGAGTATACCCACATGAACGTCGCCGCCGCCATCGCCAACGGCAGAGTCGACTGCGGCATGGGCATCCGCGCCGCCGCTAACGCCCTCGGTCTCGACTTCGTGCCGGTGGCCGAGGAACGCTACGACCTCGTCGTGCCGCGCCTCCACCTCGAAGACCCGCGGGTCGTAGCCATTCTCGACCTCATCCGCAACGGCGACGAGTTCCACCAGGCCATCCTCGGCCTCGGCGGTTACAGCCTCCGCCACTGCGGTGAGGTGGTATACGAGCAGTAAGGCGGCCAGCCGCAGACGGTAATACCGGGCCAGGTCGCCGCCACGGCGACCCGCCGCGTCACCCTCATCTTGCCGAGAGGGCGAATGTATTGCATTGCCAGCGCCTTATCGGGATGGTACTGTCACCTGGTCCCTTTCACCCTGATGGCGACGGGGACCCGGCACCGTGCACCCCGCCGCATGCCCTGCAGCCCTCAGCAACGATGTGAGGTACTCATGGAAGCCACTCTGCAAACCACCCTTGTTCTCCTCCTGCAGGAGTCCGGGGACGACGACGCCTTCATCGCCTCGGTCAACCGCCTGGTCAGCAGCGAAGGGTCCGAGGTGCTGGTCGCCCTGTTTCGCATGCTGGCAGGCATCGACATCGCCCCCCACGAGGCCCCGGCCCACTGGGAAGGCCTGCAGCACCATCGCCTTCTCCTGCGCCAGCGCCTCGGCCGCGATCTCGACCTCGTCGCCGCCCTCTGCGATTACCTGCGTACCGCCACCCGCCTGCTCACCAACCCGCGGCTGATCGAGGCCGGGCACTACCAGGAGATGCTCCACGAGACCATCAACGACAAGCTCACCGGCCTGTTCAACCGCCTCTACTTCGACGAGGCCTTCAACCAGCAGGTCGCCCTGGCCGAGCGTTATGGCAACGACTTCTCGGTTCTCTTCCTTGATATCGACGACTTCAAGGAAGTCAACGACACCTACGGCCACCTCACCGGAGACCGGGCGCTGGTGGCCATCGCCGAGGTCATCTGCCGCGTCAAGCGCAACAGCGACATCGCCGCCCGCTTCGGCGGCGAAGAGTTCGTGGTGCTCATGCCCCATACCGACAATATCAGCGGCTTCATCTTCGCCGAGCGGCTGCGGCGCGAGATCGAAGAGATGTCCATCCCCTTCGCCAATACTGCGCTCAAGCTGACGGTCAGCGGCGGGCTGGCCTCCTACCCCCTCAACACCGACAAGCCACGGCAGCTGCTACAGCTGGCCGATAACGCCGTCTACCTTGCCAAGGGGGCGGGTAAGAACACCATCGCCCACTACAAAGAGGAAAAGCGCCGCTACCTGCGTGTCAAGATCAGCCAGCCGGTGCTGGTCCGCGAGCTCGATTTCCACGATACCGCCACCTTCTCCGGCACCAGCAAGGATATCTGCATCGGCGGCATCCTCTTCGAAAACAACGCCCCGCTGCCCCTGGGGGCGCTGATCACCGTGCAGGTGGCAATGAACGAAGACAGCCCCCTGCTGCTCATTGGCACGGTGGTGCGGGTGGAATCCTTCGAGGACGGCCGATATGACATCGGCATGACCACCACCTTCAAAGAGATGGACAAGATCGCCAACGCCGAGATCGTCGGCATTCTCCGCCACCAGAACACCGCCTGAGAAACGGGACACCCTGGGGAGCCCATCATGCGCACCGTCCATGTGAGAGTAGAGGGAATGGTTCAAGGCGTCGCCTTCCGCGAATACACCCGCCGCGAGGCGGTCGCACGCGGTCTGCGCGGCTGGGTGCGCAACCTCGCCGACGGGGCGGTGGAGGCGCTTATCCAGGGCCCGGAGCAAGAGGTGGCGAAGATGCTTGCCTGGCTGCACAGCGGCTCGCCGCGATCGCGCGTCGACCAGGTGCTGGCCCGCGATATCGACGGGGCCGAGCCCTGCCCGCCTTTCGATATCCGCTTTTGAGAGCGAATCATGGGGAAATCGGCTGGCGCGAACCATCCGCCGCATCCTGAGCAGGCGTCATCCGCCAAGACACCCGCGCCCCCGGCCACCGGCCTGAACACAGCCGCAACCCCAACCGCCGACGGGCAGTCCCCTGCCCTGCTCAGCATCTACCGCCTCAACCTGTGGTTCGACAGCTTCGACGAGGACAACCACCCCACCAGCCACCAAGTTCTGCACGACCTGTCGCTGTCCATCGCCGCCGGCAAGACCACCGCCCTGGTCGGCGAGTCCGGCTCGGGCAAGACCCTCGCCGCCCTCTCCATCCTACGCCTCGCCGGCAGCGGCGCCAGGGTGCGCAGCAGCGGCTCGATCCGCTATGCCGGCCATGAATTGCTCGACCTCGCCGCGGACGAGATGCGCGCCATCCGCGGCAATCGCATCGCCATGGTCTTCCAGGAACCGATGACCTCGCTCAACCCGGTCTACACCATCGGCAACCAGCTGCTCGAACCCTTGCTGCTGCACCGCCGCCTGGAGCGCCGCGAGGCGCGGGAGGAGGCCATCCGCCTGCTACAGCGCACCGGCATCGACGACGCCGCGGCCCGGCTCGAAGTCTACCCGCACCAGCTCTCCGGCGGCCAGCGCCAGCGGGTGATGATCGCCATGGCTCTCGCCTGCCGCCCCGACCTGCTCATCGCCGACGAGCCGACCACCGCCCTCGACGTCACCACGCAGCAGCAGATCCTGTCCCTCATCGACGATCTGCAGCGGGAATTCGGCATGGCGGTGCTGCTCATCACCCACGATCTTGCCATCGTGCGCCGTCATGCCGACTCGGTGGCGATCATCGAGGGAGGACGCATTGTCGAGGAGGGCCCGGTGGAGCGGATAATGAGCGCTCCGGCCCACCCCTACAGCCGCCGGCTGATCACCGCCATCCCGGAGAGCCTTGGCGCCCCCGCCCCGCCGGGGCCCGAGCTGCTCTCGCTGGCCGCCCTCTCCTGCCGCTTCACTACGGCCGGACGCTGGATCCACCCCTTCCGTCGCGAGAAGAAGGTGGTGCGCGCCGTCGACGAGGCCACGCTTAACATCTCCCGCGGCAGCACCTGGGGCATCATCGGCGAGAGCGGCTCCGGCAAGACCACCCTGGCCATGGCCATCCTCAGGCTGCTGCCCTCCTCGGGGAGCATCGTCTTCGCCGGGCAGGACATCGCCACCTGGCGCGGCCGCCGCTTGCGCCCTCTGCGCCGCGATCTGCAGATCGTCTTCCAGGACCCCTATTCTTCCCTGTCGCCACGCCTCACCGTGCTCGAAATCGTCGAGGAGGGCTTGAAAATCCACGCCTCGCAGCTCTCCGCCGAAGAACGCTACCGTCAGGTGGCGGCGGCCCTGGAAGAGGTCGGGCTGGATGAGGAGATGATCTTCCGTTACCCCCATGAGTTCTCCGGTGGCCAGCGGCAGCGCCTGGCAGTGGCCCGGGCGGTAATCCTGCGGCCACAGCTGCTCATCCTCGACGAACCGACCTCGGCCCTCGACATCACCATTCAGGGCCAGATCCTCCGCCTCCTCAAGGAGCTGCAGCGCCGCCACCAGATGACCTACCTCTTCATTTCCCACGACCTGCGCGTGGTGCGCGCCCTCGCCGACCACCTGGCGGTGATGCGCCACGGCCGTATCGTCGAATCCGGCCCGGCGGCGGAGATCTTCGCCAAGCCCAGGGAGGAGTACACCCGCCACCTCCTCGCCGCCGCCTTTCACCACCAGTCCCCCTCGGCGGCTGCTTGACTCATTGCCAGCCAAACGCGCTCACCTGGCGACGGCGACCTTCCCTGGTGGCGTATCGGCGCGGATTTTTCTGATATTGTTTGCATCTATGCCCGGCATCTTTTTGAAAGTACGGCATTTATTCTTACGAGAATGTTGCACCTGGAGGCAAGGACGCACGAGGCAGGAAGACCGGTGAGGTCGCACGTACCCCGGTACGACGAGCTACCCCTGCAATGCCACCTGGCGACGCTCGAACTCGTCCAAGGTCCGATAAAAGCGTTCGCTGCGCCGGCACTCGGCAAGCAGGCGCAGTGCCACGACACCATGGATGATGGCCAGGATCGGGGTATAAAAGATCACTGGATGAAAGAGCCACCACAGCAGGTGGCCAAAGAGGGAGGCGAGAACCGCCAGTCGCACCGGTAGAATCCAGTGCTTGCAGAGCACCGACAGGCTCTGGCTGCTATATCGTTGCAGGAGTTGCCTGCAGCAGGAAGGGATACTCATCTGACTCCGCAAGGGTGCCCGGTCAACGCCTTAAAAAAACATCGGCAAGAGTCTCGCGCCGCTTTCCCGGCACTGGGCCAAAGCTATCGGTTTTGGCACGTATCTCTCCGGTGTTGTGAGCAAAAAAGATGTCAGCGATTCTCATCTCGTCCCATTGAATTTTCATAACCTGCCCTTACCATTTCCTGTAATATAACGTAGAATCCCAGCCTGTCAGCATGTGCCCCTGACACAGCGGTTACTGCCACGAGACGAAATTTGCCATGGGCAGAGAGGGGGAAAGGCCCGGGCGGGCCGCAGACGAACGGTCGCCACATGACGATACCGTTGCAACAACAAACCTTCAATATGGGGAACACCATGAAAAGACAGTCCATCAAGATACTCCTCGGCCTGGCTCTGGTGGTCGGAACTCTAACCGGCTCCATGAACGATCTTGCGGCGTCTACTCCTGCCCAGGAAAAAGCGTTCGTCGAGGCCTACAAGAAGGCGTTCGAGTCGAAGGACGAGGCCACGCTGAAGAGCTTTCTCTACACCAAAGGCGCCGACCCCATGGCTCTGGAATTTTACACCATGATGGCGACGGCCGAAATGGGCGCGAAGATTTCTTCGATCACCCTGGAGAATCTCACGCCCGAGGATGTCAAGAAGGCCAATGAAACGATGGACGGGCCGAGCGGCAAAATGAAACTTTCGCTCAGCCCGGTGAAAAAGCTCGTCATCAAGATCACGCAGAAAGACAGCAACGGCAGTTCAACCAGCACCAGCGAGAGTTTCGTGGCGGAGGCGGGCGATAAACTCGTCATCCCCGTCCCGGCGCCAGCGAAATAGCCAATCAAAAAAGGTGGGAGAAGTCATTCACGTCGTCAGAAA
Organism: uncultured Desulfobacterales bacterium; assembly: GCA_937915545.1. Lineage (GTDB taxonomy): Bacteria > Desulfobacterota > Desulfobulbia > Desulfobulbales > Desulfocapsaceae > Desulforhopalus_A. The sequence goes on from CALGIJ010000012.1 coordinate 253,202, forward strand.
GAAGACCGGGGGTGGACATGAAGGAATCCTTACAGGCGGGGTTGGAACATTCGTTCTCGTTCAAGGTTGATGAATCAAAACTGGTTCCGGCGCTCTTTCCGGAGGCTGAGGAGTTCGGCGTCATGCCCAGGGTGTTCGCCACCGGATATCTGGTGGGTCTGGTCGAGTGGGCCTGCATCCAGGCGATCAACCCTCATATCGACTGGCCGGCTGAACAGACGGTCGGCACGAGAGTGGAACTGAGCCACGAGGCGGCCACCCCCCCGGGCTTTGCGGTGACGGTCAAGGTAAACCTAGTGGCGGTGGAAGGGCGCAAACTGACCTTCGCCGTCGAGGCCCGCGACAACCAGGATGTGATCAGCCGCGGCACCCATCAGCGTTACGTTATCAACAAGGAGAAATTCGACGCCGGGTTGAAGAAAAAGATCGAGTCGTAACTGAACGCTTGTTCCATGCCATGGTCGGGGCACGTCCTCTCTTCGCCCAGACCAGCGGCGTACCCGCCGCCCTGCTGCTTATGGATGGTGGCTCATGGCGCAATCAGGCTGTCGTTGATCGACTTTCTGGCTGAGCCCCCCGCAAGCCTTGGCAATGGAGTGCTCGGTAACGTTCAGGCAGCTGATGCTTCTGATGAATTCCTGCTGGTAAACCGGGATGTTGTTGCGGCTCAGGTACACCGCATGCCAGGTCAGCGGAAAGCCTCGCGGGGTGATCGGTCGGGCAACTATTCGCCAGGAGTTCAAGGATTCCGCAACCGCCCATCTCGGGAAGATGGCGATGCCGAAACCGGCGACCACCATCTCGATAATTGCCTGCGGGGCGCCGACATTCATGATTCTTTTCGGTTCGATGCCTTGCGGCCTGAGGACCTGCTGGTAGAAGCGGTTGCGGCCCTTCTCGCAATGGGAGATGAGGTTGTTGGCGGCAAAATCGCTCAGTTGCAGGAACCCGCAACTCACCAGAGGATGATTCTCGGTCATGACGGCAACCAGCTGATCCTTGAAGAGCGGCACCGAGGTGAGCCGTTCATGGGGCGCCATGGCTCCGGAAATGATCAGGTCGTAGCGTTTCCCCTCCAGATCTCCATGTACTTCCTGTGAGTTGCCGATCTCTATCTCGATGTTGGGAAATTTCTGGTGAAAGAGTCGCATCACCTGGGGCAGCCATTTATAGCAGAATATGCATTGCGTGCCGACGCGCAGCTCGCCCTTTTCTCCTTTTGTTTTCAGGGAAATGGCCCGCTCGACCTGGTCGACCGCCTTGAGCACCTCGGCTGCCGTGCTCTGCAACTGTCGGCCGGCATCGGTGATAATCATTTTCTTGCGGGTGCGGAGAAACAAATCGGTGCCCAGCTTGGTTTCGATGTCCTTCAGCTGTTGGCTGAGGGCAGACTGGCTTATGCAGAGTTTCTCCGCGGCGTGGGTCATGTTGCCACTTTCGTGGAGCGCGCAGATCATCCGTAAATGCTTGAGTTCGATGGTATTCATAGGTGTTGGATTAATATCTCTTATCGATGCGATTATATATATTAATTTTCATTATACTTCACCTCCTGCTATTCTCCTAGTCAATTCCTCACGGCTCAATGGCGATGTTCGCCGGCGAGCCTTCACTTCCCACCATCAAGGAGAACGTACGCCATGGCACTCGTCACCACCGTAGTCCCGGAAAAAGCAGAAGGAATCATCAAAGAAGGATATGAGATGTTTATGAAGAATGTCGGAGCCATCCCGAAACCGATGCAGCTGATGAGCATCAGCCCGGCACTTTTCGAGCTGCAGCTCAAGCGGATCCGCTATTTCGGCAAACACCCCAAGCTGAGCTTCGCCCTGCTCGCCCATATCCGTTACCTGGCGGCTCGGAGCCTCGAGTATGAATTCTGCACCGACTTCAACCGCCATTTCCTCAAGAAGCTCGGCAACGACGACGACACCATCCGGGCCATGGAAGAGGACCCGAGCAAATCAATGCTCGAGGCCAACGAGAGCGCCATGCTCGAATTCGTCATCAGGGCGATGAAAAAGCCGGCTTCCATCACTGCCGAGGATATAACCCGGCTCAAAGACATGGGATGGGAGGAGCGCGACATGGTCGATGCCCTGGCCCAGGGCGTGGGGATGATCGACCATGCCATCATGATGCAGGCCTTCCAGATCGACCAGAGTTGCATGGTCGGCTGACCGTCGAGGATAACCTGGAAGCGCCGCTTGGCGGGAGCCGGACAGTAACGCGGCGAGTGACGAGAATACGGCAATAGGTTTTGTTATATCGTATACTCCTTCTGTCGCGCTGTCCGATCTCACCGTATCAGGGGCGTTCTTGATCGGCAGGGGCAAGGGGCGGCATGCTGGCAAGCCCATGGATTACGGGGCGGCCGCTTGCCCCTTGCGAGGTGTGCCGCGCCCCCTGCCGGAACCGCAAAGGAGAAGAACCGATGCCCACCCATACTGCCGCACCACCAGGGGTCAGTCGTCAACGGGGCGTGCTGACCCTGCTTCTGCTCTTTCTTGGCTGGAGCTGGCCGCTCGCGCTCAAGGCCAGCGACTGCATCGATGACTTCAAGCGAGTGGCCTTTTCACCTCTCGAAAAGGCGGCGATTCTCGCCGGCAAGGTGCCACATATCGCCGCCGAAGTCGAAAAGGCCAGGGATGGACTGCAGCGCCAAGGCATCACCTGTTTTGCGGCCGAACTCCTGGACGGCCGGCGCGACAATTACGAATTCTACGGCCTGTGGATCGACACGCGGGTCAAGAGCGACCCACGGGCCGAGCTTTACGTCGACCCGCCCCAGGGGGAAAGACTGGTCATCCACTACGATGGCATGGAAAATGTTGACGGGTGTTTCATCCAGGCCGAACATACACAGATGGTGCGTATGATCCGCCGCGGCCAGGAGATGGCCGCCCACTACAACGCCGCGTCCGACAAAAAGGCACAGTTCCTACGCGCCCTCGATGCCCAGGCCAACAAGATCGAAGGCTTGTCGATGAGCTTCTCGCCCAGGTTTGAAATCCTCATGGGCTTTGCCAGCGAAGAGGACATGCGGCAGACGCTCAGCCGCACCCGGCAGATCACCATCGACTACTCCCCCAATCCGCAGGACGCAGCCCCATGGGTGGAAAACGACCTGCGCATCACCTACCACCTATATGACCAGCAGACGGTTGTAAAATTCGTCGGGAATATTCCGCTCACCATATTGAAATGACAATGGCGCAGCACCCATGCAGCCATTTGCGGCTGAAATCGCTTTGCCGTGGGCAGGACCGTACCGAGAGAGGCGGTGCGGAGGGGGAAATGGTTTATCAACTCGCTCGCCTTACCTTCCCGCACCACTCGGAAGAGAGCAACAAAATAAGTGGGGCTAATTTTATTTACTCATCAAAGGATATGCCGAACGCCCCGCAATGTCATAATGAAATCTTAAGAAAAACGTAACCATGCAGATTTAAAGATAATGTTCAGCAAATTAAAAGGAGAGATTCGTCTTTTCATAGTATTGACATATATGGGGCTAGCAGCATTCAGTTGCAAGGGAATGCTCATGGGTTGTCTGTTTTTTGCCGGTCGGCTACAGCGTCAAGCAGCAAAATTCAAAAACTGATCAAAACCTTCATTGCCTGCCTGAAACCAGTTTCTTGATCAGAGGAAATGACGGTATAGTGGCTGTGGGTATAATGGCTTTTGATCATGCCTTAAAAAAACATCCACGGTGAAAAAGTAGACATGATACCGTTCAATAAGTGGCTGCCGGCAGCAAACATACGTCCATTGCTCTTCGTCGCGCTGATCGCATTGGCCCTGTGGGTGCCTGTATTAACCATGGGACAAGAGACCAGTTCCACACCTGCAGGCCGAACAGCAGGGGCCACTTCAACCCACCCTGCCAAAATCACCATAGCCGATGACCATTCCTACGCCCCTTTCAGCTTCATAGATGCCCAGGGAAAACCGGCAGGCATTACCATCGATATCTGGTCGCTGTGGAGTCGAAAAACAGGTATCCCTGTAGAATTCAGTCTGTTGGAATGGGATGCGGCGCTTGCCGCCGTGCGTAATGGCAAGGCCGATGCGGTCGGCGGACTATTCCGAACGCCCGAACGAGAGGCACAGTTCGAGTTCTCCCATCCATTTTTCACCATCGAGACCGCTATCTTTTTTCACACGCAAATTCACGGCATCCGTGGTCTCGCCGATCTGGAAGGGTTCACCATTGGCGTTGTCAAAGGAGACAGTGCTGAAGAACATATCCGGCAGGAATACCCGAAAGCCAGTTTGGCAGTATTTCCTGGCACCGAAGAGTTGGTCCAGGCCGCGGTTGCCGGAAAGATCAAGGTCTTTGTCGCTGACGACGAAGTCGGCCGTTTTTATTTGGCGAAACTCGATCAGGCCAACTCCTTTCACAAGGCCAGCACCCCGGTTGCCGTCAACCGACAGTATACCGCGGTCGGCAAAGGGAATAGTGAACTGCTGGCACATATTCAGGCAGGACTGGACCGCATTGATGAAAAAGAAATCAATGCCATTGTTCACGCCTGGACTGGCAGGAAGCTTTTGTCCTCCATCCCATGGCTGACCATCTGCCTGGTCGTGATTTGCATCACATTGCTGGTCGGCGTCGTGCTCATCTGGAACGTAATGCTTAAGCGAAAGGTGGCCGCAGCGCTCGAGGTGGTGGAGCAACGCAACCGCCAGTTGAAAACCAGCGAGGCCCAATTCAAAGCCTTGTTCGATCTGGCACCGTTTGCTTGTGTGGTGAGTGATTTCCAGGGTTCCCTCCTCATGGTCAATCAGGCTTTCTGCAGATTCAACGAACTCGAAGAATCGGATGTGATTGGCCATACCATGAAAGATCTTGGCTTTTCCTTTGATCAGCGCGATGCCGAGGCCTCCATTCGGGAACTTGAACAATTTGGTTCTGTAACCAACAAAGAAACAACGATTGTCAGCCCTCGCGGGGAACGCCGCGTCTCGCTTTATTCAAGCAGAGTAACGGAGATTCAGGGCAAGCAAGTTATCCTTTCTGCAACTGTCGACATCACCCCACTGCGACAAGCCGAACAGGAACTCCGGGCCAGCGAGTATCGTTTCCGTACCTTTTTTAATTCCAATCCGGAAGGTATCGCGTTGATGGATTTTCACGGCAAGATCCTGGATATCAATAAAATCTTCGCCAGGATTGTCGGCTATGAGCCGGATGAATTACGAAATCGGCAATTCACTGAGTTGCTCGTCGATGCCTATCAATCAAAGGCCATGCAGACCTTCAACTCGATCAGGGCGGGTATTTCACGGGACGTGACCGATGAAATGACTCTTATCCGCAAGGATGGAACTCAACTGCCGATTACCGCCAATGGTTGGCGTGTAACCGATGAAAAAAGCAACCCGGTAATGATTGGTGTCTTTGTCCACGACCTCACCAGAGAGAAGAAACTCGCGCAGGAAAAGATGGAGTTGCAGACGCAGTTGGCCCACTCGCAAAAACTTGATGCGATTGGCACCCTTGCCGGAGGAATTGCACACGATTTCAACAATATCCTTGTCGGGATAATCGGGTATACCGAACTGGCCCTCAAGGCGGAAGCCCATACGCCGAACAGCCCCAAAAATGCCTACCTCAACGGGGTGCTGGAGGCCGGTCTTCGCGCCAAGGAACTGGTGAGACAGATTCTGAAGTTCAGCCGAAGAGAGAAAGCCGTCATGGGTAGTGTCAGCATGACACCTTTGATCAAGGAAGCAGTCAAGCTATTGCGTGCGACCTTGCCAGCAACCATCAGGATTGAGCAGCGAATCTCCGCCACTCGGGACACGATCGACGGAGATCCCACGCAGATCCATCAAGTAGTTATGAACCTCTGCACCAACGCCTACCATGGCATGCGTGAGACGGGCGGGCTCCTCACCATCAACCTTGAAAATGTGACGCTGCAGAATCCGCGTCAGGCCCTCTCGCTTGAAATCCCTCCCGGCGATTATGTGAAACTGACCGTTGAAGATACGGGTTGCGGCATCTCAGCTCAGGTTATGGCGCGCATCTTCGAACCATACTTCACGACCAAAGATAAAAACGAGGGAACAGGGCTGGGACTTTCGGTAACCTTGGGAATCGTGCGGAGCCATAGCGGCCTGATTGAAGTTGAGAGTTCTCCCGGTGTGGGAACAAAATTTACTATTCATCTTCCACTTGCCCGCGAAGCGGAAACAAAAAGCCTCCTCCCGTCGGGGAATTTGCCCCATGGGAATAACCAGCGGGTGCTGGTTGTTGATGACGAATTTTTCTTCCTCGACGTGGTTCGGGAAAACCTGGAACATCTCGGCTATCAGGTGACATCCTGCCAGAGCAGTCTTCAAGCCTTAGAAATCCTCAAACAGGACCCCGATCAGGTGGAACTGCTGATTACCGACCAGACCATGCCGGACTTGACCGGAGTCCAATTAATTGCCGAAATTCGTAAGGCTGGAGTAACACTGCCCGTTCTGTTGTGCACTGGCTACAGTGAAACTGTTACGGAGCAGTCTGCCAAGCATTATGGAATAAGCAAGTTGTTAATGAAGCCCATTACCATCACAGACCTGTCCTGGGCTGTTCATGAAATTCTCAATGACAGCCAATAGATTCGTGCTGTTGCGCGGCACTCCCCTTGGGGAGGAATACTCTTGGCGACATGAGGAATCTTCTGTATCGCTCTGACGAGAGGGATCACCTTGAAATAGGCTTGACCCGAACTATCCACTCTGCCCTCGCCGCCATGGCGCGAAGGCGGGCGCGGCAAGAGCAGATATCTTGCGGAAATTCGCAACACAAGGCAACCCCAGGCCACGGTGGCGATAGAGATTGGACCTCTTCTCAAACGCCAGGTGTTGATGTAGGCAGCGGCCCGGGGCGATATTCCCCGGGCCACAATCACCTACGGCGAGAAAAGCAATCTGCCTCGCGCACCTTATCGCTTACTCAACTCCATTGCGGTAAAGAGCGGCAGAAATTTTTCATACCCTTCCCCAGCGAGCCTGTCCGCGGGAACAAAACGCAGCGCTGCCGAGTTGATGCAGTAGCGTAGCCCGGTGGGGGCCGGTCCATCGGCAAACACATGGCCGAGGTGGGAGTTTCCGGCCCGGCTTCTCACTTCGGTGCGCACGCCGAACAGGCTGCGGTCCTCGAGTTCGACGATGTTCTGCGCTGCCACCGGTCGAGTGAAACTCGGCCAACCGGTGCCCGAATCGAACTTGTCGGTGGAACTGAAGAGCGCTTCCCCCGAGACGATATCGACATAGAGGCCAGGCTTTTTGTTGTCCCAGAAATCGTTATGGAAAGGCGGCTCAGTACCGTTTTCCTGGGTAACGTGATACTGGAGCGAGGTCAGGCTGGACTTGAGCTCCACTTTGGGCTGGTCGCTTGCCAGATCCAGCCAAATCCCGTCCCAGGCCTGCTTGAGGAAATCGTCCCGGCCGGAGCGGGAGCGATAGTAGGAGTAACGGATCGGATTTTTCTTATGATAGTCCTGATGATACTCCTCGGCTGCCCAGAAAGCCGGGGCTTCGCGAATGGGGGTGACGATCGGCTGACGAAAAACCCCGCTCTCCTCGAGTTTCTTTTTTGACAACTCAGCCAATCGGCGCTGCTCGTTATTGAAGACAAAGATAGCTGAAGTGTAGGCATAGCCGCGATCGACAAACTGACCGCCGGCATCGGTGGGGTCGATCTGGTGCCAGAAGGTGTCAAGCAGTCGGCCATAGGTGATCTTGGCCGGATCGTATACCACCCGCACCACCTCGATATGGCCATCCTTGCTGTAGTTCTGATAGGTCGGGTTAGCGGAGGTGCCCCCGGCATACCCCGAAGTCACCGATACAACTCCATCCAGAATCTGAAATGGCTTGGTCATACACCAGAAACACCCCCCGGCAAAGAGAGCCTGCTGGTGATGTTCAGGGAGATCTGCCTCCTTGGCTGCGACAAAACCCAAAGCGATCAGTTGCCAGGTGAGTATGGTGGCGCAGACGAGCGCGAGATATCGTTTCATGAGGTCCTCCTCGTCAGTTATTGGCGGGCTTGACCTCGCGGCCGGCCTTGTCCGCTTCCAGAGTCCTGATATACGTTCCCGCGCCCTCGAGGATCTTCTCCATCTCGGGAACGCTGATTTGTTCACTGTCGTAGGTCACCGTGTTGACCTCCTCATTTCCCTTCCATCCCTTGGTGATCTGAGAGATTCCCGGCTGCCCTTCCAGGGCCGCAGCACCGACGTCATATCAGGTCACGGCAAACGTTGCGGCGGTGGTGGCAGCCAGCGAGGCCGGGACCTGGGCAAAGGTCAGCAGGGTGACGCCGAGCAGCAGAATACGAGCGAGTACTGCAGGGATTTTTTTCATGGCGGTTCTCCTAGGTGAATGAGCCTGGCGATGAAGTCATTTTCATCGTCGATGCCATAACCCTAAGGTGCCGCCGTAACGATCGGATAAAGCAAATGTAAAGAAATGGTAAAGATGCGGGGCCAGGCTATGGCTGGGGCAGGGTAAACCAGATGCAGGTACGGCCGTCGGCGCTCTCGGCCCCGACCCGGCCGCCGTGGGCCTCGATCAGCTCCTTGGTGATTGCCAGGCCGAGGCCCGCCCCACCGGCATCGCGGGAGCGGGAACGATCGGAGCGGAAAAAGCGTTCAAAGATCAATGGAAGGTCGGCGGCGGCGATGGTCGAGCCGCTATTGCAGAAGCGGACCTCGATCTCGCAAGACGGGATGGCGCGGGTTGCGATGCTTACCGTCCCGCCCTGGGGGGTGAATTTGGCGCAGTTGTCGAGGAGGTTGCGTACTGCCTGGAGGAATTTGTCCCGGTCAGCAAAGGCGATGTCGGCCTCAGGCAGAAAGTTGGTGGTGAGGACGATTCCCCGCTCCTGAAAATCCGTGCGATAGAGAGCGACCAGGTCGTCGATCTGTTCGGAAACGCTCAGGCTCTCCCTGACGAGATGGTGCCAGGCCGCGTCGGCGCGGGCAAGTTGTTGCAGGCTGTCAACAAGCCGGACCAGGCGCAGGGTCTCTTTCTCAAGCAGGCGCAAGGTCTCGGGAGACGGTTCGATCACCCGGTCGATGAGGGCCTCCAGGTAACCGCGCAGGTTGGTCAGAGGCGTGCGCAGCTCATGGGCGACATCGGAGACCATGTTCTTTCTCAGCTGTTCGATGTTGGCAAGGCTTTCCGCCATCCGGTTAAAGGAACGCCCCAGATCGCCGACCTCGTCGTTGGTGGTCACCTGCACCCGCCCCTTGAAATTGCCTGAAGCGATGTCACGGCTTACTCGGGTCATCTCGGAAAGCGGTTTGAGCACCCGCCGGGTCAGCTGAAAGCTCAATGCGGCGGCCACGACGATGGCCGCCAGGCTTACCCAGAGCAATGAATCGTGGATCGAAGTGAGAAACATCTGGTGAATCTCGGTGGGGGAAATCTCGTACTTTTCCATCAGCGCCATGAAGTATCCGGCCGCGAGTTGGTCTACGGCGAGCCATACAGCAAGAACGATGACGACAATGACCGGTACCACCGTGGTCAAGAGCAGTTTCCAGAGAAGACGGTTTTTACCGAGGTCCATCGACGAACTCATTGCTAAAGGAATAGCCAAAGCCGCGCACCGTCAGGATGTAGCGTGGTTCGGCGGGATTGGCTTCGATCTTCTGACGCAGCTTGCCGATATGCACGTCGATGACCCGGTCGACAACGATTTCCCCCTGCTGGTAAAGTCTCTCCAGGAGTTCGTCGCGGGTGAAAACCCGCCCCGGCGACTGGATGAGGGTGGCAAGCAACTTGTATTCTGACGCGGTGAGGTTGACTGTCCGTCCATCCTTCACCACCCGACGCTGGTCGAGGTAAACCGCCAATCCGCCGCAGATCAGCCCTTCCTCTCTGGTTGTCCGCGCGGGCCGATAGCGGCGAAGAATGGCCTTGATCCGTGCCACCAGTTCCCGCGGGCTGAAGGGCTTCACCACATAATCGTCGGCGCCGAGTGACAGGCCTGTCACCCGGTCGATTTCTTCCTCTCGGGCGGTGAGCATCAGCACCGGGACATCGGAAAAGGTGCGCAGCTGTCGGCAGACCTCCCAGCCGTCGACCTTGGGCAGCATAATGTCGAGTATGACGAATCCGGGGTGGTGGCGTTGAGCGAGTTGCAGAGCCTGCTCGCCGTCGACGGCGGTCAGCGTGGTGAAGCCTTCACGCTCGATATACGTCCGAATGAGAGCCAGGGTGTTGGCGTCGTCTTCGACGATGAGGATCGGGCCATCGCAATTGTGCACTCTCATAGCAATCTCTTCCTCGATACGGTCAAATCTTACCCGGGAGGATAGTAATCGAAAATTGACACTCCATGAAGAATAATGAATTGTCGCCAGGACTTCTGACTCAAAGCCCTCCGGTATGCTTACCATCGAGATGGTTGCTTGCCCAGAAATAACAGCGTTGATTTTCAAGAGCAACCCGCTGGAGGTTTACCGCTGGCATAGATCAAGATGTCCGTGGATATTCCGATATACGTTTAATCGACAATAGCCATCTCTGGTTGGAGCTCTGTTGTACCTTTAAAAAAATCTCTGGTAATGTATTCTTTGCAGTTGCTCAGTTTCCGCACAACTCCGTCAAAATAGGTGCCCCTACCCTCTCAGGAATAAAATGCATCTTTGTTTCTGGCAGATGAATGAGGATTGCTAAATAGCATCTTAGGTCTTGAACGAAAATCTGATGAGTGCTGCCTCATTTTTCCAGCGTTCCACCAGATTGACAATGAGAAAAGGCTCCTTAAAGTGCGCTGTCGTCTTCCTTGCATGCTTCTCTTAACGGTCTCATATTCTTTGGGATATCTGTCAACTTCGATTTAACTGATATTCGACCACGTTTTTCAAAGGAGTCCATTTCGATGTCGGAAAATTGCCAACAACCAAAACGTCCGCTGTACATTTCCTACGCTGGCCCGGTATTACTTGAAACTCCCTTACTCAACAAAGGGAGCGCATTTAGTAAATATGAGAGGCTGATGTTCAATCTCGAAGGGCTTCTTCCATACAATATAGAGACCATTGAGGAGCAGGCAGAACGGTGCTACCAACAGTTTAAAAGTTTTCATAATCTTTTGGAGCAGCACGTTTATCTGCGGAACATTCAGGATACGAACGAGACGCTGTTCTTTCGTCTGGTGGTTGAACATCTGGAGGAGATCATGCCCTGTATCTATACTCCGACTGTCGGCAGGGCATGCCAGGATTTTTCGAAAATTTATCGCCGAAAAAAAGGGCTTTTCATATCCTATCCAGATCGTGATCGGTTAGATGATATTATGCAAAATGCCACCAAACATAACGTCAAAGTAATCGTTGTTACCGATGGCGAGCGGATTTTAGGCCTTGGTGATCAAGGGATTGGCGGAATGGGAATTCCTATTGGCAAATTGTCACTTTATACCGCGTGTGGCGGCATCAGTCCCGCGTATACCTTGCCTGTTGTGCTGGATGTGGGGACCAATAACGAAGAGCTGCGCAATGATCCTCTGTACATGGGCTGGCGTCACGAACGTATAGCAGGTGATGACTATTATGAATTTGTAGAAAAATTTGTGCAGGCGGTTGTACATCGCTGGCCGAATGTATTGCTTCAATTCGAAGATTTTGCCTCAAGTCATGCCTCTCCACTACTCGAAAAATATAAAGACAGGCTTTGCTGCTTCAACGATGATATTCAGGGTACAGCCGCAGTTACCGTAGGCACATTGCTCGCCGCATGTAAAAATATCGAACAAGATCTTGGGTCGCAGCGCATACTTTTTCTTGGTGCCGGTTCTGCCGGCTGTGGAATCGCCGAGCAGATTATTGCCCACATGAAACTGGCAGGTGTGTCCAATGAGGAGGCACGCAGTAGAATTGCCCTCATTGACTCTCGCGGTCTAGTGACTGATGATCTTGCATATCTCAAAGACTTCCAGAAACCCGTCGCCCAGAAAAGGGCGGACAGCGATGGTTGGCCACGAAACGATAAGGGCCGTGTCGATTTCATCAATACCGTGGCAAACTTCAAGCCAACCGTGCTCATTGGCGTTTCAATGCAGCCGAACGTCTTTACAAAGGAAATTGTCGACCTCTTGCTGAAAGTGACGGATCGTCCTATCATTCTACCCTTGTCGAATCCAACGTCCAAATGTGAGGCCGCACCTGAGGATCTCATACGATGGAGCAATGGCAAGGCCATAGTTGCGACAGGGAGTCCGTATGAACCGGTTGAGTTAGATGGCAAACGCTACCCAATTGCTCAATGCAACAATTCGTATATCTTCCCAAGTGTAGGACTTGCCGTTCTTGCGGTCAAAGCCACCCGAGTGACCGAGACCATGTTCATGGCAGCCAGTGAGGCCCTCGCTCAATGCTCCACAGAGTATGAAGGTAATGCCTTGCTGCCGCCACTGACGGAGATACGTAAGGTAAGTCTTAAAATTGCTAAGGCTGTTGCAAAACAAGCTATGACGGACGGTGTCGCCAATCTTATGACTGATGTGGCACTTGATGAACAACTTGAAAAAAATTTCTGGACTCCCGAGTATCGACAATACAGAAGAACATCTATTTGACAAGCTTAGGGTATTTTACCTTTGGCAAATAATTAATTTCGGCATAATATGACAAGCTAAGAACAAAATTTTCGGCACATTCAATATGTTTGCTCTGGTGTTTTTGCATACTAGCAGGAAAATTTTTAACCTTGCCATCTTCAATCTTAAGAACACCTCTGAAGAGTTCAGATTTACCCTGCTAGTGAAGCAAAATTCCTGTGTTGTTGCAGATGCCTAATAATAAATTCGTGAGCAAAGATTATCCATGAGTCTTAGAACATGAACACACTACTGTTTCTCGGCGGCCTGATCCTCCTAGTGATCGGCGCCAACACGTTGGTTCGGGGCGCGTCCAAGCTGGCGATGTCGTTCGGCATCAGCCCGCTGGTCGTCGGTCTCACCATCGTCGCCTTAGGCACCAGCACGCCTGAGGTTGCAGTGAGTGTCGCCGCCGTGCTCAACGGCAAGACCAATATCGCCATCGGCAACGTGGTGGGCAGCAACATTTTCAATGTGCTGTTCATTCTGTGTATCAGTGCGTTGATCGCACCGCTGGTAGTCAATGTCCAGTTGATCCGGCAGGAGGTGCCGATCATGCTGGGCGCCAGCCTGCTGCTGCTGGTGCTTTCGCTGGATGGCCGGCTATCTTTCCTGGACGGCGGATTCCTGTTCGCTTTGCTAGTGGTCTACACCGTGTTCCTGGTCGTGCAATCACGGCGCGAGACCCAGGCTGCAAAGGACGAATTTGCCGAGGAGATCCAGCCTGCACAGGCCGGTGCGTGGGACAGCCACTGGGCGGCGCAGATCGGATTGATCACTGTGGGTCTGGTCGCGCTGGTGATCGGCTCCGACTACCTGGTGCAGGCCTCGGTGAGCTTTGCTAAGGCCATGGGTGTGAGCGACCTCGTCATCGGCCTGACGATCGTCGCTGCCGGCACCAGCATGCCCGAGATTGCCACCAGCATCACCGCCGCCATCAAGGGCGAGCGCGACATCGCGGTGGGCAATGTTATCCGGCAGCAACACCTTCAACATCCTGGGCTGCCTGGCCTTGTCGGGGCTGGTTTCGGGCGATCTTGGACTGGCGATGGCTCCATCGCTGCTGGCCTTTGACATCTGGGTTATGCTGGCGGTGGCGCTAGCCTGCTTGCCAGTCTTCATCACCGACCGCGAGATCGCGCGCTGGGAGGGCGGCGTGTTTCTGGCTTACTACATCGCCTACGTGACCTACCTGATCCTGGCGGCGCAGGAGCATGACGCGTTGCAGGCGTACTCGGGTGTGATGTTGGGCTTTGTTGTTCCGCTGACCGTGGTGACCCTGGTGGTGGTGATGATCCGCCGCCCGGCGGTCTCCGGCGGACCTCCATGACAGCGTTTATCCATGTGTATACGTCCCCCCTCCTCCTGTCGGCTACTCCCTCCAGGGTGTATACTTGCTTTATAGCGTTTCTGGCCAACAACCCCAACGACAGGAGGTGCACCATGACAGTTTCCCAGGCAGTCGATTTTCATCTGCAGTATCACCGGGCCAACTCGAAAGAAAAATACCGTCAAAACCTGTGAGTTAGTCCTCTCTCGTTTTGCATTCCAATTTGGCAAACGTGATCTTGCCAGCATAACCGCCGAAGAGGTACTGGGTTTTCTCCTCTCCCTTACCAAAGACAACAAACCGGCCACGAAAAGGAACCGTTATTCGGTAGTTTCATCCTTCTTCAACTTCATCATCAGCACCGGCCTACCCGCACTCACTAACCCTTGCAACTCTTCCGTGATCAAAAAGCTTTTTAAGCGGCCGCAGGCTATTCAGTGGGACATCGTCGATAAGGAGATGGTTGATGAGACCATCTTTCGTACCACAAACGTCAGGAACAGGCTCATGCTGGAGTTGATGGCCAGAGGAGGTATGAGAGTCGGTGAGGTGTTAAACCTCACGCCGAGGGATATTCAAGAGAGAACCTTGGCCATCCAGAATCCGAAAAGTGGCCGCACCGGCGAGACTGTTTATGTTCCACGAAAAATACTGGTAAGGTTAACCGGCTACGTAAGAGCTCAAAATATTGATAAGAAGGACCGCATTTTTCCGATTTCATATGTTGCCGCCTGGTCTATGGTGAAAAAAGCCGGAAAAATGGTTGATATCGAACTGCGACCCCATGATCTTCGGCGGCATGCAGCCACGTATGCCTCCAGGTCTGGTACTCCCATAGAAATCGTCAGCAAGGTCATTTTGCGTCATGCCGACCTCTCAACCACCCAGCGGTACCTCGGGAAGGTGAACGACTCCGAAGCCATCAGGTGGATTGAGACTCTTTACGGGTAGCCTTTCCTCCATGGGCGGGGGACAGGTAACCCTCGCCCTCGACAGTACAACAAGGTACCTCTCGCAGAGAGGCGGTTGCTCTTGTTGGAGAAATTCTTTGGTAAACTAAAGTCTGCAGTTGCTCCATTTCTGAACTATTTCAGTTACAAACGATACTCCACCCTCTCAGGAAATAGCTCAATATTCGGATAAAACCTTTCAAAGATGATAGCCATTGCAAGTATCAAGAATCTAAATAGATTGCTTTGGAAGAGTTGTGTGCGTCAAGTTCTGCAAATTCATCCATGGCATGTAGCTCGTGGATTA
>CALGIJ010000013.1 GCA_937915545.1 uncultured Desulfobacterales bacterium
GCCAGTAGTTGGCCAGCGGCTTGCCGGTGAGGGCCTCGGCGATGGCGATCTCGTTCTCGTGGTGCGGGAAGAGGAGATTTCGGCTCGCTGTATGGATGTCCATGGTCGGGCCAAGGTTCCTCGTCGCCATGGCCGAGCACTCGACATGCCAGCTGGGGCGCACATTGCCCCACTCGCTCTCGAAAAAGATGCCCTTTTTCAGCTCTCCCAGGGTCGAACGCTTGAGCAGGGTGAAGTCCCGCGGGTTGTCCTTTTCGTAGTCGTCGAGGTCGACGGTCTTGCCGAGCTGAATCTTGCTCAGGTCGATGCCGGAGAGCCGGCCATATTTCTTGAACTTGCTGATATCGAAGTAGATCGAACCGTGTTTTTCGTAGGCATAGCCCTTGTCCATCAGCTCCCGGGCGATACCGATCATCGCCTGCACGTTTTCGCTGGCCTTGGGGTAGCCCTTGGCCCGCTTCACCCCGAGGGTCTCCATGTCTTCCATGAAACCGGTAATGAAGCCTTCGGTATATTCGCGCAGCGGCTTGCCCGCCTTCTCCGCCCCGGCGATGGTGTTGTCGTCGAGATCGGTGAAATTCATATAGGCATCGACCGCCAGCCCCTTGGCCTCGAGGGTGCGGGTGATGAGGTCGGAGACGATGAAGCGGCGGCACAAGGCGAGATTGGCGACCTCGAAGGCGGTGGGCCCGCAGGAGTAGAAGGTCACCTGCCCCTCTTTCTGGGGGGTGAAGACCTCTTTCTTTTTGCTCCTCGTGTTGAACAGCCAGAGCTGTTTCTTCTTTTCCTCGGTTTTCTTTGGCGGGGTGAACAGCGGTGTGCTGAGATAGCGCTCGCCGCCATCGGGGAGGATGACCACCACCAGGCCTTCTGCGAGGTCCCGGGCATAGTCGATGGCCGCGGCCATGGCCGCGCCGCTGCTCATCCCCACCAGCAGCCCTTCCTTGCCGGCCAGCATCCGCGCCATGGCGAAGGCGCTCTCGTCGTCGATCTGCACGATCCTGTCCGGGGCCGACTTGTCGAAGATCCCCGGCTTATAGGACTCCTTCATGTTCTTCAGCCCCTGAATCTTGTGATCGAGGTGCGGCTCGACGGCGATCACCTTGACCTGCGGCTGAAATTCATGGAACCAGGCGGCCAGTCCCATGACCGTCCCCGAGGTACCGAGGGTAGCGACGACGTGGGTCACCCGCCCCTCCGTCTGCTGCCAGATCTCCGGCGCGGTGTGGCGGTAGTGAGCCCGCCAGTTGGCCTCGTTGTTGTACTGGTCGGTGAGGAAATAGCGATCGGGAAACTCGCGGATCATCTGGTAGGACTTCTCGATGGCCCCATCGGTGGCCCGCGAGGCCGGGGTGAGGAGGATCTCGGCGCCGTAGGCCTGCATGATCTTACGTCGCTCGATGCTCGCCGACTCGGGCATCACCAGCACGCAGCGATAGCCCTTGGCGGCGCACACCATGGCCAGGCCGATACCGGTGTTGCCGCTGGTCGCCTCGAGGACGATGCGGTCCTTGGTCAGCGCGCCGCTCGCCTCGCCGCCCTCGATCATCGACAGGGCGATGCGCTCCTTCACCGAACCGCCGGGGTTGGCCGACTCCAGTTTGCCGTAGATGACCACCCGCTCGCTCTTGAAGAGCCGGTTGATGCGGATCAGGGGGGTATTGCCAATGGCGCTCAAGACATTGTCGTGTAACATGGTCATCCCGAAAAGGCGTATAAATCGGTAAGGCGAAGACTGTGGCCGGCTGCGGTCATCTTTCCTCCCGCCGCCGGCACACCGCGGCAAGATAATGGAAACGCACTAGGGCCTCCCGGCATTGCTCGTCGGCGATGCCCGCCGCCTGCCCTTCGATGGCGGCCAGCTCCTCCTCGCTCAACTGCCGGAAACTCACCTTGGCCGCCCTCTCCTCCCTCGGCGCGAAGGGCTCACCCGTGCCGAGGGTCATCTTGATATCATGCAGCCGCGACAGCCGCAGAGAGCGGTTGAGGCGCTGCAACAGCTCATGCTTGAGGTACTGCAATTGCTGCATCCACGAGGAGTTCTCCACCTCCAGCCACAGCACCTCGCGCTCGATCTTCAGCGGCCGGCAATGCGCCCGCAGCTCCTCTTCGACCAGCCCCTCCCAGGAGATGAAGATGGAATGAAGATCGAGCTGCTTTTCCCAGCCCAGGTCACGGGAAAGGTGGGGAAGAATCGTGCCGACGGGGTCGGAGGTGGGGGTCTTGGCGGCCATGGCTGTGCGAGGTACCACAAAAAAAGGGCGTTCCCACCCTTTTACTGAGAAAATGCGCAATTGGCAAGCCCTGCCACCACCACCAACGCCAAGAGCCCGCCATCCCGGAGGACGGCGGGCTCACAGGTGACCGTGGGCTATGCGGCGCTCAATAGACGCTGAGATACTCCTCCAGTTCCCATTCGGTGACCGCGGTGCGGAAGCGATCCCACTCTTTCTCCTTGGCCTGGACATATTTCTCGAAGATATGCTCGCCAAGGGTGGGCACGGCGATATGGCTGGCTTTGAGCTCCTCCACCGCCTCCTTGAGGCTGGCGGGCATGACGGCGATCCCTTCAGCGGCCATCTCGGCGGCGGTCATCTTGAAGATGTCGCGTTTGACTTCCGGCGGCGGCGCCAGGTTGTTGCGCACCCCGTCGAGACCGGAGTTGAGCATCATGGCAAAGGCGAGATAGGGGTTGCAGGTCGGATCGGGGCAGCGCACCTCAGTGCGGGTGGAAAGCCCCCTGGCGGCCGGGATGCGGATCAGGGCGGAGCGGTTCGACGCCGACCAGGCACAGTACACCGGGGCCTCGTAGCCCGGCACCAAACGCTTATAGGAGTTGACCAGCGGATTGGTGACCGCCGAGAAGGCCCTGGCGTTTTTGAGGATGCCGGCGATATAGGAATAGGCCACCTGGGAGAGCTTCAAGGGGTCCTTCTCGTCGAAGAAGGCGTTGGTGCCGTCGACATTGAACAGGCTCTGGTTGGTATGCATCCCCGAGCCGTTGATGCCGAAGATAGGTTTGGGCATGAAGGTCGCGTAGAGCCCGTATTTCGAAGCGATGGACTTGACCACCCACTTGAAGGTGACGGTATTGTCGGCGGCGGTCAGGGCATCGGCATACTTGAAGTTGATCTCATGCTGGCCCTCTGCCACCTCGTGATGCGACGCCTCGATCTCGAAGCCCATCTTCTCCAGGGTCTCGATGATCTCGCGGCGGCAGTCGCCGCCCTTGTCCTCGGGGTCTAGGGAGAAATAGCCGGCCACATCGCTGGTGATGGTCGTCGGCAGGCCCTCCTCGTCCTTTTCAAAGAGGAAGAACTCAGCCTCGGTGCCGACGTTCATGGTGTAACCAAGCTTTTTCGCCTCGGCCAGCACGCGCTTGAGATTGACCCGCGGGCAACCGGCGAAGGGAGTGCCGTCCGCCTTGTAGACATCGCAGATGATACGCGCGGCGGCGATGCCCGACTTATTGCGCCAGGGGAGGATGGTAAAGGTATTGTAATCGGGCTTGAGGTACATGTCCGATTCGTCGATGCGCACGAAGCCGTCGATGGACGAACCGTCGAACATCATGTTGCCGTCCAGGGCCTTTTCGATCTGGCTCTTGGGGATGGCGACATTCTTCATGAAGCCGAAGATATCGACGAACTGGAGGCGGAAGAACTGGATGTTCTCGTCCTCGATGATGTGCATTATTTCTTCTCTGGTCATTCCTTTCTCCTGGTATCTCGGTTTCTTTTTATACGCTGTAGTGATTTTGGGGCACCGGCGACGGCTGGATCCATCCTGACAAGCCATCGCCGGTCGCGACTGTTACTGGTAGCCTGTTCATCCCCTTCTTGCAAGGATTTCTTCGTCAGGGCGGCTGGCGGCCCGCAGGTCGTGCCTTGCGCCCCAGCAGAGCCTGTCGAATGAAAAGAAAAGCGGCCGCCCCGGCAGGGAGCGGCCGCAAACCTCGTAAAAACCTTCGCCGCTCAGCGGATGAAGAGCATCTCCTGATAGGATGGCAGCGGCCACAGGTCGTCGGCCACTACCGACTCCAGGGCGTCGGCATAGCGGCGCACCTCGAGCATGACCGGCAGCACCTTGTTGCACATATAGGTGGCGTGGGCCAGGGTGTCGCCGCCCTCGTGGGCGAGCAGCTTCTCCAGCTTGTCGACCTCCGCCTGCATGAGGCGCAGCTTGGTGGTGACATCCTCGAGGGCGACCATCTTGAAATCGTGGCTGATGGCCTTGAGGTGGGCGCAGGTCTTGGCCAGCTCGCCCTGATAGCGCATGGCCGCCGGGAAGATGACGGTGCGCGCCAGACGGATGACCAGGTTGGCTTCGGTGGCGACCACCTTGACATACTGCTCGAGGTAGATCTCCTGACGACTCTTCAACTCTGCGGCAGACAGCACCCCATAGGTGGTGAACAGGTCCACCACTTCCTTGCTGGACAGCACCGGCAGGGCCTCCGGGGTGGTCTTGAGGTTGGGCAGGCCGCGCTTGACCGCCTCCTTGTGCCAAGCCTCGGAATAGCCATCGCCATTGAAGATGACCGCGTCGTGATCCTTCATGATGCCCTGCAGCAGCTTCTGCACGCCTGCGTTGAACTGCGTTTTATTGACCTTGCCAAGCTTCTCCAACTCGGTGGCGACGAAGTCGAGGGACTCGGCCATCATCGTGTTGAGGGCCACCTGGGCCCCGGCGATGGAGTGGGACGAGCCGACGGCGCGGAACTCGAAACGGTTGCCGGTGAAGGCGAAGGGACTGGTGCGGTTGCGGTCGCCCGGGTCCATGGGCAGCGGCGGCAGGGTGTCGACACCGATGTTCATGACCCCTTTCTGCTTGGAACCCTTGACCTCGCCCTTCTTGATCTGCTCGAAGACGTCGGCCAGCTGCGCGCCGAGATAGACGCTCATGATCGCCGGCGGCGCCTCGTTGGCGCCGAGGCGGTGGTCGTTGGAAGCCGAGGCCACAGTGGCGCGCAGCAGGGCACCATACTTGTGCAGGGCACGGATGGCGGCGGCGCAGAAGACCAGGAACTGGGCGTTGGCATGGGGGGTGTCGCCCGGGTCGAAGAGGCTGCCCAGCTCGGCGTTGCCGATGGAGTAATTGAGGTGCTTGCCGGAGCCGTTAATGCCGGCGAAGGGCTTCTCGTGCAGCAGGCAGACCATGCCGTAGCGCTTGGCGACGCTGCGCAGAGTGGTCATCACCAGCTGGTTGTGGTCGGCGGCGAGATTGCCCTGCTCATAGATGGGGGCGATCTCGAACTGGCTCGGCGCCACCTCGTTATGACGGGTCTTCACCGGGATGCCAAGCTTGAAGAGCTCACGCTCGACTTCCATCATAAAGGAGAGGACACGGCGCGGGATGACCCCGAAATACTGATCCTCGAACTCCTGGCCCTTGGCGGATGGAGCGCCGAAGAGGGTGCGCCCGGCGATAAGCAGGTCGGGACGGGAGAAGACGAAGTTACGGTCGATGAGGAAGTACTCCTGCTCCGGCCCGGCAAAGGCGGTCACCGGCAGCTTGCTGTTGACTCCGAAGAGCTTGAGCACCCTCTTGGCCTGCTTGTTGAGGGCCTGCAGAGAGCGCAGCAGCGGCGTCTTCTTGTCGAGGGCTTCGCCGGTCCAGGAGACGAAGGCAGTGGGGATGCAGAGAAAGGTGCCGTTGGGGTTCTCGAGGAGATAGGCCGGGCTGGTGACATCCCAGGCGGTATAGCCACGCGCCTCGAAGGTGGCGCGCAAGCCGCCGGAAGGGAAGGACGAGGCGTCGGGCTCGCCCTGGATGAGCATCTTGCCGGAGAACTCGGCCAGGGCGCCGCCCTCGCCGTCCGGAACAAGGAAGGAATCGTGCTTCTCGGCGGTTAGACCGGTGAGGGGGTAGAAGACATGGGTGAAATGAGTGGCGCCTTTTTCGATCGCCCAGTCCTTCATGGCGTTGGCCACCACATCGGCCACCGAGGCGTCGAGCTTCTCGCCGAAGGCGATGGTCCGCTTCAAGGACTTGTAGACATGCCCGGGAAGACGCTCTTTCATCACCTTGTCGTTGAAGACATTGGAGCCGAACATATCGGTCGGTTTCGTCCCGCTGAAGTTGAGCGGGGCATGGGATGGCTTGTAGTTGATGATTGCCGAGATGGCGTTGAGACGGGCCTGAATTCCACTCATAGTGCACGCTCCATATTGGGTTGATTGCTTTCCGGTCATCGTTTGCGGCCGACTGAGGGCCGACTTGACTGGCGAAAGGTTTGGCCGACTGCCCTCTTATAACATTTATAACGTTTTCTGCAAAGCGAATTTCAAATTTCGTTACATGTTTGTCATTTTTTTGTCGTAAAAACCCCTCCCCCGAACCCGTCGGAAATGTAGCGCCGGCCTCAGGCCGCCCGCGATAATGAGTGAAGGATGCCTTGCGTGACTTCGCGACTGAAGTCGTCGTCGACGAGCTTCTGTCCCTGCGAGTCGAGAACGTAGAAGACGTCGATGAGCTGCGTCGACTCGGTGGCGATATAGGCCTTGTGGATATTGAGGCCGAAGTCGGCCATGGCCTGGGCGATATGATAGAGCTGCCCGGGCTGATCGGGGGCGTAGACCTCGATCACCGAATAGGTGTCGGAGCTGTTGTTGTCGATGACCACCTTGGCGGTGACACGACCGGCCGCCGGCGGCCGCCTCGCACCCACCCCCGAGAGCTTATGGTAGAGGCGGTGGCTGAGCCCCATGCGATGCTCGATGGCCAGATCGAGCTGGGCGTTGATCGCCTTCCAGTCCTTCTCGGCGAAGCCCACCTCGTCGGTGGGCCGCACGTCGAGCACATCGACCACGGTGGCATCGGGCCAGGTGAAGATCTGCGCCCGCACCACGGTGAGATTGTTCAAAGCCATCACCCCGCAGATCTTGGCGAGCAGCCCGGGACGGTCGACGGTCATCACCAGCAGTTGCCAGGCGTCTTCACCCTCTTCGGCGACGATCAGCGAGCGCTGCCGCAGGATCTGATAGTGTTCGCGCTGGGTGAGCACATGATAGGCCACCACCTCGGGCGAAAAGGAGAGGATATAGTCGGCGGTGAGGGTTGAGATATCGACGCACAGCTCGCCGGCGCCCTTGAGCAGCGTCCGCAGCCGCTCGCGCAGCCATTCCACCCCCTGCTCCTCGTGGGCGCCGGCGTCGAGGACCCCGTGCCGGGCCATATCGAGCTGCTGGTAGACCTTAAAGTAAAGTTCCTCGAGCAGGGCGCCCTTCCAGTCGCTCCAGGCCGATGGCCCGGTGGCTCGGGAATCGGCCACCGAAAGGAGATAGAGCATGGAGAGGCGGTCGAGGTCGCCGATGGTCTCGGCGCAGCGCCTGATAAAGACGCCGTCGTTGAGGTCGCGGCGCATGGCGCTCTCGGGCATGAAGAGGTGATAGCGGACAAGAAAAACCAGGGAGTCGATCTCCCTGGGGGCAAGATGGAGACGCACCCCGATGCCCTCCACCAGTGTCGCGCCCTGGCGGGAGTGGTCACGCCCCGAACCCTTGCCGATGTCGTGGAGCAGAGCGGCAAGGTAGAGCACCCGCAGGCTCTTCACCGACTTGAGCTGAGCCGACCCGGCGGCGACCATTTTTTCGATCTCGGCCACCGCCTGCAGGCTGTGACGATCGACGGTATAGATATGATAAAGATCGTGCTGGGCCAGGGTGGCGATGGCCGAGAACTCGGGGATGGCAGCCTGCAGCACGCCGGTATCGAGCATCGCCTCGAGCACCGCCCGGCAGTCCCGGGCCTCGAGCAACATGGCGCAAAAGGTCTTGGCGAAGCGGGGCGAGGTCCGCACCTTGTCGTCGATGAGCTCGGCCGAGGAGGCAATAAGCTTGCGGGTGCGGTGATGCAGGGGCAGGCCGGTTCTCGCCATGGCGAGGAAGACGCGCAGCAGCAGCTGCGGCTTAGCCTCGAGCATCGCCCCGCTGGCGGTAAGGTGAATGCGGCCGACCTTGACCTCAATGCCTTTTTCGATCACCTTGTCGGCAATGGTGCCGCCCTTGCCGGCCAGGCCGAGGACCTCATCGACATGGTCGAAGAACAGGTCGGTGATAAGACTGACCTTGTGCAGGGCGCCATAGACGTCGCGCATGAAGCGCTCGACGCCGAGGATACCGTCGCCGCCGCTGTAGCCGAAGGCCTTGGCCACCTCGCCCTGCTGCTCGAAAAAGAGCTGGTCGGTTTTGCGCCGCCCCAGATGATGCATATAGCTGCGCAGCCGCACCAGGGTCTTGCGCGCCTCGACGAAGTCGGCGCGCTCGTCGGCAAGCAGCAGTCCGGCCTCTTCGATGGCCGGAAGCCCCTGCAGGCCGAACACCATGCGCGCCGTCCACAGCATCGCCTGGATATCACGCATCCCGCCCCGCCCTTCCTTGATATGCGGCTCGAGCAGGTAGCTATGGCTGCCATAGCGCTGGCGGCGGCTGTCGCGGTGGACCTTCATCTTCTCGACGAACTCTTCCCGGCGCCCTTCGATGAACAGGCGGCCATAGGTGTCGAGCAACTCGGCGAACAACTCGCGCGAGCCGTCAATGAGCCGGGCGTCGAGGAGGGCGACGAGAAAGAAATAGTCTTCCCCGGCATGGGCCATCGACTCCTCGAGGGTGCGCACCCCGTGGCCGACCTCGAGGCCGCTGTCCCAGAGGGGATAGAGCACGCCGTCGGCGATCCTGCCGATGGCCTCGCCGAGTTCCGCTCGATAGAGGATCATCAGGTCGACGTCGGAGGCGGGAAAGAGCTCTTCACGGCCATAACCGCCAAGAGCCACCAGGGCGACGTCGCCATGGCGGTCGAGGCCGGCGACCTTGGCATAGCTCTCGACGATGAGCTCATCCACCGCCAGGCTATGGCGGCGCAGTTCCTCGTCGCCGCCGCCGGCCATGGCCCAAATGGCCTCCAGGGCCTGCCGTTTTTCCCTGTAGGCTGAGGACACCGTCACACCGCGTCGCGATTCTCTTCCCCGGTCCGCACCCTGACGACACGCTCGATGGGCAGGACGAAGATCTTGCCGTCGCCGATCTTGCCGGTGTTGGCGGCGACACGGATCTTCTCCACCACCAGATCGGCCTGCTCGGCAGGCACGACGATCTCAATCTTCACCTTGGGGATGAAATCGACGACGTATTCGGCCCCGCGATAAATCTCGGTGTGCCCCTTCTGCCGGCCATACCCCTTGACTTCGCTGATGGTCATGCCGGTTATGCCGATGCTGTTCAGGGCGTCCTTGACCTCGTCGAGCTTGAATGGCTTGATAATCGCCTCAATCTTTCTCATCGCTGCACCTCGTTTCTTTCTCGTTGTTTACCTGCACCGCGAGAGCTGCCTCTCGACCAGCCAACAACCTTATATCAACTTATCCCTTGCGGCAAGCACCACATGGCGGCAGCTGCCATCCAACGGCAATTGTCACAATCAATTGTTATAGGCGGTTTCCGAGTGCTCGGCGGAGTCAAGCCCTTCGACTTCGGCCTCCTCGGAAAGGCGCATCCCCAACACCCCATGCACCAGCTTGAACAACAGCCAGCTGACGACAAAGGCGTAACCCACCACCGCCGCCACGCCCAGGGCCTGCTTGCCCAACTGCGCCACCTGACCGGCCAGGAGACCGTCGGCGCCAGCGGGATTGACCGCGGTGGAGGCGAAGACGCCGACACAGAGGGTGCCGATGATGCCGCCGACGCCATGGATGCCGACCACGTCGAGAGAATCGTCGAGACCGAGACGGCCTTTGGCATTGACGGCAAGAAAACAGCATACCCCGGCGAGCAGGCCAATGACCACTGCCGCGTTGGGGCCGACGAAGCCGGCGGCCGGGGTGATGGTGGCCAGGCCGGCGATGGCCCCGGATGCTGCGCCGAGGGTGGTGGCCTGACGGCGGGTCACCCACTCCATGACCACCCAGGAGAGCAGGCCGGCCATGCCGCCAAGATGGGTGGCGACGAAGGCGGTGACCGCCAGTTCGTCGGCGGCGAGCGCCGAGCCGCCATTGAAGCCGAACCAGCCGAACCACAGCAGGCCGGTACCGAGCATGGTCATGGGCAGATTATGGGGCATGAAACTCACCCGGCCGTAGCCGCGGCGCGGGCCAAGGACAAGGATGCCCGCCAGGGCGGCGGCGCCGCAGGTGGCATGCACCACCAGGCCGCCGGCAAAATCGAGCACCCCCCGCGCCCCCAGCCAGCCCCCCTTGCCCCACACCCAGTGACACACCGGGTTGTAGACGGCGACCGCCCAGAGCAGGGAAAAGAGAAGGAAGGGCACGAAGCGCACCCGTTCGGCAAAGGCGCCGGTGATCAGCGCCGGGGTGATGATGGCGAACATGCACTGATAAACCATGAACACCAGATGCGGCACGGTCTTGGCATAGTCAGGGCTGGGGGCGGTGGCGACGCCGCTCAGGGCGAACCACGAGAGGTCGCCGACCACCCCGCCGACGTCGGGCCCGAAGGCCATGGAATAGCCGAAATAGACCCACTCCAGCGAGATTACCGAGATGAGCACCAGGCTCTGCAGGATGGTGCCGAGCACGTTCTTCTTACGCACCATGCCACCGTAAAAAAGCGCCAGCCCAGGGGTCATCAACAACACCAGCCCGGAGGCTGCCAGCAGAAAAGCGGTATCCGCCTTGTCCATCATCCTCTCCTTGTCTGTAGTGGTCTCGTTCCG
Organism: uncultured Desulfobacterales bacterium; assembly: GCA_937915545.1. Taxonomy (GTDB): domain Bacteria; phylum Desulfobacterota; class Desulfobulbia; order Desulfobulbales; family Desulfocapsaceae; genus Desulforhopalus_A. The sequence goes on from CALGIJ010000013.1 coordinate 10,672, forward strand.
GATTGCAGACAGCGAACCTGCCCCGGACCATACAACGTTTTTGTAATATATTTTCATTTTCAGACATCACTGCGGACCCCGTAACTCAAGCCTCATGCCAGAAGAGCACTCGCCCCATGTATAGTGTTTATTATCATGTTGTTATCGATGTTTTTTCTATTCTTTGCATACGTCTCGGCATAACATAATTGTCGATTATTTTTGTTTTTATGACAATTATGAAATGATCCACACAAAGATGCCAGGCGAGCGCTTGTCGATAGTTATCCACGGTTTACAATCGCCATGGGAAGGAGTATGCTGCCCGGCGAGAAAAATGACGTCTTCCTTCCCCCCAGGACAACACCACCATGCACTACAACGGCAGCCCTTATCGCACCATCTGGCCGGACCCGCAGAACCCGCGCCACATCCACATCATCGACCAGCGCGCCCTGCCCTTCACCTTCCTTGTCGAAACCATCTCCAGTTCCACCGAGATGATCGGCGCCATCCGCGACATGCACGTGCGCGGAGCAGGGCTGATCGGCGCCGCCGCCGGCTTCGGCATCTATCTGGCTGCCCTGGAAGCACCCGACGAGGCCTTCGACGACTTCATGCAGGAGGCGGCCCGGCGTTTCGACGCCAGCCGGCCCACCGCGCGCAATCTCATGTGGGCGGTGGAGAGGGTGCTGCAGGCCATGGCTTCGGCCCCCGAGGCGGCGGGCAAGCGGGACATCGCTTTTCGCACCGCCTGCGCCATCGCCGACGAAGACGCTCACTTCTGCGCCAGCATCGGCCGCCATGGCATGGAGATTATCGCCGCCATCAGCAGAAAGAAGAAGGGTGCCCCGGTCAACATCCTCACCCATTGCAACGCCGGCTGGCTGGCCTTCGTCGACCACGGCAGCGCCACCGCCCCGATCTATGCCGCCCGCGATGCCGGCATTCCGCTGCATGTCTGGGTTGACGAGACCCGGCCGTGGAACCAGGGGGCACGGCTGACCGCCTGGGAACTGGAGCAGGAAAAGATCGCCAGCACGCTGATCTGCGACAACACCGGCGGCCACCTCATGCAGCTCGGCATGGTCGACATGGTCATCGTCGGCGCCGACCGGGTCACCCGCAGCGGAGACGTGGTCAACAAGATAGGTACCTATCTCAAGGCTCTGGCGGCGCGGGACAACAATATTCCCTTCTACGTCGCCCTACCCTCCTCTACCTTTGACTGGAGGCTTGACAATGGCGGGGAAATTCCGATAGAACAGAGAAAAGAGGAGGAAATCACCACCCTCACCGGCATCGATGGCGAGGGGGTGTTACGGACGGTGAGGCTGGCCGGAGAAAACACCCGGGCGGCAAACTACAGTTTCGACGTCACACCAGCCCGGCTGGTGACGATGCTGATAACCGAGAGGGGGCTGGTCAAGGCGGAACGGAGCGCCATCCGTCGGCTCTTTCCCGAGGCTGGCGGCGACGCCGCACAAGGCTCCAGGACGACCCATGAAAACCCGTGAACACAGGAAGTTTATCCGCTACGACGCCCTGCACCTCCTCGACTACCTGGTTCTCGACGAGGAGGGCAAGACCGGGGACTACTCGATGGGCCGCACCATCGACGTCAGCATCGACGGCATCAAGCTGGAAACCGTCTACCCGCTGAAGGTCGGCCACAATCTGGTGATAACCGTCGGTCTCGAGGATGACCTCATCAACCTCGAAGGGCGCATCACCCACACCGCCCCCCGTGACGGCCGTTTTCTCTCCGGCGTCACGTTTCTCAAGATCACCAAGAACGGCCGCCGCATTCTCGGCAAATACGTCGAGGCCTTCCGCAAACGCAAAGCGGAGATGACCTGGGAGCCCGGGGGGTAAATCGCCCCTGGCGAAACTCCCCGGCCCCTTCGTTCAGCGCGAGCCCTCCCGACCATAGACATCCTCGAAACGGACGATATCGTCCTCGCCAAGGTAGCTGCCGATCTGCACCTCGATCAGTTCCAGGGGAATGACACCGGGGTTTTCAAGGCGGTGCACGGTGCCGGCCGGGATATAGGTGGACTGGTTCTCATGGAGGAGGATCTCCCTCTCGCCGTTGACCACCCGCGCCGTCCCCGAGACCACCACCCAGTGCTCATGGCGGTGATGGTGCATCTGCAGTGACAGCTTGGCCGCCGGCTTGACGCTGATGCGTTTGATCTGGAAACGTGGCAGTTCCTCGAGCACCGTGTAGCTGCCCCAGGGACGATGCACGGTGGCATGGTGGCTGTACTCGCGGCGGGCGTCCCGCTTGAGCCGTTCGACCACCTTCTTGACCTCCTGGGAACGCGACAGCGGCGCGACCAGCACCGCGTCGGCGGTTTCCACCACCATGGTGTCCTCCAGTCCGACCGCCGCCACCAGCACATTCTCCGACCGCACCAGACAGTTTCTCGTGTCCTCGAGCAGCACATCCCCCTGCAGCACGTTACCCTGGGCGTCCTTGTCGAGCACGTCCCACAGGGCCTTCCACGAGCCGATGTCGCTCCAGCCGAGGTCGGCGGCAACCACTGCCCCGCGAGCGGTCTTCTCCATCAGCACATAGTCGATGGAGTCGCTATGGCAGGCCGCCATGGCCGCGCCATCGAGACGGAAGAACCGGCCGTCGCGCACCCCTCCCGCCACCGCCTCGCCCATCTTCGCCAGCATCTCCGGGGCAAAGTGCTCCATCTCGCTCAGCAACGTGGCGATGGAGAAAGCGAACATGCCGCTGTTCCACAGATAGTTGCCAGCGGCCAGGTACTGCCGGGCAAGGTCGAGGTCGGGCTTTTCCTTGAAGGAGAGAATACGTGTCCCCTCGCCGCGCTCGATATAGCCGTAGCCGGTCTCCGGCCCGCTGGGCTCGATGCCGAAGGTGACCACCGCGCCCTCTTCGGCCAGGGTTACGGCGCGGCCCACCGCCTCGACGAACTTGTCCGGGCGCTGCACCACATGGTCGGCGGGCAGGACGAGGAGGACGACGTCCTCGCCGCGCTCCCGGCAATAGTGGGCGGCGGCGCAGATCGCCGGGGCGGTGTTGCGCCCCGTCGGCTCGAGGACGATGTCATAGTCGTCGAAGCGCCGCAGTTCCTCGATCTGGCTGAGGGTGATGAAACGGTGCACCTCGCCGACCACCACCACCGGCGGCAACACCTCCGGCAGATGGGCGACGCGCAGCAGAGTGGTCTGCAGCAGCGAGGTGTTGGCGGTGAGTGCAAGCAGCTGCTTCGGGTAAAGCTCCCGCGACAGCGGCCACAGCCGGGAGCCGGTGCCTCCGGCGAGGATGATCGGTTGAATCTTGGCCACGGGGTCTCCTTTCAGGGCGCGAGGTGGGTGCGGATGAGGTCGAGCAGCTCTGCAGTCTTCTCGCCGAGCAGCCTTGCGTCGCCGCGGGTCTCGACGTTGAGACGGAGCAGCGGCTCGGTGTTGGACTTGCGGATATTGAAGCGATAATGCGGAAACGATACCGAAAGCCCGTCGGTGTAGTCTTTGAGGCCGTCGCCATAGCGCTCCTCGATGGTGGCGATGACCTGGTCGGCATCGGCGACGCGACTGTTGATCTCCCCGGACACCGGGAAGGCCTTCATACGGTCGGCGACCAGCTGCGACAGCCTCTCCCCGCCGCGGCTCAGGCGGGCGGCCACCAGCAGCCAGGGAATCATCCCCGAGTCGCAGGAGCCGAAGCGGCGGAAGTAGTGGTGGGCGCTCATCTCGCCGCCATAGAGGGCGTTCTCCTGGCGCATCCGCTCCTTGATGAAGGCATGCCCGGTGCGGGTCATGATCGGCTCGCCGCCATGGCGGCGCACCTGCTCGATGGTGTTCCAGGTCAGCCGCGGGTCGAAGAGGATCTTCGCGCCAGGCTCGGCGGCAAGCATCTCCTCGGCGAGCAGGCCAACTATATAGTACCCTTCGATGAACTCGCCACGCTCATCCCAGAGAAAGCAGCGGTCGAAATCGCCATCCCAGGCGACGCCCAGGTCGGCGCCATGGGCGACCACCGCCCTGGCGGTCTCGGCCCTCTTTTCCGGCAGGAGGGGGTTGGGAACGCCGTTGGGAAAGGTGCCGTCGGGCTGGTGGTGCACCTTGACGAAGGAGAACGGCAGGAACTTTTCGAGGCGGTCGATGATCGGCCCGGCGCAGCCATTGCCGGCGTTGACGACGATCTTCAGCGGCTTGAGCCTTTCGCGGTCGACGTAGCCGAGGAGGTGCCGTATGTAAAGATCCTTATGGTCGAAGGGGGTAACCTTGCCGGCCTGCACCACCGGCTGCGGCAGGCGGTTGGCGGCGATCATCGCGGCCATGGCCTTGAGGCCGTTTTCCCCTGTCACCGGGCGGGCCCCGGCGACGACAAACTTCATGCCGTTATAGTCGGCAGGGTTGTGGCTGGCAGTGACGATCACCCCGCCGTCGACCCCGGCCTCCTCGAGGCTGAAAGCGGCGTGGTAGATCTCCTCGGTGCCGCACAGGCCGAGATCGAGCACCTCGCAGCCCATGGCGGTCAGCCCGGCGCACAGGGCGGAGAGCAGCTCGACGCCGCTCTGGCGGATATCACGCCCCACCACCACCTTTTTCAGGCCGTAAACGGCGGCGAAGGCACGGCCGATGCTCTCGGCCAGTGAGGCGTCGAGCTCTTCGGGAACTTTTCCCCTGATATCGTAGGCCTTGAAGGCCGGGAGGCTGGCGGCGACCATTTTTGCTTTTCCTTTTCCCCGTGGATATGTATATTCATGCGGTCCTCGGCCGCGGATTGTAAAGGAAAATCTCCCCGGCGGCAACAGGCAATGACCTCTCCCGCGGCCAACGCGCCGCTCCCTTCACCCCCCGCAGACCAGCGCACATGAAAGGCATTATTCTCGCCGGCGGCTCCGGCACCCGGCTCTATCCCCTGACCAAGGCGATCAGCAAGCAGATGCTGCCGGTCTATGACAAGCCGATGATCTACTACCCTCTGTCGGTGCTGATGCTGGCGGGAATCAGGGAGATCCTCATCATCTCCACCCCCCACGACCTCCCCGACTTCCGCGAGCTCTTCGGCGATGGCAGCCAGCTCGGCCTGTCCATCGACTACGCCGTGCAGCCGCGCCCGGAAGGCTTGGCCCAGGCCTTCATCATCGGCAAGGACTTCATCGGCAGCGACAGTGTCTGCCTCATCCTCGGCGACAATATCTTCTTTGGGCCCGGGTTCTCGCGGATTCTCCGCGACAGCGCGCAGCTCACCCGCGGCGGCCTCATCTTCGGCTACCTGGTCAAGGACCCCGAGCGCTACGGGGTGGTGGAGTTCGACGAGAACAACCGCGTCGTCGGCATCACCGAGAAGCCGCCCAGGCCGAAGTCGAAGTACGCCGTGCCGGGCCTCTATTTCTACGACAACGAGGTCATCGCCATCGCCGAAGAGGTGCAGCCCTCAGCCCGCGGCGAGCTGGAGATCACCGACATCAACAATACCTACCTGCGCCACGGCCTGCTGCGCGTGCACCCCCTCGGCCGGGGCTTCTGCTGGCTCGACACCGGCACCCACGAATCTCTGCAGCAGGCCTCCAGCTACGTGCAGGCGGTGCAGGAACGCCAGGGGCTGAAAATCGCCTGTATCGAGGAGATCGCCTACGAGCTCGGCTATATCGACCGCGAGCAGCTGGCGCGGCTGGCCAGCGACATGCTCAAGAACCAGTACGGCAAGTATATCGCCGACCTGGCCATGGACAAAGGACACAACGGGGAGAGCCTGCAATGAACATCGTCATCATCGGCGCCGGCGGCCAACTGGGCTCGGACTGCGCTACGCTCTTCGCTGACAGGCACCGCGTCTTTTCCTGTGATCTGCCCGAGGTCGATATCTCCGATGCAAACAGCATCGCCCGCCTCTTCGAGCGGACCCGCCCCGAGGCGGTCATCAACTGCGCCGCCTATACCGCCGTCGACGCCTGCGAGAGCAACCTCGACCTCTCCTGGCGCATCAACGCCGAAGGGCCGGGGCACCTGGCCAAGGAGGCGGCGAAGGGCGGGGCGCGGCTCATTCATATCTCCACCGACTACGTCTTCGACGGCAAGCGCCCGGCACCACAGCCCTATGTCGAGGATGATGCCCCCAACCCCCTGTCGCAGTACGGGCGCAGCAAGCTCGCCGGGGAGGTGGCAGTGCGGGAGAACTGCTCCGATTACGCCATCCTGCGCACCGCCTGGCTCTATTCGGCCACCGGCAAGAACTTCCTCAAGACCATGCTGCGCCTCTCCCTGGCCGCCCCCGAGCGGCAGCTCAAGGTGGTGGACGACCAGCATGGCTCGCTCACCTGGTCGCGCACCCTGGCACGGCAGATCGAACCGCTCCTGGAGAGCTCGATCACCGGCATCATCCACACCACCAGCGAAGGCCACGCCACCTGGTACGAGGTGGCACGCACCTTCCTCACCCTGATGGACGTGCCCTTCTCAATGCGCCCCTGCAGCACCGCCGAATACCCGACCCCGGCGCATCGCCCCGCCAACTCGATCCTCGAAAACCGGGTGCTCAAGGAAGCCGGCTGCAACCTCTTCGTCGACTGGCGGCAGGACCTCGAACGGTTTGTCGGCGAGCACCGCGAGGCGCTCCTCGCCGAGGCGCGCGCTTAGGGGCTGCCCACCGCCCGACCAGTTCGGCTCCCGCCGGCACCCCTAGCCGCGATAGCCGAAGCGTTCGATGAGGGCGGCAACTGCAGTACGGCTGTCCGGGAGGAGCCGCTCGACAGCGAAGCCGGCGAGATACTGCTCGGGGTTGCTGTCGGGCCGGCACCAGCGGCACACCGCATCGAGGACGACCGTTCCCGTCTCCTTGAGCTCGCGGGGCAAATCGAGACGCAGGCGGAACTCGCCGTTGACCGCAATGGGCTCGTCGCAGACAAGCATCACCCCCCGCGGGGAGATATCGACGAGGTGGCCGAGGATCTTGCTGCTCAGGCCGTCATGCACCCGCAGATAGAAGACAAGATGCCTCCGGTCGACCCGACGCAGCTCGCCCCCGCCCCGCTCTTCGCCTCCACCGTCCATACACGCCCCCTCAGCGCAGTTTGACCAGCTCGATATCGCCCACCGCCCCAATTTTGTCGCCGCAGATGACCACCACCCCCTGCACCCCCCTGATGCCCCGACCCACCTCCAGGGCCCGGGCGATGTTTATCCCGCCCTTTGTCTTCTTCCCCACCTCGTTGCCAAGCCGCGTCGCTACCGCATCGGCCAGGGCGGTGGACGAGGCGACCACCGCCACCGCATCGGCCTCGCCAAAGCTGAGGGAATGACCGACAGTACCCGAGGAAGTGCACACCGCCACCGGCATCCTCTCCGCCGCAAGGCGTACCCCGACCTTGAGGCTGAGCGGCGACGGCCCGGCGAAGATGGCCACGGTGCAGTCCTCGCTCCGCTGCAGGTAGATATCGCCGCCGTTTTCGACGATCACCTCCGCACAGCCCGCCTTGACCAGCCCGCGGCCGACCGCCTCGGCAATGGCTCCGGCCACCGCCGCCATTGGCCCGACATCGGCAACCGTGGCGGCGGCAAGCATCCCTTTGACGAGGGGTGGCGCCAGGTCGTCGGCCGGGAGAGGGCAAAGGGAGGTGAGGAAATCGGGACAGCGGCGGATATAGGCCTCGACCTGCAAACGGCTCTGCAAGGCGAGATCGCAGGCGAGATCGGTGACCTCACGGTCGGCAAGGATATGGAGGTCGGTCTCCTTGAGATGCACGAAGGAGGACACCAGGCCATCCGCGGCCAGCATGCGGTAGTCACGGTGTACGTAAGAACAGGGGTCCCTGTCCGACCGAGTCTTCATAGGCCTGCGCCTGGTTATGGGAGAAAAGAATGAAACCGACTGCCGTGCCGCAGCACCAATCGTTGGCCCTCATCGGGCGCTACCGCAGGAAAGTCTGTCCGGGCCTCAGCGCTTCGTCGTCCCGGGCGGGGTATCCGGAGCGAGGTAGTCCCTGACCGCTTCGAGGGCATCCGCCGGTTTGGTGTTCAGCACCTCGCGGCGCAGCTCCTCGTTGCGGATCAGCTCCCGGGTGAAATCGGTTGCCTGGTTGAGAGGGCCGCAGGTCATACAGGTGGTCAAGGTCGGGCTCCCCGCCGGCAGGGCGGCGCCAAGGACGAGGTGAAGCAGCACGACGACGATGACCGCCTTGGCGAAGCCGACCAGACCACCGAGAAGGCGGTCGAACCACGAGGTGATGGTCAGCTTGAGCACATAGCCGAGCCCCTTGCCGATCAGCACCACCAGGACGTAGGTGATGAGGAAAATGACCACATAACTGACCAGGAAGACCAGCTGCGAGTTGGTCGATATGTCTCGCAAAAGGGGGAGGATTCTGTCATGATAACGGCCGGCGGCGAAGAAGGCGAAGTAGAGGGCAACCAGCACCGTCACCTGCCTGAGCAGCCCGACCCACAGGCCACGGCCGACAAAGAGCACAAAGAGGCCGATGACCACCAGATCGTATATCGTCGCCGCCGATAATTCCTTCACCCCAGATCTCCCTTATCGTGTCTTCACCCCAGGCAATCCCGAAAGGGTAGCAGGAACTGTTGAAACCGCAAGTTTTTTTTCGTTTTGCCAAAGAGGACCGGGGCCTCGCGGGGCCTCGCCGACCGGTTCCCCTCGCCCTCGCCAGGGCGATAGCGACCCTCCTGCCCGAACAACGCCATAGGGTGGCACTGCTGCACCAGGAAGAGGCGGCCGCGGCCTGTGCCGCCGTGGAGTATCTGCACCCCGAAGAGCTATTGCGCTACCAGGGCTTCAGCCTGCCCAAGCGGCGCCGGGAGTTCCTCGCCGGCCGCCTCTGCGCCAAGCTCGCCCTGACGGAGCTGCTCCCTGAACAGGCCCTGGCGCCACGGCAGCTGTTCATCGCTTCGGATCCCTCCGGCCGTCCCCTGCCGCCAGGCGACGAAGCCGGCCTCCCGCCCGGCCTTCATCTCTCCATCACCCATGGCGGCGAATTCGCCGGGGCAATAGCCGCCAACCGCCCCTGCGGCATTGACCTGCAGCCCCTCGGGGATAATCTTCTCCGGGTACGGGAGCGCTACTGCCTGCCGGCAGATGAAGTTCTCCTCAGCCAGACTCTGACGCACCTGGGCGAGCGTGAAAGGCTGGCACTGCTGTGGACCGCCAAGGAAGCGGCCAAAAAGGCGCTCAGCCACCGCCGCATGTATGGCTTTCTCGAGTTGTCGCTCGTCACGCTGCGCCCCCTGCCCGACAGCTGCTTTCTCCTCGGCCTGGCGGTGGCCGAAAGCGGGGCGCAGCCGCAAGGTGCTGAAGCGCTCGCCGTGGCCACCCTCGTCGATGACTGCGCCCTCGCCCTCTCTTTCGCCACAGAGGAGTGACCCCATGCCCGAACTGCCGGAAGTCGAAGTGATGTGTCGCTCCATCCGCCCCCACCTCCTTGGCCGCAGGGTGGTCGCGGTGGCCTGCGGCGCAAAGAAGCTGCGCCAGCCGATTCCCGAAGAGGCCCTGCGTCTGGAACTCCTCGGCACGATCATCGTCGAGGTCGGCCGCCGCGCCAAGTACCTGCAGGTCCATACCGACAGCGGGGCGATGCTGATCATCCACCTCGGCATGACCGGCACTCTCTCCTTCTCGCCGGCGGGGGCGCCCCTCGCCAGACACGACCACCTGCGCCTGACCCTCGACAACGATTCCGAGCTGCGCTACAGCGACAGCCGCCGCTTCGGCCTCATCCGCATGCTCGACCCGGCCACTGCCGCGGAGGTGGAGAGCCGCATCTTTAACGACATCGGCCCCGAGCCATTCGACCGCCGCTGCTCGGCAAAGTACTTCCACCAGTTGGCCGCCACCCGCCGTGTCGCCGTCAAGGTCCTGCTCATGGACTCCCGGGTGGTCGCCGGCGTCGGCAACATCTACGCCAGCGAGAGCCTCTTCCGCGCCGCCGTGCTGCCGCAGCGGCCCGCCGGCAGCCTTTCCATGAAGGAGTGGACGAAGGTGGTCGCCTGCATCCGCGAGGTGCTCGGCGAGGCCATCGACTGCGGCGGCTCGACCATCGCCTCCTTTCTCAACGCCGACCGGGAGAAGGGCTATTTCCAGATGAACTTCCACGTCTACGGCCGCGAGGGGCAACCCTGCCCGAAGTGCGGCGTCCCCATCAACAAGATCGTCCTCGGCGGCCGCTCGAGCTTCTTCTGCCCCACCTGCCAGCGCTAGACGGCGGCGCCCTCGCTACAACTCCACCGGGTGCACCTCGATGAGGGTGCCGGGCAGGCTGGCCTCGCTGCCCGGAGGAAAGAGCATGAAACAGGAGACGGCCTCGCCTACCTGCGCCGGCCGCACCGTGCAGCGGCCCTGAGCGATGGTCAGCACCCCGGCCTTGACCTGCAGCAGGTTGCCGGCGCGAAGCCGGCAGGATTCGGCGAGCGTCGCCTGAATGGCCCGCGGCCGAAATTGCCGTGCCCCCTGCAGGAAAAGGAGCAGCGGCCCCACCAGCTCATGCACCAGGGTACGCACCGCATAGGGCGGGCCGGGCAGAGCGACGAACAAGGTCTCGCCCAGCCGGCCGAAGAGGATGGCGCGCCCGGGCAACATCGGCAGGTGATCGAAGAGCACCGTGCCGCCGGCGGCGACAAAGGCTTGCTCGACGAGGTCGTATTTTCCCGGGCCCATGCCGCCGGTGGTGATGGCAAGATCGCAGCCGCCAGCCGCCAGCCGCGCGAAGAGCCCGGCCACCTCCTCCTCGCGGTCGGCCACCAGCCGCTCTTCGACCAACTGCGCACCATAGCGCGGCAGAAGATGGTGGAGCAGCGGCGTATTGACCGACGACTTGCGACCGCCGGCCACCGGCTCGCCGGCGGCCACCAGCTCGCTGCCGGTGCAGAAGAAGGCCACCCGCGGACGCAAGCCCACCTCCACCTCCTCAACGCCAGCCGCGGTCAGCGCCAGCAGGTGGTCGACCTCCAGCCGGGCGCCCTCCTCCAGCAACACCGCCCCTTTGGCGATCTCGCTGCCCCGGCCGCGGACATGGGTGCGCCGCTCGGCAAGGGCCGCCTCGCCCACCGCCACCAGGTCGCCGAGACGGCGGCATTCCTCCTGGGCGACGACGCGCTCGCCGCCATCGGGGACCAGCCCGCCGGTAAAGATGCGGCAGGCGCAGCCAGGCGCCAGCTCCCCGAAAGGGGCGCTGCCTGCCGCGATCTCACCGACCACCGGAAAGTACAGCTCCCTGCCCTCTTTTCGCCCCGGAGAGCGCACCACATACCCGTCGCGGAGCGACTCGGCGCCGGCGGGAACGTCCAACGCGGCAGCCACCCGCCTGGCGACGATGCGGCCCACCGCCGCGGTGGCGGCGAGCCTCTCCACACCAAGACGACCGATGCCGGAAAAGGCTTGCGTCCCGACGAGATCGAAGATATCCATGAACCAGTCCCCTCTCTGCCGCCCGCAGAACACGCGCCTCCCGGCACGGCCACCGCGGCCCGCAGCGTCATCATCAGTTCGAAAAATTTCCAGGAGCGCGCCCATGCCAGGCTACCCCTCATCCCTCACCAAGCTGGTTATCCTCCTCGGCGAGCCTCTCGGCCACTCCCTGTCGCCGGCGATCCACAACGCCATGTTCGCCCACCTCGGCCTCGACTACCTCTACCTGCCGGTGGAGGTTGCCAGGGAGGACCTGGCGGTGGTCTTCAACGGCCTGCGCCGGATGAACGTCGCCGGATGCAACGTCACCATTCCCCATAAGGTGGCGATCCTCGAGCTCCTCGACGAGCTCCACCCCCAGGCGGCGGCCCTCGGCGCAGTCAACACCATCCGCTTTGCCGACGGCCGGGCCATCGGCTACAACACCGACGGCGAAGGCTTCCTCCGCTCACTCGCCGAGGGCGGCATAGCCTCGGTGGCCGGCCAGGAGATTCTTCTCCTCGGGGCGGGTGGCGCGGTGCGGGCCATCGCCATGAGCCTCGCCTTTGCCGGGGCGGCCGCTATCCACATCTGCAACCGCAGCGGCGACAAGGCCGAACGCCTCGCCGCGGAAATCAATGCCAAGATCAGGCCCTGCGCGGCGACGGTGGCGGCAGAAGGCGGGGCGCTGCGGCAGGTGGTGGCGCGCTGCCAGTTGCTCGTCAACGGCACCAGCGTCGGCATGCATCCCCATGGACAGGCCCTGCCCATCGCCGCCGAGTTCCTCGCCCCCCACCTCACCGTGGCCGATATCGTCTACAACCCCCATACCACCAGACTGCTCGCCGCCGCCATGGAACGGGGCTGCCGGGTCGTCCATGGCCTGGGCATGCTCCTCCACCAGGGGGCGCTGGGCTTCGCCCTGTGGACCGGCATCGAGCCTCCCCTCGCGCCCATGCGCGCCGCGGCCGAGGAGGCGCTCGCCGCCCGCGAGGGGCGGGGATAGCCACGACATGCCCCGAGCACCGGCCTCTGCACCGGGACATCTTGGCAGAGACGACACTGCAGCCGCCTTCAGCGACTCTTGTACGCCGCCATGAGCCGATTCACGTCGAGGAGCCGATAGGGACGAAGCACCGCCCCGGCAAAGCCGTGGGCAGCGTGGTTATGAAAGAGCTCGCTCTCTGCGTCTCCGCAGGAGAGCAGCACCGGCACCCGCGCATCGACAGTGCGCAGGAGGGTGAGCAGGGCGGTGGCCTCACCAACATCGTCACCGGCAATCTCGGCGATAATGGCGGCCACACTCTCCCCCTGACGCTGGGCCTCGCCACAGGCCCGCACCAGGCCCTCCCTGTCGGCGACGGCGCGCAGGGTGAAGCCGATATGGTGCAGCATCTCCGCCAGCTGGTCCGTATCGGCCGCGGAGATCATCGCCAGCACCATGCCATGGCCGGCGGGAAGAATCGCCGCCTGTCCGCCGGCTCTCCCCGGCGATGAGGCCTCGGCCGGAAGATAGAGGGTGAAGGTCGTGCCGTGGCCAAGCTCCGACTCCACGGTGATCTTGCCCTCGTGCTTGTTGATGATCGAGTGGACGATGGCCAGGCCAAGCCCCGAGCCTTTGTCGCTGCCGCGCTCGCGGGTGGAGAAATAGGGGTCGAAGATCTTGTCGAGGTGGTGCGCGGCGATGCCGCGGCCCTGGTCGGCGAGGGTGATCTTGACGTAGCGCCCCGGCATCAGCCCCACCTCCTGGTCTTCGACCAGCTCGACGTTGCCGAGAGAAATGGCCAGCACCCCGCCGGCGGGCATGGCCTCGGCGCCATTTTTCACCAGGGCCATGATCACCTGGCTGATCTGCTCCTTATCCATGGAGACCGACCACAAGTCCGGGCTGACCGTAAACACTGCCCGCACCGGGCCATCGGCCGGCAGCACCAGCGAGGCGGTGTCGCGGACCAGCTCGGTCAGCGAGACGGTGGCCTTGACCGGCTTGGCACCGCCGGCAAACTCGATGAGGCGGTTGGTCAGCTCCTTGGCACGCACCGCCGCCTCGCGGGCGATGCGCAGGTGCTCGGAGAGGGGGCCGGCCTCCTTCACCTGACGCTCGGCGAGGGAGATATTGCCGATGACGGCGAAGAGGATGTTGTTGAAATCGTGGGCAATGCCGCCGGCAAGGATACTGATCGACTCCTGCTTCTTGCTTTTCAGCAGCTCGTTTTCCATACGCACCCGGGTGGTGATGTCCTCGACGCTCCACACCACCCCTTCGAGGCCGCCGGCAGCGGCCGCCACTACCCTCCCGTGCAGGCGGCAGAGCACCTCGCCGCCGTCCTTTCTCTGCAGGGCCGCCTGGGCCTCGGCGCGGCCCTGCTTCCTGAGCAGCGGCAGGATCTTCTCGGCCATCTTTTTATAGCCGCCGGCGGTGGCGTAGAGCATGCTGCCGCTGTTGCCGATGAGTTCCTCCGGGGTATAGCCGGTGATGGTCTCCATCTCGCGGCTGGCCCGCTTGATGACGCCCCTGGTATCGGCAAAGACGATGCCCACCGGCGAGTTGTCGAGCAGGGCCTCGAGCTCGGCGCCGATCAGGGCGAGGTTGCGGTTGGTCTCCTCGGCGGCGCGTGTCGCCTCGGACAGCTCGGCGGTGCGCTCGCGCACGTTCTGCTCAAGGTTTTCGAAGTATTCACGCAAACGCCGGGTCATGATGCGCAGGGTAGAGGCGAGGCTGCCGATCTCGTCGCGACTTTCGATATCGATCTTCGTCTCGAGATGACCCTCGGCGATAAGCCGCGCCGCCCTCTCCAGCACGGCCAGCGGCTTGAAGAAGGAGTGACGGAGAATGGGCAGACAGGTACAGAGGATGGTGAGGATGAGCAGAAAGAACAACCCGACGATGGCCACGGTGGTCAGCTGCAGCTCGTCATAGATGGCCTTCTTCGACATGATCAGCTGCAGCCGCCCGACCTCGACCAGGTCGCGGCGGATGACGGCGCTGCCCTGCAGATAGGCGCCGGTGTCGCTGAAGTGCTCGAGGTCCTTGTCCCCCAGGCCTTCCTTGCTCTGCTTGGCCACCACCCGCCCTTCCACCTCCACCCGCACGAAAACGACGGCGTCGTTGGCAAGAATGGCGCGGAGGATATCGGCCATGGAGCGGCGGTCAAGCTTCCACACCGCCTCGGGCAGGGAGATCTCGGCGAGGCGGATGACCTGATCGAGCTGCCGTTGCAGCTGGGCCTCCCGACCGGCATGGTAGTAGCCGCCGATGACTGCCGAGAAGACGATGAAGATGATGCTGACCGTGGCCACCAGGGTAAGGATGACGCGACGGCCAAGACTGTTGGCAACCGGCCCCGGGGTATTGCCTTGCGTCGTCATTGTCGCCACTGCCATTTCTCCTCGATGGCCTGCAGGGTGCCGTTGTCGGCGATCTTCTGCCGCCCGGCATCAAAGATATCGAGGCCGAGGAGGCTGGCCCTATCCTCGCGGCGTCCCATGAGGTGCTCGTCAAGGGCGTCGAAGACTCCGGCAACCTTGAAGATCCTGCTGCGCTTGCTCTGCTGCAGCTCGAGATCGTAGGGCTGTTTGTAGCCGGCGAGGGCAAACAGCCGCCCCCTCTCGACAAGGTCGAAGCCCTGGGCGATGGTATCGGTAGGTTCCTTGACCAGCTCACCTGCCTCTTCCCACTTCTTGCCATAGGACCAGCCGCGCACATAGCCGACAGTTCTGTCGCCCAGCGATTGTAGCCCCTTCCAGAGAAAATCGCTGTCATGGCGCAGGTAGACGACCATCTGCACCTGATGCACGTAGTGTTTCGAGAAGGCGTATTTTTTCTCGCGCTCCTCGGTGAAGTTGGCGGGGAAGACGCCTTCGACCTTGGCGGTGTTGAGATAGTGCATGGCCCGCTCCCAGGGCACCACGTAGAGGCGGATGGTATAGCCCATGGCATGGAAGCTCTCGCGGATGACGTCCCAGCTGTAGCCCTGAAGCTGCACCGAGTCCTTTCCCGGGGGGACGTTCTCCACCTCGTGGGGGATGGAACCGGGGATGGGGAAACAGAATGGGGCGAAATCGGTCAAGGTGGCGAGGGTGACGACGCTCTCTTGGGCCGGACAGTTTCCGGCCAACAGCAGCAGCAGGACAAGGATCGCAAGGAAGCTTTTCATCGGTGGCATTCTCCCCTGAACGGTCCCCCGGATGCGAGCATTCCGAGGTAGCGGCCAATGGATACAAAAAGTCGTGAAGCCTGGCGGCCATCGCCACCGTGGCGGGGCCGGTGGAATCTCCCTTTCTATCATGAACGGGAATCTTTGCCAATCGTTGTCGGAAACCTTGCCCATGACCTTCGCACCAGACCGCTGCCTCAGGCTGCTGCGGCAAGGTCGCTTAAGCTCTGGCCTTGACAGGAGATCACCTTCGCCCGCAGGCAGGGCAGATGCGTGACGACTGCCAAGGGGCTTGCGCAGGCCCGCTTTTCTCTTGTGCTTGCCGGTTATCACCCCAGACGATGACAGTAGGCGCTCATCCGCTGGTGTCCTGAAAAGTCGGTACTGTCGGGGTGTCGGTGCTGTCGGGGTCGAGGGCGGAACCGTATTTTTTCATGCGACCGCGCAGCTGATCATAGCTCAAGCCAAGACGGGCGGCGGCGCAGCGCTGGTTATAGCGGCATTCGGCCAGGGCGCGGCGCAGCTCGCATATTTCAAGGCTGGCCACCTTCTCGTCGAGGCTCGCCGCGGAGGCGGCAGGATTGGCTTGCGGATTCACGAGCCCGCCCACCTCCCCCGGCGAAGAGGCCATGTGCGGCGACGGATCCTCAAGCCTGCCATAGGGCGACACGAAAGGATCGAAGACGATGGCATCCACCACGGCTGACTCGCAGCGGTAGACGGCACGCTCGACGACGTTCTTCAGCTCGCGGATATTGCCCCGCCAGGGATGGGCCTGCAGAAGCTTCTCTGCAGCCGGGGAGAAATCGGGGATGGCGGTTCGCCCCAGCTCATAGGCCATGCGCGTAGCAAAATGGCGGGCGAGGAGGAGGATGTCTTCTCCGCGGCTGCGCAAGGGTGGCAGAAAGAGCACCTCGAAGGAGAGGCGGTCGAGAAGGTCCCGCTTGAAGTCGCGGCGCTCGGCCATGGCAGAGAGATCGACATTGGTGGCGCCGACGATGCGCACATCGACCTCCACCGGCAGGGAACTGCCGACCCGCTCGAAGCTGCCGTATTCCACCACCCTGAGAATCTTCTCCTGGGCCTCCAGGGGGATCGAGCCGATCTCGTCGAGAAAGAGCGTGCCGCCGTCTGCCGCCTCGAAGCGGCCGCTGCGCCGGCGCTCGGCCCCGGTAAAGGCGCCGCGTTCGTAGCCGAACAGCTCGGCCTCGATCAGCGTCGGGGAGAGGGTGGCGCAGTTGAGGGTGACGAAGGGCCCCTGCCAGCGCCGCGACAGCAGGTGCAGACGGTGAGCAGCCAGTTCCTTGCCGGTGCCGCGTTCACCAAGGAGCAATACCGGCCGATCCACCGGGGCGACCCGCGAGAGGCGCTCCTGGAAATCGAGGAAGGCCTCCGACTGGCCAAGGGCCTCGCGCGGTTGGGCGGTAAAGGGCTTGTCGCTCTCCATAGTCGCTTGGTGTAATTAACCTTATATTTGGATTGTCACTACTTTTTAGCTTTTTAACCATACCGCCAAAGATCGTCAAGTGGGTAACTGGCCGTTTTTCCGTTTTTGCCAATCCTCCCCGGCCAGGCACGGTTTCTGCTATACACATGATAAAGCTCACCAACAATTCCAACGAGGAGGACACCATGGGAGTATTCACACGCTTTAGGGATATCGTCAGCGCCAATATCAATGCCATGCTCGATAAGGCCGAGGATCCGGAGAAAATGATCAAACTGATGATCAGCGAGATGGAGGACACCCTCATCGAACTCAAGTCCTCCTGCGCCGGGGTCATTGCCGCGCGCCGCAAGGTGGAACGCAAGCTCGAAGAAATGCGCGAGAAAGCAGAGATGTGGAGCGAACGCGCTTCCCTGGCGGTGACCAAGGGACGGGACAACCTGGCCCGCGAGGCGCTGATCGAAAAACGACGCTTCACCCGTCTGGTGGAGTCGCTGGAGAGCGAAGTCAGGGAGTACCAGGCGCTGATCGAAAAGTATCAGGAAGACATGAGCGAACTGGAAAACAAGCTCAACGCCGCCAAGGAAAAAAAGCGCGTGCTCGTCGAGCGCCATAAGAGCGCGGTGAGCAGCCGGCGCGCCAAGGAGGAGATCCGTCGCTCCAACGGCGCCGAGGCCATCGCCCGCTTCGATAAGCTCGAAAGCCGCATCGAACGGATGGAGGCCGAAGCCGAGTTGGTCAACGCCGGCAAAAAGCCGACGGTGGAAGAGGAGTTCGATACCCTGGCCAGCGACAGCGAAATCGAAAACGAACTTGCCAAGATCAAGGCCGCTCAATACAGTAAAAAGGACGAGGCCTAGTCAGCCGTTGAAATCCTTTGAAAATCGACCGCGGAGAACGCCGCCATGCTGAGCATTATCACCGTCTCCATCGTTTTCGGCTCCCTTATCGCCCTGGCAACCCTGATCTGCGGCACCATCGTGGTCATCCTCAAGACCCGTAAGGGACCGCGCGGGGCCGGCGACAGCGAGGAAGCACGCATCATCCAGGAGCTCTATCAGAACCTGGAACGCATGGAGGAACGGATAGAATCCCTCGAGACGATTCTCGCCACGAACCAGAAAAAGGAAAGCGAACAATGACCAGATACTACAAAAAACACAGCGGAATCTACCGCTCCCGCGACGGGGTCTTCTTCGGGGTGTGCAAGGGCATAGCCGACTACTTCGACTTCTCCGTCTTCTGGGTGCGGCTGGCGATGGTGGTCATCTTCATCTTCAGCGGCTTCTGGCCGGTGATCGGCATCTACCTGGTGGCCGCCTTCTTCATGAAGCCGGAACCGGTGCGCCCGGTGAGCAGCGAAGACGAGCAGGACTTCTACGACAGCTACGTCAACTCGCCGCGCAGCGCCGCCCAGCGCCTGAAAAAGAAATTCCAGGACCTCGACCGCCGCATCCGGCGCATGGAGGATCAGGTGACCAATAAGGAGTACGACTGGGAGAGGAGGTTTAACTCGTAGAGAATAACAAGCTTTCGCAACTCATCAGGCGCTTGCAGAACACGCAAGCGCCTGAATATTTTCCGCCACGATTGACGCAACAGCCAGGTTCCTACCGGCCCCCCGCCTATCTCGCCATTACTTCTTCGCACTCTTATTGCCCTACAAAACAGAAAAATCTCCTGACATAGAGGTCGCATAAGGCTTAATGGTAGACAGAAAAATACGAAATTCGTAACTTAATGTACACCAAGAGGCCATCGTTTTGTCAACACGTAGCCTTCAAACGGACAGAGCACGCCCACCTCTCCTCAGCAGCTTACCGCGAACCCTCGCGGAAAAGAATGGTCTTGATCGTCTTGAAAATGATGAAGAGATCAAGCGGGATGGAGATGTTCTTGAGGTAGTAGAGATCGTACTCCAGCTTGCGCAGGGCATCCTCGGTAGACGCCCCATAGTGATAGCACACCTGGGCCCAACCGGTGACACCGGGCTTGGCGGCATGGCGGATATGATAGTAGGGGATGACCTTTTCGAGCTGTTCGACAAAGACCTGCCGCTCCGGTCGAGGACCGACCAGGCTCATTTCACCCTTCAGCACATTCCATAACTGTGGCAGCTCGTCTATACGCGTTTTGCGGATGAAGGCCCCGAACCGTGTCACGCGGGTATCATTCTCCGCAGCCCAGACCGGCCCGTCTTTCTCGGCGTCCTGCCGCATGGAGCGCAACTTTTTAAGCTTGAAGATCTTCCCCTGTCTACCGACCCTCTCCTGGGTAAAAAGAACCGGCCCCGGGGATTCGCACTTGATGATGAGCGCGGCAAGGGCGACTATCGGCACAGAGAAAACACCGAGGGGAAGGGCGATGGCAACATCCATGGTCCTCTTCAGCAGCAGCCTCCAGCGGGAGAAGCCGAAGCCGTCGGAAAAGAAGATCCAACTCGGATCGACACGTTCGACGAGGATCTTTCCGGTGATCTTCTCAAAGAAGGTAACACCCAGTTCAATGGCAATCCCCTTGAGCTTGCACTGAACCAGGCTATGCACAGGGATATTGCCACGCCGGTCATCCGGGGCGACGACAATCCTGCTGATTTTGTTCGAGGAAAGAATCTCCTTCAAGGCATCAATCCCTGGGTAAACAGGGGCGTTCATCGGATTGTACGACGGCACCTGAGCGCCAATGAAGCCTACTATCCTGTAGCCGATATCGCCGGTGCAGGAGATGACGCGGGTGATCTCCTCGGCCAAGGTGCCTGTTCCGATAATGATGATCTCCTGGGCGAACAGCTTCTTTCTCAGCACAAAGAAGTACAGTGTCCGCAACAAGAGCACACTGGTACAGATCAGCAGGAATCCTGCCCAAAAGGTCTTCGAGGTGATGAGGAGATCCGGAAAGAGGTAATAAATGATGGCAAGGGTAATGCAGCCAAACCCAAAAGCCTGGAGAATGCGCGTAAACGCTTCAGAGATAGTAGGGAGATTACTCAGGTCATATAAGCTGAAGAAATAGAGGGAGATAACGAAAACTGCCGTGACGACCATCGATTGACGAACGCAATCGCCAATATCGATAAGAAAAATGCCGCTCCCCTTAACCAGCCAGCTGACGAGAATAAACGACAGAAAAATGAGCCCGCTTTCCGCGAGGAAGAAGGCTACATTCCTGAGCGGGTAATATCTGTTGAATATTATGGGCATTTTCTACATGTCCTTTAGGGCCTTTCCCCCAGCAATGGCGGGTGGGTTGACGCTTTCAGGGTGAAAAATCAGCAATACTGGAGGTGTTTAAACCGACAAGCGACAGGTCTTACATACTCTGCCGTCTCTTCAAGTGTATCGGGATTTTCTTCCGAAAACAATGAAAGGAAAATTACGCAATCACGAAATAAGCGAGAAGTTTCAGATACTCGACCCAGATTGGGTGATACCTTTCGTAGCTGTTCTCGAAGGTTGTCGCTGCGTAGGGGACTACTTCCACTTGAGACGGCAATGAACGTTCGAAAGCCATGAGAGTTCTGCGCATATGCGGCGTTGAACTTACAACGACCAATGTCTTAACCTTCGATGGCAGGTGTTTCGCGACGTTCCTTGCTTCATTGAGTGTTCCGAACATCCCATCCGTTTGCTCCAAAACGATGACTTTAGAACTTGGTACACCTCGCCATGCCAGGTAGTCTAAAAGCCAGTTGGTTCTTGGCCAGGATGCATGCTCTTTGAAGCTATAAGGCCCGACAGAATCATCTCCCGTAATGATCAAGGTTTCTGCGCGGCCCAGCTGAACCAAATCAGCTCCAGCGTCCAATCGTTCCCAGATCGCCCCCCCGCCTGCCAGGATATAACAGGCATCCCCTTGTGCATTCGGCTCATGAACAACCAGTGGCGCAACGATCCAACTCCTTACTGTTATAGACGAAGAGATCACGATGAGGACAAAGCAACAAATGGTGAACTGGCCAATTATCTTGCCTCGCCTTTCCAAAGATGCCGCCCCCGAATATATCTTCGTCATATTGGAGAAATAGGAGCACAGTGTTTAATTTTAAGCAGTTGTGACACTGCTTGAAATTACCCAGAAAATCGCCAGAATAATCCATTGTGCGGAGGCCAACGTAACCGACCTGCTACATTTAAGAAAACGCCGTTGCCCTATAATCCACTTCTAAATTACTTCACTGCAACTGCACCGCCATGGTTTATGCGCACCACATCGACAAGAATATTCTCGAGCTTTTCTGAACTGGCTTGCCAGGAGCAGGAGTCGTTAACATACGCCCTCGCCTGTCTTGACATGGCAAGGCGAAGCGCCTTGTCCTCCATTAATGAAAGGATCCGCAAAGCGAAGCTTCGCTCGTTATCCTCGACAAAAAGATCTTTCTCTGGTACCGCATTCAAGCCCTCATATCCTAGAGAAGTGGTAACAACGGGCAAACCCATTGCCATGGCTTCAAGAATTTTATTTTGCACGCCGCGAGCAATACGCATAGGAGCGACGAATACTGCGGCTTTAGCCATGTATGGCTGGACACGCTCCACGTATCCGGTAACAATCACCCGCGGGTTTTCCCGGGCAAGAGTGATCAACTCATGAGCAGGGTTGCTGCCGACAACATACAACTTCACTCCCGGCTTTCGAGCGACAACAAGGGGTAGAATCTCCCTTACGAAATGGACAACAGCCTCAACGTTGGCGAAATAGTCCATTGCGCCGGTAAAGACCAACGCCTGGGGGTCGTATTGCTCTTCCGTTGGACTAAACGCCCGGCAATCCACACCGTTACATATGGCCGTCATTGCCTTGCAGGGGAAAACCCGTTTACGGAAATCCTCAACCTCCTTTTCGGATACCAAGAAACAATGATCAAAGCTCGCCGCAACCAGTTTCTCATAATGACGCAACCGTCGACTTTCCAGTGCGTAAACCCAAGAAAGGGGGAAGCGAGCGAAACGGGAGTATTGCTTCCATTTCTCGGAATCGACATCGACAAAATCGATGACCCGTGAGATAGTTGCGACATCTTCGACATAGGGAGCCATCGATGAGCAATAGATGAAAATAGCGTCAAAGCGCTCCTGTTGTAATTTCTGCCGCACCAGTTGCAGCAAAAGAGGAGAGTGGAAGTAGCCAAGCGTCAATGGTTTGGAAGAAAATAGTGCTCGCACCGCCCGCAGTCGCGACACGTTCTTCCTTAAATAAATCACATCCACGGACTGGCACCACTTCTTCAGTACGCCAGCATGCTCAATGTCCTCGGTATTATCTGCAAGACAAGCCAGAGAGATCTCATGGTTGGCAGCCAAACCACGAATCAAGTGGTAGGAGCGTAGCTTGTCCCCCTTGTTGGGGGGATACGGCACCCGCTGGGCAAGAAAGAGAATCTTCACATCCGGCCCGTGGCGAGTTCCTGATAGATTGCGGAATATTCCCGAGCCATTCTCCTGCTTGAGTATTCCTCCTCAACTTTTCGGGTGCCATTCTTGGCCATATTTCGAGCGGCAACAGGACCATCCATCATTTGCCGGATCTTGTCAGCCAAATCTTGGCTGTTACCAACAGAAAAAAGAAGACCGGTATGCCCATGGCTGACAAGGTTGCGATTGCCAGGGATATCGGAGGCAATGACCGGCACCGTGGCAGCCATCGCTTCCATAAGACAACGGGGAATGCCTTCAGAGATTGAGGGTAGCACAAACACGCTAAAATCATGAAAATAGGTGACAGCATCTTCCCGAAAACCGAGGAACTCTATATGCGCAGCTATCTTGAGTTCATTGGCCAAATTCTCTAGCTTGGACCGCTCAGGGCCTTCGCCAATGATCTTGAGTGCAACATCACAACCGGAAGAGATAAGCAAGTGCAATGCCTGCAACAATGTCTCCAAGCTTTTCAGCGGTACCAGCCTTCCGATATAGCCAATGACAAAAGACCTACCAGTGCCGCGCCCTTTTGATTTAGACAGTGCCGCCTGGACTTCATCAATATCAACTCCGTTTACCACGAGACGTATTTTTGACGGGCTCAGAGTTTCTTTTAATCCTTCAGCCAGCGATGAAGAAAGCGGACAAACAAGGTTCATGAAGCGAAAAAGCAAGCGGTCCATTCTCTCGTAAGACTGAAGTTTCCAGTCTTTTTCGACACTCCAGCCATGGGGGGTGGATATAACCGAACACCCGGCGAAGCGCCCCGCCAGCAATCCAACACAATCGGATTTAAAGCCGTGCCCATGGACAACCCTCACATCTTCACCTCGCGCCCATCGTGCCAAGTGCAGCGACGAGAGTGGGTTGAACCTCCCTCCGGTGTAATAATCTCTAGCCACAAGACCTCTGTTCTGAGCCGCGATTACGATGTCGGAAACTTCATCCTCTCTGTCAACAAGGTTTACTAGAGTTGTTTTTATGACTTGTGGATCCAGCGCTCGCATAAGCGCCAAAACCCATCTCTCCGCGCCATAAAGGCCTGTGCTGCCAATCAGGTGCAGTACATGCAGTTGTTTTGTTCGCTGACTCACTCGGCTACACCTGCACCTGAGCTTTCTGATGTAAGGCGGCTTCTCAGTATTTTGGCAGGATTTCCCCCAACAACGCTGTACGGAGGCACATCCTTGACCACAACGCTTCCTGCCGCTACGATGCTCTTGGGCCCCACATGAGCCATGACCACCGAACTATTGCCAAGCCAGGAATTATCACCGATGAAGATTTTTTCCAACTTCCCCCCTTGTTCGCGTATGGGGATGTCTAGCCGATAGAAAAAATGCTGGTTTTTTCCACTGATGATATCGACATTGCTGCCAACCAGGACGTCATCCTCTATACGGCACAGGCCAATGCTGCAATTTGAACCGATATAAACCCTTCGCCCAATTTCTGTCGCAGATTGACTGAACCGGGTGCCAAACTCTATACAACAGTCATCGTGGCACTCGGCAAGGGCCAAACAGTAAAACTGCTGGCGCAAGAAGTTACCCGGCACCCCTGGAACAAGGCTCAGCATCTGTGAGAAACCTTGAAAAGGCTGATCGTTTTTTGTTAAAACTCTGCCTATTTGCACTAGTGCGTAAAGAGGCAATATTAAAACATAAGCTAGCCTCTTAAGCAGTATCTTGACCACGCTTTTCATGAATGATATTTTCTTTTGCTACTACCTTACCTAGTACAAGGAGGTGTTCTTTCCATTTCTTGTCGACATCGATCTTTTACCGTATTTTGATGTCGATTGGCAATTTAAGACACAAAACTTCTTGTTGATCTTCTCAGTTGCCCCTATGTGTAAGAGCGGAGGATAAAGATGCGGGTAACATTGTTTGCAATATTCTTATTATTGGGATTATACTCTATAGGAAGCGCTACAGGGAGGATTTATCCCGCAGATTTGATTTATTCCGGCTCATTCAAACCGCCTTTAGCTGAGCGGAACGGAACCGACTATGGCTATGCCAACTACACGTCTTTAGGATGGGATAGATCCAGAGGAAAACTTTTAGCTGGAGGTAGCACAGTAGATTTCCCATCTAAAGTAGAAGTTCTTGCTATACCCGCTCTTGTAAAAAATCATTCATTTGATGCAGCAAACCTTAACCAAGCAATTGTCGATACTCCTTTTACAGATCCTACTGGTGGTCGGCAGACTCCTGGCCTTTCTGGTCGTATTAAGACTGACATTATTTATCTAGAAAAGCAAGGCAATCAGGCAACAGACAAATATTACTGGATGACGACAATTCAGTATGATGTTGGTGGTGATACTGGAGGAGCGTTTGGCTGGAGTGAAACAGATTTTTCGTCTGCGGCAGGGATGTGGCGGTTGGGAGGTGTAGCGACTGGACTTTGGAGCCAGTACATCCTAGAGATAAATAAAGTGTGGGCTGACAACTATATCGATGGCAAATACATAGGGTTAGGAAGACAAAGGGGAAATCAATCTCGTGGACCATCTCTATTTGCAGTTGCTCCATGGAAAGATAACAATGGGTTACCACTTGCTGATCAAGGCCTGATGGCCTTCAAGAAACTAATTAGCTATCCTAAAAATCACGTGATGGAGTCTTACTCTTATGCTGACAACGTAACGGGACAGGATGCCGCTTGGATAACAGTGGGGGGAAAACAAGCCTTTGTTGTTCTGTTAAACAAGAGTTTTGTTGGCAGTGATGGCGCAAAAAAATTCTGGACATCTAAAGTTGAGAACGGCGGGGTGTCATACAAGTATATGTGTAGAAATTTAGAATCAGAAGGGAAGATAACTGCTAATTTACTAGCTTCAGATATGAAGATCCAGATCGCTGATGCATCAAAATACCCACTCAGGGGACTTTTATTTTTTAACCCTGAGTATATGGAGTATGATGGTGTATCTGGTAACACCCTTATGTTAACTAAAAGAGGTGCCAGGGGGAGTATACCGACGTCCTTCATGTCTGCTGAAAATATTGGAAATCCTGCCAGACCCGTATCGGTGGATGCACTTGATTATGGCCTACCCTCTGGTGGTCCATCATCCACGATTTCTCTTCCTATACTCATGTTTTACGACGTAGACCAGATCGCAGAGATAGCTGTTGGCAACAAGGAGTCCTGGGAAATACAACCCTATGCTTACATGCTTCTTGACAATATATTCTTTAGGAGTCAGAGCAGATTTCAAAGCGCTATATATTATTCTGACCCGGGAATCGTCGGACTTGCCTATGACTCAATAAACAATAGGTTGTTTATCGCGGAATTCGGAGCCTTCGCTGCTGAACCAGTTCCCATATATCATGTTTTGCAAGTCACGGATTCCGACAAAGGCCATGACAATACACCACCCTCAAGCCCAACCAAATTATCATTTTCAGGGTCCACTCTATCTTGGAATGAGGGAATTGATGCAGGCGGTGGAGTTGTTAGCTATATAATATATAAATGGTACGAAGAGATATGTGAGAAAGGGAACAATGAATTTCGCCCTATTGTTACAAGCCTTTCGACGTCATGGAAAGATCCGAAATATCACCCTGGAGATACATATGCAATACAGAGCATTGATAGATCGATGAACCTTTCGCCAATAGTTACCCCATAAGGGTCAAGGGTGCAAACGACCAAGTAGAAACTTTTTCTTCAGCCTTGCCAAGAATTTATTAGATTCGGCACCAAGGCAGCACCTAAACAATTTTGCGTACGATCTTATACTTAGAGGATACTTTGCGATTGATTTACAGAAACATTGAGCGGCATCAAGCATTTCCATATTCGAGAATTTATACATACCAATATTGTGGTAATATTTTGAAATAACATAATTGTAAAGAAATCTTTCCCCTTTCACGCTTCGGCTTAAGTGCTTGTTAATTAACTTCAGCCAAGCCTTTTGTCCACGTAAAATGTCAGTTGTAAGATTTGAACTATGCTTTCGATAATAATATAAACTTTTATTTACAAAATATACTGGGCCCATTTTGCTAAGCCGTACTCTCAAATCAAAATTCTCACCTCCCTCAAGATCTTCATCAAACAATCCAATTTTAGTTATTGTTTCAGTACGAACAAGAACTGTTCCACCAGACATATTATTATTCTTGGTCCAGAGCTTTTTGTATATTTGACCCTCCATTGATTTATCTGGCAAGCACTCTCTTGTTATTTCGCCTTGTTCATTCATTAAAGAATAACCCGAATATACAAAGCTTGCAGAAGGCAAGTTGCTGATAAGCTTTACTTGCATTTCCAGTTTATCAACTGTCCACTTATCGTCACTGTCAATAAATCCAATAAGCTCACCTTTTGCGACTTTTATAGCATTATTTCTCGCAACGGACGGGCCTTGATTTGCTTGTTTAATAATCCTGATTCTAGCATTATTGACAGACTGATAATTCTCTGCAATAGAAAGAGAGCGATCTGTAGAGCCATCATCAATAATAATTAATTCAAAGTTATTGTATGTTTGACATAACACAGAATCGATGGCCTCAGCCAAATATTTTTCCCTATTGTAGACTGGCATAATTACAGTAACTAAATTCATCTCCAACGAACATTACCTCCGTACATAACTGAAAAAAAGGATTTTACAAATTCAAGTATTGCCTAGCGTACTTTCGAATGTATGTACCAAAGCTCAATGGAAGCGCTATGCTCAAAAATATTACAGATAAAATTCCGCTCTCAAAGAAAACATTAAAGTAGCTGTCAACGAACGAATACCTATATCTGGTGAAAAGGATCACTACTATTATACCAACTATTGCTCCTGTGTAAGAGCGATACAAATAATTTAAAATATTTAGTCCCAAGACTCTACAGCTATAAACAGCAACAGAAAAAGATCCAAGGACTAAAGGAACCATTGTTCCAATAGCAACACCTTCAATACCGTAAGGCCCTGCGAGGAAAATACTCATTCCAAGATTTGCTAACGACTCAACTAAAAGAATATAAGCGAGTACTCTATGTTTACTGATTCCTTTAAGTATCCCATGAGCAATTAACTGAGAAAATGAAAACGCAAAGCCTATTAATAATATCTGAAGAACAGATTTTGACCTTTCACCAATTTCCGGCCCAATCCATAGGCAAATGAAATCACCCCCAAAGAAATATAGTGATAGAATTATGGGTATGCTGACCAAGAGCGTAACACGTGTTCCGGCAATATAAATCTGCACATTGCCTATACCATCAGATTTGGCATCGTTGCTGCTAATTATTGGAACCAAGACAGAAACCAAAGCCCATACGAACTTTTCCGTATAATCTAAAAGTGTTGATGGAATTGAATAAAAGGCTATCTCTGAGACACTTATCATGCTTCCAATCACTACATTATCTGTGTAAAAAAGCAGCTTTAGGGCAACAGCAATAATGAAACTAAAAACACTATAACTGTATATTTTCGAAAATGTATTCCGATCAACGGCATTTCGATCAATCGAAAGATATCTATACTTTCTTAATAATAGAACATACTGGCATACTGCTTTAATCATACTTGAAATAAGCTGCAAAAAAGCAAGAGTAAGCAAGCTAGCTCCAGTATTTAAAGCTAAAACAATAATAATACTCCTCAAGCAATTTATGAAAATTGAAGTCATATTTATGAATCTGAACTCTTGAAGGCCAATCAAAGCACCTTGGAATACAGAAAAAAGCAAACCAGTTGCGAAATCAATTGACAAGATTATGAACACTCCAAATAAATAGATCCTTGTAATTTGATGTATTTCGAAAAAATCTATCAAAAAATAGCCAAAAATAGAAGAAAACAAAAGAACCAGTAACCCAGACACCGCAAAAATTGCAATTGAAGTAGAGTAAACAGCGCGCGCAAATTGGTAATCTTGCCTTGCAACAGAACTTGATATATAGCGAATAATCGCGGAATTTACACCAAAATCCATTACAGTAAAATAGCCAGTAATGGAAATTATTAAAGCCCAAATCCCATACAGTTCCTTCCCCAGATTGTTTACCATAATTGGACTTACTACAAATGCGATAGCAATCGACACTGCAAGGCTCGCCCAGTTTGAAAAAACGCTGTTTAATACTTTTCTATACAATTTAGAGCACCTCCAATTATACAGATTAGGATTGAATTGTACCTAATCATACGACAAGGAAATTTGTACAGAGACAGTGATTACCTGACACTTTAGCCCTTGGTCGGGCGAAAAATTACGCAGCTTTTGCCAAG
>CALGIJ010000014.1 GCA_937915545.1 uncultured Desulfobacterales bacterium
TGGCCAGTAAGGGTTTCAGCCGATTTGCAAACTTACTGGCCGCAAACGCAAGTTTCATCACCGCGTTCAGGGCCGGATGCTCGACAAACTGGCTGATGGAAATCTTTGGCGGCGCGGCTTGTGCCGTGGTTGCCGTGACCAGGAAAGCTGCGGCGAGAAACAGCTTGACCATTTTCTTCATCTTCTTCCTCTCATTGATAAGTTTTTTTGTTTCGTTGAGCTACAACATAATCCTATTGACCTTTCTAGAGGATTATGAGAGATGGATCAAGCAAATTGCACGGTGCCGACCCGTGATCGACAACACACTTCTGTCAGGGCCGATTCTGCCCTGCCTGATCAATGATTGGCTCCTCTTGACGCCACGTAACAGCAGGAAAATTTCATGAGTGCAGCACGTGTCACCCTTTTTATCCAATGCCTTGTTGACACGCTCTTTCCGGAGGTGGGCGAGGCCATGGTCGCCGTGTTCGACCGGTTCGCCATTCCTCTTGCCTATCCTCAAGGGCAGACTTGCTGTGGTCAACCGGCCTACAACAGCGGCTACCGCAGGGAGGCGGCGGCAGCCGCCAGGCATTTTATCGAGGTGTTCGAGGGTGCCGAGCAGATTGTCTGTCCCTCCGGCTCCTGTGTGCGCATGGTTCGCCAGCACTATCCTGAACTGTTTCCCGACGATCCGCGTATGGCTGAACGGGCCAGGGCAATTGGCGCGAAAACATTTGAATTTACCGAATATCTGGTTGATGTGCTGGGGATCACCGATGCCCTTGCCGAATTTCCCGGCACCGTCACCTATCACGATTCCTGTCATCTTAACCGGGGCTTGGGCATTGCCAGGCAACCCCGGATGCTCCTCGAAAAGGTTCGTGGCCTGAGGCTTGTCGAAATGGCGGACAGCGACAGCTGCTGCGGCTTTGGCGGGAGCTTCAGCGTCAATTATCCAGAGATCAGCGTTGCCATGACCGATGAAAAAATCGCCAATATCCTGGCCACCGGGGCGGATGCGGTGGTGGGCTGTGATATCAGCTGCCTGATGAACATCCTCGGGCGCCTGTCGCGGCGCGGTGAGAAGGTGCAAGTGCTCCACATCGCCCAAGTTCTGGCTTGCGGGAAGGAAGGAAAACGATGAGTGCATCCGGTCCACCAACCTATCGCAGTGTCGCGGCCGAGGGCATTGCTTCACCGCGCCTGCAGAAGAGTCTCCATGGGCTGCAGCAACGTTTCGGCAAGGGGGCCATGGAACTCTGGGCAACCATGGCTGACCAGGGTTTGCGCCGTCGCGTCAAAGCGGCGCGGATGAACACCTTCGCCCATCTCGACATCGTCCTCGCCGAACTTGCGAAAAATGTGCGCGCCAGAGGCGGCCAGGTCCATTTTGCCGCCTCGGCCGCGGATGCCATCGAGTATACGCTGGGGGTGGCCCAAAAGAAGGCTGTCAAACGGGTGGTCAAGGGCAAGTCGATGACCTCGATGGAGATCAACGTCGATGCCGCACTTGAGGAGGCCGGTATCGAAGTGGTTGAAACCGACCTCGGGGAATATATCATTCAACTGGCGGGGGACAAGCCGTCGCATATCATTGCCCCCTGTATCCACCTTGATCGCCAGCAGATCGGCGAACTCTTCACGGAAAAACTGGGCATCGACTACAGTAACGATCCCCCGACCCTGACCATGGCGGCGCGCAAGGCCTTGCGCGAAAAAATGCTTGGCGCCGACATGGGCCTCACCGGCTGCAACCTTGCCTGCGCCGAGACCGGTCAGATCAGCCTGGTGTCCAACGAAGGCAACATCCGCATGGCTACCACCATGCCGCCGGTAGTTGTTGCGCTCATGGGCATGGAGCGGGTGGTCGCCACCCTCGACGATCACCGGGAGGCCCTGCAACTCCTCACCCGGGGAGCGGCGCTGCAGAAGCTCTCCACCTATGTCAGCTTCCTCGGCGGACCCAGCAGTGCCGGTGATCCCGATGGGCCGAAGGAATTCCACCTGGTGATCATCGATAACGGTCGGAGCAAAATCCTTGCCGATCCGGAATTCCGCGAGGTGCTTGCCTGTATCCGCTGTGGAGCCTGCCTGAATATTTGCCCGGTCTACGGCAAAATCGGCGGGCATGCCTATATGTCGCCCTATTGCGGGCCCATTGGGGCGGTGGTCACCCCGCTGCTTGACGGCATCAACAAGCACGCCGATCTTTGCAAGGGAGAGACCCTGTGCGGGGCCTGCAAAGATATCTGTCCGGTGGAAAACGATCTGCCGCGCATGCTCGCCGCCCTGCGCCATACCCTCGCCTATGGCAGCGAGCGGTGGCAGGTTCGGCAACATAACCGCGCAGAAGCCTGGGGCTATAAGGTCTGGCTCCTGCTCGTCGGTAATCCTGTTCTCTATCGATGGGCGCTTCGCGTCGGCCGTTTCTGTCAAAAGCCCTTTGTCGGGAAGAACAGGCTGATCAGCAAACTGGCTGGGCTGGCCAGCGGCTGGACCAACGAACGCGATTTGCCGCCCATTGCCGGACAAACCTTTCACGAGCGCTGGACAACCAACCGCGCTGACCATCGATCAGGGGCGAAACGAGATCCACGGGAGGGCAGCTGATGGACAAGCAGACGGCATTTTTGCGGACTATCCGTCATTGCCTCGGTCTTCCTGCAGAGGGCGAAAGATCAAAAGAGTCTTTTCCCGCCCTTTTCGCAACAGCAGACAGGTCCGGTATTCTTCGGGCCATACGAACCCGGAACACCGAAGAGCAGGATGAGCTGCTGCGGCTTTTCCTGACCAATGCTGACGCCTTGGGCATCCGCACCCATGTTGTTGCAAGCCAGGAAGCGGTGGCCGATCTGATCGTCAACCTCGCCGTGACGAAGACTCCGGAATTTACCCCCGCCAAGCACATCATCCACCACGATCATCCGCATCTCAACGCGTTACAGCTCCGCAACCGCCTTGACATAGAAGGCATCACCGTTCATACCAGTCGCGGTGATGACAGGCAGATGCGGGAGAAAACCATCGCATCCTTCATCGGTATCACCGTACCGGACATGGGGGTCGCCGATTCGGCCACCCTCATCCAGCTCACCAAACCCGGTTGCTCGCGCTCCATCTCGCTGGTGCCATCGATCCATATTGCCGTGCTTAAAAAAGAACATGTGGTGGCTGATCTCCGCGAGGCGTACGCTCTATTGCAGGAGCAGCCGCATCTCGACAGCATGGTCTTTATTACCGGACCATCCAAGACCGCCGATATCGAGGCACAAATGGTGCATGGCGCCCATGGCCCCCGCGAGGTTCATGTGCTGATCTATTGAGCTCAGCCACAGCCATCAGCACCTGCCAGCGGTGCAGCCAATGGCAAGCTTGTTGAGAGGCCTTGGGGGATACCCAGGCCACGACTTCCAGGTGGGGCCTTGCAGGGTTGACACAACTCAACCGCCCACCATCCGCGTAAACTCCTCGGCGAAAATGGCAGCGGAGTTGGGGTCTTGATCGAAATACAGTGAAGGCTCGATCAACTCCATCTCCATCAGCGCCGGTTGCCCCGACGCCAGCCGAACCAGATCCACCCTGGCGTAGAGCAGGGTGGTGCCTATGGCCGCGATCGCCTGGTTGCCGGCCCTCACCAGATCCTCGTGCGGAGTCACCGGGGCAATGATGCCTCCATGTTCCTCCTGGACCCGGAAGTCTCCCGCCGCCGGGCGCTTGAGGATGGCGTGACTGAGCCGCCCTCCAAAATAAAAAAGCGAATACTCCCCTTCGCTGACGATAGAGTCAACAAACGGTTGCACCATGACTTCACGGTCGGTAAAGACCCGCAAAGCCTCGACCCATGACCCGGTTTCCCTCGACTTGAGCACGAAGGCATCATCGGCATTGGCGCCCACCAGCGGTTTGGCCACCAGGCGAGGCGCCGCCGATTCGCTGAACAGCGCCGCCAGAGACGCTTCGTCCAACCTTTCCAGCCAGTAGGTGGGGACAATCGGCACACCGCGGTCCTGTAAATCCCGCAAGTAGCGCTTGTTGAGATTCCAGCGGCAGATGGCCACCGGGTTGTACAAGGTGGTGACGCCCTCTATCGCTTCGAGAGTCGACAGAAATTGCTCCGGGGTCTTTTGATAGTCCCAGGTCGAGCGAATGATGACCACCTCAAAGGTTGCCCATTTGACATCCGGGCGATTCCAGGGAATCTCGACCGCCGTCCAGCCCACGTTTGCCAAAGGCGCACACAAGAGATGGTCGTAGATGCAAAAACCGCTGCGATCTTCTAGGGTTAAAAAGGCGCAGTTCCGAGACATGGTCAATCCTCACTGAAAAAACAAGAAAAGTTAGAGAAGGACAAGCAAGGCCAATCCGCCGCCGATAACGGTCAGGTTTAACCCGGCCGAGATACCGTGAAGTTTCGCGAACTCCTGGCGATGCGGGTCATCCTTTGCTGTGGTGACAAAAGAGGGTATCTGCTGTTTCACGGCGGTGGCCTTGGGTTCGATCACCCACGCCTGGATCATGGAGATGACCAGCATGGCTGTGATCAGGCCGGCGGCGGTTTTACGTCGCTTGATGGTCGAGGCCAAAAAAATGGTGCCAAGGGCCAGCACGCCGCAACCCATCCCCCATTGGAAATATGCCGGGAACAAGGTGCCGACAAAGGACCCAGCCGTATCCCGATCATAGGACTTGAAGATTAGGGGGGTCAGGACAAAAGTAAAGAGCGATGCCCCGCCGACCCAGCAAGCGATCGCGAGGCGATAGAAAACCGCCGATACCCGTACAATCATACTCATCTCCTTCTTCATAAGAGGCCGCATCGGAGCGCCAGCCACCTCTGTCGTGGCACGTGATCACCCAAAAATGCTACTGGTAGTGCTTACCTTACTCAGGAAAAGCATCCATAAACAACATGTAAGATCAGGGGAAGTTATCATTGAAAGGATCGCCGACGACCGGGCAGATGTTTCTGAAGGCTGAGGGGAAGCGCCGGCAAAAATAACGATGATTTTGCACCGTGCTCGTTCAAGGTACTGAAATTCGCTGTTTTGCATCGAACACCCAGTTAAGGCGAACAACATTACTGACATTGGTATCTCACCAGCACCCTTGATAGTCGGCACTTTTTTGACTTCCGGTTTTCCACACCAGACGTCATCCCCATCTCATCTCCTCAATTGTTGGCAAAAAGAGAATTGTGATTACCATTTAATGGTAGCGGCAGTGTATCTGCCCGTCTTTAGGGGCTGCCATAAAGTGCCTCTTTTTTTATCATGGGAGGTTTGCCATGAAGATTCTGAAATGCAAAGGTAAAAAATATTGAGGTTGGTGAGCAAGGCTATCTCGTTGACCAAAACCAGTGGGACGAAGATGTTGCTCGAACTCTGGCGAGCTACGAAGGATTGAACTCGTTGCCGGCGGAGCAGATGGCGATCATTCAATTCATGCGGGATTATTACGAAGAATACCATTTCTTTCCAATTCTCAATAAGGTGTGCCGTATAACCCATCTGCACAACGAATCTGTCAACGAACAATTCACAAACCCTGAAATAGCATGGAAAATTGCCGGACTACCCAAACAGGATGGCGTTCACTTCGTATCAATGGATGGCAATCATTACAGCATGGAACCATTCTGTTGAACAACCAATGAAGAAGAGGTGTATCATGTATTCAAAGAGTGAGCTATGTAATAAAATAACCTCGCTTTATCCGGACATTGGCGTATGCGGCATTGATATCAATGTCTCATACAACGACCGAGAGAAAGCGTGGGTGGTACATCTGGAAAAGGATTCACATTCCCTGGATCATTTTCTGGAAATTATGGATGCGGAAAAATGTATTGAGGGGAAACAGTGCGTATCACTGGGCCTAGAGATAGCCCAATTGAGAAAAAACATTGACGGCCACCAATTCTGACAATGCCATTGTTGCCAGAAAGGCAGGAATAGATGTGAATGGAGGTGAGACTGTATGTCAAATATCACGGTGTCACTCGTGTATCTATGACATACTGAGCGAGGGTTCGAGCGTACGAACGAATCTGTTATCACCGAGACCAGCCGACCGTCGAGCACGTTCCTCCAAGGATGTGGGAACTGAATGAGACGAGTTCATGGTTCAATTCTCATTTGCAACGTGATCACCAGCGCAAGAATTTCGCACCAACATGAAGTAAAAGGTGATGCTTCTCAGACCGATACGGTTGCTGAGGCACTGTAGAGGAGGTGCCAGATGATACTCAATGAAACCTTGCTGAAACACAAAGAATGTCTCGAACAATGCGAACGTGAACAAATCGCTTGTGAGGTTGAACAGGAAGATGATCAAAAATGTAAAATCACAGCGATAAATTGTGAATGCGATTGTGATTTCGACTACGGCCCTTGATCCTCATCCCCTGCATATTGTGTAATGCAAATAATTGTTAATGATTGCTCATTCGTTGTGGGTTTTTCTAAGAGTCAAGCTGACTAAAATCTACCCGATAAAAGAGCGCCTCTGCCTTTGGGTAGCGAGAGAAACATCTATGGTGCAGGCACGATGTCTCAATTAAATCCCACCTGATTTTCGACCCGCTGTCCATTTGTCCAGCGATTCTCATGCGAGAGAAGCGAGGCAATAATTCTGTTTAGCGCTCCGTTGTCGCGAGCAGCACTTCCACAACAAATCCGTCGCAATTATGCGAGGATCATTACTGTTGACTGCGATTCGTTTCTGGCTAAAATATCTAGCCAGGCATCTTGGTAACACCTAAACTACACCTTTCATTGAAGCCTCGGCAGAGTGGGCGGGAAGAGTAAACCCGATGAGTCATCTCTTGTCGAATCTCTTGGCTATTTCGTGAATTCTGTAAAGATGAGTGCAATTTCTTTTCAGGAGTAGATCGGAAAAAACCATATTACTGGCAGTTTCACTCATCATCCAAAACATGAAATATTTCGGATCCGGCACTACTCGTCGTTATGGATGATTCATCTGTAGCCAGCTATTTCATAATTGACCACCACAGGAGGGCGAAACATGGATAAATCCGTGCGAGTTCTAACTGAAAATCCATTAAATGCGGAAACTCCGCTTGCAGCTATGCAATCCTGGATTACGAGCAATGAACTATTCTTCAAACGTAATCAGGAGCAGATTCGTTCCGCGCCTGTAGCTCTTGCAGATTGGCAACTCACTATCGAAGGCTTGGTTGAAAACCGGAAGATACTGCACTTTGGTGATATACTTGCCCTGCCCAGAGTAGAGATAGCCAATACCTTGGAGTGTTCGGGCAATGGCCGTTCACTGCTCACCAAAGAGGCCTCCGGCAATCCCTGGGTCATCGGTGCGGTGGGCAACGCCATGTGGGGCGGTGTCCGTTTGTCTGACATTCTGGAACTGGCCGGCGTGTCTTCCAAAGCAGCTCATGTTGCCTTTGAAGGCATGGATAACCCGGAAAGTCCAGCCACCGTTAAATTCATACGTAGCATTCCTCTGGCCAAAGCGATGGATTCAACTATCTTGGCCTATGAAATGAACGGTGAACCTTTGCCCCTTGCCCACGGGTTTCCAATGCGGGTTCTGGCCTTAGGATGGACTGGTGCTAATTGCATCAAATGGCTAAGCAAAATAACCCTTTTAGCTGAGCCGTATAAAGGCTTTTTCATGGATAGTGTCTATCGCATTTTCCAAAAGGGAGAGGAGCCGTCAACAGGCCAAGTGGTAACCACAATTCCGTTGAAATCGCTAATTACTTGGCCTGAAAACAAAGCTGAACTACCATTCGGCAAGGTTCCGATTCGCGGGGCAGCCTATGGCGGAGAAGAAGAAATCGTGCAAGTGGATATCAGCGTTGACGGTGGATCTACCTGGCATAAAGCCACTTTTGTCGGCCCACATCAAGCCTACGCCTGGCAACGTTGGGAGTATACCTGGCAGACCACCAAGCTGGGGAATCATACTCTTCTCTCTCGTGCAACGGATGCATCTGGGCAGGTTCAGCCGATGAATGCAAATTGGAACGTTCTAGGTTACGGCAATAACGGTATTCTTGAACATGGTGTCACCGTTACAGTGACAAAAGGTCCTTGAAGTTGAAATGCAAGAAGTTAGATATTTACGCAACTTTGATTTTGTGGAAAAGCAGACAGCCTAGGCATATTTTTAGGCATAATATCAGGTTTATGGCAGGCCATTTTTAACAATTATATGCGAAAGCGTATAAAAAAATTTTCTCAGTAATATTCTACTACACTGGTATTGGTGTTCTTAGCGCACAGGTTACTCTTTTATCACTCACGATGGATTATGTCGGCCAATACCGCCCAGTAGTTCTTGCGCATTTTCTGGCAAGACTCATATGGCGTGTGGATATTTCTAACTTGTTTTCGCTTATGCGCAATTATACTTATTTCTAAGTGAAAACCGCTTGGTATATCTCAATATTTCATTTTTAGACTGTCCCCAATCATTCCATCGCAGATGGAAACGACGCCCGCTACCACCATCGTATTGATCTGCGGGGGGTGAGATTACCCGCTGATATGCCCTTCGTTCACCGTTTAGCATCAACTTTACATGCCCAGTTTCTACCGAAATTCACGTTTACGCTGAACACTAAGAGCCAAAACTGATATTGAAAAAAGGTTATCCACAAGAGGAAGATCTTCTTCAGCGGTGAAGCTGACTTGTCTCGCGAATTGTGGGGAATAATTGCCGCAACGACCACTAACATCGCAAAATATGCGGCGAATATCGGCCGTAATCGCCGCACAAGGCGCCCATCCGGTAGATCAACGTTGACGTAAACAGGTGCAAGGTCAATATCCTAGGAGATTTTCCACTCCGGCAGCATAACCAGATTGACGACGGCCTGAAGGTACATTGGGTAATCGGCAGCAGCGGTTTGCAGATGATTGCCGGCCTTGACGGATTGACGATTTGCAGGTAAATATTATTTACCTCTGACCCACCAACTCCTCCGCTCACTTTGCAGGCATATCGCAAGATGGGCTATTTGAAGGGAGTAAGCAATATTTTCTCATCTCCTCAATGAAAAAAACAGAAGTCATCATCCCGGCCGGCAAACTGAAGATCATCGAGGCCATGCGCACCCTGCTCGATGAGCGGACCTTCGAATCGTTGACCATCTCGGACATCGCAGCCACCGCCGGGGTCACCGAAGGGCTGATCTACAAGTATTTCAAGGATAAGCGCGATCTTCTGCACCACGTCCTCAAGGAGCATTACGAGCATTTTCTCGTGCAGATCGAGCGCGATCTGCAGGGCATCGACGGGGCCGTCAACAAGCTGAGAAAGATCATCTGGTCCTCCATCGAGCGCTATGCCAACCACCGCGTCTTCGCCAGGATCATTCTGCTGGAAGTCAGGAACTCGGAAGAATACTTCAACAGCGAGGCCTACGGCCTGGTGAAGCAGTTCAACCGCATCCTGCTCGAAATCATCAAGGAGGGCATTGCCGGCGGCGAATTCCGCGACAACCTCCCTCCCGCCTATATCCGCAATGCCATTTTCGGCACCATAGAGCATTCCTGCCTGAATCGGGCCATTTTCAACGAACCTGTATCGACCAACGAGGCGGCCAGAATCATCACCGATCTTCTTTTGAACGGGATAAAGCGATAAGCCGACGAGCGGCGGCAATTTCAATCAGGTGCCTCGCACTGCTCGACCTCAGGGGCACCGTATCACAAGAAAGGACTGAACCATGAAAGACGTTGTCATCGTATCCGCATGCAGGACCGCTATCGGCGCATTCGGCGGCACCCTCCGCGACCTGAGCGGCGCCGTTCTGGCCGGGATCACCATGAAAGAAGCCATCCGGCGGGCAGGGATCGAGCCGGCCATGATTGACGATATCCGCTACGGCTGCTGCATGGAATCGGCCGACACCCTCAATGTGACGAGGGTTGGCGCCTTGCTTGCCGGCATCCCGGAAACCGTTACCGCGGTCACCGTCAACCGGGTCTGCATCTCCGGCATGGAGGCGGCCATCTCGGGCATGGCCATGATTCAGGCCGGCATGGCCGATATCATCCTCGCCGGCGGAACCGAGCATATGTCCAGCGTTCCATACTCGGTGCCAGCGGCCCGGTGGGGCTGCCGCCTACAAGACCAGACCTTTGTCGACGACCTCATCCATGCCCTGCACTGCGGCTCCCACGTCATTCCCCACCCCGAAGACGGGCCGGTCGACGCCACCAAGGCCCCGCTGAGCATGTTTGTCGGCAAGCCCTACATCATGGGGCATACGGCGGAATTCATCGCCCAGCACCTGGGCATCACCAGGGAGGAGATGGATGAGGTCGCCCTGCGCAGCCATAACGCGGCGGAAAGGGCGACTCTCGATGGCTCCTTCGCCGAGGAGATCGTGCCGGTGGAGGTCCCGCAGAGGAAGAAGCCTCCGCTCATTTTCGACAAGGACGAACATTTCCGGCCGGGCATGACCATGGACATGCTCCGCAAGCTGCCGCCGGCGTTTGTCCCGGGTACCGGCACCGTCACTGCCGGCAATTCAAGCGGCATCAACGACGGCTCCACGGGCATGATCATCATGTCCGCCGACAAGGCGAAGGAGCTTGGTCTCAAACCGATGGCGAGAATCAAGGCCGTTGGCCGGGGCGGCTGCCACCCCTCGGTGATGGGCCTGTCGCCGGTCCCGGCCGTGCGCAACATGCTCAAGTCCTCCTCGCTGACCATCAAGGACTTCGAGCTGATCGAGGTCAACGAGGCCTTTGCCGCCCAATACCTGGGCTGCGAGAAGGAACTGGGCCTCAACCGGGAGATCACCAACGTCAACGGGTCAGGCATCGGGCTTGGACATCCCGTCGGCTCGACCGGAGCCAGGGTGATGGTCACGCTGATGTACGCGATGAAAAAGCGCGGGAAATCCCTGGGCCTCGCCACCCTGTGCGGCGGGGGCGGCGTCTCTATGGCCTGCGCCATCGAGATGCTCTGATACCGGACACCTTTCTTGTCGTTTGCCAATGGTAACTGTCTGCGGCTCTGGCCCCTCCTTGCGGGGAGGGCGAGCCGCTTGCCGACATGCCGATCAGGGGAGGTCTCCGATCGGCGTTACGGTCCGGGGCTTGCCCGGACGACATTCTTCTCTGCGGAGGGCTAGACGATGACCCATGGACCACTTTCGGAACAGGACAAGATTCGCTACAGCACTATCAGCAAGGAAAACATCGACTTCCTCATGGACCGGAACAACCGCATCAACCGGTGGGTCATCGCCGACATGATCCGCCGCACCCGGTACCACTATCCCGAAAAGAAAGCCCTGGTGTTCAACGACCTCAGCCTGACCTACAGCGAGCTGGAAGACCAGTGCAACCAGACGGCAAACGCCCTCGCCAGGCTGGGCGTGCGGAAGTACGATCGCGTCGCCATCCTGGCCCATAACACGCACCATCACGTCCTGACCTGGCTGGGCTGCGCCAAGCTCGGGGCTATCTATCTGGCGGTCAATTACCTGCTGCGAGACGACGACATCGCCTACTGCATCAACCACTCGGAGAGCACCGTTTTCATCGTTGAAGACAGCCTCTATGACAATGTCAAGGGCGTGCTGAACAAGATGCCGCAGGTAAAGCACCTGATCTGGTCCGACCAAGGCACAGGCCAGCCGGCGCCGCAAGGATTTATTGACTTCAACGCCTGGTACGCGCCGGCCCCGGCAACGGAGCCGGATGTCATCCTGCGCATCGAGGACCCGGTGCAGATGACCTACACCAGCGGTACCGAGTCCCGGCCCAAGGGGGTTATCATCAGCAACCAGGCCCTCATTGCCGAATATATGGGCTGCATCATCGACGGCAAGTACGACCACGCCGACATCAACATCAATGCTCTGCCTATCTATCACTGTGCCCAGCGGGATGTCTTTTTGAACCCCATTTTCTGGGTCGGCGGCACCAACGTCCTCATCAGCCCGGATATCGGCAAGATACTGTCAGCTATCGAGTCCTGGAAGGCGACCATGTTCTTTGCCCCACCAACGGTGTGGATCGGCATGCTCCGCCACCCGGATTTCGGCAAATATGACCTGTCCAGCCTGGTGAAATGCTATTACGGCGCTTCCATCATGCCGCGGGAAATCCTCCGCGAGCTCCTCGAGAAATTCCCCCGGGCGGGAGTCTACAACTATTACGGCCAGACCGAGCTGGCCCCCTATCACTGCATACTCAAAGCCGAAGACGCCCAGGCCAAGATCGGCTCGGCCGGCATGGCCGGCATCCATATGGAGACCCGCATCGAAGATGAGCATGGCGAGGAGATCTCCGCCGTCGACGTGCCCGGCGAGATCTGCGGCCGGGGCCCCCATGTCATGACCATGTATTTCAAGGACCCGGAAAAGACCGAAGCGGCCATGAAGGGTGGATGGTTCCACTCCGGGGACCTCGGCGCCCTCGACCAGGACCGCTACATCACCGTTGTCGACCGCAAGAAGGACATGATTAAGACCGGTGGCGAGAACGTCGCTTCCCGCGAGGTCGAGGAGGCGATCTTCCTGCACCCGTCGGTACAGGAGGTGGCGGTGGTCGGCATCAACCATCCCCGCTGGGTCGAGGCGGTGACGGCGGTCATCAAGCTCAAGGAAGGGGCCGCGGCCACGGAGGAGGAGATTGTCGAGCATTGCCGGAAGAACCTTTCATCCTTCAAGATTCCCAAAAAGATCATCTTCGTCGAGGCGCTCCCCAAGACGCCGACGGGAAAGATCCTCAAACGGCAGATGAGGGAATCGTTCAAGGGCATTTTCAACTGACGAGGCAGCATGCAAAGACGTGAGGAGGCAGGATCATGAGCCAAACGAGTGGCAGCGGCGGCGAATTTCTGGTGAGAG
Organism: uncultured Desulfobacterales bacterium; assembly: GCA_937915545.1. Classification (GTDB taxonomy): domain Bacteria; phylum Desulfobacterota; class Desulfobulbia; order Desulfobulbales; family Desulfocapsaceae; genus Desulforhopalus_A. The sequence goes on from CALGIJ010000014.1 coordinate 12,842, forward strand.
ACATCGACTGCCGGGATGTGTTTACCCCCGAGGATTTCACCGACGAGCACCGACAGATTGCCGAGACCACCGAGCAGTTTGTGGCCAACGAGATCCTGCCGGCCAACGGGGAGATCGAAGCGAAGAATTTCACCTTGCTGGTGCAAAAACTGAAAGAATGCGCCGAGCTCGGTCTGATGATGATCGATGTCCCGGAAGAGTACGGCGGGCTGGAACTCGACAAGGCGACCAGCATGCTGGTCATGGAACGGATGGCCTTTGCCAGGAATTTCGGCCTCTCCTATATGGTGCAGACGGGGATCGGTATGCTGCCGCTGGTGTATTACGGCAGCGCCGGGCAGAAAGAGCGCTATCTTGGCAAGCTGACCCGCGCCGAGATGATCGGCGCCTATTGCCTGACCGAACCCGGCGCCGGCTCGGATGCCCTGGGGGCGAAGACGACGGCGACGCTGTCTGCGGACGGCAGCCACTACATCCTCGAGGGCACCAAGCAGTTCAGCTCCAATGCCGGGTTTGCCGATCTGTTGACCATTTTCGCCAAGGTCGACAAGCTTCACTTCACCGCCTTCCTGGTGGAGCGGGGCTTTGCCGGCCTGGAGTTTGGGCCGGAAGAAAAGAAGATGGGCATGCATGGCTCTTCCACCCGACAGGTTATCCTCGATAAGGTCCGGGTGCCGGTCGAAAATGTCCTGGGAGAGGTCGGCAAGGGGCATAAGATCGCCTTCAACGTCTTGAACATCGGACGGTTCAAGCTTGGCGCATTCTGTGTCGGGCAGGGCAAATACGCCCTCTCCGAGGGCGCCCGTTATGCCAACGAGCGACGCCAGTTCAATGTGCCGATCAGCAGCTTCGGGGCCATTCGCGAGAAACTCGCCGATGTCACGGCCATGACCTTTGCCTCCGAGTCGGTGGTGTACCGGCTGGCGGGCCTGATCGATGACCGCCTTGCCACCCTCGCAAGAGGCGGTGACAACTCCTACCTCGAATACCTCAAGGGGATTGAAGAGTATGCGGCGGAGTGCGCCCTGGCCAAGGTCTTCTGCAGCGAGGCGGCGGCAAAAAGCATCGATGAAATGCTGCAGGTTCACGGCGGCTATGGCTATATCGCCGAGTATCCCATTGAGCAGCTCTATCGTGATGAACGGGTGCAGAGGATCTATGAAGGGACCAACGAGATCAACCGCCTGCTGATTCCGAACCTGCTTATCCGCAAAGGGCTTGTCGGCAAAGCGCTTGCGCCGGCGGATGCGGCTGCCGCAGGCGGAGAGTTCGCCGCGGAGAAGGGGCTGGTCCGGGCGATGAAAGAGACCTGTCTCGCCTTGACCGGTCAAATCGTCGCGCGGTTCGGCACCGGCGTTGCCGCCGAGCAGGAAATTCTTCTCGCCCTAGCCGACGCGGTCATTCACACCTTTGCCCTCGAGAGCTGCCTGCTGCGGGCGGAAAAGGCGCGGGCAGCGGCGACGGCGAAGAAGCAGGAGCTGTACCGGGCGGTGGTGACGCTGTGCAGCTTCTCGGCCAGGCGGCATTTTATCGGCGCCGCCGAAAAATGCGCCTCGTTCCTTGGCGATGACGCGTCTCTTGCGGCGTTGGCCGGGGTGTCTTCATACCGGGCCATAGGCCTGCTGGCGGCCAAACGGCTGGTCGCCGAAGCGACAACGCAGGCGGAACGGTATGTTTTTTAAGGATTGCCATAAGGATCGAGGTCAGCAGGGTGAACTTCCCTTGGGGTTCAAGGCCCCATTCCCGCTTGCAAGCAAAAGGACATGTTCATGAGAACGCTCAATGAATCGGAATCAAAACTGCTCCTTTCCGGCTATGGCATTCCGGTAGTCAGGGAAATTGTCGCCGAGGGCAGAGAAGATGCGCTGCGAGCGGCACTCGAGTTGGGGTTTCCCGTTGTGCTCAAGGGCCACGGCGCAAAGCTGACCCATAAGAGCGATCGTGGCTTGGTGCGCCTGGGGTTGACCACTCAACAGCAGGTCCGTGAAGCGGCTCAAGGCATCTCCGACGCTGCTGGCGATGACCTGGAAGGATATGTCGTCCAGCCCATGCTCAGCGGCAGGCGCGAGTTTGTCGCCGGGTTGATGCGCGACCCTCTGTTTGGCCCGATAGTCATGTTTGGCCTCGGGGGAGTGTTTGCCGAGGCCTTGGACGATGTCGTGTTCAGGTCCGCACCGCTCGACGAAATGGAAGCCCACGCCATGCTCGACGAGATAAAGGCTTCCAGGTTGTTAGGAGAATTTCGTGGCGAACAGGCGGCAGATCGAAATGCCTTGGTCGCTTGTCTTCTCGGCCTTTCCCGGCTTGCCATGCAGCGGCCGGATGTTGCAGAGGTTGATATCAACCCCTTGCTTGTCGGCCCGGATGGCCAGGTCTGTGCGGTGGATGGGCTGGTCGTGTTGCAGGAGGAGACGGCAAAGCCGCCGCGACCCGTCATCTCTCCTGCCCACATTGGTGAGATTTTTCATCCTGCATCGGTTGCCATTATTGGCGCGTCAAGCGTATTCGGCAAATGGGGCCATTCCTTGCCCGCCAATCTCCTCGCCCATGGCTACCGGGGCGATGTCTATCTGGTTAACTCAAAAGGCGGAACGCAGTGGGGGCGGCCTGTTTATACCAGCATCTCCGAGGTTCCTGGCCCTGTCGACCTGGCCGTTATCACCATTCCCGCAGCCCTGGTGTGCGGTCTGATAGGGGAATTGAAGCAGAAGGGCGTCAAGTCGGTGTTGCTGATCTCTTCCGGTTTTTCCGAGACCGGAGAGGAGGGGAGAATGCTTGAGGAGCAGCTCCTCCGCGAGTCGCGTCAGGCGGGAATTGTCTTCCTTGGGCCGAATACCATGGGTATTCAGAATCCCCATGCTGGCCTCATTTTGACCGGGGTCCATGTCGGGCCCAAGCCGGGCGGCACGGCGCTTATTTCGCAATCGGGGAATATGGGGGTTCAGTTGCTCAGTTTCGCCGATTCGCAGGGGTTGGGCATCAGAGCGTTCGGGGGAAGTGGCAATGAGGCGATGGTCGCCATAGAGGATTTTATGGAGGCGTTCGAGGTGGATGAACTGACCAAGACGGTCCTTCTCTACCTCGAGAGTGTCAAAGACGGGAAGAGATTTTTCGCATCGGCGCGCAGAGTCGGCAGGAAGAAGCCGGTCATCGTTCTGAAAGGCGGGCGAACCGAGGCTGGAAATCGCGCGGCGGCCAGCCATACCGGAGCTATGGCGGCAGACTTCAAGCTGTTCAAGGCGCTTTGCCGGCAAGCCGGCGTGGTCAGTGTCCATGAACCGGCGGATATGCTCGATGCCTCGATCGCCTTTTCTTCGCTGCCGATGCCGCGTGGGCGCCGAGTGGCCATCATGACGCTTGGCGGAGGGTGGGGGGTGGTCACCAGTGACCTGTGCAGTGAGCAGAATCTGCGTGTCGAGCCTCTCAGCGGTGAAATACTCACGGTGCTCGATGGCATGCTTCCCCCGTACTGGAGCCGCACCAACCCTGTCGACCTGGTCGGTGAAAATGACCTGGAACTGCCAATGAAAGCCATTGCCGCCCTCGCGGCCTGGGATGGCTGTGATGCAATCATCCATCTCGGCATATCGGGGCGGGAATATCTTTTGGAAACCTTGTTGGCATCGCTCAATACCGTAGACAAAGAAAGCGATCCGCAGCTCTCGCAGAAACTACTGCAAGAGCTGCATAAATGGAATCATCTGTACACCAGGCATACGGTAAAATTGATGGAGAGGTTTGGAAAACCAATCCTCGGTGTCACTCTGACGTCCGACCCGAATAGACGCTCGATCTACGAAGTGGAAAACTCAACGTATAACGGTGTCTTCTTCGACAGTCCCGAACGTGCCGTGAAAGTCCTGGGCCATATGTGTGAATATCGCGATTTTCTCGAGAGGGAATCTGCGCGGGAGGGGAGAGGAGGTGTGTGCTTTTGAATTGTTTTTTATGAGCTATCTCTGGCCGCTATTTGTCGAGGGATAAATCAATGATATGAATCTAAGGAGATGCTCTACGCAACAACATGGTTAGCCGGCGTAATTTGCAAAAATCGAGATCCGATCCGACAAGCATCTCTACCACGTTGCCATACTATCTGACGTCTCGATGTCATATTCTCTTTGGTTAGCTCTTTTTTCAGTGGCTCCATTTTTAAACAATTCTCTGTTGTAAGTCGATCCTACCGCTGGAGCCGCCTCTTCTGCTGTCGAGGCAAAATGTAGCTTTTTCTGCATGAAGCCATTTTATCCTCCCAAAATCATGTCAATCTTCGATAGATTTTTTGTGCGTTGATGCATCGATGAGCAGATCATCACATACATCTCGAACGCACTCGCGCAGCCAGCGATGTGCCAGATCGGTATCCAACCTCGGGTGCCAGAGCATTGAAACCGTGAACTCCGGCGTGGAGATCGGAAGGGGAAAACTATACATCCCGACGCGCAGGTTTCCGGTGTGGCGTTCAGGAACACTGGCTATAAGATCTGAGGTCCGGGCTAACGCCAGCGCGGTCGAGAAGCCACCAATGATCGCAACAACAATATCCCGTTCCACTCCTAATGGTTTCAAGGCTTCATCAATCGGATCTTTGTCGAGATTGCGCCGTGAGACACTGATGTGCCTGCCGGCCGCATAACGGGCGGGAGTGATTTCGCTCCGTGTCAGCGGGTGACCGATTCGTACGACGCCAATGTATCGATCTCGGAACAATGCCTGCGCACGCACTTCCGGGCTTGTTGTCTTCTCCACAACGCCAGTTTCCAGGTCGACGGCCCCGTCGCGAAGTGGCGTGCTGTCTTTATTTGTTTTCTGTACGAAGCGCAATCGTACGCCGGGAGCTACCTTGTCGATGCGATCGATAAGGCCCACTCCAAAATTTTCTACAAAACCTTCGCTGGTACGGAATGTAAACGTTCGGACTAATTCTTTAATATTGAGCTTCTCGGCAGGGCGTAGAACCGATTTCCCATCCTGCACAAGCTGACTGACTCGTTCGCGAAGCTCGAGGGCTCGTGGTGTAGGAACGAGACCGCGACCGGCCCTAACCAATAGCGCATCGCCTGTCGTCTCCCGCAATCTTGTCAATGCCCGGCTCATCGCTGAAGGACTCAGCTGTAATCGTTGGGCGGCGCGCACCACACTGCCTTCCGCGAGAAGCACATCAAGGGTCACAAGTAAATTGAAATCAGGTGTCGACATGCACCAACTATAGCATAGCTTGGAAGGTGGCGTCAAACGCACGAATATAGTGCAACCAGTGCGTCTTTCGCCGCGTCAAGCGAGGGCCTATACTCTGTTTCAGGTAGCTCGGCTTTGGGCTTCTCAAGAATTCGAAGTTCACCAGAAAACGGAGTTCACGATGAAAACAATTATTATACAACAAGATGGGGCCGTGGCTGGAAGTGCGGAATGGACATCTTCCAGTCGGTGGGCGCTCGTCAGTCTTTCGCTATCCATGTTGCTGTCCTCTCTTGATACCAGCATCGCCAATGTGGCCCTGCCGACATTGGCACAGGCGTTCGCTGCCTCCTTTCAAGAAGTCCAGTGGGTCGTACTTGCTTATCTCCTTATCATCACCACCCTGATCGTCAGCGTCGGAAGACTCGGTGACATCGTTGGCCGTCGCCGGCTGCTGCTGGCTGGAATTTTTCTGTTCACCGTGGCCTCTGTACTGAGCGGTATTGCCCCCACTCTTGGGCTGCTGATTGCCGCTCGGGCGGTGCAGGGTCTCGGAGGGGCCATTATGATGGCCCTCACCATGGCCATAGTTGGCGAGACGGTTCCTAAGGAAAAAACTGGTAGCGCAATGGGTTTACTCGGGACGATGTCGGCTATTGGCACCGCTCTCGGGCCATTGCTCGGCGGTGTTTTGATCGCAGGATTCGGTTGGCGGGCAATTTTCCTTGTCAACCTCCCAATGGGTATTCTGACTTTCCTTATTGCACATCATTACCTTCCTGGTAATCGCCAGGAGCCGAAAGCTTATTCGGACGGATTCGACAACCTGGGTACGTTGCTGCTCGCTCTGACGCTCGCGGCTTATGCCCTCGCTGTGACGGTTGGGCGCGGCAGTTTCGGATTGCTCAACATTGCTTTGCTGGTGGCTGCAGCCTCCGGAACTGGTTTCTTCATATTTGCCGAGACGAGAGTAGCATCTCCTTTGATCCGATTGGCGATGTTTCGGGATCCGTCGCTGAGTGCGAATCTTGCCATGAGTGCGCTCGTCGCTACGGTGGTGACAACAACGCTGGTGGTCGGGCCGTTCTATCTCACAGGTGCCCTGGGGCTCAATGCCATAAAGGTTGGGCTGGTCTTGTCTGTCGGTCCACTGGTCGCTGCTCTGACTGCTGCGCCAGCAGGGTATTTTACGGACCGTTTTGGTGCACAGCGCATGACAATCATTGGGCTCATCGGAATGGCGGCCGGTTCCTCGATTCTATCCATGATCCCAACGAGGCTCGGCGTTTTTGGCTACATAGTCCCCATCGTTGTCATCACTGGCGGCTATTCGCTGTTTCAGACGGCCAATAACACCGGCGTAATGACAGATATCCGCGCGGACATGCGGGGGGTACTTTCAGGAATGCTCAATCTCTCGCGGAATCTCGGCCGAATCACCGGCGCATCCGTAATGGGTGCTGTTTTCGCTATTGCATCAGCGACAAGCACGCTTACAACAGCACATCCCGAGGCGGTTGCCACTGGTATGCGGATCACGTTTGCAGTTACGGCAACCCTGATTGTTGTCGCTCTGGTAATCGCGATTGGAAGTCGTGCGTTAACAATACGCCCTTCGTCTCCTTGAAATTAGCCGTGACCCTGCTCGAGGTTGTGTGCTCGATGCCTTTACAATCAGTCTAAACACTCTACTGCAACGGTCTGAGGCGTCTCGTTCCTTATCACGCTCAACACAGGATTTCTATATATCTGTATTCTCAGGAATAAGCGTCACTATGCCTTCACTCTGCCGAGGTAAAGATGTTCATGGATAAGGTCTTATTCCAGGCTGCGAGTTTTTTATTAGGTAATATAAATTTGGAAACTTTTTAGCAACAGTAGTAGTCTCAACCGTGCGGTATGTTCACAGGCCGAGGCTCGCCGAGACGAATCTCGCAAGATTGGAGCCAAACAGCTATGCTGGAAGTCAAAATTGGAGGAGTTCCAGTCAGGGAGCAGATTTTTTAGAGCTGGCGTACAAAGGAGCTAGTTATCACCTCTTCTCACTTACTGCGGTTCATGCTGAATCCCGCGAGTACCCGTTGTCGTTCCCTTCTCCTTTCGCGTCTCCCCTGTCTTTCTAACGTGTTCCTGCCATGGGAACTGGAAAATTTTTTCGAAAAAGAGTTGAAAAAAATTTACTAATACCCTCACAACACGTAAGGCTTATTGCGGGCTGTTGCAGGAGAATGGTGTAAGCGTTTGATATTGTGAGACCACTTGGTACGTTTGACCAGAACATAAAAAGCGGTGAAGGTAGCCGGTAATGGAGAATGTGATGATGTGGCTGGGATTCGGTATAGCTGCGGTGGTTGCCTGTGTTGCTGGGGTACTACTGCAGAAGAATGGAAATGAACTGAAGATGAAGGATGAACTCATAGTCGAAAAGGATGCCGAGATAGGCCGTCTCACTGAGCAGCTTGCCTATGTCAGCGCCGAGCGCGATGAAAAGGGGGCTGTTCTGGCAAAGCTTGAGCAGGAGTTTGAAGATAGAGTGGATGAGATCGTTCAGTCGTCTATTGAGAAAATATCCCACGCTGAGGAGGCCAAGGAAGAGGCCGTTCGCGCTGCCCAAGATAATTACGAGGCTGCCGCAGAAGTACACGCCCTGCTGAAGGAAAAGGAAGAACTCATTGACCAACTCCAGCGCAAAATCGCCGGCTGACCCTGCGTCGCTAGCTCCTCTCCCCTCTGGATATTCCCAAACCTGTCCCAGCAATGAATTTCAACAATACCGGATCAAGAGGAGAAAGGATATCTGAGGCGATCTTAGAGGAGTCTGTCTTATGTTTAGAAATCAAGGTCCGATCAGACACATTTCGTTTCAGCCCTAAACTTGTTCGGACAGTTGTATACTAAAGATTCATGGATAAGCTCTTCTTCCCAATTACTATTTTGCTGTTAGGTTCTGGAGCCAGCAGATTTTTCAAGAAACAGTAGAAAGGTATAGCTGAGGCTGACATCTATCTTGTTTAGGTTCGATCTGGCAATTGCAACGCTCGTCCCTAATCGAGAATACCTTCATTCATGTATCTGACTGCCGAAGAGCAAAGACAATCAACTCCTCTTAGAATTTCGTTGTCTTTATGGCTAAACGAAGCCTTGTTGAAGATTTCATTTTGCCAGAATGCTCTTTTATTGAACGGTCCTTTTTTATGGGAGGACGTCACTCTTCGGTAAGACATTAATGAGTACCAGATTTTTCACTTAGAAGCTTTGTTTGAATCTTTCTAGCCTGCTCATTAGCAGAGCCAAAACAATATTTGAACATCTCCCATATATCTTCAGTCAGGTAGCCTTGCTAATCGACTATCATTATCAAATTTATATCGCATTGCTATCTCGCAGTATTTTTGCTAACGCCTTGGTAAATGCCACCTTATCCCTCACATCTAGATGAGAACCATCGGGAAGCTGGAATTGGAGGTCTTTAAAATCGGAAAAATGAAAAGTTCGAGCACGAGTGGAGGCGGCAAAGTGGTCCCAATAGCTTGCCCTCGGACTTCTGTACTTGTCGATCTCCCAAATTAAAGCTGATGAAGGAAATCGAACAAATATAATTTTTGCCTGGCGGTCTAATATGCGGTTAATTAATTTATTGACATGTTCAAACATGGCCGCATCAATCCCTGCAGCCCTAGGTTCTTCTGCCAATTTATTAAGAACTTCATGTATAAATTCTGTCTCAGACCTTATATTGGAGAAATCGATTGTATGACTATTGCCAAGATGTCTCAACACACGAGCAATATAAAAATTTGGCTGTTTAACAAGATTGTAATCGGCGTCACGTTGACGGCTTGAGTGCATAGTTAAATAAGATGGTTTGAGCCCTAAATCTTTGTTTATTAGCATGGGAAACAGCAGAGACAAAGGAATTCCGCTTGAGTAAAAAACGGACCAGCTCTGCACTAATCCCTTGATTTTAGCTTCAACCATCGGTCCCCATTTCCCTCTATACTCATTGTTGTAAAAGCTCACAAATTCATTGGACCGGTCCTTCCCTCTATGCGGCAGCAACTTCCATGTTTCGGCCCCAACCAATATTGTTCCTGTAATCTTGGGATCATTGGCCAAATCATCCAAAACCGCCATAAATTGGGAACCGTCAATTGCAAGCTGTATAGGCTCTAATCCAGTGGAGTTGGCTAGGGTCGGTAGATCCAAATCTACTTGAGCCCGAGAATCACCCACAATGATGAGTGACTTGTCTCCCAATGCGGAAGCTCTACCACGTTCATATGCCCAAAGCTCTTTCGCATCATGAACATTTGGTTTGATGCCGATTTGTCGCAATCGTAGTTCGATTATCCCAAACACGAAAATACTTAAGGTCAGTCCGACCAGAAGGGAAACAATAGCTCCGTTACGAGGGATGCGATCACTAGAATTGGAAATAGATAAAGGCACGGCTGTCACCATTTGAAGCAAGAATTATTGCAACTAGCATTGCTGTAATCAAGAAACTACGAGCAACAGGTGTCAGTTTACTCATAATGTCCTCTAGTGTTTTATGTCTGGTTAATCCGTGCCAAGTCAGTGTTCCCGCAATTATCGTTAGCACTAAAGTTCTGTTGTCAGTTGCTAATACTTCTTTACCATTAAATCTCAAGAGAGCATGGATCATCTCAGCTAGATTATTGAAGCTTTCAGCCCGAAAAGGAATCCATGCCAAAGTTACAATCAAAAAAGTTAGAATAATCAAACTAGCGCGCATCAATGGGGGTAACGACCATGCTTTAAACTGTCTCCGTAAGCCATGTTCGATGACAAGCAATAATCCATGTAGCCAACCCCAGGCAACGAAGGTCAGAGAAGCACCATGCCACAATCCTCCGACAAACATGGTGAAAGCCAGATTTAGTGAGGTGCGGGCAACACCGTCACTGTTCCCCCCTAAGGGAATATAGAGATAATCCCGTAACCATGTCGATAACGAGATATGCCAGCGCTTCCAGAAATCTGAAAAACCTAATGCTGCATATGGTGATTGAAAGTTATCTGGTAGGCTGAATCCAAAACAAAGAGCAGCTCCGATTGCACAAAGCGAATATCCAGCAAAATCAAAAAAAATTTGCCCAGAAAAAGCCATCGCGGCAATGCTAGTATCTACAAAGCCATAATTATTAGGGTTTGTATAAACCTGATCGGCCACAGGAGCCAATATAGTGTCAGCTAAGACAATTTTTGAAAAAAGGCCAAAGAGCACAAGTGTCAATCCCCAGGAAAACATAGCCAGAGTGGCTGCCCTCGGAGTTCGGCATTGTGGCAGAAACTCATCGGCCCGTACAATAGGGCCTGCCACCAATTGAGGAAAAAAGGTAACGTAAAGGGCAAAATCCCAAAAGTTTAGTGTTGGTTCGATATCCCGACGATAAACATCGATGATATAAGAGAGCGTTTGAAAGGTATAAAATGAAATACCTATAGGGAGAATTATACCAAGATCTGGCGCCTGATAGGATATTCCGAAGATACCCATTGCGTCTGAAAATATCTGCAGTAAAAATTCAGAGTATTTGAAGTAGGTAAGCAGTCCGATGTTGAAACACAAACTGAACAGCAATAAAGACAGCTTAGCTACCTCCTCCTGTGTTTTCCACAAACGCTGCGCAACCATGAAGTTGACCACTGTATAAAGCCATACAAGCAGAACCAAAGGTGGACTCCATGCGGCGTAAAATAGGTAACTTGCGCCCAATAAAAATAACTTTTGTTGACGCCAGACCCGTAGAGTGTAATAGCCGCAAAGAACAAGGAAGAAAAAGGCAATGAAGAGAAAAGAATCAAACTGCATAACGTTATATAGTTAACATAGTGTAAATTGGTTTAAGGGATCGCTCATTTTCTGTTTATCTCCCCTGTTTATAAAAACATTTATTGTACAGAGACAGTAATTACCTGACACTTTAGCCCTTGGTCGGGCGAAAAATTAC
>CALGIJ010000015.1 GCA_937915545.1 uncultured Desulfobacterales bacterium
CCCCGCCTCTCTCACGGGAAGATCCTGATGTTGGGGTACATGCCCTCCTTCGGCCCGAACTGGTAGGGCTGGATGGTGTTCAGCGACAGGCGCTGGTTGCGCTGGGCGTGGCCGGCCTTCTCGCCATCGGCGAAGAAGGCGCCGTTGACGTCGAGGATGTGGAGGATGCGGTTCTTGAAGGCGGTGAAAAACTTCATGCCGTCGCCCTCGAAGTGCATCCGCCCCTGGTGGAAGGCCCCCCTGATGTTGCCGAAGCGGTCGAGGCTGATGCTGTTCTCAGAGAGTTCCTGGCGATTGCGGATCAGCCCCCAGACAAGGTGCTCGGCGGGCACGGTCAGCGGCTCGTCGCTGTCGATGATGGTATGCGGCATGACGATGCAGCCGCGGCCCACGGTCAGCCGCGCCTTCTTCTTGCCGTAGAGGAAGCTGTTGAAGCCGACGAAGCCGCTCGGGCCCATGTCGGCTTCGATGATCTTGGCGCCATGGGCGGTGACGTTGTAGCCCTCGAGGTTGGCGTTGATGATGAAGCAGTTCTCCTGGGCGTTGGCGCCCTTGCCGAGGCTCGAGTTCTCGATGTAGGCGCGCTGCGAGACGAGCACGTTGTCGGCGATGCGCGTGTTCGGCAGCACCACCGCGTAGCGGTCGAGCGACGAGGTCTTGGGGATCGAGTCGATGCCGTCGAGGTTGGCGTAGTCGAAGAGCCGCTGGAACTTGGCCTTGCGCTCTTCGATGAAGTCGATGAGCAGACCCCACGGCACCTTGTCCGGGGACAGGGAGACGTAATGGGACAGGCTTTCCTGGGGGAAGGTGTAGAGGAAGTTGAAGTTGCCGGGGCTGTTGACCCAGACCGTGCCCGGGTCGCAGGAAAGGTGGCTGATCTCTCCCGCCTGGATATAGGAATAGGCGCCGATGATGCAGTCGCGGGTGGTGGTGAGGTCGACGGTGGCATAGGGGCCGAGGAAGACCCCGGCGCAGGGGGCGCCGTGGATGTTGGCGTAGTCCATGGCCAGGGTGTCCTTGATGAAGAACTTCTCCGGGGTCTCGGGGTCGTGGGAGTAGTTGTGCACCAGGGTCTTGACGAGGACGCTGTTCTGGATGTCGACCAGCTCGTCGCTGGTCAGGGTAAGGGTGAACGGGCCGCAGCGTACCACCGCGTCCTTGCGCTTGAGCTCGTCGCCGCGGATGTCGCTCTTGTAGAGCAGCGAGTTGCGCACCCGGCATTTGCCGAGGAAGTAGCTGCCGGCAAGCGCCGAATTCTCGAAGTGCAGGTCGAGGGGGTGGTCGGGGGTGATGCCGTAGAAGGCGTAGAACTTGCTCATCTGGTCGGGGGGCATCAGTTCGGCGGCGAAGGGGGTGACGTCGAAGGCCTTCTCGCGCAGGTTGACGTTGATGCGTTTCACCACTCTCTCGTACAGTCTGGTCAATTCTTTCATATGGCCTTGGCTTGTGGTTGAGGGAAAAGGTGGATCCTGCGAGGTTCAGGCGGCCGCGGTCATCATCTCGTGGAACACGGCGGCGAAGACGTCGGAGATACGCAGGATGCCGACGATCTTCTCCTGGCGGGTGACCAGCAGCGAGAGGTGAGCCCCGGCGCTGAGCAGGTGGATGGCGGTGTCGAGGCTGGCGTCGGCGGAGATGTATTCCCCGGGAGTCGGTTTCTGCATGAACTCCTCCACCTTGCGGGCGGCGGCGGTGCGCAGGGTCTCGGCCGTGATGGCGCGACCCTGGAGGCGGTGGCGTTCGCTGATCGCCGCGACATAGGCCGGGCTGAAGCCGAAGGTGTCGAGGCCGTCGAGCTCGAGGTGGCTGGTGAACTCGTTCTCGATGGCCTTCACGGCGCGCAGCTGGCTGATCTTGCCGACCACCTTGTCGTCCTCGTCGAGGACGATGATGGCGCGATGCTGGTATTTCGATACCGAGTAGGCCTCCTGGGCGCGTTCGAGGACGCGCAGGGCCTCGAGCAGGGTGGTGCCGACACGCACCGAGGCGTATTCGGAAAAGGGGACCATGAGGTCGCGGACGAGGTACTGCTGCATAAGGTCTCCTGAACGTAGGGGCGGCGGGGCGCGCCCGGTGAAGAGTCAAGGCGGCGGATCCCCCGGCCCGCCTCCCGTGGCAGGAGCCATCTTACCAGCAGCGGGCCTTGTCTGCCAGCGGGAAAGGGCGAGGATGGTTCAGGCCTGGGGGCTGTGGCGCCGCTGGAAGGCTTCGGCGATGCGTTCGAGGAGGGTGTCGAGATCGACCGGTTTGACGAGATAGTCGAAGGCCCCCAGTTCCATGCCGGAAATGCCGCTCTCCAGGGAGCCGTGGCCGGTCATGAGGATGACGTCGGTGGCCGGGCGCATCGCCTTGATCTGGGCGAGTACGGCCAGGCCGCCCATGTCGGGCATCTGCAGGTCGAGGATGACGACGTCGGGGCGGAACTCGTCGACCGCCGCCAGGGCCTCACTGCCGGAAAAGGCGCTGGCGGCGGCGATGTTGCGCAGGGTCAGGCGGGCGGCGAGGGTCGAGGCAAACTCCTCCTCGTTATCGACCACCAGCACCTTCATCTTTCGTGATCTAGCCACCCTGTCCTCTCCTGCTGGGTTCTCTTCCCTTTGTGGGAAAATCGTTCGTTGGCGGGGCGGCTGACAAGGCGATGCCATCAGCCGCCCCAGGCAGGGGACGGGCCCCGATCCTGCCCGTCCCATTATGCTCCTATTTGGCGAGGAAGACCTCCATGCCCATCAGCGGCCAGATGACCGCAACCGCCAGCCAGACCACCACCATGAGCACGACGCTGGCGATGATGCCGAACTTGAAGAACTCACCGGTGGTGAACTGCTTCGAGTTGTAGGCGATGGCGTTGGGGGCGGCGCCGATGAGGAGGATGAAGGGCATGCCGGCGGTCATCAGGGCCGAGAAGAAGATGACCTCCCCGGCGACGCCGAGATAGGGGGCGATGACCAGGGCCACCGGCAGGGAGATGGCGATGGCGGCCACGTTCATGATGAAGTTGGTCATGACCATGACGAAGAAGGCCATGCCGA
>CALGIJ010000016.1 GCA_937915545.1 uncultured Desulfobacterales bacterium
CTGCGCCGGTCGCGGCGGGTGCTGCTCAGGGCGAGGTCCCTGGCGCGGGCCAGGCCGAGGCGCAAGGGGCAGGGAAATAAAATCCTCCCCTTTTGGCGGAGAATCTGCTATATGCTGGGCGCTCGTCGCCCGCTCCACACCGGTCGCGGACCTACCCGGTTGACAAAAACAAGGACACCCCATGAAGACCATTGTCGTCTGCTCCGGCGGACTTGATTCCGTCGTCCTCGCCCATAAGGCGGCGGCCGAAGAAGAGCTGCTGGCGCTGCTCTCCTTCGACTACGGTCAGCGCCATAAAAAAGAGCTGCAGTTTGCCGGGGAGTGCGCCGTGCGGCTGGGCGTTCCCCACCTGCTGCTCGATATCTCCTCCCTCGGCCTCCTGCTCTCCGGCTCCGCCCTCACCGACGAGGTGGCTGTACCGGAGGGGCACTACGCCGAGGCCACCATGAAGACGACGGTGGTGCCCAACCGCAATGCGGTGATGCTGGCCATGGCCTTCGCCCTCGGCGCCGCCCGCGGCGCCGAGGCGGTGGCGGTGGCAGTGCACGGCGGCGACCACTTCATCTACCCCGACTGCCGCCCGGAGTTCGTCGAGGCCTTCCAGCGCATGGAGGACCTCGCTCTCGACGGGGTCGCCAGCCTCAGCCTGCTGACTCCCTTCGTGCACGCCAGCAAGGCCGATATCGTCACCGTCGGCGCCCGCCTGGCGGTGCCCTTTGCGCGCACCTGGTCCTGCTACCAGGGCGGCGAGGTGCACTGCGGCCGCTGCGGCACCTGTGTCGAGCGGCTCGAAGCCTTCTCCCTGGCCGAGATCGACGATCCCACCGTCTACGAGGACGACACCTTCTGGCGCCAGGCGGTGGCCGCCGCCAGAGGGGAGGGGGCTTGAGATGTACACCATCACCAAGGAATTCTCCTTCTCGGCTTCGCATACCCTGTGCGGCTTGCCCCCAGGGCACCCCTGCGCGCGGCTTCATGGTCACAACTACCGGGTTCAGGTGGAACTGCGGGCCGCGACCCTGGTCCCCCCCGGCTTCGTCCGTGACTACCGCGAGCTGAATCGGTTCCGCGACTACCTCGACGCCGAGGTCGACCATCGCCACCTCAACGACCTCTTCGGCGACGAGGGGGTCACCGCCGAGGTGCTGGCCGAGCGCTTTTACACCTGGTGCCGCCAGCTGTGGCCGGAGGTGAGCGCGGTGCGCGTCAGCGAGACCGACAAGACCTGGGCGGAGTATCGGCCGTGACGGGCTCAGCGCTCATCGAGGTGTGCGAGATTTTCGGGCCGACCATTCAGGGCGAGGGCGCCCTGCTTGGCCTGCCGACGGTCTTCGTGCGCACCGGCGGCTGCGACTATCGCTGCCGCTGGTGCGACACCCCCTATGCCGTCGACCCGGCCTACCGCCGCCACTGGACGGCGATGAGCGCGACGGAAATCTTCGCCGAGGTGCGCCACCTCTCCGGCGACCGCCCCCTGACCGTTTCGCTGTCCGGGGGCAATCCCGCTCTGCAGCCCCTGGAAGGGCTCATCGCCCTGGGCCGCGCCGCCGGTTACCGCTTCGCCCTGGAGACCCAGGGCAGCGTTGCGCGGCCGTGGTTCGCGCAGCTCGAGGTGCTGGTCCTCAGCCCCAAGCCGCCCTCGAGCGGCATGGACTGCGACCGCGAAGCCCTCGCGGCCGCCATCGAAGCGGCGGGCGGGGCGGCGGTGAGCCTCAAATTCGTCGTCCATGACGACGACGACTACCTCTTCGCCCGCGAGGTAGCGGCCTGCTTCCCCCGGCTGCCGGTGTGCCTGCAGCCCTGCAACGACAAGCCACGTCTGCCGGGCCGGCGTGGCGAAGTGGATCTCGAGCGGCTGCGGCGGCTCATCGCCAAGACCCTCAGCGACGGCTGGTACGAGGCGCGGGTGCTGCCTCAGCTCCATGTGCTGCTGTGGGGCAACGAACGCGGCCGCTAGGCCACCCGGTTAAGGAGGATATCATGAGCGACACGAATATCTACGGCCACCTCACCCAGCTCGGCGGCAGCGCCCCCCTGCCGGACAGCCCACAGCAGGCGGTGCTTGAGCGGGTCGCCAACCCGCAGCAGGGCGTACTCTACCTGGTGCGCTTCACCGCCCCGGAGTTCACCTCGCTCTGCCCGATCACCGGCCAGCCCGATTTCGCGCAACTGGTGCTCGACTATGTGCCCGGCAAGTGGCTGGTGGAGAGCAAGTCCCTCAAGCTCTATCTCGGCTCCTTCCGCAACCACGGCGCCTTCCACGAGGACTGCACGGTGTCCATCGCGCGCCGCCTACAGGAACTCCTCGAGCCGCAGTGGCTGCGGCTCGGCGGCTACTGGTACCCGCGCGGCGGCATGCCCATCGACGTCTTCTACCAGAGCGGCGCGCCGCCGTCGGGGCTGTGGCTGCCCGATCAGGGCGTGGCCCCCTATCGTGGCCGCGGCTGAGGACGGTGATGGCTGGTAAAAAAGATTCCGTTCCGGTCTACTCCACCGAACTCGGCAGGCTCTGTCCGGGTTGCGGCAAAGCGAAAGCGGCCTGCGTCTGCCGCGCCGCCATCGGGACTGGCGGGGGCGGTGGCGCGATCCGTGTCAGCCGTGAGACCAAGGGCAGGAAGGGCAAGGGGGTGACGATAATCAGCGGTTTGCCCCTGCACGGAGAAGCCCTCGAGCAACTCGCCTCCGAGCTGAAGAAGCGCTGCGGCTGCGGCGGCACCGTCAAGGAGGGCCGCATCGAGATCCAGGGCGAGCACCGCGATCTCTTGCTGCAGGAGCTGGCCAGGCGAGGCTTGCCCGGCAAACGCGTCGGCGGCTGAGGTTTTCCACTGGACCGCGGCCGTCGTCTGAGGTAGTGTAAGAGTATGGGGCGAGCCGACCCGGGGCCTTCGGTACCCGTGGATCCCGCCGGAAACTCACGCCAGCAAAGCGCCATGACTCGTCCGTTCGCCGTTCTCTTCCTGCCGTTTGTCGCCCTCTCCCTGATGCTTGGCGGCGCCGCCGTCGCCAGCGAGGTCGACCATAGCCTCATCCCCCCTTATGTGCTGCGCGGTCTCGAGGACTACAAGGCCAATGGGTATGCCTCGGCGGTGCGCACCTGGCTGGCCGAATCGCCCTTCGAGGCGGCCTCCACCCTGGCCTCGAATATCGCGCTGTTCAAGAACATCGAGATGCTCGCCGGCAAGTACCGCTCCTACGACGTCCTGCTCACCCAGGAGAACCCCTCGGCCAACCTCGTCTATGTGCGCATGAACTACGAGCGGTTTCCCGGCTATATCCTCTTTACCTCGCAGCGCCGCAACGACCGCTGGGTGCTGGCCAAGATCGACCTGCACAAAAAGCAACGGCTCGGCCAGCTGCGTTGAGGTCGGTGAGGGCTGGCTGGCGTGGAATGACATGGTGTCTGTCCCTGCGGCCGCCGGGCTGTTGCCCGGGTCGGCAGGAGGCAGGAGAGAAGGCGTGTACGGGGCCGTCAGGCCCCTTTTTCAATGGCTGTAATGAGGAGGTGCCCTATGTCCAGTGTGCGTAAAGGATGGCGAGCCGTAACGGTTTCTGTGGTGGCTGCCGGGCTGTTATCGACCTCGGCTGGCCCGGTTTTTTGCAGGGACATGTCGGACTCCGGCGACCGCTATCGCCATGACCAGCCCAACCTCAAGGTTACCGTGGGGCGTCCCTTGCCCCCGGGAGTGCCACTGCCACGGGTGGAAGTCGAGGTCTCCCGCGACCGCTACGGCCGCGACTATCGCCCGCCGCGGCGTCATGATTACGATCGCTACCGCTATGACTGGCGGCGTGACTACTATCGCCACTACTACCGTCCGCACGGCCACTACTACCCCTCGCTGCCCACCGGCTTTCTTTCCCTGAGCCTCCCCGGTGGCCTCTTCTACTATCATATGGGGACCTACTACCGCCCATCCGATGGCGGCTATGTCGCCGTACCCGCCCCTCTCGGAGCACGCATCCGCGTCCTGCCGGAGAACTGTTCCCCCTTCTACGTCGACGGGCGCCGCTACTTCGTCTGCGACGAGGTCTACTACCGGCCGGATGGCGACGACTACGTGGTTATCGAGCGTCCCTCACGGCCCGACTTCCGCGTCGAAGTCGGTGACGAGGTGCGCATCAACGCCGACTTCCTCAATATGCGCTCAGGGCCAGGGCAGAGTCATCGCGTGGTCGGCCAGCTCTACCGCGGCGATGTGGTCGAGGTCGGTGCTATTGAGGGCGACTGGTACTATGTCGGCCTCTCCGACAAGATCTACGGCTGGGTCAAGCGCGAGTACACGACCCTCTACCGGGCCAGCGACGAGGTCAAGGGCTGAGCCTCCCACTGCTCCGGGGCCCCTTTCGCCACGGAGCGTCGGCGGCAGCCTTGGCGGGGCTGTAGGCGCTGCCAACCGCAGGCCCCGCCGGATCTTTCCGCGCACTTTCGTGCCGCGGCCTGTCATCAACTCGCGGAGCCTCGCTGCGGCCTCAATATTTCTGCCACTTCCGGTCGATGGCGGCGAAGGTGCCGTTGGCGATCAAGGTTTCCGTCGCCCGCTGCAGCGAGGCGAGGGTTTTTTCGTCAACGCTGCGGCTCACCGCGAAATAGAGCGGCGCCGAGCTGACGATGAAAGGGTGGATGGCGAGGCCGGCGAACTCCGGCTGGTGGCGGATCTTGTGCGCGGCGATATGCCGCTGCTCGACAAAGGCGAAGAGTCTCCTGTTGTTCATCATCTCCGCCAGGGTGGAGCGGGCGAAGGTGAAGCTGGCCTGGAAGCCCGGGTCCTTCTCCAGGCGCAGGTTGAACTCGTCGCCATAAGAGGCGTCGCGTTCGATTCCGACCTGCAGGCCGCGCGCCCTGCTCTGGGTGATGAGCTGCTGCAGGTTGCCGATGGGGACCTCACGGTCCTCGGCGCGCACCACCAGCACCATCTCCTCGCCTGCGTAGGGGCCGAGAAAGTGCATGGCCTTTTCCCGCTCGGCGGTTTTGGAGAGCTCGGCCATGATGGTGCATTCGCCGCTCTTCAGGCTGGCCAGCGCCCGCGACCAGGGCAGGTCGACAAAACGTAAGGGAAGGCCACTCTCCTTGGCCAGGGCCTGGTAGAAATCGACGTTCATGCCCTGCCACTGCCCCTTCTCCTGCCAGGATGCCGGAGGCCAGTCGGCCACCCGGGCAATCAGCGCTGTCGGTTCCGCCTTGGCGGGGGCGTCGCAGATTGACAGGGAAAAAAGGGTGGCGAGCAGCAGGGCAAGGGCGGACGACAGGTTCATCAAGACCTCTTCAACGGGTTGCGGGCGATACCTGCCCGGTCGGTAGGAGCTGGCCAGTAGCAGGCGGCCTCGTGCCGGCGCCATGGCAGCGGTTGTTCGCGCAAGCTTTTTGGGACAGCGGAGGGGCGCGGTCCCCCCGCCGTCGTGAGGCGGCGTTCTCCGGCCGTTTCAAGGCTGGCGGCTGAGCCGCTCGACTACCTGGCCATGATGGTCGACGAGAATGACCTCCATCTCCATGCGGCCGATGGCGTGGGTGGAGCAGCTCAGGCAGGGATCGAACATCCTGATGCCGTGTTCGATGCGGTTCAGGATGCCCTCATCGGCGGTGCCGTTGGTGATGTAGGCGGCAGCGATCTGCTGCACGGTACGGTTCATCGCCAGGTTGTTCTGCCCGGTGGCGACGATGAGGTTGGCTTTCTCGAGGATGCCGTTTTCGTCGACGTGGTATTCGTGGAACAGGGTGCCGCGCGGCGCCTCGCTGACGCCGATGCCGATCAGCTGGTTGACTCCGGCCTCGCTGCGCACCCGGGTCGAGGTGATATCGTCGTTGTCCAGGGTCTCCTCGATCTTCTCCAGGGAAAAGAGGATCTCGATGAGGCGCGCGTAGTGGGAGTGGAAGGTGCTCGCCACCGGCTTGCCCCGCTCGCCGAGACGGCGGAACTGGCGCAGTTCGCGGTCGGCGCGGGGAGTACCGGCGAAGTCGCAGATATTGAGGCGCGCCAGCGGGCCGACGCGATACATGCCGGCCTCGTCGGCATAGCCGAGCGGCAGGTAGTAGGGGAACTTGAGATAGGTCCACGGCTCCACCGCCTCGGCGATGATGGTCCGGTACCGCGCCGGGTCGATGCCTTCTTCAAGCAGCTTCCCTTCGCTGTCCATGACCCTGAGGACCCCGTCATAGTGCTCGAGGCCGCCGTCAGGCGTCACCAGACCGGCGAACAGGCTCGGGAAATTCCCGTAGACGGCGATTTCCCCGGCAAACGACTCGAAGGTGTCCTTGAGCAGGTTGAGGGCGATCTCAATGATGTCGAAGGCGTCCGGCAGCATGCGCTTGATGTGCGAGCGATCGTCGGCGGAGAGTGGCCGGCGGACGCCACCCGGCACTGCCCACGAGGGGTGCACGCTCTTGCCACCCAGGGTGCGAATGATTTCCTGGCCGATCTGCCGCAGGCGGATGCCGTTGCGGGCGATCTCGGGATAGGCCTCGATGAGGCCGGCGATGTTGCGCGCCGCCGCAGGGCTCTCCATGCCGAGGAGCAGGTCCGGGGCGCTGAGGTGAAAAAAGCTCAACGCGTGGCTCTGCACCAGCTGCGCCCAGTTCATCAGGCGGCGCAGCTTGTTGGCGGCGGGCGGGATCTTCACCCCGAGGATGGCGTCGCCGGCCTTGGCCGAGGCCAGCAGGTGGCTGACCGGGCAGATACCGCAGATGCGCGCGGTGATACCCGGCATCTCCCAGAAACTTCGCCCTTCGCAAAATTTCTCGAAGCCCCGGAACTCGGTGACGTGGAAGCGGGCGTCGTCGACGAGGCCGTGGTCGTTCAAGCGGATGGTGATCTTGGCGTGCCCCTCGATACGGGTCACGGGGTCTATGGTAACCGTTCGGCCCATGATAGGCGTTCTCCTGCAGAGGTGTGGCGGTGAGGATGGGGCGTCACTTTCCCGTCCCCGAGCTCAGCCGAAGTATCTCATCTCCTGTTTCAGACGCACCGGCGCCCCGTGCAGCAGGGCACTGACCGCCTCCCAGATGGCATCGGGATCGGGGGGGCAGCCGGGAATGAAGGCGTCGACCGCGATGACCTGGTGCAGGGGCAGCACCCTGGGGATCAGCGCCGGCAGGATGCCGTCCCCCTCCAGCCCGCGGGGCTCGCGGCCGGGGCCTTCGCGGTAGACCATGCTGAGCAGGTCATCCACCTTGAGGCGATTGCGCAGGCTGGTGACGTTGCCGGTCACCGCGCAATCGCCGAAGCTGACGACGATGAGGCTGCGCTCGCGGATCTGCCGCGCCAGCTCGAGGTGGTCGACATTGGCCACCGCGCCTTCGACCAGGGTGACATCGACCTGTTGCGGGAACTCCTTGATGTCGGCGATGGGGCTGTAGAGCAGGTCGGCCGCCTGGAAGAGCTCGATGAGCCGTTCGTCGAGGTCGAGCAGGCTCATATGGCAGCCTGAGCATCCGCCGAGCCAGGCGGTGGCGAAGCGTGTTTTCTTCCCGGTGACGAGCTGTGTCATGAGGTTGTTCCTTTGCTGTCGTTGTCTGCTGGAGGAGGACCGCTCACCACTGCCACTCCTTGCGCTCCCGGCCGTTGAGAATCCACGACAGGAAGGCGTGGCGTTTTTCCATTTCCCCGACCGAGGAGCCTTTGAAGAAGAGGGCCCCGGTCGGGCAGACCTGGACGCACTTGCCGCACGAGGTGCAGCTGACGCAGTCGCCCCACGGTCGGTTGAGCCCGGTGATAACGCGGCTGTTAGCGCCGCGGCCCATGATATCGAGGGTGTGCGCCCCCTCGACTTCGTCGCAGACGCGGACGCAGCGCTGGCAGAGGATGCAGCGGTTGTGGTCGAGGGTGAACCTGTCGTGGCTGGCGTCGAGATGAAGCTGCGGCGCCAGGTATTCATAGCGCACGTGGTCGACACCCAGCTCGGCCGCCTCGTACTGCAGCTCGCAGTGGCCGTTGGTGACGCAGACGGCGCAGGTGTGAGTGCGTTCGGAGAGCAGCAGTTCGAGGATCATGCGGCGGTAGCGTACCAGGCGTTCGCTGTGCGTGTAGACCGACATGCCCTCCTGCACCGGGGTGACGCAGGCGGCGAGCAGCTTGCTGGAGCCCTGGACCTCGACGAGGCAGAGCCGGCAGCCGCCGAGGTCGCTGACCCCCTCGAGGTGGCAGAGGGTGGGAATGTCTATCCCCTGCTCGCGGATGACCTCAAGCAATTTCTGGTCGCTGCGGGCGCTGACCAGCTCATCGTTGATGTGCAATGTGACGACCGACATCAGCTCACCTCCGCATCAGACGTGGTCGAGCGGGCGCGGCGCTGCAGATCCGCACCCTGTTCGAGTGGCGGGACATTGTCCATGGTGCATTTGCCGGCCGGGCAGCTGCGCTCGAGGATATGGGCCTGGTATTCCTCGCGGAAGTACCTGAGGGTGCTGAGCAGGGGGTTGGGGGCGGACTGGCCGAGTCCGCACAGGCTGGTCTCCTGCATCATGACGCACAGCTCCTGCAGTGTCTCCATGTCCCGCGGGGTGGCGCTGCCGTTGGTGATATGCTCCAGGATGCGATGCAGCTGCACGGTGCCGACGCGGCAGGGCACGCACTTGCCGCAGCTCTCATCCATGCAGAATTCCATGAAGAACTTGGCGACATCGGGCATGCAGCTGGTGTCGTCCATGACCACCAGGCCGCCGGAGCCCATGATCGAGCCGAGCCGGCGCAGGCTGTCGTAGTCGACCGGGGTGTCGAGGTGCTCGGCGGGGATGCAGCCGCCGCTCGGCCCGCCGGTCTGGGCGGCCTTGAAGGCCCGGCCGTTGGGGATGCCGCCGCCGATGTCGAAGATGATCTCGCGCAGGGAGATGCCCATCGGCACTTCGATGAGCCCGGTGGTCGCCACCGTGCCGGCCAGGGCGAAGATCTTGGTGCCCTTGCTCTTGTCGGTGCCGATGGCCGCGTACCATTCGGCGCCGTTGTCGATGATCGGGGCGATGTTGCCGAAGGTCTCGACGTTGTTGATGAGCGTCGGCATGCCCCACAGGCCGCTCTGCGCCGGGTACGGCGGACGTGGCGATGGCTGGCCGCGGCGCCCCATCACCGAAGCCATCAGCGCCGTTTCCTCGCCGCAGACAAAGGCCCCGGCGCCGATGCGGATATCGATGCGGAAGCTGAAGCTGCTGTCGAGGACGCGGCCACCGAGCAGGCCGCGCCGCTCCGCCATGCGGATGGCGTTCTCGAGGCGCTTGGCGGCGATGGGGTACTCGCCGCGCACATAGATATAGCCCTGTTCGGCGCCGACCGCGTAGCCGGCGATGGCCATGCCTTCCAGCACACGGTGCGGGTCCGACTCCATCAGGGTGCGGTCCATGTAGGCCCCGGGGTCGCCCTCGTCGCCGTTGGCGATGACGAATTTCCTGGTGCCCGGCGCCTTGCGCACCAGGTCCCATTTGAGGCCGGTGGGGTAGCCGGCCCCGCCCCGACCGCGCAGGCCGCTCCTGGTGATGGCCTCGCAGACCTCCACCGGGGTCATTTCGCGCAGGGCGTGGGCGAGCGCCCCGTAGCCGCCCCTGGCGACGTAGCACTCCAGGCGCTCGGGGTCGATGAGGCCGCTGTTGGAGAGCACCACCTTCTTCTGCTTGGCGAAGAAGGGGCTGTCGGCGGCGAGCAGGTTCCGGTCCAGGGCCTTGGGCTCGGGAGCCGCGTGAGACAGGGCGATGTCGCGGGCCAGTTCGGGGGTGACATGCTCGTAGACGACATCCTCAAGGCCGCGGGTCTGCACGGTGACCAGCGGACCGCGGCTGCAGGGGCCCATGCAGCCGGTGGCGGTGACGAGGACATTGGCGTCGAGTTCCCGCTCCTTGATGAACTGTTTGAGGGTCTCGATGACCGCCGTCGCCCCCGATGACAGGCAGGGCGTGCTGGCGCAGCAGAGCAGGCGGCAGCGGTAGCTCTGTTGCCTCTCCCTCTCCCGTTCTCCCATGGCCTGCAGTTCCGGGCGGTTCATGGCGTGGGTCCCTCCTGCGGCTCGATGGTGGCGGAGGAGACAGAGGCTGTGGCCGTGGCGGCGGGAGCCGCGACGACCTCTCTGAGGCGGCTCATTGCCGTGTCCGGTGTCTCCTTGCCGAGTACCTGGTTGTCGATGACCATGACTGGGGCCAGGCCGCAGCTGCCGAGACAACGGGCGGTGGCCAGGCTGAGCTTGCCGTCCGCGGTCGTTTGCCCGGGGGCGATGCCGAATTCGTCTTGCACGGTGGCGATGATCTCGGCGGCCCGCTTGACGTAACAGGCGGTACCCATGCACACCACGCAGGTATGTTCGCCCTGGGGCTCGAGGGAGAAGAAGTGGTAGAAGGTGGCCACCCCGTAGACCCAGCTCTGCGGCAGCTTGAGGGCCCGGGCGATATAGATCATCAGGTCGTCGTCGAGAAACCCGAAGGCTTCCTGGGCGGTATGCAGCACCTCGATCAGGGCGTCCTGCTGATAATGAAAGCGCTTCAAGGTGCGGTCGACGAGCTTATAGCGTGTGTCGGTACGCGCCTCTTCCACCTTGGCCGGAGGATTTTTTTGCTTATTGGCGATGGACATGATACCCCATACTTGAGAGGGAGTGATCGCGCACAGCCTGTGGGGCGCGCGCATCCGTCGATTGGCGAGGAAAATTCACGTACGCCATGGGATCAGGCCGCCTTTGCGGCGAGGACGCGTTCTGCCACCGGCTGGGGCCGCGGGTCTGCGTGCGGTCCTCGTCTTGCCGGTGAGCGTCCCTTGGGTCGGTGCTGCGCCCTTTTACCCGGTCGATCTCTTTCGCCCAGCCTTTGCACAGGTCAAGGAGGACGAAGGTTACCATGGCGAATTCGCCTTTGACAAGAGGAGATGGTCCCGCAGAGTCGCCAGTGGCGGCAGTGCAGGGGTCAGAGGCTGCCCGGTGGCAGGATTGCCCGCTCATGACCCAGGGGGTCGGGCGAAGGGGTTGCCTGGCGATATCCATCAGGGACGGCCTCAGCTTCCGGCCGCGCCGAGGGCGCGGATGGTGGTGCGCAGGGCGTTGATGCTGTCGGCGCTTTTTTCGACGAAATGCACATTGCCACCGCTGCAGAAGGCCGAGGTGAACTCGCTGTAGGCATGCACGATGATCTTCAGCTGCGGGTTGTTGTCGGTCAGGCAGGCGAAGAGCCCGTGGCCGTAGGGGTAGAGCAGCTCCGGGTCGAGGATGAGCAGGTCCACCGCTGTCGAGTCGCAGATGCGGTGGAAGGCTTCGATGCTGTTGCCGACGGTGACCACTGCATGACCCTCCTTTTCCAACTCGCGTTTGAGGAGGTCGCGGACATGGTGGTTGGTGTCGGTGACCATGATATGCAGAGGTGGGCAGGATGGCATGACTGTCCTTGTGCTAATTATTACGGTCTCCGGGCTGGGACTGTCGTAATGCTTATCAACCTGTAAAGGGTTCCGACACCTGGGAGGAAAGTTTTGCCTGCTCGTCGCGAGGGCCTCGCTGCCTCGGGACTGGCCAGCGCCGCGGCGTGCCGGCCCTTGCCGGGGCGGCCAGGCCCCAGGGTTGGCTGCCCTGTCATCTTGGTTTTGCACGAAACGTTCCAGGGGAAGATGGTGACGGGTGTCGCGCGACGAAACTGCGACGCAGGTCGTCAACTGGCACGTTCCCTGCTACTTGAGGGTGTGGAGGTACCGGCATCGCCGGAGGAGATCCGTTCCGGTCGTCAGAGGCGGCCAGGGGGCGGTGAAGGAGCAAGCAGCCGAGACAGGGAGGTAGCAAGATGCAGATGATCGAAAAAATTGTGGTACCCGTCGATTTCGCGGAAAACACCGACAAACTGGTCGCCTATGCCTGCGCGGTGGCGGAACGGTTCGAGGCGGCCATCCATTTCATCCATGTCGTCGCATCCTATCCCGGCGACGTCATGATCGGCGCCCCCTTTGCCGAGGAATACCGCGACCGCATCATGTTCGCCGCTGAGGAGCGCATGAAGAGCCTGGTGGAGGACTGCAAGGGCAAAGGGCGGGTCTGTACCGGGATCGTTGTCGGCGGCGAGCCGGTGGAGAAGATCGTCGACCTGGCGGCCTCTGCCGCGGCCGATCTCGTCGTCATCAGCACCCATGGCGCCAAGGGTCTGGAGAAGATCCTCCTCGGCAGCGTTGCCGAGCGCGTGCTGAAGCGCGCCCATTGCCCGGTGCTGATCATGAACCCCTTCAAGGCCATGAAGAAAAAATAGTCATGGCGTCCTGACGCCTCGTATCCGGAAAAGGTCTCTGGCGGGGGCGGGCCGCAGCCGGCGGCTACCGCCCCGGCTACGGTTCCGGGCTTCGCGGCGGTGGCAAACGGAAGCTCTCCTCCTGGGGCAGCTCGAAGGCAAAGCCGCGGTTTTCAAAGAGATCGATGCAGGCGTCGGCCGCCGCCGGGTCGTAGAGGGTACCGCGGTGCAGGCGCAGCTCATCCATTGCGGCGCTGATGCCTTTGGCTGGCCGGTAGGGGCGAAAGGAACTCTTCGCCTCGGCGACGTCGGCGACGGCCAGGATCTTCGATTCGAGGAGGATCTCGTCGCCCTTGAGGCCATGCGGGTAGCCCTTGCCGTCGAGGCGCTCGTGGTGTTCGAGGACGATGCGCGCACAGGGCCAGGGGAAGGGGATCGACTGGAGGATCTCGTGGCTGATGCGCGGGTGGATCTTGATCACCTCCATTTCCGCCTCGAGGAGCTGGCCGGTGCGGTTGAGGATCGACACCGGCACCCTGATCTTGCCGACATCGTGCAGTAGCGCGGCGATGCGCAGGCCCTCGGTTCGGTCGGCGGAGAGCCCCATCTGTCCGGCGATGGCGCAGGCCAGCTGCGCCACGCGCTGCTGGTGGCCGGCGGTATAGGGGTCGCGGATCTCCACCATCAGGGCCATGCCGCTGATAATGCCCTGGAGCATGAGGCGGATCTCGGCGGTCTTCTCGGCGACCATTTTTTCCAGCAGGTTGTTCTGTGACTGCAGGGCGGTTTTCTGCCGCGCCATGGCGAGGTGCGCCTGCACCCGCGCCCTGACCTCGGCGGCATGGAAGGGCTTGGTGATATAGTCCACCGCGCCGAGGTTGAACCCTTTGGTCTTGTTGATCGTCTCGGTCATGGCGGTGACGAAGATGACCGGGATGTCGGCGCTCTCGGGCAGCGCCTTGAGGTGGCTGCACACCTCGTAGCCGTCCATCTCCGGCATCATGATGTCGAGGAGGATCAGGTCGGGCCGGTACTTGGCGGCATATTCCAGCGCGGTGGCGCCGCGCTTGGCGATGCCCAGGCGGAATTCTCCCTTGAGGGTGTTGACGAGGAGGTCGATGTTGGTGGCGTTGTCGTCGACGATGAGAACGAGGGGGCGCGAATCGGTCATTACTGTTCCTTGTGGTGGTGCCTGTCGTGCTGCAGCATGGTTGTCAGGGTCTGCCGCGCCTGCTCGTAGTCATAGCGCGCCGTCTCCGCCAGCAGGGTCTCCAGGGCGCCGCGGTCGCGGCCGCTCTGGGTGGTGAGCAGGCCCTGCAGCTGGTTGCTGATCTTGCCGATTTCCTCGGGGTCGGCACGGTCGATGGCTTCGGCGAGGGCGGCGAGCAGCTCACCCACTCCGCTGCCGCGCGGCCGGCAGGTGGGTTCCGGGCAGATGGCGGGGGGCATGGCGGTGAGGAGGGTGACTACCCGCTGGACCTCGGTGCAGAGAGTCTCGGCGAGTCGGCCGAGTTCTTCCGCGGCAAGGCTGGCGCAGCCTTCCTCGAGGTCGGCCGCGGCCTGGCGCAGGGCGCCGGCGCCGATATTGCCGGCGCTGCCCTTGAGGCTGTGGGCGAGGTGGCGCAGGCCGTCGCGGTCGCCGTCTTCCTGGGCTCGGCGGATGCGCCTGGCCGTCTCCAGGTTGTCGCGACGGAACCCCTCGAGAATGTTCTGCAACGTGCTCCAGGTGATGCCGGTGGCCTGCAGCACCCCGCAGACATCGATGCCGGCGAGCAGGGGCAGTCCCTCGGGCTCGGCGGCGGTTTCCCCGGCCTCGCCGGCGCCCGCCGCTGTGGCCTCGTCCCCGTCGAGCGCCCCTCCGCTGGAGCTGTCCTCGCCCTGCACCGGGCTGTGGGCGGCGAGGTTGCGCCACAGGGTGACGAAGAGGCGGTCCTGGTTGATCGGCTTGGCGATATAACCGTTCATGCCTGCCTCGAGGCATTTTTCCTCGTCGCCCTTGAGGGCGTGGGCGGTCATGGCGATGATCGGCAGGGAGGCGCCGCCGGGCAGCTGGCGGATGCGTTTGGTCGCCTCGTAGCCGTTCATCTTCGGCATCTGCACATCCATGAGTACCGCGTCGAAGGGTTCGCCGGCCACCCGCTCCACCGCCTCGAGACCGTTGGCGGCGGCGGTGACATCGATGCCGGCGCTCTTGAGGATGGCCTGCGCCACCTCCTGGTTGGTGGGATTGTCGTCGACCACCAGGATCTTGCGGCCGCGCATCTGCTTCTTGTACATCGAGGCCTTGGTGGTCAGGGCCATCCTGCCCCGTGGCTGGCTGCCGCGGGTTTTGCCGAAGGCGTCCATAATGGCGTCGAAGAGGGTCGACTGGAAAATCGGCTTGGTGAGGAAGCCGTTGATGCCCACCCGTTCCGCGGTGGAGCGGTGCACCTCGCGGGCGAAGGCGGTCATCATGATGATCGGCATGGTCAGACCGAGTTCCTCCCGGATCTGCCGCGAGGTCTCGATGCCGTCCAGGCCGGCCATCTTCCAGTCGATGAGCACCAGGCCCACCGCCTCCTGTCCCTCGCCGCCGCTCAGCCGCTGCAGCGCCTCTTCCCCCGAGGCCACCTGGTCGACGGCGAAACCGAGGGAAGCCAGCATCTTTTCCATGATCTCGCGGCTGTCGCGGCTGTCGTCGACCACCAGTACCCTGAGCCCCTGGAGGTCCGGGGGGAAGACATAGGCGGAGAGGCTGCGGTCGTCGCCTTTTTCGAGGTGCACGGTGAAGGTGAAGGTCGAGCCATGGCCAAGGACGCTCTCCACCCAGATGTCGCCGTGCATCATGGTGACGAAGCGCTTGCAGATGCTCAGCCCGAGGCCGGTGCCCTCGTATTTGCGGGTCGATGAAGAGTCCCCCTGGGTAAAGGGTTCGAAGAGCAGGGGCAGGTACTGTGGGGCGATGCCGGTGCCGGTGTCCCTGACATGAAAGCGCAGCACCACCTCCGCGCCGGAGAGCCCCGTGACATTGTCGTCGATGGTCACCCCGACGAGGATCAGCCCGCCGGGACCGGTGAACTTGATGGAGTTGCCGACGAGGTTGGTGAGGATCTGCTGCAGCCGCAGGGAGTCGCCGCGGAGCACGCGCGGCGTGGCGGCGTCGATGTCGAGGAGCAGCTCGATATCCTTTTCCGCCGCCTGGTTGATGAAGATGTCCATCACCCGGTCGAACATCTCGTCGAGGCGGAAGAGTCGGGCCTTGAGTTCCAGCTGGCCGGCCTCGATCTTGGAAAAATCGAGGATGTCGTTGATGATGCCGAGCAAGGCATAGGAGGAGTTCTGCACGATCTGCAGGTAGTGCTCCACTTCCGGGGAAAGCTTTTCGGCCAGGGCGAGATCGGTGGCGGCGATGATGCCGTTCATCGGCGTCCTGATCTCGTGGCTCATATTGGCGAGAAAGCGGCTCTTGGCCAGCGTTGCCGCCTCGGCCATCTGCTTGGCCTGTTCGAGGTCGCGATCGAGCTTCTTGTGCATCTCGATCTCCGCCGACAGGGAGAGGTGCGAGGCCTTGATGCTGCGGTTGAGGCGCAGGATGAGGGCGGTGAAGGCAAGGTGGCTGCAGAAGAAGATCAGCGCTACCAGCAGCCATGGCCCGTAGCTGCGCACCAGGTCGGCCAGGGTGATCTTGCCGAGGTCTTTGTAGGGGCCGAGGCGCAGGGCCATGAGCAGCTCCTGTACCGGCTGGTAGTTGAGGGGGATGGTCCAGCCGGCGCAGCCGGCGGCCTGGGCGGCGGGGGAGGAGGCCTCCATCTGCATCAGGGCGATGGCCACCTTCTCGGCCAGTTCATGCTGGGTGTCGGCGACCTTGGCCATCGGCCAGTCGGGGTACTCGCGGGTGCTGCACAGGTAGGGGGTGGGGCGATTGCCCTCTCCGGGGCGGGCAAAGACATAGAAATCGTCAAGGTTGATGCGGCCCTCGGCGGCCAGTTCCTCCAGGCTGTTGGTGCGTACCGTGCCGGCGTCGACGAGGCCGTCGCGTACTGCCAGGACCACCTTGTCGTGGGTCTCGCCGAAGGTCAGCGAACGGAAGTCGCGGTAGGGGTCGATGCCCTGCTCGGCCAGTTCCCGCCAGGCCATGCGCCAGCCGCCGAGGGAGTCTTCGGAGACCGCCATGAAGCTCTTGCCGCGCAGGTCGGCGAGGCTGTTCATGCCGCTGCGGTCGCGGCGGCGGAAGATAACTCCGCCGTACTGCGAATAGGTGCGGCCGAGCCGTGACTCCTTGAGGGTGGCGATGCGGTTGATGCCGTAACGCTGCTCGAGCTCGACGTAGATCGAGGAGTTGGTGAGCAGGAAGTCGATCTCGCCGCGGCGCACTGTCTCCGCCACCTGCTCGTGGGTCAGGGGGATGATGACGAAGGTCTCGCCGGGGATATGCGCGGTGAGATAGTCGGCTGTCGGCGACCAACTCTTCAAACACTGTTCCGCGCCACGAATGGCGAGGACGCCGATGCGAATCGGCTCGGCGAAGGCCGCCGTGGCCTGGGCGAGGAACAGCGCCAGGGCGAGGAGGAGGCCGAAAAAACGTGGGCAGGTGGGTCGGTGGTGGCTGTTCATGGCTCCATGGGTGCGGGATGGGTGTCGGCGGACAGGCTCTTTCCGGCTGGTTCGCATGGTGCACTGTCCGTCACCTTACCATAGTGTAAAGGAAGCTGACAGTGCCATTGCCGTCACATGGCCCGGGGGCGCCCCTCGCCTTTGCCCGGCGGGTTGTGTTCTGGAGGCCGTCAGCGGGGCGGCTCCCCTTTCCGGCATTGGCATGGGCTTTGCAATTGAAGTGCCTGAGCCCTATCGCTTTTTCACGGCGAGTGAACGAGGAGGATGACCATGCGATCGATAGCCCTGTTTCCCTGCTCCTATACCGAGGGCGCCCTGCTGGTGGGCGAATTGTCCGCCGCCCTGCGCCTCAAGATCTATACCGACGAGATGCTCTTTGCAGATATCTCCTCGAGGTTCAGTATCTCTGTCAAAACCTTGCGCCGCATGATCTTCGGCTCGGCACAGCAGCCGCAGGGCAACTCCTTTGAAAAGGAGATCTTCGTCGATCTGGCGAGACGCACCCTGGCCGCGCAGCGGCGGCTTTTCTCGGGGCGGCGCATGTTCTTCGGCCTGCACACCTCGCTGCTCGACCCGCAACTGGCCCGGGTCATCAAGGTGCTGGTGGTTGACGACGAGGAGCGCCGCGTGCAGCGGGCCATGCGCCAGGAATGCTTCTCTGTGGTGGCGGCGCGGGAGGTGGTGCGCCAGCACGACCGCAAGGCCACCGCCTGGACACGCTTTCTTTTCGGCAAGGAGGCCTATGACCCCAGCCTCTATGACGTGGTGGTGAGCGGCAGCCCCATGGAGCTCATTCGCCAGATCGTCCAGCACTACGAGGATGTCGAGACCTGGTTCGGCCACTATCAGCAGAATCGATCCGACGGGGCCGCCGACAACTACTATCGACAGGCGGCACAGGGCGAGGCCTGTCTTGCCGCCCACTGAACGATGGCCGATTCCCCCCGGGTGGCGACCATATCCGCCCCGCTCCCGTTTTTCTGGAGGTCTTCATGGGAAAGATCGCCAAGGCACTCGTCCTGCGCAGGGTGCTCCTCTCCGAGGTGCTCGGCTTTGCCTTGATTATCGCCCTGATCTGGCTCGACGAGATCCTCGACCTGCCCCATCACCTCTTCAACGCCGAAGCGACGCCGATCAACTGGCGCGAGTCGCTGTTCGAAACGGTGGTCATTCTCCCTCTTGCCTGGGGATTGATTTCCTATACCAGGGCGGTGTTCCGCCACCTCAAGTTTCTCGAGGGCTTTCTCCCCATCTGTGCCTCGTGCAAGAAGATCCGCGACGAAGGCGGCTCCTGGCAGCCACTCGAGACCTATATCCACAATCGCTCCGAGGCCAGGTTCTCGCACGGCGTCTGCCCGACCTGCGCCAGGCGGCTCTATCCTGACCTGTACAACGAGGACGGTACCTTGCGCCAGGCGGGCGGCCCGCACTGACTCACGCTGCCTCCTTCTCCTCCCCCGCCCCTTCCTTGCCGAAGACCTCGGGGTAGAGCTTCATGGCGCAGGTCGGGCAGAGGCCATGGGTGAAGCGCGCGTCGGAGCGCTTCTGGATGAAGTCCTCGAGTTCCTGCCACTGGCCCTCTTTGTCCGCTACCTTCCTGCAGTGCGAACAGACGCGCAGCAGGCCCTCGAGGTAGCGCATGCGTTCGAGGACCTTTCTCGTGAACGAAACTACCACCAGCGCCAGGGGGAGGATCATCAGGGTCTCGAAGAGGGACTCGCGCCAGTTCACCGGGCTGGGGGCGGCGCCGAGGAAGCGGTGAGGGAAGTCGACGAGTTCGCTCACCCAGATGAAGCAGATAAAGACGAGGAAGGCGCCCATCTCGAAGAGGACGAGGCGGCGGGCGGAGAAGAGGCGATGGTCATCATTGTGCATCGGGAACACCTCCAAAAAATCGCTGACACTCATTTTATCACAGGCTGAGGGAAAAGCATGATGAAGTTGGCGAAAATCGTCATCGTCGTGCGATATGCTCTTGCAATGGCGCCGGCAAAAAAGCCATAATCCCGCCTGCCCGGCCGCGGCGGTGCAAGGCAAATGGGGCTGCAGACCGCCACGGCATATCGCGTGTTCAGCCGAAAGGATAGCCTATGGATGCCTACAGCGAAGCCCATCTCTTTGTCGCCGCCGTACGAGTGCTGCAGCACCGCGGCGGATGTCCGCCCGCCATCGAGGAGGTGGCGGAGATGCTCGATCTCTCGGTGGAAATGGCGCACACCATCTGCCGCCGCCTCAGCAAGGCGGGGATCGTCGAGGCCCTCGCCGACCCCTTCACGGTCAAGCTGGCGGTGGCCAATCATCTCGCCATAGAAGAGCTGCCGCGCACCGCCGTCGAGGAAAACAGCCTCGCTAAGGAACTGGCCAGGTTTCAGTCGGAGAAGAAGAACGTCGATGAGAAGGTCGCCGCCATCCAGGCGGAAATGGCCAAAAAGCGCCAGGACCTCTTCGCCGATCTCGAGGCCAAGTTCAAGAAGGAGATGGCCAAGCACAAGAAAGAGTAAGGCTGGGAGGGAGAGCGCAGCGTTCTCCCCTTCATGAAGCCCCGTCCTCCGTGGGAACGGCTGCCAAGTAAATAGTTCTTGACCAGCAAAAGAGAACTACTTACATTTGGTAAAAATTCCTACAAGGACGGGAAACATGCAGTTGCGGATGACCAACCAGCGGGAGATCATTCTCCGGGAGCTGCGCCAGAGTGGACGGCACCTCACTGCCGACGAGCTCTACGATCTCGTCAAGAAGATCATGCCGCGCATCAGCCTGGCCACGGTATACCGCAACCTGGAGATCCTCTCTGAGGCGGGGATCATCGGCAAGCTCGAGATCAGCGGCCGGCAGAAGCGCTTCGACTACGACCCCGAAGAGCACGACCATATCTACTGCGTCGTCTGCCATCGCGTCGACAATTTCGAGCTCGACCGACATGGGATCAACATCGACACCCTGCCGCAGGTGCCCGGCTACACGGTGACCGGCTGTCGCCTGGAGTTGCTCGGCATCTGCCCGGAGTGTCGCAAACAGCAAGGACAATGAGGAGAAAGCGATGAGTGGATGTGGATGTGGCTGCAGCAGCGCCAAGGGTGACAAGGCTTCGGCCGGGGAGAAGGGCAAGGCGATTCTCGAGGCGCTGGTGAAGATCGGCGGCCCCTGCGGTACCAAGGAGATTGTCGAGAATACTGGTCTCGACAAGAAAGTGATCAGCAACGAGATCGCCGCCTTGAAGAAGCAGGGCCTGGTGGACAGCCCGGTGCGCTGCAAATACGGCATCACCGCCGCAGGAAAGGCTGCCATTTAAGGGGTCCCAGCCCTGGCAACAGGGCAAGGGGAGGCTGGTCGTGAGGGGAGGGTGTCGTTTCCCGCTGCGGCTGGTGTGAATGTACTGGCGAAGGGGTGTGCGCGGATGGTACAATAGCTGGAAATTCTTGTCACTTTCGCCACACCCCCTTCGCCAACGGTGCATCATGCAGGAAATTATCGCAAAAACCAGGACTTTCAGGCGCTTTGCGCAGAAGGAAGCGATCAGCACGGCAGTCCTCCACGAACTCGTCGACCTCGCCCGCCTCGGCGGCTCGGCCCGCAACGGCCAGCCCTGGCAGTACATGGTGGTCAACACCCCGGAACTCTGCGCCAAAATCTTCCCCTACCTCGCCTGGGCGGCTTACCTCCCTGACTGGGCCGGACCGGCTGAGGGGGAGCGCCCCAGCGCCTACGTGCTCTGCCTGCTCAACAAGAAATGGCTGCGCGGCTCGCCGGCGGAGGCGCAGTTCGACCTCGGCGTGGCAACGCAGAACCTCTTGCTCGGGGCCATGGAGAAACGCATCGGCGGCTGCCGCATCGGCGCCTTCAGCCCCAGGTTGGCCGAGCTCTTCGAACTGCCCGAACACCTCTCCCTGTCCTTACTGGTCGCCCTCGGCAAGCCCCGCGAGACGGTGATCCTCGAGGAATGCCGCGATGACGAGGACATCCGCTACTGGCGTGATGAGCACGGGGTTCATCATGTGCCGAAACGTTCACTGGAAAGCTGTCTGGTGACGCTCAAAGTGCGTCAGGGGTAGTTGGCCATGGAAGAGAACAGACCCTTTGCGGAACGGCTCGCCGCCCTGCGCGACGAGGCCGCCGCGTTAGAGGACCCGAGCTCGCCGGATCATGTCGAAGAGGTCGCCGTTCGCCTCGCCGGCCTCAACTTCGCGCCGCCGGTGGTGGTCGAGGCCGCCATCTTCCTTCGTCTGCGCAAGCAGGGGCTGGAGCAGGAGATAAAGCGTATCGCCAGCCTTCCCGAGGCTCAAGTCTGCATCCTCGGCGGGGGAGACCAGCGCCTCTCCTGCGACGACCAGCGGCTGCAGCATATCACCGTGCTCATCTTCTATTTCAAAAAGCTCCTCCTGCTGCGCGCCGGTGACCCCGGGGAGTGGGACGAGATCGACGAGCTCTACGTCCACGATTGACGAGCGCCGGCGACGATCCGCACCACGAGGGACCACCCCTCGTTCATACCTTCAGCATCTCCTGTCGCCAGCGCTTTGGCGCTGCGGTGGGTAAGATCCCGCTTGACGTCGGCGTCGTCTGCCCCAATCGACGCCATGGCGGCTGCATCTACTGCCGCCCCGCGGCCTTCACCGCCACCTCTCTCGCCGCAGGCGGCGATGTCGCCGCGCAGCTCCGCCGCGGACGGGAGCAGCTCCGCGGGCGTTTTTCCTCCTATTTCGCCTATCTGCAGCAGGAGACCTGCACCGCCCTGGACGCGTCGCGGCTGCTCCCCCTGCTCGACAGCCTGCTGCAGGCCGACGCCTGCCGCGGCCTCATCCTCTCCACCCGCCCCGACTTCCTTCCTGAAGCCTTGCTCGCCGACCTGCACAGCCTGGTGCAGGGCCATGGCAAGGAGTGTTTGGTGGAGCTTGGCCTGCAAAGTGTCCACCAGCGGAGCCTGAAGCTGCTCAATCGCAACCATGATTATGCCGCCTTTACCGACGCCGTCGGTCGCATCCGGGAGTTTCCCGCACTGCGCGCCGGCGCCCACCTCTTGCTCGGCATCCCCGGCGAGAGTGCCGAGGAGATGCGTGTCTCGGTGGCCAGCGTCTGCGCCCTGGGCATCGACGACCTCAAGATCCACCACCTCCAGGTATTGCGCGACACCACCCTCGCCCAGTGGTGGCGGCAGGGGCGGGTGGCGACCTTTACCTGCGAGGGCTACCTGGAACTGCTGCTGACCCTGCTGCCGCTCATTCCGGCGCGGGTGGTGATACACCGGCTGTGGGCCGAAGCCCATCCCGCCGACCTCCTCGCCCCGCGCTGGCACCTCCATGCCGCCGCCCTGTCCGGTGAGCTGCGCCGCCGCCTGGCCCTGGCCGGCCTGCGTCAGGGTTGCGCCCTGCCGGAGGCGGCCATTTGCGGCGGGACCGTCGAGGCCGCTTGGCAAGGGCCGCGTTCGATGTTACCATAGCGGCCTGGCAGTTTTCTCACCCATTACCCCGCAGGCCGCAGACACAGAGGAACGCATATGGAAGAACAGGTCACGATCCGCTACGCCGAGCGCATGAAGCAGTTGCCGCCGTATCTTTTCGGCATGATCAACAAGATGAAGATGGAGAAGCGCTGGAAGGGTGACGACGTCATCGACCTCGGCATGGGCAATCCGGTCGATCCCACCCCCGGACCGGTGACCGACAAGCTCTGCGAGGTGGCGGTCGACCCCAAGGCGCACCGCTACCCGGTGGCCGGCGGCATGAAAAACCTCAAACGCGAGATCGCTCTCTACTACCGTCGCAACTACCAGGTGGAGCTCAATGGCGAGGACGACGTCATCTGCACCATCGGCTCCAAGGAGGGCATCTCCCACCTCTGCCTGGCCCTGCTCGGACCTGGCGACACGGTGCTCACCCCGGCCCCGGCCTTCCCCATCCATGTCTACGCCGCGGTCATCGCCGGGGCCAACGTGCTGCGCTTCCCCTTGAGCTCCGAGGAGGGCATGCTGGCGCAGATCGTCGGCATGTGCAACTCGCTCTACCCGCCGCCGAAGCTGCTCATGCTCAACTATCCCCACAACCCCACCGGCGCCCTGGTCTCGCAGGACTTCTTCGTCGAGGTGGTCAAGCTGGCGCGGAAATACAACTTCATGGTCATCAACGACTTCGCCTACGGCAAGATCACCTACGACGGCGTCGTCGCCCCCAGCTTCCTGCAGGCCCCCGGGGCCCTGGAGGTGGGTGTCGAGTTCAGCTCCTTCTCCAAGTCCTACAACATGGCGGGCTGGCGCCTCGGCTACTGCGTCGGCAACCGCGAGATGATCGGCGGCCTCTCCAAGATCAAGGGCTACTACGACTACGGCATCTTCTCGGCCATCCAGGTGGCGGGCATCGTCGCCATGCGCGACTGCGACGACAACATCGCCGAGCAGGTCGCCGTCTACCAGCGGCGCCGCGACGTGCTCTGCGACGGCCTGAGCAAGATGGGCTGGGAGGTGGAGCTGCCCAAGGCGGGGATGTTCCTCTGGGTGAGGATTCCCGAGCCCTATATCCGCATGGGCTCGGTAAGGTTTTCGGTGGAGATGATGGAGCGGGCCAACGTCGCGGTGGCCCCCGGGGCCGGCTTCGGCGTCGAGGGCGACGGCTACCTGCGCCTCGCCCTGGTGGAGAACGAGAACCGCATCACCCAGGCCTTGAAGCAGATGCGCCGCGCCTTGAAGGAGATCGACGCCGAGGTCGCCGCCGGCACCTTCCAGCTCAGTCCGTGAACCAATGCGGGGCCTACCAGGGCCCCGCCTGGACAAGCACCGCCTTAAGGTAGCGGGTCTCGGGGATGGCCGGGTGCACCGGGTGGTCCGGGCCCTGCATGCCCTCGCGGAGCAAGCGCAGATGCAGCCCCTGGCGGGCGGCGCCCTGCTGCAGCAGCTCGGGGAGGTCGTCGCGGCCGAGGTGCATGGAGCAGGAGGCGGAGAGCAGCAGGCCATCCGCGGCGAGCAGCCGCAGGGCGAGCTCGTTGATGCGCTGATAGGCCTGGCGTCCCTGGCGATAATCCTTTTTCTTCTTGATGAAGGCGGGCGGGTCGACCACCACCAGGTCGAAGCGCAGCCCCTCTTCGCGCAGCCCGCGCAGCACCTCGAAGGCGTCGCCGATCAATCCCTCGAAGCGCCCTTCGGCCCCGTTGCGGCGGGCGTTTTCCTCGGCCACGGCCAGGGCTGCCGCCGAGGCGTCCACCGCCGTCACCTGCCCGGCGCCGAAGGCCGCGGCAGTCACCGCGAACGCCCCGACATAGCTGAACACGTCGAGGACCCGCTTCCCGCCGACCAGCCCCTTCAGCCAGCGCCGGTTGGGCCGCTGGTCATAGAACCAGCCGGTCTTCTGCCCCCCACCCAGCGGGGCCACGAAATGCACCCCGTTTTCCACTACCTCGACCTCCGCCGGCGGCTCGCCGTGGGCCGGTTCGACAAGGCGCTCCAGCCCCTCGAGGGTCCTGACGGCGCTGTCGTTGCGCAAGAGGATCGAGCGCGGCGCCAGCAGGCTGACCAGCGCCGCCACCACCTCGTCACCCAGCCTGTCCATGCCGGCGCTGTTGAGCTGCACCGCCAGGTGGTCGCCATAGCGGTCGACGACCAGGCCGGGGAGGAGGTCGCCCTCGCCATGGACGAGACGGTAGCAGGGCTGGTCGAAGAGGCGCTGGCGCAGCTCGAGTGCCTGGTGAAGGCGCCGCCGCAGAAGCGTCCCCTCGAGGGGGACCGCCTCGCGGGAATAGAGGCGGGCGCAGATCAGCGAGTGGGGGTTGACGTAAGCCGCGCCGAGGACCTTGCCGCCGTGACTCTCCACCCGCACCTGCGCGCCGGGGGCGAACGTGGCCAGCGGGGTGGCGTCGTTGTCCACCTCGTTGCTGTAGATCCACAGGTGGCCGGAAGCAATGCGCCTTTCCTCGTGGGGCTTGAGACGCAGCGGGGGGAGTTCCATGGGGCGTTCCTTTTACTCCTTTCTCTTGGTGAAGGGTCAGGGGGCGATGCGGTATTTCTTGCCCTGTTCCCATAGCTCGGTGGGGCCGTAGCCGGAGAGGGTCTGCATCTGGCGGAAGGTGACATGGGTGAAGAAGGGGCCCTCGCCATCCTTCTGCAGGGCGGCCGCCTTGACATAGCGGAACTCTCCCTGCTGCACCCACCAGTCCTTGTCGACGATGACCAGCTTCTCCACCGGGCCGATGCCGCGGTCCTTGAGGATGGCCAGCATCTCCTTCTCCAGCGACAGACTGGTCATGCCCGCCGCCGGGAAGGGGCGCGGGGCGTTGTCGAGGGCGGTCTTTTTCTCCCGCCAGCGGCTGTCCTCGGCCTTGAGGGCCTGGAGGTCTTTTTCCAGCCCGGCGAGGGTGGCGGCGTCGATGGCGGGGATGGTCCTGATCGCCGCCAGCTTGCCTTCCATTTCCTTCATGTCGGTGCTATTGACGACAAAGACGGTGCTGTCGCCGGGGGCCGGGGCCTGGTTTCTCGCCAGCACCTTCTGGCCGCGCTGCAGCAGCTCGCGCAGCTCGCCGACCTGGTTGTCCGTGGACCGCTGCCGGCCCTGCTCGTAGCCTTGGACGGCGCGGCGCAGGTTGTCAATCGCCTGGTTGAGGAAATGGGTCGATTGGCCAGCGGGGAAAGCCTGCTCGTACTCGCGCAGCAGGGCCTTGCCTGTGGCGAGGCTTTCGTCCATGCGGGCGATATCTTCGCTCTTCGGCGAAATCGGCCCGGAGGGGCTGAGATAGGCCGGGTCGTTGGGGGTGATGAGCGGTTTGATGCGCGGCAGCCAGACGCCATCGATATCCGTGGCGCCTTTTTCCGCCTCGGCGTGAGCGACGGCGCTCTTCATCGATTTGAGGGCATCCTGCAGTTCCGGCGGCGGGCCGGCCGGGTAGGCCACCGTCTCGAACTGACGTAGCGTCTCCCTGGCCTCGTTCAGCATCTCCGGGTGGGCGCCGAGGTATTTTTCCTCGCGCGGGGTGGTGAAGGCCCAGAACGTCTTGCGCCATTTTTCGATCTCCTGCGCTTTCTGCCGGGCTTCTTCCTTGCCCTCTGTCGATGGCGGCAGGGCCACCGCCGTCTTCTGGTCGACCTTGCGCTGCAGCTGCTTGAACTTGCTGTTGATGGTCACCAGCTTGCGGTTACCGGGGTCGCTCTGCTGCAGCTGTTCGAGCTTGACGCCGATCTCGGCGAGCATTGCCGATCCCTGCTCGCTGTCGCCGGCGAAGATGGTCTTCTCGGCGAGGCGCAGGGCCTTTTCGATGTCGCCGGCCTCGTCGCCCATCGCCGGAGTGGTGAAGAGGAGCAGGGAAGAGAACAACAGGGGAGCCGCCAGACGGGACAAGGTGCATTTCGACATGGGTATTCCTCCTTTTGCTGAAGTGACAATCGGGTGAGCCGCTCTCTATGCCGCCCCTTCATGCTACCCTCACCGGCGGCTGGAGGCAAGCGCTGTTGGTGCCGGCAGGGGTGCGGTCTTTTTTTTCATTTACCTCTTGCCATTTACATAGGAAGAATTATTATTAGCGGGAATTTGTGTCAAGGGCGGTCTAGCGCCCTGGGAACATCACCATCACCAACCACTCAAGGAGGAACAATGGCATCGACCACCGACAATCTCAAGGAAGCCTTCGCCGGCGAGAGCCAGGCCAACCAGAAATACCGCGCCTTTGCCAAGAAGGCGGAAAAAGACGGTTTCGTCAATATCGCCAAGCTCTTTCGCACCACCGCCGAGGCCGAGCGCATCCATGCCGAGGGTCATCTCAAGGCCCTGGAGATGATCCACACCACCGCCGAGAACCTGCAGGCGGCCATCGACGGCGAGACCTACGAGTTCACCGAGATGTATCCGCCAATGGTGCAGCTCGCCGAGAGCGACGGCCATAAGGCCAAGACGATGTTCAAGTTCGCCGTCGACGCCGAGGCGGTGCATGCCCGCATCTACAAGGAAGCCCTCGAAGCCGTCAAGGCCGGTCGCGACATGGCCACCGCAGACTTCTATCTCTGCCCGGTATGCGGCTATATCGAAGTCGGCAAGGCTCCGGAAAAATGTCCGGTCTGCGGTGCCTTGCAGAAGATCTTCGTCAAGGTCGACTGATCCCCTCCCGTGTGCGGCGGCAGAGGGGCCACATGGCCTATCTGCCGCCGTCCTCCCCCCCTTAGCCGGGCTGTTGCTCGCGCATCACCTTTTTGTCGATCTTGTCGACGCTGGTCTTGGCGATGGCCGAAACATAGCGCACCTGCAGCAGCAGGGCCAGCTTGCTCATCAGCCCCTTGTCGATGAAGGCCTTGACATGGTTGACCATCTCTTTCAGAGGCGGCTCGGCCTGCCCTTCCTTGAGCGTGATCAGGGCCAGCGGTTTCTCCCCCCACTTGTCGTCGGCCATACCGATGACCGCCACCTCGCTGACTGCCGGATGGAGGTTGAGGATATCCTCCAGCTCCAGTGAAGACAGCCACTCGCCACCGACCTTGATGACATCCTTGATGCGGTCGGTGATGGTGATATAGCCACTCTCCTCGATGCGGGCGACATCGCCGGTATGGAGGAAGCCCTCCCGCCACAAATTCTCCGAGTTGCGGCCATCCTTCCAGTAGCCCTGAGTCAGCCATGGCGCCCGCCCGACCAGCTCGCCAACGGTTTCGCCGTCGCGGGGAACCTCGTTCATGTTCTCGTCGACGACGCGCAGCTGCACCAGGGGCAGGGGGCGGCCGGTCTTGCAGCGGATCTCCACCTCCTCGTCGCGGCTCAAGCCGGGGCGGTCGATATGGGCCAGGGTCAGCACCGGGCAGGTCTCGGACATGCCGTAGCCGGAGAAGATGTCGATGCCCTTGTCCAGGCCCGCCCGGCACATTTTTTTGGGCAGGGAGGCCCCGCCGATGACCACCTTCCAGCGCGACAGGTCGGTGGCGGCATATTCCGGGCTGGCCATGAGCATGTGGAGGATCGTCGGTACGCAGTGCGAGAAGGTCACCCCCTCCCTGGCGATGAGCTGCAGCAGGGTGTTGGGCTGATAGCGGCCTGGATAGACCTGCTTGACGCCGAGGCTGGTGGCGATATAGGGAAAGCCCCAGGCGTGGACATGGAACATCGGCGTGATGGGCATGTAGACGTCGCCCTGGTGCAGCCGTCCCTGGCTGGCGGTGGTGCCGAGGGCGGTGAGGGTGCCGAGGGTGTGCAGCACCAGCTGGCGGTGGCTGAAGTAGACCCCCTTGGGCATGCCGGTGGTGCCGGTGGTGTAGAAGGTGGTGGCGCGGGTGTTCTCGTCGAAGTCGGCGAAGGGGAAGGTTGGCGCGGTGGCGGCGAGGAGCTCCTCGTATTCCCCGGCCAGAGGCAGGGAGGTCGCCGGGCGCTGCTCCTCGTCGCAGAGCAGCACGTATTTCTTGACCGTATCGATGCGGCCCCTGATCTGTTCGATGATGGGCAGGAACTCGGCGTTGACCAGCAGTACGTCGTCTTCGGCATGGTCGATGGTGTAGAGGATCTGCTCCGGGGAGAGGCGGATATTGACGGTGTGCAGCACCGCGCCGAGCATCGGCACGGCGAAGTAGCACTCGAGATAGCGGTGACTGTCCCAGTCCATGACCGCCACGGTGTCGCCCGGCTTGACGCCGAGCCCGGCGAGGGCGCCGGCGAGGCGGTGCACGCGGCTGCGGAAGTCCTGGTACGTCATGCGTGTCTGGCCACGATAGACGATCTCCTGGTGAGGATTGTCGACCACCGGGGCGAGGAAGAGGTTCTTGATGAGCAGCGGGTAGTCGTAGGCGGACGGGGTCTTGCCGATGAGGGTCATTGCGGGGTGTCTCCGTTGGGGGTTGGGGTGGGTCGGAAAAATCGCTCCCTGGCAAGGCGCGACAGTGCGGCGGTCATGGCGAGGACCTTTTCCGCCAGAGGGGCGGACAGTGAACCGGTGCCGCAGGACGGGGCGATGAGGGTCTGCGCCGCCAGCCGCTCCCGGGCAAAGCCGAAGGAGGCCAGGCGGTCGAGCTGCTCCAGCCAGCGCTGAAAGAGAGACTCGGCCGACTCTTCGGCCACCGCCTGCGGGTTGCCGGTGGGGACGATGCCCCAGGCGAGCACGCCGCCGCCGGACAGGAAACGGCACAGCTCCTCGCGGAAGAGGAGGAAGTTGTCGAAGTAGCTGTAGGCGTCGAAACTGATGATGTCCACCGGCGAGGTCAGGGCTGGGCCCCAGTCGCCGTTGGCGCAGATATGCAGGCCGGCGAGGCCACCGGCCTCTCTGATCGCCCGCAGCACGATGCCGGTGGTGTGGGCCGCCGTCTCCCGGCTGACCCCGGCGAAGCCGCTCGAGCCGAAGCCCACCAGGCCGGGTTCATCGACGAAGATGATCGGCGCCACCGCTCGCGCATGGGGCAGGAGCTGCCTCACCTGCCAGGATGCCTTGGCGGCGAGGTGGCGTACCAGCATGTCGCGCAGGTTGTCGTCGTGGAGGATGGCGCGGCCCTGCTGGTCGCTGATGCCGACGCCGACGGTCACCGGGCCGGTGATCTGCCCTTTGACGGCGTAGCGCTCGCCGGTGCTGCCGGCGAGGTAGTCGAGGAAGACGTAAAAGCCGGCGGCGGTATGGGGGGAGAGGTGGAAGCGCTCCGGCATGGAGCTGGTCGCGCCGCCCTCCACGGCCAGGGCATCGTCGTAGAAGAGGGTCATCTCGGTGGCGAAGCTGGCCTCGTCGCGCAGGCCGGGAAAGCCGTCGAGAAACTGGCGCACCATGCCTTCCCCGGGGAGCCGCGGCAGCTGCGGCCAGAGAGGGATCTCGGCACAGTGCCGGGCGATGAGCCGCATCGCCGCGACATGGTCGGCAAGTGGCAGGGAGCCGATGAGGATGGGGCGGCAGGCTGGCTGGAACATGGGACCTCGAGTGGGGGCGGGCGACGGGCT
Source organism: uncultured Desulfobacterales bacterium (assembly GCA_937915545.1). Taxonomy (GTDB): domain Bacteria; phylum Desulfobacterota; class Desulfobulbia; order Desulfobulbales; family Desulfocapsaceae; genus Desulforhopalus_A. Next base: position 29,629 of record CALGIJ010000016.1, read on the forward strand.
CCCGGCGTCATGCGGCCGGTGGGGGTGCGGCAGGTCTCGGCGAAGGTAATCGGTCGGCCCGGTCTTTGTCAAGCCTGGCCAGGAGAGGGGCACAGCCTGCGCCATGCCTCGCCGGCTCAGGATGGTAGGGATGCAGTTCGGCGGTCACGCCGACCTGCATTGCCAGGGCGCCTTTTTCGTCGCCCGCCATTGGCTGGCGGAGAAAAGGCCAGGGCCACGGATAGTTCCAGCCCTGGCCTTTTCCTCGCCGGGCGGGGTCAGCCGCCCTCTGGCGGCCGATGGCTGAGGAAGGTCCCTTCGCGGTACTGGCGGAAGGCGAGGTCGAGTTCCTCCTCGCTGTTCATGACGATCGGCCCGCGCCAGGCGATGGGCTGGCGCAAGGGCCGGCCGCCGATGAGGAGCAGGCGCAGTCCCGAGGGCCCGGCCGCGGCGGTGACGTGGTCGCCCTCGCCAAAGAGCAGCAGGGTGGTGTTATCATGGAGGCGACCGTCATCGTCGCCGAAGCTGCCGGAACCGGCGATGACATAGGCCATGGCGCAATAGTCGCCGGGGAGATGGTGGCAGAGCGTTCCCTGTGGCGGCAGTGTGATGTCGAGATACTGCGGGTCGGTGCTGATTCCAGTGACCGGGCCGACGCGGTCGGCGACGCGGCCGCTGATGATGCGTGCCGTGCCCCCGCCGGGCAGGGGCACCTCGGGGACCTCGTCGGCGGTGATGGTGCGGTAGCGGGGGTGGCACATCTTCTCCTCGCGCGGCAGGTTGAGCCATAGCTGGAAGCCGTGCATGGCGCCATTGACGTCGCCGCGCGGCATCTCCTGGTGGATGATGCCGGAGCCGGCGGTCATCCACTGCACGTCGCCGCCGCCGATGACCCCGCGGTTGCCGAGGCTGTCGCCGTGCTCCACCTCCCCCTTGAGCATATAGGTGATGGTGTCGATGCCGCGGTGCGGGTGCCAGGGGAAGCCGGCCTGGTAGCGGGAGGGCTGGTCGGAGCGGAAATCGTCGAAGAGGAGGAAGGGGTCGGTGCGCTCCGGGCTGTCGAAGCCGAAGGCGCGGCGCAGGTGGACTCCGGCCCCCTCGATGGTGGCGATGCTCTTCCAGGATAGGGCAACTCTGCGGATCTCTGTCATCTCTGCTCCTTTTCGTTCGGCGTGGCGGGAAGTGCCGCCAGTTCGCGGGCGAGGACCTCCAGCACCAGGCGGATATCGGCCTCGGTATGGGCGGCGTTGATCTGGAAGCGGATGGTCTCATCGCCCTTCGGCACCACCGGGTAGGTGAGGCCGACGACGAGGATGCCGGCGGCGAAGAGGCGCGCCACCAGGGCACGGGTTCTGGCGGTGTCGCGCACCAGTAGCGGCACCACCGGGTGCGGCCCGGGGATGCTCTCCAGGCCAAGGTTGTCAAGGCCCTTGCGAAACTGCAGGGTGCGCTCGGCGAGGTTGGCCAGGCGCCGTCTGCCCTCCTCGCCGTCGCAGAGGTCGATGGCGGTGGTGGCGGCGGCGCAGTCGGCGACGCTCAGGGGATTGGTGTAGATATAGGTGTCGGCCTTCTGCCGCACCGCCTCGATCAGCGTCGGGCTGCCGGCGATGAAGCCGCCGTTGACGCCGAAGGCCTTGCCGAAGGTACCGACGATGATGTCCGGGGCGACGCCGCAGAACTCGCTGGTGCCGCGGCCGGTGGCGCCGTAGGCGCCGATGCCGTGCGAGTCGTCGACCACGGTGATCACCCCGTCGGCGAAGCGCTCGTGATGGAGGGCGGCCAGCCTGGCAATCTCGGCCAGCGGCGCGTGGTCGCCGCGCATGCTGAAGATGCCGTCGAAGACGATCACCACCCGGGTGACCTCGCCGCCGATGCCGTCGAGGCAGCGGCGCAAGTCGGCCATGTCGTTATGCCGGAAGATGGCCTTGTTGCCGCTCGGCACCCCGGCGATGCGCATGGCGCGGATGATCGAGTTGTGGTTGAGCTGGTCGCCGACCCAGCAGGTGCCCGGGCTGGCGATGGACAGGGCCAGGCCGCAGTTGGCGGTATAGGCGGAGTTGAAGATCTTCGCCGCTTCCTTGCCGACGAAGCGGGCGATGCGCTCCTCCAGCGCGACGTGCTGGCTATAGGTGCCGTCGATGAAGCGCACCGCCCCGGGGCCGACGCCGCACAGGCGGGTGGCCCTGTCGGCGCTGTCGATGAGCTGCGGGTGGCTGGACAGCGACAGGTAGGAGTTGCTGTTCATGCGCAGGAAGGGCTGGCTCTGCCCGGCGAGGGAGTAGCGCGGGCCGAAGCCGCCCTGCGGCGGGAGGCAGGCGGTGATGACCCGCTCCGGCGGCTTGGCGCGCCCTTCCCGCTGCAGAGCTTCCAGTTCCTGGGCGAGGGCCCGGTTCAGTCGTTCCATTGCCATGGCTTACTCCTTTTCCTCCCAGTCGAGGATGACCTTGCCCGACTGGCCGGAGCGCATCACCGCGAAGGCCTCGGCGAAGTCGCTGTAGAGGAAGCGGTGGGTGATCACCGGGGTGATGTCGAGGCCGGTCTGGATCATGGCGGTCATCTTGTACCAGGTCTCGTACATCTCGCGGCCGTAGATGCCCTTGATGGTCAGTCCGTTGAAGATCACCTTGTCCCAGTCGATGGCGGTGGCGCCGGGGATGATGCCGAGCATGGCGATCTTGCCGCCGTGGCACATGTTGTCGAGGATGTCGCGCAGGGCGGCGGGGTTGCCGGACATCTCCATGGCGACGTCGAAGCCCTCCTTCATGCCAAGCTCCTTCTGCACCTGGGCGAGAGGTTCACGCCCGGCGTCGACGACGCGCGTTGCCCCGAGGCGGGAGGCCAGCTGCAGCCGGTAGGGGTTGACGTCGGTGACCACCACGTGCCGCGCCCCGGCGTGGCGGGCGATGGCCGCGGCCATGCAGCCGATGGGCCCGGCCCCGGTGATGAGCACATCCTCGCCGAGGATGTCGAAGGACAAGGCGGTGTGCACGGCGTTGCCGAGGGGGTCGAAGCAGGCGAGGACGTCGAGGGGGATGTGCGGGTCACAGAACCAGACGTTGGTCACCGGGATGGCGAGGTATTCGGCGAAGGCGCCCTGGCGGTTGACGCCGACGCCGCTGGTGTTCATGCACAGGTGGCGGCGGCCGGCCAGGCAGTTGCGGCAGTGGCCGCAGACGAGGTGGCCTTCGCCCGAGACCAGGTCGCCCGGCTTGAAATCGTGGACATTGTCGCCGATCTCGTCGACGATGCCGACGAACTCGTGGCCGATGGGCATCGGCACCGGGATGGTGCGCTGTGCCCACTCGTCCCAGTTGAAGATATGCACGTCGGTGCCGCAGATGGCGGTGCGCAGGATCTTGATCACCACGTCGTTTTTGCCGGGCGAGGGCCGTGGCACTTCTTCCAGCCACAAGCCCTGTTCCCGCTTTGCCTTGACCAGTGCCTTCATGTCATGTCCCTCCCGAGAAAAACTTTATTGAAGACGGCAGGCGGCCTCAAGGTGGCCTCGCCCCAGCCGCCATGCCCCCAGTGTAGCATGACGCGCCGCAAAACTGTAGCGCCGAGTGCTGCCTTATGTCCTGCCGTGCCGCTTTGTGCATTGACTTCGTCAGCGGCCGGCATCACCGTATAGCCGGTCCGCCCAGTTCCGGGCTTCACCTCGCCTCCCCAGCGGCCGCAGCCGTCATAGCCCGAGTTCATACCCATACCAACAGGAGTCCTTCATGAGAACCACGCCCTTCCTCTTTGCCGCGGCCCTCGCCGTGCTGCTCGCCGGCTGTACCCAGGAGACCCAGAATAAGCTCGGTCGGGCGGTGCAGAACTGGACCGGCACCGACGGCGTTCTCGAGGTCTATGCCGGGGACAAGCTGGTCAAGCGCTTTCTCAAGATCGACAAGCTGACCACCGCCTCAGGCACCAGCAACAAGGAAGACCGGCCCTACCGTTTTGGTTACGGCATCTACGACACGAACCTCAACGGTCTCGTCGACCCCGGCGAGAAGAAGGTCTACTTCGAGTTCAGCGACTACTCGACCTCCTATATTTTCTACGAGAATCCGCAATAGACCGATCTCCCGTCGCAGTCCATCCCCGCCGCTTGCCTTTGCCGGGAAAATGCGGTAGCCTCGAGGCTGCGCGTAGTCGGGTGAAGTCGTCGACGGAGGGGGATGATGAAGTGGCCACGACCCAGTCTCAGGGGCAAGATCGTTGCCGTGTTTGCCGCCATGATGCTGCTGGTCATGGCCGGGGAGGTGGCCATTCTCTGGTACGCCACCCATATGAACGGCCTGCTGGCCACGGTGGTCGACAAGGAGTTCCAGCTCTATCGCACCGCCCAGGACATGGAGCTGGCGCTGGCCAACCAGAAAGGGCTGCTCACCTACTATCTCGTCGATGGCGACGGCAAATGGCTGCAGTCCCTCGGTCAGCAGCGCGAGATCTTCCAGCGCTACCTGCTCGCCGCCGGGGAGCTGCAACCGGGCGGCGATCAGGAGGAGCGCCTGCGGCTCATCGCCGACAAGTTCCGCGACTATGCCGCCGCCAAGGACGTGGCCATTGCCGGCTACCAGAAAGGGCCGCGCCCCGCTTCCATCTCCACCCTGCACGAGAAGCAGCGCGAGATCCTCTTCTCCCTGCTTGAGGAATGCCGTCGCTTCAGCGACACCCAGTGGCGGCGCATCGCCGCCGCCCAGGAGGAGGGTGCCCGCCTCACCGCCAGGCTGCGCCTCGCCCAGATCGGCGGCTTGAGCCTCTTTTTCCTGCTCTGCGCCGTCTTTCTCTTCATCCTCTACCGTCAGTTGCTCGAGCCGCTCCGCGGCCTGGCCATCAAGACCGGCGGCGCGCCGGACGACAACTACCGCGACGAGGTGCACTCGCTGGCGCTCTCCCTCGACGACATGATGCGTCAGTTCGACGAAAAAAGCGACGAACTGGCCCGCAGCCGGCGCCACCTCCTTCAGGTGGAGCGCCTGGCCATGGTCGGCGAGCTTGCCGCCGGGGTGGCCCACACCATCCGCAACCCCTTTACCTCCATCAAGATGCGCATGTTCTCCCTGACCCGCTCGCTCAGCCTGAGCGAGGTGCAGAACGAGGATTTGCAGGTCATCGCCGATGAGATCACCCGCATCGACCGCATCGTCCAGAACTTCCTCGAGTTCGCCCGGCCGCCCAAGCTGCGTCTCGCCCCGTGCCGCCTTGGCGAGATCGTCGCCTCGGTGCTGACCCTGCTCGAATACCGCCTCAAGTCCTATAGCGTCGAGGTGCGCCACCAGGGCTGCCCGCAACTGGGCACGGTGTTCGTTGACGCCGACCGCATCAAGGAGGCCCTGGTCAACCTGCTCATCAACGCCTGCGAGGCGATGACCGGCGGCGGCATCATCGACATTGTCGAGGGGCTGGAAGACAGCGGCGAACCGGGCATGGTGGCGACGCTGGCGGTGTGCGACAACGGGCCGGGCATCCCCGACGCCCTCCTCGACAAGGTGACCACCCCCTTCTTCACCACCAAGGAGGAGGGCTCCGGTCTTGGGCTGAGCATCGTCGCCCGCATCGTCCGTGAGCACCGCGGCCGGCTGGAGATCGGTGCGTCGCCGGGAGGCGGCGCGCAGTGCACCATGAAACTGCCGCTGGCGGGGAGGGGCGATGAACCGCATCCTCATCATTGACGACGATCGCCAGCTCGGCCAGAGTTTCGCCAAGATCCTCACCCAGGAAGGCTACAGCACCGCCAATGCCTACAGCGGGCGGGAGGGCATCGACATGGTGCACACCTTCTCGCCGTCCCTGGTCATCCTCGACATCCGCCTGCCCGATATGAGCGGGCTTGAGGTGTTCACCGTCATCCACCAGCTCTTCCCCAAGCTGCCGGTGATCATCATCACCGCCTTCGGCTCCACCGAGACGGCCATCGGGGCCATCCGCCAGGGGGCCTACGACTATATCTACAAGCCCTTCGACGTGCCGCAGATGCTCGCCCTGATCGACAAGGGCCTGCTCGCCGGGCGCTGCATGTCGACCCCGGTGGCGGTCAACCCCGAGGAGGGCACCGAGTTCGATCGCGACGCCCTGGTCGGCCGCGGCAGCCGCATGCTCGAGGTCTACAAGGCCATCGGCCGCGTCTCGGGCACCGACGCCACGGTGCTCGTCCGCGGCGAGTCGGGCACCGGCAAGGAGCTGGCGGCGCGGGCCATCTACAACCACTCGCGCCGCGCCGAGCTGCCCTTCGTGGTCATCAACTGTGTCGCCATCCCCGAGACGCTTCTCGAGAGCGAGCTCTTCGGTTACGAGAAGGGGACCTTCACCGGGGCGGTGCACCGTCGCGTCGGCAAGATCGAACAGGCCCGCGGCGGCACCGTCTTCCTCGACGAGATCGGCGACATGCCGCTGTCCATCCAGGCCAAATTCCTCCGCCTGCTCCAGGAAAACAGCATCGAGCGCCTCGGCGGCAAGGAGCCGATCAACGTCGACGTGCGCATCATCGCCGCCACCAACCGCGACCTCGAGGCGGCGGTGGCCGCGGGCACCTTCCGCGAGGACCTCTACTACCGCCTGCGCGTGGTGACCCTCGACCTGCCGCCGCTGCGCGAGCGCATGGAAGACCTGCCGATCCTCGTCGCCTATCTCCTCAGGCGACTGGCAGCCGACCTCAGCGTGGCCAACCCGGGGATCGGCCCCGAGGCCGTGGAGAAGCTGGCGGCCTACGACTGGCCGGGCAATATCCGCGAGCTGCAGAACGTCCTCAAAAAAGCCCTCATCTTCAACCGCGGCGCGCCGCTGCAGAAAGAGGAGATCACCCTCGGCAATGGTGAAGGCCACAAAAACGGGACGGGGGCGGTGGTTGCCGGCGCTCTCGCCGACTGGGTGCGGTCGCGGCTGCGCTCGGGGGGAGCGGAGCGCCTCTTCGACTCCGCTCTCGACGAAGTGGCCAGGCTGCTGGTTGGCGAGGCCCTGGAGATGAGCGGCGGCAACCGCTCGCGGGCGGCGCGCCTGCTCGGTATCTCACGGCCGACACTGCATGCGAAGATGGAGAAGTACCGTCTCGGCACGCCTGTCGAGGTGGGCGGGGACGACGACGGCGGGCGGCCCGAGTGACGCCCGGCAGGAAGACGATGTCATTCATCAGGGAGGGAGTATGGAGAGCATCATTGCCCAGCGACTGAAGCTGAAACATCAACCGGTGGCCATCGTCTGGGCCAAGGAGAAGCCGCCGCAGGCGCGGCAGTTCGCCGAGGGCCGCTGGGGCTGCGTCATGTTCATGCTGGCGGCGGCGGTCAAGGGCGAGACGGCCGTTTTCGACGAAAAGACCATTGGCTGTCCGGGGGGCGGCGTCGGCCTCGGCTTCGGCAACCAGTACGTCAACTTCGCCGGTGGCGAGGAGTGCTTCAAGTACTTCCTCTCCATCGGCAACGAGCACTGGGAAGAGGGCAGGGCGGCCGGGGAGCGGGTCAAGCCCTATATGCGCCCCGAGGCCTACGGCCACTTCATGCATGGCGAGCGCTATGTCAAGAACCCGGAGCTGGTGGGCAAGTTTCTCTCCGCACTGCCGATGACCACCGTGCCGACGCCCTATGTGGTGTACAAGCCGCTGGCGGATGTCGACGAGCAGGTCGACGACCTGCGCACCGTGGTCTTCCTCGCCGACGCCGATCGCATCGCCGCTCTCACCGTGCTCGCCAACTACGGTCGCGGCCATAACGAGAATGTCATCTTCCCCTTCGCCGCCGGCTGCCAGTCGCTGGGCATCTATCCCTACCAGGAGGCGGAGCGTCCCGAGCCGCGGGCGGTGCTGGGCTTAAACGACATCTCCGCCCGCCTCTATCTCAAGCGGCTGCTCAAGGATGATGTGTTCAGCTTCGCCATGCCGCTTGCCCTGTTCCGCGAGATGGAGCAAAACGTCGCCGGCAGCTTCATCGACGGCGATACCTGGAAGGACCTGCGCAGCCTGGCCGGCGAAGAGGTTTAGGGATTAACAGCCGCAGCCGGAGGAGGGCTTGCCGCGCACCTTGGCGATCCAGCTGTTGATGATGTAGGCGGCGCAGCCGCAGCCGTCGTCGGGGTTGACGTAGATCGCCCCGACGGGGCAGTTGGTGGCGCAGGCGCCGCACTCCATGCAGGCGCCGCGGTCGACGATCGCCGCCTTGCCGTCTCTGAGGGCGAAGATGCGATGCGGGCAGACGAGGACGCAGTTGCCGCAGCCGATGCACTTGTCGGTGTCGAGACGGAGGATGGCGGCGTCCTCGAGATAGCGGAAGTGGCGCATGGCGGGCTCCTTAGGAAAAAAAGGCGGCCAGCGGCCAGAGGACGGCCGCGGCGAAGGCGGCGCTGAGCTGGAAGAACAGCCCGCTGCGCAGCTCCTGGCTGACCCCGGACAGCGAGGTAAAGGGCGTCGAGCCGGTAAAGTTCATTGCCATGAACGACGAGCAGGCGCTCACCCACAGCAGCAGCGCCGCACCTTCCACCAGGCCGAGCTCGGGCAGGGCGAGGAGCAGCGGCAGGAACAGCAATGCCCCGACCAGCAGGCCCTTGGCCCAGAAGCGGCGGAAGGGCACCCAGGGCAGCAGCAGTGGCACCAGCACCGCCCCGGCGACGAGGGCGACGAGGGTCGCCGCCAGCAGCACCGCAAAGCGACTCAGGGTGCTGTGCAGGGCGAACAGCTCCGGGCCGATCCCCGAGAGAAGCAGGAACAGCGGCAGGGCCATGGCCAGCTTCTTCCACACCATGCAAATTTCCAGCGGCACCAGCACCGCCCGCTCGCCGAGGGTGAAGGTGACGGTGCGCATCGCTTCACTGGCCTTACCCTGGAGGAGATATTCCGGCAGATCTCTCGCGAAAATCGGTCCGAAACGGCCGGAAAAGCCGCACAGCTCCTTGAGCCGGTGGGCGGCGACGCCGTTGGCGGCGAGCTGCGGCAGGATGAGGCGGCGGTGACTGACGAGGTCCTCAAGACGGCAGCGCCGCACCTGGTAGGCGATCTCCTCGCAGGAGAAGGTGCCCTTGCCGGCGGCGCACCATACGTTGACGCCGCGGCTGTCGACTATCAGCAGCCAGGCATCGACGCTGGCGAGTTCCCGGCGCAGGGCGTCGAAGGTCAGTTTGTAGTTGGCCGAGACCAGCACCGGCGAGTCGGCTCCCGGGCTGCCGACGCAGTAGAGGCCGGGGGTGACGCGGTAGTCGTTGCGGGCCAGGCCGGTGCGCGCGCCGACGGTGCCGAGGTGGTCCCTGAGGCCGAGGCGGGTCGCCACCCGCGGTACCGCACCCACCGGGCTGTCGACGAAGCCTTCGACAAAGGGCAGGATGGCGTAACCGGGTCTCTCGTGGCCGCCGGACCGCGGCGGCGGTTTCGGCCCTCAGCAGGGGGCGGCAGGCAGCTCCGGCGGGGCCTGCAGCGGTTCGGGGGCGAGGGGCAGAATGGCACGTGGCAGCGAGGGGTTCATTGGTTCTCCATAGAAGATAGAGGTGCGGGGCCTCGGTTACAAGTTGGTAAGCCTGTCCAACCCCTGATGCAGGTCGTCGCGCAGGTCGTCGACGTCTTCGAGGCCAATATTGAGGCGGATCACCGTCTGCCCCTGGTAGCGGCCAGGCAGGAGGCGATGTGGTCTGGCGGCGGTGAGCAGGCTCTGGAAGCCGCCCCAGCTGTAGCCGAGGCGGAAGAGTCGCAGCGCGTCGATGAACCGGGCCAGCTGGTCCTGGGGGTATTCCTTGCGCAGGGTGAAGGCGAAGAGGCCGGAGGAGCCCTGAAAGTCGCGGCGCCATAGGTGGTGCTCGGGGTGGTCGGGCAGGGCCGGGTGCAGCACCCGGTCGACCAGGGGGTGGCTGGTCAGCCAGGTGGCGATCTCAAGGGCCGAGCGCTCGTGCTGCCGCAGGCGCACCGCCAGCGAGTGCAGGCCGCGCAGCGCCAGGTAGCACTCCTCCGCCGGGGTGTAGATTTCGAGGAGCTTGTAGAACTCGGCGAAGCGCTCGGCATGGCCCTCGGCGACGGTGACCGTGCCGGCGAGCACGTCGGAGTAGCCGCAGATATACTTGGTCACCGAGTGGATGGTGGCGTCGATGCCGAGAGCGAAGGGCCTGATATAGAGGGGGGTGGCCCAGGTGGCGTCGAGCAGGGTGACGATGCCCCGCCGGCGGGCGATGGCGGCGATGGCCGGCAGGTCCTGGATCTCGAAGGTGTTCGAGCCCGGTGACTCGAGGAAGATGAGGGCGGTGTCGGGGCGCAGGTAGGCCTCGATGTCTGCGCCGACGTTGGCCGGCACCACCGTGCACGACACCTTGAGGCGCTCTTCCAGCACCTTGTGGACGAAGCGGCGGCCGGGGCCATAGGCGTTGTCGACCATGACCATGTGCTGGCCGCTGGCGACGAAGGCCAGCAGGGCCGTCTGAATGGCGGCGATGCCCGAAGGGAAGACGCGGGTCACCGCCCCACCCTCGAGCTGGCGCATCGCCTCCTCGAACTGGCGCTGCGTGGGCAGGCGATCGGTGCCGTAGCTGATTCCCTGGTGGCGGCCTAATTGCGCCTCGACCATGTCGGCGTAGCTGGCGAAGAGCACCGTCGAGCCGCGGTAGGCTGGCGGGTTGATGGTCGTCGCAACGCTGCTGTCGCGTTGCGGCCAGTTGCGGGCGATAAGTTCCGTTTCTCGTTTCATGGGCAGCTGGGGCTGATGTCGAATGGGGGCGGGGCGTTTTAGGGCCTCGACATTTGCTCTGCCCATTGTACCACAACATGGTGGGAGGGGAAACCCGTTCGCTGCCCGCCGGCAGCTGCGGACAATTCTTTTCCGGAGCCCCTGCGACGGCAAAAATATTTGTCTTTATGGGGCGATCAAGGTAGCCTAGAGAGGAATAAGGGCATTTCCCAAGAGTCGCATTGCGGGCGATGGCGGATATGCTCTTCGGCCGAACGTTGCGCCGGTCCGCCACATTGCGTCAGGCGTTCTTGCCGCCATATCTCTCTTTCTCCCACCACGACCCATGACCCTCAACATCTCCCCCCTCTTCTTCGACAAGAACGACTACGAGCTGCTGCGCATCGTCCACGATGTCATGAGGGGCAGCAACCTCTCCAAGAACCTGCGCTCGCTGCTGGTCGAGGACATGCACCCCAACGGCATCAAGGAGATGGCGGCGGCGCGGGGGCTGCGCATCGCCTACGCTATCGCCAACCTCCTCGGCTCCTTCGAGGAGGGCAAGGCGGCCGACCGCATCAAGTCGCTGCGCTCCCTGCGCGACGAGGTCTTCCTCTCCTCGGCCACCTTTCACCAGGTCAACACCGCCCGGGCGCTGCTGCAGATCATGAAGGAGCTGCTGCGCAGCGAGGGCAACGAGATGCGCCAGCTGCAGCTGGCCCACGATTTTCGCATGGTCTCCACCGGCAACCCGCGCCTGGTGCGGCAGCAGCTGACCGCCTACCACCTGCTGGAGATGCCCGAAGAGTTCAACCAGTTCGCCTTCGACGACCATGTTCACGACGCCAATACCAAGGGGCGCAAATCGCCAACCCATCTCCTCATGGATGCCTGGATCAAAGGCATCCGCCACCTCACCGTAGTCTATTACAATTATGTCAATGTCGAGGTGGTCGAGGAGCTGATCGAAGCCAGCCGCATCCTTGATATCAAGGTGCAGGTGGGCATCGAGGTGTCGACGCCCTTTCGCGGCAAATATGTCCGTTTCACCTGGGAGCCCCATGGCTTCGTCGGCAACCGCGCCTTCCTCAATTTTCTGCGCGACGGGGCGGTGATCAGGTTTTTCGAACAGGGGCGTGAAGTCTCGGCCTTTCAGCAGCGCTATGTCTTCGAGGTCATCGAGGTCTATAACCGCCGCCATCGCGAGGAATGGGCCGCGGAACTCGGGCTGTCCCTGCCGCTTCTGGAGCGGGAGGAGTTCCTTCGTTTCGTCGGCGCCGGCCAGCCCTCGCTGCTCCACCTGGCGCGGTTCATCCACAACGTCTTCCTTAAGGCCAGCGCACCCATCCTCCCCGATCTCCTGCGCGACGAGGCGGAGGGTGACGCGGTGGCGAAGTCGGCGGCCAAGGCCCGCCTCGACCTCTTCCGCCGATGCACCATGGACAGCATCATCGACCGTTTTCTGCTGCCGTGGCGCAACCCCGAAGTGCACGACCCGAGCCAGCCGCTGCCAGCGGCCGAATTGCCGGAACTTTTGCGCCTCTCCCCCAAGGCGCTGCTTTCCAGGCTGCATTCCCTCCACTCCAGCTCGCGCATCACCCTCAACCTCGGCAACCTGACCGTCCAGGACACCCTGGAACTGCTCTACGGTTGCGAGGGGATGATCAGTCATATCGAGACCTACAATCTCAAGACAGCCGCCCATGGCATGACCGCGCAGCGCGGCGTGGTCACCTTCCACGGCGACGCTGTCGACCTGCGCAGCCCGGAAAAGCACTATCACCTCATCAGCGAGTTGCAGCAGGCCCTCAACGAGGACAACGTCATCGCCCTGAAGCGGGCGGTGCGCGCCATTATCTGGGACTTCGAGGATCAGCGTCTGCATGTCAAGCGCTATGCCGAACAGCTGGCTGCCGACGAGGAGGAAAAGGGGCGGCTGCTAGAGGAGCATCGCCAGATGGAGGAACGCAAAGAGGGCCTGATGGACATCCTCTACCACCTCGAAACCTTTCATACCTTCTATAAAAAGCGCCATCTCGGCTCGCGCATCGGCTCGAGCTCCACCGGCCAGGCCGACAACCAGTACGGCATGGGCCTGGTGGTGGTGGAGACCCTGCCCGCCCGGGCCCGGGAGGTGGTGAAAAGGGAGATCGCCGCCAAAAAGCGCCTGCTCCTGCCGATTACCGCCCTACTCACCCGGCACGTGCACAGCAGCGAAAATCGCCGGATGCCCGACAGGTCGGGGAAGACGTTTTGGGTCAAGCTCCGCCTCATCAAGAATCGCGCTGGCCGCTCCTATCAGGACTGGACCCTGGATGGGCTGTTCGTCCACCCCGGACAGCCGGGCAATATCGCCACCCTCGGCGGCATCAACCGCGACGGTGGCGACCGGCAGTTCGCCCCGCGCAGCGGCGAAGGCAGGATGGGCCGGCCCTGGACCTACCTCAACACCAACCTCAAGAACTCCCTCAAGGTGCTGTTTGGCTTCATGCCCGCCTTTCTCACCTTCAGCCTTACCAAGGACTGGTGGCTGCTCGCCTATTTCGGGGCGGTGATCTGGTTCGGCATTACCGGCCTGCGCAACATCATCCAATCGGTGCTCGGCGGGGGCGGCCTGCGCCGCTCGCCCCTCCTGCCGTGGAATTCCCTGGTCAGCTGGAGCCGCATCGCCGATTCCCTGCTCTACACCGGCTTCTCCGTGCCGCTGCTCGACTTCCTCGTCAAGACGCTGCTCCTCGACCGCACCCTGGGGGTCACCACCGCCACCAACCCGCTCCTCCTCTATGCGGTCATGGGGCTGGCCAACGGCATCTATATCAGCGGCCACAACATCTTTCGCGGCCTGCCGCGGGCGGCGGCGACCGGCAATTTCTTCCGCTCCATCCTCGCCATCCCCCTGGCAGTGGTGCTCAACACCACCGTGGCGATCATCCTTGGCCTGTGCCAGGTACCCGATGTCGCCGGGGTGCTGCAGAAATGGGCGGCGATCATCTCCAAGTTCGCCTCCGACTGCGTCGCCGCCATCATCGAGGGGGTGGCCGACCGGCAGGTCAACATCCGCGCCCGCATGGTCGCCTACCAGGCCAAGATCTCGCAGCTCTTCGCCGCTTTTTCGCGCCTCGAACTGCTCTATCCGGAGGAAGACGTCCTGGAGATGCTGCAGTCGCCGAAGATGGTCATGGAGACCCTGGTCTACGAGGCCCGCGACGAAGAGAAGCGCATCATCGTCAACGCCCTCGACCTGATGTACTTCTGGATGTACCAGCCGCGGGCGCGGCGCGCCCTGGCGATGATCGTCGAGCAGATGAGCCGCGAGGAGTGGTTGATCTTCTACCGGTCGCAGCTCATCCTCAAACGCTACCGCGAGATCAGCCAGGTCTTCGTCGATGGCCTGGTGGGGCGCAACTTCTCCCGGGCGCTGTCCTTTTACCTCGACCGCTTCGACGAGTACCTCACCGGTATCGAGCGGCTCGGCAAGCGGCGGTTTGCCCGCAACGCCCTCGGCGAGGTGGCAAGCGCCGGCCTTTGCTTGACTTCGCGACGTCCGACCATACTGTAAAACGCACAGCCCACCGCGGTGCGCCGCAAACGCCCGCAACGAGTCTCCAGCGGGGCAAATCTGCCCCGCTGGAGCCATCAACCAAGCCAAGGAGACCGTCGATGCTGAATAAGAAAGTGGCCCAGGCCCTCAATGAGCAGATCAATCGCGAGATGTATTCCGCCTATCTCTATATGTCGATGTCGGCCCATGCCAACGACCTTGGCCTCAAGGGGTTCGCCAACTGGTTCATGTCCCAGTATCACGAGGAGATGTTCCATGCCATGAAGATGTACGAGTATGTGCAGCGTCAGGGAGCCCGGGTGACGCTGCAGGCGGTGGCCGAGCCGCCTGCGAAATTTGCCTCGCCGCTGGACATGTTCACCAAGACCCTGGAGCACGAGCGCTATATCACCGCCTCCCTCAACTCCCTCATGGACCTGGCCATCAAGGAGAAGGACCACGCCACCAAGATCTTTCTCGAGTGGTATATCACCGAGCAGGTGGAGGAAGAGGACAATGACAACGATATCATCACCGAGTTGACCCTCATCGGCGACAACCCCCACGCTCTGCTCATGCTCGACCGTGAGTTCGCCACCCGGGCGGTCACCGTGCCCACCGACTTCAGCAAAGGGGTCGAGGCGGCGGCCAAGGCTGCCGGCGAATAGCCCGCCTGGGTCTGGCCTGCCATCGCCGGACTCGCCCAGTTCATTTCTTATCCCGTTCCTGCCGGGGAGCGAGGCCTCGCTTCCCGGCAGGCTTTTTTACGCCTGCCCCAGGCGGCAGAACTCATCACCGTTTATGCCCACAGGAGAGCGCATGACCCCACGATCATCCCTGCACAGCTACCCGACATCCAAGGAAGACGTCTTCTCGGCCCAGCCGGAGGTGGAAACCGAGCAGACCATGTCGGCCAGTTACCGGCTGTCCTACACCGACATCGACTTCCTCACCCGCGAGGAGCTGCGCCCGGTGCGCCTGCAACTGGAGCTGCTCAAGCCGGAGATGCTGCAACAGGAGCACGGCATCGACGCCACGGTGGTGGTGTTCGGCGGCAGCCGCATCCCCGAGGCGGCCGAGGCGGCCGAGCGTGTCGCCCTCGCCGAGCAGGCGCTTGCCGCCGACCCCGGCAACGCCGCGCTGCAGCGCAGCCTGGCGGTGGCCGGCCGTATTCAGGACAAGAGCCGCTACTACGAAGAGGCGCGCAAGCTCGGGGGGCTGCTGTCGAAGATCTACCACCCCGGTTCCGGGCGCAACATGGTGGTCATCACCGGTGGCGGGCCGGGGATCATGGAGGCGGCCAATCGCGGCGCCAGCGAGGTCGGGGCCAAGACCATCGGCCTCAACATCGTCCTGCCCCATGAGCAGGCCCCCAACCGCTACATCACCCCGGAGCTCTGCTTCCAGTTTCACTATTTCTCCATCCGCAAGATGCACTTCCTCATGCGCGCCCAGGCGTTGATCGCCTTCCCCGGCGGCTTCGGCACCCTCGACGAGCTCTTCGAGACCCTCACCCTCATCCAGACGAAAAAGATCAAGCCCCTGCCGGTGCTTCTCTTCGGCAAGGATTTCTGGCGCCGGGCGATAAACTTCGAGTTCTTCGTCGAGGAGGGGGTGATCTCGCCGGAGGATCTGGAGATCTTCCGCTTTGTCGAAACCGCCGAAGAGGCCGCGGACATCGTCGAGCGGCATTATCAGGAGGTCAAGAAGCAGTGGGTCGACCGGCGGCGGCCGCCGGCGCGGCCCGCCGGGGAGGCGGGCTTCTAGGGGCGTTGCCGGCCGCCCCGGTCAGTGGACGGCCGGTTGCTGATGCCGCAGGTGGGGCGGGCGTTGTCCCGTGTCGGCCAGAGCGTCGAGACGCTCGGGGGCGAGGAACTCGACGATGGCGGTGGCGGTCTCCCGCGGCTTCTGCAACTCGAGGTCGTGGATGCCGTCGCTGAAGGAAACCAGGTCGACATGAGGCAGGTTTTGTCGGAAGTAGGAGAGATTGGTGTCGACCATGCGGGCGAAGGAAGTCTTCTCACCGTAGAGATAGAGCACTGGCGCGGTGATCGATTTGGCCTGTTCATCGAAATCGCGGCTGAGGTGCAGCGCCCGTGCCAGGCCAAGCCAGGTTGGGCGGGTGGCGGCGTCGGTGTAGTGGGAGATGATCGACATCACCTCGGCGCGGTCGTTCTCGTGCATGCTTTCCCAGGCAGGGCCCATGACATCGCGGGCGATGGTCCGGTCGAGCAGGCCGGAGCGGATCAGGGCGATGATGGCGTCGCCGAGCAGCGGGGTGTCGAGACCACGTTCCATGAAACCATAGGGCGAGGGGCGAGGCATGATCACCGCCCCCTCGATGCAGGCCACCGCCTGCACTCGTTGCGGATAGCGGGCGGCGAGGTTGAGGGCGATCATGCCGCCGTAGGAGACGCCGATAAAGGTGCTGCGCGACAGCTGCAGCCGGTCCATGAGCCTGACGATCATGTCCGCCTGTTCGTCTACGGTGTAGCTGAAGTCGTCTCCGGGGCGGTCTGAGTCGCCGGTACCGAAGTTGTCGAGGGCGTAGAGGTGGAAGTGCGGGGCGAGCAGGGGCATGATGCGCTCGAAGCCGCGGTAGGTGCCGAACAGCCCGGGAATGAGGATGGCCGGGGGGCCGTCGCCGGCCTCGACGACGTGGGCCCGGACCCGGTCGACTTCGATGACCTGGTCGATGCCGAAGGTGGCCGGGGTCTTGACCGCCTTGAGAGCTTCGCCACCATGACGGGGTTGGGCGCAGGCGGTGCACAGGAGCAGGAGGAGGAAGGCGAAGGAAGCGATGCGCGGCATGGGAGTTTCTTGGGGGTGCGGAGGTTGTGCGATGGGGCCGGGTGGTTTCCCGCAGAGGGGCAGGAATCGCCCTACCATAGGGGAAAACGGCGCGCCGGGCAACAGGGAAAAGCGTCAAGGGTGCGAACTCCCCCACTAAAAGTGCAGTGCAGCCGGGCCCTTTCCTGTTGACGGGCTTTTGGGGTCATTGTAGCATCGCAGCAACAGTCCAACGCCGTCTTCGCCAGGCCCCCTGCCTGGTGCCGCGCGTTGTCCCGTGGGCTATGGCGGCGGAGATCAAGGAGGAAAGCATGAGAGTCCTGTTGTTGATGGTGGTTGCCGTTTTCGTGCTGGGCCTTTCCCCGGTTCGTGCGGTGGAGGAGGAGCAGTACAAGCCGAGCGACCTCGACCAGCTGCTCGCCACCCCGAAGATCAAGTCCGGGGTCAAGCTGGTGGTGCCGCAGAAGCTGCGCTTTCGCGCCGTTCTTGCCGCACCGCTGCAGAACTGCAACGCCGACATCCTCAAGCGCACCCTGCTCATGCAGGGTAATAAGAAGGAAGCGATCGACAAACTGGCGATCAGCAAGTGCCAGGCGCTGCGCTCCGCCAAGGGCGCCACTCTCGGCGTCTTTGTCGAGGATCGCGTCGGCGCGCGTCTCGTCGCAGAGACCAAGCCCGGCATGGTGGTCGAGATCTTCGCCACCTTCCCCTATATCAGCCCGGCCGGGCCGACGCTCCTCGTCAACGAGTTCAAGACGCTCAAGTAGGCCTCGAACAATAGCCGGCGAAGATGCCGCGCAATTCGTCGTCGACCCAGGAGTGCAGGGCATAGTCCCTGAGAAAGCCGCAGTGCCCGCCGTGGCGGGTATGATGGAAGGTCACCGCTGGCGGGCGGCCGACGGCATCGAGATCGCCCCTGGTGGTGATCGGGTCGTCGTCGGCGGCGATGATATGGCAGGGCAGGGCGACTGCGGCGAGCATCGCGGCAGTGACCCTGTAGGCGGCGAAATAGTCCTCCGGGGTGGCGTAAGGGGTGTGGCGCGGCACGAAGTAGTGGTGCATTGCGCTGAGCGAGGTGCAGCGCAGCAGGGCCTTGGCGTCGTCGAGGCCGGGATGGAGCTGCAGCTTGCGACGCAGCGAGCGCTGCCACTTGTGCACGAAATAACGGTGATAGAGGGGCAAGTCGGCCTCGAGCCGCCGGGTGGCCGCGGCAGGGTCGATGAGCGGACAGACGGCGGCCAGGGCGGTCAGCTCGAGAGGAGCGGCTGCGGCCGAGAGACCGAGGCGCAGGACGAAGTTGCCGCCGAGGGAGAAACCGGCCATGAACGCCGGGCGCTGGCGGTGGCGCTGCAGGATGGCGGCAACTGCCCCGTGCACCTCGTCGAGTCGGGCCGAGTTGAAGATCTCGCGGTTGAGGCCGTGACTGTCGCCATGGTCGCGGAGGTTGAGGCGAAAGACGTCGAAGCCGGCGTCGAAGAGGGTGGCGGCCGTCGACAGCAGATAGGACGAGTTGGCGCTGCCCTCCCAGCCATGGAGGAGGATGGCCAGCCCTCTGCGCCGGCCCGGCCCGCCGGCAAAAGCCCCGAGCAGGCGCACCCCCCGGCCGCAATCGAGGACCTCCTCGCGGCTCGCCGCCATAAGGGGTCTGGCTCTGGCGGTGACCAGCAGCCGCCGCGGTCTGGTACTGGCGAGGATGGTCTGCAGGTGGGGATTGCGCAGGGGGAGCGGCGGGTGGAAACTGTTGTCCGGCATGGCGATGGTCTCTGGCTGGGTTGCGGGTTCAGGGGTCAGCTATACCAGAACTGGTCGCCTTGCGCACCCCGGACGAAGTCGGGGGTGGATTTTCACGGGCGTCTTCGACGGTGTTCGCGTGCCGTGGCGGGTCAAGCCATGGCAGAAAGCATTCTCAGGGTAGGGCAATGATGGAGACACGATTTCTGCGCGTCGGCTGGATGTTCGACGGCAAGGGCGGCCCGGCCCAGCAGAAACGACTGCTGCGCCTGCAGGGCGACCGCATCGCCGCGATCGAGGAAGATCCAGGCGCTGCGGAGAGGCTCCAGGGGCAGGTCGTCGACCTGTCGCAGTGCACCATCCTGCCACCCCTGGTGGACGGTCACGTCCACCTCTTCATGTCGGCCACCAGCGAGCGCGAGAGGCGCGTGGCGCAGCTGTCGGCCGATTATGGTCAGCTGTTGCCGGCGATGACCTGCCATGCCGAGGCTTTTCTCGCCCATGGCGTGCTAGCCGCGCGCGACGGCGGCGACCAGGGGGGCTATGCCCTCGCCTTTCGTGCCACTGCCGCCATGCCGCAGAAGTTGACCCTGAAGGTAGCTGGGCGTGGCTGGCATCGCGAGGGGCGCTATGGCCGCATCATCGGCCGCTCGCCGCGGGCGGCGGAGGCCTTGGCGGAGGCGGTGGCCGGCGAGGAGCAGGCGGTCGATCAGGTGAAGATTGTCAACTCCGGCTTCAACAGCCTCAAGACCTTCGGTCTCGAGACCAAAACCCAGTACGATGCCGAGGAGCTTGGTGCCGCGGTGCGGGTGGCCGCCCGCTGCGGCCGCAAGGTGATGGTGCACGCCAACGGCCGCGAGCCGGTGCGTAACGCCCTGCTTGCCGGTTGTCATTCGATCGAGCACGGCTTTTTCATGGGCCGGGAGAACCTTCAGCTGATGGCTGACAGCGCCACCTTCTGGGTACCGACGGCATGCACCATGCAGGCCTTTCTCGACAACTTCGCCGCCCTCGGTGCAGAGGCTGAGCGCTCGGTGATCGAGGCGACGCTCCATCATCAGCTGGAGCAGCTGGCCCTGGCGCACCGTCTCGGGGTGAAGGTGGCCATCGGCACCGACGCCGGCAGCCTCGGCGTCCATCACGGCCGCTCGGTGGCCGAGGAGATGCGGCTGCTGATAGCCGCCGGCTTTACCACCGGGGAGGCGGTGGCCGCGGCCACCAGCATCGGCGCGAGGCTACTCGGGCTGCCCGGCTCTGTTACCCTGGAGAAAGGCGGTCCTGCCACCTTCCTCGTGGTCGAGGGCGATGCCAGGGACCTGCCCAGGCGGCTGCCCCAACTGCACGCCATCTCTATCGACGGCAACGTCGTTTCCCCGCTTCCGTTCAATTCCCCCGCAAGCCCCGCATCGTAAGTGAGGACGGCTTGTCGCTGTTCTCTCGTCCGCCCTTCCAATATTGAATAAAGCTTACATAATTGTTCATCTAAAAAGGAATAGTTGAACAATTATGTGATGATTTTTTCTGTACCAATTCCTTTGGTAATGAGTGCGATGAATATATCTTATTGAAATAAATTATAATATAAAAATCCTGCCGCAGATGGCACTGCCCTTGCTTTAACCGGGGCGTCGACACACCGAGAGGCCAATCGCAGTTGTACACCCACTCTGTTGGAGGAAAACATGAAATTTGTCACAGCGATCATCAAGCCGTTCAAACTGAACGACATCCGGGAATCTCTCACTGCCATCGGCGTTACCGGGTTGACGGTCACCGAGGTCAAGGGTTTTGGCCGCCAGAAGGGCCATACCGAGATCTACCGAGGCGCCGAGTATGTGGTGGAGTTTCTCCCCAAACTGAAAATCGAGGCGGCGGTGGCCGACGACCTGGCGGAGAAGACCGTCGAGGCCATCCGCAAGGCCGCTCACACCGGGCAAATCGGCGATGGCAAGATCTTTGTCTTCGACCTCGAACACATCCTGCGCATCCGCACCGGCGAGACCGGCACGAGCGCCATCTAAACAGCGGAGGACCCTACCCATGAAAAAACTCTCTCTTCTTCCCGTGGTTGCAGCTCTGCTGGCGGTCGGTGCCGGAGCTGCCTTTGGCGCCGACGCTCCGGTACCCAACAAGGGCGATACCTCCTGGATGATCGTTGCCACCGTGCTGGTGTCGCTGATGACCATCCCCGGTCTGGCCCTCTTCTATGGTGGCCTGGTGCGCACCAAGAACATGCTCTCGTTGCTGATGCAGGTCTTTACCGTCTTCTGCCTGTGCATGGTGCTGTGGGTAGTCTACGGCTACAGCCTGGCCTTCACCGAGGGCAATGCCTTCTTCGGCGGCTTCAGCAAGATTTTCCTCATCGGGGTCACCGTCGATTCGGTCGCTGCCACCTTCAGCAAGGGCGTGGTCATTCCCGAGTTGATCTACATCTTCTTCCAGGCGACCTTTGCCGCCATCACCCCGGCCCTTATCCTCGGCGCCTTCGCCGAGCGCATGAAGTTCTCGGCGGTGCTGGCCTTCATCACCCTGTGGTTTACCTTTGCCTACCTGCCCATCGCCCATATGGTATGGTTCTGGGCCGGCCCTGACGCCTATACCGACGCCGATGCCGCCGCCAAAGCCGGGGCTACCGCGGGCTTTCTCTTCCAGAAGGGGGCCATCGACTTCGCCGGCGGCACCGTGGTGCATATCAATGCCGCCATCGCCGGCCTGATCGGCGCCTTCATGGTGGGCAAGAGGGTTGGCTATGGCAAGGAGTCCATGGCGCCGCACAGCCTGACGATGACGATGATCGGCGCTTCGCTTCTCTGGGTGGGCTGGTTCGGCTTCAACGCCGGCTCCAACCTCGAGGCCACCGGCCTGGCTGCCCTGGCCTTCGGCAACACCATGACCGCCACTGCCGCCGCCGCCCTCTCCTGGCTCTTTGCCGAGTGGATGCTGAAAGGCAAGCCGTCCATGCTCGGTGCGGCCTCCGGCGCGGTCTCCGGGCTGGTCGCCATCACCCCGGCCTGCGGCTGGGTCGGCATCGGCGGAGCCCTGATCATCGGTCTGCTCGCCGGCGTGGTCTGCCTGTGGGGTGTCAATGGCCTGAAACGGCTCCTCGGTGCCGACGACGCCCTCGACGTCTTCGGCGTGCACGGGGTCGGCGGCATCCTCGGCGCCCTGCTCACCGGCATCTTCGCCAACCCGGCTCTCGGCGGTGTCGGCGTCTACGACTACGTCGCCAACAAGGTGGCAGATTACTCCACCGTCGGGCAGATGATCAGCCAGCTGTGGGGCGTGGGCACCACCCTGCTGTGGTCGGGGATCGTCTCCCTGGTCGCCTACAAAGTGGTGGACATGGTCATCGGGCTGAGGGTCACCGTCGACGAGGAGCGCGAGGGTCTCGACACCACCAGCCACGGCGAGTCGGCCTACAAATATTGAGAGAGCGGAGGCCGGTTGCGCCGGCCTCCTCAGTGACAAGACTAAACACGAATCCCCCGCTGCCGGGTTTACGGCAGCGGGGGATTCGTGTTGTGGTTGTTGTGAGCGGGAAGTTCAGCCGATACGCTCGGCAATCATCGCCATTCCCATACCGCCGCCGATGCACATGCTGAACAGTCCGGTCTGCTTGTTGTCACGCTGCATGAGGTGCATGCCGCTGACCACCTGGCGGGCGCCGGTGCAGCCGATGGGGTGGCCGATGGAGATACCGCTGCCCACCTGGTTGGGGAGTTCCACCGGGATGCCCAGTTCGAGCATGCAGCCGATGGCCTGGGAGGCGAAGGCCTCGTTGAGCTCGATCATGTCGATATCGCCAAGCTTCATGCCGGTCTTCTTTAAGGCAGATCGTACCGCCGGCACCGGGCCGAGGCCCATGTAGGCCGGGTCGAGGCCGCCGGACGCGAAGCCCTTGATCTCGAGGATCGGCTTGAGGCCCAGCTCGCGGGCCTTGCTGGCCGACATCATCAGCACCGCCGCCGCCGCGTCGTTGATGCCCGAGGCGTTGCCGGCGGTGACCGTGCCGTCCTTGGTGAAGACCGGGCGCAACCGCGCCATCTTCTCCATGCTGGTTTCCATCGGCCGCTCGTCGGTATCGACGAGGATCTCCCCCTGGCGGGTCTTGATGGGGATC
Organism: uncultured Desulfobacterales bacterium; assembly: GCA_937915545.1. Classification (GTDB taxonomy): domain Bacteria; phylum Desulfobacterota; class Desulfobulbia; order Desulfobulbales; family Desulfocapsaceae; genus Desulforhopalus_A. The sequence goes on from CALGIJ010000016.1 coordinate 52,406, forward strand.
GGCACGATCTCCTTCTTGAAGAGGCCGGAAGCGATGGCGCGGCGGGCGCGCTCGTGGCTGAGGACGCTCAGCTTGTCCTGATCCTCACGGCTGATGGCGTATTTGGCGGCGATGTTCTCGGCGGTGATGCCCATATGATAGCCGTAGAAGATCTCGTAGAGGCCGTCGAAGACGAGCAGGTCGGTGATGTTGCCCTGGCCGCTGACCTCCATGCGATAGCCCCAGCGGGCCTTGGGCAGGGCCATGGGCACCTGGGACATGTTCTCCATGCCACCGGCGATGACTACCTCGGCCTGGCCGGCCATGATCGAGGCGGCGCCGAGGGTGATCGCCTTGAGGCCGGAACCGCACACCTTGTTGATGGTAAAGGCCGGGGTCTCCTTGGGCATGCCGGCGCGGATCATGGCCTGCCGGGCCGGGTTCTGGCCCTGGCCGGTCTGCAGCACGTTGCCCATGATGACCTCGTCGACGGCCAGCGGCGCGGCGGACTTGTCCCAGGTGTCGGCATTGGTCTCCAGGGGGATCGGGCCCTGATCCTTGAGCTTGTCGGGTTTGCCGCTTGCCATGTCGTCGCTCAGCACCGGACGCAGGTTCTGCTGCTTGAGCACTTCCCTGATCACCGTCGCCCCGAGGTCGACCGCGGCGATATCCTTCAAAGCTCCCCCGAAGCTGCCGACGGCGGTGCGCGCCCCGGCGACTAGTACCACTCGTTCCATGCGTTCCTCCCGATTTGAAATGACAGTTGACGTAAAATGAGCAAAAATGACCGAATCATCATACCCTAAGCGGCTGGTTTGGGAAAGAGATATCGAAATGGGTGCTCGGCCTGCCGGGCAGTGGCGGGCTCGCCGAAGGTGGCCACGGGGAGGCCGCGGGCGCGCTGTGCAGCCACGGGGATGTGCTGCCGGCAGAGGAGGAGAGAGGAATGGATGAAGGACTGCGGCCGCAACTGGCGGCCTGGCTCAAGAACTATAACCGCAAACTCGAACAGGCCGGCGCTGCCGGCCCCATGGAGGCGCAGGCGGTGCGCGACGGCCTGGCACGGCTGACCCGCGCCTTGGTGACGAGACCGGTGCCCCTGCCGCTGGTGGTCGATGCGGAGGTTGCCGGGGCAGCGGGTGAGGTGGCGGTGCGCATCTTCCACCCCGAACCGCAGACCAGGCTGCCGCTGGCGGTCTACCTCCACGGCGGCGGCCATGTCGCCGGTTCAGTGGCGGTTTTTGATCCCCTCTGCCGGCGGATCGCTGTCGCGGCGAGACGGGTGGTGGTGTCGGTCGATTACCGCCTCGCCCCGGAACACCCCTATCCGGCGGCCTTGGACGACGCGGCGGCGGCGCTGGCCGGCAGCCGGGAGGCAGTGGCGAGGCTCGGTCTGCCCTGCCGCGAGCCTACGGCGCTGATCGGCGACAGCGCCGGCGGGGCGCTGGCGGCCAGCCTCGTGCATCGTGGCCTGGCCCCTGGGGTCGAGCGATTGGCGCTGGTTTACCCGCTGCTCGACTATGGCCTCGATCACCCTTCGCTAGAGCGTTTCGCCAGCGGCTATCTTATCGAAAAAGAGCGCATGCTGTGGTCGCTGGAGCGCTACTTCCAGAACGGCGAGGATCGCCGTCAGGCCTCCCCCCTGCACATGGATGTGCCGCCTGGTTTCCCTCCTACATTCCTCGCCGTTGCTGGCTTCTGCCCATTGCGCGACGAGGCCCTCGCCTACGGCGAGCGCCTGCGGCGCCACGGCGTCGCGGTGGCCTGCCACCATTTTCCCGAGGTGGTGCATGCCTTTCTCCACCTCGAAGACCTCGTCGACACCGACTGTCGTCGTCTCTATCGGCTGCTCGGGGGCTTTTTGTGCTCCTAGGTTAGGTGTGTGTTTTGGTTCGTTTTGGTCAGTGTCGGAAAATTGGGCTGAAAAAGTTGACACTGGCACAGGGAAGTCGTACCCAATCAAGGGTTGGCTGGAGCTGTTGCAGCGGGCGGGAGTGGCCGCCACGACGGGCTCTCGCCGCCATCCAGGGTAGGGGGGACGACGATGGATCAATCAAATGCCGCGAAATTTCTCACCACCAAAGAGGTTGCCAAGTTCCTCAAGGTGAACGAGAAGATGGTCTATGCCCTGGTTAACGACAAGGGCCTGCCGGCCACCAAGGTCACCGGCAAGTGGATGTTTCCCAGGGCTCTGGTGGAGGAGTGGCTGGAGGCCAATATCCTCAACCTGCCCCAGGCGGTAACCACCAAACCGAGCGAGTCGGGGCGGCTGCTGCTCGCCGGCAGCGACGACCTGCTCTTTGCGCGGACCCTCACCCTCTTTCATAAGAAACACGGCAACATCACGTCCTTTTTCGCCAATCTCGGCAGTATGGGAGGGCTGACCTGCCTGCGCCGCGGCCTGTGCCATATCGGCGTCTGCCACCTCCTCCAGGATGACGACCGCGAATACAATTTCGAGTTCGCCGAGAAAGAGCTCGACCGCCTGCCGGTGTTCGTCAACTTCAGCAAGCGGCACCAGGGCATCCTCGTGCAGAAAGGCAACCCCAAGGGCATTACCACCATTGCCGACCTGGCCAAGCCCGGGGTGCGCATCGTCAACCGCCCCCTCGGCACCGGCACCCGCCTGCTGCTCGACTACGAGATAGCCAAATCGTCGATATCCACCTCGTCCATCGTCGGCTATCACCAGGAGCTGGCGCGGCATCTCGATGTCGGCCTGGCTGTGCTCTCCGGGCAGGCCGATGCCGGTCCGGCGATCAAGCCGGTGGCCGGCCTGCTCGATCTCGATTTCCTTCCCCTGCGCTGGGAACGCTTCGACCTCCTGGTGGCGCGGGAGCACTTTTTCGACAAGGCGGTACAGCAGTTCCTCGGATTGCTGCACGACCAGGAGTTCCGCGCCATCGCCGACTCCTTCCTCGGCTACGATCTGTCCCTCTGCGGTACCATGGTATTTCCCGACAATGTCATCAAAGGAGAATGACGCTATGAAAAAAATCGTTTCAGCAGCGGTAACCGTCGCCCTCTCGCTGGCCCTGGCCTGGGTCGGTCCGGCAGGTGCGGAGGATAAGGTATTGAAGATGTCGACCACCACCAGCACCGAGTCTTCCGGACTGCTCGGCGTTCTGCTGCCCGAGTTCGAGAAGGACACCGGCATCAAGGTCAAGGTGGTCGCCAAGGGTACCGGCGCCGCCATCCGTGACGGCATCGATGGCAACGTCGACGTCATCTTCGTTCACGCCATCGACCGCGAGAAGGAGTTTGTCGACAAGGGCTTCGGCACCAAGCGCTACGCAGTCATGCATAACGACTTCATCATCGTCGGCCCTCCCAACGATCCCGCCGGGATCAAGGGACTGCCGACCGCCGCGGCGGCGATGAAGAAGATTGCCGACGCCAAGGCCCCCTTCGTCTCGCGCGGCGATGACAGCGGCACCCATACCAAGGAGCAGGAACTGTGGGCCGCCAGCGGTCTCAAACTCGTCGACCACGGCCTGTCGCTGACCAAGGACGGCAAGACCACCACGGTGGCGGCGAAGAAGCCCGCCGATTCCGACAGCTGGTACCTCTCCATCGGGCAGGGCATGGGCAAGACCCTCACCTACGCCGACGAGAAGAAGGCCTACGCCCTGGCCGATCGCGGCACCTACATCAGCTACAAATGGGGCAAGACCCCGGGCGTCGACCTGGAGATCCTCTCCGAGGGCGACCAACTGCTCGCCAACCCCTATGGGGTCATCCCGGTCAACCCGCAGAAGCATCCCCACGTGCAGTATGACATGGCGGAGAAGTTCGCCCAGTGGCTGGTATCTCCCCGTGGTCAGGGAGTCATCGCCGGCTTCCTCCTCGAGGGCAAGCAGCTGTTCTTCCCCGACGCCATAAAGTAGCGTCCCGTCCTGCGGCGGCGGGGGCGAATTCTTCGCCACCGCCGCCATCCCGGGGCCGCCTTGCCGGCGGCCGCACAACGCCATAGCCCACGGCCCCGGGAACAAGGTCCCGCGACTGTGGGGAAAAGATTTTAGCGAGCGATCATGGACCTTCTCATCGACAGCTGCCGGGCGGCCCTGATCCTCCTCGCCTCCGGGGACGAGGAACTGATGAAGATCGTCTTCTGCTCGCTGCGCGTCAGCGGCGCTGCCACGGTCATCGCCGCCATCCTCGGCCTGCCCCTCGGTTTGCTCATCGCCTTCACCGTTTTTCCCGGCAAGCGGCTGACCCTGACCGTGCTCAACACCCTGCTGGCCATGCCGACGGTGGTCATCGGCCTGCTCGTCTACGCCTTCATCTCGCGGCGCGGTATTCTCGGCTTTCTCGACATGCTCTATACCCAGGAGGCGATGATCGTCGGCCAGGTGGTGCTCATCGTCCCGGTCATCGCCACCATGGTCATCGCCGCCATCAGCAGGCTCGACCGGCGCTACCAGGCGACCGCCCTGACCCTTGGCGCCGACCGCCTGCAGATGGCGTGGATGGTGGTGGTCGAGGCGCGCTACGCGGTGATTGCCGCCATCATCGCCGCCTTCGGCCGGGTCATCGCCGAGATCGGCATCTCGATGATGCTCGGCGGCAACGCCAAGGGCTTCACCCGCACCATGACCACCGCCATGGCCCTGGAATACGACAAGGGCGAGTTCGTCCTCGCCGTCGCCCTGGGCATGGTGCTGCTCGGCCTGGCCTTCGCCCTCAACCTCCTCTTCCAGCTCTTCCAGGGCAGGGTGGCGTCCGATGCTCTATGAACTCGGGCAGGTTACGCGAGTCCACAATGGCCGCAAGATCCTCGATATCGATGGGCTCGCCATCAAGAGGGGGCGAATCACCGCGCTGATAGGCGCCAACGGCGCCGGCAAGACCACCCTGCTGCAGATACTCGCCTTTCTCGACACGCCTACCAGTGGCCAGGTCTCCTTCCTCGGCGAGGCGGTGGACTTCCGCGCCGGCGCTCTGCTCGAGCTGCGCCGCCGGGTGGTGCTGGTCGATCAGTACCCGATCCTTTTCACCGGCTCGGTGCAGCGCAACCTCGACTTCGGCCTCAAGGTGCGCGGCGTGGAGCGAAAAGATCGTGAACAACGCGTGTCCCAGGCCCTGGAGATGGTCGGCATGGGCGAGTTCCTCCATGCCCGCGCCGAGAAGCTCTCAGGCGGCGAGACCAAGCGCATCGCCCTGGCCCGCGCCCTGGCCCTGCGGCCGGCGGTGCTGCTTTGCGACGAGCCGACCGCCAATGTCGATTTCGAGCACCAGGAGGTCATCCTCAATATCCTCGAACGCGCCAACGGCGAGGAGAACATCTCCATCGTCTTTTCCACCCATGCCCTGGAGCAGGCGGAGCGGCTGGCCGACACCCTGGTGACCCTCAAGGGCGGGCGGCTGTCGCGGCTGTCGCGGGTTAACGTCTGGCCGGCGATGCTCGACGATGGCCCGGTGGCGGTGATTGCCGGCCGTGGCCGACGCGAGGTGCGTCTGGCGCTGACGCCCGAGGCCCTTGTCGGCAAGTCTGGCGGGAGGGTGAATCTCTTCTTCGATCCAGAGAAGCTGCGTCTGCTGCCGCTCTCCGAGGCGAGCGACGGGCAGCGGCACCTGCCGGCGACGGTGGTGCAGCTCGCCGCCGACGAGCAGCGTATCAAGGTGACGGTCGACATCGGTGTGCCCATCGATGTCTATCTCTCGACCGGGGAATACGGGAAGCGGCCGCCGTGCATCGGCGAGCAGGTTCTGTTGCAGGTGGCCGCGGGGGCCTTGACGGTGGAGTGAGCCTGGGGGCCGGCAGTCGGGCCCCAGACTCATGTCGTTCGGAAGGGGCGTCGTCTATTTCATCGACACGACCGGGCAACCGGCCTTGAGGATGACATACTGGGCGGTGGAGCCGAAGAGGATCTTGCCCACCTTGGAGCGGCTTTTGACGCCGATGATGATCTCGCTGCAGCCGGTCTCGGCGGCAAAACTCACCAAGTCCTCGCCCGGGCTGTTGCCGCGCACCAGCAGATGGGCCTCGTGGCGGATGCCGCGGTCGGTGAGGAACTGTTTGGCCTCCTCGAGCTTTTCCTCGGCTTCCTTGATCTGTTCGACACCGGTTTTCTCGCCTCCCGGCAGGGAGGTCATCACCAGCACTTCGCCGGCGAAGGCCCGGGCATGATTGGCGGCAAGTTCGAGCAGATCCTTGCCGACGTTGGTTCCTCGATAACCAACCAGAATTTTCATCGTCAGTCTCCTTGCGGTTGAAAAAAAGAACGCGGCAGGTATCGCCGCGAAAAATCGCCAGTCGCCAATACATACTATCATATCGGGGCAGAGGCAAGAAAAGGAAGAAAAAATCGCCGTGGCGCGGCCTTTGGCACTGGGGAAGGCCGGCGTCAGCTTCCCGGGAGGCAGGGGAGAAACGGCCTTTGCCCCGCGGAAGGCTGCCCGGCAGTCCGTCGACGGCCTGGCCGTGCAGAGCAGTCAAGGCGCATTGCCGGCAGCACTCTCCATCCGTCGACGGCCCTGGCGGAGGCCCCGCTCCCTGCGCGAGTCAAGATAGCGCTGCCTGGCGAGGCGTGAGGCGGCGAGGTGCCCCTCCACCGTGTCGGGACGCAGCTCCGTGCCGAAATCGTCCTTCTCGCCACCCCCCTGTCCCAGCAGCCGGGCGAGGATCAGCTCCCCGACCTCGCCCTTGTAGTGCGACTGCTCCCAGTAGTGTGCCATGCTTTCCTGGCCGCTCTCCTGGGGCGTGGGCTCGGTGGTGATGCGGTTGAAACCGGAGAAGTCGTAGAGGGCGAGATCGCAGCCTCCGCTGCGCAGTCGCTCGGCCATGGCCGTCAGCTGCCGTTTCCACTCCTCCACCCCCTCTTCGAGGCCGTTCCAGTAGGAGAGCTCGGCCAGGGCATGTAGCGGCTGGATGAAGAGGCGCACCGTCGTCCCGGCGGAGCAGGTGGGGCGCAGGCTGTCTTCGAGAAAGGCGATGGTGGCGGAGACGTCGTCGGGGGCGCCCTGGGGGGCCTTGGGCCGCAAAACCTCCTCGAAGGCGCGCCGCGTGCCTCCCTCGTTTTTCATGATGATTTCGAGACAGGGCGGGGCCTTGAAGCCGTGGTAGGCGAGGAGTGGCAGGCAGCTGCGCTCGTTGCTGCCACTGAGCACCGCCAGGGTGTCGCCGGTCATGGTCAGCGACATCGAGCGTTTGAGGTCGAGCAGGGCACGGTGCAGGGCGTAGGGGCCGTCGCCGGCCTCGAGCTCGTCGATAAAGTCGGTGTTGCCGGTTTTTTCGCGGAACTGCCAGCCGTAGTCGAGGCCCCACACCACCAGGCGCGGTTTGGCAAAACGACTGCTGTGGCGGAGCATGCGGGCGGCGTCGCCTACCGAGGCGCCACTGATGGCGAGGTTGAGGACGCGGCGGCCGGCGAAGAGCGGGATGTCGGCGGGCAGGCCGATCTCGCTGCGTGAACTGCCGAGGAGGAGGACCTCCGGGCGGTAGCGGAAGGCGGCATAGGTCTTGCCCCAGGGAAGCAGCTTCTGTTGCGCCGAGGTGAGGCGGCGCAGGGCGGGGCTGTCCCACTGGTGGAGGATGTACGGGTCGACGAGGTAGTTGAGCCCGACAGCTATCGCTATGGCCGCCGTGGCGGTGGCGAGTATGGTGGCGAGATAGACCTTCATCGTCGCGGTAACGGATGGCGTTGCGGTCGGGAGGGCGCTGCTGTCGTTCATGGCTCAGAACTGGGCGTAGATGAAGTCGGCGCTCTTTTCCAGGGAGAGCAGGGCGAGAGCGAACAGCACCCCGAGGGCCATGCCCCAGCGCCGATTGGGCGCCCAGCCGGGCGCAGGCAGCGATGGCGCCGGACGATGCTCCCGGTAGCGTTTTTCGGCAAAGAGCAGCAGCTCGCCGCTGTTGGGCAGGGCGAAGGCGACCAGGGCGGCTGCCGCCAGCAGGGCGTAGGCCGACCCGTCGATTGTAGCCACCGCCGCGACCCCGTTGGCCCCGGCCATTCCGGCAAGCACGCGCAGGGCGGCGGCAGTGTCCGGGGCGCGGAAGAAGCACCAGGCGACGAGGACGGCGACGAAGGTGATGACCTGCCCCAGCCATGGCGGGATCGGCGAGCGTCCCTGGCGCCTGCCACCCACCCAGTGCTGCCAGCCGTGCTGGATGCAGAGATAGAGGCCGTGCAGCCCGCCCCAGACGACAAAGGTCCAGTTGGCCCCGTGCCACAGCCCGCCAAGGAGCATGGTCAGCAGAAGGTTGCGGTAACGGTTGAACTGCCCGCAGCGGTTGCCGCCCAGAGGGATGTAGAGGTAGTTGCGCAGAAAGCGCGACAGCGAGATATGCCAGCGCTGCCAGAAGTCGCTGACGTTGAGCGCCTTGTAGGGCGAGTTGAAGTTGATTGGCAACTGCAGGCCGAACATCCGCGACACTCCCACCGCCATGTCGGTATAGCCGGAAAAATCGAAGTACAATTGCAGGGTATAGGCGAACATGCCCAGCCAGGCGTGGAGGAACTGCGGGTTGTCCTGGTGGAAGAGGGGGGTGAAGGCGGCGGCGAGGTTGTCGGCGAGGAGCAGCTTCTTGGCCAGACCGAAGATGAATAGCGACAGGCCGATGGTCAGGTCGTTAAGCCGGGGGCGCAGGGAGTCTTTGCCGCTGAGCTGCTCGAGGAACTCGCCATGATGGAGGATCGGCCCGGCGACGATATAGGGGAAATAGGAGGCGAAGAGCAGGTAGTGCGCCAGGGTCGGCATATTGGCCCGGTGCTGGTAGGTGTCGACGACGAAGGCGATCTGCGTGAAGGTGAAAAAGGAGATGCCTATCGGCAGCAGGATGGCGAGCAGCGGCAAGTCGAGGCCGGTGCTCGCCGCCAGCGAAGAGAGAAAGAAGTTGGTGTACTTGAAAAAGCCGAGCAGTCCGAGATCGAAGACGATGGCGACGACCAGCAACCAGCGCCGGCGTGGGCCGCTGGCGCCGGCGATGGCCTGGGAGAGGCCGTAATTGATCGTGATCGAGAGGAGCAGCAGGGGGAGAAAGCGCCAATCCCACAGGCCGTAAAAGACCAGCGAGAGGAGCAGCAGCCAGGCCAGTGCCCAGCTGCGTCTTTTCCCGGCAAGCAAGGCGAAGCCGGCCAGGCCGAGGGGAAGGAAGGCACAGATGAAGGCGAAGGAGTTGAAGACCATGGCAGACGAATCGCTCCGGGGACTGGGGGAATGGCCCGCGCCTCGCCGCTTCTTGGCGGGCGGCGGGCGGTTGCTCGGCTCTATGTACCGCAACCTGAGGATTCTCTCCAGCCTCATTTCGCCTGCTGCGGTAATCGTCGCAAGGTCGGTCGCGCTGGAAAGTGATTCGACCTTCGCCGAGCGCACTGATCGAGTCTCTGCTCAGGCCGCTGATCCGGCCGGCGAGGTGAACGACGATTCTGTCACCGGCCAATCGGCGAGCAGACCGGCTGAGAATGGCTGGTTCGGGCGGCTATACGCTCTAATTTCCATAAAGAGCTTGCGTCTTTGTCGCCCCCTCCTACAATAAGGAAAGGTATGTGGGAAAATGGTGCGCTGACGGTGGCGGGGGGTGGCGATGCTCGACAAATATCCGCAGGATCTGGTTCAGGAACTGCTCAGGCTGTGGCCGCTGGTGGTGCCGGGCACGGCGCTGCCGCCCTCAGGCTGCCGGCGTCTGCCGGAAATCGAGGTCCTCGAAGAGCTGGTGTCCACCGCCTACCTGGTCAGCCAGATGCGCGAAGAGGCGCGTGGCCTGCGCTTTCGCCTCATGCTTTGCGAACCGGAGGAGGTCGACGATGACGGCTGCGGCGAGTCCCTCGGGCTCTTCACCCTGCGCTTTACCGAGCCGCGCCCCTACAACCAGTACGAGCTCCTCAAACTCGGTCCGTCCATCGACTACAACAACTCGCTGGTCGGTATCCGCTGGCGCCGTGGTGAAGGTCTGCACATCTGGGGCCTGATTCACACCGGGTCGCGCTGGATGCACGTCATCCACGGCGGCAGCAAGCGGGCGACGCCGCTGCCGCCAGCCCTCGGCCTCAACATCGTCGGCGCCGGGCGCATCATCGTCTGCCGCGGTGTCGATATTCTCGTGCAGTTGAGCGGTGGCCGCATCATCGCCCCGTCGACCAACGTCTTCCGCTCGCAGTGGGTGGCGCGGCGCTTTGCCCGGGTGCGCGATGAGCTGAGCGCCATCCATGCCCATAACCCGCGGCGCGAGAGGGGCGTCTGGGCAGCCATCGACCCGGCCTTTATCCCGGCCCTCTATCTCGAGTTCTTCAAGCACGTCATCAGCACCGTGCGCCGCTCCGGGCACGGCGGCACCATCATCTCCTTCCCCGCCGGCATGGACGAACTGGTGGCCCACGACAACCCCTATATCGACCTCAAATACCGCTTCGAGGATGACGCCGCCCGCAACCAGCTGCGCAGCATCGTTCTCGGCATCATGGAGGAGCTGGCCAGCGGCTGCGGCCGGCTCTACGGCGCTGACTACCAGGCTGGCTGGAGGGACTACGCCACTCTCAAGACCGAGGGCCTGGCCATGCTCGACGAGCGGGTGTTCAAGTTCGCCCGCTTCATCGCCCGCCTGACCGGGGTCGACGGCGCCGTGGTGACCACCGAGGGACTGGAGCTGATCGGCTTCGGCGGCATCATTCAGGGCGCCATGGAGATGGGCGGCATGGTGGCCCGGGCTCTCGACCCGGAAGGGGGGCGGCGCCAGGTGGAGCGGGTGGAGAGCGTCGGCACCCGCCATCGCTCTCTCTACTATCTCTGCCACAAGCTGCACGACGCCCTTGGGATCATCGTCTCCCAGGACGCCAAGGCCAGCGTCGTCACCTATATCGACGACAAGGTCACCTTCTGGGACGTCAACCCCATCGACTTCGCCTGATTCCTCCCCATCTTCGCGTGGTGCTCAGTTGCCGCGCAGCGAGTCGTCGTATTTTCGCAGATAGATCTCGGAGAGGGTTAAAAAGGCGGTGAGGATCAGCGGCCCGTAGATGATGCCCAGCACCCCGTAGACCGCCATGCCGCCGATGATGAAGAGAAAGATCCACAGGGTCGGCATGTGCATGCGCGTGCCGACCATCTTCGGCTTGAGCAGGTACTCGACCCCGAGGGAGAGGAAGAGGTAGCTGACGAAGACGAAGATGCCTTCGCCGATACGGTCGCCGATGGCGAGGATGATGGCGGTGGGGATCATCACCAGGCCGATGCCGAGAATCGGCATGAAGGCCACCACGGCCATGATGCAACCCCAGAACACCGGGGAGCTGAGCCCGAGGAAGGAGAAGATGGCGCCGCCGATCACCCCCTGGATGGCGCCGCAGATACCGTTGACCTTGATGATCGCGCTGGCGATCTCCTGGAACTTGTCAATGAGCAGGCGGTCTTCGTCTTCGGGCAGCGGCGACAGGCGCACCAACTGGTCGAGCATGCGCGGCAGGTCCATGAGCAGGAAGAAGATGACGACGATCATCAGCAAAAACATGAAGAAGAAGTTGAGGATGTTGGCCACCCAGGAGCTGATCTGGTTGTAGAGCAGCATCCCGCCCTGGCGTGCCAGGGAGAAAAAGGTGCTGGACAGCTGCGAGGGGTCGAACTCGATGCCGACCTGCCGCAGATACTCGCGTAACTGGAGGATATGGCGGTTTTCCTGGACGAAATTCTGCAGCTTGACGGCGATCTGGCTGTCGCGCCCCCATCCGTAGAGGTTGAGCGCCTCGTCGGCGAGCGCGAAGGTGAAGAAGGTCAGGGGGATGAAGACGATGGCGACGATGACCAGGGTGGTCAGGGCCGCCGCCATCTTTTCCCGCATGTGCCTGGTAAAGTAAAGGTGCAATGGACGAAAGAGGCTGGCCAGCAGGAAGGACAGCACCAGGCTGGAGAGGAAGGGCTCGAGGACGAGACCGCAGTAGACGATGGAGGTGGCGAAGGCGAGGAAGAAGAATCCGGTGCGGATCGGGCTCGGGGGCGATTGCCGCTGCTGCTGTTCCTGGGTGGCTGGTTCCATGATGGGTGGGAGGCTAAAGTGGCCGGATCTTGCCGGCACGCAAATTCGGTTGCAATCGGCGTGGTCGCCGAGGTATGCTGCAGGCCCTGAAAATAGAGGGAAAATGGAGACGATACCGGTGTTTTCGCCAGCAGTATATCGGTCATCGGCGGTGCAGGTAAAGAAAAATCAGAGTAGCCGTGAGGAGTTTGCGAGGTATGTGGGACGATCTGGAAATCACGTTGCAGAAGGTGCCGGCGGAAAAAAGGAAGGAAAAACCGGCCGCCGACCAATTGGGGTTCGGGGTGCATTTCACCGATTACATGTTCTTCATGAAGTGGAACAAGGAGCAGGGCTGGCACGAGGCGCGCATCACCGCCCACGAGGACTTCCCCATCGGCCCGGCGGCGATGGTCTTCCATTACGGCCAGGCGATTTTCGAAGGACTCAAGGCCTATCGCGGCAAGGACGGGCAGCTCTTTCTCTTCCGCCCCAAAGATAATTTCGAGCGCCTCAACGCCGGGGCGGTACGCATGTGCATGCCGCGCGTGCCGGTGGAGAAGATGGTCAACGTGCTCAAGTCGCTGGTCTATCTCGAGCGTGACTGGGTGCCCGACGCCGAGGGGGCGAGCCTCTATATCCGCCCGACGATGATCGCCGCCGAGCCTGCCCTGGGGGTGCGGCCGGCCGGGCTCTATTATTTCTTCATCATCATGTCGCCGGTCGGCGCCTATTACCCCGAGGGCTTCAACCCGACGAAAATCTACGTCAGCGACCAGTATTCCCGGGCGGTCAAGGGCGGTGTCGGCGACGTCAAGACCGCCGGCAACTACGCCGCCTCCCTGCATATGTCGCAGCTCGCCAAGAAGGAGGGCTACACCCAGGTACTGTGGCTCGATGCCTGCGAGCACCGCTATATCGAGGAGGTCGGCACCTCCAATATCTTCTTCCGCATCAACGACCGGCTGATCACCCCACCGCTGGGGGGATCGATCCTCGGTGGCATCACCAGGAATTCGGTCATCGCCCTGGCCAGGAGCTGGGAGATCGACGTGGAGGAGCGGCCCATCACCATCGACGAGGTCATCGCCGCAGGCGGTGACGGGACGCTGCAGGAGGTCTTCGGCACCGGCACCGCGGCGGTCATCTCCCCGGTGGGAGAGCTGTTCTATAAAGGGGTCTCGCATGTGGTCAACGGGGGGCGCACCGGGGAGGTTGCGGCCCGCCTGTACGAGGAACTGCAGGCCATCCAGCGTGGCTATCGCGAAGATCCTTTCAAGTGGACGGTGCGCGTCGGATAGCGCAATGTATTTTCTTTAAAAACAAAGAGATAGATATATTGTTCGTGATGCCTGGGGACCGGCGATTTTTTCGTTCCGGTCCCCTTGATTTTTAGGGATGCTGGCCTATAGTTTGCCGCAGTTCGATATAGCACCCTGATAATCGGGAGAAATTTTTCCTTCGGGACATGTGTTCGGCAAATGCCCCGGTCCCTCATTCCGCAACAACTCATTTGTATTGTTAGGAGGTAGTAATGAAGATTCGTCCGTTGAATGATCGTCTTTTGGTGAAACGACTTGCCGAAGAAGAGAAAACCGCAGGTGGGATCATCATCCCCGACAGCGCCAAAGAAAAGCCGGCCGAAGGTGAGGTCGTTGCTGTTGGACCCGGGAAGGTCAACGACAAGGGAGAAAGAACGGCGCTGCAGGTTGTCGTCGGTGATCGCGTCCTGTTCTCCAAATATGGCGGAACCGATGTGAAGCTTGATGGCGATGACTATCTCATCATGCGCGAAGACGATATTCTTGGCGTTGTCGTCAGATAACTCGCCCGTCGGCTAGGTTGTCTCGGATTGTTGGAAATTGTTGATAATATCTCGTAGAAAAGGGAGAAATAATAATGGCTGGTAAAGAAATCAAATATGGCGTGAAGGCCCGCGAGTCGATTCTCAACGGCGTCAATGTTCTTGCCAACGCGGTCAAAGTGACCCTCGGCCCGAAAGGCCGCAACGTGCTCATCGAAAAATCCTTCGGCGCCCCGACCATCACCAAGGACGGCGTCACCGTCGCCAAGGAAATCGAGCTGAAAGACAAATTCGAGAACATGGGCGCGCAGATGGTCAAAGAGGTTGCCTCCAAGACCTCCGACGTCGCCGGTGACGGCACCACCACCGCCACCGTTCTCGCCCAGGCGATTTACACCGAGGGCGTCAAGCTGGTCGCGGCCGGTGGCAACCCCATGGAAATCAAGCGCGGTATCGACAAGGGCGTCGAAGTGGTCGTCGCCGAGCTGGCCAAGATCGCTACCCCCACCAAAGAGCAGAAGGAAATCGCCCAGGTTGGCACCATCTCCGCCAACAGCGACGAGACCATCGGCAATATCATCGCCGAGGCCATGGACAAGGTCGGCAAGGAAGGCGTCATCACCGTCGAGGAAGCCAAGTCGATGGACACCAGCCTCGATGTGGTCGAGGGCATGCAGTTCGACCGCGGCTACCTCTCTCCCTATTTCGTCACCGACCCGGATCGCATGGAAGTGAGCATGGACGATCCCTATATCCTCCTCGTCGAGAAAAAGGTCTCCAGCATGAAGGACCTCCTCCCGGTGCTGGAGTCGGTGGCCAAGATGGGCAAAGGCCTGTTCATCGTCGCCGAGGATGTCGAAGGCGAGGCGCTGGCCACCCTGGTGGTCAACAAGCTGCGCGGCACCCTCAATGTGGCTGCGGTCAAGGCTCCCGGCTTTGGCGATCGTCGCAAGGCGATGCTCGAGGATATTGCCATCCTCACCGGCGGCCAGGTCATCACCGAAGATCTCGGCATCAAGCTCGAGAACGTCACCCTCAATGACCTCGGCACCTGCAAGCGCATTGTCGTCGACAAGGACAATACCACCATCGTCGATGGCGCCGGTGACAAAGAGAAACTTGCCGCCCGCGTCAAGCAGATCCGTACCCAGATCGAAGACACCACCTCCGACTACGACCGCGAGAAGCTGCAGGAGCGCCTCGCCAAGCTGATCGGCGGCGTGGCCGTGATCAATGTCGGCGCCGCTACCGAGGTCGAGATGAAGGAGAAGAAGGCCCGTGTCGAGGACGCCCTCAATGCCACCCGCGCTGCGGTGGAGGAAGGCGTGGTCCCCGGTGGCGGTGTCGCCTACATCCGTTGCCTCGAAGCCCTCACCAAGCTGGAGCTGAAAGGCGAGCAGCAGCTGGGCAAGAACATCCTGCTCCGCGCCCTGGAAGAGCCCATCCGCCAGATCGCCAACAACGCCGGTCGCGAGGGTTCGGTCATCGTCGAGCATGTCAAAGGCCTCAAAGCCGCCATGGGCTTCAATGCTGCCACCGAGCAGTATGAAGACCTCATCGCCGCCGGCGTCATCGACCCGGCCAAGGTCACCAGAACCGCTCTGCAGAACGCAGCCTCCGTCTCCGGCATGCTGCTGACTACCGAGTGCGTCATTGCCGAGATCCCCGAGGAGAATCCGCCGGCAGCTGGCGGCATGCCTCCGGGCATGGGCGGCATGGGCGGCATGGGCGGCATGATGTAAGAAAAACACCTGTCGGTGCCCCTACGCGGCACCGACACGTTTGTCACGGGAAGGTCTCCTCATCTTCAGGCCTTCCCGTGTTGCTTTGCAGCGTTTCTCTCTGGAAAACAGTTGACACTGATATAACGATACGGTATAAGACTTCGCCCGTCGTAAGGCGATGTAGCTCAGTTGGTCAGAGCATGCGGCTCATATCCGCAGTGTCCGGGGTTCAAGTCCCTGCATCGCCACCAGCCCCTCACGTAAGCACAGCTTGCGTTTATATAAAGCCGAGTGATATCAATATGATATCCTCGGCATTTTTATTTTGGGGATCTCTGTGGGTTCTATGTGGCGCATAGAATGCCACAATCCTGGCGCAACATCATTTCTCGCTGGCTCAATCTTTCGAAATTCTGGGAGGTTACAGCCATGCACGTTCCGTCCTACCTGCTCAAAAATTCGTTTGGCATCTACCATCTTCGGCTTGCAGTGCCGAAGAAGCTCCGGTATCTATTTGGGAGAAGAGAGATCAAGAAGTCTCTTCAAACGAGGAGTTACCGAGAGGCACTGCGCAAGGCCTGGAAACTGGCGACATTTTACCTTGAGAGTTTCGAGAAGATGGCGAAGACGAACGACTACGAAAAGCTGGTCAACAACCCACTGAATAGCAAGCTCAAAGTCAATATCGTCCGCCATCCCGATGGGAACATCGAATTCCAGAACTTGGAGATGGACCCAGATAAGGCTGACATCGAGAAGGATCTACTTGACCATGCCGTCGAGTGCTATAACAAGGTCCAGGCAGTTCCAGTGATAGGTCAATCTCCGGCAACTCCAGTCGCAATCCCACATCAGCCACAAGTTGCGCAGGTGACGACCGATAGCGTGTCGCTCGGTGATCTCGTCCATGAGTACCTCGACGAACTCAAAGGTCATTGCGACAGCCGCACCATTAACAATTACGCGGCGCAGCTTGACACTTTCGTCGAAATCCTTGGCGACGTCCCCATTTCCTCCATTAACCGGAAGCGCGCCAAGGAAGCCCTGAAAACCCTCAAGCAGTTGCCACCAAATCGCAACAAATCGAAAATCTTCAAAGACCTGTCGATTGCGTCGCTCACCCAGCTGAAACCGAGCAAGGTCATGTCACCGACGACGGTAAAGCTGTACATCGATCGCATCGCCGGTCTGTTCCAGTACGCCATCATCGAAGAGTACGTGACCAAAAATCCGTTTGTGGAAATCATCAAAGAGAAACCAACGAGACGGCCCGATGAAGAACGGCAAATCTTCGAGGATGAGCACCTCAAGGCACTATTCAATCCGGTAAACCGAAAAGCAGCAGCAGGTCGTGAGTCTCGCCATTGGATCCCGCTGATCGCGGCATATTCAGGGCTGCGATTGGAGGAAATCGCGCAGATGGAGGCCTCTGACATCGTGCAGGTCAACGGAATTTTCTGTTTCGACATTAACGACCATAACGGCAAGCACCTGAAAAATGCGACAGCTGATCGCCAGGTGCCGATCCACAGCAAGTTATTGGCGAACTATTTCATGATTTTCGTGCAGAAACAACGTGGCCAGCGGCTCTTTCCGGATCTGACCCTCGGCAACGGTCGCTATGGCCACCACTTCTCGAAGTGGTTCGGGAGGTACCGGCAAAAGTGTGGGGTGGTAGAAGAAGGGCTGACGTTTCATTCCTTTCGCCATAATGTGGCGACGCAGTTGAAATACAAGAACGTAGATGTCACGAAGGTCGCGGCGATCCTCGGGCATACGGTTAATGGTCAGAGTTACGGGCGGTACGGGAAGCCGTACAAGCCGGAACATTTGCAGCCGGTGATTGAGATGATTGATTACGGGGATGCGGTTTTGTAGCGGATGAGCGGCGGTAGGATGGATACGGAGAGTGATCGGCAAGCAATATCATTGACACCTCTATATCGCCGTTCTCACCGCATCTGTCTGTTTGATGAGGTCAATCAAAATTGCCTGCCATCCAACACCGTTCTGATCAATTCACCAATCTCCTTCCTGGCCAAAGGCTTGTAGGCGAATCCCTTAATTCCGGCAGCCTTGGCCTGGTCTTCGGAGACAAGGCTGCTGTAGCCAGTGCAGAGAATGATTGGCATCTGGGGCCGTATCTGCAGAATGCGCCGAGCAAGATCAACACCGGTCATCCCCGGCATGGTCTGATCGGTGATTATCAAGTCGAAAGCGTCAGGTTGATTCTGAAATGTCGTCAAGGCATCAAGACTGTTTCCTCTGGTAGTCACATGGTAGCCGAGACGTTTGAGCATGGTCTGCCCCAATTCCACCAGGATTTCTTCATCGTCGATGAGCAGAATATGCTCCTTGCCATGAGGGATGAGAGCTGTTGATTCGTTTTCCTCAATGGCATGACCTTCCAGCGCTGGCAAGAGGATTCGAAACTCGGTGCCTTCGCCCATCCGACTATCGCAGGTAATCGATCCATTGCAACCCTTGACGATGCTATAGACCATGGAAAGCCCCAGGCCAGTGCCTTTACCGACCTCCTTGGTGGTAAAGAAGGGGTCGAAAATCCTCTCCCGGATTTCCGGGAGAATGCCCTCTCCAGTATCTCTGATAGACAGTTGCACAAAGGTCCCTGGCTGCAGATCTGGCAAGATAGCGAGATCGTCTTGGGAGAGGATTTTCTTCTCCACGGAAATGGTGAGCGTGCCGCCCTTGGCCTCCATGGCGTGGAAAGCGTTGGTGGCAAGGTTCATAACGACTTGGTGAATCTGGGTCGGGTCCGCCAGAATCATCCCGGCTTCAGCATCGATATCCTGTTTGATGGAAATCGTCGTCGGTATCGAGGAGCGCAAGAGGGCAATGGCCTCCTTGACTATTACCGCAGGCTGCATGGGTATTTTCTGGTCTTGAACCTGGCTGCTAAATGCGAGTATCTGTTTAACCAAATCCTTAGCCCGGTGGCTGGCTGTTAAAATCTGATTGATGTCGTGACTGTTTGGTGAGTCAGGAGGCAAGTCTTCACGGATAATTTCGGAATACCCTACAATGGCCCCGAGAATATTGTTGAAGTCATGGGCAATGCCTCCGGCCAGGGTGCCGATGGCTTCAAGTTTTTGGGCTTGCTGTAATTGGATCTGGAGTCTTTGCTTTTCCTCGGCGGCATGTTTTTTTTCGGTGATATCGGCAACAAAGCAGGCAAACTGCCCTGGTGCTTGCCGGTAGGCGGTTACTTCGAAATGTTTCTGGAGAGTGGTGGAGTAATTTTCTAGATGAACTGGCTCCCCAGTAAGGGCCACCTTGCCGTATGTTTCGATCCAACGCATTTCGGTATCCGGCATCCTGTCCAAGACAGTACGGCCGATGATATCCACCGCTTTTAGACCTGTCATCCGTTCGAATGCAGGATTGACAGCAAGAAAGCGATAATCTATCGGGTGACCTGACTCGTCACAGATAATCTCATGCAGGGCGAAGCCGTCTAGCATTTCGCGAAATAGAGTCTTGTAGTTTTTTTCCGATTTCTTGCGCTCAACAATTTCTTTTTCTAATTCCGTAGTACGAGTTTTGACCAGATTCTCCAGATTATCTCTGTATGTTTTCAGTTCCTGTTCTTTTTCAAAGAGGTCTACTGACGCATAGTTGAGCGACGAGCAGAGTTGAGTAACTTCAAGTGAGCTATGTTGTACGTCAACCTTCGCCCCTTTGCTGTCTCCCAGATGCCGGGCAAAATCTGAAAGCCTTTGAATCGCATCGGTAAGTCTTCGAAAAAAAAACATGAGAATCAGGATATTGAGAACAATCCCGAAAAGAGTTGCGAAGGCAGTTCCACTCCAAATATTCCGACGCATCTCATTAATATTCTTGAGGCTGAAAATGATGTGAACCCATCCGATAACTTTAACAGAAATGACCGGGTTCGAAACAATCATGATATCGTCTCTGATTGTAATGTTGGCTTTTTCACTACCAGAAATTTTTCCTATATTTTCTAACAGAGAGTTGAGTGATTGAAATACCGAAGGGGTAATGCTTGATTCACTCAGTAGTTTACCGTCCGCTCGATAAACCTGGACCCCGCGAGCTCCCGACATGTGAATGAATCTCTCAAGTAACTGATCAAGTCCTGAATAATCTGAGATAAGTAAATAGTGGGCACAACTATCCGACAGGCCTCTCGTTAAGTTGGTTGAACTTTCTATAATGACCTTTCGCATTAATTCAGTTTGACTTCCCGCAGTGAACCATCCAAATGTGATAAAAACGGAAACAATTATCACTAATACCAATGCCGCTATCTGATGATAGAGTTTTTTAGGATATACAATTTTCATGCTATTTTTCGGCGAATTCTTTCGAGTGTTCCGAGAGTTTTTGTTCAAGAGCTAGATAATCTTGTTCGTAATCAGCTTTCACAGGATCTGGGATTCCTATGCGTCGAAGCATATCTTGTGCATCTGTATCTTGTGAATATTTCAACACCGTTTCTGTAACTAAGCTACGAACACTTTGTAAAACCGAAGGAAGTGCCGATATTGGATGAGGGTTGATGGGTTCAGTGGAATAAAGGATACGGAAATTCTGGTTTATTTTCTGGAGATCTTGTTCAAACACAATATCTAGGGTACCCCCTGCGGCAGTTTCATCAAGCTCGACATTTCTGTAGATATTTTCAGAGCTTCCAACATATCGAGAGATCACATTTCGAGCCTGTATGCCATGCCTTATTACTATGCTGCACACATTTTCAGAGCCAGCAAGAGCGATTTCTTTCCCTTCCAAGTCATCCAGGTTTTTTATGTCAGTATCTTTTTTAACAAAAATATACCCTCTAATTGTTTTTTTACTCCTTACCAAAGGCAAATATCCATTCACACGCCATACCTTGATTTGTTGCACAGGATTCATATATGCAAAATCTACCTTTCCTTCTCTCAAATCTTTCTCGAAGGCTTTTATATCTGCATATAATTTAATTTGTAGTTTCAAACCGGTATCATTGGATAAACGATCGATGAATGGCAGCCAATTCTCGTTCATCAGTGTAGGTGGTCCTTGGGGAACGACAGCAAATGTGTATTCCTTTTTAATCTGTTCTAGCTCAGCGCTATTCAAGGCAGTAGGTGACAGCGTAAAGAGCCCAGCAAGGGCCATACTTAACACTAATATCAATAATAACCTTGATAGCTTCATCGAATTTCTCATTGCTTTATGGTGAGGGAGTAATCTTTGTTGTGATATTTTTAATATTAATAAGTACGTTAATCGCCGTACACGATACGGTGGTTGAGCAAGCTGCAGCGGTTGCCGTAATCTAAAAGCCAGCAGCAGAATGTTCGGCAACCAATGACCGTCTAAAGTGGACCCCAGAGTCCAGACAAAAACACACCGAGTTTAAGCTGCACATTGGATGGTCACGACCGCTGGGCGGCAACGCCCAGCAACTTCAACTTCCGCTGGTACTGCTGAGGCGTCGGAGGCTGAATCCTCTGTGGAGCGTAGCGGAACAGAGGATTCAGCCTCCGACGACCGGTATTTATCCACAATTTTGGCACCTCCGCCACTCGCAGTTCGGTAAACCTCATCCGGTGTCCTATCGCCCAACGATTGGTGCGGGCGCTCCCGGTTGTAAAAATCAAAGTACACCGACAATCCACTCTCCAGATCCCTCAACGATTCATATCCTCGTAAATACACGTCTTCATACTTCACGGTGCGCCAAAGACGTTCGACGAAAATGTTATCAAGGGCTCGACCTCGGCCGTCCATACTGATCTTGATCCCTTCGCGTTTCAACACCCCGGTAAAAGCATCGCTGGTGAATTGGGACCCTTGGTCGCTATTGAAAATCTCAGGCTTCCCGTGTCTTCTCAAGGCCTCTTCGAGGCAATCGACACAAAAACCGGCATCCAGGCTGTTGCTTATCCGCCAACTCAAGACCCGGCGGGAGTACCAGTCGAGTATCGCCACCAAATAAGCGAAACCTCGGGCTAAACGGATATAGGTGATGTCTATCCCCCAACCCTGGTCCGGCCTGACGATTGAGACACCGCGAAGAAGGTAGGGATAGGTTGCATGCGCTGGATGGCGGCGGCTGGTATTTGGGCCGGGGGCTATCGCCGACAACCCCATCTCGCGCATCAACGCTTGTATCTTCTTGCGGTTCACCGTATGGCCAGTTGTTTGCAAAAAAACCTTTATTTTGCGACTGCCGAAAAACGGGTGACGCGTGTACTCTTCATCAATCAACCGTTTCAGCAAAAGATCATTATCATCTATCATTTTGGGATGTTGACGGGAGTACATCGTCGATCTGCAGACCCCGGCCAGGACGCATTGTCGGCTTATTGAAAGACCGCCCCCTTTCTCGATCCACCTCCGCCGCATTTCTACCGGCTGATCCCGGACTTTTTTTTCAACCAGTCAAGCTCCATCTTCAGCTTGCCGATCTCGCTGAAGAGTGCCTCGGGGTCCTTGTGCCCAGCCGCCGCCGGTTTAGGGCCTCTTTTCCCTTCGAACAAGGTCTGGGCCTGTTCTTGAATTTCTTTCTTCCATTCGCCCACCGTCACCGGATGGACCCCATACTCCTTTCCGATCTCGTTGATGGTCTTCACGCCGCGCAACGCCTCCAAGCCCACCTTCGCTTTGAACTCGGCACTATGGGACTTCCTTACCTTTGTCTCACTCATTGTCCTTTTCCCTTATGGTTGCGCACAGCTTAAACTGCTGTCTAAAATCTGGGGTCCACTATAGGGTTCCTTGAATAATTCCAGCAGATAACTTGCAAGAAATTTTCGAAATAT
>CALGIJ010000017.1 GCA_937915545.1 uncultured Desulfobacterales bacterium
GGGTTTTGCTCAACTTTCTTGCTCGAGGACGAACGTTTCAATTTTCAAGGTTCCCATTAGTGACGAATCCGTATCCGTTATCATAGCCAAATACTGAATCAGTATATTCGCTTGACCAGGTAACTCCTTCACCGAAAAATTGCGGCCCGGACCCGAAGAAATCGATATTTGGCATCGGAGAAATAGTTCCGCCGGGTAGTGAATCGACAATGATAATCGCCTGAGCTATTCCGATTGTGCCAAAGAATGCAACTCCAATGGCGATTCCTTGCAATAATTGTTTCATGAAATTCGTTCCTTATGGTGAGTGTTCTTCTACGGTATGTGCATCTGAATTGCTATGGCAACAGTTTTGCGACTGTTCGCTTCGGCTATTGACGACCCATTCTCCTGCGTGCGGCAGCTAGACCGAGTATTCCGACGCCAAAGATGAGCATAGTGGCTGGTTCGGGAACCGGATTGAGGTCATGGGAGTAAGCATATGACAGGATATTTTCACGTAGTTCGAGGGAATTGGGTGATTGAAAGTTGAGTGTCGTCATCCCTCCGAACATCACGTAACCTGATCCATAGTTCATTTCCGCCAGGACCATTTCACTCCTTTCGTCACTGGTGATGAGACCGCTCAAGCCAGCACCATACAAGGTGGCATGGCTGAAATAATATCCAGAAAATTGATATCCTGTGTCACCGTAAGGGCCGGTGAAGATCGGATGTGATGGATCGGTTCCAGTCACGTTATTCGACGAATAGCTATTGTCAGCATTGTAATTGAGGTGGATTCCGTCGAAACCAAGATTCATTCCAACGCCTTCGTTAGGGGCTGAATTGATGAAGAGGCGGCCGCCACTTGACACCCAGTTTTCTATGACTGTCCCGTTGGCAGCGAGAAAGCTTTTCAGTTCATTGGCTGTAAAATCGCCCCCCTCCATGAAGATGAAGGACGTCGTCGCTGATAAAAGCGTGCCAATGTTTACGGTTTCGTAGCGAAGATCAGCCCAGTTTCCTGCACTGAAAACCCCATTCATGGCCTGTTCGTTGCTGCCCTGGTACCATGGTTGTCCTTGAGTTGAGCGCAAATAGGCGATGGTGCCGGCATTTGCAAACTCTGTTGCTCCAAGCAATATCGTACCCACCGCCACCGCAGACAAAATCCTCCTCATAAGCCAGCCTCCTTTGTTACGTATATATACTTATTACCTATCTTAAAAAGGAACTTTTATATATAAATACCTAGCAATTTATATACCAGTAATAACTTGTTTGTGGAGGGGCTGACAATACAAATACAATCCATTTTGTTGCTTGCTGGAACTGTATGGAGATGAGCGGATAACCGGAAAATATGTCCGATTTTCCGGAAGATATTACTATCAGTGTTGTGGCTCATCATCTGCAGCGATTGCTGCTGATTGCTGAAATCATCCTCGAAAGGTTCGGCAAGTTCGATGATATTTTCTTGAGAGTAAAATTCTAGTGATTACTTTATGCCCATCGTACATATGGTGTTTTGTGCGGTGGCGCCCTTTTGGGTCCTGGCCGGACAAAACTTCCTCGACAGCTTGACAAAGGCTCGTCTGCTGTCTAGTTTTAGCGTCTTTTTAGAGTGCAGTTCAGATACTTCTTTTAATGAACACGACCATGACATCCCTCAATTTTCAAAAATCCCCGGATGGGTTGCTCCCCGCCGTGGTGCAGGACTGGCGGAGCGGTGAGGTGTTGATGCTCGCCTATATCAATGAAAAGGCCTGGGAACAGACCCTCGCGACCGGAAAGGCTCATTACTGGAGCCGCTCCCGTAAGTCACTGTGGCTGAAGGGCGAGAGCTCCGGGCATGTCCAGCTTATCCGCGACATTCTCGTCGATTGCGATGAGGACACCGTCATCTATGTGGTGGAGCAACTCGGTGGTGCGGCTTGCCACACCGGGCACCGCTCCTGCTTTTATCGTCGCCTGCAAGGTGAAGAGCTGGTTGTGGTTGGTGAAAAGGTTTTCGATCCGGATGCCGTGTACGGCAGGAAAAAATAACGCCGCGAAGTGGGCGAGAAGAAAGGAAGGAGAACGCTATAATGAAACAGCTGAAACTGGGATTGCCGAAGGGCAGTCTCGAGGTGGCCACCATAGAACTGTTCGAGAAGGCCGGCTGGTTGATCAAACCGGCGGCGCGCAACTATTTCCCCAAGATCGACGACCCCGAGCTCGACTGCTCCATCTGCCGCCCCCAGGAGATGTCCCGCTATGTCGAAGGCGGCATGCTCGACGCTGGCATCACTGGCAAGGACTGGACCATGGAGAACGACTCGGATACGGTGCTCGTTTGCGACCTCGTCTACTCCAAGGTGAGCAAACGTCCAACACGCTGGGTCATCGCCGTAGCCGGCGATTCCGATATCAGGACCATCCACGACCTCCAGGGTAAGAAAATTTCTACCGAACTGGTCAACGTCACCCGACGCTTTTTCGCCGACCAGGGGATCGATGTCGATATCGAGTTCTCCTGGGGTGCCACCGAAGCCAAGGTGGTTTCCGGCCTCGCCGACGCCATCGTCGAGGTTACCGAGACGGAGAGTACCATCCGCGCCCATGGGCTGCGCATCATCCACGAGCTGATGCAGTCCAACACCCAGTTCATCGCCAATCGAGCGGCCTGGGAAGACCCATGGAAGCGGGAAAAAATCGAGAATATCGCCCTGCTCCTGCAGGGGGCGCTGCGCGCCGACCGTATCGTCGGTCTGAAGATGAACGTGCCCGACGCCATTATCGAAGAAATCGTCGCCATTTTGCCGAGCATCAATGCCCCCACTGTCGCCAGCCTCTACAACCAGGACTGGTACTCGGTGGAAACGGTGGTTTCCGAGGACATCGTCCGCGACCTTATCCCCAAGCTGAAAAAACTCGGGGCCGAGGGCATTATCGAATATTCGCTCAACAAGGTCATCTGAGAGAGAGCGTCCATGACCCTCGAGTTCCATAACGTCGAGTTTTTGCTGAGCGTCCATAGCCGGCAGCAGTTGCCCGAGCCGCTGTTGCCGGAGGTGGCCTTCGCCGGCCGTTCCAACGTCGGCAAATCGAGCCTCATCAACACCCTCATCAGCCGTAAAAGTATGGTCAAGGTCAGCGCCCGTCCGGGCAAGACCCAGGGGCTCAACTTCTTCAACGTCGATGGGCGATTCTATCTCGTCGATCTCCCCGGTTATGGCTACGCCAAGGTACCGAGGGCCATGCAGGACGCCTGGCAAGGCCTGATCAGCTCCTATGTGGAGACCCGCCAGAGCCTCAAGGGAGTGGTGGTCATCCTCGACATTCGCCACGAAGCCAAGACGCAGGATGGCCAGATACTCACCTGGCTGCGGGAGCACAATATCCCGCGACTGCCAGTGTATACCAAAATCGACAAGCTCTCCGGCAGCCTGCGCGAACAGCATGCGCGCGCCCTTGACGCCGGTCATGGCATCCGCCCGGAGGAGCGCGTACTCTTTTCGGCCAAGTCGGGTCAGGGCCGAGAGCGCCTTCTCACCATGCTCGAAGACTTGCTTTTCGCGTCACCCATACCCAGCCTCTGATTCCAGATTCCCGCGACGTTCGACATCGCACAGGCGAACTGCAGCGCTGTTTTGTCCTCCCTCCGCATTCCACCGCCAAGCAAAGACCCGCTTTGCCGCATGGCCCCTCTTCGCCCCTTGGCGAACAAGCGGGGGGCTGAGTCCAAGCAGGCGTTGGCGCCTTGGTGCCGGTCGCCATAGCCTCGCATTATGCGCCTTCATCGCGAGACGAAACGGGCATCAGGCGAAGTTTCCCCATGCCGGCTCGCCCGGTGCGAAATTGCTTGGCCTTTTTTCGCTGTCATCGCTATGATTTGCATCATGGCTTCTTCTCTGGGCCAGGCCTCGTCGTTCTCTGCATCGCAAAGGGGCGGCGGCACTTCTCTCGGCAAGCCTTGCCACGGCCGATTTTCAACTCTGTGGAGGACCAATGCAGGAACTTTCCAAATCGCAGAAGGCACGTATCGCCATAAGAACCTTTAAAATACTCGCCGACTCCATGACGCTGCAGGGCTCCTATCGACCTTCCGGGCGTATCGGCGAGAAGCTCGCCGAGGCCTTGAAACAGCTCAGTCCAGAGATCTACGGCTCGATGTCCGACAACCGGGTGGTTGAACTGCAGGGCCTGCAGTATGTCTTCGATCGCATGCCCAAGGGCATCGAGCGCTGCACGCGGATCACTCTCACCGCCCAGGAGGACTTCCACGACACCTCGTTTGCGCGTATCGTGCCCCTCAAGAGGCGCCGTGTTTCTTATGCGGTATCGGAGAAGGAATACTGCTTCGTCATTACCACCGGCAAGAGCGAGATATACGATATCCTTACCCATATCACTTTCCTTAATATCGAAGCATGGAAGATCTACCGCCAGGTCTCCAGCCGCGGGGATGGCGTCAGCTCGGAATGGAGCGAACTCGAGCGTGTCGTCACCCGAGAAGGTGTCCCGGAGGGAGAAGAGCTCGAGCGGGCCTTGTGGAACCTGTCGATCATCCTCGGGCGCACCTACAAGGAGACCCGCGACGCCTATGAATACCTGGAGAGGAACCGCATTGAGCATGACAGCAACAGCAGCCTGTTCGAGATCATCTATGGCATTGGGCGTCGAGTCATGGATGAGCAGCAGGAAAAGCGCAACGAGCTGGTGGTTTATTTCACCCCTTCGCTGCATGAAATGATCGACCACCAGACGCATGCCTCGCTGTGGGCCACGCGGCTGCGCCAGACCTTGCGCCGTCTCGAGTTCGAGAAACGACCGATACATATCGTCAGCGCCAATATGCATTCGATGCGCAATCTCATCTACGGACCGGGGACCTTGGCTGAGGGCGGCCACAAGGTGCCCGAGGATCTTTACAACATGGTGCGCGCCGTGCGTGATCGTGATCGCGAAGTAGAGGAATATGCGCAGCGCCACGGATTCACCTACCTCGCCGACACCTCGGGTTCGACCATCGACGTCAATATCATCGATCTGGCGCAGTTGCACGGATGTCCTCTCCATCCTGCACTGGGTATCGACTGCGAACAGCTGCTCATCAGCCGCCCGCTGTTGCTGGTCATCGACTATGCCTTTGGCACCCAGGCGTTCGATATCATGGACGAACTGCTCCATCCCGAGGAAAGCAACGGTGATGAACAGTCCCTCGAGATCGCCTCCATTTCCATCATGGGCAAGGCTGGCGTCCTGCCGGGGAACAAAGGCGATATCATGCTCGCCACCGCCCATGTCATGGAGGGCACGGCCGACAACTATATCGTCGCCAATGACCTCTCCGCCGCCGATTTCGACTCTGGGGTAACGGTTTTCACCGGGCCGATGGTCACCGTTCTCGGCACCTCGCTGCAGAACCGCGACGTGCTGCAGCGTTTCCACACCTCGTCGTGGCGCGCCATCGGCCTGGAGATGGAGGGCGGTCATTATCAGAAGGCGATCAGCGGGGCTATCATCCAGGGGCATATTCCAGCCACCATGAAGACACGCTACGCCTACTACGCTTCGGACAACCCGCTGCAGAGCGGCCAGACCCTGGCTTCCGGGCCAATGGGGGATGAGGGCATCGTCCCCACTTATATGATCTCCAAGGTCATCCTCGC
Source organism: uncultured Desulfobacterales bacterium (assembly GCA_937915545.1). Taxonomy (GTDB): domain Bacteria; phylum Desulfobacterota; class Desulfobulbia; order Desulfobulbales; family Desulfocapsaceae; genus Desulforhopalus_A. The sequence continues at coordinate 5,637 of CALGIJ010000017.1, forward strand.
AAAGATTGTCGCCCATGAATACGACCAACGGCCAGCGTAAGTCGGCTTCGCCGCTGCTCGGCTTCTCACCGTGGATTCTTCTCCTCGCCGGCATCCTCCTCCTGCTGCTGCTGGGGATCTTCGGGGTCAGCAACTATCAGCGCGAAATGGAGTTGCTCGGCAAGTCCATGGAGCAGCGTGCCTTGACCCTCGTCCGCTTCATCAACAGCGCAGCCCGCGAGGGCTTGCGGCAGCGGCTGCGCACCGAGGAACGAGTCGGCTGGGAAGAGCAGATGCGCGAGGTCATGGAGCAGGCCGCAGAGCAGCCCGGGGTGGTGGCGGTACGCCTCGTCGACCCGGCGGGGGCAATTCTGCTGGCGGCCGGGGAGGGCGCCGAAAACGGCCGGCAACTTGGGCCTGCGGCAATGGAGCTTCTCGGCAAGCTCGGTCAGGATGAGGGGCAGGGGGTGGTGTCGCGCATCGTCGACAGGAAGGAGAGTGGCGCAGACAGCTACCGCTACCAGGTGGCGGCGTGGCAGGTCCCACCCGCCCTACGCGAGCGCTTTCCCGAGGGGGGGCAAATGACTCCCGGTCGCCGCATGGCGATGATGCGCCGCCACGTCGATCAGGGTCATTTCCTGGCCTGGCAGGAGGAACTGCGGCGGCTGCGCGACCGGTCGCTGATCTTTGTCGTCGAGCTGGATTTCCAGCTCTTTTCCGGATCACTCCAGCGCCAGGTGCTGCAGCTGGTGCTGCTCGCCGTGGTCACCCTGCTGGTGGCCATCGCCGGCGGCCTGTCATATCTCACCCTTAAAGGCCTGCGCGGTTCGCAGCAGCGCCTCGGGGCGATCCATGCCTTTACCGATCGACTCGTCTCTGCTCTGCCCATCGGGCTGATCGCCACCGACCGCCAGGGGCTGATCCGTCTTTGCAATTCAAGTGCCGCGGAGATCCTCGGTACAGACGGCGAGCGGCTCGTCGGCAAGTTGCCACAGGCATGCCTGCCGCCCATGATTGCCGGGGCCTTCCGCGGGGACAAGGTGGCGGCTGGCCTTCCCGGGCCGACCGAGCTGGTCTACGACCATGACCCGAAACGGGTGCTGATCCTGCAGCTATCGACCATGGCAGTCTACGACGACCGTCATAAAGCGGATGGCGAAGTGCTGCTCCTGCGCGACCTTACCGCCATTCGCTCCCTTGAAAGGGAATTGCGGCGCAGCGAGCGTCTCGCCGCCCTCGGCAAAATGGCCGCCGGTGTGGCGCATGAGCTGCGCAATCCGCTCAGCTCGATCAAAGGTCTGGCGATGGTTCTCAGGGAGCGGCGGGAGAAAGGCGAGGGCGGGGGGGAGAGCGCCGACCTCCTCGTCAAGGAGGTGGAACGGCTCAATCGCAGCATCGGCGAGTTGCTCGACTATGCCCGCCCGGCAAAACTCAACCTGGGTGAAGTAGCTCCCAGCGAGCTCGTCGGCAAGTCGGTGTCCCTGGTGCAGGCCGATGCCGGCAGTCTGGGCATCGATATCAGGGTCGATGTCCCCGCCGACCTGCCACCTCTGTCGGTCGATGTCGACAAGCTCAACCAGGTGCTGCTCAATCTTCTGCTCAACGCCGTCCAGGCCATGCCCGACGGCGGGATACTTGACATCACCGCACGACGTCGCAATACGCTGTTCACTCTCACACTGCGCGACAACGGTGAGGGCATCGCCGCGGAAGACCTGCCACGCATCTTCGACCCGTATTTCACCACCAAGGGCAGCGGTACCGGCCTCGGTCTGGCCATTTCCGCCAAAATCGTCGAAGAGCATGACGGCACTCTTGTCGTCGACAGCCGCCGCGGGGAATACACCGAAGTGATCCTCACCTTGCCGTTGCCGGCTGGCAACGTCGCTGGCTAGCGGGGTGAAAGTACGTTTTTTCGGGGAGATGAAACGAGGAGAACCGCTGTGACAATGGCGAAGAAGTGGCCGGGATGGGAGTCGAAGAGAAACGAGTTCATCAGGCAGCCCACGGCCATGGCCACCACCACCCCCTGAAGAAGATGCCGGCGCGGCGGAACGAGCCGCAGCGAGGCGACCAGCTGCGTCACCAGCAGAGCGATGAAGAGGGTCATGGCAACCAGGCCACCCTGCACGGCGAGCATCAGATACTCGTTATGGGGATTGTCGGTGCTCTGCGTCTCGCTGTTTTCGATGAGCTTTTCCTGCACAGTTTTAAAGGAGCCGGTGCCATGGCCGAGCAGGGGTTTTTCGCCAATGAGCTGCAGGCTGTTGCGCCACCAGTCGAAGCGCATCCCCAGGGAGGTGCGGGAGGAGTCGGCCTGATAGGTGCGGATTTCCTCGATGGCCTCATGGACCCGTGTCGAAAAGTTGCCCGAGGTGACATAGATCGCCGTCACCGCCACTGTCGCCAGCACCGCCGCCGGCAACCACTTCTTCCACGAGAGACGCTGTACCAGGAGTAAGGCCAGCAGGGTGAGATAAAGGAGCATGCCAGTGCGTCCGGGAGCGATATAGAAGAGGTTGGCGCTGGCCAGCATGAAAAGCCCCAGCCATGGCAGCATGGCGGCCGGCGATGCAAAGGCGCGATGCAGGGCCCAGAAGGAGAGCATGGCCATGAAGAGGCTGTGGGTAATGTGATAGACCAGGGAATGGCCGAATTTTCCTGGCGGCAGCACTTCGAAATAGATGCCGTAGGAAACCGTCATCAGCACCACGCAGCCAACGATGAACGCATCTTCGGCGAGTCGCGCCGCGCCCTCATTATCGCGGAACAGCGACAGCACCATGACGAAATACACCAGCTCGCGATACTTTTTAAGTACTGACAGGGCCTCGTCACTGCCGGTCGGGCCGTAAAAGACGCCGATGGCGAGGAGGACGAACAGGGCCATGGCGCAGAGGGCCGCCGGCTGCGAGGCCAGCAACTGCGGCAGCTTCCTGATCTCTCCGGAAAACACCCAGCAGACCAGCGCCAGGGTCGCGGTGGCCCCCATCAGCGAGGTCGAGAAGGGGATGAAGAAGCAGGCGAGGACAACGAAGAAAATGCCGCAGCTGTTGGCGCGATGACAAAAACGGGAGACGCTCTGCATGGTCCGTGGCCGATGGGTTCGCGGCAGGGAAAGTGCTGCCGGTGGGTTCAGGTATATTGCATGGTATAGAGCTGCTCGTACTCGCCATGTCTGGCCATAAGGCTGTCATGGGTGCCTTCTTCGACGATGACCCCGTCCTTGATGACAATGATCCTGGTGGCGTTTTTGATCGTCGACAGGCGGTGGGCGATGACGAAGGTGGTACGGTCTTTCATGAGATTGTCTAGGGCCTTCTGCACCTCCCGCTCCGACTCGCTGTCAAGGGCCGAAGTGGCCTCGTCGAGGATGAGAATCGGGGCATTCTTGAGGATGGCGCGGGCGATGGAGAGGCGCTGCCTCTCGCCGCCGGAGAGACGTGCCCCGCTTTCGCCGATGACCGTGTCGAAGCCCTGCGGCAGGGCGAGGATGAAGTCGAGGGCGTAGGCGGCGCGGGCCGCTTCGCGGATTTCTTCGTCACTGGCCTGGAGGTCGCCGTAGGCGATATTGTTGCGCACGGTGTCGTTGAAGAGGATGGTCTGCTGGGTGACCATGGCGATCTGCCGTCTCAGCGAGGCCACGGTGACGTCGCGGATATCGATGGAGTCGATGGTGATGCTGCCCTCGCGGATTTCCAGAAAGCGCGGGATGAGGTTGGTGAAGGTGGTCTTGCCGCCGCCGCTCGGCCCGACGATGGCCAGAGCTTCGCCCGCCGGCACGCGGATGTTGATGTTCGACAGCACCGCCGTCTGATCGTCGTAGCGGAAGGTGAGGTCCTTGAAGACGATCTCCTTGCTGAAAGGTTGCAGGGGAAAGGCCCCCGGTTTATCGCCGATCTCCGGTTCGACATCGAGGATGGCGAAAACCCGCGAGGCCGCCGCCATGCCTTGCTGGATGGTGGAGTTGATGCGCGTCACCCCCTTGACCGGCTCGTAGGCGGCGATGAGGGCGGTGAGAAAGGCGAAGAAGGTGCCCGGGGTGGCGGTGCCGGCGATGACCTCCTTGCCCCCGAACCAGATGATCAGGGCGATGGCGCCGCCGCCGATGAACTCCATCAGCGGGTGCTGCAAGCAGCGGTACTTGGCGTCCTTCAAGGTCAGCGAGAAGAGCTTGCCCACCTGGCGCAGGAAACGCTCGCCTTCGTAGGACTCGCGGGTGAAGGCCTTGACGATGCGGCTGCCGGTGATGGTTTCGTGGAGGATGTTGGAGACCCCGGCCACCTCCTCCTGGGTTCTCGTGCTCAAGCGCCTGAAGAGCTTGCCAAACTTGACGATGGGATAGGCGGCGATGGGCAGGACGATGAAGGACACCATGGCCAGCCGCCAGTTCATGAAGAAAACGACTCCGAGGAGGATGACCACCTGGAAGAAGTCGCGCACCGAACCCACCAGGGCATTGGAGACCGCCTGCTGCAGCAGACTGACATCGTTGATGATGCGCGACATCAGGGTGCCGGTGGGCATGGTGTTGAAAAAGGACAGGGACTGGCGGTGGATGTGGTTGAAGATCTGCACGCGAAAATCGCGGATCACCGACTGGCCGACCTGCTCGAGGAGAAAGGTGTAGAGGTAGTAGAAGATTCCCTTGAGAAAGAAGATGACCAGCACCACCAGCGGCAACATCTTGAGGAAAAAGATGTTCTTCTCCATAAAGATCTTGTCGAGCAGGTCCTTGACCAGATAGGCCTGGGCACCGGTGAAGCAGGCGACGAAGATCATCGATAGCATGGCGACGAGAAGCTTGACCCGGTAGGGACGGATGACGAGAAGGAGTCGGTGGAGAATTTCTGTATTGCTCATGCGGTGACGGTGAAATGCAGGAGTGGGGGGCCGGGCACTGATGCACTGCCGGGCCCGGTGCCGCGAACGTTCGTACTAATACACCAGCGGAAGCGATTTCAGAAGGACTATTTGCCGGAGGCAAATGACCGGCCGGGTTTTGCCGCAGGCTACAGGAAGATGTTGCGCAGGCTTCGTCTTACCGGCTGGTAGCCCTTCTTGCTCCACAGACGGTGGAAGAGGCTGAACCACTGCTCGGGGTAGGTGCGAATGAAGGGCTCGTAGAGGCGCAGGCAGCGGGTGGAGATATCGGCCACCGCCTGATCGTCCATGGCCTCGTAGCGGGGCAGCTGCACCTCGTCGAAGTCGATATGCAGTTCGCCGTCCTTCATATAGTAGACGCTGGTGAAGACCGGCGCCCCGGTGCGCAGGTGAAGCATGGCAGTGCCTCTGGCGCAGGCCAGGGGGCGACCGAAGAAGGGAACCGAGATGCCGCGGCTGGTGTAGCTCTGGTCGAGGCTGATGATGAGCAGGCGGTTGCGCTGCAAAGCCTCCGTGTAGGCCTTCATGCCGTCGTAGCTGCTGAGGTGCTCGAGGCTCGTGCCATGGCGGCAACGCTGGCGGACGAAGAAGGCGTCGGAGAGGGGGTTGCTCTGCTTCTGGTAGATGAGGCTGGTGGGCAGGCCGCTCATGTTGAACCAGGCGAAGTAGGCCTCGAACCACGAGGCGTGCAGGGTGGTGAGGATAACCCCCTTGCCGTCGGCAAGAGCGCGGTCGACCTTGTCGCGGCCGGTGATGCGCGTGTTGCGCACCAGGTTGCTGAGCTTTGCGCGGTGGAGGATGAACACCAGGCCGAAGGTCCTGGTGAACTGCAGGTAGACCCGGCGCAGGAGACGCAGCTTGTCGTCGTGGGATTTTTCCGGGAAGACCGTCGACAGGTTGCTGTAGGCGACAGGGAGGCGGAACGGGAAGACGACCCAGGCGAGGTAGCCGAGAGTCGAGCACAGGGTGAGGATCACCGGGACCGGCAGCAGGTTGATGAAGAAGATAGTCGAGCGCAGGAGCGAGTATTCAAGACGGTGCTTCGTTTTCATCGTTATGTCAGTATGTTGTGTAAATGTCCAGATGCGCCGTTCGTGCCAGGCGAGCAACTTCTACACCACCCGCGGGCGGAAAAAAAGCCATTTTTTGCCATAAGCGGAATTTTTGCCGCCCTCATCGCCGCGCCGAGGGTTTCACATCGCATGGCAGGGCTTATAGTGAAAGAAAAGCATTCCCTCGGCAGAGACCGCTAACCTCCATTCATCTGTTTATCATGACCCTTGCCAGAACTGATGCCCTGCGGCGTACTACGCTGCTGATTCTTGCCATACTCTCCTTTGTCTTCCTTCTCCCGCCCAGGGCCGAGAGCGAGATCACCAACAATTCGTTGTGCTGGCCCAGAGCCTGGCCCTGGCAGAACAGCGATCTCCAGGTTGATCCCTTGCTGACCACGGGGACGCTCGACAACGGTCTGCGCTATATCGTCAAGGAAAACGGCGAGCCACGCGGCCGGGTGGCAGTGCACCTGCTCATCGGCGCCGGGTCCCTTCACGAGGATGAAGATCAGCGCGGCCTGGCGCACTACCTCGAGCATATGATGTTCAAGGGATCACGGAACTACCCGCCCGGCACCCTGGTCAACTACTTCCAGTCCATCGGCATGGATTTCGGGAATGACGCCAACGCCCACACCGCCTTCGACCGCACCGTCTACAATATTTTCCTGCCCTCGGGGAAAGAAGAAGAGTTGCGTCGCGGCCTGCTGGTGCTCGCCGACTACGCACGCCATGCCACCCTTGGCGAGCAGCAGGTAAACGAGGAGCGCGGAGTCATCCTCGCCGAGAAACGTGCCCGCGATTCGGCCTCCTACCGGACCCAGGTGGCGGCGATGGAGTTCGCCTTTCGCGGCACGCGGCTGGCCGAGCGGATGGTCATCGGCAGCGAGGAGGTGCTGCGACGTGCCGATGGCAAGGCCCTGCGAGCCTTCTACGATCGCTGGTACCGCCCCGAGAATATGACGCTGGTGGTGGTTGGCGATGTCGACCGCCACCAGGCGGTGCGTGTCATCGGTGATCAGTTCGGCCCCCTGACCGCCTCCGGGCCGGCACCGGTCTGCGCCCCCTTCGGCAGCCTGCAGCACCGTGGGGTCGAGATATTCCACCATTACGAGCCGGAACTGGGCAAGACCAACGTCTCCATCGAGACCTTCTGGCCCCGCCAGCCGCAGCGGGATTCCACCGACTTTGCCGCCGCAGAGCTTACCCGCATCGTCGGAGACCTGATCGTCGGCTATCGTCTGGAGCGTCTTCAGGAAGAAGCCGACGCTCCCTTCACCCAGGCGCTCTATCGTTCCGGGGATCTGGTGGAGCGCATCGGCTACGGCACCATCTCGGCGCAGACAGACCAGGCCAGGTGGCGGTCGACACTTGCTCAGCTCGACCGCACCCTGCGCCAGGCTCTGCTCTATGGCTTCAGCGAAGAGGAACTGCAGCGAGCCCGCGATGAGGTGCTGGCCGAGCTCGATGCGCGGGTGGCCACCGCCAACAGCGAAGACTCGCGACGGCTGGCATCGTTGCTCGTCGACCACCTTGCCAGCTACCGTGTCTACCAGTCGCCGCAGCAGGAGCGACAGCTTTACGGGGGCATTCTCGACAGGCTCACCCTGGCCAAGGTCAATGAAGGCTTTCGCCAGCTGTGGGGCCACGACAGCCGGCTGGTGTCGGTGACCGGCGACGCGCGGCTGGAAGGGGAGTCCCGAGAGCAGATCCGCGAGGCCTACACGGCACTGCAGGAAGATGCGCCAGACGAGTTCCGGCATCAGCGACAGAAGACGTTCCCCTATCTGCCGCTGGCAGCGCCTTCCAGCACGGCACGGGAAGAAAGAAGGCTTGCCGCCATCGACAGTGAGCAGGTGGTGTTTGCCAACAACCTCGTGCTCAACCTCAAGCGCACCCCGTTTCGTGAGAAGAGTTTCAACATCATCGCCGCATTCGGCGAAGGTGAGCAGAGCGAACCCCTCCCCGGCATGGCGATGATCGGCGAGGATACGGTCAACCTCTCGGGAACCGGCGCCATGACCCAGGCCGAGGTGGAGCGGCTTCTTGCCGGCAGTTCCGTCAACCTGCGTTTTCGTATTGGTGAGGCCGCCTTTACCTGGGTGGGCGGTGCCCTCGAAAAAGACGCCGAGTTGCTGCTGCAGCTGCTGCACACCGTGCTCTATGACCCTGGCTGGCGAAAAAGCCGCTTCGACCTGGCGATGAAGAATGCCGAGCTACTCTACCAGAAGAAGGAACGCGATATCGAGGGGGCCATGCCCCTCCATGTCACCCCCTTCCTCGCCGGTGGCAATGTCCATTTCGGCCTGGTGCCGTGGCAGGAGGTGGCCCGGCTGACCTATGACGGCGTGGCCGCATGGCTGGCAGCCTCCATGCCGCCACGCGACCTTGAGCTGACCGTGGTCGGAGATTTTCAGCGTGATGACATGGTCCGCCTGGTGGAGCGCTACTTCGCCGGGGTCTCGCTGAAGGCGCCGCAGCCCGTTTTCGGCAAGCAAATCACCTTCCCCGCGGGAGGCAAGCTCGAAGTGGCGGTTGACACCTCTATCGACAAGGCGCTGCTGGTGCTCGCCTGGCCCACCGACGACGCCTGGGATATCGCTCGCACCCGTCGCCTGCTGGTGCTGGCGACGATCTTCGACGACCGTCTGCGCAAGGTCGTTCGCGAGAAGCTGGGGGCGGCCTACTCACCCTCGGCGTCGAGCTTTACGAGCAGGGTCTATCCCGGCTATGGCTATCTCTATGCGCAGATCCTCGTCTCTCCCGGGGACGAAGAGGTCATCGCCAAGGAGATTCGCAACATTGCCGAGGATCTGCGCCGTAACGGCATCGGCGAGGAGGAACTGCAGCGCGGCAAGAAACCGACCCTGACCTCGATCGGCGATACCATCAGAACCAATGGCTACTGGCTTTCTTCGGTACTTCACCTCTCCAGTCGCCACCCGGTGCAACTGGAATGGCCGACGACCATCGTCGACGATTTTGCCGCCATCAGCAAAGAGGACATCAACCGTCTCGCCGCGGAGTATCTCGATAACCGTCGGGTTGCCGAGGGGCGGGCCTTTCCCCGGCAGCACAAGTAGCGGGCCCCCAGGGGCTTCGCTGCGGTGGGAAGGGAGGACAGTTCGCCTCCCGCCGGGTGGGCCTGATGATATCCTTGGCGGCATCCGTGGAGATACGTGGAGACCGCCATATTGCAGGCGATCTCCCTTGAAATAGTCGCCGCATGGCTTTTTGTGTGAGGCTAACAGCTCGAAGCTAAAGGAAAAAAAATGTGGATGTGCGTTTTTTGCGGTGAGCTTATGGGCTAGGAATGCTATAGTTGTCGGGTAGGATTTCGAGAGCACTCCACTTCGCCTCTAACGAGGGCTGCCATGAATACCATGCATCACACCTCCTCCCCCTTCGGCCTCGGTCGCAGTTCGCGCCGGCACCGCCGGGCCGGACTTGCCGGTTTTGTCGGCGATCTTTGCGACGGCAAAGCTGTCTATGGCTGCCATCTCGCCGACGTCTCCCTGGGGGGCTTCCGGGTCACCGACCTCCCCGAGACGTTCGCCGCCTGCCGGCATAACTACGTCGCCGTTCTCTCCGGGGGCGGCGCCCATTACCGCATAGTCGCCAAACCGTGCTGGAAACGTCCAGGCAAGGTCGCCGGACGCATCGACATCGGTTTCAAAATTCTCGACGCCCCGTGGAGATGGATCGAATTCGTCATGAACGAGATTCCTGACGGGGACGACGACAGCAGCTTCGCGTACACCTCCTGATTGTTGTACGCTTCCGGCACAGCCCCCATCCGAGCAACCAGGCATACCTGGGACAGCTCAGCTTCCTGCCCCCCTTGCTTCTCTTTTCTTAAAACCTCGGCCGCAGCAGACAATGGGCATAGATCCCGCGAGGGTCGGCCAGGAAATCCAGTTCGCCGATCCGCCTGGCCAGCTGTCCTGTCAGCTCGGCAAGCTGCGACAGTGGCGCCGGGGGTGGTCCGGAGGCAGAGAAGGGCATGAAACTCGACAGAAATTCCAGCAGCTGCTCCTTGAACGACTGAGGCGGGGCGATATACTCGGTGATATAGTCGGTGCTGCCGGCCAGTCTGGCGGCGGCCTCGATGGCTTCCTCGAGACCGCCGAGCTTGTCGACGAGGCCGAGGTCTCGGGCCATTTTTCCACTGTAGACACGCCCTTCGGCGAGTTCGCCCACCCGTTTGCGGTCGAGGTCGCGCGCCTCGGCAACGAGGTCGAGAAAGCGGCCGTAGCTGTGCGTCACCGCCTGCTGAACTGCCTTTTTGAGAGGTTCGGGCAGGGGTTGGGAGAGGTCGAGGCCCGCCGCCAGCGGCGTGGTGCCGGTGCCATCGCTGAAAATACCCAGAGTGGCCAAGGTTTTCTCGAAGGTGGGGATGGCCCCGAAGATGCCGATGGATCCGGTGATGGTCGCCTCCGTGGCCCAGATTTCGTCGGCATCGGCGGCGATCCAGTAGCCCCCTGAGGCAGCCACCGAGCCCATCGACACCACCACTGGCTTGCCCTTCTTCTGCACCAGAAGGAGTTCCTGACGGATGACTTCCGACGCGAAAGCCGAGCCACCCCCTGAATTGATGCGCAGCACCAGGGCCTTGACCTGCCTGTCGTCACGTGCCTGGCGGATCGATTCGGCCAGGGTGTCGCCGCCGATGAAGCCCGGAGGTTGTTTCCCGGGAAGGATATTGCCTTCGGCGAGGATCAGCCCGATCTTGTCGCCATCCCAGGGGATGGGGTCATAGGCGGGGATGATGCGGTCAGCATAGTCGGCTGAGGTGACCAGGGCCGGTTTGCCCTTATGGTCCTTGGCCAGGGAGGCGAGGTAGCGGTCCACCTCGTCCCGTGTGGCGAGCTTGTCGACCAGCCCCGTCTTCTCGGCCAGCCGAGCCGTGTCGCCGTCCACCGCCCGCAGAGCGTCGTCGATGGCATGGGTGTAGGCCACCAGCGTCTCGCGCTCGATATGGCGGCGCGCGGCGACGCCGTCGAGATAGAGCCCCCACAAGGCAGAGAGCCAGCTGTCGTTTTGGCGGCGGTCTTCCTCCGACATGTTGTCCCTGGTGAAGGGCTCGAGGGCCGATTTGTAGTCTCCGACCTTGAAGACGTTGTAGTTGATGGCAAGCTTCTCCATGGCCTGGCGGAAATAGAGACGATACACGCCAAAGCCGTGCAACTCGACCCCGCCCATGGGGTTGAGAAAGATCTTGTCGGCATAGGAGGCGAGGAAGTACTGGCTCTGGGTGAAATAGTCGCCAGCGGCCACCACTGTCTTGCCGGTCTCTTTGAACCGTTTCAGGCTTTCGCCGACTGCCTGCAGCTGATCGAGACCGGCGCTGTCAAACTCCTTGAGGTCGAGGAGCAGGGCGACGATCTGGGCATCGGCGGCGGCACTGTCGATGGTGTCGAGCAGCGTCTGCAGAACGGTCTCCCCGGCATTGCTCTCCGGTTCGAGCTGGTCGCGCATGAGCTTTTCGACGGCGTTCTGGGCGCGCCGACTCTCGACGATGTCGCCCTGCACCTGGAGATGGAGGATGGCTCGCTCCGGCAATGTCTTGCCGCCGGGGGAGAGCAGCGCGACGAGGGCGACGAGAAGCAGGGCGATAAGCACCAGGTTGAAGAGCAGGTTCCTCACCAGGGTGAAGATCCTGCCCACGGCGCGGAAGATGTTGAAGATGGCGAGGGCGAGGTCTTTCATGGCTGCCGAAGGGGGGTGAAGGGGGAAGGGGGCCTCTGTGTTGACCTTATCATACAAAAAAGCAGGACCACTTCAATCGGCAAAACTCACCCTTCCTCCATAAACGGCAATTTTAGTTGGCGCGGGGTCGGTCTGGCCTCCGCCAGCCTGGCCAGCGACAGACCGAGGAGCCTGACCTTGACTTTGCCGACCAGGGTGCTGCGCAAGAGTCCGGGCAGCAGGGCGAGCATCTCGGCTCTCTCGCGGATGGGGAAGCGGCTGGTCACCGAGCGGGTGATGGTGGCGAAGTCGTGGTAGCGGACCTTGAGGGTCAAGGTGTGGCCGCCCTGATTCTTGTGCTGCAGCGAGGCCTCGATATCTCCGGCCAGGGCATCGAGGATGAGATCGATCTCGGCCAGATCGTCGCTGTCGTGGGCCAGGGTGGTTTCGCTGCCGATGGACTTACGCGGCCGCAGCGGCTCCACCGGGCGATCGTCGATGCCACGGACGATGTCGTGGAGAAAAGAGCCCATCTTGCCAAAGTGGAGGAGGAGGTCGGCTTCCGACCAGGAGCGCAGCTGGCGGCCGTTGCTGATGCCAAGGCGCAGCATCTTCTTTTCGGTGACCTCGCCCACCCCGTAGAACTTGCGGATGGGAAGCTCGTCGAGAAAGTCCTGCGCCTGCCCCGGAGGCACCGTGGTCAGGCCGCGCGGCTTGCGGAAGTCGGAGGCTACTTTAGCGAGGAACTTGTTATACGATACCCCGGCCGAGGCGCTCAGCTGCAGCTCATCGAAGATCCGCCGGCAGATCTCCCCGGCGAGCAGGGTCGCCGAAGGGTGCAGGTCGTTGAGGAGGGTGACGTCGAGGAAGGCTTCGTCGAGGGAGAGCGGCTCGACTATCGGAGTATAGCTGCGAAAAATGGCCATGATGCGCGAGGAAACCTCGACATAGCGCTCCATGCGCGGCGGGGTGAAGATGGCCCCCGGGCACAATTTGGCGGCGCGGCGGCAGGGCATGGCAGAGCGCACGCCGAAACGGCGCGCCTCGTAGGAGCAGGCGGCGACGACCCCGCGACCCTTGGGGTCGCCGCCGACGATCAGCGGCCTGCCCCGGAAAGAAGGGTTGTCGCGCTGCTCGATGGAGGCATAGAAGGCATCCATGTCGATGTGGATGATCTTGCGCATCGGCGTTGGGGGGCTGAAGGAACAATGAGAACGGGGCGGGCCAGCACCAAGGGGCGAAAAGCGGCTCCGGGCCTCATCAGATGGTGCCGGATTGCCGCTTTGCTGGTACAGTCGGTGGCGACAGGGAGGTGTCGCCGCAACAGACGAACCTGTCCCAATGACGTCAGCGCAGACAACGACAGAGGAACGTATGGAAAAAAAACATATCTTGCAAGGGAGTTTTCTCTTCGGCGGACTGCCATCCCGCCAGATTGACGATATTGCTGCCATCGCCGTGGAAAAGAATTACGACAAGGGCGAGACCATCTTCCTCGAAGGGGATCGCGGTATCGGCTTCTTCATGGTTGGCGAGGGCAGGGTGAAGATCTTTAAGGTCTCCTCGGGGGGCAAGGAGCACATCCTGCACATTTTTGGCGAAGGCGAGCCCTTCGGCGAGGTGCCGGTCTTCCACGGCCAGCCGTTCCCCGCCAACGCCGAAGCGCTGACGCGCACACGCACCCTGTTCTTCCCCCGCGATCGCTTCGTGCACCTCGTCGAAGCCAATCCGACCATGGCCCTCAATATGCTGGCGGTACTCTCCATGCGGCTGCGCCGCTTCGCCGCGCAGATCGAGAACCTCTCCCTGAAGGAGGTGCCGGCACGGCTCGCCGGCTATCTCCTCTACCTCAGCGAGGAGCAGGACGGTGCCGACGAGGTGCAGCTCGACATCTCCAAGGGGCAACTGGCCAGCCTGCTCGGCACCATCCCCGAGACCTTGTCGCGCATCTTCGCCAAGATGAGCGAGGAAGGGCTGATCAAGGTCAATGGCCGGCTGATCAGCCTCCTTGACCGCGACGGTCTTGGCGACAGGGGAGAGGGCTGAACGGGCGAATTATGGCAAAAGGGCCGCCAAGGGCTTGTCCCCTGGCAACAAATGCTTGACGGAAACGGTGGAGTTCGTTACCTAGGGCCTCCGGAAGACCCGGCTTTCCCTTTCCGCCACCGACAGCCGGGGAGAGATACCGGCGCACAGACAATACGATACGATGACCGCAACGAGACCATCCGCACCGCTACTTTCGGTAGTCATCCCCGCCTATAACCACGAGCGCTTCATCGGCGCGGCCGTCGACAGCGTCCTCGGCCAGACTGTCGATGACCTCGAGCTGCTGGTCATCGACGACGGCTCTACCGATTCCACCGGCGAGATCGTCAGGAGCTACGTCGACCCGCGGCTGACCTATTTCCACCAGGAGAATCAGGACGCCTACAACACCATCAATCGCGGCCTGGGGCTGGCGCGTGGACGCTTCGTCGCCATCCTCAACTCCGACGATGTCTATGAGCGGACGCGCTGCGAGCGGCTGCTGCAGGTCTGCAAGGAACGCGAGGCGGAGTGCCTCTTCACCGACGTGGTGCCTATTTCCGACACCGGCGAGGTCTTCACCGACCCCGAGTTCGGCTGGAACCTCTGGCACAGCAAGAACCGCTCCTGGTACTTTTCCTGCCGTGACCTCTATGCCGCCTTCCTTAAGGGCAACTTCATGGTCACCACCTCCAACCTCTTCATGACCGCCAGGGCGGTGGAGACGGTGGGCAAGTTCTGTTCGCTGCGCTATCTGCACGACTACGACTACATCTTCCGCATGATGCTGGCCTTCCCCAAGGGGGTGCACTACCTTCACGACGAGAAGCTGCTCTTCTATCGCATCCACTCCGGTAACACCCTGGGTGAGGCGGCCATCACCGGGCGGCTGCAGGACCAGGAGCTGATCTCGACCTATCTGAGGGAGAAACTCCCCGAAGAATACCGCCTCTACGCCAGTGCCGGGGCGGAGCGCCTCGTCGAGCTGGGTCGCGAGCTGCATGAGGTGCGCACGTCCCTGACCGCTGCCACGCCGCAAGGAGTGCGTACGGCGCTCAGGCAACTGCTCAAGAGCCTCAAGATCTGGGCCGCCAAGACCACCGGCAGCGGCCGTCAGTCATAAAGAGTTCCATGAACGTCACCACCTTCCACTCGCTGGACCAGCTCATCGCCGCTGCCAGGGGCCGCGTTGCGGATAAGGACGTTGTCTCCTTCGACCTCTTCGACACCCTGCTGGTGCGCCGTATCCACGACCCCGATCTGGTTAAGCTGCCAGTGGCGCGATTTATAGCCAGTCTGGCGGGGGCCTGCGGCCGCCGCGTTGGCGAGCGGGAGGTGCAAAGACTGCGCGACGGCATCGAAAGACGCCACCGCCAGGAGACCGGGGAGCGCTTCGTCGACCACGAGGCCTGCTACCCGCGCTTCATGGAGGAATTGCTGCGGCAGATCTTCGCCGAAGACTATGCAAGCGGCCTGCTCGAAAAGGTCACCGACTTCGAGTTGACCATGGAAAACGCCATGCTGGTGCCGCGCCAGCCCTTTCTCCCCTGGCTGGCGGAGCTGGCCGACCAGGGCAAGCGGCTGCTGGTGGTTTCCGACATGTACCTCCCCTCCACCCATCTGCGGCGCCTGCTTTCCCACGCCGGCCTGGAGCCGTATGTCGAGGGGATCGTCTCCTCCGCCGACACCTTTCTCGCCAAGGCCTCGGGCAAGGCCTTCCCGATGATCGCCGAGAAATACGGAGTCGACCCGCAGCGCTGGCTGCACATCGGCGACAACCCCATCTCCGACGGCCTGCGCCCAGCCGAACATGGCATCGAGGCGCTGGTGCTGCATGACGTCGGAGAGGCGCAGCGCAAGTCGCTGGTCAAGCGCTACTACAACTACAGCGATGGCAAACCCTTCTGGCGCGGGCGCATTCTGCAGCAGGTCATGGCGCCGCTGGAGGGGGAGAACGTGCCGCAGCCGGCGCTCTATCGCCAGGGCTACACCTTCCTCGGTCCGCTCATCGGCCTCTTCGTTCAGGAAGTTGCCCGCTACTGCCTCGAAAAGGGCATCACCAAGATCTTCTTTCTTTCCCGCGAGGGCTGGACCTTCAAGCGCTACTGGGAAAAGGCCATGCCCTTTCTCTACCCAGAGGGGGGGCTGCCGCAGATCGAATACCTCTACGTCAGCCGAATGGCCCTCGCCGGAGCCTCCTGCGCCTATCAGGGGCTGACCAAGGCTAATGCCGACATCGTCTTTCTGCCGGTCGGCAACCGCGACTTCCGTGATGTCTGCCGCATCTTCGCCCTCGACATCGAGCCCCTGCTGCCGCACCTGCAGCGCTTTGATCTGCAGTCGGAGACCGCCCTCAGCCCGGCCCACGAGGGCTATAGCCCTGAGCATCGCATCAACTTCGATCGCCTGCTCGAAGACGAAGCCTTCCAGACGGAGATCCGCCACCAGGCTGCGGAGAAGAACCGTGCGGCGGTGGCCTATTTCGAGTCGGTGGGCATGTTCGTCCACGACCAGGTGGCCTTGGTTGATATCGGCTGGCTGGGCACCATCCAGCGCTTTCTCTTCGAGACCATCGCCCATCGCCCGGACTGCCCCACCTGTCATGGGCTGCTCTTCGGGGCGACGCGTGGCATCCCCTATCCCGAGGATGCCCGCAATCAGCTGCGCGGTATCATCTATGACCGCTATCGCTTCGACTTCGCCGCCAGCGTGCTCACCTACGCCCAGGACATCTTCGAGGAGGCCTGCCGCGCCCCACACCCGACCCTCAACGGCTACCGGCTCGGTTCCCAGGGGGTGGAACTCGTCTTTCGCGGCGGCGAGGATGCCATCGGCCAGGCCGAGGTGGAGCAGGACGCCTACTTCGCCCCTCTGCAACAGGGCATCTTCGACAGCGCTGCCCGCTTCGGCGCCGCCGCCGCCCTGCTTGGATACCAGTTCGACGACTGCAAGCCCTGGCTCAACTATCTGCTGGTCAGCAAGCTGGCCTTCCCCACGGCGCAGGAGGTGGCCGACATCAGACATCGCCACCATCTCGATGACTTCCACGGTGGTAAAAAGCCCCAGGCGGCCTTCGTGATGGGCCCGGTGCCACTGTGGGGCGAGCGGCAGTGGAAGCTGCGCTTTCATCCCTGGCTGCGCCTGCGCCATTTTCTCGGCCATCTGCGAGGGAGGATCAATCAATGAAACCTGTCGTCGACAGCCGCTACGATCTCGAAGGCAGCTCCATCCTGCGCCTGGCGCGCCTCGCCCTGCTCGGCAAGTGGCTTCCTCTGGGCAATTTTCGGGGTGGGCCGGGGGCGCGCTGCCTGGCGGTGCTGCTCCTCCTGCACTACCTCGGCCGTCCTCTTTACGCCATCCACCTGCGTCATGGCCACCGCCTGCAGCCGCTGCTGCGACGGCTGCGCCGCCGCTAACCGCAACGCACCGGTTCACGCTATTACGCCTGAAAAGAGAAACGCAGGGGAGAGGTTGGGATGTGCGGGACCATCCTGACCTTTGTCACTGCCAGGGCGTGACCGCATCGTGCCTATCGCAATACGGGGGCGAAAAGATCGGTGCCTTGGCGCGGATCACTTCTTCAAGGCGACGGCAAGGATGCTCTTGCGGTTGGGGTGCAGCTTGAACTGCCGCGAGGAGATATTTTTCTCCACCACCAGCGAACAGTTGCCGATGAGGATCTTCGTCCCGGTCGAGATGGTCCCGAAGACCTCGATCCTGATGCGGTCGATGTCGATGATGCCGCTTAGGTCATAGTCTTCGGCCTGGCCGACCAGTCCTTCTTCGGGAGCCCCGGCTTTCGAGTAGATGCCGGAGCCGGGAATGAGATTGAGGCGGATGAGCAGCAGCTTGGTCTCGGCCAGTTCCTTCTCCATGGCTTTGACCTTCTTCGAGTGGGAACTGCCCGGGTAATGGGTGATCCACTGCACGATGGCCTCCTGCTGTTCGACGATGCTCGTCTTCAGCTCGTTGAAACGCGCCAGGCGTTCGGCCACCACCCCGGCGGCGATAAGGGCAGGGGTGCTGTTCTCCGAGCCGACGTCGCCCAGGGTGATGCTGCCCTCGGAGATGATCGTCCCTCCCATGACCTTGCTGTCGGGTCGACAGCGTACATCCCCCCCGGCAACGATATCGCTGTAGTAGGATTGCTTGCGGATGACGGCGATGCCGCCGCAGCGCAGGGTGCCCTGCTCGATGAAGTTGATGTCGGCGTCGCCCTTGACCTCCAGACTGCTGTTCTTGCCGGTAATACCGCCGCGCACCACCAGGTTGCCCTGGGCACTGATCTTGCCGGACATCACCGCCCCGGAGACCTCCAGATCGCCGGCCACCGTCACCTTGAAGCCCGGCTGCACCGAACCGCGGATGGTGACGGCGTTCATGCTCTCGACGTTGCCGGTCTGGTAGTCGATGTCGCCCACCAGTACCTGGTGCGAGCAGACCTTGATGATGCGGTTGTTGACGATGGAAAGAACGCCGTTCTTGGTGGCAGTGACTTGCAGGGTGTCACGGTTGAAACGAACGTCGTTGGCAAGCTCGATCTTCAGGTCCTTGCCAGGCTGGGCGGGCGTCTCCTCGCCGAAAATGCTGATCCCGGGGGCGCCCTGCACCGCCGGGATCTTGGTGGCGATCACTTCGCCGGCCTTGATGCCGACCATGATGCGCCTCTCGCGGAAGTCGATGGAGCCGTCCTCGAGGAGGGTGCCGGCGATGGGCCCGATCTCCAGCTCGTAGCGCAGGTAGGCGTCGCTGCTCTGGCCGACCTCCTGGCCCCGGGCGATGATGAAGCGGCGGAATTCCTGCTCGCCGCGGGTGATGCAGTCGAGGGCCTCTTCGAGGGCCTCGTCATCGATGCCGAAGACGATGTTTTCGGCGGCGATCAGCTCGCGCAGGTCCTGGCCGCGCAGCGAGCGCCCCCCCTCCAGTGGCGGGTGTATGACCAGGGTGGCCTTCATCAGGTCGGGGGAATAGAGAAAGAGAGGTTCCACGGCAATCACCGTGATCGGCTCGGGCACATCGGCGCGACGGGTGGTCTTCACCTTGGGGTAGCCGGGCACGGTCGCCACCACGGCGGAACCGTCTTCGGAGAGTTGGGCCCACTCCCCCGGCTCGAGGGGTGCCTTACTGTACCCTCTCGCGGCGAAGCGCTGGAAATTGGGGAAATCGGCGAGCACGTGGCCGGCCATGACCAACTCGGTCACCGGGATCTTGTCGGTGGTGTAGTCGTCACCAATCTTCAGCAGGGCAGTGAGAAAATGCAGGGTGGGCTTGATGATTTTCTTCTTTTCGCTGCCGTCGTCGATCTGTTCCATCCTTGTCCTGCCTGGCAAAAAAATGACGGGGGAAGATGTCGGGCCGTAGCAGTATCATATCACGTCGTAAGAGATGACTTAAGCATTTTTTCCCCTATCGCCTCCTGAAAAGGGCTAACTTCCAAGGAGAATCCCTGCGAGGAGCGGCCTCGCCGGAGGTCGCTCGGTATGTTGCCGGGCTATTTTTGCTCTGATTTGAGGACGGCGAGGAAGGCGGTCTGCGGGATATCGACGTTGCCCACCGTCTTCATGCGTTTTTTGCCGGCTTTCTGCTTTTCGAGGAGTTTGCGCTTTCTGGTGATATCTCCGCCATAGCATTTGGCGAGGACGTCCTTGCGCAAGGGCGAGATGGTGGTGCGGGCGATGATGGTGCCACCGATTGCCGCCTGGATGGCGATCTTGAACATCTGCCGCGGGATCTCTTCCTTGAGCA
The DNA here is from genome assembly GCA_937915545.1 of uncultured Desulfobacterales bacterium. Lineage (GTDB taxonomy): Bacteria > Desulfobacterota > Desulfobulbia > Desulfobulbales > Desulfocapsaceae > Desulforhopalus_A. Next base: position 25,016 of record CALGIJ010000017.1, read on the forward strand.
TCTCGCAGGCGTGCAGCCCCCTGGCGCGGGCGTTGTTGCGGTGCACGAGCTGCGACAGGGCGTCGACCACCTCGCCGTTGACGAGGATGTCGACCTTGACGAGATCACTCTTGCGGTAGTCGAGCATGTCGTAATTGAAGGAACCGTACCCTTGAGTGATCGACTTGAGGCGGTCGTAGAAGTCGAAAATGGCTTCGGCCAGGGGCAACTCGCACTGCAGTTCGATACGCCCTGGGGTGGGGTAATGGAAGCTGGTGTTGACGCCGCGCCGCTCCATAAGCAGGGTCATGACCGGCCCCATATAGCGCTCGGGAATGAGAATGGTCGCTTTGATGTAGGGTTCCTCGACGCGCTCGATGTGGGTGGGGTCGGGGAAGTGGGCCGGGTTGTCGACGTGCTTGACGGTGCCGTTGGCGAGGTGGAAGATATACTGCACCGAGGGCACGGTGAGGATGAGCGAGATGTCGAACTCGCGCTCAAGACGCTCCTGGATGACTTCGAGGTGGAGCAGGCCGAGGAAACCGCAGCGGAAGCCGAAGCCGAGGGCGGCCGAGGAGTCGCGCTCGAAGGTCAGCGAGGCATCGTTGAGCTTGAGCTTTTCCAGAGCGGTGGCGAGATCCTCGTAGTCGTCGGTGTCGATGGGGTAGATGGAGGAGAAGACCACCTGCTGCACCTCGCGGAAGCCGGGCAGGGGGCTGTCCGCCGGGCAATCCTTAAGAGTGATGGTATCGCCGGGGCGCGTATCCTGGATGGTCTTGATGCCAGCGAGGATATAGCCAACCTGGCCGGCCGAGAGCTGCTTCTGCGGTTCACGGTGGAGCTTGAAGAATCCTACCTCGTCTACCTTGTACTCGCGATCATTTGCCATGAAGCGGATGGTGTCGCCGGCCCTGACCGAGCCGTTGATGATGCGCACCGAGATCAGCGTGCCACGGAAAGGATCGTAGTTGGCATCGAAAATCAGCGCCTGCAGCGGGGCCTGCGGGTCGCCCTTGGGGGGCGGGAGGTGCTTGACGATGGTCTCGAAGAGCTCGGGAATGCCGGTACCCATCTTTGCCGAGCAGAACTGCACCAGGTGGCTGTCAAGGCCGAGGTCTTCCTCGATCTGCAGGGCGACTTTCTCCGGCTCCGCCGAGGGCAGGTCGATCTTGTTGATTACCGGGATGATCTCGAGATTGTTCTCCATGGCCAGATAGAGATTGGCCAGGGTCTGGGCCTCTACCCCCTGGGCGGCATCGACCAGCAGCAGGGCTCCCTCGCAGGAACTGAGCGCCCGCGATACCTCGTAGCTGAAATCGACATGGCCGGGGGTGTCGACGAGATTGAGCATGTACTGCCGCCCGTCTTTTGCCGTATAGGGCAGGCAGATGGTCTGGCTTTTGATGGTGATGCCGCGTTCGCGCTCGATTTCCATGTTGTCGAGGATCTGGTCTTTGAACTCTCGATCGGAAACGAGGTTGCAATATTGAATCATTCTGTCGGCCAGGGTTGACTTGCCATGGTCGATATGCGCAATTATGCTGAAATTTCTGATAGTATCCATTCGCGTGGTGAGGTACGGGAGATTTTCCTGACGGGGGCCAACCGCGGTTGACCGCAGGGGCGAGAAAGTTCTCAGATATGTAGCATATCCCCAAGGGGATGAAAATAAAATTCTCAATCTGAAAATAGCTGTGATACAATCGGATTTAAACGGAGTTGCCAGGAATTGAGCCTGGGCCTATAGTTAATCTCGTTGCACTTTCGTCCACATAGAGTATTATTGTAATCTTTCTGAAAATTCTCGGCATTTTTTCCGGAGAAGGAAGTTAATGACAAAGAACAGTCTTGTGGATCCAGAGCTGGAAATCGAGCCGTTGGATGACCCGGAGCTGGAGACGGAGATAGAGGGTATCGACGAAGGCTACGACAACTCCCTGGTGGCGGTTCCCGACGACGAGAACCTGCCGGTGCTCAGCAATCCAGCACTGCACCGCTACCTGCAGGAGATCAGCCAGTACGAGCTGCTCAGTCGCGAGGAAACCGACGAGCTGGCCATCCGCTTTCGCGAGCATGGTGACCAGGAGGCCGCCTACCGCCTGGTCAGCTCCAACCTCAGGCTGGTGGTCAAGGTGGCCATGGACTTCCAGAAATACTGGATGCAGAATTTCATGGACCTCATCCAGGAAGGCAACGTCGGGCTGGTGCAGGCCACCAAGAAATTCGATCCCTACCGGGGAGTCAAATTCTCCTACTATGCAGCCTACTGGATCCGCGCCTACGTGCTCAAGTTCATCATGGACAACTGGCGCCTGGTGAAGATTGGCACCACCCAGGCCCAGCGCAAGCTCTTCTTCAGCCTCAATAAGGAGCGCAAGCTCCTCGAAGGGCAAGGATTCAACCCCGAGCCCAAGCTGCTCGCCGAGCGTCTCAACGTCAAGGAGCGCGAGGTGGTGGAGATGGGGCAGCGCATGGACAACTGGGACGTCTCCCTGGAGAGTCCGGTTCGCTCTGATTCCGACGACGAGCAGAAGAATTTCCTGCCCTCAGAGGGGCCGGGAATCGAATCGATGGTCGCCGGCAAGGAGATCAAGGCAAAACTCGGCGAGTTGATCGCTTCCCTGAAGGACAAGCTCAACGACAAGGAGCGCATGATCCTTGACAAGCGGCTGCTCACCGACGAGCCGATGACCCTGCAGACCATCGCCGACCGCTTCGAGATCTCACGCGAGCGGGTGCGGCAGATCGAGGTCAACCTGCTCAAGAAGATGAAAAAATACCTCGAAACGGAAATGCCCGACATCGTCGACTACTTCGACGGGGAAAAGATCGTCATCAGCGGGTCGTCCTCCGAACATTGAGGCCGGCCGGCTGCGGACTGGCAGCCCTTTATTCAGACTTCGGCCGCCGGCGCGGCCGCCCCTCTTCCACCGAATACCCCTGACCCCAAACTTCCCATGAACGTACCTCTGCTCGACCTCAAGGCGCAACTCGACTCCCTCGAATCGGACCTGCTTGCCGCGGTGACCCGCGTCGTCAAATCGACCCGCTATATCCAGGGTCCCGAAGTGGAAGCCCTGGAAGCCGAAATCGCCGCCTACTGCGGCACCGCCCGTGCCGTCGGGGTGACCAGCGGCACCGACGCCCTGCTCGCCTGCCTCATGGCGCTTGATATCGGCCCCGGAGACCGCGTGCTGACCACCCCCTTCTCGTTCTTCGCCACCATGGGCGTCATCCTTCGCGTCGGGGCGGTGCCGGTCTTCGCCGATATCGAACCGAAAAGCTTCAATATCGATGTCGCCCGTGTCGAGGAACTGCTCGCCGGCGACCAGCAGCGCACCATCAAGGCAATCATTCCCGTGCATCTCTATGGGCAGTGCGCTGACATGGCGGGGATCATGGGTCTCGCCAGGCAATACGGTGTGCCGGTAATCGAAGATGCCGCCCAGGCCATCGGCGCCGAGTACCCCATGCCAGTCGACGGTGGAGTGCAGTATATGCGGGCCGGATCCATGGGTCTCGCCGGCTGCTTCTCGTTCTTTCCCAGCAAGAACCTCGGCGGTATCGGCGACGGCGGCATGGTGGTCAGCCAGGACCAGGACTTTGCCGACAGGGTGGCCCTTTTACGCAACCATGGCGCCCAGCCGAAATACTACCACCGCATGGTCGGCGGCAACTTCCGCCTTGACCCCATCCAGGCCGCTGCGCTGCGCGTCAAGTTGCCGCACCTTGACCAGTGGCACCGTCTGCGGCGTCGCAACGCCAGCCGCTACAATGAATTGTTCGCCGCTTCGGGGCTGGTCGAGAGGGGCAAGATCGCCACACCGCAGCAGGTCTACGAGGAAGGCGTCGGCAATGGCGCCGCATCGCCGCTGACCCATATCTACAACCAATATGTGCTTCGCGCCGAAAAACGCGACCAGCTGGTGTCCTGGCTCGGGGAAAACAGCATCGGCTGCGAGATCTACTACCCTGTGCCCCTGCACCGCCAGGAGTGCCTCGGCGAGCTCGGCAGGGGAATCAGCTGCCCTGAAGCCGAGGCTGCCGCCGAACGGACCCTGGCGCTTCCCATCTATCCAGAACTGACCGAGGAGATGCAGCGTTACGTGGTGGAGAAGATCGTGCAGTTTTATCGCTGATCCATTACCATGATCCCCATGGGGAGAGAGGCCGGCGGTCGGTGCGTCGCACCACTGATCGTGTCCATGGTGGATGGAGATCACGCCACGCTCTCCCCTCCTTGGGAGGTGCCTTCGTTGTTGAGCTTCGCATCGACACCACTTTCGTCAACATGATCGCCACCTTGCTCGATAAGGGCAGGGTGGCCTTGCTCCTTGTCCTCATCCTGCCGCTTGTCGCGGGTGTCCGCGCCGGCAGGACGGAGACGGCCCCCATCCCCCAGCAGCCTCCCATACGCGTTTTGAGCCAGGACCAGGCGGCGCCGCGGTGGAAATCTCTGTGGGACCGCGGACGAAAATTGGCTGCCGAAGGCAATCTGGCTGGCGCAGCAACCGCCTACGGTGAGCTCTTTTCGGTCAGGCCGCAACTGGAACAGGCGACCTGGGAATATTGCCGCATCCTGTTACAGCTTGGCGATTATGGCAACGGCGCCAAAGTGGTGCAGGTCCTGCTCGAGCGCAAACCTGCCAACGCCGACTATCTCTTCGCCGGCGGCAGGGTCGCCATGGCCAACGGGGACTGGCAGGCGGCATTGCGCTACTTTGGCCATGTCCTCGAACTCGAGCCGACAGGAGCCCGTTCCGAGCGGGCCCTCGAAGGGGTGATGACCAGCCTGCGCCGTCTCGGTCGCAGGGAGATGGCCCTCGGGGCAGCAGAGCGATTGCTGGCGCGACGACCCAACGATCTCTCCCTGCTCAAGGAGACTGCCGAGGAGGCCCGTGCGCTCGGGCAGCTTGACAAGGCTGGCCGGCTGCTGCGGCGGCTGGTGGAAAGCACCGCCCTCGACATCCGCACCATGGCCCACCTCATCACCATTTTCGACCAGCCGCAATTCGCCGAAGAACGAGCCGCCCTCTACGAAAAATACCTCGCTCTCCAGCCAGCCCACGCAGGGTTCAGGAAAAAGCTCGTCAACCGCTACCTGCAGCTGGAACGGTATGATGATGCTCTGCGGCATCTCAGCGTGCTTGCCGAAAACGATGAAGAAGGCGACGCTTACCTCCTCGAGGCCGGACGGGTTGCCTATCACCAGGCGAAGCGGCCCGACAAGGCCCTGGCCTTTCTCGAGCGCTACGTGCAGCGCCATCCCGAGGACGATCAAACGTCACGCGAGGTGACGGAGATTCGCCGCCTGCTGGCCGAAGACTTCCTGGCCATCGTCGAGAACGACGGTGCCCGGCCACTGTGGCACGATCTCCAGAAAATCACCGCACAGCGCCTGGAGATCTTCCGCGAGGTGGCCCGCCTCCTCCAGGCGCGGGGGTTGGGCAGGGAGTATCGTGAAGTCCTTTCCATCATCCACGAGCATTATCCCCAGGACGCCGACACCAGTCTTCGCTTAGCCAGGCTCCTTCACGAAGAGGGCAGTCATGAGGCAGCCGGCCGTATTCTCGAGGCGCTTGGCGCAGCCCTCGAAGGTAACCGCGAGGCCCAGCGCCTGCGTGCGGAAGTCGCCGTTGCCAGCGGCGAGGAACTCGCCGCTTACTCAGCCCTCGAGGCAGCCTGGCGGCTCGACAGCGGCGATCGTCGCCTGTTGCGACTGCTCTTCGAACTCGCCGGCTCTCTGGGGGAGAATAAAAAGCTTCGTCAGCTGTTCGAGCAGGGGATGGAAAGCAACCGCGGGCAGGGGACAGATTCGCAGCTGATCCTCTTTTACCTGAGCCAGCTTGACCGCAACCACCTCTTCCATGAGTTCATGGAGGTGCTCGGGCGGTATCAGGCCATCCTCGACAGGGAGCCCGCAGCCGCCGAGCGCAGCCGGTTGCTGCATGCCTCGGCCCTGCGCCGCCAGGGACGAAACGACGAGGCCGAACAATTGCTCCGCTCCCTGCTGCTGCAAGGGCGATCTCCGGGGCCGATCTTGACAATGCTCGCGGAGATGGCTCTGGACAGTGGTAATGCTCATGCGGCGCGGACCTGGATCGACCCATTGCGTCGCCTCGCCGTAGAGGGCGGGGCGGGTCGGGACGTTCCGACCGGATTCCAGGCACTGCTGCTTGGGGCGCGCCTGGCCAGGATCGAAGGCGACACGCAGAAGGCGGCGGAGTTGCTCTCCCAGGCGGAGACTGCGCTGGGGGCAAGCCAGTCTCGCATCAGTGAAATGACCAGTGTGTCCGAGGAGTTGCGCCTGCCTTCCCACGTCGAAGAACTTCGTGCAGCCCTTCATGTGGAGCGGGGCTGGCTGAGCTGGCAGCAGGGAAATCACGCGCAGACGAAGAAGCTGTTGGTGGAGACCGCAGAATTCGGGCGGATTCATCCCGAATACTACGTCCTTTCGGCCATGGTCGCCAAAGGTGCCAAAGGGAGGAAGGGTGTTGCGAAGAACGGCAGCGAAGACGCCGCGGTGACCGGACGCCCGCCGCTGCGACTCTTGCCGCAGGTCATCGAAGGGCTGCTGTTCAGGCAGGAATACCAGCTTGCCCGCGAACATCTGCGGATGCTGCTGCGCTACAACAGCGATTCCTTGCTGGCCAGGGCCCTCCAGGCGAGAATCGATTTCGCTTCCGGGCAATATCAGGATACTGCCAATCTGCTCGAGCAACTCATTCGACGCCAGCCCGAGGAGGAGTACTTTCGCTCGCTGCGTCTCGCCCTCGAGGTGAAGAATGGCAATTACCGCAGCGGTTTGGAACTGTGGGAACGCTTTTATGGCCCCTATGCCGGAGTTTCCCCTGACGGTGGCAATGTGGCGGGGGAGGAGACTTCTGCGGCCGTACTGGCGGACTTGGCTGGAGACAGCGACCGACTCCTTGCCCTGGCTCGACTGCTCTGGGGCGAACGCCGCCACGGCGAAGCTCTCGCGGTGTACCGCAGGCTTCTTTTTCCTACCGTCGAAGAGCGCCTCGAAGAAACCTTCCGTCAGAAGCAGATCGCCCTTTCTCACCTGCTCGGTGAGCGAAAGTGGTGGGATTCGCTCCTGCTCGTGCTGCGCTCGACTCCGGATATGGTCGGCCAGCTGATGGATGGCGCCTTTCTTCTCGACAACCTTGGTAACGAGGTTGGCCCTATCGTCACCTCCTACTATCATCTCTACAATGTACAGAAACTGATCCGCGGCGAATACCAGTCCCGCCAGGCGATTTTTGAGAAAAACTTCGCCGCGGCGGAGCAGCGCTCGAAAAAAGTCGTCGAGGAGCAGCAGTCGGCGGAGGGGATGATCGACCTTGCCGCAATTTATGGACGCATCGGCAAATACCGTAAGGAAGCCCAGGTTTACGAGGCTCTGCAGAACGCCGGCACGACCTCGCCGCAGTTGCAGGCTTCCATGGAGAGGAGCTCGCAGCAGCTCAGCCCGCAGAACATTCTCGATACGACCTATGGCAATCGTCAGGGCCGGGAGGGCAGTATCGACGTGGAGATCGCCAGGCTCGGCACATCGTTCAGCTTCACCCCCAACCTCGATACGGAGGTACTGGTATCCTATTCGAGCAATCACTTCCGCTCGGTAAGCTCCAGCGACTCGGCCAATGGCAACTCCATATATGGCAAGGTCATGTACGAGTTCGCCCGGGACTACGAACTGCAGCTGGGCGGGGGCGGGCACAAGATCGATGGTGACAGCAGCGTTCTGATGCTCCACGAGATGACCCTCAAGGGACGACTCGACGAATACTTCTCGGCCCTGGTGGAGTGGCGCAAGGAGATGGTCGAGGATACCGTCGACAGTATTCTCGGTCAGACGACGTTCCAGCAGTTCGGTGCGGAAATCACCTGTGAGACCCCCATCGGGCTCACCTTCGGCGGAGACTTCCGCCATCGCAACTACAGCGACGACAACAGCCAGAATCGTTTCCATGCCTTTTCGAGCTACGGGGTCTATGGCGAGGCCATCTACCTCGCCGCCCGGTACGACTACCAGTACCTTGCCAACAGCGACGACCGCAAGGTCGACGACGGTCCAGGAGAAGAACAGTCCACCGCACTGGCCAGCCCAGTGGAGTCTCTCTATTGGCGCCCTTCCTTCTGGTCGGAGCACCTCGCCGGAGTGACTCTGCAGCATGATTTCCTCGCCCATCGGCAGGGCGAAAAGCGGCGCAGCAGCTACTACCGCATCGTCAACGGCGTCGGTGTCGACGACCAGGAAGATCTGTCGTATCAGGGCAAGTTTGATATTTTCCTTGAAATGACCCCGCATTTCCTATTAAAAGGCAACTTCACCCTGTTCAAGAGCGATGCGCATGAGGAGAAGTGGTTGGCCTTGTCTCTGCACTATCGCTGGTGAAACCAGGCAAGATACACGTTTCCTGCGCGCGAATCGTAACTATGTGTCGATTCGCGGCAGGTTTTTTTTTATGGAGGAGTCGAGGAGATGGTAGTCAGAATACCAATGTCGAAAACCGGCAATCAGAAACTGCGCGATGAGTTGCTTCGCCTCGAGCGGGTGGACAGAGCCGAGGTGGTCAAGGCGATAGAGGTCGCGCGCGAGCATGGCGATCTCAAGGAAAACGCCGAATACCACGCCGCCAAGGACCGTCAGGGACACATCGAGGGGCGGATCCTCGAACTGCGCGACAAACTGGCGCGGGCCGAGGTCATCGACTGCTCCAAACAGGACATCAAGACCGTGGTCTTCGGTACTGTCGTGCAGCTCCTCGATCTCGACACGGAGGAGGAGGTGACCTACCAGCTTCTCGGGCCGGAGGAGGCGGATGTCAAGAAAGGCTCGATCTCGGTACTCTCTCCGCTGGGGAAGAGCATGCTCGGCAAGGAGGTCGGCGACGAGATCCAGGCCACTACACCTGGGGGGACAAGAACCTTCGAGGTCATTGCCATCCGCCCCTCGCAGTTTCAGTAGAATCCGTCCGAGGTTAGCCTTCCTCTGAGGAACGGGTGACCTCGAGGCCGATGAGGAAGATGGCCAGCACCTGGTTGGTGATCTCCTCCACCGTATAATTGGTTTCCAGGGAGGCGTTCCAGACGCGGGACAGCTCGTCGAGGGCTCCGAAGATGCAGCGTTTGGCGAGGTCGGGGTGGAGTTCGGGACGGAACAGGCCCAGGCGCTGGCCGTTGCGGATGATCTCGGCGATGATGCCGGTATACTTGCTGAAGGTATTGTCGCGGTATTCCTTGATCAGCTTGTAGGGTTGGCGCAACTCGATCTGCAGCACTTCGGCAAGGTAACGGTTCTTCTTCATGCTGTGCAGGTGCTGGCTGCAGAAAATCTCCAGCTGTCGGCGGGGGTCGTCTTCCAGGCGAAGCAGCTTTTCGGTGCTCTCGACGATCTTTCCTACCTCCTCCTCGAAGACCGAGAGGAGGATATCATACTTGTTGTTGAAATAGAGGTAGATCGTTCCGTCGGCAACCTTGGCTTCCTTGGCAATATCGGATATCCTGGCGGTGAAGAAGCCTTTCTTGGCAAAAACCTTGGTTGCCGCGGCAATGATTTTTGTATGCTTGTTTTCTACCTTCATCGTCGATAAAGAATGTGTCGAGAGGGGATGTTGTCTCACCCTAAATTCCCTGAATGGCCATTCATTCATGTACTATCACGGCGACGGTTTGTCAACGAACAAACAATTGGTCAGAAGTCGCGCCACACCACTATCGCAGTGAATTTTCGTCACAGCGCGCTGTCGCTTGCGTATTTCCTGAGGGGGTTAGGAATATGAACGTTCTCGTAGTTGGCTCGGGCGGCCGGGAGCATGCCCTGGTATGGAAGATCAAGCAGTCTCATCGTGTCTCCAGGGTCTACTGCGCGCCAGGAAATGGCGGCATCGGGCGATTGGCGGAGTGCGTGGCGATCAGTCCCACCGATGTTGAGGGGCTGCTCGCCTTTGTCGAAAAGGCGGGCATCGATCTCACCGTGGTCGGGCCGGAGGCGGCGCTGGCGGCAGGCATCGTCGATGCCTTCGAGGCTAAGGGGCTGCGAATTTTCGGGCCGACCAAACGGGCGGCGGAGCTCGAGTCGAGCAAGGTCTTCTGCAAGCGCTTTCTCGACAAATACGAGATCCCCACGGCCTCCTTCGAGGTGTTCACCGACCGCAAGAAGGCGAAAAAACATCTCGACTCCTGTGCTCTGCCGGTGGTGGTCAAAGCGGACGGGCTGGCGGCCGGCAAAGGCGTGGTGGTGGCCCAGACGCTGGCCGAGGCCAAGGAGGCGGTGGACCTCATCATGGGCGCCAAGGCCTTTGGCAGCGCCGGCGATCAGCTGATCATCGAGAGCTGTTTGCGTGGTGAGGAGGCCTCCTTCATCGCCTTCACCGATGGCAAGACGGTTCTCCCTCTGCCGACTTCCCAGGATCACAAGGCCATCTTCGACGACGATCGCGGGCCGAACACCGGGGGTATGGGGGCCTACAGCCCGGCACCGGTGGTCAGCGACGAGTTGGCCGCCTTTGTCATGGAGAAGGTCATGCTGCCCACTCTCCGCGGTATGGAGGCCGAAGGGCGGCCCTTCAAGGGCATGCTCTACGCCGGGCTGATGATCTCCGGCAAAGATGTCAACGTGCTCGAGTTCAACTGCCGCTTCGGCGACCCCGAGGCCCAGCCGCTGCTGCTGCGCCTCAAGAGCGATATCGTCGATATCTTCGAGGCGGCCATCGACGGGGAACTCGACCGGGTGGAGATGAAGATCGACCCGCGGCCCACGGTCTGCGTGGTCATGGCCTCCGCCGGGTACCCCGGCCAGTACGAGCAGGGAAAAGTCATCAAGGGTCTGAAGAAGGCCGGCGAGTGTTCCGGGGTGCAGGTCTTCCATGCCGGAACGACCACCGCCCACGGGAGAACGGTGACCAGTGGCGGCCGCGTGCTTGGGGTCACTGCCATCGGCAAGGATCTCCAGGAGGCGGTCAAGCGCGCCTATGAGGGTGTTGCCCGGATTCGCTGGAGTGGCTGTTACTTCCGGCGCGACATCGCCGCCAAGGCCCTGCGGCGCGCCCAGCCGCAGGCTCGCCCGGCAGAGGTGGGCATCGTCATGGGCAGCGACTCCGATCTGCCGGCGATGAGCGCTGCCAGCGAGTTCCTCAAGTCGGTTGGCATTCCCTGCGAGCTGGTGGTCGCCTCGGCGCACCGCACGCCGGAAAAAGCCGTCACTTACGCCAGAACCGCCAGCGAGCGCGGACTCAAGATCATCATCGCCGGGGCCGGCATGGCCGCCCATCTCGCCGGGGTGCTGGCAGCCCATACCGATCTGCCGGTCATAGGCGTGCCCCTCGACTCCTCCTCCCTCAACGGCCTTGACAGCCTCCTCTCCACGGTGCAGATGCCCCCAGGTGTGCCGGTGGCGACCATGGGCATCGGCAAGGCGGGGGCGAAAAACGCCGCTGTCCTCGCCCTGCGCATCCTCGCCCTCGCCGACCCGAAGCTGGGCGAGCGGCTGGTCCGTTTCCGCGAGGAGATGGTTCGCGAGGTGGAGGAGAAAGCCAAGAGGGTCGATGGCTGAAAAGAAGAAGGGCGTCATTCCCGACATGAGCGCCCACCTCGCCATGGCGGTGGGCTGCATTCGCGATGGGGCGGTGGTCGCCTTCCCCACCGAGACCTACTACGGCCTGGCCGTCGACCCCTTCAACCGCGAGGCGGTGGTCAGGCTCTTCCACTGCAAGCGGCGGCCGCTCGATAAGCCCTTGCTCGTGCTTATCGAGCGCGTCGAACAACTGCCGCTGCTGGTGCGTTCAGTGCCGGATCCCTATCTGCCGCTGATGCGCCAATACTGGCCGGGGCCGCTGACCCTGATCTTCCCGGCGCGGCATGATCTTGGCCCGGAGCTGACCGGCAACTCGGGCACCATCGCCATCCGCATTTCCTCGCACCCCTTGGCGCGAGAACTGGTGCGACTCGCCGCCATCCCGCTCACCGCCACCAGCGCCAACCTCTCCGGACAGCCGGCACCGACCACGGCGGAGGAGGTGAAAGGCATGTTCCCCTCCTCGCTCGGCTATATCCTGGACGGTGGCACCACCCCCGGCGGCCTGAGTTCAACCGTGGTCGGCCTGGACGGCGAGCGCATGGTCGTGCACCGTCAGGGGCCGATTAGCCTCTGAACCTCGGCTTTCTTGCTGAGCTGTTCCCCTCTATCCTCTTCACAACGCAATGTTGCGCCACACGGCGTCAACGAGTCCTTCGGCGGTGAAATTTGGCAGGTCATGGTGCCTCTGCCTGCGCCAGTGCCTTTTTCAGCGTTACGGCCAGCGAGTTTCTGGAAAACGGTTTTTGAATATAGGTGACATCGCAGTTGAGGACACCCTTATTGGCGATGACATCGGCGGTATAGCCTGACATGTACACCACCTTGATGTCGGGATGGATGGCCTGCACGGTGTTGGCAAGCTCCGCCCCGTTCATGCGCGGCATGATGACGTCGGTGAGCAGCAGCTGCAGCATATCCGCTTCCGTCGCCAGTTCCAGTGCCTTTTCCACTTCCGCGGCGAGCAGCGGGCGGTAGCCCAGATCATTGAGCAGCTTGCCGGCGAGGCGCAGGATAGCAGGATCGTCCTCGACGACGAGAATGGTCTCCCCGTTGGCCTGCAGTGCGGCTCGGCTCCTCAACCTGGTCCACCTCCGTTGCGTTCTCCAGCAGCGGGAAATAGATCTTGAAGGTCGTGCCTTCGCCCGGCTCGCTATAGAGACTGATGAAGCCATTGTTCTGCTTGACGATGCCGTAGACCGTGGACAGGCCCAGGCCGGTCCCCTGGCCGAGGGGCTTGGTGGTGAAGAAAGGCTCGAAGACCTTGTTCATCTGGTCTCGCGTCATGCCGATGCTGGTGTCCGACACGGCAAGCATCACATAATCCCCCGGCACACAATCGGCGCGGCTGGCGCAATAGCTCTCGTCGAAGGAGCAGATATCCGTCTCGATGGTGATCGTGCCGGTATCGGCGATGGTGTCGCGGGAGTTTACGCAGAGATTGGTCAGCATCTGGTCGATCTGCACCGGGTCGATCTTGATCATTGCCGTGCTGCTGTGGGAACGCCAGACGAGTTCGAGATGTTCGCCAATCAGGCGTCGCAGCATCTTCAAGGATCGTTCCACGGTTTCGTTAAGGTCGAGGAGCTGCGGTGAGACGGTCTGTTTACGGGCGAAGGCGAGGAGCTGCCGGGTGATGTCAGCCGAGCGATTGGCAGCGTTGATGATCTCCTGCAACTCTTCGTGGCCGGGGGCCTGCGGCGGGAGCGTGTCGAGCATGAACTCGGCGTTGCCGATGATGACGCTCAGCATGTTGTTGTAGTCGTGGGCGACGCCGCCGGCAAGCCTGCCCACCGATTCCATTTTCTGGGCCTGGACGAGCTGTTCCTCGAGAGACTTGCGCTGGCGTTCGGAGGCGGAATATTCCTGCCTCTTTCTCAACATGTGGATGGAGTAGGAGAGATCCCGGGCGAGTTCGGTAAAGAGAGCCCGTTCTTCCTCGTCGAGGATGATATGTTCATCCTGGGTCGCCACCAGGTGGCCAAAAATGCTTCCCTGATGCTGCAGGCGGGCGCAGAGCATCAATTTCCGGTGGCACTTGCTGTGTTTGGGGAGAAATCAGCCGTCGCACAGCGCAGCGTCGGCGGAGATGACGGCAACCGCCTCCTCACTGGCGGCGGAACGGCAGCAGGGCGGCATTTTGGAGGGATATGGCGAGTTCTACGACCACTGCCGTACCAGCGAAGGGACCGAGCAATTGCGGCAAAAGGTGGAACAACTCTGTGCCCAAGCCGATGTCGACTATCTGCGCGAGGAAATTCCCCTCACCGTGCAGCAGAGTCTCGACGGGGTTGGCAGGGTGACCAAGATCGTGTGGGCGATGAAGGAGTTTTCCCACCCCGGATCGGCGGAGAAGGTTCTTGTCGACATCAACAACGCCTTGCAGAGCACCATTACCGTGTCGCGCAACGAGTGGAAGTATGGCGCCTACCTGCAGACCGAGTTCGCCGCGGATCTGCCCCATGTTTCCTGCCTGCCGGCAGAGCTGAATCAGGTCTTTCTCAACCTGATCCTCAACGCTGCCCACGCCATCGACACCAGGGTGAAAAATGGTGACTACGATAAGGGGCTGATCCGCGTCGTCACCAGAGTCGACAACCACCACGTGGTTATCGAGGTCACCGACAACGGCACCGGCATCCCCGAAAAGATTCGCCATCGCATCTACGACCCCTTCTTCACCACCAAGGCGGTGTGCAAAGGTACCGGACAGGAGTTGGCCATTGCCCGGGATATCGTCGTCGAGAAACACCACGGCCTTATCGCCTGCGCAACCGAGGAGGGCCAGGGGACCACCTTCTCCATCAGGCTGCCTTTGTCCTGAACGTGTGCTGTGATAGGCTCCATATTCGCTGCCGCCTTCTCGCCGGCGGCCGCATTTCTCTTAGCTGGAGGTGCGAGAAAAAACTGGGCAGGCAGCCTGAGGGCGGTTGCTGGTTCGCCATCTTCCTGACATTCTTTTTTGTTGGCTTGCCGGGGTGGCCTGCGCCGGGGTTTGCTTCATGAGGCAAGAATATGGTACTATGCCTCAGGGGAGTTGAGAAGATTGCCACTATCAGACGCCATTGCCGAGAGGACAAGGGGAATGAACGATTTGTGTTGGGATAAGCAGTTTGCTCTCGAACAAGCAGCTGACGATGCCGAGCTTCTTCAGGAACTGATTGATATATTTAAGGATTCCTACAAATCTGATCTGCGTCTTCTCGAAGAGGGATTGGGAGAGGAAGGAGGTTCGGCCAAGGTGTGTCGCGCCGCCCATTCGATGAAGGGGGCGGCGGCAAGCCTGGGGATCCTGGGCATTCAGCGGCTGGCCTTGGCCATCGAGGAGGAGAGCCGCCACGGCTGCCTGGACACGGCGCAAAGCAGCCTGCCCGCTCTGCATGCCATGGGAGAGGAACTCGACAAACTCTAGGCCTGCGTGGTGTTGCCGATATCCCCGTGACGAGGCGGACGGCGACGCCTGACAGCGTGCTCGCCCGGCGGGGCGGCTTTGATGAGCCGCCCCGCGTCCTGCCCTCTTTTCGTATTTTTCCTGGAAAGACCCCGGCGTTGCCGGGGGACAATCAGACCCTGGTCAGCTGGCGATATCTGATGCGATGCGGCTGGTCGGCAAGGTTGCCGAGACGCTGCTTGCGGTCTTTTTCGTAATCGGAATAATTGCCTTCGAACCACACCACCTGCGAGTCCCCCTCGAAGGCGAGGATATGGGTGGCGATGCGGTCGAGGAACCAACGGTCGTGGCTGATGACCACAGCGCAGCCGCCGAAGTTCTCCAGAGCCTCTTCCAGGGCGCGCAGGGTGTTGACATCGAGGTCGTTGGTCGGCTCGTCGAGGAGGAGAACATTGCCCCCCTTCTTCAGGGTACGGGCGAGGTGCACACGGTTGCGCTGCCCGCCGGAGAGCAGGCCGACCTTTTTCTGCTGGTCGGTGCCGGAGAAGTTGAACTTGCCGACATAGGCGCGGCTGTTGATTTCGCGGTTGCCGAGCATGATGGTTTCCTGACCGTCGCTGATCGCCTGCCAGATGGTCTGTTCGGGGTCGAGCTGCTCGCGGCTCTGGTCGACATAGGCGAGCTTGACGGTGTCGCCGATGCGGATGCTGCCCGAATCCGGCTGCTCCTGCCCGACGATCATCTTGAACAGGGTGGTCTTGCCGGCACCGTTGGGACCGATGACGCCGACGATGCCACCCGGCGGCAGGCTGAAGGTCATATTGTCGACGAGCAACCGGTCACCATAGCTCTTGGCGATGTTTTCGGCCTCGATGACCACCTTGCCGAGGCGAGGTCCGGGCGGGAGGTAGAGTTCGAGTTCCCTGGCCAGCTGTTCGGTCTCCTGGGAAACGAGCTTCTCGTAAGAGCTGATACGCGCCTTGGACTTGCTCCGCCGGCCCTTGGGCGACATCTTGATCCACTCCAGTTCGCGGCGCAGCGTGCGCTGGCGCTCGGTTTCCTTTTTCTCCTCCATGGCGAGGCGCTTTTCCTTCTGCTCCAGCCACGACGAATAGTTGCCCTTCCAGGGGATGCCCACACCGCGGTCGAGTTCGAGAATCCATCCGGCGACGTTATCGAGGAAGTAGCGATCATGGGTGACGGCGATGACCGTGCCGGCGTAGGATTGCAGGTGCTGCTCCAGCCAGGCCACCGACTCGGCGTCGAGGTGGTTGGTAGGCTCGTCGAGGAGGAGGATCTCGGGCTTCTTGAGGAGAATGCGGCACAGGGCGACGCGCCGCTTCTCGCCGCCGGAGAGGATACCGCACTTGCTGTCGGAAGGCGGGCAGCGCAAGGCGTCCATGGCCATCTCCAGGCGGCTGTCGAGATCCCAGGCGTCGAGGTGGTCGAGCTTCTCCTGCACCACGCCCTGGCGGGCGATGAGCTTGTCCATGTCGTCGTCGGACATCGGCTCGGCGAATTTCTCGTTGATCTCGTTGAACTCCTTGAGCAGGTCGACCGTTTCCTGGACCCCCTCCTCGACAATCTCCTTGACCGTCCTGTCGGGGTCGAGCTGCGGCTCCTGTTCGAGATAGTCGACCCGGTGACCGGGGGCGAGATGGGTCTCGCCGTTGAATTCCTTGTCGATGCCGGCGAGGATTCTCAAGAGCGTACTCTTGCCGGAGCCGTTGAGGCCGAGGACGCCAATCTTCGCCCCATAGAAATAGGAAAGCGAGATGTCCTTTAATACCGGTTTATTGTCATAGTATTTGCTGACCCTGATCATCGAATAGATGATTTTCTTGTCGTCGGTGCTCATGGCGATAATCCTTTATGGTGTCATGGGAGGGGGATGGTCGCCGCGAGGTGGGCGCCGCTGGCGATACTACACAATATGCGTCAGATGTTCAAAGAGTTCTTGCCGGCCTCGAGTTCGCAGAAGGGCCGGCCAGGGAGTGGGGCCGCGAGCGAACCTCAGCGAAAGGCTCTGGTACGGAGGAGATAGAGATAGTAGGCGTTGACCTTGCCGATGAGTTCCTCCGTCTCCCGGTAAGGGGCATGCCGGCCGTATTCGAGGGTTTCGGTGTATTCGCCGGCGTTCCAGGCCGTGACCACCAGGTCGAGCCTGCCGTTGAAGCGCTCGTTGTACTTGGCGATGAGGTAGCAGGTGAGGAGAATGTTGACCGCCGGGTCGTAAAGGTCTTCTTCCTGCAACTGAGAGAGCGTGCGGTGGGAGACGTGGCGGAAAGAGGTGAAGCGTTGACTGAGCTCTCTGCTCGCCTTGAGGGCAGTGGGGTAGAGAAGCTGCCCCAGGCCGCGGGCCTGCTTGGGCGACAGTGCCTTGGGGTCGGCAGCGGACTCGGCGAGAATGAGCGCGCGGAGGAAGTCGGGACTGACCTTGTACCTTGGCCGAATGTAGGAAATGCTCGTGAAGTAGCGGATATAGGCGTCAAACTCGGCCAGCCTGGCGATGCTTTCCTCACTGACGACGCTGCCATTGTGGCGTTCCACCGCCTCACGCAGGCTGGCCGACGCCTCCCCGCCAAGGATGATCAGGAGGAGGACGAAGACCAGCAGTGATAGCGGACGCTTACTGATCGGCGAAGACGAGGGTCTTGTGGAGGTCACTGGCAAAGAAGCGGCAGAGGGTGGAAAAGAGCAGATAGGGGTCGCGCGACCCGGTCACCTCGCGGATGGAATGCATGGCCAGGGTGGCGGCGCCGATATCGACGGTCATGGTGCCCAGTCGCGCGGCGGTCATCGGGCCGATGGTGCTGCCGCAGGGGAGGTCGCTGCGCATGACGAATTCCTGCGGCGTGATGCCCGCCTCATGACACACCGCCTTGATCACTGCGGCGCTCGGAGCTTCGGTGGCGTAGCGCTGGCTGGCGTTGTATTTGATGACCGGCCCGCGGTTGAGGTGGATCTCGTGGCGCGGGTCGGCCTTGTCGGCATGATTGGGATGGGTGGCATGGGCGTTGTCGGCCGAGACGAGGAAGGAGCGGCGTAACGCGATGCGCCGCGCCTCGGCCTCGGGAAGGAGCCGTTCGAGGATCGCTTCAAGCAGCGAACCATTGGCCCCCGAGGTCGAGGTTGAGCCGATCTCCTCGTGGTTGGCGCAGAAGAGCAGGGTGTTTTTATCGTGCCCGGCTGCCTCCAGGGCCATCAGCCCAGCATGGCAGCTGAGGAGATTGTCGAGGCGGGGGGCGCTGATCAGTTCGCTTCTACCTCCGCAGGTCAGCGGCGGTTGGTGGTCGTAGCAGAAGAGGTCGAAGGCGAGGATTTCGTTGAAGTCAGTGCCAGGGTGCTCTTTGGCGAGCTGTTCGAGCAAGAGGTGGGCAAAGTCGTCCTCGGCCCCTTCTTCGTGCAGGCCGAGAATCGGCGGCAGGTGCTGCTGCTGGTTGAGGGTCGCCGACTTGTTGGCCTCGCGGTCGAGGTGAATGGCCAGGTTGGGCAGGACCAGCAGGGGGCGGGCGAAGTCGATCAGGTAGACGCCGAGGGCGCCATCGGCGAGGCGGCAGGTGACACGGCCGGCAAGGGATAGACTGCGGTCGAACCAGGGGGCGAGCAGGGCGCCGCCGTAGACCTCGACGCCCAACTGCCGGAAGGCACCGTTGCGGTATTCGGGGCGGGGTTTGAGTTTCAAGGACGGGCTGTCGGTATGGGCCGCCGCCATGCGAAAGCCGTCGCCGACTGTCTCGTTGTTGCCGAGGATGAAGGCGACCAGTGCTGCGCCGTCTCTGGTTACCACGTAGCCCCGGCCGGGTTCGAGCTGCCAGGGCGCGGTTTCCGCAAGAAGGGTAAAACCGTGGGCCAGCAGGACGCGTTTCATGTTGGCGACGGCGTGGTAGGGGCTGGGCGAAGTGGCGAGAAAGGAAAACAGGCTTTCGTTATAGGTGTTGAGTTTCATGAAGGGCAGGTATGTGGGTTGAGGCTATGGGGATTGAGGGTGAGGCTGAGGATACATGGCGGCGAGCCGGTACCGGCAGTGGTGCCATGGCCATATGTATTGCGAGGTTGACTTCTCCAGGGATCAACAGCCACCTGCCTTATCCTGGCGGGTTGCCCAGATAAGGCAAGGGTGACAAGGGCGTGACGTCGGCGGGCGCATCACCCCTGCGAGGTGGCTTCGCTCGAACTCATCTGTCGGTAAGCGGAGATCATCTGCCGCACGATATAATTGGGCGTCGCTGCAGTACCCTGGCCGGTGGAGTCGTCGTTCGCAGGCGATGCCTCACGGCCGGCTCCATCACCCGCCTCTTTTCTTGCCAGGGCAGCGCCACCGAGCAGTTGGTCCTGGGTTTCGGCCATCAGTTCCTTTCGCGCCTGGGCTTCGAGCACGCTGGCACGGGCGGCGATGCTGCGGTCTGCCGCCGATGGATTGAGAGGGGCCAGCGCCGCCCGCCGCACGGTCTCCATCTTGGCGATGGTCTCCTCTGGGGTGCGCTCCTTGCCGAGATCGATGCCAACGCTGCCGGCGACGGCGTAGGCAGCGCCGTCCGGCCCCCTGACCAAGGAAAAAGATGCCCCGCCGCGGGCATGTGGGCCGGCCACGGCAAGATGGGCCTGTTCGTGGGCCCGCACCTCGGCGTCGCGCTGCTTGAGCTCCCGCAGCTGCCGCAGCTCTTGCTCGCTGAGTTGCAGGTCTACGGCTGGCGACTGGGATGGGCCATCCTTCTCGGCGGCTTGGGCCTCACTGTCGCGTTGACGTGCACGATCGCGGCCCTCGGGGGAGAGGCTGACCTTGTCTGTAGCCGGCGAAGCTGGCCCGGCAGCGGGCGGTGATACGCCCAGGCGTGTGCCGTTGGCACGGACAAGACCTGCATCGGCTGCACCGGCTACCGCCCCATCCCTGCCTCCGCTGCTCATTGCGACAGCCGTCTCCATGGCAGGCCTGTTAGCGGCGCCGGCCGTGTTGGTCCATTGGCGGCCAACGAGGCTGACCGCTGTGGAGGACCCAATGGCCATGGAGATCATGCCGGTCATGCAATACCTCGTTCAAAACCTCGCGAGAGGGCCGCCCCCGTGCCGGCTTCAGGTCTCTTCATCTGGTGGCAGGCCCGGAATGCCGTTCCCGGGGATCGCGCCGGGCAGAAAAGATGCGCTCTATCTGGCTGTTTGCGCAAGATGTTTTCTTGGCGGCCAGATCCCAACGGACAAGAAGCTCATCTCGAGGTCACTGGTTGGCGTTACCTCTTGAAGAGATTGCCAAGGTCACCGAGTACCGATCCCTCGCCCTGGCTGGAGAAGCCGGCATTGTTCTGTGGCGCCGCCTTGTGAATCCTTCCGGCGAGTCGTGAGAAGGGCAGGGACTGCAGCCAGACATGGCCGGGGCCGCCGATGGTGGCGAAGAAGAAGCCCTCGCCGCCGAAGAGCGCCGACTTGACCCCGCCGACGAATTGTATGTCGTAGTTGATGTCCCTGGTCATGGCCACCAGGCAACCGGTGTCGATGCGCAGGGTTTCTCCGGGCTGCAGGTCCTTTTGCACGATGGTGCCGCCGGCATGGACGAAGATCATTCCTTCACCTTCGAGCTTCTGCATGATGAAACCTTCGCCGCCGAACAGTGCCGCGCCGATCTTCTTTTGAAACTCGATGCCGATGGAGACCCCGCGTACCGCGCAGAGGAAGGCGTCCTTCTGGCAGACGAGCTTGCCGTTGTAGTCTTTGAGATCCAGAGCGATGATTTTACCGGGATACGGTGAGGCGAAAGCCACTTTTCCCTTGGTGTTGCCGCGATAGGTGAAGACCGTGGAGAACAGTCCCTCGCCGGTGATGAGGCGCTTGCCGGCACCAAGCATGCGATCGAAGAGGCTGCCTCCAGCCTGCTCGCTGCCATCACCGAAAATCGTTTCCATTTCGATGTGGTCTGACATGTACATCATCGAGCCGGCCTCGGCGACGACGCTCTCCTGCGGGTCGAGTTCGATTTCGACGAACTGCATCTCGCTGCCATGGATCTCGTAATCGATGATGTCGACCCTTGATCGCGGCGCAAAGGAAGGCGGAGGCTGATTCGCCGTGGCGGTCAACTCGGGGCACTGGGCGATGGTCTGCCAGTCGGCGAAGCCCTGTCGCCATACGTAGGTTGCGGAGGTGTAGGTACCGTTCTGCACATAGAGGCGCAGCTGATCGGTGGAGAAGGGGCCTTCCTGTTTGCCGTCGACGGCCGCATACCAAGCCATGCTCATAGTGTTCACCGAGAGATGTTTGAGGCTACGGTTGGAGGCTTCAGCCTCGGGTTCCATATCTTTCCTTGAGATCATAGAGGGTGTCGAGATAGGCCTCCTTATAGCGCAGCCTGCCTCCGGCGCTCTCCATCTCCTCGATCAGGGCATCGACGAAAGGTCTGAGGTCGATACCCAGCCGGTTGTATCCGCGGTTGTTGGCGGTGTCGATAGTGACGATGGCGTAATAGCTGACTACCATGCGCGAGGCGGCGTCGCGCCGGAAGAGGTAGAGTCTGCCGCCGATGGTGTTGAGGAAGAAACAGGCATAGTCGTACAGAGGTTCACGGGCGACATCGAGAGCGAAGCGCTCCTTGAGCGTCTGGGGATTTTCGGTAAGGATATAGAATGCGTGCAAAATCGGCTCGAGAGAGTCACGTTCACGGTCGAGAATTCCTTTCAGGGCCAGGGTGTTCTCCTTGCCGATGATACGGAAGAAGTGGGCGGTATTCTTGAGCAGAGTGAAATAATCGTCGGTTTCCCTGGTAATCGCCGGTGGTTGTTCGAGCAGCTTTTGGAGGATTTTTATGAAGTGGGCGCGACTTTTATCAGCAAGGTGGAAATCGGCCATGTAGGCCTGTTGATCGAGGTGGACGAAAAACCTCTCCAACTGGTCAGCAGCTGCCGCGGCCGATTGCGGGCCTGGCAGAGGGGCCTGCGGCTGTGCGATCGGTTGCTCGACTGTTGCGGAAGGGGTGCTCGCCGCCTCGGTGGTTGTCGACGGCAGCGCTTCCCCAGGTGGCTGCACTTGTGCCGGTGGTCTCAATTCTCCGGCAGGTGTGACGGGGGGGCTTGGCCTTTGCGGCGTCACTTCGGCAGGGGCCGAGGTCTGGGCTGGAGGGGAAGGCGCCTGGGATTCGAAGAGAGAAAGCAGCTGGATATGTTTTCCCTGTAAGAACAGATAGATGCCAAGGCTGATGGCGGCCACGAGGGCAATCATCAGGACGGAGGTGAGGCGTGAGTCCCTTTTGACGCGGGAGCGACCCGTTTTGGTTGGTTTCTGGTCGGCCATAGAAGCTGGGTAAGCTGAAAAATCAAGTGGGACAGAGGTCCCATCGCCAATATATTACCCCATGGGGCCGAGAAAGTCACGGGGCGTCACCGCCGCCACCCTAGGGTCATGGCAGACCCAGGGGTACACGCTTTTAGCACTTGACTTAACTCGACGAAAACACTATGCTACTTCGTCCCAATCTCCTATAGAGCAAATATCCGTCAGGGATATTGTCGTTTTAAAGAGTAATCACCATTCAACAAACATGGAGGAACACAAATGGCAATTTCTGTAATTGGACACGCAAATCCCGACACCGATTCCGTCACCTCTGCTATCGCCCTTGCTGCGCTGCTCACCGCCCAGGGAATGGAGGCGAAAGCCTGTATGCAGATCGCCGAGAAAGATCTCAATCCGGAATCGACCACCGTGCTCAAGCGCTTTGGTCTGCCTGTTCCCGAACTACTGACCGACGCCGCCGGCAAGGACATCGCCCTAGTGGATTTCAGCGACCTCGCTCAGGGACCGGCCAATCTCGCCTCTGCCAACCTCGTTGCCGTAGTCGATCATCACAAAATCGGTGACATCACCACCAACAACCCCATTCTCTTCCGTGCCGAACCGGTTGGTTGTACCGGCACCGTGCTCAACAAGATGTTCAAGGAAGCCGGCGTCGCCATTCCCAAGAACATCGCCGGTGGCATGGTTGCGGCTATCCTCAGCGATACCGTTAACTTCAAGTCGCCGACCTGCACCCCCGCCGACAAAGCCGCGGTTGCCGAGCTCAAGCCCATCGCCGGCGTCAGCGATACCGACGAGCTGTTCATGGAGATGCTCAAGGCCAAGTCTTCCGTGGCTGGCATCCCCGCCAAAGACCTGCTCTTCCGCGATTACAAAGATTTCGATATGAAAGGCAGCAAAGTTGGCGTCGGTCAACTCGAGCTGGCGACCCTTGAGCAGGTGGCCGAAGTTCGCGCCGAGCTCGTCAAAGCCATGGCAGAGGTGAAGGCTGGTGGCCGTCACTCCGTCCTCCTCATGCTCACCGACGTCGTCAAGGAAGGCACCGAACTGGTGGTGCTCTCCGATGATCCGGCCCTCATCGAGAAAGCCTTCGACACCAAGCTCAATGGCGACTCCATGTGGATCCCGGGCATGATGAGCCGTAAAAAGCAAACCATCCCCAACCTGCAGAAAGCCTTCGGCTGCTAAGCAGGTTCGGCCTTCTGCGCCTGCCCGCTGCCGTTTTCCCGGAGAGGGACTCGGCAGCGGGGGGAAGGGCGGTGGCCAAGTTCACAGGCAGCGTTGATTGCGTTGCCGTTATTAGAAAAGGCAAGGGGAGGTATCGCTAGCGATACCTCCCCTTGCCTTTTTCGTTCTTGATGTCGTTTATCCGGATACTCCAGTCAAGAGGAGCGTAGGAAGCGGATAGTTCCCAGATGGAGGAAAAGAAGACCAGACCTGCTTTACGGCGAGGTCAGATAGATGAGAAACTCTCTGTTGCCTTTCGGGCCGAGCAGTGGCGAGGGAATTATGCCAACGACCCGCAAGCCGTGTTCCTTGGCAAAGAGTGTCAATTTCTCCTTGGCCTTGTCATGGAGTGACGCTTCGAGTACGACCCCGCCGGGCCCGACATCTTCACGTGACAGCTCGAATTGTGGCTTGATCAGCGCCAGAATCTGAACCGTCGACGAGAACAGGGGCAGAATTGGTGGAATGACCGTGGTCAGGGAAATGAACGAGACATCGAACACCGCAAGCGAGATGCTTTCCCCTGCAGGCCAAAGACGATCGAGATTACGGGCGTTACAACGTTCGAGCACCACTACTCTGGGGTCACTGCGGATTTTCCAGGCAAGCTGCCCGTAGGCGACGTCGACAGCGATGACCTTTGTCGCCCCATGTTGCAACAAACAATCACTGAAGCCTCCCGTGGAGGCACCGATGTCGGCACAGCTCCAGCCGTTCGGGTCGATGTGAAAATGCTGCAGTCCCGCGGCAAGCTTCAGCCCACCGCGGGACACGTAGGGGCAGCGTTCTTTGAGACGTATTTTACAGTCGGGGGAATATAGGGTGCCAGGTTTGTCGGCGACACGGTCATCGACAAACACCTCGCCGGCACCGATCACGGCCCGGGCCGCCTCGAGGGACTCGGCGAGATGGAGTTGAACGAGCAGTGTATCGAGACGAACCTTCAATGAACGGATCAGCGGGACGTTGGCTTAAAGTTTGCCGAGACGTTCCTGCGCTTTCGCCGACTCACTCGACGAAGGGTGCTTCTTGACGAGTTTCTTATAGATGACCTTGGCGGTCTCCTTGTCGGCGAGCTTCTCGAAAGCCATGCCCTGTTTGAGCATTGCCTCCGGCGCTTTGGGATGGTTGGAAGATTGGGAAATGATCTTCTGATACTCCATAATCGCTTTGTCATACTCCTTCTGATTGAAGAGGACCTCGCCCATCATATAGCGAGCCTCGACAGACTCTCCGGAGCTTCCTGAACTGGCAACCTTCTCGAACAGCGGCATGGCCTCGGCATAGGCGCTTTTCTCATAGAGGCGCATCGCCTTCTGCATATTGCCATCGCCGCTGTCGGCTGCTGCTGGTTGTGCTTTCTGCTTCTCAGCTGGCGCAGGGGAGCTTTCCTTGGCGGCTGGCGCGGCGGCCTTTTTGTTGCTCTCTTCGCTGGTCGAGGCGGCAGCGGGTGCTGACGCCTCACTGTCCTTTTTTTCCTTCTTCTTGTCGGCGCTGACCGTGGCCTTCTTGGCTTCCGGTTCCGCAGTGATGGTAGTGGCCTTCTGCGTCTTTTTCTTGGCCAGGTCGGCCATCAGGGCGGCCTCCTTGGCCTTGCGCTCAGCTTCCTTGAGGCGGGCTTCCTGAATGGCTTTGACGCTTTCCTGCTGCTGGTTGAGCTTCTCGGCGAGCTTGGCTTCCTTTTCCCTGAGATCTTCCTCGAATTTCTTCAGAGCTTCCTCGCGCTTGGCGGCCTCTTCCTGGGCCACCGTGGAAATCGACGTCTCGAGTTCCTTGTTCTGTTCCTTGAGTTTCTGGTTGAGATACTTGGTCTCTTCCAGCTGCCCTTTCAGCTCGAGAAGTTCGCGCTCCATCTGGTCAAGCTGTCCAGAGGCGGCAGCCTGACGCTGCTGCAAGGGCACGGTCGTCGTTTTCATATCCTCGATCTTTCTGTTGACAATACGCAGTTGGTAGCGGAGTTCTTCGATGTCGTTCGTTGAGGCGCATTGCGTCAGAAAGGGGAGGGCGATAAAGAGGGCCAGGGCGTTGCAGAGAGTTTTTTTCATGATGACGAGCTCATTGAGGAATAAGAATCGGTTCGTTCAACGGGACCATTGCGGATATGTCTGGCTGCCAGGAAAGTTGAACAGCCTCCTATCAAAAGAGCCGTTTTTCATTATAGCGTATATGGATTGGCGATTGCCATCACGTTTTACATAAATGACCTGATTTCCGTCTGGAGACCAACTTGGGTTTTCGTGATGGCTGAGGTCGAAGGTGAGCTGTTTGGCCTCGCCACCCTGAGGGTTCATGGTAAAGAGCTGATACACCCCTTCCCTGAGGCTGGAGAAAACGATGAGGTTTTCAGTGGGCGACCAGTTTGGTTCGGCATTCTCGGTACCGTCGAAGGTCAGGCGGCGAACGCCTCGCGTGCGCATGTCCAGAGCAAAGAGCTGAGGCTTGCCGGTGCGATCGGAAACGAAGACGACGGTCGAACCGTCTGGGGACCATGTCGGGGAGACGTTGATCCCGGCGCGACTGGTAAGCTGTTCGATGATCTCGCCTTTGCGGTCGAGGAGGTAGAGATCCGGGTTGCCGTCCTTGGAGAGGGTGACGATCATGGTTTCGCCGTCCGCCGACCAGGCCGGAGCGAGATTGAGACCTTTGCGTCGGGAGATGGCCTGGGTCGTCTTGTTCTGGCGCAGGTCGGTGATGTAGAGGTTCTGGTTGCCGCTGTGATAGGAAGTGTAGGAAAGAAACTTTCCACCAGGGAGGAAGCGCGGGGAAACGGTGAGATGGCGGTGCCGGGTGACCTGCCGTAGGCTCTTGCCGAGGATGTCGGTGAGAAAGACTTCCTTGACAGTGTTTTCACGGCTAACGAAGGCGATCTGCGTTGCGGCGATACCTGGTTTACCGGTGAGCGTCTCGATGACGCTGTCACAGAACTTATAGAGCATCTGGTATTTCTGATCGAGACCGCCGGAGAAGGTCTTGCCCATGACGATCTCATCGGTGGAGACATCCTGCAGACGAACCTCCAGCTTCAGCACTTCACCGGACTGGATATATTGGCCGAGGATGACGTAATCGGCGCCGAGGCGCTTCCAGTCGGCGGCCTGATTATCACCGTAGCGCTCTGGTGGGATGATGGCGATGATGCCATGAAACTGCAACGCTTTACCGAGGGTATCGGCAAACTCCTTCGCTGAACCGCTGTCACCGCCGCCCTTGTTTTGGAACCAGGGTACGGCCATGTTGATTTTGCGCACCTCGGTGGCCGAAATATCGAGGTAGACCCTGTCCGAGGCAACTCCATAGCTTGGGAGGTGAACAAGCGCGAAGACCAGCAAAACAAGGCGAAGCACAGACGACGAGAAGAGAGCTTTCATAGCTATCACAAGAGGTTGAGGTAATTATTGAATGCCCCCGGGTTTGAAACGGAATCCAATTTCATAGCGCTGCTTCTTCAGGGCTGGCGGAATGGGCGGCAGAGGTGTGGCATCCTCGATGGCCTTGCTGACGAACTGATCGAAGATGCGATCTCCAGACCTGTTTTCAAAAACGACATTGGCGATTGTGCCGTCGAGCCTGATGGTGATGGCTACCACCGCGGTCAGCTCGGGATCTTTCTGCAGGTATTCGGGCAAAGACCAGAACTGCTGCAGGCGGCTGGCGATGGCCGCCTGATACTGACTCTCGAGAAGGTTGTTGCTGCTGCCGGCAACCGCGGCACCACTGGGCGCTGAGGTCCCCGAGGGAGCGCTCTCCGTCGTCGGTACCGTTACCCGCCCCTTGCTGCTCTGGGCGAGAACTTTCCGCTCGGCTTCCAATGCCTCCTGGGCGAGGCGGGCGCGTTCAGCAAGAATGGCCTCTTCGCGCAGGGCCTCGGCAAGCTTCTGCACCTTTTTGAGGTCTTCCTCCTTTTTACGCGGCGCCGGTGGCGGTTCCGGCTCCTTGACTTCCTTGACCACCTTCTGCTTGAGGGGCTTGAGCGAAATCGCCTTGGGTGGTGCGCTTGGCGCCGGCTCCGGTTTCACTGGTGTCGGTTCGGGCACCGGTACCACCTTTTTGATCGCCGGCGGAGGGGGCGGAGGCGCCGCCTCCTGCACCTTGGGTGGTGCCGGCGGCTGTGGTTTGGCAGCGGGCGGCGCCGGCGGTGCCGGTGAAGGTTCGGCGATATTGATCAGACTGACCGTCTGGATATCGGCGAACTTCGGTTTCGCGTCGAACAACCCGGGCAGGTAGAGCGCCGCCAGGACCACCAGAAGATGGATGCCAAGGGCGATATTGAAGGGGAGTTTCCACCCGCTGGGCTGCATAGTCACTGCCTGTAGACCGAGAGTCACCGCCTTACTCTTTCTCCGGAGGTTTGGTGACCATTCCCACCTTGGTGAAACCGACGGACTGGATGTCGGACATCACCAATGCCACCTGACCGTAGGCGACGCTCTTGTCGGCGCGCAGGAGGATCATCTGGTCCTTGTTGGCCTCGAACACCTTCTTCAGTTCTTCGGTCATAAGGCTGCGCGCCTGTTTGACGTTGTTGACGGCGATGTCGCCTTCCTTGGTGATATCGATGATGATCGGCTTCTCTTCCTGCCGCAGAGCCTTGGCAGTGGTTTCGGGCAAGTCGACATTGAGCCCCTGGGTCATCATCGGCGCAGTAATCATGAAGATGATCAGCAGCACCAGCATGACATCGACCAGCGGCGTAACATTGATGTCGGCAACCAGCCTTTTTTTGCCGTTGCTATTCGAGGGGCCCATGGCGTCCTTATACCCGGCTGAGGAGGTCCCTTTCGACGAGGTTGAGAAAATCCGTCGAAAAGTTGGCTACTTGACCCTCGACCATGTCGAGCTTGTTGGAGTAATAGTTAAAAAAGATGACCGCAGGGATGGCGACGGCCAGTCCGGCGGCTGTGGCGACCAGGGCTTCGGAGATGCCGGGGGCGACGACCGCCAGCGAGGCCGAACCCCGCTGCCCGATATCATGGAAAGAGGCCATGATGCCCCAGACCGTGCCGAAAAGGCCGATGAAGGGGGTGGCGCTCCCGGTGGTCGCGAGAAAGGGGAGGTTGCTGCCGAGTTCGCTGAGCTTCTGCGACTCCGCCTTGCGTACCGCCCTTTTGAGGTTGTCCATGGTGGCCAGCTGCATTTCCAGGGTTTCGTGAGTCCTGCCGTCATCCTTGCGGTTTCTCGTCTTGTTGATCTTCTGCAACTCGGCGAAGCCGGCAATGAATACTGCCGCCTGCGGGCTGTATTCGAACTCCGCCGCGGCGGTGTTGGCCTCGTTGAGGTTGGCCGAGTTCCAGAACGACTCGAGGAAATCCTCTGAATCAAGGCGGACTTTCTTGAAAATTCGCGCCTTCATGATGACGATGGTCCAGGAAGCCAGGGAAAAAACGAGAAGAGTGAGCATCACCAGCTGTCCCACCGGACCGGCGTGGGTGATCATGTCGAGGATGGATAACTGCACGGAAATGACCCTTTGTAATCAAGGCAACCGCCGGACGTGCCAGCCGATTGTACAAGACCCGTCTGAGTGCGGTAATTAGGAGGGAAAATACACAAGATGATACGGAAAACGTTCAAGCCAGATATCTTACCTGATTCCAACAAAATTTCAACCGGCAGAGCGCTTCCCCTTGAAGAAATGCGTAGCGTCGCCGTCTGCGGGGAGGACGCTTCAGGGTTCGGCCTGCCTGTGCAGCATACAGATGAAATCGACGGTCGCCACCGTCTTCCCGCTCACCTTGGCGACACCGTGGAAGGTGTAGGCGGTGGACATCCTCTCCGTCAGGGTCACCGTCATGCGCAGCAGGTCTCCGGGGGAGACGGGACGTTTGAACTTGGCGCCAAGAATGCGCGTCACCAGCGGCAGACCTGCCGCCTCACCGAGTCCCTCCTGTCTTCCCGCCATGAGTAGCGCCCCACTCTGAAACATCGCCTCGCAGAGCAGGACACCAGGAAAGATGGGCCTTCCCGGGTAGTGACCGGCGAAGAGAGGCAGGTCGGCAGGTATCAGCTTCTCGGTGACGATGCGCCCTTCTTCGCTTTCGACGATGTGGTCGACCCAGAGAAAGGGCGGACGGTGGGGGATGAGGTTCTCGACCTTTTGGCGTGACATGGCTTGGCTAGAGGCCGCCGCTCACTTCGAGCACGGTGCCTGAGATATAGGCGGCCTCCGCGCTGCACAGAAAGAGCACGGCATGGGCAACCTCCGCTGGGGTGCCGAAACGGCGCATCGGCACCAGTTTGCGGTACTCGTCGAGCAACTCGCGGGGAAGGCCGTCGAGGAAATCGGTGGCGATAAAGCCTGGCGAGACGCAATTGACGGTAATCTTTTTCTTGGCCACCTCCCTGGCCAGTGATTTGGCGAGGGCGATCTGGCCTGCCTTGGAGGCGGCGTAGTTGGCCTGTCCGGCGAAACCGAGGCGGGCCACCGGCGAGGTGATGTTGACGATACGCCCGAACTTGTTCCTCATCATCAGCGGCACCGCATTTCGCGCCATGAGGAAGGTGCCGGTAAGGTTGGTGTCGATGACCTCCTGCCACTGGCTGTCGTTCATCATCGCCAGCACCGCGTCACGTCGCACCCCGGCGTTGTTGACGAGGATGTCGAGTCGCTGATAGCGGGTTTCAAGATGTTCGAACAGGTCGGTGACCTGCTGCGGGTCGGCGACATTGCAACGACGAAGGTCGATTCTCCCTTCGGCTTCCTGGTGTTCGGCGATAAAGGCCGCGGCACTCTCCTCATTGCCGGCATAGATGCCGACGAGAGTGGCGTTTTCCTTGAGAAAGGCGCTGGCGATGGCCCTGCCTATGCCCCGTGTTGCACCGGTAACCAATACCACTGTGCCATCAAATCGATTCATCTGCTCATCCTCACGCCCGTAAATAGCCATCGACATCGTTGGCGACGATCACCCCGTAGTTGATGGCGCCGAGCCACCCCGACATGATGATGCCCACCGAGCCGACATGGAAGAGGCCGGCCACCTCTTTAAAGATGGTGCGGGAGATGTCGAGTCCTTCGAATTTGGTGCCGAAGGAGGTGCCCCTGGTATGCAGGGTATAGGAATTGAAGGTACGCGGCGTCGCCGCCTCCATCCAGTCGATTTTGGAGCCGACACCGGGTAGATAGCCCTCGAGGTCGGCAAGTGTCCGGGTGATGAGCTTGTCCTTCTCCCTGCGGTACTGCTCCTCTTCCAGACCGGCCCAGTCCTCGAAGCGGCTGTTCATCGAGGCGACGATGGTATAGCGGTTCTGCCCCGGTCGGGTCTTGGGGTAGTAGATGGAGAAGGTCTTCGAAGTCGATTGCGGCGAGAGCAGTTCGGCGGCGTCGAACTGCTCGGCCTTGGAGGTGAACAGCAGATCGCCGATATCGTCGATGCTCTCGCCGTCGCTGATGCCGAAGTATACCTGGCAGCTGGAGTTGTTGACACGCACCTTGGCCGCTCTCTCGAGGAATTCCGCCGAGTAGATTTCACGGTCAGTGAGATTGTCGATGGTATTGGTGATACCGCTGTTGGAGACCACGGCTCTGGCGGAAATGGTCCGCCCATTGGCATTGACGCCGCGAACGCGCTTCTTGTCGACAAGGATTTTTTCTACTTTGGCTCCGGTGCAGATGGTGACACCATTGCGTTCCAGTTCTTCGGTCATCAAGGCGATGAGCCGATCGGTCCCCCCCTCGAAGGTGAAGACCCCCTTGCTCATGAAGTTGGAGAAAACAATGCCGTAGGTGATCGCCGGGTCGTCAAGGGTCGAGCCGTTGGCATAGGTGATCGGCTCCATGAGCAGGCGGTGGACATCGCTGCGCCCGGGAAAGAACTGTTCGAACAGCTCGCGGGTGGTCATCGCCTGGTCGTCGTAAAAGTTCATTGCCGCGACGGTGGCGAAAAAGCGATCGATGGTCGCCAGGGGTACCTCGAAGCGGGTGTTGAGCAGACGGGTGAAGTCTTCCCGGTCGAAGGTGGTGCGCAGCGAGAACTGCGGGTTGTCGAAGACGATGTTCTTGAGCTGCACGATGGAGGCGGTGATCGCCTTGTTCCAGTATTTCTTGCAGGTCTTGACCATCCCGTAAGGGAAACCGTGCAGGGAGACATCGAAGATGTGCCCTTTGCGCTTGAACCAGGTGGCCAGGCCGCCGAGGCGATGGTGGTGCTCGAGGAGGAGGATACGGTGGCCGCAGCGGGCGAGGCGGTTGGCGCAGGTAAGGCCGCCGAGACCGGATCCGACAACCACTATGTCGTAGTTGTCGCCGAGTTGCGAAAATGGCACGGGCATAGGAAATAACTCGAAAAAAGGCGGACTCCTCGACATTCGCCGGGGTTCCGCTGATGTATCGCTTCGTATCGCTTAGAGGCGCGGCAGGATATGCTGGTTGACCATCGACACCCCGCTGAGCATCGAGCCGACGATGCCCAGGAACCCCTGGTCGGTGCCGGCGAGGAAGCAGTTGTCGCAGCCGAAGCGGCCGTCGGGGAATTTCACCGGGCTGCCATAAATGGCCCCGTCGATCTTGCCGGTATAGCGTTCTATGGTCACAGGGGTAAAAGTGTCTTCATATACAATATTTGCCGGGAAACTGCCAAACAAATCGGCCAAGGTTTGCGCGGATTTGCGGGCTGTCTGCCGCTTTTCGTCGAGATAGCGGCCAGGTGTCCCGGCCAGGGCTTTCCAGTAGCCGTAGCTGGCGAGATGGGTGGTGCGCAATTCGTCCAGGGATCGTCCGGGCATGCCCTCGAAGTGGCTGGGGAAACAGATCACGCCACTCGTGAAGTCGACCCCCTGGGACTGCGGCGAGTGGAAGGAAAAGCGTTCGCCGCGATTGAAGAAGATGATGGTCCTTTTCGGCAGCGACTGCCACTCTGGCCAGGGTTGGTGCTGGAAGATGTTCTCGACGAACGACAGTCTGGCCGTTGGTTCACAGGCGGCGTTTTCGGACCGCCCGAGAAGGCGCAGGGTTTCCCGGTGGCCGACGGTGGAGATGACACGATCGCACTCCACCCGCTCCCCCTTGCCGATCTGTGCCCCGATAACGTGGTCGCCGGCGGTTAAAAGCTCATGCACCGCGCAGTTGGTGCGAATGGTGCCGCCCAGGGCGCGCAGCTGCCCAGCAAGGACCTCGAGGATATCCTTGATCGATCCTGCTGGGCGGAAGAGCCCTTCGAGAAAGAGCGAGCGGAACATGATGACGAACTGTCCGAGGTCGATGTCGTCGGCGCGGCTCGAACCGTAGTACATCAATGGGCAGAGGATCATCTCGGTGAGCAGCGGGTTGTCGAGAACTTCGCCAAGCGTGGCACGTGCCGAGCGGAACGGAGCCGGGGTGAAGGGGTCGTAGTCGGCCACCAGGGAGAGGAGGCGCTGAAAGCGCGCCCAACTCTCGGGAAACTGGGCGCGTACCTCGGCAAAAAGTACCTCGGGGTCATTGCTGAACAAGAGCGAGGCCTGGCCAAGGAAGCGTATCTCGCTTCCCAGTTGCTGGCAGAAGGAAAAGTCGCCCCGCTGCAGCTTGAGCTGCCGCAGCAGCCGGTTCAGCGGCGCCTTGCGGTCTCCGGCTGCGGCATGGTTGGTGATGGCGTGCAGCCCGGTTTCGAAGAGGGTGTCGTTGCGATAGAAGTAGGAATTGAGACCGCCGAGGCGGCTGTGCTTTTCAACGAGGAGGACATCGGGGTGGAATCTGGCGGCACGGATGGCGGCGGCAAGACCGGAAAGTCCGCCGCCGATGACGAGCAGGGAGCACCTCACGGCATCAGGCGTCCTGCAGCAGGGGCTGAAGGTAGGCGACACAGCTGTTCAGGGTGGCCAGCTGCGGGTAGTCCTGTTCGGGGATTTGCAGCTTGTACCGCTTGCGCAGTTCCATGACGATATCGAGAAAATCCATGGAGTCGAGTTCCAGCTGATCGCGCAGGGGCTTGTCGGCGTCGAGGCCGTCGAAATCGGCCTCCTCGTCGATATCTTTGATGATGGCGATGATTACTTCCTTGATGTCTTCACTGGTCATATATGTCTCCGGTAATGTGCTGGTGAGGGCGGCGGGACGGCGCAACGTCACCGTACCGCCCGTGCAAGGCGAGTCGGGCTCGGGTTTTGCGGAATCACATCCTATACCATACCCGGGCCTTCTTGTTGACAAATTTTTGTGATTTTTCGCCTCGCGCTGGCGCATCTCGCACAGCTGGCCGCCTCGTCGCCGTTCTGTCGCGAGCCCCACGCAGCCGTCCGAATGC
Organism: uncultured Desulfobacterales bacterium; assembly: GCA_937915545.1. Classification (GTDB taxonomy): domain Bacteria; phylum Desulfobacterota; class Desulfobulbia; order Desulfobulbales; family Desulfocapsaceae; genus Desulforhopalus_A. The sequence continues at coordinate 58,692 of CALGIJ010000017.1, forward strand.
CTTGCTGCGGATCTTTCAGCCGTTGAACTTTTTGATGATGACGGTTGAGTTGATGCCCACCATGCCGAAGGAATTGTTAAGCAGCACCTCGAGGCCTCCGGGGCGCACCGCCGTGTTGACGACGAGGTTGGCAAGGGCGCACTCCTCATCGAGATTGTCGACATTGATGGTGGGATGGACGATGCCGTCGTCAAAAGAGGGCAGGTTGCCGGCCAGTTCGAGCACTCCGGCGGCGCCCATGGCATGGCCGATGATACTCTTGGTGTTATTGATATAGGTGGACGGGCAATTGGCGAAGACCTCGGCGATGGCGCGGCACTCTTCGACATCGCCCTGCCTGGTGCCGGTGGCGTGGGTGTTGACGAGGTCAACCTGGTCGGCGCGCAGGCCGGCGCGCTGCAGGGCGAGGCGCATGCATTCCGCCTGGCGCTTGCCGTAGGGGAGCACGAAATCCCGGGCATCGGAGTTCATGGCATATCCGACCAGCTCTCCGTAGATATGAGCCTTGCGTGCCACGGCGCGCTCGAGGCGTTCCATGACGAAGACGCAGCCACCCTCCGAGATGACGATGCCGTTGCGGTCGCGGTCGAAGGGCCGCGAGGCCTGTCGCGGGTCTTCCGCCTCGGCGAGGGCGCCCTGGGCCTTGAAGCTGGCAAAAATGCCGAAAGAACCCACCGACTCGGAGATCCCCCCGGCCAGGGCGACATCGACCTCGCCCAGGGTGAGCATCTGGCTGGCCTGGATAAGGGCGGCGTTGCCGGCGGCGCAGGCGGCGCCGATGGCATAGTGGGGCCCAGTAATGCCAAGGTTCATGGATATTTCGCCGGGGGGATTGTTGAGCACGGTGCGCGGGTTGTGGTGATGCGTCCAGTAGTTGACGTCGTACTGGTACTGGCTGATGTTATAGACCTCGTTCTCGGTCTCCACCGTACCGTGCTCGGTGAGGCCGATATAGATGCCGATGCGTGCCGGATCGCAGGAGGAGAGGTCGAGCCCGCCATCGGCAATGGCCTCGTTGGCGCAGTAAACGCCGATGCAGCCGGCGCGGGTGCCTTTCTTGTTTTCTTTCTTCTTGCGGTAAAGGGTCTCCGGGAAGGTGCAGATACCGGCGGGAGCCTTGCCGAAATACCTCAGGTCGATCTCGGTGATCTCGCTTCTCCCGGCGATGAGTTTTTCCCGGAACTCGTGGCGATTTGCTGCGTTGGGCGCGACGAGGCCAATGCCGGTGATCACTATTCTGCTTGTCTTCATGATTGTCTCAGCGTTTTCGAAAGAGGTGCGGCACGGTGCCGGCGTTGATCGCTCCTGTTTCCCGGTCTTGGCGCGACCGTCTCTTCGCTAACACGGCGAGACGGGTATGGGCACGGGGCAGGAACATGGAGGGGGGCATGAGATCTCTTCTTCGTTCCGAGCCCCGGGGCGGCCGGGACTCGGTCAGAAAGGCAGCCAGGTTCAGTATATGAGCTTATTCTTCTTGCGATTACCGGTGCGCCCTGCCAGCAGCCCGACGAGGAAAACCAGAGCGCCGGCGGCGAACCACAGAAAGCGCGTGCGGTCCTCTTTCTTGGCCAGGTTTTTTTGCAGTTCCTCGAGCTGCTCGCCGCGTTTCTCGTACTCCTCGGCGAGCCAGGCCTGGTGTTCCTCGGAGGTGGTTCCCGAGTCCAGCGTGGCGGTTGCAGCTCTGGCACTGGCGGCCTGAGCCTCGGAGAGCTGCTGCTGCAGGCTGGCGATGGTTTTCTCGGCGTTGGCCAGTTTTTCTACGAGTTCTTTACCCGCTGTGTTTTCTCCCCCCTTGGTGCCGGGGTTGGCGAGAAGGGCCTGCAATTGTTCCTTGAGCTCGGCGTTTTCCTGCCGGAGTTGTTTGATGACCGTCGATTTCGGCGGCTCGTTCTTGAGATAGTGTTTGGCAATCCACCCTTCCTTGCCGTCCGGAGTGGCTATCTTCCAATAGTTTTCACTCTCCTCAAGCAGTTGCACGGCGTCATCGGTCTGGACCGTGGCCACCACCTCGTAAGGCTTTTCAAGTCGATTTTTGAGGTTGATCTTGAGATAGTCGGAGACATAACGGGTTTTCGATTGCTCCTGCTCCGCCGTCACTTCGGGAGGGCTTCCCGGCAGGAGGGCACAGAAGAGGAGGCACAGCAAGGTAAGGCGTATGGGTCGCATGGACTTTCTCCATTCGACAGGCCGCTAGGCTGTAAAAGCGCCTGTCATCGCCCAAAGGAGGGGGCGATGACAGTTTGGCCTGTTGCAGTGTTTTGGCTTTTCTATACATGGTTCGCCGTGCCGTGTCAAATGGCAGAGGTCGTTGCAGACCTTTGTTTCTCCCTTTTCATGGCTAAATTATGGTAAATCTTTCATGGTTTGCGTGGATAGTTTTTGGAAGAATCGCCATTTCACTTTATAGTTGTCGCGTATTGTTCAGCCGTGACGCAGTGTTTGTTCTTTCGCCCCTGTCCGTCCGAGGATGGTCAATGGAACACAGCAAGGACCCCCGCAACGAATCCCTCCACTCGCTGCGTACGACAATCAGCCAGGCCGAGGAGCGGAGAAGGATGCAGAGGCTCGAATTCAATTTCCAGCAGCTGCTTGCCAAACGGTCGCAGATACTCGAGAACGACGAGTGCATCGCCCATCTCGTCGAATATCTTCTCTACCGAAGCGAAGTCGACCGGGAGCTGCTGCGTCGCCTGCTCATCGCACTTGGCGAGGCTGCGCAGAGCGAGGAGCTGCGCCTCCGCGAGCGAGCGCTGATGGTACTCTCCCAGGCGGGTGAACATTACTATGTACGTGATGACAGTAGCGCCATCTTTCTCGTGCTGCACAGCCTCACCGGCTGGCTGCAGGCGGAACGGGAGGTGCCTGCCGGATCGGTAGTGGTGCTGAAGCGCATTGAGGAGCTTACCGGGTGGCTGCTCGAAAAAGAGCTGTGGCAGGAGGCGGAGAAGGTCATCGTCCTGCTGCACGCCATCCGCCTCGGTCAGCTGGAAAAGAGCCCGGCCTTGCGAAGCCTCGCCGGACTGGCTCTTAATCGTCTCGCCGACCATGGCGCCATGCTGCGCCTCGCCGATGGCTATCTCGCCGCCGACGCTCAGCAGCCCCTGTTCAAGAGAATCCTCCTCATGTTCGGCCAGCGCGCCTGCGATCTGCTCCTGCACCGCCTGCTGGCCAGCGCCAGTCGCCGGGAGCGCTTCGCGCTTCTTCAGCTTCTTCCCGCCTATGGCAAGACGCTGCTTCCGACCGTGGAGGAATTTCTCCTCACCGAACGGCCGTGGACGATGCTGCGCAATATCCTCCTCGTGCTCGGCGAGGCGGCTGATGATCAGGGATACGAGCTGATTGCCCGACACCTCTGTCACGAAGATCTTCGCGTGCAGCACGAGGCGGTGAGCAGCATCGTCAAGCTCTCCGGCAAGCAGCTCGGTGAACGCCTGCTGCACGCGCTGGAGTGCGTCGCCGAAGAACTTAAGCCTCAAGTCCTGCAGCTGCTGTGCGAGAACGGTCTCGACCAGCGCACAATCGTCAATGCCACCTTGCAACTGCTTGGCAGACGAGCGGGGTTCGGCTCCGGCAATCGCGAGCGTATCATCGGCGGCGGAATCGCTGTTCTTAAGGCTTTCCCCAGTATTGCCGGGGTAGAGATGCTGCGCGAACTGGATTATGAATATCGCCGCAGCAGCGGGGAATTGACTCTGCAGGTCGAAGAGGCTCTACGCTATGTGCAGCCACAACTGCGTCACCGGCGCCAGCGCGCAGTGAGGCGACCCGACCAGGTGGCGTTCGACGAGGACCCGCAGAGCCGGCAGAACGCCATGGTCGCCTTACATGGTGTCGAGGAAGAGGTGCGGCGGCTGTTGCAGAAGGGTGACATCGACAAGGCGACCAGCCATCTCCTCGAACAGGCCCAGGCGGCAGTCCAGGCGCGCAATTATCCCTTGGCGGAGAGGTTGCGCGATCGGCTGCTGCAGATCAACCCCATGGCCCTCGACCAGGCGGTGGAACTCGGTGAGCAGATCGAGCGGGAGAAACATGGCGGTCACGGCGAAACCACCCTCGAACCCTGGCCCGAACTGCAGGCGGCGCTGACCGTCGCCGAGCGCAAGGCGCTGGTCGCCATCCTCCACCCGGAAGAGGTGCCCCGCGGGGAACTGGTGGTCGGCGCCGGGGAGAATGACCACGTTCTCTATTTCCTTGAGAACGGCACCATCAACCTCCATTGCCGCTCATGCGGGAATGACAACTTCCTCAAGCGTGTCGGGCCGGGGGCGGTGCTTGGTACCGATCAGTTCTTTTCCCCCTCGGTATGGACCGTGACCCTGGTCGCGGCGACTGATGTCCGCCTGCTGGTACTTGACGGCAACGAGTTTTTCGCTCTTGCCGAAAGCCACCTCCTCCTCGAGGATAAGTTGCAGCTCTTTTGCGAAAGTTTCGCCAACATCCCCGAGCTGCTGAAGATGTCGGGGGAGGAACGCCGCGAATACCCGCGATTCCCGGCGCCTCTCTTTACCCGCAACACCCTCATCGATCCCTGGGGCAATCGCGGGCGGCGCAGCTTCCGCGGCGAATTGCTCGATATCTCGCGCAGCGGCCTCTCCTTCGCTATCAGGCTTTCCAGCCGCAGCAACGGCAAGCTCCTCCTTGGCAGGCGCATTCAGTGCGAGGTCGAAGAGAATGAAAACGCGGCGATGATCACCTGCAGCGGGGTCATCGTCGGCGTGCGTCATCGCGATCCCGCTGCCCAGGATGCCACCATCCACGTCAAACTTGCCGAAACCATCGATCGCGACTGCTTCGAGCGCATCCTCGCCTGTCGCGGCAAGCGGCAGTTTTCGCCGGAGGATCGCCAAGGCGGCCATGGCGATGTGGCCTAAGACCGTACAGGTGGCAGGTCTTAGCCTGTCGCCGCCGGTGGCGCTGGCGCCGATGGTGGGGCTGTCCCATTCGGCACTGCGCAGTCTGCTGCTGCAGCGGGGAGGGATCGGCCTCTTGTTCACCGAAATGCTGGCCGCGCGACGTCTGCCCCATGACAACGCCCTGATCTCTCCGCTGCTGAGAACGAGCGATGGCGAGCGTCCGCTCTTCTACCAGCTGCTTGTCTCCTCCGTAGAGGAAGTGGGACCGGCAGTGGATAAGGTGCACCGCCTGGGGGGCGACGGCATCGACCTCAACCTCGGTTGCCCGGCGCCTCTGGTGAGGCGGCAGGGGGGCGGAGCGGCGCTGGTCGAGGATGAGGAGCGGCTGCGGACCATCCTCGCCACTCTGCGCAAACAGACGACGCTGCCGCTGAGCGTCAAGATCCGCCTCGGGCCGCACGGTGATGTCCCTGCTCTGCGCCGGCGCTGTCGCTTCCTGGTCGACGAGGGGGTTGATCTGATCACCATTCACGCGCGCCTTGATGGCGAAAAGTTCTGCCGCCGGCCACGCTGGGAAGTGGTGGGGGAGGTGGCGCCAGATCTCCCCGTACCCGTATTCGTCAACGGTGGCATCTTCTCCGTCGACGAGGCGCGACGCAGCCTGCAGCTCTCCGGCGCGGCGGGCCTGATGATCGGTCGCGGCGCCGTATCACGGCCGGAGCTCTGCGCCGCCATTGCCGACGAACTCTACGGGTGGCGCTCGCAGGTGGAGCCATGGAGGCCCGAGGAAACGTATTTTCGTTTCTATGGCCTGCTCGAAGAGCGCTTTGCCCCGGAACGCCGTCTCGGCAGACTGAAGCAGTTCACCACCTATTTCGCAGCGCCGCTCCCCTTTGGCCATGGGCTGGCCAGCGCCGTGCAGGCCAGCAGGACCATGGCCGAGGCCAGGGACAGGGCGCAGAATTTTTTTCAGAAATCAACAGAAAACGCCAGCCACAGGGAGGATTGACAATGATCGAGCTTATCAAGAAAGCGGTACTGACGGGGATGGGAGCGGCCTCGCTCACCAAGGAGAAGATCGATGAGTTTTCCCGCGAGCTGATCAATGCCGGCAAGCTCTCCGAGCAGGAAGGGGAGAAGCTCGTCCAGGAGATGCGCCGTCGAGCCGACGAATCCAAGGAATCGCTCAAGCAGCAGATCGACCGGGTGGTCGCGGTGACCCTGCAGGGCATGCAGATCGCCAAGAAAGAGGATATTGACATGCTGCAGGCGGAGATCGCCGCCTTGCGCCAGGAAGTGGCAGAGCTGCGTGCCGCCAAGGAGACCCCCCCTAGCCCCGCCTCCTGAAGCGCGCGCCGAGTTTTTCGACGAAGACGTTCAGCTCGCTCAGACCGAGCAGGGAGAGAAGTGTCGTGTAGGAGAGCGTCGCCACGGCGATGGAGGCGCCCAGTACCGCCCCCTGCCGAAGGAGGTCCCCGGCCCACCATGTGGCGAAGGCTCCCTTGGCGAGGAACAGCACCAGCGACAGCAATGCCGTGGCAAGGGCGACCTTGCCCGCGCCGAGGAACAGCCGTCGCAGCGGATAGCCGCCCAGGGAAAAATACAGCACCGTCATCAGAAAGAGGAAGTTGAGGAGCATGGTGCCGGAGGTGGCCAGGGCGATGGCACGGTGCTGCAGGCTGTCGATGGTGAGCAGGACGATGCCGACATTGACGGCGATGGCGAGAAAGCTGGCGATAACTGGAATCCTCGTCTTATTGAGGGCATAGAAGGCAGGCACCAGCACTTTGTTGGCGGAATAGGCGAGCAGGCCGAAGGCGTAGCAGGCGAGCGTCTGGGCTGTGGCCAGGGTGTCGGCGGCGGTAAAGGCGCCGCGCTCGTAGATGATGCGGATGATGGGCTCGGCGAGGATCACCAGCCCGGCGGTGGCGGGGATGGTGAGGGCGAAGACCATGGTCAGCGAGGAGATCATGGTCTCCTTCATCGCCACCAGATCGCGGTCTGCCGCCTGCCGCGAGAGCACCGGCAGCATGGCGATGGACAGTGCCACCCCGAAAAGGCCGATGGGCAGCTGCACCAGTCGAAAAGCATAATAGAGCCAGGAGACGGCGCCCTCGCCGCACGAGGCGGCGAAATTGGTATTGATGAACAGGGTGATCTGCGTCGCCGACATGCCGATTATGGCGGGAATCATCAGTGCGAGGACCCGGCGCAGGCCAGGGTCTCCAAGGTCGAGCACCAGACGGTAGGCGAAGCCGGTCCGCCACAGGGTCGGCAGTTGCATGCCCAGCTGCAGAATTCCGCCGAGGAGAGTGCCGATGGCCATGCCGAGGATGGCCGGCTGGCCGAAACGGGGCAGGATCAGGGCCAGGGCGGTGCCACCGAGTATTGAGCCGAGGTTGAAGAAGCTCGACGCCATGGCCGGAACGAAGAAACGTCCCTTGGTGTTGAGGATGCCCATGACCACCGCCGCCAGGGAAATGCAGATGAGAAAGGGCGACATGGCCCTGGTGAGGAGGACGGTGAGTTCCGCTTTGCCGGCGGTGGCGGAAAAGTCGGGGGCGAGCAGGGCGACGATCTCGCCGGCGAAAACGACGGTCAGCAGGGTGATGAGGCTGAGCAGGACGAGGAAGAAATTGAGCACGTTGCTCGCCAGGCGCCAGGTTTCCTCGGCGCTGCGCTGCTTGTCGCAGGCTGAGAAGACGGTGACAAAGGCGGCGGACAGCGCCCCCTCGGCGAAGAGGTCGCGCAGAAGGTTAGGGATGCGGAAAGCGACGACGAAGGCGTCGTAGACCATGCCGGCGCCGAAGAGGCCGGCGAAGACCTGCTCGCGGATCAGGCCAAGCACCCGACTGCACATCACCGCCACGCCAACGGAAGCGGCCGATCTGGCAATTGTTTTCTGGTTTTCTTGTGGAGTGTTCACGCGCGTCGATCGGTTGAGGGGGATTGCCCGCGGGCGCCCGGCAGCATACCGCAATTGACCCGGGAATGCCACTGTAGATACCCAGTCTGCTGATCATTTCACCTACCCAAGTATTTTCGGCTCCCCACGCTTTAGGACTGATCGTGCTTGACTTTGTAAATTGAAATTGAATATATGAGTGTGTCGTTCGGCAGGGCGCCTGGGAACGGCAGTCGGAACCAGTGGATATTTGCATTAAGCATTGAAAAATCGTCGTTTTTGAGGAGATACGAATGCAGGATACAAATATGGTGAGAAATGTTGCCCTTCTTGGCCACGGAAATAGCGGCAAGACCTCCCTGGCCGAGGCAATGCTCTTCAGCGCCGGTAAAATCGGCCGCATGGGCAGGGTCGACGACGGTACGGCGGCCATGGACTACGAAGAAGAGGAGACCAGCCGCAAGATATCCATCAGCACCAGTTTCCACAACTACCAGTGGAAAAAGCATGACGTCTTCCTCCTCGACACCCCCGGCGACGACAACTTCCTCAACGAGACCATATTTGCCGCCCATGTCTGCGACAGCGCCATCTTCACCATGGACGCGGTTATTGGGGTCAAAGGTCAGACCATCAAATTCGCCAAGATCCTCAAGAAGCGCAACACCCCGACGATCATCGCCGTCAGCAAGATGGATCGCGAGCGCGCCAATTTCCAGCTCTGCGTCGACCAGATCCGTGAATCGATGCCCTTCAAGCCGGTCATCCTCCATCTGCCCATCGGGGCGGAGGACAACTTCCAGGGCTACGTCGATCTGGTCACCGGCAAAGCCTTCCTGTTCGACGGCGACAAAGGCAACCTTAAGCCCGTCGATGTGCCCAGCGACATGCAGGCGGAAGTCGCCTCCCTGCAGGAGGCCCTGATGGAATCGGTGGCCGAGACCGACGACGAGCTCATCGAGAAGTTCCTCGAAGAAGGCGTTCTCAGCACCGAGGAACTGGTCGGCGGCCTGCGCCGTGGTCTCGCCAGGGCTGCCATTTCCCCGGTGTGCGTCTGCTCCGCCACCCTCAACAAGGGGGTCACGGCGATCATGGAGGTCATCAACAACTATATGCCGTCCCCCAAGGACTGCGCGCCGATGCCCGCCACCAAGGACAACGGCGAGACGGTCAGCATTCAGCCGGATGAAAACGGCCCCTTCACCGCCCTGGTCTTCAAGACCATGGCCGATCCCTATGCCGGGCGTCTGACCATCTTCCGGGTCTTCAGCGGTACCGCCAAAGGCGACACCTTCTATAACGCCAACAAGAAAACCGCCGAGCGCTTCGGCCAGCTCTACGTACTCGAAGGCAAGGAGCAGAAGGCCACCGACTACGTCGGACCGGGCATGATCATCGCCGTCCCCAAACTGAAGGAGACAGTGACTGGAGACACCCTCTGCGAGAGCGCCAATCCGGTGCTCCTGCCGTCGCCGGAGCCGCTCAAGCCGGTCATCTCCTATGCGGTCAGCGCCAAGAAGGGCGACGAGGAAAAGGTTTTCTCCTCCATCACCAAGCTCCTCGACGAGGACCTCACCCTGCAGATCACCCGTCAGCCGGAAACCAAACAGGTATTGCTGTCCGGTGTCGGCCGTGTCCATCTCGACGTCGTCGGGGCACGCATCAAGCGCAAGTTCGGTGTGGAGATGGAGCTCAGCGTGCCGAAGATTCCCTATCGCGAGACCATCCGCTCCAGCGCCAGGGTGCAGGGGCGGCACAAGAAACAGAGCGGTGGCCGCGGCCAGTTCGGTGATTGCTGGATCGAGATCTCGCCGCTGCCGGGCGGACATTACGAGTTCGTCGACCAGATTGTCGGCGGGGTCATCCCCCAGCAGTACCGCCCCGCCGTCGACAAGGGCATCCAGGAAGCCATGGAGCGCGGCGTTCTCGCCGGCTATCCGGTGATCGATATCAAAGTGGCCCTAGTGGACGGCTCCTATCATACCGTCGACTCCTCGGAGATGGCCTTCAAGATCGCCGGCTCGCTGGCCTTCAAAAAAGGCGCCCAGGAGGCGGGTTTGGTGCTGCTTGAACCCTATGTCAATATGGAAATCAGAGTCGGCAAGGAGCACGTCGGCGATGTCATGGGCGACCTCAACTCGCGCCGCGGCAAGGTCATGGGCATGGACTCCGCCGATGGCATGGAGATCATCAACGCCCAGGTGCCCCAGGCCGAGGTCCAGGCCTACGCCACCGACCTCACCTCGATGACCGGCGGACTTGGCAGCTTTACGGTGACCCCCTCACACTACGAGGAGGTGCCGTCCCATATCGCCGACAAGATCATCGCCGAGTCCAACGTGCAGAACGGTTGAGCAGGACGAGAGGCCATGAGCATAGCCACCGCAGGCTATACCTTCGCCGTGCTCACCATGAGCGACAAGGGATCACGGGGCGAGCGGGTGGACGAGAGCGGCGCCTATCTGCTGGGACGCCTGGCTGAAGAGGGCTACCGGCAGAGCGCCTATGCCTTGGTGCCCGACCGTATTGCCGACATCGTCCAGCAGCTGCGGCACTTCGCCGACGACCTCAAGGTGTCGCTGGTGGTCACCACCGGCGGCACCGGGCTCTCCCCCAGCGATGTCACCCCCGAGGCGATGAACGAGGTGCTGGAACGCGAGATTCCCGGCATGGCCGAGGCGATGCGCGCCGCCAGCATGGCCAAGACCAATCGCGCCATGCTCTCTCGCGGTCGCGCCGGCACCCGCGGCACGACACTCATCGTCAACCTGCCCGGCAGCCTCAAGGCGGTGAAAGAAAACCTCGAGGTGATCCTGCCGGTACTTCCCCACGCCCTGGAAAAAATTGCGGGCGGCACCGCCGATTGCGGAGCCGCCCACGATTGACCCTCTCCGGGGTCTTCGCTGTCAGAACCACCCAAAGCGGAGTGGCACCGTGTATCAGGCCGGTGGCCTGATGAGCACGCGCTCGCCGTTGCCCTCCTCCATGGCGACGATCTCGCCGATAAGGAAGACTTCCTCGCCCAGGGCAGTGAAGTGATGGGCGATATCGTTGGCCAACTCTTCATTGACCACCACCAGCAGGCCGATACCCATATTGAAGGTGCGGAACATTTCCTCGTCGGTGACTTCCCCCAGTCGCTGCAAGAGCGGGAAAATCGGCGGGATGCGCCACGTGCCACGCTCGATCACCGCCTGACAGCCGCGTGGCAGAACCCGCGGGATGTTGTCGATGAAGCCGCCCCCGGTATTGTGCACCATGCCGTTGATTCGATAGTTCTTGAGCACGTTGAGTACCGACTGCACATAGATGCGCGTCGGCTTGAGCAGCTCTTCGCCGAGGGTGCAGCCCAGTTCCTCCATGTAATGGTTGACGGTGAGGCGGTGGTCGGTGAAGCAGATCTTGCGCACCAGGGAAAATCCGTTGGAATGCAGACCGCTGGAGGCGAGACCGAGGATCTTGTCGCCGGCGCGGATGTCAGAGCCGTCGATGATGGCGTCACGATCGACGATACCGGTGACGAAGCCGGCCAGATCGTAATCTTTTTCCTGATAAAGGCCAGGCATCTCCGCGGTTTCACCGCCGACAAGCGAGCAGTTGGCCTGGCGGCAGCCCTCGGCGATACCGCTGATGATGGCCTTGGCAACCTCGACGTCGAGGCTGCCGACGGCGAAGTAGTCGAGGAAGCAGAGTGGCGTGGCCCCCCCGACGATAAGGTCGTTGACGCACATTGCCACCAGGTCGATGCCGATGGTGTCATGGCGCTCGCACATCTGGGCGATGCGCAGCTTGGTGCCAACTCCGTCGGTGGAGTTGACGATCACCGGCTTCTTGTACTTGTTGGTGTCGATGGCAATGTGCGAGGAGAAACCGCCGATACCCCCGAGAACGCCGCGTTGATGGGTGGCGGCGACCATGTCCTTGATAGCCTCGACAAAGGCGTTGCCCTTGTCGATATCCACACCGGCTTCTTTGTATTTACTCGTTTTTTCGTTATTCATTGCTGGGCCGAGAGAGGTGGTGGCCGCGGTTCGCCGAAGCGTTGCAGGAAAAAGAACCGGGCCGTTTTCGGGCAATAATATTAGTGCCACGGAGAAAAAGCAATGCAATTGCGCCGGGGAGCGACGAAGGTCACCCGCCGTGGCGGCAGCGATCACGAGGCGGTTGAAAAAGCGGTCCTCTTCTGGTAGAAAGAGCGCCAATGAAACTCCTTGTCCTCCTCCTGGGTATGGTGCTGATCGTCGAGGGGCTGCCCTATGTGGCCGCTCCGGACATCATGCAGAACTGGCTGAAGAAGCTCGTCGAGCTTCCTCCCGCCCAGTTGCGCCTCATGGGGCTGGTGGCCATGGGCATTGGCCTTGCGATCTGTTATATCGTGCAGAAAACCGAGCTGTTGTCATAATTTTCCGGGGGCGCGGCCAGTGTGCCGCACGTCTCTCGCCGCCGTCGAACGGCTGATTCCGGGGATAGTGTGGTACGGCGATGCTGTACCGAGCTTTTCTGCTGGAGTTCAGTTAACGTGAAGAAAACAGGGTGGCCGAGGTCACCATGCACATCCCCTTGCTGCTGCCGGGGATGAATGAAGGGAGACAGCTATGGTGAATTACTTCGTCCTCGACCACAATGTCGTCCGGCTGGAGAGCGGCGTGCGCCACGCCGATATCAACAAGATCATCTGGGTCGACCTGATCAATCCCAGTGGCGACGAAAAGCAGCTGGTCGAAAAGGAATTCGGCATCGAGCTGTTCACCAAGCAGGAGCGGGAGGAGATCGAGAGCAGTTCCAAATATGTCGAGACCGCCGAGGAAATCGGCATCAACCTCAATTTCCTCATCCAGGACGGCGACAACTTCACCAACGAGCCGGTATCCTTCATCATCCGCAATAAGAAGCTCATCACCCAGCGCTATCACGAGTACCGCTCCTTCGCCGAGACCTATCGCAAGCTGACGGTCATCAAGCCCATTGACGGCGACGACGTCTTCCTCACCATTCTCGAGACGCGCATCGATTTCGACGCCGACCTCATCGAGACGATCACCGACCGTATCTCAGCCATCAGCAAGGAGATGTCCGCCGACCAGGACCCCGACCGAGAACTGCTTCTCAAGATCACCGCCCTGCAGGAATCGACCATCGCCATCCGCGAGAACATCATCGAGAAGCAGCGTATCCTCTCGTCGATGCTGAAGAGCAAGATGTTCCCCAAGGAAGATTACGAGAATATGCGGATAATGATCAAGGACGTCGGCTCCCTCCTCGATCATTCCTCGTTCAATTTCGAGCGTCTCGAGTTTTTACAGAACACCTTCCTCGGCTTAATCGACATCGAACAGAACCGGGTCATCAAGATCTTCACCGTGGTCACCGTTATCTTCATGCCGCCGACGGTGATCGCCAGCGCCTATGGCATGAACTTCACCTACATGCCAGAGCTGACCAAAGTGTGGGGCTATCCCTTCGCCATCTTTTTGATGATCCTCTCATCAGCCATGACTCTGCTGTTCTTCCGCAGAAAGAAATGGCTGTAATTACAGAACGATAATCTTCGCTGCCCAGGCCGGGCGACGGCCCCGGCCCGAAGCGGGTTGTGACGGCACCGCCCGTCGGGAGAGTGTACCGTGCAAAGAACCGTACTCGCCATCCTCCTCGTAGTCGCCTTCATCCTGTGGATGCTGCTCGACCCCCTGCAGCGTCTGCTGGCGCCACCCGCCGAGCCGCGCCCGGTGACGGCGAGAGGCGACCTTGCCGCCGACGAGATCAACACCATCGATATCTTCCGCAGCAACTCCCCGGCGGTGGTCTATGTGACCAGCATCGCCCTGCGGCGCAGCATCTTTTCCCTTGGCGGCGTCGAAGTCCCACAGGGCACCGGTTCCGGCTTCGTGTGGGATGAGCGGGGCCGCATCGTCACCAATTACCATGTCATCAGCGATGCCAGTCGCATCGAAGTGACCATGGCCGACAACTCCACCTGGAAGGCGACGCTCATCGGCGCCGCCCCCGACAAGGACATCGCCGTGCTGCAGTGCGATGCCCCGTCCACCCTGCTGCGACCGATCACCATCGGCAGTTCCGCCGACCTGCAGGTGGGGCAGAAAGTCTATGCCATCGGCAATCCCTTCGGCCTCGACCAGACCATCACTTCCGGGATCATCTCCGCCCTCAATCGCGAAATTCCCGCAGTCACCGGGCGGGTCATCCGTGGCGTCATCCAGACCGACGCGGCCATTAACCCCGGCAATTCCGGGGGGCCGCTACTCGACAGTGCCGGGCGCCTCATTGGCGTCAATACGGCAATTTACAGCCCCTCCGGGGCCTATGCCGGCATCGGCTTCGCCGTCGCCGTCGACGTCGTCAACGAGGTCGTGCCGCAGCTCATCAAGCATGGCAAGACGGTGCAGCCGGGCATTGGCGTTACCCTGGTGGACGAGCGTCTGGCACGGCGCATGGGTATCGAGGGAGCGCTCATTCTCGAGGTTGAGAAGGACGGCCCGGCGGCCAAAGCCGGTCTGCGCCCGACCGTGCAGTATCAGGGGGAAATCGTGCTCGGCGATATCATCGTCGCCATTGCCGGGGTCAAAGTGCAGTCCTATGAAGACCTGCGCAGCCAGTTCGAGAAATTCGGGGTGGGATCGGAAGTGGAGTTGACTGTCCTCCGCGAGGAACGGCTGATGGATGTCACGGTGCGGCTGACGGCGGTGAACTAGGCGGCCCGGCCCGCTGCACGCGGCGCAGGTTCCTCTTTGATTCGATGTTTCTCGTCCGCGCCAGTTCACGCATGTCCTTGGCCTTATCCGACTCGTCGACGATCTCCCGGCCGACAATCTCCTCGATGACGTCCTCGAGGGAGATGATCCCGGTCATGGTACCGTATTCGTCGACGACGACGAAGAGATGCTGCCGGCGATCGAAAAAATCGACGAGCACCATGTTGAGCCGCGCCGTTTCGGGGACGAAGTGGGCGGGGCGTTTGAACTTGGCCACGGTCAGGGAACTCTTGCCAACCGCGGCCGCCTGGAGGATGTCCTTGCGCATGACGATGCCGGTGACGTTGCCGGGGCTGCGGTGGTAGATCGGGATGCGGCTGTGCACGGTGAGCTCCGCCAGCTTGCTGATGGCGCTGTCCACGGTGAGATGTTCGTTGAGGGAGAAGGTGACGGTGCGCGGCGTCATCACCTCGCGCACCATCTTGGTCTTGAGATTGACGATATTGCCGATCACCGCCTCTTCATGCTCGCTGAGGCCGCCTTCGTGGCGGGAGCGCCTTGCCGCACCCTGGCCATTCTCCAGGCAGGGGGTGCCTTCTTCGCGCTTGCACTGGAGAAGCCTGCGCCACGGAACCAGTACCGGCCGGCAAACGGCAAAGAGCGGCGTCAACGCCAGGGCGACCGCAGGCCCCAGGCGGCAGGCCCAGACACTGCCGGCGAGGGTTGCGCCCAGTTCGACGACGAGCAACATCGCGATGGTGAAAAGGAGGGCGAAAAACGCCAGGCGTGCGCCCCCGGAGATGGTGGCCCAGGCTGCCCCCACATAGACCGCGCCGCAGGAAATGGCCATTGTCTTGATCATGGTGATGAGGGCCAGCGCCGCTTCAGGATCTTCGAGGAGTCGCTGCAGGCTCTGTCCACAGCGATCTTCGCCATTACGCGAATGTTCAGCCCGGCCGGCACCAAGTGCGGTCACCACCGCCCTGGCCAGGGAACAGAAGAAGGCAACGAGCAGGACAAGACTCACCGGAACGACCAGGGTGTACGGCACGGGGACAATCTCCATGAGTGCATGGTCTCGGCCCGGAAAATTCGGCCGCCAGAAATTGGTTGCAGATGACAGGGAATCTTTTCGACTTTCCCTGCGACGAGTTGAAGTATACTGTAAATACAGCGATAATAAAGTCTCAAAAAATCCCATACCGACCACCGCGACAGGATACCCATGCGAGAAAAGCACATCTCCGTAGTGAAGAAAGCGCCCACTGCCTACAAGGGAGAACTCCTTGTCATCCCCGTGATGCAGAATAACTCTGGTGGCTATATGCCTGGATTGGCTGCCGAGTTGCTCGCCGGCCTCGCCGGCTATGGCGAGTTCAGCGGCAAAAGCGAGCAGTGCCTGCTGCTCTATCCTCCTTTTGGAACGGGCATGGCAGCATCGCTGCGTTGCCGCCGACTGCTTTTCGTCGGCCTTGGTGCGGCAGGAGATGACGACCGCCATCTGCTCCACGAACGGCTGCGCCTCGCCGGCGGGGCGGTGGCGGCGCAGTGCAAGGCCGCCCGAGTCGAGGAACTGGCCCTCTGCGACGGCTGTGATGCCTTGTCCGGGCCGGAGGCAGCGCTTCTCCTCGAAGGGCTCCTGCTCGGCGACTACCGATTTCTCAAGTACAAGACCCCCGACCCGGATGAGCCCTCTTACCATGGCATAATGACCATCGAGGTGTTAGCCGCCAGAGGCATCGCCGCCCTCCAGCGCGAGACAGCCAGGGTGGCCAGGGCAGCGGCAGCGGTGCATGCCGCGCGCGACATGGCCAACGAACCGGGAAACGGCTGGACCGCCAGCCACTTCGCCCGCTACGCCGAAGACCTGGCCAGACGCCTTGACATCTCCTGCAGCATCCTCGAAAAGGAGGATATGGCCGCACTGGGCATGGGCGGCATTCTCGCCGTCAACCAGGGCTCGCTGCAGCCGCCAAAGATGGTGATTCTCCACTATCGTCCCGACAAGGCAACCGAAACCATCCTCCTCATCGGCAAGGGACTGACCTTCGATTCCGGAGGCATCAGCCTTAAGCCAGCCCAGGGGATGATGGACATGAAGTATGACATGTGCGGTGGTGCTGCGGTGCTGGCGGCCATGGAAGTCATCGCCGCCGAGCGGCCCCCGGTGGGGGTGGTGGCCATCATCCCTTCCACCGACAACATGATCAACGGCGGGGCCCTCAAGCCTGGGGATGTCATCACCCACTATGGCGGGGTCACCGCCGAGATCGAGAGCACCGATGCCGAAGGGCGTCTGCTGCTCGCCGACGCCCTGGCCTACGGTATCGAGCAATATGCCCCGGCCTGCGCCATCGATGTGGCAACCCTCACCGGTTCGATGATCTTCGCCCTCGGCCACCACTACTGCGGCTTTATGAGTAACGACCAGCGACTCTCTGAAAAACTGGCCAGTCTCGGCCGCACCTGTGGCGAGCCCCTGTGGCGCATGCCCCTTGACGAGGCGTATAAAAAGCAGCTCAAATCGGAAGTGGCCGACATGAAGAACACCGGCGGCAAAGCGGCGGGCTGTGTCACCGCCGCCGAGTATCTGCATCGCTTTGTCGGCTCCACGCCATGGGCCCACCTCGATATTGCCGGCACGGCGTGGAACTTCACCGAAAAATCCTATGTCCCTAAAGGCCCCTCAGGATTCGGCGTACGGGTCCTCATCGAGCTGGTGCGCAATTGGAAGGCGGGTCGATGAGGGGTCTGCCGCGTTCGACAGAACGGAGAGAATCTCGCCAAGCAGGCAGACGGAGGCAGGGATGAGGAAAATTCTCGTCGTCGACAGCGACAACCACGTTGCCGACCTCTGTCGCTTTACCCTGGGCAGACATGGCCACGAGGTCTTCTGCGTCCATAATGGCGAAGAGGCGGTGGCCGTGGCGCAGAACATCACCTTCGATCTGGTGGTGGTCGACAGCATGCTCGAGGGCATGTCGGGGACGCAGACATTTCTCGCCCTGCGTCAGGAAAACCCGACGCTGGAAGGGATTCTCCTCACCTCTCATGCCTCGATGGAAAAAATCGTCGAGGCCATGGAACAGGGCCTGTCACGGGTCTGCACCAAACCACTGCACCCCAGGGAACTCGTCGCCGCTGTGGAGGCCAGCCTGCGCCTCTCGGCGATGCGCGAGGACATCACCAGGATGCGGACATTGCTGCCCCTCTACGATCTAGGGGAACAGTTCTTCGCCGCTGATACGGAGCAGGCGGTCTACGAGGCGCTCGTCGAGGCGGTGGTCGGCGAGATGAACGTGCGGCTCGTGTCGGTGATGATGCTCGACCCCGCCGACGGTCTGCTGAAAATCGCCGCCTTCCGCGGTCTGAAGGACGATGTGGCGCGCGGCGTGGCCATGCAGCCGGGGGAAGGTATCGCCGGCAAAGTGTTCCTTTCGCGCAGCCCGGCGATCTTTAACAAGGCAGACCAGCACCGCAGCCCCTATGCCGACAGCCTCAAGCGAAAGGAACTGTCGGCGGCCATCTCCTTTCCCATCGTCAGCCGCGGCAAGGTCATGGGGGTGCTCAATGTCGGCGAGACCGCCGACCGCACTCCCTTCAGCGACGCCGATGTCGAGATGCTGTCGATTATCTCCAGCCAGGCGATGATGGCCTTGAAGAACGTCCGCCTCATCCGCGAACGTGAGAAAACCAGCCGCATGCAGGGCATTCTCGAACAGTACGTGTCGCCAGAGGTTTCCAACCTGCTCATGAACAGCCCTATCGATCCTCTCGAAGTGGGCAGCATCCAGGAACTGACCGTACTCTTCGCCGACATGCGCAACTTCACCTTCCTCGTGCAGCACCTGCAACTGGAGACCCTGCGCAGCTTTCTTAACAGTTTCTTCGCCCTCTTCTCGCGTGTTGTCTTTTCTTCTCAGGGAATGCTCGACAAATTCATGGGCGACGCGGTGCTCGCCATTTTCGGAGCCCCAGTACCGCTGGACAATCCCTGTCAGGCGGCGGTAACCGCCGCCGAGAGGGTCCTCGACGAATTCCACCGCCTGCGGCAGTTCTGGATAGAAAAGGATCCTATCTTCGCCAAGGTCGGTCTGGGCATCGCCATCAGCCGCGGGCCGATGTTTCTCGGCAACGTCGGCTCTCGGCAGCGTCTTGACTTCACGGTCATCGGTACCGATGTCAATATCGCCCAGCGGATGGCGGCGGAGGCGCTGTCGGGACAGATCCTCATTACCGACCGTGTCTACCGTCGCCTCGACGACCAGTTTCAGGTGAGGATGGGCAGCCATCGACGCCTGCGCGGCATGGAGTTCGACGTTATGGTCTATGCGCTGCCCTCTGCCGGGGAGCCCGGTATCGCTGCAGCAGAACGCGAAACGCCCTAGGGTTAGTCCCCACCCTCTCCCTGCTCCGCGGTCAGCTGCCAGCGTTCTTCGCCGATGGCGACCTCGTCGCCTGCGCTGAGCTTTCTGCCGCGCCTGTTCTCGACCTCGCCATTGACGGTGACCAGGCCGGCGGCAATCAGCGCCGCCGCTTCCCCGCCACCCTCGGCGATAGCCACCAGCTTAAGAAACTGCCCAAGCCGGATGGGCAGGCGGGCGACAGGAACCTCGGGAAGGCTATCATTGCTCATTGCAGCTGTCAAAAGTATTCGATTTCCCAATCAAGTGTGGTATAAAACGAGGGATTGTCCGTTCGCGCCACAGTATTCGCCCCGTTTCGGTGCAAGGGTCCCGCGGGGCACCCATTGCGGCTGATACGGGGCAAACGATATCTGCCACTGGCCACCGTATAATTCTTTGAGGAGGAGTGCACAACATGCAAAGCAATTCGATAAGGAAAAATATCGTCTATGGTTTTCTCACCCTGCTTGTCGCCGCCGCCCTGTCGGCCTGTTCCACCAGCCGCCCGGTAGCTACCAGCAGCCAGCCGCTTGAAGGCGATCTGGCGCCGGTGTCGACTATGGTCGAGAGCTACGGCGATATCGAACTGCCCATCGAAATGGTGCTCGAGCCTGACAAGAGCATGGCCATGCGCACTGATTCCTTTCAGGGCGGCATCCATGTTTACCGCGGCCGGGTGCAGATCGCCTCGCTACGCGACTATATGATTGCCGCCATGCGCAACCATAAATGGAAACTGGTCGGCGAGGCGTCCTACAAAAACGTCATGCTCGCCTTCACCAAGCCCAACCGTACCTGTATGGTGGTTCTCTCCGAAGACGCTACCGGGGTGCTCGGCAAGACCCAGGCCAATCTCTACGTCACTGTAGACGTAGCCGCCGCCGGAAGACTCAATCCCTTTGGTGAGCCTCTTCCGCAGCAGCCGTAATCCGGACGAGACACCGGCCTTTCTCACAAGCGCAGTGCTTCATCATACGGGGGCGGCAAGGCCATATGGGCCCTGCCGCCTCGCGTTTTTTCTTCATTTCCCCTGGCAGGGCAAGCTGTAATCGGCCAGTCGTCAACGGCCAATCCACCTGGAACAGTTCCGGTAGCCTACACCTGCCCCTGGCAGAGATGATGCGAGCTACTTTCCGCCGGCCAGTTGTTTGAGCCGCTCCGCCCGCCGGGCCTGGTCGCGCATCTCCCGCGCCTGTTCTTCGACGAGGCGCCTGCTTTCGACAAATTGCATCTTGATCCACCACACAAGGGATATGGCCAGCAGCACGAGGATGATCAAAGTATCGGTGTTCATATACGGTCCTTTTCCCGGTGCAGAGACTGACCAGGAGAAAATGTCATTTTCATGAGGGTGTGTTGGTAACGAAATCGCAACGTCGATTACGGAACTGTTTCTTCACGCCTATCTTAAAACTCGGCCTGAAAGGCGGGGCCATATGCCCGTACGTGTCGGAACCTGAATTTGTGGTGCGCGGGCGACGACGACTGGCCTCATTCGTCGATGGGGACGAACAGATGCAGGTGAACATAGGGTCGGATCAATGCAAAAAAAGCGCCATTTACGAGATGGAGCGGGAGGTGGGGCAGGTCAGGGGGAGATGCGCATCTCGCTGAAGGTGCCGTCCAGCGGCGAGCGATAGCGGACGATAGCGGCGACACCTCCGGCCAACGGTTCTTCGAGGCGGAAGGATAGAGAGATGGCGCCGCTGGTGGTGTTTCTGAACAGCCATTTGATGTTGCCCTGAGCTCTGTCTATTTTCCGCGCCGGCGGGGATGCGGAGATAATGATATTGCCGGGGGGGACGAGTTGCTCGACGATGAGGTTGGTAGGGGCCGGGCTGGCGATGACAAGACGCAGCTCGATCTCCCGCCCGGAGGAAGAGAGATAGTTTCCCGAAACGAGGTCCCTGGCCATCGCCTGCGGCATTGCCACCGCCAGCGCCAGCATGGCCGCCACCAGCCAGGCGAAGCAATGGCGCCCCCAAGCCGCTGCACGAAAGCGCGGTGTCGTCACTTGGTGGCCGGATGGGATGCAGAACCGTTTCACGTTATTCCCGAATGGTCAATTTCTTGGTCTTGGCGTTCCAGCTGTAGCCGGAGCCGAGCCAGATGGCCTCGATGGTCTCGATATCGATGTCGATGCCCTGGAGATCACGGTAGCGGTCGTGTACGGCAAGGATCTCGTCGTCGCTGATGGTGTTGTCGCCATCGCTGTCGGCCCAGTGGTGGTTGCCGAGACTGATCGACTGATTGCCGCCGATGGTCTCGGGCAGGGTGACGTCGCCGCTGACGGAGACGCTCCCGGAGAACGTGTAGCTGTCACTGTTCCCGGCGGCAAGGGTGACGAGATAGGCAAAAGTGGTAGGACCACTGACCTTCTTCAGCCACTTGACGGTATCTTTTTTCGTGGCCCCACCGGAGCTTTCCGGGGAGATCTTGACGACGGTTGCATTGGCGGGGAGATTTTCCTTGATGATCAGGGTCATCGGCTGGCTGTCGCTGATGCCCGAGACGCGAATCAGCACTGGGAAGGGCTGGCCGGCGATACAGTGCCGGGGAAGCTCCCGTTCGGCAAAAAGTTGAGGCTTGCCGGCGCCGCCGAGCAACAACCAGCCGACCGGGACCGCCACCGCCAGGGCGAGGCCGGCAAGCAGGAGCAGCAGTTTTCGTCTCGCAGGGGAGGGATTTCCTGGCGCGGCCAGAGGAGGGGAGGGCGGAACGCTGTCGATGGGGGTGGCGGAAGGGCTATCAAGGCTGGTGCCGCCCTTGTCGTCACCCTCTTCGCAAAGCAACAGCTCCTCGAGGTCGACGTTGAGGGCCTCGGCAAGCTTGAGGCCATTTTCCTTCTTGATGGTCGGGTATTTTTTGTTCTCCCAGCGGGAGATGGTGTCGGTGGTCACCTGGACCGCCGTGGCCAGGTAGAGTTGTGTGAGACCCTGCGTTTCTCGCAGATACTTGATCTTCGCCCCGTCGACTTTGACCATCGTCATCGGGCCGGAAATGGGGTGCTCGTTCATCGCGAATGGCGGTGCGAAGGATAGCTGACGCTACCTCCCGCCGCAGTTGCGGGAGGGGTCGAAAGGGTCCTGCCATTTTCCTTATACCAGGTTCGTGGCGGGCGCACAGCAATTTCCACCAGGCTAAGCCCCCCACTCGAAGCGAACGACATTGTCGAGGGGATCCGCCTTGGCCACCAGCACCTTGACCGTCTTGTTGGGAGAGAGATTCTTCCCCCCGGCCGGCGGCAGATCGATATCCATGAGGATATCGGTCAAGAGCAGGTTGACCCGCTTCGGGCCCACCTGAATGACCAGGGCGTCGAGACTCTGCCCCTGGCGGTCGGCAAGATACTTGAGCAGCCAGTAGCGCTGGCGCTGCTGGCGGACGATCTGCACCGCGGTCAGCGTCCGCGACAGCACCGAGATGAAGTCCTTGCACATTTCGGCGTTGAAGGTCGGCACGCGGCGGCGGACGATGGAGTTGAGCTGATGCTGCATCACCAGGTCGAGCAGGCGGCGGATGGGCGAGGTGACTGTGGTATAGTGGGAAACCCCCAGTCCGCTGTGCGACTTGGCCTCGGTGGACAACTCCCCGCGCGGCAGGCTCTTGCGCTGCAGGGTATTTTGGAAGAGGTCGTCATCCTCGCCATGGACGAGGCGATGCTGCAGCGGCGGCTGCGAGCGGTACAGCCCGGGGACCATGCGGTCGGCGACGAACTTGGCGGCCTCGGCGTTGGCGAGGATCATCATCTCCGAGACGATGGTCCGTGCCGGGGTGTCGCTCTTCACCAGGCTGACATGAACCTTGCCCTGGTGGTCGATAAAAATGTTGACGTCGGGGAAGGGCAGCAACAGCGCTCCGGCGGCGAGGCGGCGCTGGCGCAGCTTGCGGCGCAGCATGTCGAGGGTGCGGATTTCCTCGTCGCTGTCGAGCATCCTGTCGACTTCGTCATAGGTGAGGCGCCGCTTGACCCTGATGATCGAGGGCTGGATGCGCACCCGCAGCACCTCGGCCTCCGGCGAGAGCAGCACCATAAAGCTCATCGTCGCCCGTGTCTCGTCCTGGATGAGGCTGCAGATCCCCTGGGAAAGATGTCGCGGCAGCATGGGGATCTGCCCTTCGGGGAAGTAGATGGAGGTGCCGCGATGCATCGCCTCGAGAAAGAGCGGATCGCCGGGCCGCACATAATGCGCGACGTCGGAGATATGGATGCCGATGAGATAGTTGCCGTTTTCCTTCTCTACCGACAGGGCGTCGTCGAAATCGAGCGTGGTCGGGCCGTCGATGGTGATCGGCTGCAGATGGGTGAGATCGACCCGCCCCGGATCGGCGAAGAGATCGTCCTGCCCGCGGCGCAGGATGAGCTCTGCCTGCTGGCGGGCCGCCAGGGAAAAGTTGACCGGCAGGCCCTGGCGCAGCAGGGGGATGTTCTCGTTGGCCGACCACACACCTGCCTTGACGAGGAGATGAAAGGGGTCGTGGGGGCGCTGCAGGCCCGCTTCCTTGAGGATTTTTTGCGCCGTTTCCGCTTCTTTGGCTTCTCCTGTGAAAAGGTAGTAGTCGCGGAGGAGGTCGAGGATTTCCAGTTCGGTGGGCGAAAAGTCTTCTGCTGTCGCCGCGGCTTGGTGCAGACGGGCGAGAAAGCCGCCAGCGGCGGCGATGAGCAGCGCCTTCTTGTTTTCCTTTTCAAGCTGCGACTGCAGTTGTTCGACCTTTTCCGGGTCGTTGACGAGTATCTGCCCCTCCTTGAATTTAAAGAAGAGGCGATCTTCGAAGACGCAGCGCAGCAGGGCGGAGACGTGGTCGTCATCGGCAGTGGCGCCGAAGATCAGCTCGGCGAGGAAGTCGGGCGTATAGATGCGGCTCTGCCCCTCGACAACCAGTTCCCAGATTTCGCGGAGATCGACGGTCTCCATGAGCATCCGTCGTTTTTCGGTAGTGTCGCGCAGTTTTCTGGCGAGCTGCTCGTTATCGGCGGCGAGGGCATGAGTCTGTTCGGAGCAGTGCACCACCCGGGACAAGGGAAGGAGAACTTCGCGCCCGTTCTGGTTGATGAGGCGGAGTCGTTTCTGCTGGCTTTCCATCACCATGGCGCAGACGAACCTGCCGCCATCGAGATATTCTATGAGTTTTCCCGCAATGATCATCAACCGTGGAACCGTATAGGCAGTATCATCCGTTGTCGCCCTCTCCTTCTGCCGGAAACGGCGCAGGCAATATGGAGATGGGCAAAAGCGTTTTATAATTGTATGCTTGTCGCCATGTTCAGCTCTGGCGAATAAATGTCACACAGTATAGTGTGGAATCCAATTTTGCCCACACTTATTCTTTCTCAAAGAAAATTATTGGTCTTTCCCCATGGACAACCCCTCCCCCCAGGTCAAATCCGGCATGGTGGCCATCGTCGGCCCGCCCAATGCAGGCAAATCAACCCTGCTCAACCGCTTTCTCGGCCAGAAGATCTCCATCGTCACCCCCAAGCCACAGACTACCCGTAACCGCATCGTCGGTATCGTCAACGAACCGGATTATCAAGTGGTCTTCCTCGATACGCCGGGATTGCACAACTCGCGGGAAGCGCTCAATGTTGAGATGGTGAAAATCGCCATGGACAGCCTTGCCGAAGTGGATGTGGTGCTCTTCCTCGTCGATGTCGCCCTGTCGCTCCCCGAGAAGGCTCGAGAGGAACAGCGGCAGGAAATGCTTTCCTGTCTTGGCAAGGTCTCCGGCCCGGCCATCCTCGTGCTCAACAAGGTCGACTGCGTGAACCGCGATCAGCTCCTGCCGATGATCGAGGCCTACGCCGCTCTCTTCCCCTTCGCGGCTGTCGTGCCCGTCTCGGCCTTGCGTGACGACGGCGTCGATCGCCTGCTGGCCGAGATTCTGCGCCTGCTTCCCTTCGGCCCGCGCCTCTTCCCTGAGGATATTCCCACCGACGCCAGCGAGCGTTTTCTCTGTGGCGAAATCATCCGCGAGAAGGTCTTTCTCCTCACCGGCGCGGAGATCCCCTATGCGACGGCGGTGCTCATTGAGTCGTTCAAGGAGGACGAGGAGCGGGGGCTGGTGGTCATCCATGCCGCCATCGTCGTCGACCGGGACTCGCAGAAGGGCATCGTCATCGGCAAGGGCGGCAAGAAGCTGAAGAGCATCGGCATATCGGCACGCAGGGATATCGAAAAGCTCATTGGCCAGCGGGTGCACCTGCAACTATGGGTCAAGGTGCATCGCAAGTGGTCGGAAGACCGCGCCTTTCTCCGCGAACTCGGCTATTGACGTCACCAGCGGCTGGAGAGCGCGGCTTCGCCGTGAGGATACACCCACGGCAACGTCGCCCGCCCAGCCCGTGGCTTCGCCTTCGTCTCCCAGCGGGGATGCTGACGATGGCTAGCGCTCGTCGCGGTTATACTCGGAATAGAGGTTGAGACTCTTGAGGATGTTGTAGGCGGTGCGCAGCTGATTGTCCTGCTGCAGCTTCTCCTCCAGCTTGGTGGCGTCCTTGTCGACCAGGGCCTTGGCCTCCTTGCGGCCGGGCAGGTGGTGGTCGAGGTCGACCTCGGTGGGCGATTTCTTGTCGACCTCGTCCTTTTCCGGGGCAATGCAGGGCACGAAAGGCACCTCGACGTCGGGCACGATTCCCTGGGCCTGGATGGATCGGTCATCCGGGGTGTAGTAGGTGGCGGTGGTCATGCGCAGGCCGGCCCCGTCGGGAAGGGGAATGATGGTCTGCACCGTGCCCTTGCCGAAGGTGCGTGTGCCGACGACGATACCGCGCTTGTGGGCCTGGATGGCGCCGGCGACGATCTCCGCGGCGCTGGCTGAGCCTTCATTGACCAGCAGCACCAGGGGGTACTGCCGTTTCTCGCCGCCGGCGTGGGCGTTGTACACCGTGTTCTGGTCTGCTTTGCGCCCCTTGGTGTAGACGATCTTGCCTTTGTCGAGGAAGAGGTCGGCGACGCTGACCGCCTGCTGCAGCAGCCCGCCGGGGTTATTGCGCAGGTCGAGAATCAGGCCGTCGATCTCCTTCTCGTTTTTCAGCTGCTGCAGCCGCGCCCTGAACTCGTTGGCGGTATGGTTCTGGAATTTGGTGATGCGCGAATAGGCATAGCCGGGTGACAGGAACTCTGCCTTGACCGACTGTACCGGGATGACCTCGCGTTTGATCTTCATTTTTTTCGGTTCGTCCCAGCCTTCCCTGATGATGGCGATGGAAACCGAGCTGCCAGCCGGTCCGCGCAGCTTCTCGATGGCCTCGTAGGGCCCCATGTTCTTGGTTTTCTCGCCGTCGATTTCGAGGATTATATCGTTGGCCTTGAGACCGGCCTGTTCGGCCGGGGTGTCGGCAATAGGGCTGACGATGGTGAGCAAGTCGTTCTTGATGGTCACCTCGATGCCGATGCCGGTGAAAGAGCCGCGGGTTTCGTCCTGGAGGTCACGGTAGCTTTCCGGAGGCAGGTAAGAGGAGTGGGGATCGAGAGAGTAGAGCAGGCCGCGGATGGCGCCGTCGATGGCCTCCTTGGTGTTGATTTCTTCGACGTAATGCTCTTGCAGAATACTGAGGATATTTGAAAAAAGTTCAAGTTGACGATAGGTGGCCTCTTTCTCCTTCTGGGAGATTTCGGCTCGGGCGGCGAATGGCGCCTGCAGCAGGACGAGGGAACAGAGGGTGACACCGAGAAGGCAGTGTTGAGCTACACGCATGTACGGCCTCGAGGGAGCGGAGGATTATTGGCCCGATTGCCCCTTGGGGGGAGCTTCCCCGGCAGGCTCATGGGCAGCCTTGAGCCGGTTGGGGTTGAGCCAGAGCAGGGGGTCCATGGACTGGTTCTTGTGGCGGATCTCGAAATAAATGCCATCTTCGAAGAGGGTGGCGGTGCCCCCGATGACGCCTATGGCCTGGTCCCGCTTCACCCTCTGCCCGACTTCGACGAGGATCTTCTCGAGGCGTGCGGTGACCGTGTGATACTGCTGTCCATGGTGTATTATAACCGTATTGCCGTATCCGCGTAAGTAGCCGGCGAAGATAACCTCGCCATCGCCCACCGCCACCACCGGCGAGTTGTCGGCGGCCTGCAGCTCGATCCCCTGGGATTTGCGCACCAGCCCCAGCTTGTTGGCCTTCTCCTGCTGGAAGAGGGTGACCAGTCTGCCGTCCACCGGGGGACGCAGGTTGCCCTTGTCGGCGATGAAGCTGCGATCCTCCACCTGATCCTTGTTCTTGATGGCGACGATGGAGCGACTCAGGGCATCGGAGGCTTGCTGCATCTCCTCCATGGCCTTCCTGTGCAAGGTATTCTGGGTGCGCACCTGGGTAAGAAGAAGGCGTTTGTCCCCCTTGGTACGCTCGAGAACCTCCTTTTCTGTCGCCGCCTGGTCGATGAAGTTCTGCAGCACCGTTTTCTCGAGGTCGAGAGCGGTCTTGGCTCGCTGGATATCGCGCATGCTCTGGCGGAAGGTCTTGATGACTTGCTGGTCGTACTTGATGAGAACGTCGAAGGCGTCGTGGAAGGTGAGCAGCTCGGGAAGGGTCTGAGTGGAGAAGGTGACGTTGAGGACGCCGATATCCCCCATGGTATAGTAGGCGGAAATGCGTTTTTTGAGGTGGTTTTCGACGGCATCCTTCTCCTTGCCGATCTTTTCCAGGGCCAGCTCCTCCTGGGAGATGAGCTCCTGTTGCTTGGCCATCTTGCCGTCGAGCTCGGCGAGCTTTTGTTCCTGAGCGGCGATTTTGCGATCGAGGTTCTCAAGCTCGGCGAGGATGTCCTGCTCCTTGGCACGGGCCTCGCTGATCTGATCTTCCTTCTGCAGGATGCCCTCCTGGAGACGGCGGATTTTGATGCGGAAGCTGTTGATCTCCGAGCCTTCCTCCTCAGCCGTGGCATGAGTGGCAATCGCTGCCACCAGCAGGGAAGCGACAATGAGGGCGACAGCGAAGCTCCATAGGGCCTTTGGCCTTTGCGTCGCCTTGCCTGGGTATCGCCGTCCTCGGTGAGGGATTGTCGTAGGTGCCATATCGCGATCGACCCGCCGCGCCATGCTCAGATGCGAAGGAATTTCTGCATGGTGGAATAGCTGCCCAGGGTGCAGAGGAGAATGGAGACGCAGACGATGCTCAGGCTTACCGCCGGCGGGAAGAAGGAAAACTCGAAGACGTTGAGGAAGCCGGGCCCCGAGAAACGCAGCTTGATCCACTGGAAGAGGGCATAGAGCGAGACGATGCCCAGGCTGGAGCCGACGATGCCCTGCAGCAGGCCCTCGAGCAGGAAGGGAGTGCGGATATAATTGTTGGTCGCTCCTACCAGCTTGAGCAGCTCCAACTCGGCCTGCCGCCCGAGAATGGTGAGGCGGATGGTGTAGGCGACCATGAAGATGGTGGTGAGGATGAGCAGTGTGCCGCTGAGCAGGACGATGATCGACAGCAGCCTGGTGAAGTGATAGAACCGCTCCACCCAGTCCTGGCCGTACTGCACCTTGAGGGTTCCCGGCAGCCGCGACAGGTAGGCGGAGAAGAGCTTGACCTGATTGAGGCTGCGCAGGTTCTTCAACGGCACCACCTCGATGGACGGCGGTAAAAAGTCCTTGGGCATGTCGTCGAGCACGTCGCGGTTCTCGCCGAGCTGGCGGGCGAAGCGTTCGTAGGCCTCGGTGCGGGAGATGAAGCGGACCTTCTCGACCTCGTCGAAGGTAGTGATCTTGTTGATCAGCTGTTGCTGCAACTCCGGCCCCGGTTCCTCCTCGAGGTAGACGATGAGGCTCAGGTCGTCACCGAGCTTCTCGCCGAAGTTGATCATATTGGTATAGATGAGGGAGAAAAAGGCGAAGATCAGCACCGAAAGACTGACAGTGAGCAGGGTCATCAGCTGCGACCCCCAAGTCTGGCGCAGGTTTCTCCCCACCTGACGCAGGACGGTGAACCAGAAACTCATGGCAGGCCTCCGCTGACGGCATGCAGCCTGCCACGGCGCAGCTCCATGACGCGATGGGAGGTATGCCGATAAATGGAGTCGTCATGGGTGGCGATGACGATGGTTGCGCCGGCCTTATTGCATTTGTTGAGCAGGTTCATGACCCTCTCGGTGGTTATCGCGTCGAGGTTGCCGGTGGGCTCGTCGACGAGGATCATGGTCGGCGAGTTGGCCACTGCGCGCGCCAAGGTGACGCGCTGTTGCTCGCCACGGGAGAGCTCGCCGGTGATGGTATCGTGCTTGTCGGCGAGACCGAGCTGATCGAGGAGGTCGCGCACCCGTTTCTTGATGATCTGCGGTTTCTTGTAGGACACTTCCATGGAAATGGCAATGTTTTCGGCGGTGGTGCGGTCGGTGAGCAGCTTGAAATCCTGATAGGCGACGCCGATCTTCTGGCGCAGTCGGGCGAGGTGATAGCCGCGCAACTGGGCGATGGGCTTGCCGGAGATCTCGATCAGCCCGCCGGTCGGAGTTTCCATGCTGCACAGCAGCTTGAGCAGGGTGGTTTTGCCGGCGCCGCTCATGCCGATGACGAAAAACATCTCACCGACGCCGATTGACAAAGAGATGTCCTTGAGGGCGACAACGTCGGGAGGGTATTCCTTGGATACCTTGATCAACTCGACCATGGTTTCCGCAGCGTTGTTCTGAGGAGTTCTCATGACTTTGATATTTCTCGAAATAGCGGGTGGAACCAGGAGGCTTCACCGTCTTCATATAACCAATTGAATGAGCTGCGATCAATGAAATGCGAAAATCGCCGCGATAGTTGTAAGCAGATGCAAGATCCGGAAAACGATAAAGTATTTCAGGGGGAATGGCAATCGCTGTCGTCATCGTCACGACAAGATTCTTCGTCAACCAACCTGTAACTCTCGCCACGACCCTTTTCCCCATCCCCTGGCGCCGGCCCTTGCCGAGATTAGACTTGCAACTTGCCGTGCAGTTGGTATGTTTACAGGTTTCGCAATTATCAAGGAGAAGAACATCTACAAGGCTTGCCGCTCCGCATCCCCGCGCACTTCTCGCCGTCTCGACGCAGGCGCCGCACCACTTCAAGGAGAATGATATGGATTACAGGGCCACCCTTAATCTGCCGCAGACGAGTTTCAACATGAAGGCCAACCTCGCCCAGCGCGAACCCCAGGTGCTCAAGCGATGGGACAAGGAAGATCTCTACCGTCGCATCCAGGACCACGCCGCCGGCAAGCCGCTGTTCATTCTCCACGATGGCCCCCCTTACGCCAACGGCAACATCCACCTCGGCACCGCCTTCAACAAGATTCTCAAGGACATCATTCTCCGCTCGCGGCGCATGGCCGGCTTCAACGCCCCCTACGTGCCCGGCTGGGACTGCCATGGCCTGCCCATCGAGCACAACGTCGACAAGGAACTTGGAGAGAAAAAACACAGCATCCCCAAGCTCTCCAAGCGCGCCGCCTGCCGCAAGTACGCCAACAAATGGATCAAGATCCAGAAAGAGCAGTTCAAGCGCCTTGGCGTTCTCGGCGACTGGGACAAACCCTACCTGACCATCGACTTCCAGTACGAGGCGGCCATCGCCCGCGAGTTCAATACCTTCCTCCTCTCCGGCTCGGTGGTGCGCAACCGCAAGCCGGTCTACTGGTGCGCCACCTGCACCACCGCCCTGGCGGAGGCAGAGGTCGAGTATGCCGACCACACCTCGCCCTCCATCTATGTCAAGTTCCCGGCGGCGGAAGACCTCTCCGACATCGACCCCAGCCTCGCCGGCGACGGGGTCTTCTTCGTTATCTGGACCACCACCCCGTGGACCATCCCGGCCAACCTTGCCATCGCCCTCAACCCCGAGTTCACCTATGCCGCCGTGGCCGTCGGCGCGGAGCGCTGGATAATCGCCAAGGAACTGGTGGAGCAGGTCATGGCCGCCGCGGGCATCGCCGAGTACCGGGTAGTGGCCACCTTCTCAGCTGCCCCCTTCGAAAAGCGGCGCTGCCGGCACCCACTCATGGACCGCGACTCGCTGCTGGTGCTCGCCGACTACGTCACCGCCGATGCCGGTACCGGCTGCGTGCATACCGCCCCAGGTCATGGTGCCGACGACCACCAGACCGGCCTGCGCTATGGCCTCGAGGTGCTGTCGCCGGTAGACGACAACGGCGTCTACACCGCCGAGGCAGGCAAATACGCCGGCGAGAAGATCCCCCAGGCCAACAAGACCATCATCGCCGACCTCGCTGCCTGCGGCGCCCTGGTGGGAGAGGCGAACATCCGCCACAGCTACCCGCACTGCTGGCGCTGCAAGGAGCCGGTTATGTACCGCGCCACCCCGCAGTGGTTCATCTCCATGGAGGAGAACGACCTGCGCAAGAAATCCCTCGCCGCCATCGAGACGGTGCAGTGGACGCCTTCCTGGGGTATGCAGCGCATCTACTCCATGATCGAGGGCCGCCCCGACTGGTGCCTGTCGCGCCAGCGCAGCTGGGGTGTGCCGCTGACCGTCATCACCTGCCGCTCCTGCGGCGAGATCGTCGCCTCCAACGAGGTGGTCGAGGCTATCGACGCGCTCTTCGTCAAGGAGGGCGCCGACGCCTGGTTCAGCCATCAGGTTGGCGATTTCCTGCCGGCCAATTACCGCTGCGGGAAGTGTGGCGGAGAGGAGTTCGCCAAGGAAGAAGACATCCTCGATGTCTGGTTCGATTCCGGCGTCAGCCACGCCGCGGTGCTTGAGAAGCATCCCGAGCTGCAGTCGCCCGCCGACCTCTACCTCGAGGGCAGCGACCAGCACCGCGGCTGGTTCCACAGCTCGCTGCTCGCCTCGGTGGGTAATCGCGGCCGCGCCCCCTTCAAGGGCGTACTCACCCACGGCTACGTCGTCGACGGCCAGGGCCGCAAGATGTCGAAGTCGGTGGGCAACGTCGTCGCCCCCGGCGAGGTTATCGAGAAATTCGGGGCGGAGATCCTCCGCCTGTGGGTGGCCAGCGAGGACTATCGCGACGACGTCAAGGTCTCCGACGAAATCCTGCAGCAGGTCGCCGACGCCTATCGCAAGATCCGCAACACCATCCGCTACCTGCTCAGCAACCTCTATGATTTCAATCCGCAGACGGACCGCGTCCACTTCGAGCAGCTGCCGGAGATTGACCGCTGGGCCCTGGTCAAGCTCGAAGAGCTCAAGGAGAAAGTGCGGCAAAGCTATGACAGGTACGAATTCCACGCCATCTACCATAGCCTCAATTTCTTCTGCGGCACCACCCTCAGCGCCTTTTACCTCGATATCCTCAAGGACCGCCTCTATGCCTCGGCGCCGGCTTCGCCGGCACGCCGCGCCGCGCAGACGGCCCTCTACGACATCCTCGACAGCCTCTTGCGGCTGATGAGCCCAATCCTCTGCTTTACCGCCGCCGAGGCCTGGAACGCCCTGCACCAGCTCGGCGATAACGGGCCCATCGACAGCGAGATCCACTTCGCCGAGTTCCTTCCGGCACAGGCCTTGTCCTGCGACCAGGAGGTCATGGAGCGCTGGGCGCAGCTCATCAGGGTGCGCGCCGAGGTGACCAGGGCACTGGAGCTGGCGCGGCGCGACAAGGTCATCGGCCATCCCCTCGAGGCCGAGGTGACCCTCGAGGCGACAGGCGAGCTGAGGGACTTCCTCCAGGCCAACTGTTCGATCATTCGTGAAATCTCCATCGTCTCCGAGCTGACCGTAGGGGATGTGAGCGGGGCAGGGGAGGGGGTCATTTTCGCCAGCGAGGAACTCCCTGGTGTCAAGGTCCAGGTACGGGCCGCCGCGGGTGAGAAGTGCGAACGTTGCTGGGTGCGCTCGACCTCCGTTGGTGCCGCCAGCGACCACCCGACTCTCTGCCAGCGCTGTGCCGGGGTCATCACCACCCTTGAGGCCTAGGCGACATGGGCATGATGGTGTACGGCCTGGTGATCATCGCCACGGTGGCCGCCGACCAGTTCAGCAAGATGCTGGTGGTCGCCTCGCTGGCCCTCTACCAGTCGGTGGAGGTCATCCCGGGGCTCTTTAACCTTGTGCATGTCACCAACACCGGCGCGGCCTTCAGCCTGCTGGCCGAATTCGACTCGCCCTGGCGGCACGCCTTTTTCCTCAGTGTCGGCACCATCGCCGTCATCGCCATGACGGTCGCCAGCTACAAGCTGGCCAGTGTCAGCCGCCTCTACCCCCTGGCCCTGGGGCTGATCTCCGGCGGGGCCATCGGCAACCTCATCGACCGCGTGCGCATCGGCGCAGTCATCGACTTCCTCGACTTCTATCTCGGCCGCTACCACTGGCCGGCGTTCAATGTCGCCGACTCCGCCATCTGCATTGGCGCGATGGTCTTTATCGGCGTCAATCTCTTTGAAGCGAAAATGCAACATTCTAAGGAGCAGGCATGAAGATAGCGGTACTGTTTCCCGGCCAAGGGTCGCAGTTTCTCGGCATGGGCCGTGAGTTCATCGAGGCTGACGTCGAGAGCGGGGCGCTGATGGCCATGGCTGAGGCGGCCTGCGAAGCCCCGCTGGCGCGCCTCTGCCTGGAGGGGCCGATGGAGGAGTTGACCCGCGCGGCGGTACTGCAGCCGGCCATCACCATCGTCAACCTCATCTGCTGGCGTCAGCTGCAACGCCGTTTCGGCGAGATTCTGCAGGTGCACTGCGTCGCCGGGCACAGCCTCGGCGAGTACGCCGCCCTCTGTGCCGCCGGGGTTCTCGGTGTTGAAGACACCATCCGTCTGGTGGCCAGGCGCGGCAGCCTCATGGAGCGGGAAGGGGAGAAGAATCCCGGCGGCATGAAGGCGGTGGTCGGTCTCGACATCGCCACCGTGGAAGCGCTCATCGCCCAGTACCGGGGTGAGGGCGTCGTCACCGTCGCCAACCATAACACCCCCGAGCAGATAGTCATCTCCGGCTCCCTGCCTGCCCTCGACCAGGTCGGCAAAGAGGCCGAGGCCAAGGGGGCGAGAGTCATCGCCCTCAACGTCAGCGTTGCCAACCACAGCCCGCTGGTGGCCGAGGCCATCCCCGATTTCGAGGCCTTCATGGCCGATATCCCTTTCAACGCCCCGACCCTTGATGTCTACTGCAATGTCACCGCCAGCGTCGAGAAGGACCCGGCGCGCATCAAGGGGCTCATGGCGCGCCAGATCGGCTCCCGTGTACGCTGGTCCGAGATAGTCACCGCCATGCTCGCCGAAGGCGTCGACACTTTCATCGAGGTCGGGCCGAAAACGGTGCTCAAGGGCATGCTCAAGAAGATCGCCCCCAAGGGGAGCCTGGTGACCGCACTGCAGTTCGATACCCCGGCCGCCCTCGAGGCTTGCCTCGAGCAGCTCGGCAAGGCCCGCTGAAGCGCGTTCGGCTGATCGTCATGAGCAGGAACCTCTTGCCACCACCGCTCCTCCGCCTGATAACGGCCATCGCCCGCGGCGAGTCACTCGACGCGGAAGGCGCCGCCGCGCTTGCCAGGCAGTACCCGGCGCAGGAGCTGTGGGCCGCTGCCGACGAGCTGCGCCGCCGCCTGCATGGCGATAGGCTCG
This sequence comes from uncultured Desulfobacterales bacterium, assembly GCA_937915545.1. Lineage (GTDB taxonomy): Bacteria > Desulfobacterota > Desulfobulbia > Desulfobulbales > Desulfocapsaceae > Desulforhopalus_A. Next base: position 93,050 of record CALGIJ010000017.1, read on the forward strand.
ATCTCTGTTCCATTGTCAACGCCCGCGCCGGCCGCTGCAGCGAAAACTGCCGTTTCTGCGCCCAGTCGCGGCATCACCCCACCAAGGTCGCCCACTACGACATGGTCGCCGAAGAGGAGGCCTTGGCGCTAGCCCGTGAGAACGAGGCCTACGGGGTGGAGCGTTTTTCCCTGGTGACCGCCGGACGCAGCGTCTCCCTCGCCGACCTCGACGGGTTCGCCCGTATCTACGAGACGCTGCGCCGCCATACCGCGCTCTCGCTGTGCGCCTCGATGGGTTTTCTCACCGCCGAGAAGGCGGCGCGGCTCAAGGCCATGGGCGTGAGCCGCTACCACTGCAACCTGGAGACGGCGCGGAGCTATTTCCCCGAGGTGTGTACCAGTCACAGCTGGGACGACAAGGTCGCCACCATCAACCTGGCCAGGGAGGCGGGCCTCGAGATCTGCTCCGGGGGGATCATCGGCATGGGCGAGAGCGCAGCGCAGCGCATCGAGCTCGCCCTGCAGCTGCGCCAGCTACATGTTCGCTCGATTCCGCTCAACATCCTCACCCCGATAGCTGACACCCCCTTTGCCGACCTGGTTCCCCTGGCGGCCGAAGAGGTGCTGACCACCATCGCCCTGTTCCGGCTCATCAACCCCCAGGCAATCATCCGCATCGCCGGCGGCAGGAACCTGCTCGGCGACCGCCAGGAACTGTGCTTCACCTCCGGGGCCAACGGGGCTATCGTCGGCAACTACCTGACCACCATCGGCAACGGCCTTGCCGCAGATATCGCCATGTTCCATCGGCTCGGCTTCGCGCTGCGCAAGCGGCCGCAAGACTGAACAGGGGAGCGGCATGAACAGGTCCCTGGCGGAACAGCTCGAATTCGATCGTCTTCATCTCTGGCATCCCTACGCCTCCATCGATCGCCCGCTGACCACCTATATGGTGCAATCGGCCCAAGGGGCGCGGCTGCAGCTCGCCGACGGGCGCAGCCTCATCGACGGCATGGCCTCGTGGTGGTCGGTGATCCATGGCTATGGCCACCCCCGCCTCGTCGCCGCCCTGCAGGAGCAGGCGGGTCGCCTGTCCCACGTCATGTTCGGCGGCCTCACCCACGAGCCGGCCATCGAGCTGGGTCGGCGGCTCGTCGAGCTCGCCCCCGCCGGCCTGCAGCGGGTCTTCTTCGCCGATTCCGGCTCGGTGGCGGTGGAAGTGGCGATGAAGATGGCCGTACAGTACGCCCATGCCCAGGGGCAGCCCGAGAAGAAGCGCTTTGTCGCCCTCTCCGGCGGCTACCATGGTGACACCTTCCACGCCATGTCGGTCTGCGACCCCAAAACCGGCATGCACCGCCTCTATCGCGGTATCCTCCCACAGTATTTCTTTGTCGAACGCCCGCGGGTGCGCTTTGGCGAGGCGTGGGACGAGTCATGCTGCCACGAGCTCGAAGAGTTGCTGGCGCGCCGCCACCGGGAGATCTGCGCCATTATCCTCGAGCCGGTGGTACAGGGTGCCGGCGGCATGTACTTCTACCACCCGCGCTACCTGGAGCGGGTGCGTCAGCTCTGCGACCACTACCGACTGCTGCTGATCGCCGACGAGATCGCCACCGGCTTCGCCCGCACCGGGACGATGTTCGGCTGCGACCATGCCGACATCAGCCCCGATATCTGCTGCCTCGGCAAGGCGCTGACCGGCGGCACCATGACGCTTGCCGCCGTGCTGACCACCGCCCAGGTCGGCCATGTCATCTCCAGCGGCGAGCCGGGTGTGCTGATGCACGGCCCGACCTTCATGGCCAACCCCCTGGCCTGTGCCGTCGCCAGCGCCTCTATCGATCTGCTCCTCGAAAGCGACTGGCGCCAAACCATCGCCGTCATCGAGCGAGCTCTCCACGCCGGGCTCGAACCCTGCCGGAGGCTGCCCGGGGTGGCGGAGGTGCGCGTCCTTGGCGCCATCGGCGTGGTGGAGCTGACCGAGCCGGTGGTCATGGCGCGCATCCAGCCGCTCTTTGTAGAGCACGGCGTCTGGGTTCGCCCTTTCGGCAGGCTGGTCTACGTCATGCCGCCTTACTGCATAGGTGAAGAAGAGCTGCGCAGCCTGACCGCGGCTATCGTCGCTGTGGTCAGCGCGGAGACGAGGCGATGATCGAGCGCTATCGCCAGGAGCTGGAGGAACGGCGCCAGCGCGGCATGCTGCGCCGCCTCACCCCCCTGAGCGGGCGTTACGGCTGCCGCAGCGAGCTCGACGGGAGGGAGATGCTCAACTTAAGCTCCAACGACTACCTTGGCCTAGGTGGCGACCGGGAGCTGCTGGCCCGTTTTTACGAGGAGGTGGGGCAGGAGGGCTCGGCTGAACGGTATGCCCTCGGCTCGGCGTCATCGCGGCTGCTGAGCGGCGACACTCCCACCGCGCACCGCCTCGAAGAGCGCCTGGCCGAGGCCTATGGCCGCGAATCGTGCCTGCTCTTCAACTCCGGCTACCACGCCAATATCGGCATTCTCCCCGCTCTCTTCGGCCGTAGCGACGCCATCTTTTCCGACAAGCTCAACCACGCCTCCATCGTCGACGGCATGCGCCTCTCCACCGCCGAACACCGCCGCTACCGCCACCTCGACTACGACCAGCTCGACCTCATGCTGACCAGGGAGCGGCAGCGCTATCGCCATGCGGTGATCGTCAGCGAGTCGGTGTTCAGCATGGACGGCGACGTCGCCGACCTCTCCCGACTGGTGGAGCTGAAAAAACGCCATAACTGCCTGCTCTACCTCGACGAGGCTCACGCCGTCGGGGTCTATGGCGACCAAGGCCTCGGCCAGGCCGAGAGACAGCATCTGCTGGCGGATGTCGACCTGCTCGTCGGCACCTTCGGCAAAGCCTGGGCCTCGGTCGGCGCCTTCGTCCTCCTGCACGGGGTGTTGCGCGACTATCTCCTCAACCATAGCCGCTCGCTCATCTTCACCACCGCCCTGCCGCCGGTGGTGCTCTCCTGGAACCTGTTCGTGCTCGAGCAGCTTGCCAGTTTCGCCGCACGCCGCGACAAGCTGGCCATGCTCTCCGCCCGGCTGCGGCAGCGCCTGGGCGCGCGTGGGCTCTGCCCGGCGGGGGACACCAATATTCTGCCGGTGATGATCGGCGCGGCCGACAAGGCGGTACACCTGGCCCAAGAGATGCGCCAGCTCGGCTACCTGGTACTGCCGATCCGGCCGCCGACGGTGCCCGAGGGCACCTGCCGTTTCCGCCTCTCGCTCACCGCCGCCATGGAGGCCGAGGAACTCGACCACCTCGCCGACGTTCTGCGCGGCCTCCTCGGTGCAGCCTCACCTGGCGGAGGTGACCTGTCGTGAGAGGGCTGTGGCTGGCCAGACGCGGGCAGGGCAAGGCGATCATCTTCTGCAACGGCTGGGGCATGGATGAAAGGCCGCTGGCTCACCTCGCCAGCCGCCTGCACGATGTCTATATGCTCTATGATTACCGTGACCCCACGCCTCCCGCAGAGCTCGATACCGTTCTCGATGGGGCCGGCGAACTCTCGCTGATCTCCTGGTCGATGGGGGTCTTTCGTGGGCAGCAGCTGCTTGCCGAGCGGGCCGTACCTCTGGCCCGCGCCGTGGCCGTCAACGGCACCCTCTGCCCGGTCGACGACAGCCTCGGCATCCCCCGCCAGCTCTTCGCCGACACCCTCGCCGCCTATGGGGAGGAGACGAGAAGGCGCTTTTATCGACGCATGTGCCGAGACAAGGGCACTCTGAACTTCTTTCTCGCCTGCCAGCCGCAGCGCAGCCTCGAAGAGCAGCGCGAGGAACTGCGCGTACTGCTGCAGGAAACCCGCTGTCTGAGCCTTGACACCTCGCTGTATCGCACGGCAATCGTCGCCATCGGTGACCGAATTTTTCCAGCTGCCAACCAGCGACGCTTCTGGCAGGGACTTAGGCCATTGTCCCTCGACAGCGGCCACTATCCCTTCCATCTCTGGGCGAGCTGGGAGGAGCTGCTGGATTTTGCCGACTCAAGCGGAACCGCATGAGCTCTGCAGCGTCAATTCTCCCCGCAGCCGCAGACCCTAATGGTAAAGAAAGTCGATAAAGGGCGCATCGCCGACTGTTTTCGCGCTGGCGCCGCCAGCTATGACGCCGCCGCGGTGGTGCAGCGCGAGGTCGGCGAGGAGCTGGTCAGCCTCCTTCGCCCCATGCTGCCGGAAGGACGGGCAGGGCGCGTGCTCGAGATCGGCTGCTGCACCGGCGTGCTCAGCGAGCTGCTCTGCCGCAACTGCCGGGTCGAGCAGCTCTATCTGAATGATCTCGTCGATGACCTCTGCCATGCGGCGCAACATCGCGTCTCAGGCCTCTGCCAGCACAGCGAGCGGTGGTCCGGCGATATCGAGACGCTGCAACTGCCGACCTCCCTCGACCTGGTCATTTCCTCGGCAACTCTGCAGTGGATCGAAGACCTGGCGGCACTTTTTTCAAGAATCCACGACGCCCTGGCCGACGGTGGCCTGCTGGCCGTCTCCCTCTTCTCGGCGGGAACCATGCACGAGCTCAAAGCCCTCACCGGCGCGGGCCTCGCCTATCGCCGTGACGATCAGTTGCAGACCATGCTCGGCGAGGGTTTCACCCTGCTGGTCCAGCGTCGCCGTGAGCATCGCCTGTTTTTTCCCTCTCTGCAGGCGGTTCTGCGCCATATCCGCGATACCGGCGTAGGGGGGGTGGCGAGGAGCGCGCTCGGCATGGGAAGCGTCAAGGAGCTGCAGCGCCGCTACCGCGAGTGTTTCGCCAGCGAAGCCGGACTACCGCTCACCTATGTTTCCACCATTCTCCTGGCGAGGAAAATAACATCATGAACAACGGCAAGGTGGCATTCGTCGGCGGTATCGATACCGGCATCGGCAAGACCGTGGCCACCGGATTGCTCGCCCGCGCCCTCCGTCAACGGGGAGTGAACGTCATCACCCAGAAGCTGGTGCAGACCGGCTGCAGCGGCGTCAGCGAGGATATCCTCGCGCACCGCCAGCTGATGGGCATCGACCTTCTCCCCTGGGACCTCGACGGCACCACCTGCCCCTATGTCTTTCCGGTGCCCTGTTCCCCGCATCTCGCGGCGGAACTGGCCGGGCGGCGTATCGAGGGGGAGGTGCTGCGTCAGGCCACCAGGCGTCTCGCCGAACAGTACCAGGTGGTGTTGCTTGAAGGCGCCGGGGGACTGCTGGTACCTTTGGACGAAGAGACGACGCTGCTCGACTACCTCGCCAGCGAATCGCTGCCGCTGGTGCTCGTCACCAGCTCGCGCCTCGGCTCCATCAACCATACCCTGGCGGCGCTGGAGGTGACGACGCGGCGCGGGGTGGACATCGCCCTGGTGTTGTATACTATCAGGCCGGAAGACGACCCGCGCATCGTCGCCGACTCGCGCCGGGTCTTTATCAGGGAGCTGCAGCGACGCAGTCTGGCGGCGCCGCTCGTCGACCTCCTGCCCCTGGCCGAGTATGGAGCGCAGGCCGACCTCTCCCCCCTGGCCGATGCCTTGATGAGCTCCGTCGCGCCGTTCTGATATCCGAGGTATGCCATGAAGGAATCCGACAAAACCTGTATACGCTGCACATTTTTTCGTCTCGATGACGAGCATGGCGGGGTCTGCCGCCACGATAAGAGCAAAAACCCCGACTATCCCCATATGCGGCCGGACGATCGCTGCGCAAGCTGGCGGGACTGCGGCCAGCAGTACTTCATCCGCCTTGGCTGGCTCAAGCGACGCCATGCCGAGTTGCAGGAGGGGGGAGAGGCCATTTCACCAACCGCCGCGGAGAAAAAGCAGTCACCCTGAGGCCTCCTCGGAAAGACCCACCCCCTTGCCGCCAGCTGCCGGGAGGCAGATCCCTCTGCAGCGTGGTGCGCCGTCCTATGGCAACACCGCGTCCAGAGATATACTCGCTCGTCAGTGTAAGCCTGCTTCTACGGCCACCGCCATCGATGCACCTTGAAATAGGGAGAATTCTCCGTGGTTTTGCCGGGGCTTTTATGGTATGTAAGGATTCCTCGAACCAGCCCCGCCACGAAATTGCAAACCATGCCGAACACCGCTAAAACCATTGTCAAGATTGCCGTCACCCTGGCCTTTTTCTGGGTGCTGCTCTCTTTTGTGCGCGCCAACGAGCTGCTCGGTGTCTTTGTCAGGGTCGACTGGCTGTGGTTTGCCATCTCCTTTGCCGTCACCCTGGCCATGATGGCTATCGGTTGCGCCAAGTGGAAGACGGTTCTCGACCTCAAGGAACAGCGCCTCTCGTCCTTCGAACTGATGAAGATATATGCCATCGGCGTGTTCTTCTCCAATATCCTCCCCTCGACCTTCGGCGGCGACGTGGTGCGCGCCTACTATGTCGGCAAGCTCATCGACAACCAGCCCTACGCCGCGGTCAGTGTCTTCGTTGAGCGCTTTTCCGGGGCGGTCTTCCTCCTCTTTCTCGTTGCCGTGGCACCGCTGCTGCAGCCTTCGCTCTTTCTCAGCCCTTATCTCTACGTGCCGGCTGTGGTCGGGCTCTTGGCCGGGCTGACCATCGTCTGGATGTTCTTCTCCGACAAGCCGCTGCTCCTTGCCGGAGCCATCAGCCGCCTGCTCTTCCAGGAGGCCGGCGGTCTGTCGCGCCGCCGTGGATTCACCTTTCTGGCGGGGCCCCTGCGCTTCCTGGAAACCCTCTATGGCAAGGTGGTCGGTACCCTCGGGCGCATAAAAGAAGAGATGCGCGTCGCCGCCACCGCCATCCGCAGCGACGGCGGCTTTGTCGCCCGGCTGCTCGGCCTGACCCTCCTCTTCTACGTGTTCTCCTGGCTCAATGTCTACTCGGCCTTCAAGGCCTTTGGCGTCGAGGTCAACCTGCTGGCCATCGGTGCCCTGGTGCCGGCAATCATGATCGTCGCCCAGGTGCCGGTGACCCTCCTCGGCAATCTCGGCTATTTCGAATCGGTGTTCGTCTTCTACTTCCTGCTCGTCGGGGTGGCCGGGGCGGAAACCCTGGCTATGGGGCTGCTGCTGCGGCTCAAACTGCTCTGCGTCGGCGGAATCGGCTTCGTCGTCTATATGTTCTACAAACGAAGATACCGCCTTGCCCCCGGCCAGGGAGAAAATGCGGCATAAGTGGACAATTCCTGGTACCATCGCCACAGGTTCCGGCCAGCGACGGTCACGCCGCCATCAACGGAGTTCAATTTTCGGAGAAATAACGTGCGACTCTCAATAGTCATTCCCCTGCTCAACGAAGAGGAAAACATCCCCTATCTCTACAAGGAACTCAAGGAGTCGCTCGACCCCATGGGCGAGAGCTATGAGATTCTCTTTATCGACGACGGCAGCACCGACCGCAGCCTCGAACTGCTGCGCGACCTGCAGCGCCAGGACGACCACCTGGTGGTGATCAGCTTCCGCAAGAATTTCGGCCAGACCGCCGCCATGGCCGCCGGCTTCGATTATGCCCGCGGCGAGGTCATCGTCACCATGGACGCCGACCTGCAGAACGATCCCCGCGACATTCCGCGCCTCCTCGAGGAAATCAGGAAGGGCAACGACGTGGTCACCGGCTGGCGCTTCGACCGCAAGGACGCCTTCATCAACCGGCGGCTGCCCTCAATCCTTGCCAACAAGCTGATCTCCAAGACCACCGGGGTCAACCTCCACGACTACGGCTGCACCCTCAAAGCCTTTCACCGCGACGTCATCAAGAACGTCAAACTCTACGGCGAGATGCACCGCTTCATCCCGGCCATCGCCAGCGGCATGGGCATCAATTTTACCGAGGTCAAGGTCAATCATCGCCCGCGGCGCTTCGGTTCCTCGAAATACGGCATCTCGCGCACCATCCGCGTCATCCTCGACCTGATGACGGTCAAGTTTCTGCTCAGCTATTCGACTCGGCCGATCCAGGTCTTCGGCCTCATGGGGGTGGTGTCCGGCGGCCTCGGCTTTCTCATTGCCCTGGTGATGACCTTCCAGCGCCAGTTCCTCGGCGTGCCGCTGTCGGACCGGCCGCTGCTTTTTCTTGCCGTGCTGCTCATCTTTATCGGTATCCAGTTCATCTCCCTCGGCCTGATCGCCGAGCTGCAGGCGCGCACCTACCACGAATCGCAGAACAAGCCGGTCTATCATATCAAGACAGTCTTCGCCGCCGAGGAGCCGGAGCCGCAGGGTCACGGGCGCGATGCGGGGCGCTGAGACGACAATCGACATCGTCATCCCCAGCTGGAACGGCAAAAGGTTTCTCGAGGTCTGCCTGTCGTCCCTGCGTCGCCAGACCTGTGCCGGCTTCCATGTCATTGTCGTCGACAACGGTTCAAGCGACGGCTCGGTGGAGTATCTGCGCGCCGAATTTCCCGAAGTGGAGGTGGTCGCCCTCCACCACAACACCGGCTTCAGCGTCGCCGTCAACGCCGGCATTGCCGCTTCGCGCGCCCCTCACGTGCTGCTGCTCAACAACGACATGGAGGTGGCCGAGGACTGCCTTGCCGAGCTGATGGCCGCCATGGGGCGCTACCCCGAGGCCGACGCCTTCGCTCTGAAGATGATCAACTTTCACCAGCGCCACCTCCTCGACGGCGCCGGCGACGCCTTTCTGCGCGGCGGGGTCGGCTACCGCCTCGGCACCATGGAGGCCGATGGGCCCGTCTACAGCACGGATCGGCCGGTCTTCGGCGCCTGTGCCGGAGCCGCCCTCTACCGCCGCGACTTCTTTACCGAGGCAGGACTGTTTGACCCGGAGTTCTTCGCCTACCTCGAAGATGTCGACCTCAACCTGCGCGCAGCCAGGCTCGGCAAGAAAATGGTCTATATCGCCACGGCCCGGGTCTACCACCTCGGCAGCGCCACCTCGGGCTCGAAGTTCAACCCGCTGACCATCCGCCTCTCCACCCGTAATAACCTCTTCGTCCTTGCCAAGAACTACCCCCTCGGCCTGTTGCTGCGCTTCTTGCCAGCCCTCCTCGTCTATCAGGCGGCGTGGCTGCTTTTCTGCCTTAAAAAAGGCATGATCGGGCCTTATCTTCGTGGTATTTTCGAGGGGCTCGGCCGCTTCTCCGATTTCGTCCGCAAAGGAGGCGAATTCCGCTCTCGCCCCGGCCTGCTGCCTGTCGACAAGTTCGCCAGCATGCTCGCCGCTGCCGAAGGCGAGGCCATCGCCTCGATCATGAGGCGCCGCAGCGCTTCCGGCAAAACTAACGGTCTCCTCTCCTTGTACCGCAGCATCTTCCTGCGCTGAACCTGATCGCCATGGCCACCCCGGTTTACGTTATCATCGTCAGCCACGATTCTTCCGCTGTCCTCGCCACCTGCCTCAATCATCTCGACAAACAGACTATCGCCGCGCGGCAGGTGATCGTCGTCGACTGCGGTTCAACCGACCCGAGCTATCTGCGGCAGCTGCCGGAGGTAGAGGGGTTGCGCCTCGTCAATGCAGAGAATATCGGCTACGGCCGGGGCAACAATCTCGGTTGCCAACAGCTCGAAGGGGCAGGGGAGGGCATGGTGGTTTTTCTCAACCCCGACACCTTCCTGCCCCACGATTTTCTCGCCCAGGCGGTGACGGTGCTGACTGAAAACCCAGGTGCCGGGGCGATTTCCGGCAAACTCCTCGGTTATGACCACCAGGCGATGAAGCCCACCGGGCGCATCGACTCCACCGGCATCTATCGCCGCTGGTACGGTCGCTGGTACGACCGCGGGCAGGGGGAGAAGGATCGGGGCCAGTATGACCTCATCGACTCACCCCCGGCCCTGTGCGGCGCTCTGCTGTGTTGCCGCCAGAAAGCATTGCAGCCTTATGGTCGCGAAGTTTTCGACCCCGACTTCTTTCTCTATAAGGAGGATATCGAGCTCTGCCTGCGCCTGCGCCGCGACGGCTGGGGGCTGGTCTATGACCCGCGCCTGGTGGCCTTCCACTGCCGTGGCTGGGGCAGTCGCCGCAGCCTCATGTCCCATGCCCTGCGCCTCACCGCGGCGCAGAGCGAGTTGCTGCTCTGCCGCAAACATCCCGGACCGCACATCCTCTGGGCGTGGAGCAAATACCTCCTCGTGCGTCTTTTTCATCTCTAGGCGGAGCCCATCGCAGTGACGGCCATTCCCACCATCTCGGTCATCGTGCCCACCCTGAACGGCGCGGCCACCCTGGGCGCCTTCTTCGCCGCCCTCAAGGTGCAGAGCATCGCCGTGCTGGAGGTGCTGGCGGTGGACTCCTCCTCCAGCGACGACTCGGTCGAGATCTGCCGCCGCTTCGGGGCACAGGTCATCCCCATCCCCAGGGAGAGCTTCGACCACGGCGGCACGCGCACCATGGCCGCCGGGCTGGCTCGGGGTGACATCCTCGTCTTCTTCACCCAGGATGCCATTCTTGCCGACCGTCATTCCCTCGGGAAGCTGGTGAGGCCGTTATGCGATGATGACAGGGTCGCCTGTGCCTATGGGCGCCAGCTGCCGGCCGCCGACGCCGACCCCATCGCCGCCCATCTGCGCCTTTTCAACTATCCGCCGCAGTCGCAGCTGCGCTCCCTGAACGACCGCGAGTGCTATGGGCTGAAGACCGCCTTTATCTCAAACTCCTTTGCCGCCTATAAAAAGGACGTCCTCGCCAGCTGCGATTTTTTCAAGAACGGTTTGATTTTTGGGGAGGATACCTGTACCTTGGGGAGAATTCTCCTCGCTGGCTACAAGGTGGCCTATGTCGCCGAGGCCGAGGTCTATCACAGCCATAACTACCATCTCGGCGAGGAGTTTCGCCGCGCCTTCGATATCGGCGTATTGCATGGCCGGGAGGAGTGGCTGCTTGCCACCTACGGCCGTGCCGAAGGGGTCGGCCGCAAGTACCTCTTCTCCCTGCTGTCGCGGATGGTCGAGGAGAGGCGGTTCTTCCTCCTCGCCGACTGTCTGCTGCGCAGCGCTCTCAAATTTCTTGGCTACAAGCTTGGCCAGAACCATCGCCGTCTTCCTTCGTCGCTGTGCCCGCTGTTGAGCATGAACAGGCTGTGGTGGCAACGCCAGGAAAACGGCCAACGACGGTGAACCCGTTTGCGATACTTTTTCCCCCTTTGGTGCAGTAAGCGATGATGTCGATCAATCTCAGGGAACAGAGCTCCCTCATGGCGCGCTGCCTGCACCTCTTCGACTGTCTGCTCGCCACGGGCTATCTGGCGCTCCTCGTCTACTGGTACCGCGTGCCGTGGAGCCCGTATTACACCAGACTGCTGATCATCGTCTTCGTCCTCTGCTTCATCACCTTCCAATCCTTCCAGCTCTACCGTTCCTGGCGCGGCTGGAAGTACCTGCTGGAGCTGTTCGTCATTCTCAAGGCCTGGGGTACGGTGGTCGGCTTTCTGCTCTTTTATTTCTTCATCTTCAAGATCTCCGTGGCTTATTCGCGGGTGGTCATCCTCATCTGGTCGATATCCACGCCCTTTATCCTCTTCGCCATTCACGTAGTGTTCCGCAAGATGCTGCGCGCCATCCGCCAGAACGGCAAGAATGTGCGCCGCGCGGTCATCGTCGGTGCCGGGGATCTCGGTATCAACCTGCTCAAACAGGTGGAAAACATGCCCTGGGCGGGCATTGAAGTGATCGGCTTCTTCGATGACAAGATCGACGACGAGGCGGTCACCACCGTTAAGGGCAAGCCGATCCTCGGCAATACCGCGGCAATCAACGGTTTTCTCGAACTGCACCCCATCGATTACGTCTATATCGCCCTGCCGATGCGCGCCGAGCGCAAAATCTTCCGCATCCTCCGCGAGTGCCGCTCCCTCGGGGCGCGCATCTACCTGGTGCCCGACCTCTATGTCTATGGCCTGCACCACGCCGAGATCCAGTCCCTGGGGGACCTGCTCATCCTCAACTTCAACCCCAATACCGAGTGGAAGCGGAGCTTCGATCTCGTTTTCTCCATCGTAGTGCTGCTGCTCACCCTGCCGCTGACCCTGCTCATCGCCCTGGCTATCAAGCTCTCCGACGGCGGCCCGGTCTTTTATCGCCACAAGCGCATCACCGCCGCCGGCAAGACCTTCGACTGCCTCAAGTTCCGCACCATGCGCGTTGGCGCCGATGCCGAGTTGGAGAAGATTCTGGCAGCCGACGAGGCCATGCGCGAGGAATGGAACCACAGTTTCAAGCTTAAAAACGATCCTCGCGTCACCCAGGTCGGCCGCCTGCTGCGCCGCACCAGTCTTGACGAGTTTCCGCAGTTTCTCAACGTCATCCGTGGCGACATGAGCGTGGTCGGGGCACGGCCGATCGTCGGCCGCGAGCTCAATGAATTCTATAAAGAGAGCGCCGGCCGCTACTGCTCGATGAAGCCTGGCATCACCGGCCCATGGCAGGTGGGACGGCGCTCGGACGTCGATGAGTACGAGGAGCGGGTCCGCCTCGACGACTGGTATATTCTCAATTATTCCCTGTGGACCGACATCAAGATCATCGTCAAGACGGTGTTGTGCATGTTCAAGGGCAACGGGGCCTACTAAAGAGTGGGGGAGGGGCAACCATGGAGACCAGCCTGTTCGCGGGAAAACGCATCGTCGTCGGGGTGACCGGGTCCATCGCCGCCTTCAAGGTTGCCGGCTGGGTGAGCGACCTCGCCAAGGAAGAAGCCCAGGTAGCGGTGATCATGACCGCCGCCGCCGAGCGCTTCGTCGCCCCCCTGACCTTTGCCGCGCTGTCCGGCAACAAGGTGCATACCACCATGTTCGAAGGCGGCGCAGCGGAGTCCATGGCCCATATCGACCTTGCCCGGGAAGCCGACTGCCTGCTCATCGCCCCGGCCAGCGCCGATATCATGGCCAAGCTCGCCGCCGGACTCGCCGACGACCTCCTCACCACCACCGTGCTCGCCGCCGCCCCCGGCGCTGTTGTCATCTGCCCGGCGATGAACAGCCGCATGTACGCCCACCCGGCGACGACGCGCAATATCGCTACGCTGCGTCAGCTGGGCTATGCCATCATCGAGCCGGCAACGGGGATGATGGCCTGCAAGGAGGAGGGGCAGGGGAGACTGGCTGAGTGGGAGGAGGTCAAGGAACGCCTGGCGCGCCGCTTTTCTCCCCAGGACCTGAGTGGGGTCAGGGTCCTCGTCACCGCCGGGCCGACGCGCGAGGCCATCGACCCGGCGCGCTATATCAGCAACCGCTCCTCCGGCAAGATGGGCTATGCCATCGCCCGGGCGGCATGGCGGCGTGGCGCCGAGGTCGTGCTGGTCGGCGGGCCTACCGCCCTGCCGCCGCCTCTCGGGGTAAAGCTGGTCAAGGTGACCAGCGCCATGGAGATGCACGACAGCGTGCTCTCCCTTGCTGACGACTGCCAGGTGGTGATCAAGGCCGCGGCGGTCGCCGACTTCCGCCCCGAGACATGCCATCGCCACAAGGTCAAGAAGGAACAGGCCGCAGCCGAGATCAGGCTGGCCAGAAACCCCGATATCCTCTTGACCCTCGGTCAGCGCAAGAAGCCCGGCCAGGTGCTGGTCGGCTTCGCTGCGGAGAGCGACGACCTGCTTGGCGAAGGGCGGAGAAAGCTCGCCAAGAAGAACCTCGACCTCATCGCCGTCAACGATATCGGGGGCAGCGACACCGGCTTCGAAGCGGAATCAAACCAGCTCCACCTCGTCTCGGCGCAGGGTGTCGAGACCCTGCCCCAGGTCAGCAAGCTGCACTGCGCCGGCTTGCTGCTCGACCGGGTGGCTCAGCTGCTGACAGAGGTCAGCCCGGCCGCGTCGTCAAAAGACAGCAACGCTTGAACTTCTTTCCGGAGCCGCAGGGACAGGGGGCGTTGCGCTCCACCTTGCGGCGGTCGACCTGGCACTCACCGCGCAGGTAAAACCACAAGCCCTCCTCACGCACGAAACTGCTCACCTCACGGAGCGAGCAGAGCACCCCGTTTTCCACATAGGTGGAGGTGAACTCCACCGTCCCCTGCACGTCGCTGGGGCCACCCTGCTCGACACGGTGGATCTCGAGCCCGAGCCAGCTTACCGGGAAATCATCGAAATTGAGACTCTTGGGGCGGCTCTTCCCGTGCCATGAGGCGAGGATATGCTTCTCGTCGCGGAGGACGAAGGCGGTATAGCGCGAGCGCATCAAGGCCTCGGCGCTTGCGGCGCGGGCATGGTCACGCAGTATGGGCAGGCAGCACGATTCTTCGGGAAGCGCGCTGCCACAGGGGCAGAGAGGGCTTGGCATGGCGTAAAGGGGGCAGTTTGCGGGAGTGGTACAGGCCGGCCCCTCAGGCCGGCTTGCTGGGACAGGCCTCGGCGGCGGCCGTCTTTTTCAGGGCGGCAGCGAAGTCGAGCATGCGCCTGATAGGGACCTGGGCGCGTCTGGCGAGGTCGGCGTCGACATGGACCTCGTTGTCGCCGACTTCCAGCACCCGGGCCAGGCTGTGCAGGGAGTTCATGCCCATCCACGGACAGTTGGCGCAGCTCTGGCATGTGGCGCCCTCGCCGACGGTTGGCGCCTCGAGAAAGACCTTGCCCGGCGCCACCTGGCGCATCTTGTTGAAGATTCCCTTGTCGGTGGCGACGATGAACTCCTGGTTGGGCAGAGAGGCGGCGGCCTTGATGAGCGCGGTGGTCGAGCCGACCACGTCGGCCTGGGCGATGACCGCGTCGGCCGACTCGGGGTGGACGAGCACCGCCGCCTCCGGGTGCAGGCGGCGCAGGCGCTCCAGGGCCACGGCGCGGAACTCTTCGTGGACGACGCAGGAACCGGGCCAGAAGAGCATGTCGGCGCCGCTCATCTTCTGCACATAGGCGCCGAGGTGACGGTCGGGTGCCCAGAGGATCTTCTTGCCCTGGCTGGCAAGGTGCTGCACGATGGCCAGGGCGATGCCCGAGGTGACAACCCAGTCGGCGCGGGCTTTGACCTCGGCGCTGGTGTTGGCGTAGACCACCACGGTATGGTCGGGATGCTGGTCGCAGAAGGCGGAAAAGAGCTCGTGGGGGCAGCCGTCGTCCAGCGAGCAACTGGCGTTGAGGTCGGGCATCAGCACCCGTTTCTCGTTATTGAGGATCTTCGACGTTTCCCCCATGAAGCGTACGCCGGCGACCACCAGGGTGGAGGCGGGGTGGGTGGTGCCAAAGCGGGCCATCTCCAGGCTGTCGGCGACACAGCCGCCGGTTTCCTCGGCGAGGTCCTGGAGCAGCCCGTCGGTATAGTAGTGGGCGACGAGCACCGCGTCCTGTTGCCGCAGGAGGGCCTTGATGCGCTCCTTCATCTCGACGAGCTTCTCGCCTTCGAGGGGTGGCCACTTCGGATGGGGTGGGACATGGATATGAGGCAGGGTAATGGAAGCATGATGCTGGCTGGTGGTGCTCATCGGTATCGTCTCGCGGTGAAAAAAAGTGGGGAGCAGGGATGGGGACAGCCCCGGTAAGGCTCAGCTGGCAGGTGATGCAGGGCCTTGTCGCGGCGTGAAGAGCGCTCGCCTGTGGCCAAGCAGCAGTTCCACCAGGCGCCATGCCCGACGCTTGGCCAGGGTATCGCCTCTGATGGCCCCCATCTGCGTTTCTTCGATGAAGAGCAGGTAATCGACCACCTCGTGGCCGTCCTCGCTGGTCATGAGCAGGTCAAAGACATGGGGCAGATAGGGGTAATAGACATCACGGTGTTCCTCGTCGATGGACAGGCTGAGGGCATCCCAACTCGAGAACAGCAGGTCATCCACCAGGGTGTAGAGGGCCCGCTCAGGCTCGGGCCGCCAGCGTGTCATGTGGCGAAAGGCCTGCTCCTGACTGTAGATGAGAAACTTCACCGGCTTTGTGCCAGCGGAATCCTCGGTGGAAGGGCTGTCAACGTGGAGTTCTTTCATCTGTTCACTGCACAGGGGGTTAGCCTTGTCCGCAGACAACGGCCTGCCGAGCATGGCGGCATTCTGTTTAAGACCATATTTTATGCATAATTGCAAAGAAATGCCAATCTCGTTGTCAGCGGGGCAAGAGCTTCACCGGGCTACGAAGGATTCTTCGGCAAGGCTTCCGAGATGTCGTGCCAGGGCGATGAAGTCTTCTACGGTCAGACTTTCAGGGCGGGCCTGCGGGGAGATGGACAGAGTGGCAAGCACCATTTCCACCACCTGACGCGCTGCCCCTGCCGCGAGGCCGGGAGAGAGCTGCGGCATGACCCCAGAAAGCAGCGAGTTGGCGATGGTCTTGCGCCGTTGGTTGAAGGTGGCGCGCACCACCGTCTTGAGCAATGCCATCTCCTCGCCCTGCGGCATGTGCTGGTTCTGCGGCGAAGACGGCGGGAAGAAATCGATGGCAATCACCACCGAGTCGATCTTCGGTCGTGGGTGGAACTCCCCCGGCTTGAGCAGCAGCAATTGGCGAACCGTCGCGCAGCAGGCCAGCAACACCGTCGGGACTCCGTATTCCTTGGTGCAGGGGCCGGCGGTGAGCCGGTCAGCAACCTCCTTCTGCACCATCACCACAGCCCGGTTGACATGGGGGGCATTGTCGATGAGCTTGAAGAGGAAGGGGTTGGTGATCGAGTAGGGGAGGTTGGCGACGAGTAGGATCCTTCCCCCGCAGCGTTCGGCAAGTTGGGAGAAGTCGACGGCAAGGATATCTTCGTGGATGAGGGTGACGTTGTCCGGCAGATCCTGCCGCTCGTTGTGCATCCGCACGATACCGCGGTCGACCTCGTACCCATAGACCTGACGCGCCGCCGCCGCGAGAGGCTGGGTAAGGGCGCCGAGGCCGACACCAACCTCGACGACGATATCGTCCGCGCCAACGCCGGAGGCATGGACGATGGCCTGGGCGGTATGCCGATGGACGAGAAAGTTCTGCCCGAGGGCCTTTTTCGGTGCCAACTGGTGCCCCTGGAGCAGGCGCCTGGTGGTATCGCGGGTGCTGGTCATGAACGGTCTCCGAGTGGCTCAGCCGAGGGGGGAACGCGAGTAGACATCGATATCGCCCGCATCGGAGCCGAAGCGCGTAAACCTGTGCAGGCCGGCGAGGGCGATCATGGCGCCGTTGTCAGTGCAATACTGCGGCGGCGGGGCGATGAACTCCAGCCCTTCTTTCTGGCAGCGCGCGGCGAAGACCTCGCGCAGGCGGCGATTGGCGGAAACGCCGCCGCCCAGGACGACTGTTGTCACCTGCTGGCGCCGCACCGCCAGCACAGTCTTCTCCACCAGCACCTCCACCACCGCCTCCTGGAACGAGGCGCAGACGTCGGCGAGGGCAATCTCGCCACCGGCCTGGCGCTGCTGGTTGAGCTGAGTAAAAACAGCCGTCTTCAGACCGCTGAAGCTGAAATCAAGCGAGCCCTCTTCCAGCCAGGCGCGGGGGAAGCGAAAGCGGCGGCCATCGCCATCGGCGGCGGCCTTGGCGACATGAGGGCCACCGGGGTAGCCGAGACCGAGGAGCTTGGCCACCTTGTCGAAGGCCTCGCCGGCGGCGTCGTCGCGGGTGCGGCCGAGGAGAGTGAAGTCATGCATGTCTCTGGCGAGAAAGAGCGACGAGGTGCCCCCGGAGACGATGAGCGCCACATAGGGAAAAGGTGGCCGAACCTCGCCGAGAAACACCGAGAGGATATGGCCGGCCATATGGTCGACCCCCACCAGGGGGATGCCGGCGACATGGGCCAGGGCGCGGGCATAGGAAAAGCCGACGAGTAGCGAGCCGATCAAACCTGGCCCGCGGGTGACGGCGATGAGATCGAGATCGGCCAGACTCGCCCCGGCCTCTTCCAGGGCCTTCTGCACCACCGGGACGATGGACTGCAGGTGGCGGCGCGAGGCGAGCTCGGGCACCACGCCGCCATAGGGGGCGTGCAGGGAATCCTGGCAGTTGAGGACGTTGGCGAGGATACGGTGATCGTCGAGGACCGCTGCCGAGGTATCGTCGCAGGAGCTCTCAATCCCGAGAATCAGCATGCGGAATCGACTTTTTGAGGTTGTATGTAATCGCTGGTGTGTTAATAGTGAGCGAGAAGAAATGTCGCACACTATATAGATGGTGGCGGCGAAAGTCAATCTTCGCGCCGTCTCTCCGACTTGCGCCCATGCATTCGCACATGACTAAAAACAACGTCTCCGTCACCCGGCTGGTCGATCAGTTCTCCCGCACCATCACCTACCTGCGCCTGTCGCTCACCGACCGCTGCAATCTGCGTTGCCTCTACTGCATGCCGCAGGAGGAAATCGACCGCCACGACCAGGTCAAGACCGGCCGCTTTCTCGAACACAGTGAACTGCTCAGCTACGAGGAACTGTTGCGCGTGGTGCGCCTCGCCGTCTCCCTGGGGATGAACAAGCTGCGGCTGACCGGCGGCGAGCCCCTGGTGCGCAAGGGGGTCCTCGACTTCATCCAGGCCCTGTTCCAGATCGACGGGTTGAGCGAGGTGCGTCTGACCACCAACGGCGTGCTGCTCGAAGAGTACGCTTCGCGCCTCTATCAGGCCGGGGTGCGGCAGCTCAACGTTTCCCTCGACACCCTCGAGGAGGAAAAGTTCGCCCGCATAACCGGCCGCAGCTACTTCGACAAAGTGTGGCGGGGGCTCTTGGCCGCCAAGGATCTCGGTTTCAAGATCAAAGTCAATGTCGTCGCCATGCGCGGCATCAACGACGACGAATTCGTCGATTTCGCCCGCCTCGCCCTGCGCGAGCCCTTCCAGGTACGCTTCATCGAGTTCATGCCGGTAGGCGAGAAGAGCTCCTGGGACCAGCAGCACTTCATCGGCAGCGACGAGATTATGGAGAAGATAGCCACCCTGGGAACCCTCACGCCCTTCAAGAAACGTCATGGCGAGGGGCCGGCGCGGATGTTCGAGCTCTCTGCGCCGGACGGGCACAAGGGGTCGGTGGGCTTCATCAGCCCGATCAGCCACCACTTCTGCGATCAGTGCAACCGCCTGCGGCTGACCTCGGAGGGCAGGCTGCGCGCCTGCCTGCTCAACGACCGCGAGACCGACCTCAAGCGCCTCCTGCGCGGCGGCGCCAGCGACGAAGAGCTGGTGGCGGAGATTCGCCAGACCATCCTCGACAAGCCGCAAGGCCACTCCCTGAACACGGCGGTGATACGGCAGCCCTGCAGTGGCCAGATGTCACGAATCGGCGGCTAAATCCTCGCTCTGCGGATAGGAGCCGAGCCACTCGTAGTAGGAGCACATCTCCCGCAGACGTTCGCAGCCCCTTGATATCCTCTCGTCCTCGATATGGCCGAGCATGTCGAGAAAGAAGAGGTATTTCCACTGCTTGCCCTTGATCGGCCTCGACTCGATCTTGGCGAGGTTGATATCTTCCTCGGAGAGCGCGGTGAGAATCTCGTTAAGCGAGCCGGGGCGATCCATGAGGCCGATGAGCAGTGAAGTGCGGTCGAGCCCGGAGCGTGACGGCGACTTCTTGCCGATGATGAGGAACCGGGTGGTATTGCCGCGGTAGTCCTCGATGCCCTGCACCACCACCTGCAATTGATAGGTGGTGATCGCCAGCGACGAGGCGATGGCCCCGATGTTGGGGTTGTTGGCGGCCATCTGCGCCGCCAGGCCGGTGGAGAACACCGGCAGGGTAGGGATGTTTGGCATATGCTTGCGCAGCCACTCGCGGCACTGCGCCAGGGGCTGGGCGTGGGAGGCGACGGTCTGGATATCCTCCATGTTGCCGCTTCGGCAGACGAGGTTGTGGCTGATCTCGAGCTGCACCTCGCCGCAGATCTGCACCTTGTACTTCATGAAGCAGTCGAGGGTGGAAAACACCGCCCCCTCGATGGAGTTCTCCACCGGGACGATGCCAAAGGTGGTGCGCCCCTTGTCGACCTCGGCGAAGACGTCGTCGATGGTCTCCATGGCCTTGTAATCGGCCGAGTGCCCGAAATACTTGACCCCGGCGAGATGGCTGAAGGTCGCCTCGGGGCCGAGGAAGGCCACCACCGCCTTGCGTTGCGAGAGGCGGCAGGTGGTGATGATTTCGTGGAAGATCGACTTGAGGGCGTCGCTGGGGAAGACCTCGGCGTTGTCCCGCAGCAGACGCTCGTAGATCTGCCGCTCGCGCAGCGGGTCCCACTTGGCGCGATGTTCCTCGCCTTTCTGCTTGCCTATCTCCTTGGCGCACGACAGCCGCTCCTTGAGCAGGGAGAGGATTTGGTTGTCGATACTGTCGATTTTCTCGCGACCGGCGGTGATGGCATTTTTCTGCGCCGCTTCCATGCTGCTCCTTGCTATTTGTGCGGTGAAGGTGTTTTATGGGGGGGTTGTTTGCTATAAAGGGCCTAGAGTAGGCAAAAGTACAGAACGTGTCAAGGCGGAAAACTCCGGGGCGGAGTAGCTCGACTGGGGTTCTTGCACCCCGGTGAAGACCCTTGGCAGTGCCGCGAGAGAGGATTGTGCAAGCGATGGGCGAGACCAGGATAGCGAAGACCTACGAGGAAATCAACGCCAGGATCAAAGCTGGCGAGGCGGTGGTGGTCACTGCCGAGGAGATGGTCGACATCGTCGGCAAGGAAGGCCCGGAAGGGGCGGCCCGCAAGGTCGATGTGGTCACCACCGGCACCTTCGCGCCGATGTGTTCCTCGGGGATGTTCTTCAATTTCGGGCAGATGGTCCCGACCATCAAGGCCTCCCGGGTGTGGATGAACAAGGTCCCTGCCTACGCTGGCCTGGCTGCCGTCGACGCCTATATCGGGGCCACCGAGCCCGCCGAGGACGACCCGCTCAACAAGATCTATCCCGGCGAGTTCCGCTATGGAGGCGGCCACGTCATTGAAGACCTGCTGCGCGGCAGAAAGGTGCTGCTCGAGGCCAAGGCCTACGGCACCGACTGCTATGCGGCGCGCAAGATGAAAAAAGAGGTGGGTCTCGACGATCTGCCGTACGCATTGCTGTGCAACCCCCGCAACGGCTACCAGAACTACAACTGCGCCGTCAATCTCTCCGAGCGGGCGGTCTATACTTATATGGGCATGCTCAAACCGAACTGCCGCAGTGCCAACTACTGCAGCGCCGGCGAACTCAGCCCGCTGCTCAACGACCCCTACTACCACACCATCGGAGTAGGGACGAGGATCTTCCTCGGCGGCGCTTTCGGTTATGTCACCTGGCGGGGCACGCAGCATAACCCGAAAGCCCTGCGCGGCGACAACGGTGTGCCACGCAGGGCGGCGGGAACCCTCATGGTCCAGGGGGACGTCAAGGCGATGTCGGCGGAGTGGCTGCGCGGCGTCTCCATCCTCGGCTACGGCAGTTCCCTGGCGGTTGGCCTGGGCATTCCCATCCCCATACTCGATGCCGAAATGGCGCGTTACACCGGGGTCTCTGACAAGGAGATCTTCACCCAGGTGGTCGATTACGGCCACGACTACACCAATGGTATCGCTCGCAGCTATGGCGAGGTGAGCTACGCCCAGCTCAAGTCGGGGGAAATCGAGGTCAATGGCAAGAAAGTGGCTACGGCCCCGCTGTCCAGCGTCGTCAAGGCGCGGCAGATCGCTGAGCTTCTCAAGAAGAATATCAGCGAAGGGCGTTTCCTCCTCAACCGCCCCGCCGAGTTGTTGCCCGATGGCCGCTCCCCGGCGGAAGGGACTTGAGCGATCTGGCCGGCAAATACCGGGAACTGCGGGGGATTCTCCGTAACCTGGATACCATCGCCGTCGCCCTTTCGGGAGGCGTCGACTCGACCCTGCTGCTGCACACCGCCATCTCCACCCTGGGGACATCGCGAGTGCTGGCCTGCCATATACGTACCGCTTTGCAGTCGCGGCGGACCGCCGCCGACCTCGCGGAAGTGTTGAGCCGTGATTTTCCCGCCAGCCTCGAGGTCCATTTTCTGGAATTGGCTCCGCTGACCTGGCCGGAGTTCATGGTCAACGACAGTAGTCGCTGTTATGTCTGCAAGCTCCGCATGTACGGTGCGCTCCTCGACTTCGCGCGAGGCCACGGCTTCACCGTATTGGCCGACGGTACCAACGACGACGACCTCCACCAGTTCCGCCCCGGGCTGCGCGCCATAGCGGAGTTGGGGGTGGTGACGCCGTTGGCCCAGGTTGGCCTTGGCAAGAGCGAGATACGGCAGCTGGCAAGAAGCCTTGGCCTCGGCAATCACGATCAGCCGGCCAATTCCTGTTTGGCGACCAGGGTGGCCACCGGACTGGCCATCTGTCGCGACGAGCTGGCTCGTGTGGAAGCGGCGGAGGAAGCACTCTGGGCCCTTGGTTTTTGGGGCTGCCGGGTGCGTCGCCACCCCGGCTACTATCTCATCGAGATCCGCGAAGGCGACTTTGCCAGCTTGATCGATCCCGCCCTCCGCCAGCTCATCGACGAGAGACTGGCGCAAATACTCCCACTGCCGGCTATGCTTTCCCTGGCGGGCCGGAAATAAGACGGGAAAAAGAGCAACGGAAGAAAAAGTCGGAAATTAGTGCTTGATTCTGATTTGCGATTCAATTATGGTGCCCAGGTAAGGTCGAAAGAGCCTAAATCTAAAGGGTTGTGGGGTTTTTGCGGCACTCCGAAATGCTCTTTCGGCCGGGATTTTTTCGACAATTGCAGCGCAAGTGAGATAAGCATCATCTTCAGGGGAAAGGGGGCAGCGCACGTTGCCCTGTATGACTTGCATTTCAAAGATTCATCAGGGAGGAATACATGAACAAGAAGGAACTGATCGAAAGTATCGCCGGAGCCGCCGACATCAGCAAGGCAGCCGCTGAGAAGGCCCTTAACGGAACGCTTGCCGCCATCGCCGAGAGCCTCAACAAGGGTGACAAAATCACTCTCGTCGGATTCGGTACGTTCTCCGTCTCCAAGCGCGATGCTCGTCAGGGAAGAAACCCGCAGACCGGCAAGACCATTAAGATTCCTGCGAAAAAGGTCGTCAAGTTCAAAGCTGGCAGCAAGCTGTCGGAGGCGATCAACTAAGCTTCGATTCTGTTCTTGTTCGTGTAATGAAAAGCAACCGATTCCACCGCTGCCCAGGCCGGAGGGGACGAAGCAAGCGCTGACGGCGTAAGTGCAGCGAGCGAATCGAGACATTGCTTACCCTCATGATGAACAACCTGGCAAAAGGCCGTTTCCGTTACCGGAACGGCCTTTTGCTTTTCTTCGCCTCTGTCGTTGACAGGCTGCCGCTGCGGCCGGTACTCTCTGCAGAGGGTTCGGCCAGTCGCCGCCAGGAGTGGCGAACGAGATGACCAAGCATAGAGGAGAACGAGTCAAAACCATGAAATCTTTTGATGAACTTCTTGAAATATCGACCCGTATCCATGGGCATATTTGCGCCGGCCAGGTTATCGGCGTGCGCATGAGCATGCTTGCCCTGTCGCTCATCGGCATCGACGATCCCAAAGGGGCTGACCGTAAGAAGCTCTACGTTCTCGTCGAGATCGACCGTTGCGCCACCGATGCCATCCAGTCGGTGACCGGCTGCAGCCTTGGCAAACGCTCTATGAAATGGCTCGACCATGGCATCATGGCAGCCACCTACGTCAACCTCGAGAGCGGCCGTGCAGTGCGCATCACCGCCCGCGAAGAGTCACGGCAGGCGGCCGATAACTATTGCAGTGAGATCGTCGACAAGTACAAGCGGCAGCTTGAGGCCTACAAGGTCATGCCGGAGGACGAGTTGTTCGCCATCGAGGAGGTGGAGGTGACCATTCCGCCGCAGGACCTTCCCGGCAAGCCCCTTGGGCGTGTGCAATGCCAGCGCTGTCACGACTGGGTGCAAGACCGCCGCGAGGTGGTCCAGGACGGCGAGGTGCTGTGCCGCAGTTGTGCGCATGGGCGGTACTACCGCGTTCTCTCACACATGGCGCGCTGATCCGTCAAAGGCAGGGAGCTGCTGTTTTCATTTTTCTTTTTTTTGCGGAAACCCAGAGTATGAACATTTCTCTTCTCGATTATGGAGCCGGCAACGTACGCAGCGTGCGCAACGCCATTCGTCGCCTTGGCTATGAAATCCACGACATCACCAGGCCGGAGGAAATCGAAAGCGCCGACAAGGTTATTTTCCCCGGCGTCGGCAGCTTCGGTCTGGTCATGGACCGCCTGCGCGAGAAAGGCTATGCCGAACCCCTGCGGCGGCGCATTCTCGCCGACAAACCGCTGCTCGGCATCTGCGTCGCCCTGCAGGCCTTGTACGAAGGGAGCGAGGAGAGCCCCGGAGTCGCCGGACTCGGCATCCTCTCCGGGCAGGTGGTGCGCTTTGCCGAGCGCGGTCTGGCCATCCCGCAGATCGGCTGGAACGGCATCAGACTCCTGCGCCACTCGGCGACGTTAGCCGGATACGAGGGTGAAAAGCTCTACTTCGTCCATTCTTACCACGGTCAGGTGGCAGAGACCAATAAGGAGTGGCTGCTCGCCGTCAGCGACTATGGCACCGAGTTCGTCGCCGCGGTGGAGCGCGGCAATGTCACCGCCTGTCAGTTCCACCCTGAAAAAAGCGGTGCCGCCGGCCTCAACCTCCTGGGCAATTTCCTCGCCAAAGCCCCACAGGCCTCGCACGGAGAAGTTATTCAGATCAGCCAGCGGCATGCGCCGACGCAAATGGCCAAGCGCATCATCGCCTGCCTCGATGTGCGCAGCAACGACCAGGGGGACCTTGTCGTCACCAAGGGCGACCAGTACGATGTGCGCCAGGAAGGAGAGGTGAGGAATCTTGGCAAGCCGGTGCAATTGGCGCAGCGCTACTACGAGGAGGGCGCCGACGAGATCACCTTTCTCAATATCACCGGCTTCCGGCAGTATCCCCTGCAGGACCTTCCCATGCTCGAGGTGCTGCAGCGGACCTCGGAGAATGTCTTCGTGCCGCTGACCATCGGCGGCGGCATCCGCGAGTTGCGCGACCCCTCCGGCAAGGTGTGGACGGCCCTCGATGTCGCTTCGGCCTACTTCCGCTCTGGAGCCGACAAGGTGTCCATCGGCAGTGACGCGGTCTACACGGTGGAAGATTTTTTAGATAGCGGCAGCGTCACGGGAAAGAGTTCGATAGAGCAGATTTCCAAGGTTTACGGCGCTCAGGCGGTAGTGATCTCCGTCGATCCGCGACGCGTTTACGTGCACTCCCCGGAAGATACCGCTCATGCCACCATTGCCACCCGCTTTCCCGGGCCCGAGGGACAGCGCTACTGCTGGTACCAGTGTACGGTCAAAGGCGGTCGCGAAGGACGCGATGTCGATGTGGTGCAGCTGGTGCGAGTCTGCCAGGAACTGGGGGCGGGGGAAATCCTCCTCAACTGCATCGATCGCGACGGCACCAACAACGGCTTCGACCTCGAGTTGATATCACAGGTCAAGGCCGCGACCTCCCTGCCGGTGATCGCCTCCAGCGGCGCCGGCAAAGCCGAGCACTTTGTCGAGGTATTTGCGGAAACGGGAGCCGACGCGGCGCTGGCCGCGGGTATCTTTCACCGTCAGGAGGTGGCGATTGCCGAGGTTAAGGATGCTGTGGCGGGGGCAGGCATCGAGGTCCGCTGAATCCTCGGGCTGGCACAGCAGGGATCAGCCGTCGACGGAGAAGAAACGCAGGCTGCCGATGAAGGACTCTCCTTCGGCGCCATAGCCCGTGGCGATGGGATCCGCAGAGCGGAAGCTCTCCACGTAGCAGATATCGATGCCAGCCCGGGGAGTTTTGGGGTGCATGCACACCAGGCCGTTTTTGCGGATCCTGACAAAGTCTTCGGTGGCCACACGCACCCTGCCGTGGTCTTCGTATTCCTGAGTATAACGGACGCACAACGAGCTGTGCCTCGGTTCGAGGGCGAGACGCAGAGAGACGTTTTGGTATCCCTTGGACCTGGTGGCCAGTTCCTTGCCGTGGCGCACCTCCTCAACCAGGGCGGCACCGTCGGCCTTGCTGGCCTGAAGACTGATCTCGGTCGCGGTGGTATAGATGGCGTACTTGTCGCCAGGAGTCTTCTTGAGGTAGAAGAGGGTGTTTGCCTGCAGCTTTTCGTACCAGCCGGAACCAGCCGGCGGGGTGATGGAAAAGCCCAGGGTGCTGTTGCGCTCCTTGTGATCGGTGACGGGAAAATAACGATTGCCGGTCAGGGAACAGGAGGAGCAGAGGCAGAAGGCCGCACCGAGAGAGAGCATGGTCGCCGCTCTCATCGTCAAGGCTTTGCTGTCAGGCATTTCTGTGCTCCTCTCAACCTTTATACCAATGGGTTCTCCTGCAACAGCACGTCTTGTACTTGTTGTTAGTAGTATTAGCAAGTCAATAGCTTAACACGAGATTCTTTTTCGACGATGCCGATCCTCTCCGCCAAGCAGAAGAAACTGCTCCTTATCCTGACAGTTTTCTTTGCACTGCTCGCCATCGCGCTGCAGTGGGTGTGGCGCATCACTCTGCAGCGTGGCCTGGAAGATCTGAAACAGCAGGGCAATTACAAACTGGAACTCTACGTCAATTATCTCCAGGGAGTACTGGCCAAATACGAGACCTTGCCGGAACTACTCGCCGAGGACGAGTATCTCGTCAAAGCCCTGCTCTCCCCCCATTCGCCAGAGGTCATCGCCAGCCTCAACCATCATCTCGAGAAAATCGCCGAGGCCAGCGAGGCCCTCGACACTTATCTCATGAACGACAGCGGGCTGACCATCGGCGCCAGCAACTGGCGCCAGCCCTACTCCTTCGTCGGCCGCAACTTCAGCTTCCGCCCCTATTTCCAGGAAGCCATGGAAGGCGGGCTGGGCCGCTACTTTGCCATCGGCAGCGCCTCTTCCAAACGTGGTTATTACTTCGCCTATCCGGTGCGCTACCGCAACACCATCCTCGGGGTGGTGGCGGTGAAAATCGATGTCGACGAGGTCGAAGACAAGTGGGCCCAGAAAAGTGATACCTTTCTCGTCAGCGACCCCGACGGGGTGGTCTTCATTACCACTGATCCAACCTTGCGCTATAAGACCTTATGGCCCTTGTCGGCGGAGACACTGAGGCGCATCGCCGACCAGAAACGCTATCCCGGTACCATCTCGGCCTCGATGGCCTCGCAGCAGATTCTCCGCCCCGACGGCATAGAGCTTCTGCAACTCGACGGCCATGGCCAGGTGGAGAAGAAGACGGTGCTCAAGCAGAGCCGGGTCATGGCCGAGGCCGGGTGGAACGTTCACCTGCTCGCCAACATCAAGCCAGTGCGTAGCAGGGCGATGCTCGCCGCCGGGGTGGTCGGACTGAGCGGCGCTGTCGTCTTTATCGCCGCCCTGCTCTTTTTCCAGCGCAAGCAGCGCATGGCTGACCTGCAGCGTATCGAGGAAGAGACCAAGCGGGCCTTGCGCCAAGCCAACGAACTCCTCGAATCGCGGGTCCTCGAGCGGACCCAGCAACTCACCGAGACCAATGAATTATTGCGCCGCGAAATCCTCGACCGCCAGCAGACCGAGATCAAGCTGAAAAGGGCGCGCAAGGAACTCATCCATGCCGCCAAGCTGGCGGTGCTTGGCCAAATGTCGGCAGGCATCAACCACGAGCTCAACCAACCCCTTGCCGCTATCCGCAGCTATGCCGACAACGGTCGGCAGTTTCTCGAGAAAGGCCGCCTCGACGAGGCCCGCTGGAACCTCGAGCAGATCGGCGAACTTACCGAACGCATGGCGCAGATCGGCGCCCAGCTCAAACTCTTCTCGAAGAAATCGAGCGGGCAGATCACCACCGTCCCCTTGCATGGTGTCATCGACGGGGCCATGGAGATCCTCAAGCACAGCTTGAAGAAAAACGGCGTCACCACCGCCATCGTCATCGATCCGCCACAGCTCGAAGTCAGGGCGAACCTCGTCATGCTGCAGCAGGTGCTGGTTAACCTCCTCTCCAACGCCATGCAGGCGGTGGATAGCCAGGAAACCAAGAAGATCTTCGTAGAGTGTCGTGCGCAGGACGGCAAGGTGCTGGTCTCTGTCGAAGACAATGGCCCGGGCGTCGCCGAAGAGTATGTGGCGCAGATCTTCGAACCGTTTTTCACCACCAAGAAATCGGGGCAGGGCCTGGGGCTGGGGTTAACCATCAGCGACCGCATCGTCAGGGACTTCGGCGGCGAGATCCGCCTTGCTGCCGCCTCGGGGGGCGGGGCCCGTTTTGAATTCGAGCTCGACAGGATCGTCTAAGACCATGAAATCCAGAGGCAAAGTTCTCTTTATCGACGACGAGGTGCATATCCGCCAGGCCAACAAGCAGACACTGGAACTGGCCGACCTCGAAGTGCTGTGCCAGGAAAGCGCCGAGCGAGGCCTGGAGGTGGTCTCCCGCGACTGGCCGGGAATCATCGTCTGCGATATCCGTCTGCCGCAGATGGACGGCCTGCAGTTCCTTCTCGAGGTGCAGAAAGTCGACCCTGACCTGCCGGTGATCCTCATCACCGGCCATGGTGACGTCTCCACGGCGGTACAGGCGATGCGCGACGGCGCCTATGATTTCATCGAAAAGCCCTACAGCAGCGAGCGGCTGGTCAAGACGGTGCTGCGCGGCCTCGAAAAACGCTCCCTGACCCTCGAAAATCGCGATCTGCGTCGCGAGCTGTCGCTGCACAGCGCCCCCGGCCCGCGCATCATCGGCCGCACTCCGGCCATGGAAAAGCTGCGCGCCACCATCGCTCAGATCGCCGACAGTGGCGCCGATGTGCTCGTCCTCGGCGAGACCGGCACCGGCAAGGAACTGGTGGCCAGGGCCCTGCACGAGCAGAGCAACCGCCGCGAGCGGAACTTCGTGGCCGTCAACTGCGGCGCAGTCGCCGAATCGATCATGGAGAGCGAACTCTTCGGACACGAGGCAGGTGCCTTCACCGACGCTCGTTCGACGCGCATCGGCAAGTTCGAACACGCCAACGGCGGCACGCTGCTCCTCGACGAAATCGAGTCAATGCCCATGCGCCTGCAGATCAATCTGCTGCGCGTCCTGCAGGAACGATCCATCGAGCGGCTCGGCTCCAACCGGCTCATCCCCGTCAACCTGCGCATCGTCGCCGCCACCAAGATCGACCTCCTGCTGGCGGCCGAGCAGGGGCTTTTTCGCCTCGACCTCTATTACCGCCTCAACGTGGTCTCGCTGAAGATCCCGCCGTTGCGCGAGCGGCGCGAGGACATCCCGCTGCTCTTCCACCACTTTCTCCTCGTCGCCGGCCACCGCTATCAACAGGAGGTGTCGATGCCGGGTAGCGGCGAAATGAACGTGCTCATGTCCTACTCATGGCCGGGCAATGTGCGCGAACTGCGCAACTTCGCCGAACGCTACGTTCTCCTCGGCCGCCAATTCGACTGGTCTCTGGAAAAGATGCTCGTCGGCGAGGAGGGCGACAGCCATCACTCGCTGGCGGAGCAGGTCGATCGCTTCGAGAAGAGCCTGCTCGAACACGCCTTGGTCTCTTCCTCGGGGAGCATCAAGGATGTTATGGCGAGCCTCAATATCCCCCGCAAGACGCTCTACGACAAGATGCGCAAGTACGGCCTCAACAAGAGCGACTATAAATAAAAGGAACGCCTCGCCAAGGGCTGGCCTTGCGCTGAGGGAAGATTCGATCGGCCTCGAGCGAATAACGATGAGGTATCGCGTTGAGGTCGGATCGTTACGACCACGTTCGCGAACGCGGGGCGGTGAAAAGGAGAGAAAAAGCGGCGCGGGCTGGGGACGACTCCCCAACCCGCGCCGCTTTTTTTTTCAGGCGTAGTTCATACGCGTCACATCATGCCGAGGGTGCGCGGCAGCCAGATGGAAAGTGGCGGCCAGTATGTGACCATGACGAGAAAGACCAGCATGGTCAGGAGCCACGGCCAGACTGCCACGGTAAGGTCGGTGATGCCCATCTTGGTCAGGCCCGAGGCCACGTAGAGGTTGAGTCCCACGGGCGGGTGACACATGCCGACCTCCATATTGACTACCATAAGAATGCCGAGGTGCACCGGATCCACACCAAGCTTGGTGGCTACCGGAAAAACGATGGGAGCGAAGATAAGCATGATCGACGACGGCTCCATGAAGTTGCCGGCGAGGAGGAGGATGATATTGACCGCCAGCAGAAAAGCGATTTCGCCGAGGCCTTTGCTGATCAGCCAGTTGGTCAGCTCCTGGGGGATGTTCTCGTTGGCGAGGATGAAGGAAAACATGACGGCGTTGGTGATGATATAGAGGAGCATCGCCGACATGTTGGCCGAGTTGAGCAGCACCTTCGGCACCTGCTTGAGGGTCATGTCCTTATAGATGAAGACTGCGACGACGAAGGAGTAGACGGCGCTCATCGCCGCCGCCTCGGTGGGGGTGAAGAACCCGGTATAGATACCGCCCATGACGACGACGATCAGCATCAGCCCCCACATCGACTCGCGGAAGGTACGGGCACGTTCCTTCCAGGAGGCCTTGGGCTGGCGGGGATAATTGTTCTTGCGCGCCCGGTACCAGGTGGTGCCGCCAAGCATCGAAGCCATCACCAGGCCGGGGATGACGCCGGCCATGAACAGGGCGCCTACCGAGGTATTGGTGGCAATGGAGTACATGACCATGACGATGGACGGCGGGATGAGGATGCCCAGTGCCCCGGAGGTGGCGATGACGCCTGCACCAAAGCGCATGGGGAAGCCGGCCTTGACCATACCGGGGATGAGGATCGAGCCGATGGCCACCACGGTGGCCGGGGACGACCCGGAAACCGCGGCAAAGAGGGCGCAGGCGACGACGCCGGACAGCGCCAGACCGCCATACCAGTGGCCGACCATGGAAGTGGCGAAGTTGATCATGCGCCGCGCCACCCCGCCGTGGGTGAGGAAGTTACCGGCGAGGATGAAGAAGGGGATGGCCATGATCTCGAATTTTTCAATGCCCGAGAACAGCTTCAGAGCCACCGACTCCAGCGGCACCTGGGTCATGGTGAAGAGGAAGGTGAGAACGGTCAGGCCCAGGGAAATGGAGATCGGCATGCCGGTCAGCATCAAGGCCAGAAGAATGCTGAAGATGACGAGGGAACTCATTGCTTATCCTCCTTGCCGGCTTTTTTCGGTTCGTCCTGCGGCTTCAAGGGCGCCCTGACGATTGGTGACGATGCGACAGTTTTGGTGACTTCACTGCTGTCGACACCATCGACATGGCTATGGTCGTGGTGCGGCAGTTCTTGGGTGCGGATGAAGTTGACCATGACCTGAAGGAAGCGGAAACACATCAGCATCGAGCCGAAAGGCACGGCGCTGTAGACGGCCCAGGTGGGCCACTCCAGATCGGGAGTGGTGGGGCCCTCGAACATCGAGCCGACATCCAGCCCCAAGGTGCTGAACACGGCGTAGTGCATGCCGTTTTCCCAGACGAAGTTCAAGCCCAGGGCGGTGACGATGGCCGTAAAGGTCGCGCCGGCCAGCAGGGCGAAGACGATGAATTTGTTGCGCATCGCCGGCTTCAGCTGCTTGACCACCACATCGACGCCGACGTGGATGCCGGTTCGCACGCCGTAGGCGGCTCCGAATTTGGCCATCCACACGAACATGATGATACACAGCTCCTGGGCCCAGCCGAGGTTGAACCCCAGCAGCCAGTCCTGTACCCCGGGAATGGGGAGCCCCGCCATATAGCGATGGACAACCGCGACGAAGATCACCGCGACCGCTCCCGCCATAAGGAATGAGATGAACCATTCCTCAAGTCGATTAAGAATTTTCATCACCGCCGTATCCTCCTCGAGAACTGAAACGAGGCGGAGAGGAAGCCTCTCCGCCTTGGATATTGGCCTTTTCGGAGCCTTTTTACTTCTTGAAGTCGACGGCTTTATAAACCGCTTCGATGGTCTCCTTGCCGATCCTGCTCTCCATCTTCTCGTGGACAGGGAGCATTGCCGTACGGAAGGCCTGGCGTTCGGCGTCGGTCAAGACGGTGACTTCGGTCTTGCCAGAGGCCTTGACGGCAGCGAGATCCTCGTCATTCTTATCCTTGGCGATCTTGTTGGCATAGTCGGTGGCCTCTTTCATGGCCGTCTCCAGCTGGCCGCGAATATCGGCGGGCAGCTCTTCCCAGAACTTCTTGTTGACGATGACCGCGTAGCCGAGATAGCCGTGATCGCTGATCGCCAGATATTTCTGCACTTCATGCATTTTCTGGGTGTAGAAGTTGGAGATGGGGTTCTCGGTGCCATCGACAACGCCGGTCTGCAGCGCCTGATAGACCTCGGAGAAGGGCATGACCTGGGGGATGGCCTTGATGGCCTGCATCTGCGCCTCGAGCACCTTGGAGGACTGGATGCGCAACTTCTTGCCCTTGAGGTCTTCCGGAGTCTTGATCGGGGTGTTGGCGGAGAACGACTTGAAGCCGTTGTCCCAGTATGCCAGTCCCTTGATGCCCTTGGGTTCGAGCTTGGCGAGGAGTTGCTGGCCGACCGGGCCTTTGGTCACTTTGTGGAGATCGTCATAATTATGGAAGATGAACGGCAGGTCGAAGACCTCGAACTCCTTGACCCCGAGGGGGCCGAACTTGGCCAGCGAGGGGGCGAGCATCTGCACCGAGCCAAGCTGCAGGGCCTCCAGTTCTTCCTTGTCCTTGTAGAGCTGGCTGTTCGGATACACCTCGATTTTCACCTTGCCCTGGGTAAGCTCTTCCGCGCGTTTCTTGAAGAATTCCGCCGCCTGGCCTTTTGGGGTATCCACTGCAACAACGTGACTGAACTTGATGGCAATCGGTTCGGCGAACGCCGGAGAAACCAACAACGCCGCGGAGATGGTTACTGTTCCAAAGGTCTTGATCACAGAGTGCAACATGATTTTCCTCCCTACCTGGTTGGGTTGACGATATCCCCCTGTCTGATCAACGGAGAACGGCTCCGCAGATATGCCAGGGGGCACGAAGCGGATATCAGTTGCCATGAAGGTTAGCAAGAAAAAGACCAATTTTACGCCACCGTAAAATGCGTGTAGAATCGTGACACTCACTGGCCAGGAGCCATAGCGGACCTTGACGAGATCGGCGGATTTTCGCCGATTCCCCCCTGGCAAGGCGGGGAAATCCACTCACCGGTAGAAGGTCTCTTGGCCCTGTCGCGGCACCTGTCGTACCGGCCTCGCGACCACATACCGCAACAGCGGTAAACCGGGAGTGGCGCGAGGGGAGGGAGGGGGTATGTTTTTGGCTAGACCACAACTCGTGTGTGAAAGGGGTGGATTTCCGCCACCGACTCCCTATGATATACTTTTGAGACACTCTTCTCGCCCAGCCTCAACGCCGTCATATCCTTGGGCCAAATGACCAGCAAGGGGAGTTGGGCTTCTCTGCATGAGCAAACACCCGAGAGGGTTATCACTATCATCTGTCAACAGGCCGGCGCAACCACCGGCAGAAAGGAGGAACCATGAAAAACAACCCAACCGTCAAGACCATCCTCTATGCCACCGATCTCGGAGAAAACACCCGCCCGGTTTTTCGCCATGCACTGGCGATGGCCAAGCAATACGACGCCAAGATCATCATGCTCCATGTGGTGGAGCCGGTGGGCGAGACCGCCAAGGCGGTGATCAGCGCCTATATCTCCCAGGAGTTGAGCGAGGAGCTGCTCAACCAGTCGATGCAGGCCCTGGTGGTAACGATGAAGGACCGTCTGCGTCGCTTCTATGAAGAAGAGTGTGACGATGAGAAGGTTTGCTCTAACGTCAAGGAGGTGGTGGTGGTGGCCGGCAAGCCGAGCGAGGAGATTCTTCGTATCGCCGAAGAAGACAAGGCCGACATGATTGTCCTCGGCAAGTCGGCGCGTACCGTGCGTGGCATCCGCGTCATGGGCTCGACGGCGCGCCGCGTCAGCCGCATCGCCGCGGTGCCGGTGCTGGTGGTGCCCAACTGGCCGAAGTGATGGCGAAGAACATGGGGCACTCTACGGCAGCGCTTATCAAGGAATACTCATGAAGAACAATTTTTCCGTCCTCCTTGCCGCCCCACGCGGTTTCTGCGCCGGGGTCGAGCGGGCCATCGCCACGGTCCGTCTCTGCCTTGAGCGCTACGGCCGCCCGGTCTACGTGTTGCACGAGATCGTCCATAACAAGCATGTCCTCGCCGCGCTGGAACACGACGGCGCGGTCTTTGTCGAGGACCTCGAACAGATTCCCCATGGCGGGGTATGCATTTTCAGCGCCCATGGCGTGTCGCGCCAGGTGGAGGAGAAGGCCGCCCTGCTCGGCCTGAAGAGGGTCGACGCCACCTGCCCGCTGGTCACCTCCGTCCATGGCATGGTGGAGAAACACCACGCCATGGGTTACGAGGTGATCATCGTCGGCCATCACGGCCACCCCGAAGTAGTGGGCACCGCCGGCCGCGTCGACGGTCGCGTCCATGTCGTGGCGACCAGCGAAGAGGCCGAGAAGGTGGCGATAAAGGATGGGGCGAAGGTTGCCTACGTCACCCAGACAACCCTCAATGGCACCGATATCGTCGAGTTGATCGAGGTGCTGAAACGGCGCTTCCCGCTCATCGAGGGGCCTCGTGACAATATCTGCTTCGCCACCCAGCACCGCCAGGAGGCGGTGCGCCTGCTCGCCATGGAGTCGGAGCTGATCTTCGTCGTCGGCTCGAAGAACAGCTCCAACTCCAATCGCCTCAAGGAAGTGGCGGGGCAATGCGGGGTAGTCGCCCACCTCATCGACGATGCCGGCGATATCGACCCGCAGTGGCTGGATGGAGTGCAGAAAATCGGTATCACCGCCGGGGCCTCGGCCCCGGAGCGGTTGGTCGATGGGGTGTTACGCTGGCTCGCCCAGCATGGCGAGCTCGAGGTGAGGACGATGCGGGGGATCGAGGAGAAGGTCCACTTCAGGCCGGCGAAGCTCGCACACTGAAGCGGCGGCTTCGCCAAGGCCCGGCGCAGCCGGCAGGGCTAGCGCCCGGAGAGCACCGTGGTCAGACGCCGCATGGCCTCCTCGACCCGGTCGCGATTATTGAAGGCAGAGATGCGGATATAGCCATTGCCGCACTTGCCGAAACCGGCCCCCGGGGTGCAGACCACCCCGGCCTGGTCGAGCAGCATGTCGAAGAAGGCCCAGGAATCCATGCGGCCCTCCACCCAGATATAGGGCGAGTTCTTGCCCCCGACATAGTCGTAGCCGAGTTTATCCATGGTGGCGCAGACCAGGGCGGCGTTATCCATGTAATAGTCGATCAGCGCCTTGGCCTCGACTTTGCCCTGTGGGCTGTAAACGGCCTCGGCCGCGCGCTGTACCGGGTAGGAAACGCCGTTGAACTTGGTGCAGTGGCGGCGGTTCCACAGAGGATGGAGCATCTGCACGCTGCCATCGGCACCATAGGCACGGCACTCCTTGGGCACGACGGTGTAGGCGCAGCGCGTGCCGGTGAAACCGGCGCTCTTCGAATAGCTGCGGAACTCGATGGCCACCTCGCGGGCGCCAGGCACTTCGTAGATCGACTTTGGCAGGCTGTCGTCACGGATGAAGGCCTCGTAGGCGGCGTCGAAGAGGATCAGGGCCTTCTCCTTGCGGGCGAAATCGACCCAGGTCTGCAATTCCCCGCGGGTGATGGTCGAGCCGGTGGGGTTGTTGGGGAAGCAGAGGTAGATGAGGTCGACCTTCTCCTTCGGCAGGGCCGGCACGAAGTTGTTCTCCTTTGTACCCTCGAGATAGACGATGCCCTGGTAGCGGCCGTCGACGAAGGCTCCGGTACGGCCGGCCATGACATTGGTGTCGAGATACACCGGGTAGACCGGGTCGGGGATGGCGATGGTGATGTCGCTGGTGAACAGTTCCTGGATATTGCCGGTGTCGCACTTGGCGCCGTCGCTGACGAAGATTTCATCGGCGGCGATCTCGGCGCCACGGCTCTGGAAGTCGTTGACGGCGATCGCCTCGCGCAAAAAGGAGTAGCCCTGCTCGGGGCCGTATCCCTTGAAGCTTGCATCGGCGGCCATCTCGTCGACGGCCTTGTGGAAGGCGGCAATGATCGCCGGCGGCAGGCCGCGGGTGACGTCGCCGATGCCCAGCTTGATGATGTCGCGCTCCGGGTGCTTGGCCTGAAAGGCGGCGACGCGCCTGGCGATATCGGAGAACAGATAGGAGGCCTGCAGCTTCAGGTAATGCTCGTTTATGGTTATCATTTGGCGGGTTTCTCGGTTGTTTTGTGGGGAAAAGGAGTTACCTTGAGGACGAAGCCTCAATATAATGGACTGACTCCCGCTGTCAACCGCCAACTCGGCGACAGGCAGCGGAGATCCACTGAAAAGGACCATCCACCATGCATGAACGCCTGCCCATTCTGAGGACGGACTACCGCGTCTTCGACTTCGTCGTCGACAGCCTCGAGCTCAGTTTCGCCCTCTTCGACAGCCATACCATCGTCACCGCCCGCGCGCGCTACCGCCGCAACCCGCTATCCCAACGCCGCGACGCTCACCTCCACCTTTATGGCGAGGAGTTGGAACTCCTCGAGATCAGTATCGACAGCAGCCCCGTGCCGGCAGAACGCCTGGTGAAAGACGACAAGGGGCTGACCATCCTCGCCCCGCCTGACGCCTTCGAGCTGCGTCTGGTGACGAAAATCTTTCCCGACCGCAATACCTCCCTCGAAGGGCTCTACCGCTCCCGGGGCAACTTTTGCACGCAGTGCGAGGCCGAGGGTTTCCGCAAGATCACCTATTACCCCGATCGTCCCGATGTGATGACCGTCTTCACCACGCGTATCGAGGCCGACCGCAATAGCTGTCCGGTGCTGCTTGCCAACGGAAATCTCGTCGACAGCGGGTTCCTCGGGGATGACCGCCACTTTGCCCTGTGGCATGACCCGTTCCCCAAGCCCTGCTACCTCTTCGCCCTGGTGGCGGGTTCACTGGTCCCCCTGGAGGACACCTTCGTCACCCGTTCCGGAAGAAAGGTCGACCTGCGCATCTATGTCGAGGAACGCAACCAGGGCAAATGCCGCCACGCCATGGACTCCCTCAAGAAGGCCATGCGCTGGGACGAGGAGGTCTACGGCCTGGAGTACGACCTCGACACCTTCATGATCGTCGCCGTCGAAGACTTCAACATGGGGGCGATGGAGAACAAGGGCCTCAACATTTTCAACGCCAAGTATGTGCTGTCGACGCCGGAGACCGCCACCGACATCGACTACCTCGGCATCGAAGGAGTGGTGGCCCACGAGTATTTCCATAACTGGACCGGCAACCGCGTCACCTGCCGCGACTGGTTTCAGCTGAGCCTCAAGGAGGGGTTGACCGTCTTCCGCGATCAGCAGTTTTCTTCGGATATGAACTCGCCTGCGGTGCAGCGCATCGATGACGTACGCATCCTCAAGAACGTGCAGTTCAGGGAGGATGCCGGGCCCATGGCCCACCCGGTGAGGCCCGACAGCTATATGGAGATCAACAACTTCTATACCGCCACCGTCTACAACAAGGGCGCCGAGGTCATCCGCATGCTGCACACCCTGCTTGGCCGGGAGCTCTTCCGCCGGGGCATGGACCTCTACTTCCAGCGCCATGACGGCCAGGCGGTAACCTGCGACGACTTCGTCGCCGCCATGGCCGACGCGGCGCAGAAAGATCTCCGCCAGTTCGCCAACTGGTACAGCCAGGCGGGGACACCCCTGTTGCGGCTGCGGGAGGAGTGGCTGGCCGAGGAGCAGCAATACCAGCTGACTGTCTCCCAGGAACTGCCCGAGGTGGCCGGGCAGGAGGAGACGCAGCCCTTTCATCTCCCCCTGGCGGTGGGCCTCCTGCACCCGCAGACTGGCCAGGACATGCTCACCGGCCATGAGGCCGGAACGGCAGTGGTGGAGCTGCGGGAAAAAGAGCAGACCTTCGTCTTCCCAGGGATCAACGCCGCCCCGGTGCTTTCCTTTCTGCGCGATTTCTCCGCCCCGGTGCGGGTCGCCCCCTTCCAGGACCGGCGGCAACTCGCCTTCCTCATGGCCCATGACAGCAACCTCTACAATCGCTGGGACGCCTCGGCACGACTGGCGGCGGAAGTCATCCTCGAGGTGGCGGGGCAGGTGCAGCGTGGTGAAGAGAAGGTCCTCGACTCCTGCTTCAGCGATGCGGTTGCCCAGAGCCTGGCCAGTCCGGTGGAGGACGCGGCGCTGCTTGCCCTGTCCCTGACCCTGCCGCCAGAGACGACCTTGGCCCAGGAGATGGCAGTGGTCGACCCGGATGCCCTGTACCTTGCCCGTCAGTGGGTGAAGCGCCGTCTGGCGGAGGACAACCGCCAGGCCCTGGAGAAGCTCTACAACAGCAACCGGGAGGAGGGCAGCTACAGCATCTCGCCGCAGTCAATGGGGCAAAGGAGCCTCAAGAACGTCGCCCTCTCCTACATCATGGCGCTTGAACCGCTGCCGCAGGAGGTGCTAG
This sequence comes from uncultured Desulfobacterales bacterium, assembly GCA_937915545.1. Classification (GTDB taxonomy): domain Bacteria; phylum Desulfobacterota; class Desulfobulbia; order Desulfobulbales; family Desulfocapsaceae; genus Desulforhopalus_A. The sequence goes on from CALGIJ010000017.1 coordinate 131,271, forward strand.
ACCTCTGCCTTGACCAGTATCGCCAGGCGAGCAACATGACCGACGCCATCGCCGCCCTGGCGGCCCTGGTCAACCTGGACCACCCCCAACGCCCCGCCATGCTTCTGCAGTTCCACGAGCGCTGGCGGGACGACGCTCTGGTCCTCGACAAGTGGTTCACCCTGCAGGCCCAGTCGAGCTTGCCCAACACCCTCGACAGGGTGGAGGAACTGCTTGGTCATCCCTCTTTTTCCATGGAGAACCCCAACAAAGTGCGCTCCCTGGTCGGGGCCTTCTGCGCCGGCAACCATGTGCGCTTCCATGAGGCCAGCGGGAGAGGCTACGCCTTCCTTGCCGAGCGTATCATCGAGCTTAACGCCATCAACCCGCAGATCGCCGCGCGCATGGTGGCGCCGCTGATCAACTGGAAGCGTTACGACCAACGGCGCCAGGAACTGATGCGGGAGCAACTGCGGCGCATCGCCGCCACCCCCGACTTGTCGCGGGATGTTTACGAGATTGTCACCAAGAGCAGTTGACAGAGGCTAGCGCTCGCGCTTGTGGCAGAAGAGGCAGCGGTAGGGCGGGGGATGGTCGCCGGGCAGCGGCGCCATCTGCCCCGCGCCATGGCAGTCGAGACAGGATCGTTCCGCCTCTTTCTTCTCCATGCTTTGGAAGGGGCGATGATTGTCATCGTTCGGCAGCGGTCTGGTGCTCTCCTTTGGCGCCCTCCACAAAAAGAAGAGAATGGCGACGCACAAGAGGGCGAAGAGACCGTTGAGCAGCCACGATGGCAGTCGGGGGGAAGGGGTTTTCATTGCCGGCTGGAGGGGTCGAGGCCTTGGGCCATTTCAATGGCGGAAAACGCAATGGCGCCGCTGCGCAGTGCCAGTGTCGCCGCCTCGCCGATCACTGCGGCGAGACGGCGACTGCGGTTAAGCAAGTCGAGCATGCGGCGGTGGCGATGGTGATTGCGCGCCAGCCGCGCCAATCGTTCGGCGGCACCATTTCGTGAGACGATGATATCGGCAACCGCTTCTCCCGAGACGATTGCCGAGTAGATGCCCTCGCCGGTGAGGCCTGAGGCCAGCCCGGCGGCATCGCCCACCAGAAAAGTATTTCCGAAGCGGTAGCCCCGGTAATCGAAGTTGATCAGCTCCGCCTTCCCGCCAACCCCGCCAAGGGCGATGCCCCGCCCTTTGGCCCAGCAGAGAAAATTACCTTTCAGCTCAATTGCGGACATGGCGCGACGATCGACATAGGCGCCGATGGAGGCGCTGCTGCGCTGGGGGAAGACCCAGGCATAGCCGCTGGCGAAGCGCCCTGGATGCAGATGCCACTCCATGCGTGGAAAATCGCCGGGTACCTGGTAGGTAATGCCGACCCCCACCGCCTCCGTGGCAAGGCCCAGCGACCGGCGCACCAGGGAGGATGAGCCGTCGGCGCCGACGATGTAGGAGGCGAGGAGGCGTTCTTGCCGTCCTCCGCCAGCGCCCTGGCAGGTGATCGCCTGACCGTCAAGGGCGCACAGACGGCAGCCGAGGCGCAGTTCCGCCCCGGCAGCGACCGCCTGTTCGGCCATGCGCCGACCGAGAACTTGCCGGTTGACGGTGGCGATAATCGGCTGCGACGAGCGCAGCGTCGCCCGCTGCAACGGCGTATACAGATGCTGCTCGGGAAAACTCCTCTCGGCGATCTCCGCCGGAACCGTGCGAATCAACCCGTTCCAGGTAATACCGCCGGCGCAGACCTTGGCCCCGACCTGCGTCTTCTTCTCGAGGACCAGGGTCTTGAGTCCGGCTGCGGCGGCGCGGGTGGCGCAGGCCAGCCCGCCCGGACCGGCGCCGATGATGATGAGGTCGTAGTTCATAGAGAGGGGAGGGGGCCTGCTGCCACACGCCATAAAAAAAACCTGCGTGATCGACATCGATCACGCAGGTCGCAATTCCGCGGGCTGAAGGGATCAGCCCTCGCTCAGCACCGCCGTGAGGTATTCCCTGTTCAACCTGGCGATATTGCGGATTGAAATGCCCTTGGGGCAGACTGCCTCGCACTCGCGGGCATTGGTGCAGTTGCCAAAGCCCTCCACATCCATCTGCGCCACCATGGCCAGGGCGCGCTGCTTCCTCTCTACCTGCCCCTGGGGGAGCAGAGCCAGTTGGGAAATCTTGGCGCTGGTAAAGAGCATCGCCGCGCCGTTGGGACAACTGGCGACACAGGCCCCGCAGCCGATACAGGCGGCGGCGTCCATGGCCAGCTCCGCCCGCTGCGAGGCAATCGGCAAGCCGTTGGCATCGGGGGCGCCGCCGGTGTTCACCGAGACATAGCCACCCGCCTGGATGATGCGATCAAGGGCGGAACGGTCGACGAGGAGGTCCTTGCGGACCGGGAAAGCGCGGGAGCGGAAGGGCTCGATGACCAGGGTGTCGCCGGTCTTGAAGTGGCGCATATGCAGCTGGCACAGGGTGGTCTCCTTCTCCGGCCCATGGGCGATACCATTGACCACCGCCCCGCACATGCCGCAGATGCCCTCGCGACAGTCGTGGTCGAAGGCCACCGGGTCCTTGCCTTCCTTGGTGAGTTTTTCGTTGAGCACATCGAGCATCTCGAGAAACGACATGTCGGTGTGAATGCCGTCGAGGCTGTAGGTTTCCAGACCGCCCAGTGCGTCGCTGTTGGCTTGGCGCCAGATTTTCAGCGTCAGGTTAATGCTGCTCATATCCATTCTACCTTTATCGTTCGTTGATGATCTCGCGGTAACAACCTCGACCGGTCATTTATAGCTGCGCTGTGTCGGAGTGACGAACTCGAACACCAGGGGTTCCTTGTGCATCAGCGGCTCTTGCTCCTCGCCCCGATGTTCCCAGACCGAGACGTGCGAGTAGTTGGCATCGTCGCGTTTGGCCTCGTTCTCCTCGGTCTGGCTCTCCTCGCGAAGATGGCAGCCGCAGGATTCCTCGCGGGCCAGGGCGTCGCGGATCATGATGTCGGCGAACTCGAGGAAGTCGGCGACCCGGCCGGCCCGCTCCAGGCTCTGGTTGATCTCCTTGTTGGAGCCGGGCAGGTAGACGCGGTTCCAGAAGGTCTCGCGGATCCGTGGCAGTTCGGCGAGGGCCGCTTCGAGACCCTGGCGGTTCCTGGCCATGCCGCAGTTGTCCCACATCAGCCGCCCCAGTTCCTTATGGATCTCGTCGACGGTGCATTTACCAGTGGTGCCGCCGACGCTGTTGCGCAGGATGCGGGCGATGCGGTCCTCGACCCAGCGGCGAGAATCGATGAAGCTGGCGTCGTGTTCGCTGGCTTTGTCGAATTTGTTGGTGCCGAGGTAATGGGCCACCGAGGTGGCGATGATGAAGTAGCCGTCGGCCAGGCCCTGCATGAGGGCGCTCGCCCCGAGGCGGTTGGCGCCATGGTCGCTGAAGTTGCACTCGCCGATGGCGAACAGTCCGGGGATGGTGGTCATCAGGTCGTAATCGACCCACAGCCCGCCCATGGTGTAGTGGACGGCGGGGTAGATCATCATCGGCTCGACCATCGGGTCGCTGGCGGTGATCTTCTCATACATCTGGAAGAGGTTGCCGTATTTCTTCCAGATGGTGTCGCGGCCATCGCGTTTGATAGCCTCGGCGAAATCGAGGTAGACCGCCAGCCCGGTGGAGCCGACGCCCTTGCCCTGGTCACACTGCTCCTTGGCGTTGCGTGAGGCGACGTCGCGCGGCACCAGGTTGCCGAAACTGGGGTATTTGTTCTCCAGATAATAGTCGCGGTCGCTGTCGGGGATATCCGCCGGCCTGCGCTTATCGTCTTTGTTTTTCGGCACCCAGACGCGGCCGTCGTTGCGCAGACTCTCGCTCATCAGGGTGAGCTTGGACTGGTAGTCGCCATGGACCGGGATGCAGGTCGGGTGGATCTGCACAAAGGAGGGATTGGCGAAACCGGCCCCGCGCTTGTGGGCCCGCCAGGCGGCGGTTACGTTGGAGGCCATGGCGTTGGTGGAGAGAAAATAGACGTTGCCGTAGCCGCCGGTGGCGAGGATGACCGCATCGGCGGCGTGGCTTTCGATCTCGCCGGTCATGATGTTGCGCACGGTGATGCCTCTGGCGCGACCGTCAACCACCACCACGTCCATCATCTCACGACGGGCGAACATCTGCACCCGCCCGGAGCGGATCTGCCGCGACAGGGCGCCGTAGGCGCCGAGCAGCAGCTGCTGACCCGTCTGACCGCGGGCATAGAAGGTTCTCGACACCTGGGCCCCGCCAAAGGAGCGGTTGGCCAGTGTGCCGCCGTATTCCCGCGCGAAGGGCACCCCCTGGGCGACGCACTGGTCGATGATCTGGTTACTGACTTCGGCCAGGCGGTAGACGTTGGCCTCGCGGGCGCGGAAATCGCCGCCCTTGATGGTGTCGTAGAAGAGGCGGTGGATGGAGTCGCCATCGTTCTGGTAGTTCTTGGCGGCGTTGATGCCACCCTGGGCGGCGATGGAGTGGGCGCGGCGCGGGCTGTCCTGGATGCAGAAGGTTTTGACCTGGTAGCCCTGCTCGGCGAGGGTGGCCGAGGCCGAGGCCCCAGCCAGGCCGGTGCCGACGACAATGACGCTGTATTTCCTTCGGTTGGCGGGGTTGACCAGCTTGTTGGCGAATCGATGGTTGCTCCACTTCTTATCCAGTGGGCCGGAGGGGACGCGAGAATTGAGTTCCATAGAGCAGGGCCTTGTCGTGTATCGGTTGTTGAGTGATGAGCTTGCGGCTGTCGTTCAGGTTCCTTGCTTCCTGGCCCGGGATCAGTAGTTGGCCCCGAGTCCGGTCATGAAATAGAAGGCGATACCGGCGAAGATCGCGAAAAAGAAGAGAGGAAAGACCAGTGTCAACCGGGCGATAAACTCGTTGTAGCGTGGGTGGTTGACGCCAAAGGTCTGCAGCATGCTCCAGAAGCCGTGGCTGAGGTGGAGGAACAGAGCAGCGAAGGCAACGATGTAGAAGAGGGCGTAAAAGAAATTGCCAAGCAGTTCCTTGACGGTCACCGAGATGGGCACTGTTTTGGGGGAGAAGGTGAAGCCGAAGATGTGCACGACGAGAAAGAGAAGGATGAACAGCCCGGTGTAGGGCATGGTCTGCGAAGCCAATGAATTCTTGACAACCCTGGTGGAAACAGCGTATCTGGAGGTGCTCACGGCGCGGTTCTCGTTAAAGAGATAGAGGCCGACGCCAATATGGACGAGGAAGATGACCAGGAGGCTGAGGCTGAAGACGAGGACGATGAGCGGGTGGCTGTGCAACTCGTCGGCGTAGCTCTGAAAAACCTTGCTGCTCATGAAGATGGTGGCATTGCCGGCGGCATGGGTGCAGAGAAAGAGAAAGAGCAGCAGTCCAGACGAGGCCATGACCAGTTTCTTGCCGATGGAAGAGGTGAGAAATCTGACAAACCACATAAGCGCACCTTGGGGAAGAAATTATGAGAGGGCAATTGCCGGGTACCTCCAGCGATATTATATAAATCGACGAAAAAGAAAAGGAGAAAGTAGCGCTCCTTCGGTTATAGAGGCAATATACTGAAATACATGCATTTTTTCGTGAAAACAAGACGCTTTTTGCCGCCCTCTCGGCTATGACACCTCCCGCAGCGCTCATTTTCGACCTCGACGGCACGCTCCTCGACACCCTGCAGGACATTGCCGAGAGCGCCAACCGCGCCCTTGACCACCTCAGGCTGCCAACTCATCCCGCGGCCAGCTACAACCATTTCGTTGGTGACGGGGTGCAGGTCCTCATCCGCCGCATCCTCCCCGATTCGGCCGACGACCTCTGCCACCAGCGCTGCCTCGAGCTCTTCTTCTCCTTTTACGAGGAGGGCTGGCATCGCCACTGCAGGCCTTACCCGGGCATCCTCGAGACGCTGGCCACCCTGCGCCGGGCCGGCCTGAAGATGGCCATTCTCTCCAATAAACCCCAGCCCTTCACGTTGCGCTTTGCCGAGCGATTCCTGCCTGCCGACACCTTCTTTCCGGTCTACGGGCAGCGTCCAGAGGTAGCCAAGAAGCCGGACCCTGCCGCCGCCCTGGCCATTGCCGCCGAACTCGGCGAAGAACCCGACAAGATGTTCTTCATCGGCGACACGCCTATCGACATCGAGACCGGCAAACGGGCGGGGATGAAGACGGTGGCCGTCACCTGGGGCTTTCGTCCGCTGGCGGAACTCGCCAGGCTGAACCCCGACATCCTCATCAACCATCCACGCGAACTCGAAGCCCATGTCCTTCGTCCCTCCTGAAGTGCAGACCGTCCTTCCCTACGCCGGCCCGCCGCTGATCGGTGCCTTCATTGGCTATCTTACCAACCGCATCGCCATCAGGATGCTCTTTCGCCCCCTGCGTGCCTGGCGGATTTTCGGACTGCGGGTGCCGATGACTCCAGGAGTCATTCCCGCCAAACGCGGGGAACTGGCCAAAAACATGGGAGAAGTTGTCGGTGAGCACCTCCTCACCAGCGACGAGATCGCCAAAGGGCTCGACAATCCCATCTTTCAGGCCCACCTGCGCGGCATCATCGGCGAACGTCTCGAGGAAATCATGCGACGCGACCTCGGGCCTCTCGGAACAGTTATTCCATCGAAGTTCCGCATCTATTTTGACATCGCCAGCAAGACCGTCATCTATCAGGCCAAAGAAAAAATTCGTCTCTACCTCGCCTCGGCGGAGTTTGGAGCGATAGCCGACCAGGCGCTGGAGCGGCGCATGGAGCAGTTTCTCGCCGGGGAAGTGAAGACGGTGGTCGGCGGTGGGCAGCGGGAGCGGGTCTATTCGCTCATTGAACAGGCCGTCGACCGCCTGCTGCACAGCACCGCCCTCGAGGAGTGGGCCGAAGACATGGTCCGCCAGCAGGTCTATGGGGTCATCGAGCGCCGGCGCTCGCTGCACGACCTGCTCCCCGGGGAAATGGAGGAGGCTCTGCGCGAACTGGTGCTCGGCCAGACCCCGGCTCTGCTCTGCCGCCTGGCGGCGATGATTTCCGAGGCCGCGGTGCGTGACCGCATCGTCACCGGGGTGTCGGCGGCGGTGGACGGCTTCCTCGTCACCCTCGGCCCGATGGGCGAGATGGCCCGCGGTTTTTTCCCCGTCGAGCAGATGAAAGAGAAGATCCGCGGCTACCTCGAGACCAGGCACGACGATATCGTCGCCTGGCTGACCTCACCGGCGGTGCAGGCCAGGGTTGCCGCCGTCATTGGCGAGAAGTGTGACGACCTGTTGCAAAAACCCCTGGCACAGCTGCTCCCCGCCGATAACAGCCAGGCCCCCGAGGCCTTCTGCATGGCCGCTGCCCATCACCTGGTGGGTATTGTGCGTCAGATGGACACCGCTCCGCTGCTGGTGTCACTGATCAAGAACAGCTGCGAGACTCGCCTCGAGGAAGGCGGGCTGACCCTGCAGCAGGCGGGGGAGCTGCTCCTTGGCAGCGAGACCTTCGCCACCGAGAAGCGCCGGCTGCGTGGGGAAATCTGCCAGGCGCTGCAGTCACCCAAGACCTTCGAGGTGGTGGACTCCCTGGTGGACGGGCTCGCCACCGCACTGCTGCAGAAAAAAATCGGCAAGCTGGGCAACATCGTTCCCCAGGGGGTGCGCGAGGCCATCGTCACCTCGATCCACAAGGCCGCCTCGACCATGCTGGCCGAAGAGGTCCCAGGACTGGTTCAGTCCCTCAACATCAAGCATATCGTCACCGAAAAGATCAACTCCCTCGACATCCTCAGGGTTGAAGGCCTGCTGCTGACCATCATGCAGGAGCAGTTCAAATATATCAACCTCTTCGGGGCAATACTGGGCTTTCTCATCGGCTGCGGCAATCTCCTCCTGCTCTAGAGGGAGGCGGTCTATTCCTCGCCGGGGCCTGCACTATCCGCGCTCGGCGGCGCCATGGCCGAAGAGAGCTGCTTCACCGCCAGCTGTCCGCAGGCGGCGGAGATGTCGGCGCCGCGACTGCTGCGGATAAAGACGGTGTAGTGGGCCTCGAGGAGGATCTTCTGGAAGGCGAGCAGCCGCTCCATCGGCGAGCCGTCGAAGGGCAGGCCGGGGGCGCGGTTGTAGGGGATGAGGTTGATCTTGCAGGGGATGCCGCGCAGCTTGCGCGCCAGCTCGTGGGCGTCTTGGTCGCTGTCGTTGATGCCCGAGAGCAGCACATACTCGAACATGATGCGCTTACGCTTCGGCATGGGGAAATCGCGGCAGGCGTCGAGCAGGGTGTCGATGGGGTAGCGCTCGTTGATCGGCATCAGCTTGCTGCGCGTTTGGTCATCGACGGCATGCAGCGAGATGGCGAGGTTGACCGGCGACCGTTCCCCCAGCTCGCGCAGGCGCGGCACGATGCCGCAGGTGGAGACGGTAATGCGGCGGAAGGTGAGGTCGAGTCCCTTTTGTTCGGTGATGATCGACAGGGAGGCGAGGACGTTCTCGAGGTTGTTGAGCGGCTCGCCCATGCCCATATAGACGACGTTGGTGACGCGGTCCGGCCCGATCAGGGTTTCCCGTGGCTGCTGCAGCAGGTAGTCGCGCGCGGCGCAGATCTGGTTGACGATTTCCGCTGCAGTGAGATTGCGCCGAAATCCCATGGTGGCGGTGAGGCAGAAGGCGCAGTTCATTGCGCAGCCCACCTGGGAGGAGATGCACAGGGTGTTGCGATCCGGCTCGGGAATGAGCACCGCCTCGACGGCATGCCCGTCCTCTAAGGTAAAGGCGAACTTGACACAGCCGTCAGTGGATTTCTCCACCGCCACCTTCTCGAAACGGGAGATGACGGCATGGTCCTCGAGAACCTGACGAAAGCTCTTGGCCAGGTCGGTCATCTGCGCGAACTCGGTGATTCCTGGTCGATAGAGCCAGGCCATGATCTGCCTGGCGCGAAAGGCGGGGTGCCCCAGGCCGAGGACGAAAGCGGTCAGCTGCTCCTGGGTGAGGTTGCGCAGGTCGGTCTTATGCGGCAGGGAGGGTGAGGAAGTCATAGCGCTCTCCGGTATTCAGGCACCAGGGCCAGGTCGCCCCGCAGGGCCGCTGCGACGGTGGCGAGAAGGGCCTGGCGATCGGCAGGCAGGCGACCAGCCAGGGGCAGGTAGCTGGAGGCATGGTTGGCATGGAACTGGCACCGCACGTCGCCCAGCTTTGTCAGGAGCAGATACAGCTCTTTTAGAATGCCCTCAGGGCTGGGCAGGGTAAACGCACCGCTGGCTACCTGCCGGCCCAACTCGGTGTTGCCGAGGGGCATCAGGGTCAGCAGGGCGATATGCCGTGGGGCCATGGCGGTCAGCACCCGGGCGGTTTCCTCTGCATGACGCTGCCATAGCTGGGTGCCAGCGAGGCCGAGCAGGGCGGTGACGGAGAGAAAGATCCCGGCCTCGGCCACCTTGGTGGCGGCAGCAATCATGCTCTCAGGCGTCTCCCCCTTGCGCACCCGATCGAGCACCTCGGCGCAGCCGCTCTCCAAACCCATGTAGATACGGGAAAGGCCGAGGGAACGCAGTTCTTTCAGGTCGTCGACACTCTTGCCGCGAATGGCGCGGGCATTCCCATAGAGCGAGATGCGCGAGATCCACGGCAGGTGATGGCGGATCAGCGTAAAGAGGCGCAGCAGACGAGGCTGGGAGAGAATGAGCACGTCGCCGTCGGCGAGAAAGACCCTGGTTAGCCGTCGACAGTGTGTGGCGGCGAAGAGGAGATCCTTGACCACCTCTTCTTCAGGCTTGAGGGAATAGGGAGTGTCCTTGTACGCTCCGCAGAAGGTACACTTGTTATAGGAACATCCGACCGCCACCTGGAGGATGATGGCATCCGCCTCACTCGGCGGCCGGATGACCGTACCGACATACTCCATCAGGGGGTGGGGTTTTTGGCGGCGAAATCCGCCATAAACTCCGTGAGTTTGACAACGCCTTCTAGCGGGAAGGCGTTGTAGATGGAGGCGCGGCAGCCGCCGAGGGAGCGATGGCCCTTGAGGCCGCACAGCCCGAGGGCGGTGGCCTCGGCGATGAACTTGGCCTCGAGTTCCTTGGTCGGCAGATTGAAGGGCACGTTCATCAGCGAACGCGAATCCTTGTCGGCATGGCCTCGATAATAGTCGGAGGCATCCATGGCGGCATAGAGCCGGCTGGCCTTCTCGGCATTCATCTTCGCCACCGCGTCGACGCCACCGATCTTCTTGAGCCACTTCAAGACCTCGCCCATGATGTAGATGGCGAAGCAGGGCGGGGTGTTGAACATCGACTCCTTCTCGGCGTGGGTCTTATAGGCGAGCATGGTCGGGATGTTGGCCGGCGAGCGCTCGAGGAGATCCTCGCGGATGATGACCAGCGTCACCCCCGCCGGGCCGAGGTTTTTCTGGGCTCCGGCAAAGATCAGGCCGAATTTGCTGACGTCAATGGGGCGGGAGAGGATGTCCGAGCTCATGTCGCTGACGAGCATCTTGCCGCTCTGTGGCACGTCGGGGAACTGGGTGCCATAGATGGTGTTGTTGGAGACGTAATAGAGGTATTCGGCGTCATCCGCCACCGTGTATTCCCCGGCTTTAGGGACACGGCGGAATCCCAGCTCCTCGCTGGAGTAGGCGACGTCGATCGTCCCGAAGAGCTTGGCTTCCTTGATGGCCTTTTTCGACCAGACACCAGTGTTGAGATAGGATGCTTTCTTGCCCGGGCCGAGGAGGTTCATGGGCACCATGAAGAACTGGCTTGAGGCTCCGCCCTGGAGAAAGAGCACCTTGTAGTTCGCCGGGATGCCCATCAGTTCGCGGAGGTTGGCCTCCGTCTCCTGGCAAACGGCGAGGAATTCCTTGGAACGATGGCTGATCTCGATCAGCCCCATGCCCGTGTTCTTGAAGTTGACGACATCTTGCCCGGCCTGCTGCAAGACCTCATAAGGCAGCGTCGCCGGTCCCGGATTGAAATTGAACACTCGGTCAGCCATTGCTTTTTGTCTCCTCTCAAAGGGAATGGAACGAATAGGAAAAGTGGTGTCCAGTCGACGTCATTCACCCCGTCGAGAGGGGCGTGGCGAGCTCTGCCGGCGGGGAACGGCGCAACGCATCATATAAGACGATACCGGCGCACATGGCAAGATTCAAACTGCGGATGTGCGGATTTTGCATGGGGATGGTATAGCAGCGATCCGCGTAAAGCTGCAGCATATCTTCAGGCAAACCTTTGGTTTCCTTGCCAAAAACAAGAAAGCTGCCCGGCTCGAAGGGGGCCTCGACATAGCTGCGCGTCACCTTGGTGGTGAAGAAGAAGAGCTGCAGTTCGCGTTGTGCGGCGAGAAAGGTGTCAAGATCGGGCCAGTGCTGGATGGTGACGTGCTGCCAGTAATCGAGTCCGGCCCGTTTGAGGTGCTTGTCATCCAGGGAAAACCCCAGAGGATGGACGAGATGGAGCACCGAGTCGGTTGCTCCGCAGAGTCTCGCTATCGATCCTGTGTTGGGGGGGATCTCCGGTTCGACGAGAACGATATTGTAGGGCTGGTGGCGAGTCATGACAGGCTGGCGGCATCGGGGGGGAAGAGTCGAAGACGCTATATACCCCCCGTGCTGCGGGGAAACAACGAAAAACGATCGATTGACCGCTTTTCCCAAAAGCGTTGCATTTTTTCGCTCAGCGACTAGATTTCGCCAACCCCACTGGGGCGTGCAGACAACATTAGAGTGGGGAAGGGGAAGAGAGGAATGACCGATCATACAGAACATAAGGCGTACGGCAAGAACCACACGGACCATCGGCCGACCTTGGTGCTGCTGGTTCTGCTCCTCGCTCTGGCGGTGACCGGACAGTGGGGGGGAAAAGTGGTTGCCTCGCGATCTGTCCAAACAAACATGTTCTTATCATCAACTGTTGACAACGTGCTTTATATCTCTCCAGAGCAGACAGCGGTGGAGGGCGTGGCGCCAGCGACGGGACTGGAGCCCTTCTTTTTTCACCCTGTCGCAGTCAACGACGCTTCCTCCCAACTGCTGCAGACCGTTCCCGGTATCGGTCCGGGATTGGCAGCCAAGATCGTTAACTGGCGCGAGGAACACGGGCCATTGAAGAGCGCCGACGACCTGGCGCGTATCCCTGGCATAGGCGAAAAACGCGCCAGCACCCTGGCTACGCATCTCGCCTTCGGTGGCGGCCGGTGAAAAGGGCGCCAATCGAAAAACCGCTTCTGGTCCTGGTCGGCCCGACGGCGGTGGGCAAGACCAACCTGTCTTTGGAGATTGCCGATCGCTATGGTGCCGAAATCGTCAGCGTCGATTCCATGCAGGTCTATCGCCATATGGATATCGGTACCGCCAAGCCGACCATGGCCGAGAGGGCAGGGATCCCCCATCATCTTATCGACGTGGCAACGCCCGACACGCCCTACGACGCCGCAGCCTTTGCCCGGGATGCCGCCCAGGCGATCGCCGCCATCCATGAACGTGGCCGACTGCCGCTGCTCGCCGGCGGCACCGGACTCTATCTCCGCGCGTTACTGGAAGGCCTCTTCGAAGCCCCTGCGATACCCGAGGCAGTTCGCCAGCATCTCCGAGATCGCCTGGAAAATGACGGATTGGCAATGCTTTACAAGGAACTCTTGCGGATCGACACGAAGTCTGCCCAGCGCATCGCCAGCAACGACCGGCAGCGTATCGTTCGCGCTCTGGAGATCTATCACGCCACAGGAATTTCCTGGGCCCGCCACCTCGAACTGCACAAGGAGAGGGCGACTGAACGACAGTACGGCAATATGTTGCAAATCGGCCTGACTTGCGAACGTCTTCAGCTCTACCAGAGGATCAACCAACGCTGCGCGGCCATGATCGAGGCCGGGCTCGAAGAGGAGGTTCGCGACCTGCTTGCCCGGGGCTACCATCGCCAACTTAAACCCATGGGCGCCATCGGCTATCGCCATATGCTCGACTATCTTGATGGCCTCTACGGCAAGCCTTCCATGCTCGAACTGATGAGTCGCGATACGCGACGGTATGCCAAACGGCAATACACCTGGTTCACCAGAGATGAGAAGGTTGAGTGGTTTGCCGTCACCGATACTGACGGCATTGTCGCCCGAATCGATCACTGGCGCAGGGAGCGTTGAGGAAGAGCATGACCAAACATCAAGGCGCCCCATTTCAAATGGATATACCGGAACAGTTCAGGTCATTTCTCAAGTCACGAGGAGTGGAAGGGGAGGAGCAACTGCGCCGTTTTCTGCTACCCCGCCTGGCCGATTTACCCAGGCCGGAGTTGATGGCCAACCTGACGACGGCCGCGGAACTGGTCGCCGAGGCCCTGCGTAACAACAGGGAAATAGTCATCTGGGGTGACTACGATGTTGATGGAACCACTGGCACCGCCTTGCTGGTCAACTTTTTCAGGGAATATGGCGCCAGGGTGAGCTGGCATATCCCCAACCGTTTCACCGAAGGCTATGGTCTCAACAGTCAGTGGTTTCGCGATCGTGCCGCGAATGCACGCAGCCGGGATTTTCTCCTCATTACTGTCGATTGTGGCATCTCCAACAAAGAGCAGGTCGCGGAGATCCAGCGGCTCGGTGCAACGGTTATCGTCACCGACCACCACCAGTTGCCTGCCGAAGGACTACCTTCGTGTCTCGTCGTCAACCCATCCCTGCCGCACTGCGGCTTTCATGGACATCAGCTCTCCGGGGCAGGGGTTGCCTTCTATCTCGCGGCAGCGATAAAAAATCTCCTTGCACCGCGATTTCCCCAGGTAAAAATACACCTCAAGCAATATCTCGCCTTCGTCGCTCTTGGTACGGTGGCTGACGTGGTCCCCATGACGGCCACCAACCGCATACTCGTTCGCGGTGGCCTCGAATCACTTACTTCGACGCCATTTCAAGGAGTAAAGGAACTTCTTTCATCTTGTTCCATAGCTGGAAATGATCTCTACTCCGAGGATATCGCCTTTTTCCTCGGACCTAAGATCAATGCCGCTGGACGTCTCGGGGACAGTGAACTGGCCGTTGCCCTGCTCACCGAACAACATGTCGGTCAGGCAAAAAAACTCGCCGCTCGTCTGACCATGCTCAACGAACAACGCAAAGCGCTTTGCAGCGAAATTTTCGAAAAAGCCGTACGAGAACTCTCTCCAGGGGAGGTACGACAGGCACGCTGTATCATTGTCAAAGAGGTTTCCCATCAGGGTGTTGCTGGTATCGTAGCCTCGAAACTGGTTGAACTTTACGGATTTCCTGCCCTTGTTTTCGCGAAAAATGAGGCCGGCGGCACTCGTCCTTTATATGTCGGTTCGGCGAGATCGGTTGAAGGTATCGATTTGGTCGACTTGCTGCGTCAGTGCGCTCCGCTTCTCGAAAGGTATGGAGGCCATAAAATGGCGGCTGGCCTTTCGCTTGGGGAAGAGGCATTTCCAGCCTTCTCACTCGCCTTCTCCCAACTGGCGACCGCGGCATATGAGGCCAGACCGCCGCTTGTCCATCGTAAATTTGATATCCGCTGTGCTGTGGATGACCTGTTAACGGAGAGATACCTGAATATTTTCAAGTATCTTGATCCATTTGGACCGGGCAACGAAGCGCCGGTCTTCTTCGACCAACAGTCGAAAATCGTCGATGCGAGGGCAGTTGGCCGAGAGATGGAACATCTGCAAGTGAGCATCCGCGGCAAATATTCCAATCACAAAGGAATAGGGTTTGGACTTGGCAAGAAAATCACCGAGGTTCAGAGCAACCCGACACGCTCTCTGCTCTATAGTCCGACAGTAAACCGCTTTCGTGGAACGGTCAGTTGGCAAGTACGAGTTATCGATCTTTAAAGGAGATGAGGGGGAGGGGACACCGTATCAAGTTGACCGTTTGATGTCATCGAGAGGGGGAATTTCCCAGAAATCAACCAAGCCCATCTTGCTGTGACGACTTCAAAGGGTCAAGCCGCGTATGTCTCTCTCATATCTCTACGAGGTTTTGGAAATTGACTGGAAAACTCGCTTAACTTCCAAAAATGACAACTACAGAGACTTCGTCAGATTCTCTGACTCGCCGTTTTTGCCCCGGGAAAATCTCGAAACTGGGATGACGAGACCACGTCGAATCGAGCGACAAAACTTTACTCTTGACCTCAACACAAGGCATCAGCGCCTCGCACAAGTTGAACTTTCCTGAAAATCACACCCGAAAAATCTCAACCCTTGGCGCACACGCTGCAGTTGCAATCCATTGCTGCAGGTCACCAGAGAGTCAGAAAGATTTTATCGATCTCAACATCACATTACCGGTGTCCTGAAAACGAGACCAATGTCTCGAATTTACACAAATAGTTACTACCAAGCTATTGTTTTTACATAATTATTTGTTTTTATACATAATATACATTATGCGACATTTATATTCTTGTAAAGGCCCCCTGGCAATTTTCCTTTTCTGGAAGGTTACTGGCCGATCAGCGAACAGTTTTCTTCTCGACCCAACAATGCTATAAGAGAATGCCCTCCCCCACACGAACGCGATCAGGAAATTCGCGTTATCAAGAGAGGTAGACAGAAAATGATGAGCAAGTTGAAGAGCAACACGAGACCAGGCACTTCTTTCATCGACTTTTCAACAGAGCGATAACGAAAACGCGCTATCCCTCTCGCTCGTCCCCTGGCAGGCGCGGCGAGATAAGCAGTTGAAAACTGCCAATCGGCGTTCTCCAGGAGACCGTGTTCCACAAGGATAAAAGAGATCTTCAAGAGATACACTCTTGCCGGCAGACGCTTTACCGGTCCAGCGAGGGCGTCATAGGCAAACAGTGAATAATTCGCTAAAACAATGCTTTATGAAGATATATCCAGAATTGCTCTCAATAAAAAATTGACCATACCACCGGCAAAGAGCTCACGTAAATGCGAATACTGACCACAACGGTCACATCATCTGCTCCACGCGGATGACTATTGGAGGGCATATGTCACGAGATATTTATCAGGAACCGCTGGTCAGCCGTTACACTTCTCCCGCCATGCAGCGGCTCTTTTCCGACAGGACCCGCTTCACCACCTGGCGTCGCTGCTGGCTGGCACTGGCCGAGGCCCAGTATGAACTCGGCTTGACCAGTCTCATCGATGAGGCCATGCTCGACGAAATGCGCGCCAATATCGACAATATCGACTACGATATCGCTGCCGCCAAAGAGCGCGAAATCCGTCACGACGTTATGGCCCATGTCTACGAGTTCGGCCTCAAATGTCCCAGGGCGGCAGGAATCATTCACCTCGGCGCCACTTCGCAGTTTGTCGTCTGTAACACCGACCTCCTGGTGCAGAAATCAGCCATGGAACTTATCCGTGGAGCACTTTTACAGGTCATCGCCAATCTCGCCCGCTTCTGTGAAACGCATAAGGGCCTGGCAACCCTCGGCTACACCCACTATCAACCGGCCCAGCCGACGACCGTCGGCAAGCGCAACACCCTCTATCTGCAGGATCTCATCATGGACCTGCACTATGTCGACACCTTCCTCGGGCAGATCAAAGCCCGCGGCGCCAAGGGCACGGTTGGCACCCAGGCGACTTTTCTCGAACTCTTTGCCGGTGATCACCAAAAGGTTCGTCAACTCGATGAGTTGGTTGCTAAAAAGCTTGGATTTACCTCAACGTTTCCTGTCACCGGACAGACCTACACGCGCAAGCTGGACATGAAACTTTGCGAGACACTCGCCGGCATTGGCGCCACCGCCCACAAGTTCGCCGTCGACCTGCGCCTGCTCTCCAACCTCAAAGTGCAGGAAGAGCCATTTGAAAAAAATCAGACAGGATCTTCCGCGATGGCCTATAAACGCAACCCGATGCGCTCGGAGCGCATGACCGGCCTGGCACGCAAGCTCATGCAGTTACCGCAAAACTTCGCCGCGACCTACAGTAACCAGTGGTTCGAGCGAACCTTGGACGATTCAGCCATCCGGCGGATGGATATCCCGCAAAGTTTTCTGCTTGGCGACGCTATATTAAAGTTGTTTATCAACATAACCTCTGATATGGTTGTTTATCCAAACCAAATACGGAAACATCTCGAAGCCGAGCTTCCCTTTATGGCCACGGAAAAAATCCTCATGGAAGCCGTTGCCAGAGGAAAAAGCCGGCAAGAGATGCATGAGCTTGTCAAGATCCATGCCGTTGCCGCCGGCAGCGCCGTAAAAGAAGATGGCTGCGACAACGACCTTCTGCAACGCCTTGCCGCCGACAGTGAAATCCCCTTCTCTCTTGAAGAACTCACGGAAATGGTAGGCAACAGCGAGCAATTCGCTGGCCGCGCCAAGGAACAGACGGAAGAATTTCTCGAGGAGGTCGTTCTCCCGCTGCTCGCCGAAAATCGTCATCGCATGGGCAAGAGCGACGCCACTCTCACCGTTTAACCCTATGGGCCGCCTCGACCACCTTTACCTGCGCATCAGACCGGATCGGTTCCACTTCCTGAAGTTCATTCTCGAAGGCTACGACAATCTCGCCATCCTCTCCTCACAAAAAGGATCTCCCGGGCTGGTCGTCATCCGCCACCCCAGGGAGATGCGGCGAGACCTGTTCGCTCTACTGGCGTCCATTGCCGCAACGCTTGCCTGATACCATCAAAACTCAGATTTTTTTTGCTCATACAGACACATGGCGAAAGCATTTTTCATCAAGACCTTCGGTTGCCAGATGAACCTCAGGGACTCGGAGATCATGGCCCAGACCCTCTCCGGCCAAGGCTTTGTCGAGAGCATGAGTTATCAGGATGCCGACCTGATCATCCTCAACACCTGCTCTATCCGCGCGAAAGCAGAACAAAAAGTCCTCAGCCTTCTTGGCTATCTGCGCAAGACGAAATCGGCCAGGCCGGGCATGGCACTGGTGGTCGCCGGCTGCGTCGCGCAACAGGAGGGGGCTCGCTTGCTCGAGAAGATGCCCCATGTCGATCTCGTTATCGGCACGCAGCATATCTATGGACTGCCCGCCCTGCTCGAGGCAGCGCGCCAGGGTGGTCCCCGCGTCATCACCGCCCTGCACGACGGCTACGAGATCCCTTCCCTCCTGCCACCTGCTGGAGAAATGGCTGGAAAGCTCCCCCTGCCCCACTCTCCTCGAGGAAGCCACAGCCGCTTCGTCACCATTATGCAGGGCTGCAATAATTTCTGCAGCTACTGCGTGGTGCCGTACACGCGTGGACGCGAAGTTTCACGACAGGTCAAAGATATAGTAGAAGAAGTGCAGACATTGGTCGAACAAGGAGCGCAGGAGATCACCCTTCTTGGGCAGAACGTCAATTCCTACGGTAAGACCAATGACGTCGGCAAAGCGGGCGCCGACTACTCCTTCCCCGACCTCTTGCGGGAAGTCTCGGCCATCGCGGGACTGCACCGTCTGCGCTTCACCACTTCCAACCCCAAGGATTTCGGCGAAGAGTTGATGCGCTGTTTCAGCGAATTGCCTAATCTCTGCCCGCAACTGCACCTTCCGGTACAATCAGGCTCGGACAGGATTCTCAGGCTCATGAATCGGCGCTATAGTGTCAGGGAATACCTCGACAAGGTGGCGCGGTTGCGGCAGCACTGCCCTGGCATCACGCTAACTACGGATATTATCGTTGGATTTCCAGGAGAAAGCGAGGTCGACTTCCAAGAAACCATGGAACTGCTCGACACAGTACGCTACCATGGCTCCTTCTCCTTCAAGTACTCCGACCGCAAGGGGACCAAGGCCAGCGGGCTGACGGACAAGCTCGACGAGCGTGTCAAGGGGGAACGGTTGGCTCGTTTTCAGCGGCGGCAAGATGAGATCAGCCTGGAAAGAAACCGCGAATACGTGGGTACGGCCATGGAAATCCTCATCGAGGAGGTCGCCGGCGGGGAGCTTCGTGGCCGAACCGTCACCGACCACATCGTCCACGTCAAGGATTGCCCTGCCCCGCCGGCACCGGGGCAAAGCGCTCTCGTCACCATCACCCACGCTGGCCAGCACTCCCTCGGTGGAGAGTGGCTAAGGTAAGAACGAAAAAAGCTTTAAAACACTTTAAGGAAAATATATATCCTGACGTTATCAGGAGTTTTCTTCCTCACCCTCCCCCTCTTTGACGGTATCCCCCGTCCCCTCTTCCGGTATCGCCGCTGGCTCCAAACCGGGTAACGACAGGGGCTGTTTTTCAGCAAGGTCGACCTTGCCAGTCACCGCGACAATGCGGCGAATGCCGCGATTGGCAACACGCCTTCCTTTGGCGGCGGCATTTTTGATGAGATATTCGCTGAAGGCGATCTCCATGCTGTTGGTCTTGGCCCGCAACGAGGGCACCAGGGAGATTTTGACAAAGCTGTTGTCGCCAAAATCGAGATAGAGGATTTTCGAACGCTTGTGCTCGGGAAAGAGGCGATACTCTTTTTCAAGAATAAAGCTCGGCATGGCGAACCGTTTGACGTAGGCGAGGTTCTCGGCGCCATCACGATAAATGATGTTAAACACCAGGTCCTTCTGCACCACCCCGAACCAGAGGAGCTCGCTGCCGACATAGAGCTTCTCGGTTACCGATATAACCTTGTAGAGGCCGTCGCTGAAGAGGAGAAAGAGTTTGTCGTACTCCGAACAGGCCACCACCAGGTCTTCGCCGGGGTGTTCCTCCTTGATTTGATGACCAAGAAAACCGCTCTCGCGGTTATAGACGGTAAGCAGGTTGGAAATGGCCACCGAACGCGCGGTGACCTCGGAAAAAGCCGTCAGTTCGGAGCGTCGCGGATAGAGATGGCCATAGCGGCGCACGATGTCGTCCAGGAAAGATATCGTAAATCCGGTCATATCTTTCAAGGACTTGACAATTTCCTTGATCCTTTTGCGGATCTCCTTGATCTCTTTCTCCTGGCGGTTGATATCGTAACGGGAAATGCGCTTGATGCGGATTTCGAGGAGGTGCTCGATATCCTCCTTGGAGAGCGGGCGCATCAGGCGGTCGGCAAAGGGGAGGAAGGACTTCTCCACGGTGGTGACGACGGCCGCGTAGCTGGTCTGTTCTTCGATATTTTTGTAGAGCCGTTCCTCGATGAAGATCTGTTCGAGGATTTTGCCATGCAGTTTCTCTTCGAGGCGCCCCTGCTCGATATGCAGCTCTTTTTCAAGGTCGTCCTTAAGCCGTGCGGTGTTGAGGCGCAACACCTCGCTGACCGTCGAGGTCTCCGGCGTGGCGCCGTTGATCAGGGTGAGGTTGGGGACGATCGACACCTCACAGTCGGTAAAGGCATAGAGCGCCTCGATGGTGTCGCGGGCGTAGATGCCGCGTGCTAGCTTGATCTCGATCTCGACGTTCTCGGCGGTATAGTCGTTGATGGAGACGATCTTGATTTTGCCTGCCTTGGCAGCCTTTTCAATGGAATCGGTCAGCGACTGGGTGGTGGTGGTATAGGGAATCTCCTTGATAATAATCGTTTTGTCGTTCTGCTCCTCGATCTTTGCCCGACAGCGGATCTTGCCGTTGCCATCCTCGTAATTGCCGACATCGACCAGACCGCCCTGGGGAAAGTCGGGATAGACGGTAAACGGCTCGCCGCGCAGGATGCACTTTTGCGCCTCGAGGAGTTCGCAGAAGTTATGCGGCAAAATCTTGGTGGCCATGCCGACGGCGATGCCCTCGGCACCCATCATCAGCAGCAGGGGGATTTTCGCCGGCAGGGTCACCGGCTCCTTCATGCGCCCGTCATAGGAATCGACGAAGGTGGTGAGATCCTTGTTGAAGAGGATCTCCCTGGCCAGCGGCGTCAGGCGGCACTCGATATAGCGGGCGGCGGATGCGCGGTCGCCGGTATAGATATTGCCGAAATTCCCCTGCTGCTCGATGAGATAGCCCTTGTTGGCGAGATTGACCAGGGCGGCAAAGATACTCTGATCGCCATGGGGATGCAGCTTCATCGTCTCGCCGACGACGTTGGCCACCTTGTGGAAGCGGCCGTCATCCATATTGAACAGGGTCTGCAGGATGCGGCGCTGCACCGGCTTCAGCCCGTCCTCCACCGCGGGGATGGCCCGCTCGCGGATGACATAGGAGGTGTATTCGAGAAAATTCTTGTCGAACAGGCGATGCAGTTTTCCGGGATGCGCTTCCATAACTCAAGTTGGCCGTGGTCGTAAGACAGTTTTGCGGGCGACGAAGGGGCCCGGATCAGTCGGTAAGGATGAGGTGGTCCATGATATATTTTCGCCTGGCCGGCGTATTCTTGCCCATATAGAACGATAGCACCTGATTGACTTCGCTGAGGGAATCGAGGGTGACGCTCTTCAGGCGGATGTCCGGCCCGATAAACTGCTTGAACTCTTTCGGGGAGATCTCCCCCAGCCCCTTGAAGCGCGTGGTCTCGACGTTGCCGCCCTTGCCGGCAGACAGTCTCTCGGTGGCCTGCTGCCTCTCCCGCTCCGAATAGCAGTAGACCGTTTCCGCCTTGTTGCGAACGCGGAAGATCGGTGTCTCGAGGATATAGATATGGCCAAGCTTGACCAGAGGCTCGAAATAGTGGAGGAAAAAGGTCAGCAACAGGTTGCGGATATGCAGGCCGTCGACGTCGGCATCGGTGGCGAGGATAACCTTGTCGTAACGCAAATCGCTGATCGACTCCTCGATATTGAGCGCCCGCATCAAGGCGTACATCTCCTCGTTTTTATAGAGGACCGCCATCTTCTGCCCATAGACATTGAACGGCTTGCCCTTGAGGGAAAAGACCGCCTGCACCATCGGGTCGCGGGAGGAGACGATGGAACCCGCCGCCGACTGCCCTTCGGTAATGAAAACCATGTTCTCCCGTCCGGGCGACGACGGTTTATCCTTGCTGGGATGATACTTGCAGTCCTTGAGCTGGTCGATCTTGAAGGCTACTTTCTTGGCGTTGGCGCGAGCCTCGGAACGCACGCTCTGCAGTTCCTTGCGCACATCCTCGTTGCGCAGAATCTTCTCGATGAGGATCTGCGCCGACTCGGTGTCCTTGTAAAGGGCGCTGGACACGGCGTCGCGGACTTTGCTGACGATCCACGAGCGAATCTCGGTATTGCCAAGCTTGTTCTTGGTCTGCGACTCGAAGACCGGGTCTTTGATCTTGATCGCCAGGGTGCCGACAATGCCATCGCGGACGTCGGTGTTGATAAATTTCTTCCCCGAAAACTCGTTGATCCCCTTGAGAATCCCCTCGCGGAAAGCGGACAGGTGGGTCCCACCCTCACTGGTATAGGTGCCGTTGACGAAGGTGTAATAGCAATCACTGAAGGTATCGGTGTGGGAAAAAGCGAACTCCAGCGTGGCGTCACGGTAGTAGATGGGGCGGTAGAGCTGCGCCCCGCCCAGTTCCTTGTCAAGCAGGTCGAGCAGGCCGTTGGCGGAGTAGAAGACCTTGCGGTCGAAGTAAATCTTCAGCCCGGCGTTGAGATAGGCGTAGCGCCACAGCCGCTTCTCGACGAAGTTGGGGTCAAAGGCAAAGCCGGGGAACATCTTCTCGGAAGGCAGAAACTCAATGCAGGTGCCGTTTTTTTCTTCGGTGTCGCCTTCGGTTTTTTCGAGCAGCTTGCCATCGGCAAACCTTGCCGAAGCATATTTCCCCTCTCTATATGCAGTTACAAGAAAATGTTCGGAAAGAGCATTAACCGCCTTGGTCCCAACGCCGTTCAAGCCGACGGAGAACTGGAAGACTTCGGTATTGTATTTGGCGCCGGTGTTGATGGTCGAGACGCAATCGACGATCTTGCCGAGCGGAATGCCGCGTCCAAAGTCGCGCACCGTCACCAGGCCCTTGGCGTTGATGGAGATATTGATACGCTTGCCGGCGCCCATGATGAACTCGTCGATGGCGTTGTCGACCACCTCCTTGAGGAGGATATAGATGCCATCGTCGGCGTTGGAGCCGTCTCCGAGCCTACCGATATACATTCCCGGACGCTTGCGGATATGGTCCAGCGAGCTCAGGGTTTTTATCTTGCTTTCGTCGTAAACTGCTGTTGAAGCGTCCATAATCTCATTTCTTCAGAAATTGCCGGGATACTGATGCCGCGGCCATCTTATTGCATTTGACGACCAACCGCAAGCCTCGGCGAACCTCCCCGACCGGCGCCTCACACTGTGATAAGTCCGCCTTCGAGTGATCGCCGCGCCAACCAACCCGGGCTACCGCCCCACGGCACACAGCGGCGCCCCCCCCTCACCGGGATCAAGTCCACCCCGCCTCGATCTCGAATGGCGGTTCGATCACATCATCCTGATGCGCTCGCAATCGGGGCAGATCCAGGTCGGGCCATTGCTGATGCCCCATTTGTTCTCTTCGAAACACTCCTTGCAGATCATGAACCCACAGGGACAACTCCAGCAGAACACCTGTTCCTTCTTGCAGCAGTGGCAGACGTAGGCGCCGCTGCGGCGCTTGCGGTAGCCGCCACTCTTGGGCTTCTCGCTCATGACGTCTCCCCTTCGACCCACTCGGCATAGGCCTGACCGGCAGCCGCCACCTCCTCGCCGAGAATTTCCGGGACCTGATAGGGGTGCTCCTCGCAAAGCAGTTCCTCTATCCTCGTAAAAAGATTTTTCCGGGTTTTCAGGGTAAGCAGGTACTCCGTGGCGGTGACGGTCTCGCCCTGCCAGCGGTAAACGCTGGTCAGCGGGCCGGAGATCTGGGCACAGGCGACGAGGCGACGCTCGAGGAGCAGCGAGGCCAGCCGCTCGCCATCCTCCTTGCGCTCGACCGTCGTGGTAACGACGAAAACGGTCTTATTCATAGTGTCTTCTGCTGGTTGAATATGGTATAGAGGGACTTTCCGAACCCCCTGCCATCCCCGACCGGGGCAGGGTGTGGCGGGGACGATCCGGCCAGGGGGCAACTCCCATATCCTATGAGGTGAACGATGTATCTCGTCGTCGATATCGGCAACTCCCACACCGTTACGGGAATGTATGATGGTGAGCGGCTCCTCGACCAGTGGCGGCTCAAGTCCGACGCCAAGAGCACCGCCGACGAACTGGCCATCCGCTACCACAGCTTATTCTCCATGGCCGGAATAGACAAGGGGAAGATTCGCGGCATCGTCATCGCCAGTGTTGTCCCCACCCTGGAAACGGCCTGGCTGGCCTGCTGCCGCCGCCACTTCGCCACCGAACTCGAGCGCGATATCGTCGTCGTCTCCTACGACCGCCTCAAATCACTGATCAAGGTGGCGCTCGACAACCCCCAGGAGGTCGGCGCCGACCGCCTCGTCAACGCCATCGCCGCCCATCATCTCAAGCCCTGCAAGCAGATCGTCATCGACTTCGGCACCGCCATCACCTTCGACTGTGTCACCGAAACCTGCACCTATCTCGGAGGAACCATCCTCCCGGGCATCGCCATCTCCCTCGAGGCCCTGGCGAGCAGGACCGCCAAGCTGCCCCATATCGACGTCTCCGAGGCCCCGCCACGGATCATCGGCAAGTCGACGGTCCAGGCCATGAAGAGCGGTATTCTCTACGGCTACGGGGCGATGATCGACGGTCTGGTGGGCGGCATCAAAAAGGAGATGGCACCGGCTGTCGGGGAAGACTTCCGGGTCGTCGCCACCGGGGGCATGGCGACGCTGATCGCCCCCTTCTCCTCGTCCATCGACCTTATCGACCCCATGCTGACCCTGACCGGCCTGTCGGTCATCTACCGCAAGACCGTCCTCTCATGACAGCCCTGCTCATGCCACGCCCCCTGCGGCCTGGCGACACCATCGGCGTCGCCGCCCCCGCCGGCCGGCCGGCACATCCCGAGCGACTTGCCGCCGGGGTGGCAGCCCTGCAGGAGATGGGCTATGCCGTTCGCCTGCCCGCCACCCCATGGCCCGGCGAGGACTACCTCGCCGACAGCGACCAACGCCGCGCAGCCGAGCTCCACGCCCTCTTCGCCGACGACGAAATCGCGGCAATCATCGCCGTACGTGGTGGTTTTGGCTGCCTGCGCCTGCTCCCCCACCTGGACCTCAACCTTCTTGCCGCCCACCCCAAGCTGCTGCTAGGCTTTTCCGACGTCTCCATCCTGCTCAACCGCCTCGGCAGCCAGTGCGGCATGCTCTCGCTGCACGGCCCGGTCCTGACCAGCCTCGGCAATGCCACGCCTGCCGCCCGGCAACGACTGCAATGCTGTCTGCAAGGGCGCTGGAACGAACCCATCGATCTTGACGACCGCAAGGTGCTGCGTCGTGGCGACAGCGTCTTCGCCCCCCTTTATGGCGGCAATCTGGCCAGCCTGGTCAGCCTGATCGGCACCCCGTTCGACTTTTCCTGGCAGGGCAAAGTGATCTTCCTCGAGGAGGTCAACGAACCCCCCTACCGTGTCGACCGCCTGCTCACCCAGCTCTCTTTGGCCGGCAAATTCCGTGGCCTGGCCGGGCTGCTGCTCGGCGACTTCTCGGGCGTTTACACCTCGGAAGACCCGCGCAACCGGCACTATCTGGACATGGTCCTGGGGCGGGTGGCGGAACTCTGTACCGGGGAGACCTACCCCATCTGGGCCAACATCCCCGCTGGCCATCGACACGACAACCAGGCCCTGCCCTTTGCGGCGACAGTGCTCCTCGAGCCGGAAATTCCTCGACTTCTTTTCCCGTAAACGCCGGCGCTTCCCGGGCAACCCATTTGACTTGCCCGGCGATCCATGCTAAAGAACACCATCAGGCAACACGGTGCGCACCTGCCCTGTACCAACAAAAACAATATGATATAAAGAGGTTACATGAAAACATTCGCCATACGCATCGCCACCCTCGGCTTGGCCTGCTCCTTCTGGCTGGCACCGGCCATGGCCGCCGAGTATCTCACCGTCACCTCCGACAAGGCCACCGTCAGAACCGGACCGGGCAAAAATAACCCCACCTCCATGGAGCTCTTTCAGGGCTACCCCCTCAAGGTCGTCGACAAGGAGGGTGAGTGGTACAAGGTCAGCGATTTCGAGCAGGACAGCGGCTGGATACACCAAAGTCTGGTCAAGAAATGCGACACGGTCATCGTTATTTCCGATAACAGCGTCAACATGCGCGCCGAACCCTCCACATCGGCAGCGGTGGTCGCCGACGTCGAGCGGGGCGTTGTCCTCACCAAGGTAGGCAGTAAAGAAAAATGGACGCAGGTGCGCCATGGCAGCGGAACCAGCGGCTGGATCTTCAGCCCGCTGCTGTGGCCATAAAAGCATCGTATTGCAGCCTCGACCGCAACCAGACCAGGCCCTGGGCTGGTTGCAGCCACCCCCCTTTTCCTTCCGGACCAGGTAGAAGCTCGACCTCGCTCCCCCGGGTCCATTGCACACTTTCAGCTTCCCCTGGCAGCCATGGCAAGCATGGCCTCGATACGCTTGTCCAGGGCCAGCGGCAGCCGCACCTCGACCTTTTTCTTGTTGGCGAAGAGCAGGTAGCCGTGTTCGAGGGCATGAAAGAGGAGGTCGCGGGTAATCTCCACATCTTTGCGGCAGTAGTGACGGATGAGATCGATACGCCCTTCCTTGTACCAACGCAGCGACTGCAGACCATCCGCCGTCTTTTTTACCCCCAGGGTATGTTCGGCGAGCCCGTTCAGGCTGATGCGGTAGCCGAGGGCATTTTGGACCTCCTCAAGCAGGTCGAGCGTCGGCAGGCGGTTGAGGTCGATGGAAGTGTAGGCGGAAAGCACCAGATTGTCGAAGCGCCGGTTGTTGAAGCCGACGACGAGCTCGCTGCCGGCGAGATGCTCGACGAGCCGCTCGGCCTCGTCTTCGAGGTAGGTAAGGAAATCACCCAAGCGCGAGTCGTAGACCACGGCCAGTGCCAGGCCCATATTATCGGCGCGGTGCCAGCCACCGGCCTCCTCCGCCGAGCGCTGGGTTTCCACATCGAAGACGACGAAATGCTCCGGCAAAGCCGCAAGGCCACGAGGCGACACGAAAGGCGGGGTTGTAACGTGCATGCGGGGTGCAGGAGGCACGACAGAGAGCGACTGAGCTGGCGCCGCCTCCCTGGCCATCAGCAGTTCGAGCAGATAGAGGCAGGCCTTTTTGTCTATCGGCCGGTTTCCCGAGCCACAGCGAGGCGAGTGGACACAGGAGGGGCAGCCGTTCTCGCAGGGACAGGCCGCCACCGTTTGTCTTGTCTGCAGAAGGAGTTCTTCGATCCTGGCGTAAGCTTCGGCACACAGGCCAACCCCGCCGGGGTAGCCATCATAGATAAAGATCGTCGCCTGCTCCGTCTGCGCGTGCACCGGGCAGGAGATGCCGCCGATATCGTTGCGGTCGCAGAGCACCAGCAGGGGAAAGAGGGCGATCATGGCATGTTCCAGGGCGTGAATTGCCCCCATGAAGTGGTATTTCTCCTTCTCGCAGAGGGAAACAATCTCGGCAGGGATGACAAGCCACAACCCTTCGCTTTCCATGGTCTGCTCGGGCATGTCGAGGGGCAGTGTCGCCACCAGCTTCTGGGTGTGGTTGTTGCGCTTCTGGTAGCCGGTGACCCGCTCGGTGACGCGTACGCGACCGAAGTGCACCGCAGAAGCAAACGCCCCTTTGGAGCTCTGGGTTGCCAGGATTTCCGTGCGTTTGTCGCTGGTTGGCCGGGTGAAGTAGCTCGGGCTGTGACGACGGGCGACGATCTCGCCATCGTCGAGTGAGAAGCGTTCCACCACCCAGGTGGTGGCGCGATGCAGGTACACCGCTCCCTGGTGACACTCCTTGATAGCCCGGCCGCTGTCGATCTCGCCAATGATCTCGCCGTTCTCACCATCAATGATGACCATCTGACGGCCGGCTCCGCGCAGGCTGACATCGCGCTGCGGCAAGGTGCGCGAGGCAATCCAGCGCTCGCCATCGGCGGTCCGCAGGAGCAGTTTCTCCTCCTCCAGCCGCTGTACCGCCCAACACCGCCCCTCATCTTCAAGGAGGGTCTCACCCCGCCACAAGGGCAACTCGGCGGCGGCACATTGCAGGTGCTGTGCCATCACCGTCGGATTGCCGGGGTTGAGCACCGCCGCTTCCGGCGAGCGGGCGAAAAAATCCTCTGGCATGCGCATGAAGTGCTGGTCGAGGGCGTCCTCCTGGCCGATGAGGACTGTCGCCGAGGGGCGCATGGCCCGCCCCACCCTGCCGCCCCGCTGCCTGGTAGCCATGATCGAACCGGGATAGCCGACGAGCAGGCAGAGATCGAGGTCGCCGATATCGATACCCAGCTCCAGCGCCGAAGTCGACACCACCCCGAGCAACTCGCCGCTGAACAGCAGCCTCTCGATATCACGACGTTCCTCCGGGAGAAAACCGGCTCGGTAGGCGCTCAGTCGGCCCGCCAGAGGGCCAAGGCGCGGCGCGGTCCACATGCTGATCAGCTCGGTCATGCGCCGCGACTGGGTGTAGACGATGGTGCGGAGACCCCGCTTGATCGCCGCCTCAAGCAGCTGGCTAGCGGCATGAGCGGCGCTGTCCCAGGGATTGAGCAAGAGCATGTGGCGCTCGGCACTGGGGGCTCCCGAAGCGGTGACCACCTTCACCTCCCTGCCCAGCAATTGGCTGCCAAGCTCGGCGGGGTTGCCGACGGTAGCCGAGAGCAGCACGAAGACCGGCGAACTGCCATAGTGTTCGGCAAGGCGCTGCAGGCGACGCAGCACCCAGGCCATATGGCTGCCGAAAATGCCGCGATAGCTGTGCACCTCGTCGACCACCACGTAGCGCAGGCGTGCGAAGAAGTCCTGCCAGCCCTGATGATAGGGGAGCAGCGACAGATGGAGCATCTCGGGATTGGTGAACAACACCCGCGGCGGTTCGTCCTTGATGCGACGCCGCTGGGCGCTGCCGGTGTCGCCATCGAAAAGGGCGGCGAGGCGCGGATGCCGCTTGCGCTCCACTTCCGGCAGCCGCGCGAAAAGCGTGCATAACCCCTGGTACTGGTCCTGGGCCAGAGCCTTGAGGGGAAAGAGATAGAGCGAGTGGCCAGGGGATTCGCCGAGCAAGTCGTCGATCACTGGCAGATTATAGATGAGGCTCTTGCCCGAGGCGGTGGGCGTCGCCACCACCACGTCATGGCCGGCGCGGATGAACTCTATCGCCTCTGCCTGGTGGCTGTAGAGCCGCTCGACACCCCCTTGTTGAAGAGCGTGCCACAATACCGGGGAAAGCGGCGGCGCGGAACTGCCCAAAGTTGCCGGCAGCGCCGCCGTGGTACGCTGACAGACCACCTGCGGCCCGAACTTGCGGGAGTTTTTCAGGGCGTCGAGGTATTCGTCGAGGGTGGCGGACATCGCGTCGGAAAAGGTGGCGACCGCCGGAGGCGGCGGATAGCTCTTGCCGGGAGGAGAGAGAACGGATATTTTGCACAGGCCATCGCCCAGCCACCCTGCGGCACGCAGCCGCCGGTCAGGCCGGGGTCTTTTCATCCTTGTCAGCGGGCAGCTCTCATGAACACTCTAGCCACCCTCGGCCCGATCGCCTCCGACAGCTATCGGGCGGCGCGCATCTACATTCCCGAAGGGGAGATCATCCTTTTTTCCCGTATCGCCGACGTACTCGCCGCCTACGGGGAAGGCCGGGCCGATCTGGCGCTTATCCCTGTCTACAATACGCGCGAGGGAGAGGTAAAGGACTATTTCCGCCTCGTCTCGAAAATGGACAAGGGGCACTGGCGCGACAACGTCGTGCTGCCGATCAACCTTTCTCTCGGCACCAGCGACGACGCCGTCGACGGCTCGGCCATCGCCACCATCGTCGGACGAAACTCGGTGTTCCGCCAGTGCGACGAATATATCGAGCGCAACTACCCGGAAGCCACCCTGATGGCGGTGCACGACATCGAGGCGGCCATGGCCGCCATCCGTCACGAGGGGCGTAAGGGCTTCGGGGTCATCGACTCCGAGGAGTTGCTCCTCCGCCACGGCTTTTCTCTGGTGGCCCGCGAGGTGGTCTCTCACAACCGCACGCGCTTCGCGGTGATTGGCGACACCCTCGGCGCCGCCACCGGCTTCGACGCCACCGCCTTGATGACTCGCCCCCTGCGTGATCGCGTCGGCCTGCTTGCCGACATCCTCGGCGAGTTCACCCGCCGCGGCATCAACATCCTCGACTTGCAGTCGGAAAACGACATCAAGACACAAAAGCTGCAGATCTACGTCGAGGTCGAGGGGCATCAGCAGGACGAACAGATGCAGCAGGCCTTGCGCAACATCGAGCACGGTGTCATCCACGAACCGGGGGCGGTGCGCATTCTCGGCTCCTTCCCCCGCGTCGAGATGCGCGTCAAGCAGATCCGCTCCTTCGGTTTCATCGGCAGCGGCGACATGAGCAAGTGGTTTGCCGAACGCCTCAACAATGAGGGGTACAAGACCCTGATCACCGGACGCAGCACTTCGCTCACCCCGGCGGAGATGATTCCCCGGGTCGATGTGGTGGTGGTGTGCGTGCCCATTTCGGTGACTGCTGCCACCATTCGCCGATACGGTCCTCAGTTGCAGAACGGCCAAGCGCTCATCATCCTCGCCGGCGAGTCGGAAAACACCATCGCCGCCGCCCTCGAGGCCACTGGCGAAGGCGTCGAAGTGATGTTCGTCCATAACCTCTGGGGCCCGCAGGCGTTGACCATGAAGGACAAGAACGTCTCGGTGGTGAGGACGCCGCGCAGCGGCGCCTTCGCCAGCGAGTTTGAGGCATTTCTCTACAAGCACGGCGCTGACATCTGCCATGACAGCGCCGTCAGGCACGACCTCCTCATGGGCATCGGCCAGAAACTGCCGACCACCATCTCGGTGGCCCTCGCCAAGACGCTGCGCGAGTTTGCCATCGACTGCGACGACATCGGCAGCCACTCCACCCTGACCTCCCTCTATGGTATTCTCGCCATGGCCAGGGTACACAACCAGAATCCCCGCACCTATGCCGAGATCATGGCCACCGCCGGCGAAGGCCGCAAGATCGTGCGCGCCTTCGCCAACAACCTCCTGCAACTCATCGACCTTGCCGAAGCAGGCGACATCGCCGAACTGGCGAGAGTCATGGAGAGCAACCGCAGCTTCCTCCCGACGACTTTCCTCAGCCGCCATATGAAGCAGGCCAAGGCGGTGGATGAGGTGATCAACAGCCCGGCGATGAAAGGATGATATTGCCGTTGTAATTTGTCATCCGGGTCTTATAGTTGGCCAAGTGCCCGCAACTACCCCGTATCGCCATCGCCCCGAGGCACGAAAGCGAAGGCGTCCACGGGTCCCCATATTTTCAAGGAGTCCTCCCCTTATGTTTCGCGACTACAGCTTTCTCGACGAAGTCAAGGTATGCCCGCACTGTAACTCTACCATGTCCTGCTGCGAGGCGCCGCCGATCCACATCGGCGACGGCCTTGGCTGGGGCTCGGAGGTCATGTTCATCTGCCTCAACGATTATTGCCCACTGTTTCTCAAGGGTTGGGACCATATCGAGAGCAAGTATGGCCACCACGCCTCGTACCGCTACATGGAGCTGCCCAAGAGCAAGGAGGGCAACGTGATGATGGTCGGCAACGCCGACGCCTTCAAGGCCTGTGTCATCGACCGAGAAGCGTTACGTCTTCAAAACGAGCGCTATTACAAGCAAAAAGAGGCCAAAGAAGCACTGGCCACCTGCGTCGAAAAACATGACCTGCAGCCACCGCTGACCCTCATCCTTGACGAAGCTGTCGCCAAGGACGACCGCCTGCTGGCATTAGAAGTACTGGAGAAGCTGAACGACCTCTCTTGCATCGACGCGCTGCGCAACCACAAGTTCCGTGATCCCTCCCTGGAATTTGCCGTCGGCCAGAGCCTCGGCAGAATTCTCAAAGCGAATTACAAGAAGGAGTGCCCGCACTGCATGGAGATCGTCAAACTGCAGGCGAAAAAATGCATGTACTGCAAAGAGGAGCTCTAACGATTTTGCCCTTGCAAAATGGTAACCGAGCAGGTATATAGGACAGGTTTTTCAATACGTTCGCGAATTCGCGTGGTGGGCGTAGCTCAATTGGTTAGAGCACCTGGTTGTGGCCCAGGAGGCCGTGGGTTCAAGTCCCATCGCTCACCCCACCGATATTCGACAAAAGGCGGCATACTGTGCCGCCTTTTGTTGTTTCTGCTGCACCCGTTCAGCCGACAATCCCCGGTTCCCCTCCTGTAGAGAAACGATGATGACAACGCTTCAGTCTTTCGACCGCCCTGACGTTACCGCCCGCCTGCTGCAACCGCCTCCTGCCGCTGAACTCCTCCCGCAAGCAGGTCTCAGCGAGGATATCACCCTGACTGTAGACGGAGCGACTCTCTCGGCGCGTTTCTATGAAGCAGCGAAAGGGAATCCGACACTGCTCTACTTCCATGGCGGCGAAGAATCGTGCAGCACCTTCACCGACGAGGCGGAAGGCTATCGCGCCACCGGCCTCAATGTCCTCCTCTTCTCTTACCGTGGCTTCGGCGGCAGCACTGGCACGCCTTCCCTTGCCACCCTGCTCGACGACGCCAACAGCCAATTTCTTCAGGCGGTCGAGTGGTTGGCCTTACGGGGGTACACCGCACCTCTTTTTGTCTTCGGCCGCTCCCTCGGCTCACTATGCGCAGTCTCCATCGCCAGTGGCCACCAGGAAAAACTCAAAGGGCTGATCCTCGAAAGCGCGTATTGCCAAGGCAAAACCCTGCTTCAAGCCCTTGGCCTGGAAGAGGCGTCCCAGGCCATCGCCGAAGGTGACAGTTTTGGCGTCCTCGAAAAGATGGGGACGATAAAGCTGGCTACCAGCATCTTCCATGGATCAAAGGACGAGTTGGTACCGATTCCCGAGGTCGAAAAGCTCCAGGCCTCCTCGGCGGCCAAGACCAAGCAGTTCCTGCTGGTTCCCGGAGCGCGCCACGGCAATGTCGCCAGAACCGCCGGCCCGCTCTACTTCAAGGCGGTGCGCAGCTTTGTCGACAGTGTCTGCGGCATCAACACCTGGCGTGATCGGCGACGAAAATTCCAGGCGCAGCAAGGCGGCGAGACGAGATGAAACGACAGAATTACCTCTCCTGGGACGAGTACTTCATGGCGGTGGCCCTGCTCTCCGCCCAGCGGAGCAAGGACCCCAATACCCAGGTTGGAGCCTGCGTCGCCAACGACCAGAACAAGATCGTCGGTGTCGGCTACAACGGTTTTCCCTGGGGCTGTTCCGATGACGAGTTACCCTGGGAACGCCAGGGGAAGTTCCTCGACACCAAGTACCCCTATGTCTGCCATGCCGAACTGAACGCGGTGCTCAACTCGATCTCCACCGATCTCCGTGACTGTCGCATCTACGTAGGGCTCTTTCCCTGCAACGAGTGCACCAAGGTGATCATCCAGGCCGGCATCAAGGAGATTATCTACCTCTCCGACAAATACAGCGACACCGACCAGGTCAAAGCGGCCAAGATCATGCTCGACAAGTGCCCGCGCATCAGCTACCGTCGCCTCGAAACCTCCCTGCAGAGCCTGCTCATCAGCTTCTTGGCACCTGAGCTCTAATTGCGTTACAGGTGACAAGACCCCTCGGGTTTCCTCTTTGTTCTGCGAAAGCATCTTGTGCGCAGAATACCTCATTCTCTCCCTGAACCTCGCTCTCACCAAGCCAGGGCAGCGTGCGATTTCCCTGTCACGCGCTTGCCTGACATCTGAACGTCATTTCTTAGATATGCTCAGGGATGTCGAGCCTTATGGTTGTTTTTTCGTACAGATGGCATGCTGACATGCACAGCCCTCTCTCTTTTGTCGCCAATGTACAAAATGCAGCTTGCATATAATATACCGTTCGGTATATTTTAGCTATGGGCAAAGCAGAGCGAACAAAAAGCTTCATCATCCAACAGGTGGCCCCGGTCTTCAACCGCAAGGGCTATGCCGCCACCAGCCTGAAAGACCTGACCGACACCACCGGGTTGAGCAAAGGAGCCATTTACGGCAATTTCACGAATAAAGACGAGCTTGCCGTTCTCGCCTTCGAACACAACCTTTCCTTTATCAAAGATCGACTGAAGGAACATATCGTTGCAGGACGAACCTATCTGGATAAGCTCCTCGCCTACCCAAAAACCTTCCGGAACATTTACCGCCAGGTCATAGCATCCGGCGGCTGCCCGATCGTCAATACCGCCATCGACAGCGGCGATGTCAACGACCAACTGCAGGCAGCAGTGCGTGCGGCGATCGACGAGTGGAAACGTGCCATCGTTTCTCTGGTGGAGGGAGGCATCGAGAGCGGCGAGATTGCCAGAGTCAGCAATGCGGAAAATACCGCCCGGGTGCTGATTTGCCTTGTCGAAGGCGGATACGCCATGACCAGGGCAACCGGCGATGAGGACTATATGGAGCAGGCCTTGGACCAGGTTGAATCTCTTCTTATGGGGCTGCAGAAAGGATCGAGCGTTGACGACAACGAGGAGTTGAGACCACTATGAACGATACCGACATTGAGACACCATTCCAGGAGATAAACACTCTAAAGAAGCTCTGGTGGTTGCATGACTCCTACTGGCATGCAACCGCAGTCAGAGAGTTGGGGGAAGAGTGCGCCAACAGGTTGAACATTCAGGCGAATGAGCTCTTTTTTAGAAAATACACCTTGATGCTATTGAAATCCGGCCAGATAGAGAAGCCGGAGAACATCGAAGACCTGGTCGCCATCTTCCGAAAGATCTGGGCGAACTGTTTCTTTGATGACATGTACGTTCATGAGCCGATAACCATCGATGGCAATAAGGCAACCTGGGTCGGACAACAGTGTAACGCCTTTGACTCGCTGCAAATTGCCAATATGATAAAGGGTTATGCCTGTGGGTGTCAGGCAATACGTAACGGCGTTATGAAAGCACTCAGGCTGGAGCCAGTGCATTCCATAGAGGAAAGCCTGGTCAATGGTGATTCGCGTTGTGTCATCACCTTTTCCTACGTACCCAAACGAGAGCATTTTCAGCCCAGGAACACACCATGAAGCCGAACCCCGAGTACATCCGCAAAATACAGGATATCGTTGGCAAAGCCCCTTTCCCGAAACATATGGCCATGAACCTGGTCGAAATGGATGTCGGGCTGGCGAAGATTGAACTCCTCTTGAGCACGGTTCATTTGCAGCCGTTCGGGCTCGTGCATGGCGGGGTCATTGCCACCCTCATCGACACAGCAACATTCTGGGCTGTGTTTATGAGCATACCCGAAGATGCAGGCCTGGTGAACGTCGACCTCAAGCTCAATTACCTCAGACCGGTTACCCATGGCAGACTTCATGCGCAGGGTCGCAGTATCAAAGAGGGTAAATCACTCTGCTATTCCGAGGCGACGGTTTTTAATGACCACGGCACCCTGCTCGCCCACGGCACTTCGACACTGATGGTCCTGCCAGGCAAGGGGCTCGATGTTGGGGTGGAAAAATTTCTCCCCGAGTAAACTTTTTATGAGGCGGCTGCTCCTGCCGGAGCGGTTGCCGCTGCTTACATCCGGAAAACGCCTATGACTCTCTTTCGTCTTTACCTCGCCGTCGCGTGGGTTACCTTGACTGGTTACACATTGTTGGTTGGTACCGAGCACGGTTGGCATCTTCTGCCGGTCTTCTTCGCCGATATCGCGGAAATGTCCTGGCCTGGCCAGTTCAACGTCGACTTTATGACTTTTCTGGGGCTTTCCGGTATATGGGTTGCCTGGCGCCAGCGGTTCTCGACAGCGGGAATATTCCTCGGACTGGTTGCCTTCTTCGGCGGCATGATGTTTCTTGGCGCCTATCTCCTTCTCCTGAGCTTTCGCCCAGGTGCCGATATCAGGAGCATATTGCTCGGCAGCAGGCACTCAGAACGACAAACCCAAGAGATACCCTCCACTGCCATCCGCCAAGTTGAGCCAACCCACCGAGAGTAAATGCCTTCTGTGAAAATGAGCACAGCTCATCTCGCAACCGGGACCTCTTGGAGGAACGACACTCTCTGCGCCTACCTAGATACTGTAGGTGGATGGACGCGAACACTTCCTTTGCTTCGGGGGAACCGGTATCTTGTTAATGCGCTACATGGACTACTTCTTCGATGTGGTGCGGTACAGTTCCGTGGGTATCGGCGGTGGCGCCGGTGGGCCGGACAGCCCTTCGCGTCGTTGGTTCACTGCTCCTCCTCGCGGCCTCTTCCCCTTGGTCACCTGTTGACGGCGCACCTCCTCGGCCAGGTTTTCTTCTTCTTGAGAGTGATTGGTTGTCGTCGCCTCAGGCGCAGCAGGAGCCTCTTCCTCAAAGTGGACAATAGATCCCTCTTGAGCTTGGACTGGAGCGGATCGTACGACCGGGGAAGGTGGCGGCATATCCGGTTTGGTCAATAGCCCTACCGCCTGCTTTTTCTCCTTCGTATGAGTCCCCTGACTCTTGACGTCGAAAATGGACAAGTGAAGTCGCTGCCCGCCCTGGTCGATAAGTTCGACCGAACGTTCTTGCACCTTGTCGACCGCCCAGCGCCCAGCTGTTTCACCTCTTCCGAGAACCACGGTGTCCTCTCCGGAATGGGAGAGGGTCTGCGCGAAGCGATTCCCATCCTGCAACGTCAGACAAGCACGACGCACCCCACCGATTTCGACAATGCCCCGCAACACGAGGGTGTTCTGTCCTTCTTGCGGAGGGGGAAGAGGATCAGGAATTACATCTGGCTGGGCGATGGGCGCCTGGTGACGTTGTGGGGAAAACAGATCCTTACTGTAGATACTGCTGAAATCTTCCTGGGCCAGGCAAATGCTTAGCTCGAGCCAGAGCATCGAACAGACCAGCAGGACCAGTGCACGCCATGCCAAGCGCCATGCCCAAGCTCTCTTCAGGATCTCCCAAAACCTGAGACATGCATGTGTATTCATTGGTGCCAAAAGAGTATTTGCTCAAACAGAACTCTTGCTCTCATCGCTCTTCCTTCGGCACTTTCCCGTCATCATCAGTCGATGTTGCGCCCTTTGCGCCTTTTGCCTCTTCAATAACATCCTTCAGCGCCTTGACACGACCTACGAACTGAGCGGTGAGATCATCGACCTGTTCCTTGCTGCGAATGACATGGGGGGTGATGGCGATGAGCAGTTCGCTCTTATCCCTTGTAACCTGACTGCCTCCAAAGAGATATCCAAGCAGAGGGATATCCTGTAAGTACGGAATGCCTGCGCTGATTGCATTTTGTGTCTGTTTGATCAACCCGCCTATCACCACGGTCTGACCATCATGGGCAACGAGATTGGTTGCCGCCTTCCGCTTTATGAATGCCGGGGACTCGGCACCTCCGGTATCCCGACTGGAAACTTCGCTGTATTCTTGTGTGACTTCCAGGCGAACCACACCACTGTCGTTGATAGATGGCTTAACCTTGAGAATAAAACCGGTTTGCCGGTATTGGATCGATTGTGTTGTCGAACCAGTGGCGGTCGTTGTCTCGCCGGTTTTGGTGGGCACCTCTTCCCCCGCCTCGATGGTTGACTCCTTGTTGTCCACCGCGAGAATGTTGGGAGATGCCAGCAGATTGGTGTCCGTCTTGCTCGCTATGAGTCGAATCAACCCCGCCAGATCTCCGGCAGAATCGAACAGGCCATAGGTCAAGCCCGACAAACCTTTGCCGAGAAGCGTGTCTTTTTCGAGGTTTCCGAGCTCGTTGGGGAAAGACAATGCAAAATCTGCGGAATACCGATCCCCATTGAGAGTGATTTTTTTCTGTTTCAGCAACCATTGGATACCGTACTCCATGCCGTCATTCAGCTTGACATCGACGATAATCACATCGATCATCACCTGCCGCGGCAAGATATCGAGTTTCTCGATAATATCATTGATTATGGCATAATCCCGTGGAGATGCTTTTACCAGCAAGAGGTTCAAGTCCTGGTTGGGAATGAATCGTACTTCGCCGCTCAACTCGACATCCCCGGTCTCCTCTTCCGATGGGGCTTCTGGCATCTCGGCTCGTTTGACCACAACCTTTCGTTCTTCCCTTTGAGGTACTTTGGCATTCTCGCTGCCGAAAATCTCCGTCAACATTTTGGCGATATTTTCGGCACTATTATTTTGCACAGTATAGACATACAGCTTGCTGCTTTTCCCGGCATTGCCGCGATCGAGTTCCTTGACGAAATGCCCGACAAGATCGAGTGCACTCTGCCATTTGCTGATTACTAAAAGCCCCCCGATGGTTTTGAGCGGCATAATCTGGATGCCGCCTGAATCGGTTCCAGGCAGATTGTACAATCCTTTGGCCTTGAAGATCCTATCGAGGTCTTTCGTCAGTTCGGTGACATCGGCATAAACAGGCGTATAAATGTTCCAGTAGAGATCCTTGAAGAAATCTGTATCCATCATACTGATTATCTGCCTAATTTTCCGCAATACTTCCGGTGAATCGACAACAACCAGGCTGTTGGTCTTAACTTCGGGCAATACGACGGCTCCAGGTGACACAAAGTTGGCAATTATCTGCGCCACATGGCTCGGTGTGAGATACGACAACTGAAAAACGCTGATTCTGTCCCCTACAGACTTCCGTCCGCCGCTCTCCTCTCCGAAAATGCTGGTGAAGCGGCCACTTGCCCCTTTCTTGACCACTTTGATCATGCCGTTCTCGCCTTCGACAATGGCAATACCGTGCAGCTGAAACACAGCGTTGAGCAGTTCCAGCAGCTGCTCGTCGGTATAAGTGCCCTTGATATTGAGCGACAAGGATCCCTGAATGCCAGGTTCGATAACATAATTGCGGCCAAGCGTTTCGCCGATGATATGGGCGAGCAGAGGCTCGATATCCATGTCATCAAGTACGAAATTTACCGGCTTCGCCTGATCCCTGTCGACTGGCATGACCAGACTGCGATTGACATCAAGTGGCTTTGGGAGGAGTGCATCCTGGGCACGCACCGTGTAAAATGGCAACAATGCAACCCATGCAGTGATGGCCCATAGACAGACGAATACGGAAAGGCGGGAAAAAGGACGATTCATTATGTGCTCAACGACGAGAAAAATAGAGTGTATGTAATTCCAGTTGTACGGCCAGGCGCGAGGCCTCGACATCAACGTTCTGGACCTGCAAGGATTGCAGACGACTATCGGGCAGCTTTTCGCTTATCTGCGTCAGCAAGGCGACGAGATTTTCGGTTTTTCCCTCCATGGATACAGTGACCCCCAGGAGGTCTCTACCATCCCACTGCTTCGGCGTGACTCCGTTGTAGCTCACAACTGTCATGCCGGCGCTTGTGCAGGACTCGGTGACCAGGCGCGCCAGCTGGCTATTGGCTGATTCCCGGTTTTCCCCCTCAACACCTCGCCCTGCCATGATCGCTATCTCTTGCTCCCATTCCTCCCTGCCCTCGAGGCGGGTAAGGATCTCCCCCGTTTTCTCATTGAGTTTTGCGATGTTCATTTCTCGCGCCGCTATAACCTGGGCTAACTCGTCATTGACGTCTGCAGATGGCAGGTAGAGGAATCTGACCGCCATCAACACGCAAGCCAGGGGGATACCGAAAACGATCACCGGGCTATTGCTCACCTGCTGCAAGCGCTTGACAAACAATCGACCAGTACCGTTCACTTCCCGTCACTCCCCACGTTGCAGTTGGAACTCGACGCGGAAACGCTCCTGGCCATCTCGATCCTTGTTAACCTGAGACGCCAGTCGAACCCCCGCAACATAGGGAATTTTCCCCCACAGTTCGAGGATGTCGGCAGCTCCCGTCCCAACCACTTCGACGGTCACGTTCCTTTCGTTCAGGTGCAAACTTGGCACCCAGGTGGTCACCGGGGTCTGTTCGGCAAGACTTTTCAATACTCCGAGCAATTCCACGCAATCGAGGCGGAACGTGCTGACATCGTCGTAAAATTTCTTGTTATCGAGCAGGTCCTTTTCGCCGGATGCCAGCAGAGAATGTCTCTGTTGTGCTCTCTTTGCTTCGACCTCAAGCCCTTCGGCCTTATCACGCAAGGCTCTTGCCTCCCAGCCATTACGAGCGGCCGCGGCCAGCACAGCAAGCAAAACGACAACAGCCAGCCGCAAAAAGAGTCTGCCGCCAACCTCTCTTCGCATCCTTCGCTTGCCAGGATGGAAATGCGGCATCGTTGAGCACGAAACGGCCAGCATTGCCGCACATTGACCCCAATTCTCGATATCGAGAAGGCAACTGGACATAAGGTCCTGATCGGCAAACGCCTCTGTAAGGAACTGCTGTACCGGTGCAGGCACATGAGTAGAATCCCCCCGCAGGCAGAGAATCCGTAACGGCAAGGCAAAGGTCTCGGCCATTTTCAATTCCAGGGATGGCAGGTCCAATTTCGGCCGTTGTTTCGCGTCGAGTCGCAAGGGCAGTGACCCAGCAAACCCGGCAGCGGAATGAAAGGTCACCACGGGAAGCCGGGTCTGCATTGACACGAAAGACCCCGGCAGGTGTTCCTGGCCACAACTGCGCAGATACAGGTCAAGGCCATAGCAGAGGGGAGCAACGGTCACCAGGGAACGAATATGTCCGGTCGTTTGAATAGCAGCAACCAGTGCCTCGACGTATCTTCTTTCCACCCAATACAGTTGAACGCTGGCCACTCCATTACGCTCCCTGGCAAGCAGATCGCAGTAGACATCCTCACAAGAGAGCGGCAGGTAATGATCAAGTGATAAACGAATGCTGGCGATGGCTTCATCTACGGTGCAACCAGGACAGGGAATCTCACGCATCAGGTAGCGACGTCGCGCAATTCCCAAGCAGATCGCTCGACGACGGGAAGGGGCAAGTGCTGTCAGTATCTGCCGCAAGACCTCGGTCTCCTCTTGGTGTTCATGCACCGTCAGAGTTTGCGACCGGAGGAGATCGGGCTCCCAGGAGGGTCCATCAGCGTGCTTCCCCTGCTTTACCAGAAGGCAGCTATCAATTCTGTCTCCCAAGCAGGCAAGCCCGAGGATTTCATTTCTGAACATGCCTTGCCATCATTGCATACATATCTTCCTCCACCCTGAGTATCTTCGGCAAGTCGCGCCCTTCATTGACGCCCAACCAGACCCGGTACGCGGCATGGCCAGTGTCCACCTTAAGCAGCACTACCCTCAAGGATGCGCCACTTCCAGCCGCCTGCCCCATGATTTCTCCTGCGAAAGGAGGCCGAGGGAAAGGTGGCGTTTCCCTTCGCTGTGTCTCTGCCAGTCCCTCCGCCCCACCGACAACGGCCAAGTCTTCAAAAAACGCCTTGAGAGGTGGCGGGGCATAATCAAGCAACACATCAGCAGTGCCATTGTAGACTGTAAAGAGATCACGCAACCCGCCAGGCCACCGTTCGAGACCCTCTTTTCCCCTACCCAGATTAAGAGGACCGAAGAAGAGTTGCGGGCTCACTCCCAAGACCAGACGCATTTCATCGACGCTGGCAAACGGCCCATCAGCAGGCACTTGAACCAGACCGGCTCGTTGATAAGCCTCTTCCTCGGCACCCGACATGCGGACCAGATGGTCACTGTCACGCCAATCCAGCAGACAATCGGCCAACGCATCGCCTTCTCTTGCGTTTCGCCCTTGCAGCCACCGCATCAACTGGTGAAGGAATGCCTCTTGAACTGCGTTGAGATCTACTTTCCCTTGTTCCGCTTCCACGGAGAGCCTATATTGGCGGTCTTCGATTTTCACCGTGTAGATACGCCCATCCGGAATGACTCGACCCTTTATCTCTTCCCTGTTCTCGCCCCCCACGTGCCGCTTGACCTCCACTTGCTGGTCAGCATGGTAGGCTTGCGTTCGCAGCCGAAAGCCATGGCGAGATCCCTCCTTGCCTGTATCGAGGAGAGAAAAGGTGAGCTGTCGGTTTACCACCAGAGCCAGCGAAGCGATGGCCTCCATATCCTCTATATCGTTCCAGGCATGCACCTCGGCATGATAGCGGCCACGAACTGCGACACCGTACAACATCGCCACTGTGGAGAGCATGGCGATAACCCAGAGGACCAACACCATGACAGTACCCTGCTGCTGCCCCTTCTGGCGTAAGAAGGCAAGATGCTTACAGGTACACCTCACTCTTGCACCGGCACTTCGGCCCCGTTGCTGTCCCCGTCAATTTTCCTGGCCAAGCCATCAAGAGTGCCAGCCTTGTCCGGCATTGCGACCTCTTCGCGGGAATGCTGAAATGGGGCCACAGCGAGTATCCGCCATGGCTCTTCACTATGTCTGCCATTTCTCGGTTCACACCACCGCATCGCCACCGCTAGCGGCGCATCTTCTCTTTCCTGCCAGCGCTCTTGCCATCGCTCAGGTGAACCTTCCCCAGCCTCTTCGGGCCCTTGAAAGGCGAATCGCACCTCGCCTGCAGAGCTGATCCGTGCCGTTTCCCACCCTCTCGCGCGCATTGCCGGCAGACCATCCACAGTCAGTTCGATTGGCAGTATTCCAGTCAACTGCGAGGTGCGCGTCACTACCCGCTGTGCATACAACAGATCCGACCCCGCTCTGTCCTGCGTGTATGCGACCAGAATCACCCCTGCCGCTCCACTGCCTATGGAAGCATGACTCGTGGTAAAGACCAGACTCTCTTTGCTCCCGACAAAAATTTGCGGACTTTCGACTTGCTGGGTATTGGGGAGCACAACCGCTCGCAGTTGCCGAGTAAGCAAAGCTTCGACGGCGCACTGCGGCATGACACGCTGATTGTTCTTACGCAAATCCATCCACGAAACCAGGCCTGAACGCAAAGAAAGGCTGAGCAAAACAATCAACAATTCGGCAAGAGTCAACGCAACCAGCAGTTCCAGCAGGGTAAAGCCGATATTTCGCCCCATCTTCATTGGTTCTCAACAAGGCGGCGCTGGAGGTATCGCCGCCCATCGGGGGAATGAATCACCACCACTCTCTGCATATAACCTGCAAGTGGTACCAACTCCGCTCCCTCGGCACCATCTCCCAGAAATACTGAACACTGCCCATGTTCGACAGCAACCCGCCAGGTGGCTAAGTCCCGAGGCATTTCGAGGACTGTAGATTGTTGGCCCCGATCATCTTTCTGATCCAAAGCCCATAGAGCGTGGCGCAATACGTTCGCCGCAGCTTGCGCCTGATCGGCCCGATAGAGTCTTCTTTTTTCCTGGCTGAAACCGACAAAGCAGAGAGCGAGAAACACCCCCGCCAGTACCGTTGCCGCCAGCACCTCGAAAAGGGTGAAACCCTCGGAACCAGAGCGCTGATAGCAATGCACCATCATGGTTTCCCCGTAGTGAGCGCAACGAGGCCGAAGACTCTATCAATTTCCACCTCGTACAATGCTCCGGTCCGAGGACTAAGCGTGAGAAAGCCTCCGGAGGAGGAACCATCTGGGTAGAACGTCAACCCTGTCGATGATGGCGAGTAGGTCTGGAGCCTTTCCCCTTCAATCTGCACCGCTTCCGGAATGCGGTTAACGTCCCCGCCCTCGTAGAAAAAAACCCGTTCTCTGCCATCGATGACAAAGCGGATATTGCTGGGAGTATTCATCGCCTTGACACGTGCACGCTGCAACGCGTTGCACATGTGCATTTGCACGTTGCGCTCTCGAACACCATGGATCCCCGAGGAAACAGCAACCGCAACCAAGCCCACTGCCATCGCCAGAAGGGCAACGACCACAAGCAGTTCGAGCAGAGTGAAACCGTGTTGCCCCCCGGGCAGGTCATGCCCTCGTTTTCCTGCC
Organism: uncultured Desulfobacterales bacterium; assembly: GCA_937915545.1. Taxonomy (GTDB): domain Bacteria; phylum Desulfobacterota; class Desulfobulbia; order Desulfobulbales; family Desulfocapsaceae; genus Desulforhopalus_A. The sequence goes on from CALGIJ010000017.1 coordinate 174,825, forward strand.
GGAGTCATTGACTCGTCTAGCGCCCTGGAGGCCATAACAATTCCTCGACAGCGCCATCATCCCCCCCGCTCACATTGTAGCCCGGACTCGCGCCAACTCCTCTGAGCGGTATGTCGAGAGAAAGGCATTGGTCTGAAGTCACCGTAAGCAAGGCCTCATAGTACCCAACGACGTCGGGTATAAAACGAGCGACGATGCGGCATTGCCTGCCCGGCTTGAGCTTTTTCTTGGAGCACCGATCCTTGACGATTGCAAATACGTCACTATCACCTGAGGCGAGGGAAATGCCGGTGATAGTCGCTGCCTTCTCCCCCGGATTATCCAGAAAGATCTCCACTTCCTGAGATTCAGTTTCGGGTGGCACCAGACCAAAGTCATAGAGAGCTTTTTCCGCTCTGATGAGTGGCGATAACGGAAAATCATAGACTTGTTCGGGGAGATAAAGAGAATCGTCAGGATCTGAGCCAGTGAGAAGTTGTCGCGAACCTAGCGCCACGGCAATACCCATCTTCCGACCATCGGAAGGGAAGCCCGGACTGACTCGCAGCTTTTGTTCCCATGTAGAGCCCAGTCCTTCGAAGATGTAGGTCATGCCAGCGTTTACACCGACGCCGTCGTGGCCAATTGCGCCAACAGCTACGTGGCTGCCGTTCATCGCCACAGAAACCCCGAAACGGTCCCCGGCAGAAGCATCGGCCGCGGTAAGACGCGCGACCTGCGACCAGGAATGTCCACTCCTCTTGAAGATATAGGCTGCTCCGGCGTCGTGGCCGAGGCTGTCGTCGCCCGGAGATCCGATAACGGCAAACCCGCCCCAGACAGCGATGGACGCACCGAAGCCATCCCCAGCCGATTTCTCTGCGGGTTGAAGAATGAGTGATTGCGTCCAGGTCTGACCTGTTTTATCAAAAACGTAGACCGCCCCCGCTTCGACAGCTTGCTGCTGGGCCGTACCAGGAAGCCGCGGCGCCCCCACCAGAGCGAAGTCCTTGCCAATGGCCACTGCCAAACCAAATTGCTGGGGAACCGATGAAACCTGGACAGCGCCTTCTTCGACGGCAGCAGTCACCGGCGCAGTCTGCTCAGATCCGCCTTCGACAGTGACCTGTGCCGGAACCAATTTGGCGGCATGATTCCACCATCCATGACCATCCTGGATAAAAATGTGCGCCGACCCAACCGCATCTCCTCCTTCATCGTCGTTCCATGCCCCGACAATAACGCTGTTTCTCCACACCCCCACGGCCATGCCGAAATGATCGGAAGAACCAGGCTCATCTGCGGTCAAGCGAGCGGTTTGCCGCCACAAACCGCCCGCATCAAGTGTAAAGAGAGAGACAGTCCCGGCGTCGACCAGGCCGTTCACCGTCGCTCGAGGAGCACCGGCAATCATGAGATTATCAGATACTGCGACTGCCGCTCCGAGGAGGTTGTCGCGTCCTTCCTCCCCTTCCTTGAGCCGGGCTTCTTGCTGCCACCGCTTATCACCCTCCTGAAAAACATAAAGAGAGCCACTCCCCCCATCCTCTCCCCTGGCTCCAATAACCGCAAAGGGCCCATCGATGGCAACCGCCGAACCAAACTGGCTCCAGCTTTGAACCTGCATGGGTCTGACGATCTTGCGGCCCTTACGTATCAACGCACAGGACTCCCCTTGTTCGTCAGTCGATTCCCCGTTTACTGCCACCTCGGAAGAGGCCTCGCTGACTGCCTCTGCCAAAAGCCAGGATGGCAAAAAGAACTGCGCAGCAGCGAGCAGCACCCCACATACAGAACAATGAAGTCCAACAAGATTCCGCATCACGTTACGCCTCGTTACGGCATTAAGAATTGACATTCCTGACCATTTAAAGGTGGCATATGTAGCAGATTTACTTATTGGAATGGAAGGATTTTATTTAAAATATGATATCGCAAATAATACTTCAGAAAAAAGTCAGAACTGCTGCAAGTCGTTGATACTGAAAATTGCCAGCAGCATGGCGACAATGATCCCGCCGATCATCACCCCCATGAAGACGATGGTCACTGGCTCGATCAGCGCCAGCAACATTTTGATCTCGTGTTCCAATTTGGTCTCGACATCGTCAGCCAACTGGAGCAGCATCTGTCCGCTGCTGCCGACCTCCTCGCCAATGGCTGTCAGATGCACCACCTGAGGAGGGAAGAACGGATCGTCCCGCATGGCAAGACTCAAGGATCTCCCCTTGCGCACCTGCTGATACAGGCCATCTATCGACGCGCGGACAATGGCGTTATCACTAATCTCTCCGGCCAGGGCAAGTCCGCGCAGGATGGGCACACCACTTTCCATGAGCGTTCCCATCGCCCTGGCAAAGGTGGCCAGTTCCACTTGGCGGCGTAATCGTCCAAGCAAAGGCAAGCGAAGGGACCATCGACTCCAGGTCACCTGACCTCTTTCGCTGCGATACCAACGCGCCCACACCAGCCACAGAATCGCAACGACGACCAAAAGCAGCCACCACCACTGACCCAGAAACACGCTGCAGTCAGCGAGTATCTGGGTAGGCATCGGCAAGGGCTGATTGAGGTCCTGGAAAATCTGGGCAAATTTGGGAACAACAAAAAACACCAGGGCCAACACCGACAACACGCTGAACAACACGAGAAAGGCAGGATAAATTGAGGCCTTGACGATGGCATCGCGTACTTGTCGATGACGTTCGAGATAGAGTGCAAGACGATGCATGACCAGGGAAAGCACACCACCCTCCTCGCCGACCTGAACCATGCTGACATAGAACCTCGAGAACAGGCTGGCATGCCCATGGAGGGCCTGACTGAAGGTGTTGCCGCCGTGCAGGACGCGGTTGATGTCGGCCATCAGCCGCGAGACTCCTGCGTGGCCGCAACTGCTGGCAACGATCGAGACAGCCCTCTCCAGGGATACTTCCTTGTTCAGGAGTGTCGCCAGTTCTCTGGTCAAAAAGAGCAGGTCGTCATGCGATATGCGTTTTTCCCTGGAAAACCCCTGGCGCCATCGTCCCGCCTCGACCTTGCGGATAACCAAAGGGAACATCTTTCGTTCACGCAGGCTATCGATCAGTTCTTCCCGACCGATGGCCTCCTCACTGCCACGCACCTTTCGCCCCGCGTCGTCGATTGCCTCATAAGTAAATCGTGTCACCGGCAGGGCTCCACTCTAGTCTCTGCCAGTTGCCCGGAAACGTTGGCAACCCTGAGAACCTCCTCAAAGGTCGTCACCCCCTCGGCAACCTTGGCAATACCAGCCTGCAACAAGGTGCTCATGCCCTGAGACTGTGCTGCCGCACCTATGGTCATGCTGTCCATGCGTTTGAGCACGAGTTGTCGAATGTCATCGGAGATCTCCATCCATTCATAGAGCCCGGTGCGACCACTATACCCGCGGTGCCCGCACAACTCGCATCCATTGCCATGCCGCTCCTCGGTAGGCACCTCGCCGCCGTGTCCGACAATATTCTGCAGATGTTGAGTGGTTTCGATCGAAAAAGGTCGAGTTCGCGCGCACTGCGGGCATATACGCCGCACCAGTCGCTGCGCCATGACGCCCAACAGGGACGAGGTCAATAAATACGGCTCGACCCCCATTTCCTGCAGTCGTGTAATTGCCCCGGCTGAATCGTTCGTATGGAGAGTGGAGAATACCAGGTGCCCAGTAAGTGCCGCATGGATTGCAATTTCGGCGGTTTCCGTGTCACGAATTTCGCCAACCAGGATGACGTCTGGATCCTGGCGTAGAAAGGAGCGTAATGCCGAGGCGAAGGTGAGGCCGATCTTCGGCTTGACCTGGATCTGATTGACTCCCTGGAGTTGATATTCTACAGGGTCCTCGATGGTAAGGATTTTTTTATCTGGGGCATTTAGGCTGTTAATGGCGGCATACAGAGTCGTGGTCTTGCCGCTGCCGGTCGGCCCGGTTACCAGCACCAGACCATAGGATCTGAAAATAGCCCTGCGAAAGGCACTCTTCACCGCGGAAGGCATGCCGAGCGAGGCAAAATCGAGCTGCACCTCCTCGTGGCCAAGCAACCGCAAGACCATACTCTCGCCAAATTGGGTCGGCACGCTGGAGACGCGGATATCGATCGGCCCCTGCGGACCAACAAAGCGGGTACGTCCGTCCTGGGGGAGGCGCCGCTCATCGATTTTCATGCGCGCCATCAGCTTGAGGCGAGAGATGACCGCCGGTTGATAGGTCACCGGTATCTGGCGCTTCGTATCGTGTAGCACGCCATCGATACGATAGCGGATTGTGAATTGTTCTCGAAATGGCTCGAAGTGAATGTCTGACGCGGAACGTTCGAGCGCGCTAACGATGATTTCGTCAACCAATTTGATGACCGGTTCCTCCGATGCCTGGTTACGCAATCGTTCCGGATCCTCCCAGGTGTCGAGATGATCGGCGCTCACCCCGTTCTCTTCGGAGGCGAGTTCGTCATGCTCTTCGTACCAGCGATAGAGAATACGGTTGAGATCCTCGACGCGTGTCGGACGGCATTGAACGTCTTTGCCGAAAAGAGAAACGAGAACATCGAGAAAAAACAGGTCAGGCATTTCGGCAACGGCGAGAGAGACCTTATCGGCATCACTGTCAAAAGGCACAACTTTCCAGCGCTTCATCAGCTGTGGAGTCAATCCGTCAACCTGCGGCGGATGCAGGGGAAAGTCGGCAAATCGTACCTCGCTTGCGTTCATAACTAACGTCTTGAGTAAGCGTTACTTCCAGCTGACCACATCACCGTTTTCACCCTCGCCCCCTTCGACACCATCGGCACCTAGACTAAAGAGATCAAAATCGCCATGCTCCCCCGGACTGCGGTAAGTATACCCCCTGCCCCATGGGTCAAGAGGAATCTCCTTGGGGAGATAGGGCCCTGACCATTTCACGAGAGTATTGACGTTTTTCCGCAAAGCAGCCAAGCCCTCGGTGGTCGATGGGTAGCGATCGTTATCAAGCCTGAAGCTGTCCAGGGCGCTGCTGAACAACTCTATCTGCGCTTTGGCCACCATCTGCTTGCTCTTGTCGAGCTTACCAAAAAACTTCGGCGCCACCAGCGATGCCAAAAGCCCGAGAATGATCACCACCACCAGGAGTTCGATGAGAGTGAAACCTTCGGGGGTAATACGAAATTGTCTCTTTAGGATTTTATCGTTATGCATATATAGCAATATTGTCCCGATAACATATCAATCACTCAACTCCATATCATCTGATGACTCCCCAGAGAAAGATGAAAGTTGAACGATGAGTTGTTTAAACAGAAGGGAACCTTGAAAATTGAAACGTTCGTCCTCGAGCAAGAAAGTTGAGCAAAACCCCACTCTCCGGAGGCAATTATCTACGGTCATTCGTTCCGTTCATATCAGATCGTTGGGCCTGATATGAACGGACATTTGTCCTCCGGGTGCACTTCACCCCACTGCTGTCTCATAGTTAATTCCACAGAGAAAGTTGTGGAGAAGCGATGAT
>CALGIJ010000018.1 GCA_937915545.1 uncultured Desulfobacterales bacterium
ATATTTCGAAAATTTCTTGCAAGTTATCTGCTGGAATTATTCAAGGAACCCATAAGCTTGTTGAGCAGTGTACCTGCGGCAGATGGTGAGCCTTCGCCTATAATGCAGGTTCTAGCGCGTTTCGCCTATCCGCAGGCCATCGATGACGCCATGGCACTTGCAGGCCGTGGCGACCATGAAGTTGCCGGGGGCCAGAGTCTTGGCGGTGGCGAGGAGGTGCCACAGGTCTTGGGGAAAGAAACCGCCCACACCGGGGGCGAATTGGCGGCTGGTGATGACCAGCGGGGTGCAGTCGACAAGGAGAAGGTCGGCCAGCAGCTGGTTGAGCGGGGTGGGGCGGGGCAGGCCGGTGTGGGTGCAGAGGCTCTCCGGCTCGGGGCAGTTGTCCGGGCAGAGAAAATCGGCATGGGAGGCAACCGCGCTGTGCGGGCCAAGGCGGAAGGGGTGGGGCAAGGTGGCGAGGAGATTGTCGTCGAGGGGGTGGGGGGCTACCTGGAAGCCTTCCCGTCGCAGGATGGTTTCCAGCCACCTCGCTGCCAGATGGATGGGCAGGGCGGGGATGATGGCCGCTACCTCGGCGGTTGCCACGAGGTGGTCGGCTAGCCACGATACGGCGTCGTCGACGACGCTCTCAGCCCCCTCCGGCACCGGTTCTTTGAGCTGGCGGTCGACGATGACCATCGGCACTTTCTCGATCAGGGAGCGCTGCAGGACCCTGGCCGCACGGCGGCCGAACTTGCCATAGCCGAGGATCCACACGGCGCCATGGCCGGGATCTGCCTGCTGGGGGGCGCTTTTTCTCATGATCATTTCTTTGTGGCGATCCCCGGAACTGTCGACTTAGCCGCCAGAGCAGAGGGGGCTGGTCCTGCATGCCCTTTGGACAGTCATTGGCGTTGGCAAACTGCTCTCTTTGCAACCCACTTCAGGACTTCGCATCATCTGACGCGGCACCGGGCGAAAAGAGGGGCAGAAAAACGCTGAAAGTGGTGCCCTCGTTCAGGCGGCTCATCACCGCTATGGCACCGCCAATTCTCGTCACAATGCCGAGTGCCATCGGCAATCCCAGCCCGCGGCCGGTGAATTTCGTCGAAAAGAATGGGTCAAAAAGTTTTTCAATATTTTCCTCCGCGATGCCCGTGCCATTGTCGGCGACCCACAGTAACGCATATTCAGTGGCCTGGGCTTGCCATCCAGCGGGGAAACGATTGGCGGATGGTATGTCTGCCGCCGCGACGGTCCCCAAGGTCACGACAATTTCGCCCTGACCTTGTTCCGGCATGGCCTCCCAGGCATTGGTGACCATGCTGCTCAAAACTTGTTGAATCTGCTGGGCCGCGGCGGAAATGAACAAGCCGGAGTCTGGCAATCGAACGTGGAGGATAATCGTGTCGGGAACGGCCGCTCGGAGGTCGCGCAGCGAATCCCGGCAGGCCGAGGCGAGATTGATCACCTGGGGCTGTTCGGCAGCCTGGCCGAGATAGGTCAGCATCTGCCCGCCAATCGTTGCTGCTTTATTGGCCGCCTGCAGTGCCTCGACGATCTGATCCCTGGCCGGCGGGTGTTCCTGCCAGTCCTCGAGGATCATGTCCAGATAGCCGATGACGGTGCCCAGGGAATTGTTGAAATGATGGGCGATCGCGCCCGCCATGCAGTGCAGGCTGGCATTTTTCTGCAGCTGCCAGTTCAGCCTCTCCAGCCGCGTTTTTTCTTCTTCGGCGCTTTTTGCGGCGGTCAGGTCATCGATGACGGCGACGAGTTCGCCGGAAGGCAATGTGTAGAGATAATGCTGCAGCCATTGCGGCGACTGGTTGTGGGGAAAGGGGTACGATGCATGCAACTCCGCTGTCGCGGTCGAGTGGACGCGCTCAAACGTTGCCGTCAACCCTGAGGCGATGGCATCGGGATAGAGAGCGGACAGCGAATGCCCCGGCAGCTTTTCCCGGGCACCCCTGCCATAGATCTCCACACCGGCCTTGTTGATGTCGACAAGCACGAACTCCCCCCTGTCGGCCAGCCATTTGTACAAGGCGACGCCGCTGTCGATATTGTCGACCAGCTCGCGATAGCGCGCCTCGGACATCCGGGAGAAGGCGGTCTGCTCGCGCAGTTCTGCGAGGGTGAGGGCGAGTTTTTGTCGCATTTCCTCGAAGGCTTGGCCCAACTGGCCGATCTCGTCGGCTGATCGGGCCGTTGCCAGGGGAGTCGACAGGTCTCCCTCGCCGATTGTCCTGGCAGCGTTGATCAGCCTGACCAAAGGTTTGCTGATGGTTTGCGAGAGCCACCAGGAAACAGCCGAGGTCAAGGCAAGCGACAGAACCAGTACACAGGCCAAAAAAATCTGCAGGAGTTTTATCGGCGCCAGGGCTTCCTCGCGATCGATCTTCACTGCCACTCCCCACCCGGGTTTGGCAATGTATGCCGTGGCGGCAATGACCTCGCGACCTCGATAATCGGTGCCTGAGGAAAACTGGGCGGTTTTCCCGGCGACGGCCTGCACGATGGGTGAGTCCATATCATCCGTGGCATAGCTCCTCACCAGGGCTGCCGCCCTATCAAAGCGCAGAGGGGTGAGGGTCTGCACCTGGCCCGTGCCGGTTTTTCGCGCCAGCTGGGTTTCGCCGGTTGCCCCAAATCCCGAATAATCCTCAGTTATAGCCAGCAGATCAGCGGCGGTCGCGGTGATGAACAACATGCCGAGTCTCCTGCCCTCGTGGAGCAGAGGGCCGCCGAGCAGGATGCGCAGTTCCCCCCTTGCGTCAAGGAACAGCTCGTCGCCGATTGGTTCCTGGCTGGCCCGGGCAAACCAGTGCTGGCTGGACTGGTCGCTGCCGACCAGCGGGGTATCGGTGGAGGCGACCACCGTGCCATCCAGAGTGGCGACACTGATGGCTTCGAACGAGGCGATAGAGGCGCGCGCATCGCTGATGATGTCGGTTATCCTCTCGAGCTGTTTCTGGGAGGGTGAGGCGAGAAAGGCCTGCAGGCTGAGGCGGAGCTGGGTTCTGCTCAGCACCAGGGCGAGACGCTCGAGATTATGCGTCATCACCATGGCCACCCGCTCCTTCTGCATGGCCACCGCCGATTCGACCTGCTGCTGCGCCCGGGCGGCCAGCATGGATGAGCCGATGCGGTAGGCGGCGATATGGCTGAACAGCAGAGGTAGAAGCAGCAGCAGTAAAAAGGCGACGAGGAGGCGGGAGTTGATCTTCATGGCCGGGACTGCCCTTTCCGCATCAGAAGTGAATGAGCACGGCCGTTGCGGGGGGAGATGCCCTTCGGCCGGCCGCTGCTGCCAACGGGGGTGGAGAGGTACGCGTTCGGCACATAGAACAAACCCGGCCGGACATCTTGAGAGAAAATGCCATGACCAGGACAAAGTCTATCGTGTCGTTTGCGGATGTAAAAGGGCTTTTCGGAGAGGAGGGTGAATTTTTTAAAGAAAGTCTCGCATGCGTGACGGATGAGGCGCCGCCCTGTACGTCGGGTTTCCGGGCGATGTCGCTATGTCGACGGGCGAATGGCAGGGGGTGTCTTGCGTCGGCCAGAGAGGCGGCGCGGCGCAGGCGAACGGTTGCCTGCGCCGCGCCGCAGCCGCTTAGCGGACGCGGAAGCGGTTGACCAGGGCGCGGAGCTGGGTGGATAGCTCGGAGAGCGAGGCGGCGCTGTGCCGCACCTGGCCGCTGCCGGTTTCGACCTCGCTCGATTGCACGTTGATGTCGGCGATCTCCCTGGTGATCTCGGTGATGCCGACGGTGCTCTGCGCCACGTTCTCGTTGACCTCGGCAATACCCATGGAGGCCTGGCCGATATTGCCGGCTATCTCGCCGGCGGCGGCGCTCTGCTCGGCCACCGCCGTGGCGATGCTGCCGATCATCTCGTTGATGTCCTCGATGATCCTGGCGATCTTCTCGATATCGGTGACCGTGGCCGCGGTGGTGGTCTGCATGTCGGTGATCTGGTTCCTGATATCCACCGTCGCCGCCGCCGTCTGCTTGGCGAGCTCCTTGATCTCATTGGCCACCACGGCAAAGCCTTTGCCGGCCTCGCCGGCGCGGGCCGCCTCGATGGTGGCGTTCAGGGCGAGCAGGTTGGTCTGCTCGCTGATCTCGGTGATGGTCTCGGTGACCTTGCCGATCTTGTCGGCGGACTGCCCCAGCGAGGCCATGCGCACCGACGTCTGCTGCGACTGCTCGACGGCGTTGGCCGACATGGAGCGCGCCTTGTCGGCGTTCTTGGCGATCTCGTTGACCGTCGCCGTCATCTCCTCGGTGGCGGTGGCGACGATGCCGATATTGGCGGCGCTCTGTTCCATGGCCGCCGACACCGACTGAATATTGCCGTTCATCTCCTCGGCCGAGCTGGCGACGCGGGTCGATTTGGCGGAGGTGGCCTGGGCCGCCTCGTTGAGCCGGCCGGAGACGGTGGTCAGCTCGGTGGACGAGTCGGTGAGGGTGTTGACGCCGGCGACGATTTCCTTGACCATGGCGCCGAGCTGGTCGACCATGGTGTTGAGCGCCGCCGCCATGGTGCCGATCTCGTCGCTGCGGGCTATATCGAGCTTCTGGGTGAAGTCGCCACCGGCCATGGTCGCGGCGAAGGCGGCGGTCTTGCGTACCGGGCCGATGAGCGCCCGAGTGAGGAGCACGGCGATAACGATGCCGAAGACGGCGACGATCAGCGATACCAACAGCACGGTAAGGGTCGCCCGGCGGCTCTCCTCGGCCAGCTGCGGGCTGAGCTCGTTCTGGGTCTCGAGGAAGCGCAGGTTGACGGCGTCGGTAACCTCGACGATCTCCGGGCCGAGCTTGTCGAGGGTCTCGGCGGCCAGGGCGCGGCTCTCCATGGTCTTGACGATCAGCTGCGCCAGGGCTGCCCGATAGTCGGCGAGGTTCTTGGTGATCTCATCAACCTGACCCTGCCATTCGACACGCAGCAGGGCGTCCTTGAGGTCCTTGAGGGCCGGCTCCAGCTGGTCGAAGTCGCCTTTGGCCAGTTCGGCGTCGGCGGCTTTGCCGGTTTCGAGGAAGCGGCTGACATGGAGCCGGCCGAGGAGGAGGATGCGGATGCTCAGCCCGGCGGTGTAGCCGGTATGGGTTGCCCCGGTCTTGGCGGCTTTTTCCATGAGGTCGGAGAGGTTTTTCTCCATCCCTTCGCCGAGTTTCCCCAGGCTGGTGATAAGCGTGTCGCGTTCACCGCGCAGGGTGACGATCTTGGCGAAGCCGGTATCGAAGCGGGTGATCTTTTCCTCGGCGGCCTTGATCTTTTCCGCCAGCTCGGGTGTGGTCACCGTCTTGGTCGCCTCGGCGATAAAGCCGCGGCACTTGTCCATCAACTCGCGGTAGCGCTTGGCCGCCCCTTCCTGGCCGGTAGCGAGGAAGTCGCCGACGCTGATCTGCGCGGTGAGCATATTGGCCTGAATGCGGCCGACCGTGTTGGTCTGCTGGGCGATGTTGCGGAAGTCGCCGACACCGCGGTCGAGAATTGACAGCCCGCGCCAGGAAAAGAGCGACACGGTCATGGTGAGCACGATGAGAATGCCGAAGCCGAGGCCGATTTTCATCGCCAGATTGAGATTTTTCATGAAATCCTCCAGGTAGTTTGCAACGGTGGGTTCCCGGTCCTTCCCTCGAAGGAACCCGTCACGCGAGGGGTGCCTGAGCTGTAGCAAGAAGGGTGCCGTCAGTGGCTGCCAAAAGCCACTTCGAACGCCCGGCAGTGTTTCACCATATTGTATATCGACGGGGATGAAAAAGTGAAGGCGAGGCGGCCAAAAAAACACGAAGGCCGCAAAAACATAAGGGAAAGAGTAAAGAAGAGGATAGGTTGCGGAGGCTCCGCCCATAACCTGTCAAGGAAGGGGTGCGGCAGCGCCGCCCTTTACCCGGGGAGGGTGGCGAAGCCGCAGTAGGTGGCGAGAAAGTGCTTCTTGCCCTCGGCGAGGAAGGTGGCGAAGTCCCACTCCTCGCCGGTGGCGAGGGGGCGGTATCGTTCCTTGAGCACATAGGCCATGGCGGGCTGGGTATGGCCGTCGTCGAGCTCGACCGTAACCGTCAGGCGCAGGTACTGCTCGCCCTCGAAGTCGTCGAGGCGTCCTATGGCCTCCTCGCTAAGGTCGAGGTAGAGGATGCCGGCGACACGGCTAGCGTCATCGGGGAATATTCCCGGATAGTCGAGATCTTGCAGACGAGACCGCCGAAAATGGTGGAGGGTTGCCGGGGTGGAGGCGGCGTGGCGGCCGGCGACCCGTTCCATGATCTCCGGGCACATCAGCGAGCCGTAGGTGAAGAGATGGGGCATAGGGCTTGCACCTTGGAGGAAAAGATTATAAACAGCCAGCAGGCAGGCCAGCCGCCCTCTTTCATACCATCGGCGCCGTTTTCGGCAAGTCTTTTCTGCCTCTTGGCGGCACCTGGCGAGGCCCGGGACTGGCCGCCGCCATAGCCTTTTCGCCGCACCGTCGCCCGCATCTGGCGTGGCCGTACGTCGGCTCAACATTTTACGGGGGATACCATGAGAAGCGACAATCGTCGCGCCGACGAACTGCGGCCGCTTACCATCGAACGCGGCGTGCAGTTCCACGCCGACGCCTCGGTGCTGATACGCACCGGCAACACCCATGTGCTGTGCGCGGTGAGCATCGAGGAAAAGGTGCCACCCTTTCTGCAGGGCAGCGGCCGTGGCGGCTGGATAACCGCCGAGTATGGCATCCTGCCCGGCGCCACCAGCGGCCGCTATGGGCGCGAGACCCGCGGCCAGTCGGGGCGGACCATGGAGATCCAGCGCCTCGTCGGGCGCAGCCTGCGCATGATGGTCGACCTGGCGACGCTGGGCGAGCGCACCCTTCGTGTCGACTGCGATGTGCTCAACGCCGACGGTGGCACCCGCACCGCCGCCATCAGCGGCGCCGCCCTGGCGGTACGCGACGCCCTGGCCAAGCTGGTGGCCAGCGGCAGGCTGGCGGCCATGCCGACCTTGCTGCCGGTGGCGGCCATCTCCGCTGGCATCGTCGGCGGTGAGGCCCTGCTCGATCTCGACTACAGTGAGGATTCGCGGGCCGAGGCCGACGCCAACTTTGTCATGGCCGGCGACGGGCGCTGGATCGAGATCCAGGCCACCGCCGAGAAAAGCCCCTTGAGCGAAGCACAGTTCACCGCCCTCACCGCCCTGGCCCGCCGGGGCATAGGGCAGATTTTTGCCCAGTGGTAGACGGCAATGAGCGGTGAGGAAGGGGGCCGCCAGGGGCGGCCGGCGATAAGCGGCACCCGCGAGTGGGCGGTGGCCGAGGTCAACTGCAGCCTCGGCTGCCCCCATGACTGCCGCTACTGCTATGCCCGCTACGACCGTGTCGTGCGGCGGCGGCTGCTCAGTGCGGCGGAGTGGCGGCAATGCCGCGTGCTCCCCGAGGAGGTGAGCCGCGTCCACCCCCTCTACCCGGGGCAGGTGATGTTCCCTGCCGCCCATGATATCGTCGCCGAGAACCTCGAGGCCTGCTGTCGCGTCCTCGCCGGGCTCCTGGCCGCCGGCAACCGCGTGCTGGTGGTCAGCAAGCCGCACCGCGACTGTATCGAAACCCTGTGCCGGCGTTTTGCCGCATTCCGCGACCGCCTGCTCTTCCGCTTCACCATCACCGCCCGCGACAGGAGGCTGCTCCTCCTCTGGGAGCCCGGCGCCCCCGACTACGAGGAGCGGCGCGACTGCCTCCTCCTGGCCGGGGCGCGGGGCTTCGCCACCTCGGTCAGTGTCGAGCCGATCCTCGATGCCGATGACGTCGTCGCCATGGTGCACGAGCTGTTGCCCCTGGTCAGCCACTCCATCTGGCTGGGGAGGATGAACAGGATCGGCGAGCGGGTCGATGCCGATACGGCCGAGATGCGCGATGCGGTGGCCCGGGTGGAGCGGGGCCAGGAGGCGGCGCGTATCGAGGCCATCTACCGCCAGCTGGCTCATATCCCCCAAGTGCGCTGGAAGGAATCGATCAAGCTGGTGGTCGGCCTGCCCCTCGCCGAGCGGCCCGGCCTCGATATCTAGACGGGTTGGCCGAAGAGACTCGCCCCACGACCGGCCGTGGCCTTTCACGTTGAAGGTTGCCGACGCTCATCGACACCCCGAGCCATGGTGCAGAAATCGTCTGGTCTGACTGACCATGCCGCCGCCCACGCGCACGCATCCTCCCTTCCTCAGAGGTGTCGCAAGGTGTAGCATCGCCTTGCTGCAACAATCGGCCATGCTTCCAAAAGGGAGCTTTGCTCCACGGCAGCGTGTCGCTTTCCCACAAAAATGTCGCAGTTGCCAATGGTCCTGAGCGAAATGCCAGGAATGCTCCTGAAACGGCAACCTTCGATCAGGGCGTCGAGGCCGGCCATCGGCACGGCCGCGCCTCGCCGGTATAGTCACGGCGTTTCTTAGCTCTTGAGGATCGGCCGCAGGTCGTCAAGGCGATCGAAGAGGTGCCAGATATAGTCGCTGGTGCCGTTGACCCGGTGCGGGTGGAGATCGGCCAGGGCCGGGTCGCTGCAGTAGGCGTCGTAGGCCTGGCGTGATTCCCACTCGACGAGGATCATCACCGTGCGCGGGGCGATCTCCCCGGCCATGGCCTCCTGAAACTTGCCCAGGGCGATGACGCGGCCGCCGTGGGCGGCGACTTCCCTGGCGGAACGCCGCGAGTAGGCGAGGTATTCTGCCTTGTCCTTGATATTGAAGAGGTTGAGGGCATAGACGGGCTGGTTCATGGCGGCGCTCCTATGAATGTGAAGTGGTCTTGGTCAGTTGCAGAGGCCGGAGAGAAAGCTTCAAGGTTTCCCGGTGGCGGATGCATTCTCTCGCACTGTTGAATGGTGCTCGACGAAGATGAGGGAGGTCGTCTCGTAGCCGAGGGCCTTGGCACGCTCGACGAGGAGGCGCACGGTGTCCCCGTCGAGTTCAGGGCTGCGCGCGAGAAGCCACAGGTAGGAGGTGTTCGGGCCGCAGACCAGGGCATAGCTGTAGGACTGGCGGTCGAGGTCGCAGACTGCGTAGGCCCCGAAGAAGGGTCCGAAGAAGGAGACCTTGAGAAAGCCCTGGTCCTGCTTGTCGACGAAATAGGCCCTGCCCTCGGCCTCCTGCCACTGGCCGCGCGTATTGTCGTAGCCACGGTTGATCACCTTCACCCCGCCGTCGTCGCGAAGGCTGTAGTCGGCGGTGACATGGGAAAGACCGCGCTCGAAGCTGTGGTCGAGGCGGGCAATCTCGTACCAGCGGCCGAGGTAGCGGTCGATCTCGAAGCCATCCACGGGGCGGATATTGGCCGGTAGCGATACGCAGCCGCCGAGGAAGACGATGAGGAGCAGGGAAAGAAGCGGGTAGAATGGAGAGCGGATGGTTTTCGGCATAGGGGGCGAGGGGGAAGAGGTGGCCGGTTCTGCCGCCGGCGTGGCGGATGAAGCCTGTGGCGGCTCTCGAACCATGCCACAGGCGACGCTCTCCACTCTATGCCAGACTGCACAGGCCGGCGCAAGGCAAAGCGTGCTGTCGACAACCGTGGAAACGATGATGGCGGTGCCGGGCAGGCTGGGGAAAACAGGGATGACATCTTAACGGCAGTGCTTCGGTCGCTTCTGCTGGCCGGGTGACGCGGCCGGGAATTCACCGGGAGGTTGGCGAAACCGGGTTGCCGGCTCTCTCGAATCAGTGTAGAAATGCCAAGTATCGACACGTATATGCAGCTCTTTTTCAACCATGGAGGTGGCCATGCGCCGAGCGTTCAACGAGGTCAAGGACCAGAAACAGATTGACGACATTCTCACCCATGCCCTGATCGGCCGGCTGGCCACCCAGGGCGGGGATGGGTATCCCTATATCACTCCGCTCAACTACGTCTATTTCCGCGGCGCCATCTATGTCCACTGCGCCAAAAGCGGCGAGAAGCTCGACAACATCGCTCGCGACAACCGTGTCTGTTTCGCCGTCGACCGCCCCTTGGCCTACCTCGACAGCGCCTTTGACCACAGCCTGCCGCCCTGTGAGGTCAGCCAATATTATCAGTCGGTGGTCATCCGTGGCCGAGCGGAGATCGTGCTCGATCTCGAAGAGAAGGTGGCGGCGCTCAACGCCCTGATGGCGGTGCACGAAGGGGTTGCCGGCTATGATGCGATAAACGGACAGAGCAAGGCGGTGAATCTCTGCCATGTGCTGGCCATACGCATCGAGAGCCTCTCCGCCAAGGCCAACCTCGGCCAGAAGAAGCCGGCCGAGGAGAAGCGGCGTATCGCCGACTATCTGCGCGGCCGCGGCCAGGAAATGGACGAGGAGACGGCGCGGCTGCTGTCCTGAAGGGGGCGCTGGAGAGGGTGAAGAGCCCGTGAGGGAGGAGGGCGACGATGGGCATACTGCTGATATTGGCCAGTACGATAGTGGGCTTGGCGTGGTTCGGCGCAGGGGGCGGCCTGTTCGGCCTGCTCGTCGGGTTTCTTGCCGCCGAGGTGCTGCGCCTCAGACAGCGCCTGACGAGGCTCGAGAGCCGCCTCTCTCCGGCAGAAGCGGCTCCGGCTGGCCGGCCCGCCGCCACTGGCGTGCCGGGAAGAAGCGAGGCGGGGACCATGGCTGCGGCGGCACCTTCCCCTGAAGCGGCCGCGCCGGTGGCGAGAGCCGCGTCCACCACCACCGGGGGGGCGCCAGCCGCAGGTGTCGACGGCGAGACGGTGGTCTTCACCCCCTTCGATGAAGAGAATCGGCCAGCGGCGGCGCCACCTCAGGCTATTTCTGGCGCCGCTCCCTCGCCCTCGGCTCTCGACCGCTTCTTTGCCGGCCTCGGCCAGCACGGCAACGCTGCCCTGGGCCTGGCCAGACGCTTCTTCACCACCGGCAACGTCGTCCAGAAATGCGGCGTGCTGGTGCTCTTTTTCGGCATCGGCTTTCTCATCAACTACGCCGCGCAGCGCCAGCTTCTTTCCTTCGAGCTGCGCCTCGCCGGCGCCGCCGCCCTTGGCCTGGCGCTGCTGCTGGTGGGCTGGCGGCTGCGGCTGGTGAGAACCGCCTACGCCCTGGTCCTGCAGGGGGCGGG
The DNA here is from genome assembly GCA_937915545.1 of uncultured Desulfobacterales bacterium. Classification (GTDB taxonomy): domain Bacteria; phylum Desulfobacterota; class Desulfobulbia; order Desulfobulbales; family Desulfocapsaceae; genus Desulforhopalus_A. The sequence goes on from CALGIJ010000018.1 coordinate 11,042, forward strand.
GGTGGGCGTACTCTATCTGGTCGTCTTCGGCGCCGCCAAGTTCTCTTTGGTCTTGCCGCTGCCCGTCGCCTTTGCGCTGATGGTCGCCCTGGTGGCCTTCTCCTGCCTCCTCGCGTTGCTCCAGGACGCCCGCTTCCTGGCCTTGTTCGGCAGCGTCGGCGGTTTTCTCGCCCCGCTGCTGGTGTCCACCGGCGCCGGCGACCATGTCGCCCTGTTCTCCTATTATCTCCTCCTCAATCTGGGTATCTTCGCCATCGCCTGGAAGAAGTCGTGGCGCGAGCTCAACCTCGTCGGCTTCCTCTTCACCTTCGCCATCGCTACCCTGTGGGGCGCCATGGCCTATCAGCCGCGCCACTTCGCCACCACCGAGCCCTTCCTGGTGGCCTTCTTCCTCTTTTACCTGCTCATCGCCGTGCTTTTTGCCCTGCGCCAGCCGGTCAACCTGCGCGGTCTCGTCGACGGCCCCTTGGTCTTCGGGCTGCCCTTGTGGTTCTCGGGCCTGCAGTACGCCCTGGTCGCCGAGATGGAGATGGGCCTGGCTTTTTCGGCCCTGATCCTGGGGCTGATCTATCTCGGGCTTGCCGCCATGCTGTGGCGGCGCTTTCAAGGCACGCTGCGCCTGCTCTGCGAGGCCTTTCTCGCCCTCGGCGTGGTCTTTGCCAGCCTCGCCGTGCCCCTGGCCCTGGATGGGCAGTGGTCCGCTGCCATCTGGGCCATGGAGGGGGCGGGCCTGGTCTGGGTGGGAGCCAGGCAGGGGCGGCTGCTGCCCCGTCTCTTCGGCATCCTGCTGCAGGTGGCGGCAGCGGCGATCTTTATCGATGACGTCCTCTACCCCCTGGGAGCGCTGCCCCTTGCCAATCACTACTTCCTCGGCTGCGGCCTGCTCTCCCTGGCCGGCCTGGCCTCAGCCCTGGTCTGTGACCGTTATGGCCAGCGGCTGACCCGCTGGGAGAGATATCTTCCCCTGCCGCTGCTCATCTGGGGGCTGTTCTGGTGGTATGTCGGCGGTGTCGAGGAGTTGCAGCGCCACGTGCCGCGCCACGCGCGCTGGCATGGCCTGGTACTCTTCTCCGCGGTTACAACCATGTTTGCCGCCATGGCCAGCGTGCGGCTGGCCTGGCCGCGCCTGACGCTGGCCCTGCTGCCGCATCTGCCGGTGCTCGTCCTCGTTTTCGTCCTCACCCTGGCCGGGTTCGCCCCGACCGTCCGCCCTCTGGCGGGCTGGGGCCTGGCCGCCTGGGCGGTGGCGATGATCGTGCAGTACCGCCTGCTGCTCCTCCATGGACGGCAGTGGCCACGGCTGGTCGAGCAGCTCTGGCACGCCGCCACCCTGTGGCTGCTGCTGGGGCTGCTCAGCCATGAGCTTGCCTGGCAGGTGGCGCGCATCCCCTGGCTGGCGCCGGCCTGGTCGTGGTCCTGCTGGGTGCTTCTGCCCGCGGTGACGCTGCTGGCCCTGCCGGCCCTGGTCGAGCGGGGGCGCTGGCCGGCGGCGGCCTTTGCCCACATCTACCTCGGTCTTGGCAGCCTGGTGCCAGCCCTGGCGATGCTCTTGTGGCTCTTCGCCTCCTTTGCCGTCTCGGGCCGCCCGGCGCCGCTGCCCTATGTTCCCCTGCTCAACCCGCTCGAGCTGGCGGCGCTGCTGGTGATCTTGACCCTGCTGCGCTGCGGCCGGCGGAGTCTCAATCTCTTCGCCTGTCTCGAACCCATGAGAGGAGGGGCGCTGCATGCGGTGGTGGCGGGGCTGCTCTTCGTGCTTGCCAACGTCGTCGTCGCCCGGCTCGTCCACGTCTATGGCGGTGTCCCCTACGACGGCGTCGCCCTCTACCATTCGGCGGTTTTCCAGGCGGCCATCGCCGCCCTGTGGGGACTGACCGCCCTGGCGGTGACCGTGGTCAGCACCCGCCGCCGCAGTCGCCCCCTGTGGGCGGTCGGCGCGGGACTGCTGGCCCTGGTGGTGGCCAAACTCTTTCTTGTCGACCTCTCCTCCACCGGCACGGTGGGGCGTATCGTCTCCTTTCTCGTCGTCGGCATGCTCATGCTGCTCATCGGCTATTTTTCGCCACTGCCGCCAAAGAGCGGCGAGGAGGGGCAATGAGTGTCGTAATCCTGCAACAACCACCGCGGCCTTCGCTTGTCCTGCTGGTAATGCTGGCCCTCGCCGGTCAGCCGCTCATCGCCCTCATGCCGGGAGCGGCGACCGCCGTCGTCGAGCCGCAGCCCGGTGATTTTTTCGCCGGCTACCAGCTGCAGCTGGACGGCGAAGGGCCCTTTTATCGCCTGCAACTGCCGGAGGAGGTCTATGCCGCCTCGCGGCGGGCCGATCTTTCCGATATCCGCGTCTTTAACCGCGGGGGTGAGGTCATGGCCCAGGCCCTGCGCCGGTCGCAGGAGCCGCCGGCCGCAAAGGGCGAGCCCCGGGAGGTGCCGTTCTTTCCTCTGCACCGTGAGGAAGGGCGGCCAGCCGGGGGCAGCCTCGCCCTGGCGGTGGTGCGCGACGACTCCGGGGCCATCCTCACCCTGCGCGAGGAGGGGTCGGGCGAGCGCCGTCTCTACGGCTACCTCCTCGATCTCGGCGAGCGGCGACGTCTCCCGGGCAGGCTCGAGCTCCACTGGCAGGCCTTGTCGCCGTCGTCGCTGTACACCCTGCACATCGAACAGAGCGACGACTTGCAGCACTGGCGGACGCTGGTGACCGCCGCCCCCCTGGCCGACCTCAGCCACCATGGCCAGCGGGTGGAGAAGCGGCACGTCGCCCTGCCGTGGTCGGTCGGGCGCTATCTGCGCCTGGGCTGGAAGGAGAGCGAGCCGCTGCGGCTGACCGGGGTGAGCCTGGTGGCCGAGAGCGGCCACGGTGCGGCAGGCTGGGTGTGGAGCGACCTCGGAGGTGGGGAGGTGGTGCGCAAGGAGGGGCGCCTGGAGGTCCACTACCGGGGCGACTTCCGACTGCCGGTGGGCGGGGCCCGGCTGGTGTTTGCACGGCCCAACTCCCTGGCCAGGGTGGTACTGCAGTCGCGGGACGATGACAATACCCCCTGGCGCAGCCGCTGTTCCCAGTCCTTCTACGTGCTCGACATGGGCGGGGTCGAGGTGCAAGACGACGGCTGTTCGTTCGTGTCCACCGGCGACACCCGCTGGCGGCTGCTGGTCGAGGAGGATGGCGCAGGCATCGCCGGCAGCGGGGGAGCGCCAGGCCTGCAGCTGGGGCGCCTGGCCGGTGAGCTGCTCTTCATCGCCCGCGGCGCGCCGCCCTTCACCCTCGCCTTTGCCAGCGAGCGCTTACCGGCCGGCGACGGCGGCTCTGGCCAGAAAGCGGTGCTCGAGGCCCTCGACCTGGCGGCGTCGCCGGAGAAGGTCGCTACCGCCCGCCCCCTGCGCCGTGTCGAGCTGGGCGGCGAGGAGGCCCTGCGCCCGCCGGCGGCCCCCCTGGCCTGGAAGAAGTGGATCCTCTGGACCGTATTGTTTGCCGGGGTGACGGCGCTGGCGGTCATGGCTCGGCGTCTATTGCGTGAAATGAACGGGGGCGGGCAAAAAAGCTGACGACGAAGATCGGGAGAATGTGTAAGGTGGCCAGCCGGGGCGACGGGCACAGGTTTCCGGGCCGTCTCAGGCATGTGGCGGGGACCCTGTTCCGGCATATCCGGCCGCGGCGAAGCTGACGCAAGCGGGTCTCGGCTGCAGCATCATGAACAGGTCCGTCTTGAGGGCCGAAGAGAGGGAGTGAGCGATGTTCAGGGCGTTTTTCAAGAGCGGCAGGTGGTTTCTCTGGGCGTATGGCGGTGGCATGACGTTGTTCGTGGCCCTCTTCATCCAGGTGGAACTGACCGTGCGGCTCAACGAGTGGTACGGGGCCTTCTACAACATCCTGCAGAAGGCCACCGAGCATAAGGTCGAGGAGTTCTGGCAGCAGATGGTGGGGTTCGCGCGCATCGCCTTCCCCTACGTGCTCATCGCCACCCTGACCTCCTACTTCACCCGCATCTATTCCTTCAAGTGGCGCGAGGCGATGACCTTCTCCTATGTCGCCAAGTGGCAGAAGGTGGAGAGGGAGATCGAAGGTTCCAGCCAGCGTATCCAGGAGGACATTTACCGCTTCGCGCGCATCGTCGAGAGCCTGGGCCTGCAGGTGACCCGCGCCATCATGACCCTGATCGCCTTCCTCCCCATCCTCTGGGGGCTGAGCAAGGGGGTTGACCTCGAACCGATCAAGTCGGTGCCCGGCAGCCTGGTGTGGGTGGCCCTGCTGGTCAGCCTCGGCGGCCTGCTCATCTCGTGGTTCGTCGGCATCAAACTGCCGGGGCTGGAGTACAACAACCAGAAGGTCGAGGCAGCCTTTCGCAAGGAACTGGTCTACGCCGAGGACGACAAGGTCAACTACGGTCGCACCGAGACCATCGTCGAACTCTTTACCGGCCTCAAGTTCAATTACAACCGGCTCTTCCTGCACTATGGCTATTTCGATATCTGGGTCAACTTCTTCGAGCAGCTGATGGTCATCGTCCCCTACCTGATCATGGGGCCGGGGCTGTTCACCGGGGTGATAACCCTCGGCGTGCTGGTCCAAGTCTCCAACGCCTTCAGTAAGGTGCGCGAGTCTTTCTCCATCTTTATCGCCAACTGGACGACCATCACCGAGCTGCGCTCCATCCACAAGCGTCTCAAGGAGTTCGAGGGCAATATCGGCTACTAGCGGTGGTCGATGGCGGTGACGGGGTCAGAGAATCTCGCTCTCATCGACGATGCTGCCGCCGTCCTGGATGAGGGCGCGCATCCGCCGGCGGGCGAGGAGCTTGTCGCGGGCCGGCTCGGGCAGCTCGGAAAACATGATGAGGTTCTTGCGCACCAGCAGCTCGACGATATCGTCGATGACGCGGATAGTGGCCTTGTCGAGCCTGGCGAGATCGGGCCGGCCATCTTCCTTGCCCTCATCTTCGCCGAGGAAGCGGCGAATCTCCTCGTCCACCGCCTCCTTGGCCTCTCCTGCCGCGCCGCCCCTGTCGCGGCGGATGGCGACTATCTCGCCTCTTTCGTTTCGTTCGACATAGAGCATGACATGGCTCCTTCTCGCCTGTGCGCCGTGCGCAGGCGCTCAACTCTCCTCGCCGGCGGTTCAACCCAGCCCCTTCCCCTGCAAGCCTCTTTCAGCTCTTACGTAGCGCCAGCGCCAGATTGAGGCGGCCGCGGCAACCGCTCTTGGCGTAGATGGAGCTGAGGTGCGCCTTGACCGTGCGCTCGCTGATGGCGAAGCGGCTGGCGATTTCCCCGTTGCTGAGGCCCTCCGCCACCAGCCGGGCGATCTGCTCCTCGCGGCTGGAGAGCCCGGCGAGCACCGCGCCGGCCCCCTCCCCAGGCTTCTCCGTCGCCTGGTCGCCAGCACCGGCCAGGCCTCTGATGAGGCCCTGCATGAGCGTGCTGCCAATCCACGCCAGGCCGCTCTGTACTGCCTCGACGGCGGCCACCAGGCGCGATGCCGCCATATGGGTGTTGGCATAGCCGACGCAGCCGAGGCGCAGGCAGGTGAGGCCGTCCTCGTCCCCGGGCAGGTCGGAGAGGATGAAGACCCGGCACTGTCCCCGCTGGTGGCAGAGCGCTTCGAGTTCCGCCACGGCGAGGCTCTGGCGGTGGGCGAGGACGGTGTCGATGGAGAGGCGCTGCATGAGTATCGACAACTCCTTGAAGGATGAGGCCTGATGAAGCTGCCATCTTGCGCCAAGGGCGGCCGACCACTTCTGTTTGACTGCGGCGCTGCGGCTGTAGATGAGGAGTGCCATGGGGATCACCTTTCGCGAAGGGCCATTTCCCGCGCCCTGAGTATCGGTTTGAGCAGATAGGAGAGGATGGTCTTCTTGCCGGTGATGATATCCACCGTCGTCACCATGCCGGGGATGATCGGCAGGTTGCCGTGCTTGCTCTCCAGGTAATTTTTCTTGGTGCGCACCCGCACCAGGTAGTAGCTGTTGCCTTTCTCGTCGGTAATGGAGTCGGCGCCGATCATCTCCAGCTCCGCCTCGAGGCCGCCATAGATGGTGAAATCGTAGGCGGTGAACTTGACCATGGCCTTCTGCTTCGGGCGCAGGAAGGCGATGTCGGAGGGCTTGATCTGCGTTTCGACGAGCAGCGAGTCCTCGAGGGGGACGATGGCCACCAGGTCCATGCCCGGCTGGATGACCCCGCCGATGGTGTTGACCAGCACCTGCTTGACGGTGCCGTGCACCGGCGAGCGCACGGCGGTGCGGTCGAGGCGGTCGACCAGGGCGGTGGCGGAGGCCGACAAGGCGGCCAGCTCGACCTCGACCTCGGCCAGCTCCTTCTTGGCGCTGTTGGCGAAGTTGAGCCGCTCCTCGCTGATCACCTTCTGCGCCTCGGCCATCTTCGAGCGCACCCGGGGCAGGGCGAGCCGGATGCCGGCGATTTCGCCCTGCTTGGTGGAGGCCTCGCGTTCGAGGCGGAGAATCTCCACCTGGGAGACGGCGCCCTGGGCCACCAGGGGGCGGGTCAGGTCGATCTCCTTTTTGAGGATGGCGTAGGTGCGCTCCAGTTCGCGCAGCTTCTCCTCCATCTCGGCCAGCTCCTGGCGGCGCTGCAGCGACTGCTCCTCGAGGATGGCGATGGTCGTCGCCAGCTTCTCGCGGCGGGCGGCGTAGAGCTGCTGCTCACGCAGGGCGATCTCGGCGTTTTCCTTGAGGACCTCTTTCGGCATGGCCAGGTCTTCGGGGCCTTGCTCCAAATTGGCCACCCCCTTACTGCCCGGGCCGGCGGCAGGCGCCTCGCCGCCATGGAGCGCCGTCTCGGCGCGCAGCCGCGCCGCCCTGGCGAGGAGCGCCAGGTACTTGAAGCGGGTTTCCTGGTAGGGGGCGGAAAACCTCGTCTGGTCGAGGCGCATCAGCATCTGGTCCTTCTGCACGATGTCGCCTTCGCGGACAAAGGTCTCGGCGAGGATGCCGCCCTCGAGGTTCTGCACCATCTGGATCTGGCTGGAGGGGATGACCTTGCCGTTGCCGCGGGTGATCTCATCGATTTCGGAGATGTACATCCAGTAGATCAGGGCGGCGAACAGGGCCAGGGTGATATAGATGATGGCGCGGCCGCCGCGCGGCGACTGGACGAGGATGGTGGTGCGGATGTCGGCGATGAGGTCCGTCTCGACACTGTGCCGGGCGCTGAAGATCTGCGCCGGCGCCTGGGGGGGCTTGCCGGGGGTGGGCTCTGTGTTGGGCTTGGTTGGGGTCATAGGCTTTCTCGTCGCGGTCGTCGGTCGTCGTTAGTCGTTCAGCTGGCCTTGGCGCAAGGCGTCGAGAATGGCCGCCTTGGGCCCGTCGGCGCGGACCATGCCGCGGTGCAGGACGATGATGCGGTTGACCATCGACAGCAGCGAGGCGCGATGGGTGATCAGCACCAGGGTCTTGCCGGCGATGATCTGGCCGAGGCGGCTGCGCAGCCCGGCTTCGGTACGTGCGTCCATGGAACTGGTCGGCTCGTCGAGGATGAGGATGCGCGGGTCGAGGAGCAGGGCCCGCGCCATGGCGACGATCTGCCGCTGTCCGCCGGAGAGTAGCCGGCCCTGTTCGCCCACCGGCATGTCGAAGCCCTGGGGGTGGTTGCTGACGATGTCCATCAGGCCGGAGAGCTCGGCGGCGCGGAGGATGTCGGCGTCGCTGGCGTGATCGCAGCCGAGGACGATGTTGTCGCGCACGCTGCCGCGGAAAAGGGTGACGTCCTGAGGCACGCAGCCGACGAAGCGGCGCAGCTCCGAGGGGTCGATCTGGCGAATGTCGGTGCCGTCGACGCCGACCATGCCGCTATCCGGGTCGTAGAGGCCGAGGAGCATCTTGCCGAGGGTGGTCTTGCCGGAGCCGATGGCGCCGATCACGCCGACTTTCTCCCCCGGGGCGATCTTCAGCGAGATGTCCTTCAAGGCCTTGAAGTTCTGTCCGGGGTAGGTGAAGGACATGTCCTTGAACTCGATCTCGCCGCGCAGCCCGGCGCGGTGCAGGAAGGTCTTGCTCAAGGGGCGTTCGACCTCCATGGCCATGACCTCGTTGAGGGTCTCCAGGGAGGTGCGCGCCTGATGGTACCTGGTGGCCAGGCTGACCACCTGGGTCATCGGCGCCAGCACCTGGCGGGTGAGCATGACGATGGCGATGAGGCCGCCCTGGGACAGCGCCCCGTTGGAGATGAGATAGACCCCGGCGATGACCACCGCCACCACGGTGAGGCTCTGTACCAGTCCGGAGATGTGCGTCACCGAGGCGGAGAGGAAGCGCGAACGGGCGCTCCACGTGCTGATATGGCCGACGGCCTCCTCCCAGGTATGTTGGATCTTGCTCTCCGCCCCTAGCATTTTCAGGGTCTCCAGCCCGTTCAGACCCTCGACGAGGACGGCGTTCTTGTTGGCCGAGGCGTGGTAGGTCTGCTCCACCGAGCGGCGCAGGGGCAACTGCACGAGGAGGCAGTAGAGAAGGAGGATGGCGATGGCGGCGAGGTGGATGAACACCGCGTTCCCGGAGAGGTACCAGATGGCGGCCAGGCCGAGGGCGAGGAAGGGCAGATCGACGATGCCGGTCAGCGACAGCGAGGTGATGAAATCGCGAATGCTGTCGAACTGCTGGATCTTGTTGGCGAAGGAGCCGATCGACTCGGGGCGGGCGGCCATCTTCAGGCCGAGCACCTTCTCGAAGATGATCGACGACATCTCCAGCCCGGCCTTCTTGCCGGCTTCGTCGATGAAGTAGCCGCGCAGGCCGCGCATCACGGTGGAGAAAAGGTAGATGACGCCGATGCCGATGGCCAGCACCCACAGGGTCTCGAAGGCATTGTTGGGGATGACGCGGTCGTAGACGTTGAGTATGAAAAAGGGTGTCGCCAGGCCGAAGATATTGATGAGCAGGGAGGCGACGATGACGTCGCGGTAGATGCGCCACGAGGAGAATAACGTGCTCCAGAACCAGTGGCGGCGGGCGCCGGTGATCTCGGCGACGCTCTGCCGGTCCTGCTGGAAGCGTGGCAGGAGGAAGATGGCGTAGCCGACATAGAGCCTTTTGAGCTCCTCGAGGGAGATGGCGGTGCGGCCGCCGTCGGCCTCGGGCAGCAGCAGCTCGGCATTGCCGGCGTCATGGTCGATGGCCACCAGCACTGCGGCGCGGCGGTCGTGGAGCAGCAATATGCAGGGCAGCTCGAGGTTGGTGAAGCTCTTCAGCGAGCGTCGCAGGGTTCGCGAGGTGAGCCCGGCACGCTGCGCGGCACGGCTGGCAAGCCTGACGCTCAGTTTGTTTCCTTCCAGCGGCAGCCCGGCGCGCAGCGTGGTGCGCGACACCGCGCGGCCGTGCAGCCTGGCAACCAGCACCAGACAGTCGGTGAGCGGGTCGTCGATGACGTCGCTGTCCTGGCTCAGCCGCCAGTTCTCCGCCGCCGCTGTCGGGGTTATTTTCGCTTTCATCGTAGCCATAGGAGAGAGGAAAAAGGTAGCGCCGTCAGTCATCTGCCGGGGAGGAAGGTTCCCCGGCGCCTGCTGTCAGCCGTTGCGGTCTGTCGATGAGAAAGCCCTGCATGCCGTCGACATGGAGCTCTCTGAGAATGGCTTCCTGCCCTTCGTCCTCGACCCCCTCGGCGATCACCGGGATGTCGAGGCTGTGCGCGGCAGCCACCAGGGCACCGATATAGAAGCGGGCGCTGCCGTCGACTGCCTTCAGTTCGTTGGTAAAGGCGCGGTCGATCTTGACATGGCAGGGTTCGAGGGAACGCAGAGAGGTGAAGCTGGCGAAGCTCTGGCCGAAGTGGTCGAGGGCGACGTTGTGTCCGAGCCTGCGCACGGCGCGGGCGAACTCTTCCACCGCGGTCAGGGAGGCCGCCGCCTTGATCTCGCTGAACTCGAAGATCAACGGAGCCGCGTCGCGACTCCTGGCGGCGAGGAGCGTCAGCAGCCAGGGTACGAAGCTCTCGTCGTCGAGGGAGGCGGTGGAGAGGTTGATCGCCAGGGGGAGGGCGGCGAGGAGGGCAGGGGGCTGCAGCAGGCAGCTCTCCAGCACCAGCCGGTCGATGGCAGCTACCCGTCGCAGCCGCTCCGCCAGGGGGATGAATAGGGCGGCGGAGAGGGTCTCGCCGTCGTCCATGACCATGCGCGCGAGGATCTCTGTGTGGAGAGGGCGGTCGCGGTGCGGCAGGGCCACCACCTTCTGCCCGAAGATGGCGATGGCCCGCCTGTCGAGGACATGGTCGAAGGCCTGGCGCCACTGCTGGTCGCCACGGGGCAGCCGGGCGCTTTCGTCGCCGCTGGCGGCGAGCTCCCAGGCGCCGTCCTCGCGCGAGGCGGCGCCGGCCAGCATGCGGTCGGCGGTGGCGAGGAGCTGTGCCAGGGGCGTGGCGCGGTCGTACACTGCCCCGCCAAGGTGTCCGCGGGCCTCGCCGGCGGTGAAGTAGTCGTCGGCCAGCTCTGCCAGCCGTCCAGTGATGGTGGTGGCGATGCGGCCCGCCTCTTCGCGGCTGGTGTCCGGCAGCAGGATGGCGAAGGTCGCCCCGGAGATGCGCGCCAGGGCGGGGCGCGGCGCTTTTGCGACGGTCTCGCCGAGGAGGCTGGCGATCTCCTGCAGCAGCCGGTCGCCATGGACGAAGCCCTTCTCGCGGTTGCGCTCGGCCAGTCCGGGAATGAAGAGGAGCAGCAGGGCGCCATGGGGGGCGCCGGCCGTCTCCTCCATGGCCGCAACCGCCTGGGCCTCGAGATAGCGGCGGTTGCCGAGGCCGGTGACGGCGTCGCTGAACGCCTCGCGACGCATCGCCTCGGCCAGTTCGGCCTGCTCGGTGAACATCTGCCGGACCTTCTCGGTCATGGTGTTCATGGCCACCACGACGCGGCGCAGTTCGCGCGTCGCCGGCAGGGAGGTCTGCAGCCGCCAGCGGCGCTGGCAGAGGTCTTCGGCCTGGCGCTCCACCTCGGCCAGTGGCTTGAGCAAGAGCCGCAGGCCCACCGCCCCGGCGAGGAGGAAGAGTCCGGCGATGAGGGCAAAGAGCAGGGTCACCGCCGTCGCCCCGCGCCACAGGGACTTGTAGAGGTAGCCGGGGTGGCTGGACACGGCCAGGGTGCCGAAGCGCTGCCAGCCCGAGGTGATCATGGTGGTGGCCTCGGGGGCGACCAGGGGGACCAGGGCGATGAACCAACCCGGTACGGCGTCGATGATCACCTCCTGGTGCCGCTCCAGCAACTCGCGGCCGTCGAGGTCGGCGAGGACGATGCGCCGGTAGTAGCCGCGGTCGAAGACGGCGTTGATCATCGCCTCCACCGTGGCCATGTCGCCCAGGGCGATATGGGGCTGAAGGGACAGGCCGAGAGAGGTCGCGGTGTCCTGGGCGTGGGCGCTGAGCTGCTCTTCGAGGTAGCTCTTCGTTGCCCGCAGAGCGATGGTGAAGGCCGCGCCGAGGAGGAGGGCGAGCAGGAGGAGGATGAAGAGGAACATTTGCCGATATAGTGTCATCGTTCTCCTCCCCCCTCGGGCAGCGCCGTTCTGAGACTCGCCGGCAGGCGCGTCAGCAGGTCGTTCCACAGCTTGAGTCGGCCGCTGCCGCCGATATGATTACCCTTGCCCCGTTCCCTGGCCAGCCATAGCCCCGAACCGTTGAAGCTGTATACCGGCAGCAGGTCGGGACGTTTGTCGGCAGGTTCGATGGTGCCGACCAGGTTGTCGAGCACCAGGGGAATACCGTCTGCCTGTTCGTAGTAGGTGAGCACCATATGCGCCTGGTTGATCTTCCATGCCTTGACGTAGGTGAGGCTCATCTTCTCGTCGGCGACCCCGAGGAGCCTCAGGGTAAAGTACTTGGCAACGGCGAAATCCTCGCAATCCCCGCCATCGCTGGCGAGAAACTCCACCGGTGTCGCCCAGTAATCGCGCTCCCCCCAGTGCAGCTGGTCGCTGACGAACTCAAGCCGGTTGAAGAAGCGGTTGACTTTGTCGAGCTTTTCGTGATCACTGGCGCCGTCGTCGCTGTTGGCCAGCTCTTCCCAGGCGAGCAGCCGCCGCCGCGCCTCTTCGCCGTAGCGTTTCGCCGCGGCGTCGATTACCGCGGGGTCAAGGGTGAAGCCGCCCCCGGCGTGGAGGAAGAGGCCGGTCAGCCCCAGGGTGAGAAGGAGGGCCGTTGCCCCAGTGAGCAGATCCAGCCACTTCCCGCGCTGCCTCTTCGTGCAACCTTCCTGTGGCTCGCCCGACCGCCCCATCTCTCACCAGCGCCTGCCGTCATCCGCCATCGGGAGACGCCGCCGGACGGGCGGCGGCGCCTCCTTACGCCACGCTTGCCGCTCAACCCTCGGCGAGGAAGGCGGTCCTGCTCTCGAAGGCTTTGATTTCGGCACTGACCTTGACCGTCGAGTCCTTCTTCTCCTCCTTGTCCTTATCGCCGTCCACCTGGGCTTCCTTGGGCCATTCGAGGTCGAAGCTCTTCACCAGTGAACCGAGACCGTTGAGGATGCGATACTGGGCGTAAAGGCCATTGTAATCGGCTTCCACCAGGGCCTGCCTGGCGTCGATGACCTCTGCTTCGGTGTCAAGGACGTCGAGCAGGGTGCGCTTGCCGAGGTTGAACTGTTTGGTATAGGAGACGGCAGTCTCCGAAGTGGCGGTGACACGCTGCTTGAGGAACTCGGTGCGCTCCCGCGCCGCCTGCCAGGCCATCCACGAGAGGCGTACCGATTCCACCACCTGACGGTGGGTATTGTTGCGGATCTCCCGTGCTTCGCTGATGAGGTGGGCTGTCTCGGCGCGTCGTGCCTGATCCTTGAAGCCGTTGAAGAGGTTGTAGCGCAGGCGCACCATGGCCAGCAGCGAGGCGTCCTTGCCCTCGGTGTCGAGGTCGTCCTGCCAGTTCTGGTCGACCTCGATGTCGACGATCGGCAGGTAGGGGGCCTTGGCGACATCGTACTGGCGGTGGCGCGCTTCGAGGTCGGCTTCGGCGGATTTCAGGGTCGGGTGCAGCTTGAGGGCGGCTGCTTCGGCATCCTCGAGGGAGCCGGGCAGCTGGCCGGCCGGCGGCGAGGGTTTGAGCAGCTCGCCGGGCATGTTGCCGACCACCGAGAGGAAGTTGCTCTGCGCGTCGAGCAGGTTGGTTTTGGTGACGATGACGTTGGCCTGGGCCAGCGATACCCTGCCCATGACCTGGTCGCTGTCGGCCTTGCTGGCCACGCCCGAGTCGCTACGCATCTTGATCTGGTCGGCGATGCGCAGATGGGTTTCGAGATTCTCCTCGGCGAGTTTCAGCAGTTCCTGGCGCCGCAGCACGTTGAGGTAGACCTCGGCAGTGCGCAGGGCGACATTCTCGGAGGTCCCGCCAAGGCGGTAGGCGGCCGAACGTACCCGTTCCTGCTGCCGGTCCACCTCGTTGACGGTCGCCATGCCGGCAAAGACGTTCTGGCGCAGGCTCAGGGTGTACTGCTGCGGGTAGAGGGTGTCGTCCACCGGTTCCTGGACATCCTGCCAGCCGGCCCCGGCCTTGAAGTCGAGGGTCGGCAGATAGCCTGCCCGGGCCTGGCGCACCTCCTCGTCACGGCCGAGCCGGTTGTAGGCCACGCTTCTCACCTCGGGGTGGGACTGCAGCGTTTGATGAATCGCTTCCTGCAAGGTCTGTGCGGTGGTGGTTCCGCCGAGAAGGAGCAGGCTCCCCCCGACCACGGCCACGCCAATTCGTTTCCCCCATTGCATAATCAACCTCCTCTATGTGTTTTTGCCGTTTCCTTGGCCTAAGCCGCAGAGCGGTCATGTTGCGCCGGCCTCCCCCTCTTTCCCCACTTGGGAGTGGTCCCCGCCGTGGCGCGTTTGCACCTGATGCAACGGGGCAGGGGAGGTTCTATAGGTACCACATATAACCACACTGTGATACTTGACAACCATTTCCGGCGCTGACGCCAGCAAATCGGCGCCTTCGCCCTGTGGAGAAGTTTCGCATCTTTCGCCTGAGATGTCAAAGCGTCCAGGGCAAAGCAGGTCTGCCTGTCGGGTACTATCTTCGCGATCTTGCCGAGATTCGGCTTGCTTCTTTCAATTCATCGGGTATAAAAATCGCTGAAAGGATATTCCCGCATAACACATTACGGAGGTTTTTTCCTTATGCGACTTTCTCCTTCTGCTGGGCGCTGGCTGCGGAGCGCGGTGCTCGCTCTTGGCCTGATATTCGGCCTTCACATCTCCGCTGTCGCCGCGCAGGATGACATCAATACGCTCCTCGCCAGAGCCGAGCAGGGCGACTATAATGCACAGTGTTACGTCGGCCATCTCTATCTCAGCGGCAAGGGGGTGGAGCAGGACTTCGCCAGGGCGCGCTACTGGTACCAGCGGGTAATTGACCAGCAGGGGGCGGATGCCAAGATCGTCGCTCACGCCCATCTCGTTCTCGGCGTGCTTTTCAACAGCGGCAAGGGCGGCAGGAAATGCTACGAGACGGCTCGGCACTGTTTCGAGACCGCCGCCAGTCAGGGCTATACCGATGCCCATATCAACCTTGGCCTGATGTATGCCAGAGGTATAGGTGTGGCGAAGGATTTCAAACAGGCGCTCTACTGGTGGCGGCTGGCCGAGGAGAAAGGCCACCCCAGCGCCGCCGCCTATGTGCGCCAGCTGAAAAAAAAGATGAACCTGTCCGGCTGAGGGGTGCGGGGCGGACGCCCCCTGGCACCCCAGCCCGTCTTGGTGTTCTTATTCCCCCGGCTCGAAGCCGATCTTGCTGATGGCGGCGCGCAACTGCTGACGGTCGGCGCCCTTGTTGAAGAAAGTCGCTTGCCCGGCCTGCAGGTCGACCTGCACTTCCGTCAGCTGTGGAAAGGCCTCAAGGGCCTTCTTCACCGCGCCGACGCAGTGCTGGCAGCTCATCCCCTTGATTTTCAGAGTTTCCATTGATTCCTCCCTGTGCCCCGTCGCGGGGCGTTTTGGTTGGTCGGCCGTAACCGTGGCGATTGGGGGTAAGACCCCGGTCCCGCCAGGCGATCGTGGCTGGAAGTAGCCTGGGCGTTTTTACGCCGCATCGCCAAGACTAATCATTTTTGCTACCCATGCCATGCTGAAAGCGGCCATGGGCAGCCCGCGAGACCCTCGACCTGGCAAGCGGTCTGGCCATCCGACCTTCCCTTTTCTTTGCCTCTATCATGCTTACCCTAAGGGGTATTGGCCGCCGACGGCGGAATGGTAAAAGATCATGGCGACGGTATGTCTGGCCGACGCTGGAGGGATAGGATGGCAGAAAAGGTCTATGCGGCGAAGATCGGCGGCATGCATTGTGCCGCCTGTTCGGCGCGTATCGAGCGGGTGGTGGGCAACATGGACGGAGTCAGTTCCTGTGCCGTCAACCTGGCCACCGAGCGGGCGAAGATTTGCTATGACGAGACGCGGCTTGGTGAGCGGGAACTGGTCGAGGCCATCGGCAACCTGGGTTTCTCGGCAGAAGCGGCCGGCGAGGTGCAACCCAGCGCGGACGACGGCGCCGCGGAGGTAGCGGCCATGGGACGGCGTCTGCCCCTGCTCTTCGTCTTCGCCCTGGGCATCATGACGGTTTCCATGGCCCCTATGGTTGGTTTGCCGCTGCCGGCATGGCTGGCAGCGCACAGCGCGCCCCTCAACCATGCCGCCAGCCAGTTCCTCCTCCTCCTGCCGGTGCTCTACCTGGGGCGCAACTTCTTCAGCAGCGGCTTGCCAGCCCTGTGGCGCCGGGCCCCCAACATGGATTCGCTCATCGCCATCGGCACCGGCGCGGCAACTGTCTACTCCACCTGGAACCTGGTGGAGATCGCCCTTGGTATCGACGCCGTGAAGCGCGCCCACGATCTTTATTTCGAGTCGGCGGCGATGCTCATCGCCCTGGTCTCGCTCGGCAAGTTCCTCGAGGCGCGTTCCAAGAGGCGTACCACCGACGCCATCCGCCAGCTGCTGCGCCTCGCCCCCGACACCGCCACCTTGCTCGACGTCGACGACAGCCAGCACCAGGTGGCGGTGGGCGATATTCGTCCCGAAGACCGCCTGCTCATCCGCCCCGGCGAGCGCATCGCCGTCGACGGCGTGGTCCTGACCGGACAGTCGGCGGTGGACGAATCGATGCTCACCGGCGAGAGCCTGCCGGTCAGCAAGGGGCCGGGGGATGACCTTTTCGGCGGCACCCTCAACCGTCACGGGGCCCTGACCATGCGCGCCAGCCGCGTCGGCGGTGACACCATGCTGGCGCGCATCGTACGTCTCGTGCAGGATGCCCAGGGCAGCAAGGCACCCATCGCCAACCTCGCCGACCGCATCAGCCTCTACTTCGTGCCGGCGGTGATGGCCGTGGCGCTCGTCGCCGGCCTTTCCTGGTACCTCAGTGGCGCCGCCGACTTCAGCGCCGCCTTGCGCATCTTCATCGCCGTCCTGGTCATCGCCTGCCCCTGCGCCATGGGGCTGGCGACGCCGACCTCGATCATGGTCGGTACCGGGCGCGGGGCGCAGCTCGGTGTCCTGGTCAAGAACGGCGAGGTCCTTGAGCGGGCGGAGAAGGTCGACTGCGTCGTCTTCGACAAGACCGGCACGCTCACCGCCGGCCGTCCCGAGGTGGTGGCGGTGCAGGTGCTTGGCGAGCTTGGCGAGGAGGAGCTGCTGACCCTCGTCGCCGCGGCGGAAAGCTCTTCGGAGCACCCCCTCGCCGAGGCCCTGGTCAGCGCCGCCGAAAGCCGCGGCTGCCCCATCGTCTCGCCACGGGACTTTGCCGCCCACCTCGGGCGGGGCATCTCCGCAACCGTCGACCTTGACGGGAGGCCGCGGGCGGTGCTGGTCGGCAATCGCGGTTTTCTTGAAGGCGAACAGTGCGCTGGCCTGGACCGCGCCGCCTCCGAGGAAGAGGCCGCACGGCAGGCCGCCGAGGGCCGCACGGTGCTTTACGCGGCGGTGGATGGGGAACTGGCCGGTCTACTGACCGTTGCCGACCCGCTCAAGGAGGAGGCGGCCGAGGTGGTGGCCGGGCTGCGCCGCCAGGGGCTGACGGTGGTGATGCTCACCGGCGACAACCCGCGCACCGCAGCGGCGGTGGCCGCACGCGCCGGCATCGAGCGGGTCGTCGCCGGGGTGCTGCCCGACCGCAAGGAAGAGGAGGTCGTCAGGTTGCAGAGTGAGGGTCGAGTGGTGGCCATGGTTGGCGACGGCATCAACGACGCCCCCGCCCTGGCCCGCGCCGATGTCGGCATCGCCATGGGCAGCGGCATTGACGTCGCCGTCGAATCAGCCGGCATCGTCCTCGTCTCCGGCCACCTGCACGGGGTGCGTCGCGCCCTCGGCCTGAGCCGGGCGACCATGGCCAATATCCGCCAGAACCTCTTCTGGGCCTTTGCCTATAACGTCGTCGCCATTCCCGTGGCGGCGGGCGTCCTGGCCATCTTCGGTGGGCCGACCCTCAACCCGATGATCGGCGGCGCCGCCATGGCGCTGAGCTCGGTGTCGGTGGTCAGCAACGCCCTGCGCCTGCGCTGGTACCGTCCGGAGGTTTGATATTGGGCAAGTATCCGAGAAAAAGCGGGACAAGGGCAGGGTGGGGGCAGCCCAAGGCCCGGGCTGTCTCAGAAGCTCTTCTTGGCGCCGTAGGTGAGTTGATTGAATTCGAGGAGCTTCTTGAGGATATCGACGATGATCTTGCCCCAGTAGGGGGCTTCCGCCTGAGATGCACCGTTGTCGCCCATAGCCCTGTACCTCGTCAAGAAAGGGGAGTCAGCAAAGATAAGAGGCGGTAATGCCGCCATCACTGTAGGAGCATAACGTGAATGAGGTCATAGAACAATTGAAAAAAGTGCGCCTCGCTTTCACCGTGCGGGGGGCCTGGCAGCGGGGTGATGGCGTGGGCCGGCTGGAGTTCTTCCATGGTCTTGCCGCCGACGGTCTGAGCCCCTTCGAGATGGCCCTCAGTGGCCGTGGTGTCGGCGAGACGCTGGTCTGCGAACTCTCCCCCTTCATGCTGCACGAGTATTTCGGCGTGCAGTTCCCTGCCTTCCATGCTGCCCTAACCGGGGGGCTGCCTGATGGCCCCTTCACCCTCGAAGTCAAGGTGCTGGCGGTGACCGCTGCCGCCGACCACGAACTGGTCCGTGCCATGGCTCGCTCGGGGCATGGCTGCGGGTCTTCTTCCTGCGGCTGCGGCTGTTCCGGCTGAGCCATGCGTACGGCTCGGGCCCTGAGTCGGCATGGGCCTTTGTCCGGCCCGCTGTTTCGTGGCCGGCTGCGGCGGAGCAGGGTCGGAGATGCATTTCGAGAGGCTGGGAAGAGTTGTGCCGCCTGAAAAGCGGTGCCGGGCCTTGACCTGGCTCCGTTTCGTAACGTGTCACGGGCGGGCCGCTTTATGTCACCGAGCCGTGTTCAGGCTTCGCGGGGGGCGAGGTGGTGGCAGACGGTCACGCCGAGGCTGTAGACCACGTCGAGCGGCAGCCTGGCGATGAGCGAGCGGTCGAAGAGCACCTTGGCCTCGGCGGGGAAGTCGGCGTCGCCGATCCAGTAGAGCACCGCCACCGGCAGATCGGCGGCGATGGTGAAGGCGTAGGCGGCGTCGGCGAGGGGGAGCCGCGTCCCGCCCAGGTCCTGGCAGCGTTGCGCGAAGGCCTCCAGGTCGTCTTGGTAGCGGTCGGCGAGGACCTGCGTCGGCAGCAGGTGCGGGCCGCGAAAGAAGGTGGCCCCGCCGGGGAAGTCCTTTTCCGAGACCCACTCGCCGCTTACCTCCAGATCATCTTGCAGCAGCAGGTAGGAGACGATGAAGACATTGAAGTAGGGATGCGGCAAGGGGCCGCCATCTTCCCGGGTGATTGCCGCGCGCCGCTGGTCGATGCGATACTCTTCGCCCCACAGCCTGAGACGGTAGCTGCACAAGGCCGCATCGTGGCGGCAGCGGCCGCGGCGGCAGAGCAGCGCCGGGTCGGCCTCGGCGAGCATCTGCCAGTGGTTGGCGTCGAGATAGTCACTCATAATTGGTCCCGTTCATTTCCCGCGGCGGCCGTGTGGCTGGCCCATTTTCCCGCATATCGCGCCTCCCCTCAGTCGAGGATCTGGCTGAGGAAGAGCTTGGTGCGATCGTGGCGCGGGTTGGTGAAGAACTCCTCGGGGGTGTTCTGCTCGAGGATCTCGCCGCCGTCCATGAACATCACCCGGTGGGCGACGCTCTTGGCGAAGCCCATCTCGTGGCTGACGACGAGCATGGTCATGCCGTCCTGGGCGAGGCTGATCATGACTTCCAGCACTTCCTTGACCATCTCTGGATCAAGTGCCGAGGTGGGTTCGTCGAAGAGCATGACGTTGGGTTTCATGCACAGGCTGCGGGCGATGGCCACCCTCTGCTGCTGGCCGCCGGAGAGCTGGCCGGGGTATTTCCGGGCCTGCTCGGCGATGCGCACCTTCTCCAGGTAGTACATGGCGTTTTCCTCGGCCTCGCGGCGTGGCGTCTTGCGCACCCAGATTGGGCCCAGGGTGAGGTTTTCGAGGATGGTGAGGTGCGGGAAGAGGTTGAAGTGCTGGAAGACCATGCCGACTTCGGCGCGGATCTTTTCGATGTTCTTGAGGTCGTTGGTGAGCTCGATGCCGTCGACGATGATGCGCCCGCGCTGGTGTTCCTCGAGGCGGTTGATGCAGCGGATCAGGGTCGACTTGCCGGAGCCGGAAGGGCCGCAGATGACGATGCGTTCCCCGCGGCGCACGGCGATGTTGATGTCCTTGAGGACATGAAACTGCCCGTACCACTTGTGCATGTTCTCGATGATGATGATCGGGCTGTCGTCGTTGGGCTGCGCGGCTGTCTGCTGGCTGTTCATCACGGGTTCCTGGGTGTTGAGATGGCGGGGCGGCTCAGTGGCCGGTATCCAGTTCCTTTTCCAGCTTTCTGCTGTAGTTCGACATGGCGTAGCAGCAGAGGAAATAGATCAGGGCGAGGAAGAGGTAGGCCTCGGCCGAGTAGCCCATCCATTTGGGGTCGGTGAGGGTGGTCTGGGTCGTCTTGAGCAGGTCGTAGAGGGCGATGATCACCACCAGCGAGGTGTCCTTGAAGGCGGAAATGAGGATCGACACCGAGGGCGGGATGACGATCTTGAGCGCCTGGGGAAGGATGATGAGGCGCATCGTCTGGAAGTAGTTGAGGCCGAGGGACTCCGCCGCCTCGTACTGCCCGCGGCTCATGCCCTGCAGGCCGCCGCGCACCACTTCGGCGATGTAGGCGGCGGTGAAGAGGATGATCGCCACCTGAGCGCGGAGAATCTTGTTTAAGGTCATGCCTTCGGGGAGGAAGAGGGGAAAGACTACCGAGGACATGAAGAGCATGCTGATCAGCGGCACGCCGCGGATGAGCTCGATATAGACGACGCAGAAGGCCTTGATGACCGGCATCTGCGACTGGCGGCCGAGGGCGAGCACCACCCCGAAGGGGTAGGCGGCGGCGAGGCCGAAGACCGCCAGCAGGAGGGTCAGCGGCAGGCCGCCCCAGTTGTCGCTGTCCACCGCGACCAGGCCGAACATGCCGCCCTTGAGGAGCAGGCCCATGGCGACCAGGCCGAGCAGCCAGCCATAGAGCAGCCATCGCCCCCAGAAGCGGCGGTTGCGGCTCAAAAAAAGCAGCACGATGAGGATGACCACCGCCAAGAGCGGCCGCCACTGCAGATCGTGGGGGTAGAAGCCGAAGAGGATGAAGCGGATGTTGGCGGTGATTACCGACCAGCAGGCCCCGTCCGAGGCCTTGCATTGCTCGCTGCTGGTGAACCAGTTGCCGTCCAGCAGGGCCCAGTTGAAGAAAGGGGGAAGGATGGCCCACAGGAGGTAGAGCACCGCCAGGGTGAGGACGGTGTTGAGCCAGCCGTTGCAGAGGTTGGCACGCACCCAGCCGATCACCCCGATGGAGGTGACCGGAGGACCGAGATCCCTGCCCGCTTGTCCGCCGCTGCCGGTGATGGAGGTCATCAGCGCTCCACGATTGCGATTTTCTTGTTGTACCAGTTCATCAGCGCCGAGGTGGCGAGGCTGAAGAAGAGGTAGACGGCCATGATCAGGGCGACGCCCTCAATGGCCTGGCCGGTCTGGTTGATGGTCGTGCCGGCGACGGAGACGAAGTCCGGGTAGCCGATGGCCACCGCCAGCGAGCTGTTCTTGGTGAGGTTGAGCATCTGGCTGGTCAGCGGCGGGACGATGACCCGCAGGGCCTGGGGCAGGATGACCAGGTTGAGCACTTTCGACGGCCTGAGGCCGATGGACATTGCCGCCTCGCGCTGTCCCTTGCCCACCGACTGGATGCCGGCGCGCACCACCTCGGCGACGAAGGCCGAGGTGTAGAGCACCAGGCCGAGAAGCAGCGCGGCGAACTCGGGGCTGATGGAGACGCCGCCCTTGAAGTTGAAGCCGCTCAGCACCGGGGTGACCATGGCGGTGGGCGCCCCGGCGAAAAACCAGGTCAGCGCCGGCAGACCGACGATCAGAGCTATCCCGGTCTGCAGCACGGGGAAGTAGCGGCCGCTGACCTCCTGGCGGCGGGCCGCCCACTTTTTAAGGACCACCGTGGCGAGGCAGGCGAGGAGCAGGGCGATGCCGGCATAGGCGAAGGCCGGGTGAGCCTCGGGTACGGCGAAGATCAGGCCGCGGTTGCAGAGAAAGACCCCGGCGAAGGGCTGCAGGGCCTGCCGCGGGCCGGGGAGGAGCTCGTAGAAGAAGGCATACCAGAAGAAGAGCTGCAGGAGGATGGGGATATCCTGAAAGACCTCGATATAGAATGCCGACAGCCGGGCCAGCAGCCAGTTGCGCGAAAGCCTCGCGATACCCAGCACGGTGCCGAAGAGCACGGTGAGGACGATGCCGACGAAGGAGACGACCAGGGTGTTGAGAATGCCGACGAAGAGGGCGCGGCCATAGGTGTCGGCGGCCGAGTAGGCGATGAGCGACTCCCCGATCTCAAACGACGCCTCGCGGCCGATAAAGTCGAAGCCGGTGGCGATGTTCTGCCGCTCGAGGTTGGCCAGGGTGTTGCCGATGAGATAGTAGGCGAGGAGGGCGACGCCGAGTGCGGTCAGCGCCTGGTAGAAGACGGCGAGTTTATCGGGATCGCGGAAAAAGGGGATCTTCTCCTGGGCGGTACCTTTCATAGGCTCCTGGCAGTGCGGCATGGCCGCGCCCGATGCCGCCGGGCGCGGGCCTCTGGCAAAACGTGGCCCCACGTGGCGAAAAGAAAAGGCTACGTGGCGGCTCAGGCCGGGGTTGGGGCCGCGCCCGGCGACCTCCTTGCCCCGTTTATCCCGGCGGCGGGCCGAGCCCGCGCCGGGAGACCGGGGTCGGTTATTTGAACGGCGGCGAGTACATCAGGCCGCCACTCGTCCACAAGGCGT
This sequence comes from uncultured Desulfobacterales bacterium, assembly GCA_937915545.1. Taxonomy (GTDB): domain Bacteria; phylum Desulfobacterota; class Desulfobulbia; order Desulfobulbales; family Desulfocapsaceae; genus Desulforhopalus_A. The sequence continues at coordinate 33,360 of CALGIJ010000018.1, forward strand.
TGAGGCCGCGCTTGAGCATCAGCGGGGTGGCGGCGCCGACATTGCGCTCGAAGACCTCACTGTAGTTGCCGACCTGCTTGACGATATTGTAGGCCCACTTCTCATCGAGGCCGAGGGCCTTGCCGTTGCCGGGGGTGACGCCGAGGAAGCGTTGGATACGCGGGTCGGCACTTTTCATCATCTCGTCGACGTTCTTTGAGGTGATGCCCAGTTCCTCGGCCTCGATCATCGCCAGCACGGCGTAGTTGACGATGTCCTTCCACTGATTGTCGCCGTGGCGGACCGCCGGGGCGAGGGGTTCCTTGGAGATGATCTCGGGCAGGATGGCGTAGTCGGTGGGATTGGGGGCGACGGCGCGGATGCCGGCGAGCTGCGAGGCGTCGGAGGTGAGGCAGTCGCAGCGGCCGGCGAAGAAGGCCTTGGCCAGCTCGGCGTTGCTCTCGATGACCACCGGCTTCATGGTCATCTTGTTCTGGCGGAAATAGTCGGCGAGGTTCTGCTCGGTGGTGGTGCCGGGCAGCACGCACACCGAGGCGCCGTCGAGTTCCTTGGCGCTTTTTACGCCGAGCTTGTTGGGGACGAGGAAGCCCTGACCATCGTAGTAGTTGACCTGGACGAAGTCGAGGCCGAGTTCGGTGTCGCGGCCCAGGGTCTGGGTGGCGTTGCGGGTGAGGACGTCGACTTCGCCAGACTGCAGGGCGGTGAAGCGGGTCTTGGCGGTCAAGGGGGTGAACTTGACCTTCTCGGCGTCGCCGAAGACGGCGGCGGCGACGGCGCGGGCGGTATCGACGTCGAGGCCTTTCCAGACTCCTTTTTCGTCGGGCTTGCCGAAGCCGAAGAGCTCGCCGTTGACGCCGGCCTGGACGAAGCCCTTGCCCTTGACGTCATCCAGGGTGCCGGCGACGGCCACCCCGGCGGTGAGACAGAGTGCCGTAACCACAGCTGGAACCATTCGTTGTACGCGTGCCATGAAAACCCCTCCTGTTCAGTGGTGAGAAAGACGCCGCCCACAGCTGGGTGGGGGCGACGGGTAACGGCGGAACCGGGACGACGGGCCGGAAAAAGGTCTTAATGACCGTGGCCTTTGGGCTTTTGGGGTGCTGCGAACGTGCTCTTCTTATTCCAGGATTCGCGGCTGGTGTCAAGCAGTCTCGGCGCGGGCGTTGAAGAATTCGCAACGCGGCGATACGTTCTCGGCAACGCAGGGTCGCACTCCCTTGACGGCCGGCTCAGCGGGTCAGTTCTTCGGCGAAGATGGCCGTGCGCGAGGCCTTTTCGACCCCCTGCGGGGTGAAGGGCAGGCGGGCGAAGAGCAGCTCTTCGAACTGCAGGGTACGGGCGAAGTTGGCGCGGATGAGCGCTTCCTTGGTGGGGTCGTTGTCCCCGTAGCGCTGCAGGATGTAGTCGAGCCTCCCGGAGAGGGGCACGATGCGGTCGTGGCGTACGCGCTTGTCGGCGTAGTAGACCAGCTCCTTGGCAGTGAAGAGGCCGTCGCGGTAGAGGTCGGTGTGGAACTCTCTGAGGCGCACGTGCTCGGCGACGATCTCGCCGATCTCAGGGTAGCCGAGCTGGTTGCAGATGTCGCGGCCGACCTCGGCGTGGTGGCAGCCTTCGGCGATGCACGGCGTCTTGGCGATGTCGTGCAGCAGGGCGGCGGCGACGGTGAACTCGCGGCTTGGCACGGGGCCCGGACACTTGCCGCCGCTGGCCAGGCCGTCGACGAGGGCGGCGGCCACCCGGGCGACGAGGATCGAGTGGAGGCGGATATTGTCGAACATGGCGAAGTCGTCGAAATACCTGCGGCACTGTTCGGCGCTGGGGATGGCGAGAGGGGCGGACTCGGTCATCTGCGGCTCCTCGGCGGCTCAGCGGCGGCTCAATTCGTGCACCAGCCGTACGGCGAGGCGCACCTGTTGCGGCGGGGTGTGCTGGTGGATGCCATGGCCGAGGTTGAAAATATGGCCATGGGCGGGGCGGGCTGCCTCGAGAAGGCGGGCGATGCGCTGCCGCAGCCGCTCTTCGGGGAGGAGCAGGGCGAAGGGGTCAAGGTTGCCCTGCACCGCCCGCGGGCCGACGCGTTTGATCGCCTCGCCGATGGGCAGGCGCCAGTCGAGGCCGATGACGTCAGCCCCGGTGGCCACCGACAGCTCGAGCAGGGTGGCGCCGTTGTTGGCGAAATAGATGAAGGGCAGGCCATGGGGCTTCAGGGCGGCGACGATGCGCTGCACGTAGGGCAGGGCGAACTCGGTGAAGTCGTCCGGGGCGAGGATGCCCACCCAGCTGTCGAAGAGCTGCAGGGCCTGGGCCCCGGCCTCGGCCTGGGCCTGGAGGTAGTCGATGGTCGCCGTGGTTATCTTCTCCATCAGTCCGTGGAAGACCGCGGGCTGCTGATACATAAGCTTCTTGGTTTCCCAGAAGGTCTTGGAGGAACCGCCCTCGATGAGATAGGTGGCGCAGGTGAAGGGCGCCCCGGCAAAGCCGATCAGCGGCACGTCGAGGCGGCGGCGCAAGAGGGCGATGGTCTCCATGACAAAGCCGAGGTCCTCCCCTGCCCGCGGCTGGCGCAGCCCATCGACCGCCTCCTGGTCGCGCACCGTGCGGTGGAAGATCGGCCCACGGCCCTCGTGGAACTCGAGGGGCATGCCCATGGCCTCCATGAGGATGAGGATGTCGGAGAAGAGGATGGCGGCGTCCATGCCGAAGAGTTCGACCGGCTGCAAGGTTACCTCGACGCACAAGTCGGGGTTCTTGCACAGCTCGAGGAAGCTCACCTGGCCGCGGATCTGCTGGTATTCAGGCATGTAACGGCCCGCCTGGCGCATCATCCACACCGGGGTGTAGTCGGTTTGTTCGCCGCGGCATGCCTTGAGAAAGGTGTCGTTCATAGGGGAAAGGGGGGTTGAGGTCCGGCCGCCGGGGGGCGGCGCTTGTCATCCGCGCAGTGTCCTCGGCACATAGGAACAGAAGGGCTCCTGGGCGAGGTAGTCACCGGTCATGGCATAGGCCCGGGCGCGGCAGCCGCCGCATACCGAGAGGTACTCGCAGCGGCCGCAGTTGCCTTTGTAACTTTTGAAATCGCGGAGTTCGAGAAACAGCGGCGACTCCTCCCAGATGGTCTTGAAGGGGGTGGTGAGGATATTGCCGGCCGACTTGGCGAAATAGCTGCACGGCAGCACCTCGCCATCGACGTCGATGAGGCAGATGAGCTGGCCGGCGAGGCAGCCCTTGGATCCCCCGGTGGAGAACTGCAGGCTGCGCGGCGCGAACTTCTCTCCCTCCTCCCTGGCTTTTTGTCGGACCAGGCGGTAGTAGTGGGGGGCGCAGGTGGGGCGCATGAGCAGCTCATGGTCTTCCTTCTCGACCCGATAATGCCATTCGAGGATTTCGTTGTAGACATCCTCGGGCAGGAGTTCCTCGATGATGTCTTCGCCGCGGCCGGTGGGGACGATCATGAACATGTACCAGGCGGTGGCGCCGAGGGACTTGACCAGCCGGTAGATGTCGGCGATCTCGTGGCGGTTGCGCCGGGTGAAGGAGGAGTTGATGAGAAAGGGGATACCGTGGCTCTTGAAAACAGCGATGGCGCGCATCACCCCGTCGAAGGCGCCGGGCTGGCCGCGGAAGTCGTCATGGGTGGCGGCGCAGGCGCCGTCGAGGCTGAGCGAGACCATGCGGATATTGGTGCGCAGCATTTCGCGGCAGATGGCATCGTCCACCAGGCTGCCGTTGGTGGCGAGGCACATGCGCAGGCCCTTGCCGCTGCCGTAGTCGGCGATATCGAAGACGTCGCCGCGCAGCAGCGGTTCGCCGCCGGAGAGCACCAGCACCGGCTGGGCGTAGGAGGCGATATCGTCGATGATCCTCTTCGCCGTGTCGAGGCTCTGGTCGGGGTGGCCGCTGATTTCCAGTTGGGAAGCGGAGCGGCAGTGCACACAATGAAGATTGCAGCGGCGGGTGATTTCCCAGGCAATCCATTTCGGTTGAAAATCCATGAGTTCTCCGGGAGAGGACGACGATGCGGGGGCCAGGGCCGTGGCCCACGCGTGGTGGCCGCAGGTGTCACGAAAAAACCATACTCGATGATGCTTGTAAACAGTAACCATCTGCCGGGGACAAATAAAGGATGCTCGTCCAGGCCCGGCAACACAGGACAAAAAGGGCGGCGCTTCAGGGAGCGGCAGGTTGAAATGACGCAGTGGGGCCTTTATAATTTGAGGACAATGGCGTATAGTGCAGAGCCCTGCCTGGCGATATCGTTCAGGTTGCGGCGATTTGGGCAAATTGTTCAAAATTAACAGCACCGCATGGTGAAGAGATATGGAAAAGAAACTGTTAACCCCGAAATTTCTCGACAGCCCCGAGGGCGAGGCCACGGTGGGCACGCTGCTGCAGCGCTTTCAGTTCGGGGATGGGTCCTGCCGCGAGGCGGTGCGTGATATCCTCCGTGCCGTGCGCGAGAAAAAGGACGAGGCGGTGATCGCCTACGGCCGTAAATACGACGCTCCGGAGCTCACCGCGGCTCAGCTGCCGGCGAGCCTCGAGGAACTGCAGGAGGCCTATGATCTGGTCGAGCGGCCCTTCCTCGACAGCCTCGCCCTGGCCATCGAGCGCATCGAGGGCTTCCACCAGCGCGAGATGGAGGATTCCTGGCTGCAGACCCGCGATGACGGCACCATCGTCGGCCGCCTGGTGCGGCCGGTGGACTCCGCCGGGCTCTACGTCCCGGGGGGCAAGGGTGGCTCGACGCCCCTGGTCAGTTCGGTGCTGATGAACGGCATCCCCGCCCTCATCGCCGGGGTGGGGCGGCGGGTCATGGTCACCCCGCCCAATAAGGATGGGTTGATCGACCCCCATCTCCTCGTCGCCGCCCAGGAGATCGGCATCACCGATATCTATAAGGCCGGGTCGGCCTGGGCCATCGGCGCCCTCGCCTATGGCACCGAGACCATCCCCAGAGTGGACGTCATCGTCGGCCCCGGCAACCAGTATGTCGCCGAGGCCAAGCGCCAGGTGTCGGGGATGGTGCGCATCGACATGATCGCCGGCCCCTCCGAGGTGCTCATCGTCGCCGACCAAAGCGCCCGTGCCGAGGCGGTGGCCGCCGACATGCTCGCCCAGGCCGAGCATGACCCGCTGGCCCTGGCGGTGCTGGTCACCACCCACGAGCCGCTCGCCGGGCAGGTCGTCGCCGAACTGGAGCGCCAGCTGCAATTGCTGGAGCGGCGCGACATCGCCCGGCGCTCGCTGGTTGACCGTGGCATGATCCTCGTCGCCGCGACCCTCGAGGAGGCCATCGACCTGGCCAATGCGGCGGCCATCGAGCATCTCGAGCTGATGATCGCCGATCCCTGGGCGCAGCTGCCCCATATCCGCCATGCCGGCGCCATCTTCCTCGGCGCCAATACCCCCGAGGCGGCCGGCGACTACCTGGCCGGCCCCAACCATGTGCTGCCGACCATGGGCACGGCGCGCTTCGCCTCCGCCCTGGGGGTCGAGACCTTCCTCAAGAAAAGCTCGATCATCAGCTATTCGGCCCAGGGCCTGGCCGCCGACGCCGAGCATATCGTCCGTCTGGCAAAGCTCGAGGGGCTCACCGCCCATGCCAGGTCGATCACCGTGCGCGGCGGCAAATGAGCTTTGATTTCTCCGCCACCCTGCAGCGGGGCGCGCAAGGCCTTGGCGTGGAGCTGACGCCAGAGGCGACGGCCCGGCTGGTTGGGTATTTCGCGGAGCTCCTCCAGTGGAGCAAAAAGACCAACCTCATTTCCACCGAGGCCGGTGAGGAGGAGATCGCCGACAAGCATTTTCTCGACTCGCTGGCTCTTTTGCCGCACCTCGGCGAGACTCCGGCACATCTCCTCGACATCGGCAGCGGCGCGGGTTTTCCTGGTCTGGCCTGCGCCGCGGCGCGGCCGGAGCTGAGCGTCACCCTGGTCGAGCCTCGGCTCAAGCGCACGGTGTTTCTCGGCCATGTCGCGCGCCGCCTTGGCCTGAGCAGGGTACAGGTGCTGTGCTGCCGTGCCGAGGACCGTGACAGGCTGCCCGACAGCTGGCCCTGCACCCATATCACCTGCCGGGCCTTGACCGAGCTCGGGCCCTTTCTGCACATGGTCGAACGGTTCGCCACGGCGGCGCCGACGCTGATCTGCATGAAGGGCCCGAAGTGGCGGGAGGAGATGAGGGCCGCCGCCCCGCTCCTGGCCGCCTCTCCCTACCGCCTCTCCGCCGAGAGGCCCTATCGCCTGCCCCTCTCCGGGGCGGAGCGGATGTTGCTGTTCTTTACTGTACACCGATAACTCCAACCAAGAGGAACAGGGGTAATGACCAAGAAGATTGCGGTACTGGCCGGTGACGGCATCGGCCCCGAAGTGATGCGCGAGGCGATCAAGGTTCTCGACTGCGTTCAGGAAAAGTTTGGTTTTGCGCTCTCCTATCACTACGCCGACGTCGGCGGAGCGGCCATCGACAACCATGGCCAGGCCCTGCCGCCGGCCACCCTCGCCCTGTGCGAGAGCAGCGATGCCATCCTCTTCGGCTCGGTGGGCGGCCCCAAGTGGGAGAGCCTGCCGCCGGCGCAGCAGCCGGAGCGCGCCGCGCTCCTGCCCCTGCGCAAGCACTTCGACCTCTTCTGCAACTTCCGCCCGGCGCGGGTCTTCAAGGCCCTGGCGGCGGCCTGCCCGCTGCGCCCGGACATCGTCGGCGACGGCTTCGACGTCCTCTGCGTGCGCGAACTGACCTCGGATATCTACTTCGGCCAGCCCAAGGGCCGCGAGGGTACGGGCGACGCAGAGCGCGCCTTCGACACCATGTGCTATACCCGCGCCGAGATCACCCGCATTGCCCGCAAGGCCTTCGAGGCGGCGCGACAGCGGCGCGGCCGGGTGACCTCGGTGGACAAGGCCAACGTCCTCACCACCATGGTGCTGTGGCGCGAGGTGGTGATCGAGGTATCCCGCGAGTACCCCGATGTCGAGCTGCGCCATATCTACGTCGACAACGCCACCATGCAGCTGGTCCGCGACCCGCACCAGTTCGACGTCATGCTCTGCGGCAATATGTTCGGCGACATCATCTCCGATGAGGCGGCGATGCTCACCGGCTCCATGGGCATGCTCGCCTCGGCCTCGCTCAATGCCGCCAACTTCGGTCTCTACGAGCCGGCCGGCGGTTCCGCCCCGGATATCGCCGGCAAGGGCATCGCCAACCCCATCGCGCAGATTCTCTCGGCGGCGATGATGCTGCGCTACAGCTTTGACCAGGGCGAAGCGGCGGCGGCCATCGACCGGGCGGTGGAGGCGACGCTGGCACGGGGCATCCGCACCGCCGACCTTGCCGGGAGCGGCACGCCGGTGGGTACCGCCGCCATGGGCGACGCCATTGTCGAAGAGCTGCGGCGCGGCTGAGACCATGCCGGCACAACCGGGCGCCTGCGGGCGCCCACGGAGAGGGAGGAGCTGATGGAGGTCAAGGAAAACGTGGTGGTGGTGGCCAATCAGGCCTCCAGCGAACTGGGGCAGAAGGTTGCCGAGCGCATGTGGGTGCCCTTCACCGAGATGATCCGCAAGCGCTTCGCCGACGGGGAGTGGTACCATGCCTTCCCCTCGTCCATTGCCGGCAAGCACCTGGTCATTCTCGGCTGCACCCACGACGACGAGTCGCATCAGGAGCTGATCGACCTCATCTCCGGCGGCATCTACTGGAACGCCGCGTCGATCAATGTCGTCATCCCCTTTCTCGGCTACTCGACCATGGAGCGCGCCAAGCCGCGCTCCTTCGAGATTCCCAAGGGGATCACGCGCACGCGGCAGATCTTCATGGCCCGTCCGCACTTCGTCGCCTTCGTCGACCTCCACTCCGAGGCGGTCCTTCACGCTCACGGCGGGGCGGTGCGCACCATGCACGTGTGGACCGACGACCTGGTGGTGGACACCATCAGAAAGAGCGGGTTGACCGACTACGTGCTGGTCTCCCCGGACTACGGCTTCTCCAAGCGCATCGCCCGCCTGGCGAGGATTCTCGACTGTCCGCACACCGCCGCCGACAAGGACCGCTACGACACCGACAAGACCATCGTCGGCCAGGTGAGCAGCGTCGTGCGCGGCAAGACGGTCATCATCTGCGACGACATGATCCGCACCGGCGGTTCCATCCTGCAGACGGCGACGCGCTGCCTCGAGGCCGGGGCCAAGGAGGTGGTGGCCCACGCCACCCACCTGGTGCTGTCCGGCGACAGCGTCGAGCGCTTCCGCCATGGCCCGATCAGCCGCATCCTTGGCTCTGACAGCTTTCCCGGGCGGCGCAGCGACGGGTTCATCAGCGTCTATTCGCTGGCGCCGCTACTCGCCGAGGTCATCGAACAGCACCTCGGCATCTGACCGGCGGGGGAAGACAGGGGGAGCGAGGCAGCGGGGTTCAACCTATGAGAAGAGAAGACATCGCCCTCAATCTGCAGAAAGCCTTGCTCTTCCGTGATGTCACGGCGGCGGAGATCGCCACCTATGTCGGCGGCACCAGGGTGCAGATCTATGCCGAGGGGCAGTATGTCTACCGCCAGGGGGACGCCAGCGACACCTTCTTCATCATCGCCATCGGCGAGGCCGAGCTGGTGCTCGGCAGCGACAAGGGTAAGGAACTCATCGTCGGCCGCATCGGCCCCGGCGGCCACTTCGGCGAAACCGGCATCCTCACCGACAAGCCGCGTTCACTCTCGGTACGTGCCCTCTGTGACCTGGTGGTGATCTGTTTCGACCGGCGCTATTTCAAGATCACCCTGCTCTCTAACAGCCGCATCCACAAGCAGCTCGACGCCAGCCTGGCGGAGCGGCTGCGGGTGGCGTTTCGCGATCAGGTCGATACCCTCGGCAGCGCCGCCCGCCGCGACGAGGAATCGTCGGCGGAAGAGGTGATTCTCTTCAGGGAGGCCAACCCCTCGGCCATTTCGCTGCGGCGCCTGGCACGCCGTCAGCAGGAACTGCGCGAGTCGAAGACCGCCCAACGCACCCAGGCGGCCATCGACGCCATGGCCGCCGGCAGCGAACCCTTCCTGCTCACCGGAGAGACAGGCACCGGCAAGCTGATCATCGCCCGGCAGATTCATATGCAGAGCAAGCGCAGCGGCGGTTCGTTCATCGAGGTCGACCTGCGCGACTACGAGTCCTCTCTGCTCGAGCGCACCCTTTTCGGCGCCGAGCAGAGCGCTTTCGCCTTCGTGCAGGCGCGGCAGGCCGGGTTCTTCGAGCAGACCGCCAACGGCACTCTCGTCTTCTCCCACTTCCATCTCATGAAGGAGGAGTTGCAGGAGAAGCTGGTCAAGGTCATGGAGAGCAGCAGCTACCGCTCTGTCGACGGCAGCGGCAACCAGGCCATGCAGTCGCGCCTGGTCTTTATCAGCCCCCACTCCCTCGAGCACCTGCGCAGCACCGGCAAGGTGATTCCCGCGCTGCTGGCGCTCATCGACAGGCAGCACTTTCATGTCCCGCCACTGCGCGATCATAAGGAGGACCTGCCGCGTCTGGTGCTCCACTATCTGGACCGCTTCAGCCGCGAATACGGCAAAAATGTCCCCAAGGTTTCCCCTGAGACCCTGGGCATTTTCCTCAACTATGACTGGCCCGGCAACCTCACCGAGCTCTCCAGCGTCATCCGCCGCGCGGTGATGCTCGCCAAGGAGGATGAGATCCTCCCTGACCAGATCCTCCTCGGCCTGCCCAAGACCGAGGGCAAGTGGGAGTACAACCTGCTGCGCATCTCATGGATCAGGCACTTTCTTGCCAGCCGCATCTTCCCGCTGGTGCCGCAGGCGATCATCGCCATGGTGCTGCTGGTGACGGTCATCTTCCTCTTTTTCGGCCCCCAGGAGGCGCAGGCCAACCTTGGCCTGACCATCGGCTGGTATATCGGCTGGCCGCTGATGTTCTTCTCGTTCTTCTTCCTCGCCCGCACCTGGTGCAGTGTCTGTTCGCTGGCGGTGCCCGGCACGCTGCTGCAGAACCTCATCAAACCAACGCGCAAGACGCCGCAGTTCCTCAAGGATTATTCCGGCTGGATCATGGCGGTGCTGTGCATCCTCGTCTTCTGGATAGAGATCGTCTGGGATGCCTACAACCGGCCCTTCCTGACCGGCGGCATCATCCTCGTCATCACCCTCGGATCGGTGCTCTTCAGTGTCCTTTTCTCGCGGCGCAGCTGGTGTCGCTACCTCTGTCCCCTGGGGGCGGTCAACGCCATCTTCGCCATGCCGGCGGTAGTCGAGCTGCGCTCCAACCGCCATGTCTGCCTCAACCGCTGCCAGAGCCACTCATGCTTTACCGGCGACGGCGACATCTCCGGCTGCCCGATGTTCCGCCACCCCTATCTCGTCGACAACAACCGCGACTGCATCATGTGCGCCAAGTGCATCAAGAGCTGCGGCAACAGCTCAATCCAGCTCAACGTCCGCCTGGCCCCTCAGGAGCTCTGGGCCCTCGAGACGCCGCGCGGCGCGGACAGCTTTCTCATCGTCGCCATGGGGGCGATCTTCTTCCCCTTCGCCCTGCAGGAGCGCTTTTTCCAGCTGACCGGACGGTTGGTGGAGATGCTCTCCCGTTCTGGCATCGACATCAACGACAAACTCCTCGCCAGCCTGCTCTTCTTTGGCCTCATCCTCGTCTTCCAGGTGGGCTATCGGCTGATGGTGGCGGTACAGTCGCTCTACGCGCGCATTGACAAGAAACTGCTGCTGCCCCTCTTCGGCTACGGAACCATCCCCCTCGTGCTGGGCGGCTATATGGCCCTGCACCTCGAGTTCTTTGTCGCCGGCGCCGGGAGGATCGTGCCCAATATCGGACAACTGGTCGGCATGGCGGTGTCCTACGACGATATCCGCCTGATCAGCGTCGACAGCACCCGGGTGTTGCAGATCCTTACCATCTTCGGCGGCTTGATGGCCTCGCTCTACGCCACCTACCGGGTCATGGAGCGCGCCCTGGTCGGAGAGGCGCTTACTTCCAAGACCCTGGTCATTCCCTATTCCTTCCTCATCGTCCTCGCCGTTCTTTATCTCTTTCTGGTGTGATCGCCAGGGGTTGAGCTGACGCTTCGGCCGTCCGACGCCAGTCACCATTGCGGTAGACCTGGCTCAGGCTCAACCTGCGCCTGCGGGCTGATGTGCCTGCCGCTGGTGCCGCGCCAGGCGAGTCGCACGGAGGAGAGGCGCCGCAGTCTGATGCGGCGGGAGGGGAACAGCAGGGGAAAGGTGTCGTCACACAGCAAATATCGCATTGACGAAAGGCAATATTGACGCCACAATAGGCGCTGAGAACTCCCCTGCGCACCTCGCCAGGCAGCCCGTTCCGCGGCAGTGTATTCTGGCGGAAGGGGGGGCTGCGGCGGTGTGCCGAAGGGTGGGCAGGTCGTGGTTATGAAAAGGAAGAGACTATGAAGGTTGTGCGTTATCTGGCTGTGATGGTCGCGGTTCTTCTGGTGCCGGTGGGCAGCGCCGTGGCTGCTTCGGGGATCCCCGATCTCCTCGCCGAGGAACAGGCCTACGAGGAGAGCGAGAAACAGGGCGGGGTCGGCGGGGGCGAGAGCGAGGTCAACGACCCGCTGGAAACCATGAACCGCTTTTTCTTCGAGGTCAACGACACCCTCTATGTTTGGGTGATCAAACCGGTAACCCGCCAGTACAGCCGCTTTGTGCCGCTCGAACTGCGCGAGAGCTTCGGCAACTTCTTCCTCAACCTCGGCTATCCGGTCTCCCTGCTCAACACGGTTCTTCAGGGCGATTGGCGCGCCACCCTGGTCGTCACCGAGCGTTTCGTCATCAATACCACCCTCGGGGTGTGCGGCCTGGCCGATGTTGCCGCCAACGAATTCGATATCGGCCCGCGCCGCGCCGATTTCGGGCAGACCCTGGGTCGCTGGGGACTTGGCGAGGGCGTCTTCATCTACTGGCCGATGCTCGGACCTTCCACGGTGCGCGACACCGTGGGCCTGGCAGCCGATACCTTTGTCAAGCCGTTGCCCTACGTCTACGACAACACGATGATCGACCTCGCCGTCTATTCCACCGAACGCATCAACGCCCTGTCCCTCAACCCCGACCTCTACGACGACATGAAGCGTTTTTCCCTCGACCCTTACGTCGCCGCCCGCCAGGCTTATCTCGACTATCGCCGCGCCATCATTTCCGAACACTGATCTGCGAGGCGCCAAGCGGCGCAGATGGCGTCCCGGCCCGGCACCGCCAACCTTCACTGCCGGTGCCGACACCACGCCATGGCAGGGGACGTTCTGTTGGTCGGGCCCGGCACGATGGGCAAAAAAAATCGGGTAGAAGATACAAACTGCGTATAATCTACCCGATGGGGGGGGCTCTTGTGGCTCCTTGGCAGGATTGCCCTAGACAATGCAACGTGCATGCCAAAGAGAAAGAAATGTCAGCCTCCTCGCAATCTCACATTTTCAAGGCCAAAGGCAAAGTGCCAACAGGCAACTAGCAACCGCAATTACGTATTCTTGGCTCATCTGTTTCGTTCACGTAATTCGAACGCGTTACTGGTAATTGTCGTATCGTGGGGCCTCCTCCTGAGGGTGATGCGCATGAGACCTCACGCGGAAAGGTCAGATTCGGCCTTCGGCCCATGGGGAGCATTTCGTGGCCGAAGGGAGACTGCGGCAAAGCACTTTTTCCTGTTCTAAGGCAGAGTTGCCAGTATGGTATCGATCTCCGTCCGTGCCTCGAGGCCGGCCAGCCAGGGCGCAGGGATGGCCGCCAGGCCGTGGCGTGCCCTGAGCAGCATGCCGACGGCCATGGCTCGCGCCGCCGAGTCGCCTCCGGCCATGACCGTGGCCACCAGCGCCTCGGCGAGATTGTCTTCATGCTGCAGGGCGGTGTACACCGCCCCCGGCAGGGCGGCGTTGACGGAACAGGCCTGGCCATAGCCTTTGACCGCCGCGGTGACATCGTCGCCGTGTTTGTTGAGGCAGTCCTGCAGACGCAGGCTCAGTTCGGGGCTGTCGAGGCCCTGGGCCAGGGCCTCGACCAGGGCCTCGCGCAGCGAACTGCCATGGAGGATGGCGAAGGTGGCGCGGGCGAGGAACAGCGCGGCCGCCACCGCCCCCGGGCCCTGGTGGGTGAGGGCGGTCTGGGCCGCCACGGCGGACATCAGGGCTTCGCGGTCGTCGCGAAATGCATAGATCAAGGGGGCGATGCGCGCCGCCCCGCCGAGGTCGGTGGAGGGCGAGCCGCAATTGTCTGCCGTCATGCCTGCCTCGAGGTTTTGCAGCGTCGCCTTGCTGGCGCGATCCATATAGCCTGTGTAGCCTTGGATGAAACGGCGCCACTCGCGACCATAGTCCTCCGGGGCGAAGCGCCCCTGGCAGGAGCCGAGATACCTGAGGAGATGCAGGGCCTGATCGCCATAGTGGGTCAGCTGGCCGCGCTTTTTCGTCGGGTGGTAGCCGTCCGCGGCCGGGGGGAGGAGCGAGTCGACGCGGCCGATGCGCGAGCTGATTTCGGCGGTGTCATATATCCAGTGGACCCCGAGGGCGAGGGAGTCGCCGACAAAGGATGCGAGAACCATGGCCTGTGCTGCTGTTTTCATAGTCCCTCCTGATGCTGTGGGGTGAAGTTGCGGATGGGGTGGGAACGCCGCCATGTGCCCGAAGGTCATCGGGCCGTGGCGAAGCCGTTTGCGGGTGCAGTAGACTGGTTGAAAAAGTAGAGACGATGCCCGAGCTTGTCAAATGTACGGCCGGTTTCGCTTCGTTGCCGCTGCGGTGGCAGGGTGGGCAATGGGCTCTGCCGGCGATGCCGGTCTTCTCGCATGGAGGGATGGCAACGTGGAGAGGCCGCGTCGCGGGGTGGCGTATGTCGTTTTCCGGGCCGGGAAAATGGCCCAGCCGGCAAGACACCTGTTGCCTGAGTGTCTCTTTCCTTATATCTTGACGGTTCCTGACATCTCTTGCGCCGCAGGGGGGGTACGATCTGCCCGGAGCAATTTCGTGGGGTATGCCAATGAAACGATTCCTCAAATACGCAGTGGCGCCATGCGTTGTCTTCCTGTTCCTTGCCCTGCTGACCTTGATGCTGGCGCCGGTGCTCGTCAACGTGCAGAAATTCGTGCCCAGGCTGGAGAAGGCGGTCAGCGAGGCCAGCGGACGCCCGTTTTCCCTTGGTCGTGACGTTACCCTGTCCTTCTTCCCCTGGCTGAGTCTGTCCTTTTCCGACATGAAGCTCGGCAACCCCCCGGGTTTCAGTGACGACACCTTTCTCACCGTGGGCAGTTTCGAGGCACGGGTCAAGGTGCTGCCCCTCTTGCGTGGACATGTCGAGGTGAGCCGTTTCGTCGTCGGAGGCCTCTCCCTGCACCTCGAGACGCGTGCCGACGGGAGCGGCAACTGGCAGCGCGGAACGGCCCAGGAGAAGGGCAAGGGGGTGGTCGCCGCCTTTCCCTGGCTGAAAAACCTCAGTGCAGCCCTCTTGGCCGTCACCGACGGCCAGGTGCAGTGGCGCGATGGCGCAGGCCGCACCCGCCGCGTCGATGAGATCATGCTGCTGGTCAACGACTTCTCGCCGTATCGGGCTTCCACCATCGACGCACAGGCCGCGGTCGCCGGAAAGCCGCTCGAGGTGACGGGCAAGGTGGGGCCTCTGCTCGGCGGCAACGACGGCGAGATCTCCCTCGATCTTGGTCTGCAACTCCCCGGTGGCCTGCGTGGCCGGGTGCAGGGTACATTTGCCGGGGGGGAGGCCATGGGCCTGGCAGCGACCTATGAGGTCGAGGAGTTTTCGCCGCGGACCGCTGCTGCTGCCTGGGAAATGACGCAACTGCTGCCGGGGGTGGAAGGGGATGCGTTCGCCCGCGCCTCCGGCAGGGGGAGGATCGCCTTCGATGGCGGCAGGCTGCTGCTCGACAACGGTACCGGTAAGCTCGACGACATCTCCCTCACCTATACCCTGGCGGTGAGCGACGTCTCCGTGCCCCGTCTGGAGATGAACGTCGCCCTCAATCAGGTCGATCTGTCGCGCTACACCGCCATGCCGGTGAGGGAAGGCGGCGTGCGGCCGGAAGAGGAGGGTGTGGGGAGGCCTCTGCCCGCTGTGGCGGGAGAGGGGACGATCACTATCGGCGAGCTGCGTCATGGGGGGATTATCGCCCATGACGTCATTCTGCCCCTGCATGTCGAAGAGGGGCGGCTGCTGGTGAACAGGGCCAGCGGCGAGCTTGCCGGAGGACAGGTGCTGGGCGATCTGTCGTGGGACTTCGCGGCCAAGCCGTCGGGGGTCGAGGCCCGCCTCGACTTCGATGGGGTCGATGGTGGTATGCTGCTTGGCCATGCCTACAAGGCCGAAGTGCTGCGGGGCAAGGTCAGCGGCGAGGTGTCCGTGCAGAGGGCCACCCCCGAGGCGTCCACGGAAACCGAACGGTGGCGGGGCGAGGCTCGCTTGACCCTCGGGCAGGGGGCCCTGCTGGGCATTGCCCTTGGCAACCTCGCATCTTCCCCGAGTGAAGCTGATTCCGGCCGCACGGCCGCGTCGGTGGCCCCCGAGGCGGCTCCGCATACAGGCGATGCCCTGGAGATCTCCACCCCTTTCAGTGCTGGGACGCTCCATCTCTCCCTCGACCATGGCGTGCTCCAGTTTCGCGAGGGTCAGCTGACCCTGGTGGATGGCGAGCTGCAGCTCGCCGGGGTGGTCGATCTGTCCGGGCGGCGGCTCGAGCTCGAGGCGGTGACCAGCGGTACCGTCACCGTCGTCGACAAGCGCGGCCGCGAGGAGCACACCAGCCGCAGCGTCCTCTCCACCCTCACCGGCCCTTTCGAGGCGCCGCGGCACAGCGTCCACCCCAACCTTGCCGCTTCGCGCCTGGTCAAGCGCGACACGGCGGCGTCACTCCTTGCCGAAACCCTACCGACACCCGCCGAGGTGGGGCTTGGCCCCCTGGTCGGCAAAGACCTCGTCGACCCGCTGGTGGTTGCCGAACGCTTTCATCTTCAGCCGGTCCACCTCAAGCCTGTCGAGATGAAGCGTAAGATGACCCTCGGCAGCGGCCGCATCCGCATCGGTGAAATCCGCCAGGAAGAATCTCTGCGCTAGGGGAGGCCGCCGGTGCGGCAGGCAGTCCAGGAAAAAAGCTCTCGCCGTTCTTGATCCCCTCCCCGTTTCCCCCTACAATGAGGAATGCTGGAGCTCTTGCCGCTACGACAGGTCAGCGGCGGTGCGCGGTGCGACTCGGGGTGGTGTCGCGGGGATGGCGACCCGGCCGGGCGAGAGGAACGGCTGCGTCAGCGGTGGTCTGTATCTGGCTGGCTGCAGCCCTGGTTTTATGGCGTTTCGGGGACCTAGTGGGAAAGCGAGGGGGGGAGGGGTGACTATGGTGGCGAGGTTTCTGCTGGCGCTCTCTCTTGCCCTTGTGTTGTGCAGCCCGGTGCGTGCCGAGAAGGCGGCAGCCTATGTCGCCGCCCGCCAGGGCGAGGTCTACGCCATCGGCAGCGACGGCGTCGTGCGGGATCTCAAGGTGCGCGACAAGGTGGCGGTGCACGACTATATCGTCACCGAAAACAAGGGGCGGGTGCGCATCGTTTTCGAGGACAATACGGTGGTCGCCCTGGGGGAGAACAGCCGCATCAAGATCAGTGATTACCGGTGGTCGCGCGATAAGCGCCAGGGCCGTTTCGACGTCACAGTCAGCGAGGGCATCTTCCGCATCCTCGGCGGCATGATCACCAAGAGCAACCCCGAAGCATTCGTCGCCAAGACCCCGGCGGCCAATATCGGCATTCGCGGCTCCGGCTATGCCGGGCGCGTTTCCGGGCAGCGGCTGGAGGTCTTCCTCCTCCATGGCAAGGGTGTCGATGTCACCAACCGCAGTGGCAGCGCCGCCCTGCTCTTCCCCGGCATGGGCACCATCGTCGCCTCGCCTGGCAGCCCGCCGACGGCGCCACGTCTCTTCACCACCATGGAAATGCAGGAGATCGAGGTCGGCAGCGAGGTCGGCGGCTCCACCGGAAACGCCACGACGGGAAGTGTCATCAACGGGGTGATCGTCAATCAGGCGGAGATCTCTTCTTCGGTCAACGCCGCCATCGGCAAAAACAACACCGCCGCCATGGGGTCGGTGCGCGTCAGCGGCTCAACGGTGAATGGCACGGTGGTCAACCAATCCACCACCAGCAAGGCCGCCAATATCGCCGCCGGTTCCGATAACACCGCGCTTTCCGGCTCGGTGGAGGCTGAATAGCCGGCCTGCCGTCAGCCGTGGCGATGAACTCCCTGCCAGTTCTGCGGCGGGTTGGCGAGAAGCTCGGCGCAGCGCTCCTCGTAGAGCTGGTAGAGCCAGTTCTCGTCCGGTTGCCGCAGCCGCGCAAAGCCTTGTCGGGCATCGGCAAACCGTCCCTGCAAGTAATCTTCCACCGCCGTTTCGTAAGCTTTTTTGGTGAGTCTGTCCTCCTCCCTCGGCTCCTCTTCAACGAGAGGCTCGAAGAGGTCCACCGCACGGTTACGGCCCTTGACCAGCACTCGGTCGATAAAGCGGCAGGGCAGGCTGGCGGGCAGGAGAAGCCTGGTGGACTGCGAGAGGAGAATGGGACGGCGGTAATACTTGGTGAGGCCTTCAATGCGTGAAGCGAGGTTGACGTTGTCGCCGAGCACGGTGTAGTCGAACCGCCTGCTGCTGCCGAAGTTGCCGGCGCTGACCATGCCGGTATTGATGCCGATGCCGATCTCGATAGCCTGGCCGGCCAGCTGCAGGTCGACTCCGCCGCGACCCACCGTCTCCACCATCGCCATGGCGGCGGCAACCGCGTTGGCGGCATGGCGGGGGTCGTCGAGGGGGGTGTTCCACACTGCCATGATGGCGTCGCCGATATATTTATCGACCATGCCCTGGTGTTTGATGATGATCTCGGTGAGCAGGGAAAAATAGCTGTTGAGAAAATGGCCGAGCTGCGACGCCGAGGTGGTCTCCGAGAGGCTGGTGAAGTTGCGGATGTCGCAGAAGAGCACGGTGACCTCGCGGCTCTCCACGGTGAGGTTGAGTTTTTCCGGGTTGCGCAGCAGCTCGCTGACCACCGAGGGGGCCAGGTAGTGGGAGAAGGCGCGGCGGATGAAGCTCTTGCGGCGGCCTTCGAAGACGTAGTTGAACAGGGTGACGGTCATGAAGACCGCCAGCAGCGAGAGGAGGATATAGGAGAGGCCGAGCATCTGGTGGCGCAAAAAGAGCAGGTTGTAGACGAGGACGACGATACCGCCGAGGATGCTCAGGCCGACGGAAAAGCCGGCGAAGGGGCCGAGGTACACCAGGGCGATCACCATGAGCAGGCCGGCGCCGGCGATGAGCGCGTAGGTAAGGCCGATCTCGGTGTAGTTCTCCCAGGCCATGGCGTCGCCGGCGATGAGGTTGTCGATGACGTTGGCCTGGGCCTCCACTCCGGGCAGGCGCGAGGAGAACGGGGTGGTGATGAGGTCCATCAGCCCCGAGGCGGAGGAGCCGACGAGAACGTACTTGCCGCGCAGCCCCTCCACCCCCTGGCCGCGCATCACTTCCGCCGCCGGAAGATAGGGGAAGGTATTGTAGGGGCCGCGGAAGTTGACGGCGAGGTGGGCGAAATCGTCGGTGCGGATAAATTGCCGGCCGAGGGAGACGCCAAGCAGTGGCCGGGGGCTCTGGTCACCCACCTCGCTGGGGTGGAGGCGGGCCTCCTGCTCGCCTATGCCCAGCCGGTACATCTCGAAGGCCAGGGAGGGGTAGGGCAGGCCGTCGAGCATGAGAAAGAGCGGCACCTTGCGCACCGTGCCGCCTTGATCGGGGAAGACGTTGAAGAATCCCTGCGAGGAGGCGTTAAGCTGGGCGATGTTGAGCAGCGGGCGGTAGGCCTTGATAAGGCGCAGGGAGGAAAAGTCGGTGTCGCTGCCGACGATGCTGATGTCGAGGGAGGGAAAGGGCACGGCGTCGGCGACTTTGAGGTTGTCCTCGCGGAAGAGGAACATGTAGCCAAGCACCGTCGGGCTCAGCTCGAGGGCCTCGGCGAGTTGGAGATCATGGTCGAGGGTGTGCCGCGCCGCGGGGTCGCCGAGGAGGCGCTCGAGGGCCGGGCAGGGGTCGAGCAGCGGCCGATAGGCGTTGAGGAGGGTCGCCGGCGAGGTGCGGTCGCTCTCGGCGAAGAGGATGTCGAAACCGATCACCAGGGGCGCGGCGGAGGCGATCCGCCGCGTCAGCTCGGCCACTTTATGGCGCGGCCAGGGCCACTGCCCGTGCTCCTTGAGGCTCTGTTCGTCGATGTCGACGATGACCACCTGCCCGGTGGTGGGCTGCTGGCCGCGCAGGCGGAACATGGCATCGACGATCTTCTCGTCGATGGCGGCGAAGAGCAGCGGCTTTTCGTAGCCGAAAGAATACCACAGCAGGCAGGAGAGGAGGATGACGCCGATGCCGGCCCTGAAGGGCGTCGGGCGCAGTGGCTTCGTAACCGATAACATTCTGTTGGGCACCTGGGAACAGGGGGGCTAGATACGGTTGTCGCCCACAGGATACCTGAAACGGCTGCGAGAATGAAGGTAATACTGCAAGGATCGGGACATGGCCGGCGTGGAGGGCGGCCTGGTCGTGGTCACTCCTCGAGGACCCCGTCGCGCAGGGTGTAGCAGTGGTCCATGCGCTGCGCCAGCAGGGGGTTGTGGGTGACCATCACCGTGCTCAGGCGCCGCTCGCGGCACAGGTTGTGGAGAAGGTCGAAGACCAGGTTGCCGGAGCGCGAGTCGAGGTTGCCAGTGGGTTCGTCGGCGAGGAGCAGTTCCGGCTCCATGATCAGGGCGCGGGCCAGCGCGGTGCGCTGCTGCTCGCCGCCGGACAGCTCCAGTACCTTGTGCTGCAGGCGGTGGCCAAGCTCCACCTGTTCGAGCAGGGCCTGGGCCGCAGGGAGCATCTCCTGACGGCTCCTGCCGGCGATGAGGCCGGGGATGATGACGTTCTCCAGGGCGGTGAAGTCCGGCAGCAGGTGGTGGAACTGGAAAATGAAGCCCACCGACTTGTTGCGGAAGCCGGCCAGCTCGCGGGCCGGGCGACCGAGCAGCGGCTCGCCGTGAAAGAGGATGTCGCCGCCGCTCGGCTGCGCCAGGGTGCCGAGGATCTGCAGCAGGGTCGTCTTGCCGGAGCCGGAGGCGCCGATGATGCCGGTCATCTCCCCGGGCTGCACGGCAAGGGACACCCCCTTGAGGACGGTGACCGCGGTCTCGCCGCTGCCGAATGTCTTGGTGAGGTTGCAGGCGGTGAGAAGATCCATCAGGAGAGGACCTCCGCCGGTTGCACCGCCGCCGCCTTCCACGAGGGGTAGAGGGTGGCGAGGAGGGTGATGAGGATGGAACTGATGGCGACGACCGTGACGTCAAGGGGCAGTACTTTGATGGGCAGGGTGGTCATCGGGTAGACGTTGGAGGGCAGTTCGATGAAGTGGTAACGCGACAGCAGCTTGCACAGGCCCAGGCCGCCCAGCACGCCGAGCCCGGTGCCGGCGAAGGCGATGACCGTACCCTGGAGGAAAAAGATGCGCATGATCGCCTGGGAGGTGGCGCCCATCGACTTGAGAATCGCGATATCCTTGCTCTTTTCCATGACCACCATGACCAGCGCGCTGATGATGTTGAGCGCGGCGACGATGATGATCATCGTCAGGGCGATGAACATGCCGATCTTCTCCAGCTTGAAGGCGGCGTAAAGATTCCGGTTCATCATCATCCAGTCCTTGGCCATATAGCCCGGGCCGAGGGTTTCGGCGATGCGCGCGGCGATCTTGTCGGCCTGGTTGAGCTCCTTCCGCTCCACCGCCACCTCGATGCCGTGCACCTGGTCGCCGATACCGAGAAAGCGCTGCACCTCGGCGATGGACATATAGGCCAGGGTGGTGTCGTACTCGTACATGCCGGTCTCGAAGAGGCCGGACACGCGGCAGGTCTTGATCTTGGGGATGACACCCATCGGCGTCAGCGGCCCTGATGGGGAGATGAGCTTGACCTTGTCGTCGACGTGGACGCGCAGTTCGGCGGCGAGATTCTTGCCGAGGATGATGTTGGGCACCGCAGAGGCGGTCTCGGCGGAAAGGTCGTCGATGCTGCCGGCGATCATCTGCCGCGGCAGGCTGATGACATTCTTTGCCGTCTGCGGTTCGATGCCGCGCAGCACCACGCCGTTGCCGCCTACGGTGCTGCTCATCAGCGTCTGGGCGTAGAGGTAGGGGGTGGCGCCGACCACCTTGGGCACGGTCATGGTGCGGTCGCGGGCCAGCTCGTACTCGCTGATCGAGCCGCCGAGGCGCTGCACGACGATATGCGAGTTGACGCCGAGGATCTGGTCGCGCAGCCCGTCGGTGAAGCCGGAAAAGACCGCCAGCACGACGATCAGGGCGATGACGCCGACGGTGATGCCGGCCACCGAGATCAGCGAGATCAGCGAGATGAAGCCGTGTTGATGCTTGGCCCGCAGGTAGCGCAGGCCGATGAAGGACTCGAAGGTCATTGGCCGCCGTCCTCGTCCCGATCGGCGGTCAGTCCCGCCTCTGGCTTAAGGTGCGGGAAGAGGATGACGTCGCGGATCGACGGGGCGTCGGTGAGCAGCATCACCAGCCGGTCGATGCCGATGCCCTCGCCGGCGGCGGAGGGCATGCCGTACTCGAGGGCGCGGATATAGTCGGCGTCGAGCTCGGGGTGAATCTCGTCGTCGTCGCCACGGTCGGCGATCTGCTTTTCGAAACGGCTCAGCTGGTCGCGCGGGTCGTTAAGCTCGCTGAAGCCGTTGGCCAGCTCGCGGCCGGTGATGAACAGCTCAAAGCGGTCGGTGACCGAGGGATCGTTTTCGTTGCGGCGCGCCAGTGGCGAGACCTCGGTGGGGTAGCGGGTGATGAAGGTCGGGTTGATCAGGCGGTCCTCGACGAGTAGTTCGAAGAGCTCGGTCTTGGCCTTGCCGGGGCCGGCGTTCTCCTCGAGCTTGATGCCCTTCTCCCTGGCCAGGGCCATGACCTGGGCGTCGTCGGCGAGCACTGCGGCGGGAATGCCCGCCACCTGCAGCAGCGCCTCGTCCATGGTCAGCTTGGTCCACGGCGGGGTGAGGTCGACCTCCTGACCCTGATAGGTGATCTTCATCGAGCCGTTGACCGCCAGGCAGATGCTCGAGATCATCTCCTCGGTGAGGGCGATGAGGTCCTCGTAGGTGGCGTAGGCCTGGTAGAACTCGAGCATGGTAAACTCGGGGTTGTGGCGCGTCGACAGGCCCTCGTTGCGGAAGTTGCGGTTGATCTCGAAGACGCGCTCGAAGCCGCCAACGAGGAGCCGCTTGAGGTAGAGCTCGGGGGCGATGCGCAGGTAGAGGTCCATGCCGAGGGCGTTGTGGTGCGTCTTGAAGGGCTTGGCGGTGGCGCCGCCGGGGATGGGCTGCATCATCGGCGTCTCCACTTCCATGAAGTTGCGCCGCGTGAGATGCTCGCGCACCAGCCGGATGATTTCCACCCGCTTGCGGAAGGTCTCCCTGGTCTCCGGGGTGACGATCAGGTCGACGTAGCGCTGGCGGTAGCGGGTCTCGACGTCGGAAAGACCGTGCCACTTGTCGGGCAGCGGGCGCAGCGACTTGGAGATCATGACGATCTCGCTGGCCTGCAGGGAGAGCTCGCCGACCTTGGTCTTGAAGAGGGTGCCGACGGCGCCGACGATATCGCCGATATCCCATTTCTTGAAGGTCTCGAAGACCGCTTCGCCGAGGATGTCGAGCTTGAGGTAGATCTGGATCTGGCCGCTGCCGTCGGCCACGGTGCAGAAGGCGGCCTTGCCGAACTTGCGCATCGCCAGCACGCGGCCGGCGATGCTGTAGACGGCGCCGCCCGGTTCAGCCTGCTGCGGCTGGAGGAGGTCCCCTTTGGGGAGGAGTTCGCGGGCGCAGTTGGCGGGTTTGAAGCTGTTGATATAGAGTTTCACTCCCAGCTCGGCCAGGGCCTCGGCCTTTTCTTTGCGCTGGGCAAGGGTTTGATTCTCTTCGCTCATGTGATGGGTCTCGATGTTAGAGGTTGTGCACGGCGACGGGCGGGCGGCGATGAAAAAAGGCGGCAGATGTCTGCCGCCCCAAGGGAAAAATGCTCCCTAGCACTTACCGGGAAATGGCCGTTCTGTCAATTCATTTCCCCGGTGCGGCAGAGGGTGGCGAGGCTTCATGGGGCGAGCGGGATAAGACCGCGGGCCATCAGGTAGTACATCAGGCCGTTGAGGACCAGGCCGTGCTGCAACTCGCCGCTGGCGACCAGCCGCAGTACCTCGGCGCAGGGCAGGGTGACCACCGCGATGTCCTCCATCTCCTCGCACTGCGGGGCATTGCGGCGCTCCGCCCCGAGGGCTAGGACCGTATGGCAGGTATTGCCCTGGATGGCCGGGTTGGGCCGTACCGTGCCGATGATGCGGGCCTCGTCGGCGACATAGCCGGTCTCCTCGCGGAGCTCGCGCAGGCCGGCGGTCAGCGGGTCTTCACCCTCCTCGACGGCGCCGCCGGGGATCTCCAACTCGACGCGGTCGCTGCCGAAGCGGTACTGGCGGATGATGACCAGTTCCTCCGCCGCGGTGACGGCAATGACATGGACCCAGTCGGGGAAGTCGAGGCGATAGAAGTCATGCTCGCGGTGGCTGCCCTCGCGGCGGACGCGGCTCGAGACGAGCTTCATGATGGGCGTGGCGAGCAGGGTGGTCGGCGGTTCGATGCGCCAGGCCGGGGGGCGGCCGGAAGTGGTGTCGGACATGGGCGTGCGCGGGGCTGCGGGTTGTGGCGTGGACAGGTTGCGGTGAATAAGCGGCCGGTGGGCGATAGGCGGTGACTATACCACGGGTCGCGGGCCTGCGGCAGGAAAAAGCGTGGTGACCTCTCTGCCGTCGCCGACCGTGCGGGTGGGAAACTGGCCAAGAGTCTTTGTCCCGGTGAGAAGTGCCTCCTCCGATGATCGTGCCGGCGGCGAAGCTGACGATGCCAAAACTGGCGGGGTGGTGGCGACAGTTCCTGATTTCCATATGCGTCACACTCTCGGCGGGCGCGACGCCGGTGGCATACGCGGCAGATAAAAATTAGTCAAACTGCACTATGCAAAGTAAAGTATACTTATAATGAAACAATTCTTTGCGTCTCAGCGCAAATTCGAATAAAAAATATCAGTAAAAGGTGAAGATAGAAGATTTTCGGTGAGCTTCGTCGAGGCACGCCTCTCTTCCCCAATGCAGACAGCAGGGGCCGTCGCCAGTTGACGGCAACACCGTTTCGAGGTCAAGGTGAGGTTCGTATGTCGCTTCTTCAGCAGCAACAGCAGATCTTGTCGATTCTCTGTGAAAACCTGCAGCACGACCCGCCGCAGCTGGTGGCCGCGGCCACCATCGCCGGAAGGCTCAACCTGCGCCTGGCCGAGGTGCGGCGAGTGTTGCGCACCATGGAGGGTCTGGGTGTGATCGAAACTGATCCGGATCAACAGCTTACCCTCATCACCAGGGAAGGGGTGCAGCGCTGTCGACAGCAGTCGGCAGTGGCGTAACCTTCCCACGTAGTGTATCTTCAGGGCGGTACTCTTCCGCCCGTTGTGGATCTGCGCCGATGTGGCGGAAAGCAGGCCGGGTTTGCCTGAGGGCTGCCCGCTTCCTCAATTTTCACCGCCAACATTACCATGGAAAAGTCGCCGCAGCAGACCTACGACAATTATATCAAGGCCTTGATGGATATCAGCCAGGCCATCACCTCCGACCTTTTTCTCGAAGACCTCTTCAAGCTCATCGTCATGGTCACGGCGCGGGTCACCGGGGTGGAGATCTGTTCCCTGTGGCTGGTGGACGAGAACGAGAACCCGCCCATGGTGCGTCTCAAGGCGACGCAGTCCATCGACCGCGACTATGTCAAGGACCGCGTGCTGCGCCTCCACGAGGGGGTGGTCGGCTATGTCATCTCCACCCAGCGGCCCCTCTATATTCCCAATGTCCTCGAGAACGAACGCTTCAAGGAGAAGGACATGGCGCGTCGCCTCGGCCTGGTGTCGATGGTCGGTGTGCCGCTGCAGGGCAAGGAGGACAAGGTCCTCGGGGTTCTCAACTGCTTCACCGTCAAGCCCCATGTCTTTTCGACGCTGGACATCAACATGCTCACCGCCGTCGCCAGCCAGGCGGCGGTGGCCCTGCACAACACCGAGCTGATCATCAAGACGCGGGTCATCGAACAGGAGTTGAAGACGCGCAAGATCATCGAGCGGGCCAAGGAGATCCTCATGCAGCGGCGCGACATGAACGGCGAGGAGGCCTACCGCTGGATCCGCCGGCGCAGCATGGACACGCGCAAGTCGATGCTCGATATCGCCGAGGCCATTGTCCTCTCCGACGAGCTGTAAACGAAAAATCCGCTTGACAAGAAAATTAAGTCCCGCTACAAAAAGTGAGTAACATGTAATCCGATGTCGCACAACGGCGTGCGACTGCGTGGATAATAAGACAACGGCGTCTGTTTCCTCTCCAGTTTGGGCAGACGCCTTTTTTTATGCCGAAGGCCTCCGCCCGCAACCGTTTCCCCAAGCAAGGAGGTCCTTCCCATGCGTTTCGACAAAATCAACGACGTTCTCGGTACCGCCAACAGAGGAAATCCCGCCGAATCCGGTCTTTGCACCCTGTGCCGCGCCGACTGTGCCGGCAAGTGCGAGACCTGGAAGTCGAGCCTGGTGGGGCGCAAGCTCCTCTATCCCCGCGACTTCGGCCTGGTCACCGCCGGGGCCAACAACACCACCCATATCGGCGTCTCCTACAACTCGCTGCGCATCCAGGGCTATGCCTACGGTTCGGTGGGGCTCGCCGATGGCCTGACCAAGAACCCCGACGACTGTATCTTCCCCAATGTCGACCTGACCACCGAGTTCGGCGGCAAGATCAAGAGCAAGAGCCGCCTGCCGCTGATGACCGGCGCCCTCGGCTCGACCTTCATCGCCGCAAAATACTGGGATTCCTTTGCCGTCGGCTGCGCCCTGACCGGCATCCCCATCGTCATCGGCGAGAACGTCGTCGGCGTCGATCGGGAGTCGACCATCCAGGGTGGGCGCATCAAGAAATCGCCCGAACTGGATCGCCGCATCGATATCTACCTACGCTATTTCGACGGCTATGGCGCCATCATCGTGCAGATGAACGTCGAGGACACCCGTAACGGCGTCGCCGAGTACGTTGCCGAGAAGTATGGCAACAAGTGTATCATCGAGCTCAAGTGGGGCCAGGGCGCCAAGAACATCGGCGGCGAGATCCAGGTCACCAGTCTCGATTACGCCCTGTTCCTCAAGGAGCGCGGCTACGTCGTCGACCCCAACCCGGCCCTGCCCGAGGTCCAGGAGGCCTTCGCCAAGGGCGCCATCAAGTCCTTCGCCCGCCACAGCCGTCTCGGCGGCACCAACCTCGACACCGTCGCCTTGGTGCGCGAGGACTTCATGAAGTCGGTGGACTACCTGCGCAGTCTCGGTTTCGATCGCATCTCGCTGAAGACCGGCTCCTATGGCATGGAAGAACTGGCCATGGCCATCAAGTTCGCCTCCGAGGCCAACCTCGACCTGCTGACCATCGACGGCTCCGGCGGCGGCACCGGCATGAGCCCCTGGAACATGATGCAGAGCTGGGGTGTGCCCTCCATCAACCTCCATGCCAAGGCATACGAATATGCCAGCCTGCTCGCCGCCCGCGGCAAGAGGGTGGTCGATCTCTCCTTCGCTGGCGGTTTTGCCCTCGAAGACAGCATCTTCAAGGGCCTGGCCCTCGGCGCGCCTTATGCCAAGATGATCTGCATGGGCCGCGCCATCATGATCCCCGGCTTCCTCGGCGCCAATATCGAAGGCGTCTTCAAGCCGGAGAAACGCGCCGCCATCAACGGCAACTGGGACAGTCTGCCCAAGTCGGTCACCGATATCGGCAGCTCGCCGGAGGAGATCTTCTCCTCCTTCTTTGACGTGCAGAAGAAGGTCGGCAAGGAAGAGATGCGCAATATCCCCTATGGCGCCATCGCCATGTGGGCCATGGCCGACAAGCTTGCCTGCGGCCTGCAGCAGCTCCTCGCCGGGGCGCGCAAGTTCAACGTCTCGCAGATCAGCCGTAACGACATCTACGCCGGCAACCGCGAAACTGCCCAGGAAACCGGTATCACCTATATCACCGACGCCAAAAACGAGAGCGCCAGGAATATTCTGCTCTCGTAGCGATCAGGTTGCGGCGGGGTGAACCGCCGCCGACAATGACCAGCCACAGCGCATCCGAGCCCTGCCTCGTGATGCGCTGTGTTGTTTCGGGATATCTTGTGCCGCACTGTCAGGGCAAGAGAAAATGGTTCCTCCCGGTTCCGCAAAAATGGTACGCTGGCAACGGCGTTCAGGTTCGCCCGATGCGGGGGGCAGCGCAGGCAAGGTCTCCGCTGCCTGCGTGACGCTCTGTGAGCATACCAACTAAACCTCAACCTCTGGCTATGATGGTTCGTCAATGGTCCGGCACTTCGAGTGCACGGCGTGCAGACGATTCATGGCCGCCAAAGGTCGTCTCTCTCCAGAGGAGAACGAGGAATCGCTTTGAGCGAACAAAAAGGTCCCGAAGACACCGACGAGTATGGGCAACGCAGTCGGATCAACTTGCGTGCCGCATTATGGTGGACACTGCAAAGCAACTCGCGAACGGCTGTTGTCATAACGTTATTCGTCGCGGCAGGAGTCGCCAGTATCCTTGACTGCCTGCGTTGGCATAACGTCATCGTCAAGGTATCGTTTTCCCTGCTCTGCCTGTTGATAGTCGCAATCATCGTCGTCGCCAAGTTCAGGAAAAACAACATTGTCCAGTGACGACGAGGCAGCGGAAAACAGGTCGGCCAACCGGGTCGCTTCGTCTGGTTTGACGGGGCATCATCTTGAGGTGGCACAAACGATGCGTGCGATCTGTTCGGCAAAAACGCGCGAATCGGGCAACGATATTTCTCACCTTCTCTACCAGCTACTCACATGTCCTTACAGTATCTTGTCGTCATTGCAGCCGTTTTGATCTTTTCCCTTCCGGGATGTGCTACAACCACGTTCGAGACGTCCGGTTCAGCCCCTCGGCAGGACCTCTGTGAATCTCCGGGGGCAGCCATCTCGGCACTCGTTCTCTGGGGGACGAACTGGCGTGCCGACCAGAAGGATGTGCCGTTGCGCGAGGCCGCGGCGCGGCAGGGAATCGAGCAGTTTTTCGCTGACTCGAAGTGCTACTCGAAGGCGCGGGTTTTGCGCAACGTCGGTGGACGGCCGGCAATCGAGCTTTCTCAAGAAGAGGTGCGGCAGGTCGCCATGGGCGTGGAACCGCCCCCAGCGAGAGTGCTGGTCATTGTCGTTCGCGAGCTTGGTCCGGTCATCAAGCTGCTCGGCTCGGCCGCGCTCCTCGAAGGGGGGACGGAGGTAGTGCTTGATATCAGGGCGCAAGCCCTCGATGAGCAGGCGCCAGCCGCAGATTTTACGGCGCACTGGCAAAACGGCGGCCCCGGCGTTATAAAAGGCGTGGTCACTTTGGTCGAAGACATGCGCGCCGCCTTGCAGGCTGCCCTGCGGCCCGAGAGTCAGTGACACCTGGAGACGGCTATACGGGCCACCGAGGCCAAAAAATTCGTGTGCCTCGCCATGCACGGGGTGCCGCAACGGTACTCATCAACCCTGCAGCCAAATCCGCCAGGAGCAGCCATGATAGAGCAGCCAGCCGTGTCACCCGGTCATTTGCCTGAACGCTACGTATGTGTCTGGGAGTTTCGTGTCGCTCCTGCACGGGAAGAAGAATTCGTCGCCGCCTATGGCCCGTCCGGCGATTGGGCGCGGCTCTTTCGCCAAGCCTCCGGTTACATCGAAACGCTTCTGCTGCGCGATCAGACTGTGCCCGGCCGCTTCCTTACCGTCGATCGCTGGAGCAGTCAGCATGCCCATGATATGTTCTTCGCCCGCTTTAACAGGGATTATGAGGCGCTCGATGGCAGATGTGCCTCGTTGACGGAGCTTGAAGTCAACCTGGGCTCTTTCCGGGAGCAGCTCGACCCGGCAAGATGACTCTCCACCGCCCATGCAAACCGGCGTTTTTGGCCTCCTGGCTGCATGAAAAGCAGCTCTCGAGATCTGCTGGAAGAGCCGCAATGTCCCGAACGACACATCACCTCCCTCTGCACAGGCCCAACTCCGCATGTGAAATCCGCGCGTGTCGGGTTGGGGCAAAGTCTACCTCTACCGTTCTCTTACTCCCATGACTGATTCGCCGACCCTGATCCTTGTGTTGCTCTTTGCCGCCGCCCTGGTTGTCATCACCTGGCGTCTTGCCTCTCGTCGCCATAGCCTCCCCTGCCCGGTGTGGCTGCGCTGGCTGGTCGAACTCGATAACCCGTTCACCAGGACCAATCGCGCCCGGTTCATTGTTGACACTCTTGCCCTTTCCCCCGGCATGACTGTCCTCGATGCAGGCTGTGGGCCTGGCCGGTTGACGGTTCCCCTGGCCAAGGGCGTCGGCGCGGCGGGCCAGGTCGTGGCGCTTGATATCCAGCCGGGGATGCTTGCCAGGGCACGGAGCAAGGTCGAGGCGTGCGGCTGCACCAATGTCGAGTTCGTTGCCGCGGCCCTCGGCGATGGCACTCTCCCTGTCAGTCAGTTCGATCGCGCCGTTCTCGTCACCGTGCTCGGCGAAATTCCCGATCAGGCCGCCGCCCTTGGCGAACTCTACCGCGCCCTCAAGCCTGGCGGCATTCTTGCGGTGGTCGAAGTCATCTTCGATCCCCACTTCCAGTCCCGCCAGCGGGTAAACGGCATTGCCGTTGCCGCCGGCTTTGTCGAGCGGGCGTTCTTCGGCCATCGTCTGGCCTATGTCCTCCACTTCGAGAAACCGGCAGGAGGCTAAGCCATCATCACTGGCGGGTGCGCCCGGCATGGCATCGCGGCGGGCTAGCCTAGTGAGTGTCCTCCGCCAGGACCTTTCTGATCAGCTGGCCAATCTCCTTCTTGGTCAGCGGCTTATTGGCGAAGCCCTTGATGCCCAGAACCTTGGCATTGTCCTCGCTGATCAGGGTGCTGTAGCCGGTGCAGAGAATGATCGGCATCTGTGGTCTAATCTGCAGAATGCGCCGGGCCAGGTCGACGCCGGTCATGCCCGGCATGGTCTGGTCGGTGATAACCAGGTCGAAAGCGTCCGGTTGATTGAGGAATGTCGTCAGGGCGTCGAGGCTGCTGGTCCTGGTCGTCACCTGGTAGCCGAGACGCTTGAGCATGGCCTGACCCAGTTCCACCAGCATCTCTTCGTCATCGATGAAGAGGATATGTTCCTGGCCAAGGGGAGTGAGATCGGCGCCTGCTTTCTCCTCTTTGCCCTGGCCTTCCAGTGCTGGCAAGAGGATGCGAAATTCGGTGCCTTCACCGACCCGGCTGTCGCAGGCAATCGACCCGCCGCAGCCGGTGACGATACTGTACACCATGGAAAGCCCCAGGCCAGTGCCCTTGCCGACCTCTTTGGTGGTAAAGAAAGGATCGAAGATCTTCTCCCTGATCTCCGGGGGGATACCCACCCCGGAATCTTTGACCGACAGTTGCACAAATGCTCCCGGTTGCAGGTCCGATCCGGGGGGGAAATCGCGAGGGTCAGAGATCTTTTTCCGCAGGGAGATGGTGAGCGTACCACCTCTGGCCTCCATGGCATGGAAGGCATTGGTGGAAAGGTTCATGACAATCTGGTGGATCTGCGTCGGGTCAGCGAGCACCATTCCCGCCTGCGGGTCGATATCCTGCT
This sequence comes from uncultured Desulfobacterales bacterium, assembly GCA_937915545.1. Classification (GTDB taxonomy): domain Bacteria; phylum Desulfobacterota; class Desulfobulbia; order Desulfobulbales; family Desulfocapsaceae; genus Desulforhopalus_A. The sequence goes on from CALGIJ010000018.1 coordinate 64,132, forward strand.
CGATGGTGATCGTTGTCGGCAGCGAAGAGCGCAGCAGGGTGATGGCTTCCTTGACGATAACGGCGGGCTGCAAGGGGCTTTTCTGGTCTTCGACCTGGCGGCTGAAGGCTAGGATCTGTTTGACCAGGTCTTTGGCCCGGTGGCTGGCTTTGATCACCTGGGTGATATCGTGGAAGACGGGCCCTTGCGGGGGAACGTCATCGCGGATCATCTCCGCATAGCCGATAATGGCCCCGAGGATATTGTTGAAGTCGTGGGCAATGCCTCCGGCCAGGGTGCCGATGGCTTCCAGCTTCTGAGCTTGCTGCAGCTGGGCGTTGAGGATCCTTTTGTCATCTTCAGCGAGCTTGCGGTCGGTGATGTCGATAAAGGAGACGACGATCTGTTGCAGGGTGCCGCTCTGCTTCCTGTGCTCATGGGCGTTGCATTGCACCCAGGTCGGTCGTTCCCGGTCCGGACGAGTGATACCGAGGATCAAGTTGGTGATCGGCTTTCTGGTGGCGAGCACCTGATTGACGGGATATTCACCGACCGGCATTCGCGTCCCATCCTCGCGAATGAAGCACCATGCATCATCGACGGCCGTTTTTCCGAGCAGCTGATCCGAGGTGAGACCGAGCAGTTGCGATGCCCTGGGATTAGAAAAGAGAATGCTCGAATCTGGCGCGTGGACCACCACGCCCACGTGAATGCTCTCTACCAGGGAGCGATATTCTTCTTGGCTGTTATGCAGCGCTTCCTCCGCCTGTCTGTACTCGGTGATGTCGCGGAACTCGACCACGCGCACTTCACGGCCCTTGAGGGGGATGTTGCGGGCCTCCAGGCGCAGGGGGTAGACTGTGCCATTCTTGCGCAGGCCGAAGACTTCGTAGGATTTTTCGTATCCGGCGAGGATGTTGTTCATGACCTCCTCGCGGGACTCCTCGGCGATGAGCAAGAGCCCGTTCATGCCGATGAGTTCCTCGTAGGAGTAGCCGGTGATGTCGCTCAGGCCCTGATTGCATTCGAGGATCAACCCTTTGTCGTGGATGGTGATGCCGCCAAATGATGCGTTGTGCAGGGCCTTGAAGCGCTCTTCGCTTTCCTTCAGCTCCTCGATGGCGGTGACCTGATCGGTGATATCGTAGTTGACCCCCGTCATATGCACTGGTTGGCCATTCTGGTTGCGAGTGACCTTGGCATGGGCTCTGATGATGCGAGTCTCTCCGTCCGGGCGAACGATTCGGAATTGTGAGTCGAATTCCTTTTCGCCGCATAAGGCCAGCTCCACCTCGTTATGCATGCGCTTCCGATCCTCTGGATGCAGCCCCATCTGCCATGCCTCGTACCCGCTGGCGATGGATGCTTTGTCGAGACCGTAGAGACGAAACATCCAGTCATCCCATTCGAGCCGGTTCTCCGCGAGGTGGTAGTCCCAGATACCGAAGCGGGCGGAATCGGCGGCCAGCTGCATCTTCTCGTGCGCTTGTTTGATCCTGGCCAAGGCAAGGGTTCGCTCGGTGATATCCTGGTTGACGCCAAAGGAGCGGACCGTCCTCCCCGTGGCGTCTTTGACGATGAAAAAGCGCACGGTGATATAACCAACCTGTCCATCGGCGTAGAGCATCCGGTGGTCGATCTGCCGGGTGAATTTGGGGTCGGTGGTTTCGATTGCCGCACGGACTTCATCCTCGACCACGTTGAAATCCTCCGGGTGGACAAAACGCTGTGCGTATTCAGCCGATGACATCTCATACCCGCCAACCTGCTCGACGGTGGTGCGGAATAGCTTGTAGAACTGATCATTGAAGGTGAAAAGATCTCTTGGAAAATCGTATTCCCAGGTGGCCAGCTGGGCGAGGTCGATGGCGTTGAGCAACGTGGACTCGAGCTGTTTGCGCTCGGTAATGTCCTCCCCGGCGCTGAGCGTGCCGACCACCATGCCATTGGCGTCATACATCGTCGTGTTGTGCCAGGCGATATACCGTAATTCCCCGCTGCGGGTGAGAACCGGGTTTTCGAAATACTGAGAGCCTTCCACTTCGCCAGCGAGAATTCTTTTTAACCTCCGGCGCACCTGCCCCGTCACATCAGCCTGGGGGATAAACCTTGCGAACCAATTCTGTCCGATCAATTCGCCTTCATTATAGCCAAGCACCTGACAGCCCTTGGGATTGATCAGTTGTATCCTGCCGTCGCGATCGAGCATGACGATGATCGCCGGCACGGTATCGAGGAGGTGCCGCGCGTGATCCCTCTCCTGGCGGAGAGCTTCCTGGGCACTCTTCTGCTCGGTTATATCGCGAAGAAAACAGACGCATCGCTCGCTTTCGCTTGGATGGCATTGCGTGCTGACCTCAACGTCGAAGATCGAACCATCCTTGCGGCGGTGCCGGGTGATAAAGCGATCCGATCCCCTGGAGATCAATTTGTGCATGTGTTGGGTGACCTTTTCCGGGGACTCACATGCCTCGAGGTCGGCAATGGACATGGTGAGGAGTTCGGGCTCGCTGTAGCCGCTCATCCGGCAATAGGCATCATTGACCTCGAGTATTCGGCCTGCGGTGTCGGTCAGCCAATAGCCATCCAGGGAAGTTCGTATGATCGCTCGATAGTAGAGCGCGCTTTTCTCGATCTGTTTCCTGTGGTCGATCTCTCGTAGTTTGGCCCGGCCACTCTCGGAGATGACGGCGATCAGACCTTTGATAAAGAGAAGATAGCTGTCGAGCTGTTCTCTGCTCCAGATGGGTACTTTCCTGACGGCCTCGAGATAGGCCTCTTCGTTGAAACCATAGTTGCGCGCCTGTTGGCGAAAAAACTCGAGGTCGGGTTTTTCAAGGAAGAACTGGCCGGTAAAGAAATTGCCATAGTGTACCCCATCGATGACAATGGGCATGGCGTTGTCAACGAGACCGTGCGGGCAACGATAGGTGACGGCGGGGTTGGCTTCATGGAGTCGAGCTTTAATGTATTGATCGCTGGCGATGCAAAGTCGTTCTGTCTGGGGATTTTTTCTGTGGAAATTGCAGCAGACATCCTGCCAGGCAGTAGCCGTCAGGATATGTCCCTCATTGTCGATGATAGCCGAAGGAAAATCATAGATTTCATTCAGTCTGTCCTGGAGTTCCTGAAAGTGTCGGACGTCGATCAGATCTTGCAGCCTGTATCTCATGAAATGACTCCAGCGTTGTGACCATCGCCTCTCATCCCCTGGTGCCATAAAAAACCCTGGGTGGGGCAGAGGATTTGCCGATTTTCCCCATCAATCGTGTCACCTCCAGCGCTAAAGGTCAAGACTCTGCTCACGAAATCTGTAGTGCCCCAAGGCCTCCGAGCATTTAGAACGGCGCGCGGCGTGACGGCATCTCAGACCTTTGGGCGGTGGAGGCGAGACGGCTTTTCCGTGAACCTCTATGGTTGGCAATTCACATGGAGAGAATGATAATTGCAGAGAGAAGTTGACGGGGATGATGCAGCAGGCGTACACCGGCATCTAGGTGGTTGCGCATCACATCTCGCAGATCTCCACCGCTTCCGGTGAAGTGGCAAAAGACGTCACCGAGGTAAGCCGCAGTTTTCAGGAACTGACGAAAAGCATCGACCTGGTGCGGCAGAGCGCTACTCGCCTTGATGGCCTCACTGCCTCCATGTAAAGTGTGACCGACCCGTTCAAAGTGTAAGGAGGGAAAATGTCGGCGGTGCAGGAGGGGCATGGTGCCGTTGAAGAGCGGCCGTTTTGGACGCCTTTCGGTGCACGTGTTGGCTGGTTCTTGTAGTAAACGATGCGAATCGCAGGGGGGATCATGGACAAAGGACAGCGTAGAACCTCTGTTGCCGTCGTCATCATTTTCTTGCTCTGTCACTTCACGGCTTGGCGCGTATCGGCAGCCTGGGGCGCTGAGGGCAAGTTTTTTCGCGGCGAGGAAGCGACGCTCTACTATGAAATCCGTGGCGAGGGGAAAGGAACACCCCTGGTGGCCATCAATGGCGGGCCAGGGGTAGACCATCCTTATATGCTCTCCACGCTGCATTCCTCCTCGGCCCTCGATGAACTGGCCAGGGAGCGTCCGGTCGTCGTCTATGACCAGCGCGGCGTCGGCCTCTCGCCTGGCCTGCAGTCGGGGCAGTCGTGCACCGTCGCCGACCAGGTCGCCGATCTCGAGGCCTTGCGGGCCTATCTTGGCTACCAGCGGCTCAACCTTCTCGGCCACTCCTTCGGTGGCTATCTCGCCATGGCCTACGCGGCGCGCTATCCAGAGCGGATTGAGCGGCTGGTCCTCTGTGATTCGGCGGCCGCGAAGTTCGCCGATACGGTGTTCCTCTTCGCCAGGGTCTTCCCGGAAACCAGTGAAAGGCTGGAAGCGATCGCCATCACCGATGAGGAGACCAAGCGGGCCTCGTTCATGGCGTATTTTTCCATGCTGTTCTACTCGCCCGACAATCGCGACCGCTATCTCGCGGCAGTGACTGCAATAAACGCCAATCCTGCGGTTGGCGACATGCTCCACAAGGACATGGAACAGCTCGATTTCACACCGGAACTGGCCAATTTTCGCTTTCCGACGCTGGTCATGACGGGGCGCTTCGATATGAATGTCGCACCCTCCGTGGCCTATGCCATCCACAAGAGGATCCCCGGCTCCACTTTCGTCGTCTTCGAGAAGAGTGGCCACCTGCCCTTCTACGAAGAGCAGGACCGTTTCGTGGCGACGGTGAGCGGTTTTCTTTCTGGCGGAGAGGTTTTGGCAAACGAGGAATGACTCCCTCGGCTGCATCAGCCGCGCCGGCGCAGCGGACACAGCCGGTACAGTGCGCAACGCGAGGCGCGCCCGAGGGAGGTGCGCCGAGGAGCGACGGGGCGTGCTGAGCGGCTAGACGGCCGTCCTGCCCTCGCCGCACTTGACCTTGACCCAAAGCAGCTCGGCCACCGTATCCGAGGTGTTGCGCCAGCGGCCGGGCACGTCCCTGGGCAGGTAGACGGTGTCGCCGGGTTTGAGCTCGTGGGTCTGGTTGTCGACAGTCATCTCCAGGCGCCCGGAAAGGAGGTAGCCGAGCTCCTCGCCCTTGTGGGCGAAGAAGTGGCCGGGCAGTTTCTTGCCCGGCTTGATACGCACCACCACCGCCTGCAGGCGGCCGTCGAGGTCGGGCGGCAGCAGCCACGAGGCCTCGGCGTCGTCGCCGCTGAAATTGCCGAGCACCGCGGTGGAGCGCTGGGTGGCCGGGAAAACCAGGGCCGGTTTCTCCGGGCTGGCATCCTTGAAAAAGGCGCCGACCTCCACCGTCAGGCTCTCGGCGATGCGGAAGAGTGCCGGCAGGGAAGGATAGATGAGGTTCTTCTCCACCTGGGAGATGGTGCTCGGGGTGACGCCGATGAGATCGGCGAGTTCCTTCTGCGCCAGGCCGCGCATGAGGCGGATGCCCTTGATGCGCGCCCCGAGGTCGAACTTGCCCTTGGCCGGCTGCAGGCTCTCGAAGACGATGCCCGACTCCTCGCAGAGGTACTCGTGGTGCTCGTTGAGGAATTTCGAGTTGCGCTTTTCCGCCTTGAGGATCTTCAGGGTCGACTTGCCGCGCTTTACCGAGAGGTCGATGGCCACCTGGGCGATCTTGTTGATGTTGGCCTTGAGGCGCCCCGAGTGGGCGCCCTTCTCGATCAGCCAGTAGGCAATGGTCTCCAACTCGTAGAGGCGTGGGCAGGTCCGGGCATAGAACTGCAGCACCTGCTCCTCGCTGCCCCACAGGCTCTGCATGCCGGTGAGGCTGTCGAGGATGAAGTGGACGTCGCCGCTGAGGTTGCCGTGCAGGCCATAGATGGCATCGGCGACGTGGCCGGGGTTGGTGGGGTCGTTGACCTTGATCACCTGATAGGGCCAGAGGGCGCCATCCTTCTCGTAGAACTTGTTGAACACCTCGGAGCGGTCGCCCTTGCCGTTGGTGAAGCAGTCGAGGATGGTGAGGTTCTGGCTCTCCGCCAGCGAGCCGAGAAAGGAGACGACATTCTTCGGCGAGCGGTCGAAGGTGACGTAGATGAGCGGCTTCTTGCGCGCCAATGACTCGCGCACGAAATGCAGGCAGAACATGGCCGAGAAGCTGCCGGCATCCTCGTACCAGAGGACGTTGTCGCCAATATAGAGGTCGCCGAGGAGGTGGTCGAGCTCGGCGATGCCGGAAGAGACCCGTCGTTTCTTGACGCCTTCGCTGCCGTTTTTGCTGGTGTTCATGGGGGTGTCGGGGTTGCTGCCGTTCAGGCCTTGAGGGTGATGACGGCAAAGGTTGCGATGGGGGCGGTGGTGATCGGGTCGAGGGCGGCGAAGATGGCGGTCAGCACCGCAAACCAGCCGGGCACGAAACGCCTGGCGGGCAGGGACCTTTTGCCGGAAGTTACCCCCTCCTCGGCCGCCTGGCAAGGTTTTCCCCGGGGAGAATTTCTCCTTGCCCATGCTTTCGTGAAGAAGGTGGCCCAAAAGGCGAAGAGCGGGTAAGCTGTGGCCGAAAGGGGCCGCCTGCCCCGAGGAGAAACGGATGGACGGAGCGGAATCAATCTTTGAGAAACATGCCCGTGGCTATTTCGCCAGGCTGGGGAAAGTGCATCTGCCGACGCTGGCCGCGCCCCTCGGGGGTGTGGCTGAGGGCGATGGCCTTCGCCTGGCCTTGCTGGGCCGTGATTACCATGTCTCCGCGCAGGGGGTGCGCGCCATTGACGGGGGGCGGGTGTCCTATGACGCCTGCGTCATCCTCTGCCGCTACGTGCTGATGTGCCCGCAGGAAGCGCCTCATGCGGCGGAGCTGGTCACCTTCCGCAACCTCAAGGATTCCGGGCCGCTGTCGGTCTACTTCGCCGCCAATGTCGAGGGCTTGCTGGCCACCCGCTTTTCGGGGCGGCTGGGCGAGTTGCAGGAGGTCTGCGCCGCCTTTGGCGAGGATGCGGGGGTAGCGGTCAACGTCGATGTGGCGGCACGCTTTACCGCCCTGGCGAAGGTGCCCCTGGTGCTCCTCTTCAATGACCGCGACGACGATTTCCCGGCCAGCTGCACGCTGTTGATGGAGCGGCGCGCCGAGCGTTACCTCGACGCCGAGTGCCTGGCCATGCTCTGCCACGGCCTGGCCCGCAAGCTCGCCGAGGCCGAATGAGGGCAGGGGAGGAGAAGGACGATGCGCGTGCGCCGTAAACGGATGAGCGAGGAGGAGTTCGCCGCGGTGGTCGAACAGGCCATCGCACGGGTCCCCGCGGAGATACGGGCGGCGCTCGATAACATGGTCATCACCGTGCAGGATCGCCCGAGCGCCGAGCTCCTCGAGGATCTTGGCTTTGCCCCGGACGAGGAACTCTTCGGGGTCTACAGCGGCATCCCCTTAAACGAGCGCAGCGCCACCGAGCCCCCGCTCTACCCCGATATCATCCATATCTTCCGCGAGCCCCTGGAAAACTACTGCCGCAGCCGCCGCGAGCTGCTGGAAGAGATCGAGATCACCGTGGTACACGAGATCGCCCACTACCTCGGCTTCGATGACGACCAGTTGGAGAGACTGGGCTACGGCTGAACCCCAAGGAGACTGTCATGTTCGATACCATCAACCTCGGCGCCTTTGTCGTTGCCGGGCTCCTGCTCAATATCACCCCCGGGGCCGATCTGCTCTATATCGCCGGCCGCAGCGGCGCCGGCGGTGTCAAGGCGGGGGTGGTGGCGGCGCTGGGCATCGGCGCCGGCTGCTTCTTCCATATTCTCTTCGCCGCCTTCGGCCTGTCCCTGGTCCTTGCCACCTCGGCCACCGCCTTTACCATTGTGAAGATGATCGGCGCCGTCTACCTCGTTTACCTCGGTGTCGTCTCGCTGCGCTCGGCGGCGGCGAGTGGGAGCGACGATGGCCTGATGCCAGCCGTGTCCCGCGACAGCCTTGGCCGGGTCTTCGCCCAGGCAATCCTCGTCAACACCCTCAACCCCAAGGTGGCCCTCTTCTTTCTCGCCTTTCTGCCGCAGTTCGTCTCTCCCCAGGCGAGCCAGCCGGCCCTGTCGTTCCTCTTCCTCGGCTGCCTCTTCAATATCAACGGCACCCTGGTCAATCTCCTCTTCGCCGTGGCCGCCGCGCAAATAGCCGGCAGGTACCGGCGGCATGGGGCCATCGGGCGAGTGCTCAAGGGCGCGGTCGGCGCCCTCTTCATCGCCCTCGGCCTGCGCCTGGCGATCAGCTCGCAGCACTGAACCTGGGAACGGGCCGCTCGTGCCCGCCGCATGCCGGGGCCATGATCCAGGCAGCAGCCGGGCGATGATTGTTCGGGCCGGCTGCGGTCGAACAACATCGTTGTGAGTTCTGTCGCTGGTGATGTCGATGAACCTGGCTGCAGCGGCGGCTCGACCTGCCCGTGGCCCGGTCAGCCGCCGCTGCGTTTTGCCGGAGAATCCCGGCAGGCTCAGGCGGAAAACTTCGGCCAGTCGATGTGCTCCCACCACTCTTTATCCCCGTGGCGCGAGCGCAGGGTGTGGATGGCGCCGTTGATGACGGCGTGCAGCGGGTCGTCGGCGACCCGCACCGCAAGTCCCGTCCCGGCGGCAATGAGCCTGTCCATGCCGCTGATCAGGGCGCCGCCGCCGGTCAGGCAGAGCGGTGATGCGGCGATCTCCCGCCGCACCTCCTCGGGCAGCCGCCGCACCCCGGCGGAGATGGTGGCGGTGATCCGTGCCAGCAGCGGCTCCATGGCCAGGGCGAGGTCACGCCTGGACACCTGGCACTGGCGCTGGCGGCGGGCACCGATATCGAGGGCCTCCAACTGCAGGGTCTCCCCCCCGTCGTCTTCGCGCAACAGGGCCGCGAGGCAGTGGGTGAGCCGCTCCGCCGCGGAGTCCGAGACGCGCACCCGGTGGAGGGTGATCAGGCACGAGCGCACCGCCCGCTGCAGATCACTGCAGGCGAGGCGGATGGAGGTGGCGGCGACGATGCGCCCGCAGCGCAGCACTGCCATGTCGGTGACACCGTCGCCAATGTCGACCAGCAGCTGCGCCTGACCTTGTTCGATGTCGAGGCCGGCGCCAAGAGCCGCCGCCAGAACTTCGGGCATGATGAAGACCTTTTTCGCACCGGCCTGGAGCAGGGCCTCCTGCAGGCGGGCCCGCTCGAGCGGAGTGGTGTCGGAGGGGGCGCTGGCCAGGGAAATGGGCTGGAGGAAGCGCTGGCGGGCCTGGCGCAGGAGCGGCCGCAGCAGCGAAACGGCGTTCCTGACGTCGACGACCACCCCGCCGCGCAAGGGCCGGGAGGCCAGCTGGCGGTTGGTATGGCGCAGGTATTCGTCGGCGACGTCCACTGTCTGCGCCTCTCTCAGGCTGAGAGTCGAGGGTTGCTCGGTGAGGGTGTCGCTGGCCGAGGCATAGAGGCGGGTGGTGGCGGTGCCGACATCGACGGCGACGAGCGGCGGGGCGATAAGGGTGGAAAATATGTCCAGCATGGGTCTCTGACGAATAAGGGAGTTTCCCGTTCGCGCCGGCCTGACGTTCTGCCGGCGGGGCGGGATGTCCATCCGGGCTTATCGCCCGGATGAGGCGAGGAGGGCGACTTCCCGATGGCGGAAGCAGTCGATGGTATGGTCGTTGACCATGCCGACCGCCTGCATCAGGGAATAGCAGATGGTCGAGCCGACGAAGGAGCAGCCGCGCTTCTTGAGATCCTTGGCGAGGAGATCGGAAACCGCTGTGCGGGCGGGCACCTCGGCCAGGGTCTTCCAGCAGTTGGTCTGGGGGCGATGGTCGACGTGGCGCCACAGATAGGCGTCAAAGGAGCCGAATTCTTCCTGGATGCGCAGGACCGCCCGGGCATTGGCGATGGTGGCGGCGATTTTCGCCCGGTTGCGGACGATGCCCGGGTCGGCGAGCAGCCGCATCCTCTCTTCGTCGCCGTAGGCGGCGACGGTGGCGATGTCGAAGCCGTGCATGGCCCGCCGGTAGTTGTCGCGCTTCTTGAGAATGGTCAACCAGCTCAACCCGGCCTGGGCCCCCTCGAGAATGAGGAACTCGAAGAGACGACGGTCGTCGTGCAGCGGTACGCCCCACTCCGTGTCGTGATAGGCGATGTAGAGCGGGTCGTCGCCGCACCAGCCGCATCTGACGGTCATGGCTGTCCCTGCCTGTTGTGGCCTGCAGCGGTCATTCGTAGAAGGCCATGGTCTGCCCGCCCTTGATGGTCAGCACCAGGGTGGAAACCTCGGCGAGCTTGAGGTTTGGCCAGCGGAAGGATGCACCCTGTTCATCGTTGACGAGGATATCCCAGTGCTCGGCCCGCTCGCGCCGGTCGACGCTGACCTTCATCTTTTCCTTGTCGGGAATGGTGTCGACGGTGAGCACCTCGTCGCCCCAGTTGTTTTGCTTGGCCGGGCTGAAATAGAGGTCGATGATCTCGAAGCCGGTCTTGTTGATGAGGGTGAAGGTATAGGTGTCGGCGGCGGCGACGCCGCCCAGGGCGAAAAAGAGCACGACGGCGAGAAACGGTTTCAGCATGGGGCGATATTCTCCTGGGGGGGGACGGATGGCCGCGGCCGGGAAGCGGTGCGGGGGACTGCCGGGGAAGGGGGTGGCGCTGCCATCCCCGTGATGCTTCGTCCAGTAATACCCCATTCTGCGGCAATTGTACACCAGACCTTTTGTCTCAGGCGATGACCTGCAGCAAAGGGCATTGCTTTTTCCCACAGGAGGCTATAGTAGAGAATCAGGCTGCCGAGTAGCGGCGAACTCTCCTTTGAATCGGTTGCCACCAGCAGGAAGGAGGGCGGTCGGGCCAACATCGACCCTGGCCTCCCATTCCGGCCGCCGCCGAAGCGGATATTTCTCATGAGACGCAACCCACTGTTCCTCTTCCTCTTCTTACTGACGCTGCTTCCCTTCTCCGCCTCTTCCCTGGCGGCCGAGGCTCCGGCGCAGGTGGAGGCAGCGCGGCCAGCGGGTCAGGGAAACGATATCCCCCTGCTCGACCAGGAGCAGGAGCGGGAGATCGATGTCGCCCAGGACAAGGCCACCGCCGAGCTGCTCTGGGCGGCGCAATGGATCGACTCCTTCTTCGACGACGGCAGGTCGACGGAGGAGGAGAACACCACCAAGGCCTCGCTGGCCTTAGGCCTTGGCTACAGCCGCAACAGCGATTTCGAGATCAAGCCGCGCCTTGACCTGCGTCTGCGTCTGCCCAATGTCTCCAGCCGGCTCAACCTCTTTCTCACTGCGGCGGAGGACAAGGACTTTTCCGCCGACAGCGACCCGATCTCCGGCCGCCCCGCGCACACCGACGCCGAGAGAAGCGAATCGGCCGCCGGGCTGCGCTATTTTCTCAAGGAAAGCCGCAACTACAATATCTCCTTCGACAGCGGCGCTTCATGGGACTACCTCTTCGCCGGGCTGCGCTACCGTTCCCTGCAGGAGTTCGGCGAGTGGCGCGGCCGCTTCGCCAATCAGCTGCGCTACTACACCGACGACGGGGTCAAGAACGTCACCTCCTACGACTTCGAGCGCGGGGCAGGGGAGAACCTCCTCTTCCGCGCCACGACCAGCGTCAATCTCTACGAAGACGAGGACGGCATCCCCCATGCCCAGCACTTTCGCCTCTACCAGGTGCTCGGCCCGGAGCGGGCGCTGTCCTACGAGCTCGGCCTCTACTGCGATACCGAGCCCAGCTACAAGATGACCGACAGCCAGGTGGTGGTGCGCTATCGCCAGCGTTTCTTCCGCGACTGGCTGATGCTCGAGGTGTCGCCACGGCTGAGCTTCCCCGAGGACCACGACCGCGAGGCCAACCCCGGGCTGGTCGTCAAGCTCGAGGCGACGTTCGGCTACAAGGCCGATGAAGAGGGCTATCGCAAGATCTTCCGCTGACGGCCGGCGGAGCCGGGGCAAGCGATGCCGCCGTAGGGGGGTGGCAGGTAGGTTCGTCGCACCCCCGAGGCCCGGCAGGCAGCGGACCCATAGAGGAGGAGACCATGGAACGGGCCAGAAAGGGTAAGAACGATATGGCGCGCAATCTCCCGCGGGGCAGCCGCGGCCGTGTCCTGCTGCTGATAGTGGTGCTGCTGCTCTGCCTGCTGCTGGCGGTCGGTGCCCGTGGCGAAGTATCGCATCAGCTCTGGGATGAGCTGTTGCAGCATCATGTGCGCGTCCATGACGGCGGCCGGGCCACCAGCGTCGACTACCGGGGCTGGGCCCGCGACCGGGCCCAGCTCGGCCGCTATCTCGACACCCTGGCGGCGGTGAGCCGCTCCGAGTTCGACACCTGGCCGCCGGCCAGCCAGCTGGCTTTTCTCATCAACGCCTATAACGCCTGGACGGTGGAACTGATCCTTGGCGCCTACCCCGGGCTGCAGTCCATCAAGGACCTCGGCTCGCTGTTTCGCTCGCCGTGGAAGAAGACCTTCATCCCCCTGCTCGGGGAACGCCGTTCCCTGGATGATATCGAACACGGCCTGATCCGTGGCACGAAGCGCTATGACGAGCCGCGCATCCACTTCGCCGTCAACTGCGCCAGCATCGGCTGCCCGGCCCTGGCCGGCCGTGCCTACCAGGGTGAGACTCTGCACCGCCAGCTGGAGGACGCCACCAGGTTGTTCCTCGCCGACCGCAGTCGCAACCGCCTCGAGGGCTCGACACTCAAGGTGAGCCCCATCTTTTCCTGGTACCGCGAGGATTTCAGCCGTGGCTGGCGGGGGGCCGCTTCTCTGGGGCAATTCCTCGCCCTCTATGGCGAGAGCCTTGCGCTTGGCGACGAGGAGGTCGCCAGACTGCGCGCCGGGGAGATCGCTATCGATTTCCTCGACTACGACTGGCGTCTCAACGATGTCCGCGAAGGGGATGCCCCGGTGCAGGGGCGGCGGGAGCGATGAACATGGCCAGCGACGACGGGAGACGGTGGGGTAGTGGCGTGGGATGTCGCCGGGCTGAAGTTGGCGGCTGGACCCTGGTCGCCGCAAGGGGCCCATGTGACGTTCGCCGCTGGCACGGCAAGGGGCTGGCGCCTCTTTCCGCCTGGGTGCGGACCGCTATCCTCAGGGCGATGCGGGGCGTGCTGCTGCTGGCAGCCCTCCTGACTTTGCTACCCCTTGCCCCTGTCGTCGTCACGGCCGCCGATTCGGCGACGCTCCTTGCCGAGGCCCTGCGCCTCAAGGAGCAATATCGCGACGCCGAGGCTCTGGCGCGTCTTGAGACCCTGCTGGCGGAGGACGCCGCCCATGGGCCGGCCCTACTCCAGGCCGCCCATCTCCACTTTCGTCTCGGCTGGCTGTACAGTGAGGGGGAAGAGCGGCGACGGCGCTTCTTCCTCGCCGACGAGATGGCGCGGCGCGCCCTGGCCGCAGCCCCGGACAATGCGGCGGCGCGCCTCATGGCGGTGGTGGCCAGGGGCAAGATCGCCAGCTATCTCTCCTCGGCCGAGCAGGTGCGTATCGCCCGCGAGATTTCCGCGGAGCTGACCTCCCTGGCCAGGCTCCTCCCGCCCGACGATGTCGACCTGCTCCATGTCGCGGCCTGGCTGCACTTCAAGGTCGGCAAGGTCTCGGCGGTGGAGCGGCTGCTGGCCGGGGTCTTCTTCGGTGGACTGCCCGAGGGGCTCTATGTCGACACCGCCATGGCGACCATGCGCCGTTTGATTGAGCTGCGCCCGGAGTCGCCGGTCTATCCCTACGATCTCGGCGTCTTCTATCAGCGGCTCGGCCAGCCTGGCCAGGCTCGGCCATGGTTCGAAAAGGTGGCCGCCATGGCGGGCAAGACCCCGGAGGAGGAGGTCTATCAGCGCTGGGCGAAACGTAAGCTGGCCCAAATTGGCGGCTGAGGCGGCGCGGGCGGCCGGGGTGATCACGCTTCCCCGGCCGTCCTTTGTCTTCTTTTCTGTTTTCTAGTTGCCGGCGCGCAGCAATTCCCAGTATTTCTGGTAGGTGGCCAGGGCATCACCGACGTCGAGCTGGAATTCCCCGGCGGCGACGATCTCCGGCGGCGGGAAGATGGTCGGGCTGGTGCGCACCTTCTCGTCCAACAGCGGCAGGGCGGCAAGGACGGTGGTGGCATAGCCGTTCTGCGCCACACACTGCGCCGCCACCTCGGCCTTCAGCATGTAATTGATGAAGGCGTGGCCGTTCTTGACGTTACGGGCGCTCTTGGGGATGACGAAGCTGTCGACCCACAGATTGGCGCCTTCCTTGGGGTAGATATAGCGGATATCCTCGTTTTCTTCGGCCGCCATCCACGCCTCGCCGTTCCAGATCATCCCTATGCTGACCTCGCCGGCGAGGTAGGGCAATCGTGGCGAGTCGCTGTTGAAGAGGAGCACGTTGGGCATCAGCTCCTTGAGCAGGCCGTAGGCGGCCTCGATCTCCTTGGGGTCGGTGGTGTTGCTGCTTTTGCCCTGCAGCTTGAGGGCCATGTGGAAGACTTCGCGCAGGTCGTCCTGGAGCAGCACCTTGCCCTTGTAGGCGGGGTTCCACAAATCCTTCCATGAGGTCACCGTGGCCGGGTCGATTTCCTTGGCGTTGACACCGATGCCGGTCGAGCCCCACATGAAGGGTACCGAATAGACGTTGCCGCGGTCGAAGGGCTTATCGAGCATCTTGGCGTCGAGGGCCTTGGCATTGGGCAACTGGCTGTGGTCGAGGGCCTGCAGCAGGCCCTCGCGGCTCATCTTCGAGACGAAGTAGGTCGAGGGCACCACTACGTCGTAGCCATCCTGCTGGGCCAGTTTGACCTTGGCATACATGGTCTCGTTGCTGTCGTAGGTGGTGTAGACCACCTCGATGCCGGTCTCCTTGGTGAAGTCGTCGATGACCGCCTGGGGGATGTACTCGGTCCAGTTGTAGACATAGACCTTTTCCGCCGCCATGGCGGGGCTGGCGGCAAAGAGCAGCAGGGCCGCGCCGAAGAGTGTCTTGCCGATATTCATGGTGTGTTCTTCTCCTTGTGGAAGAGCTGGCTGAGGATGACGAGAATGAGCGACAGACCGACCATGATCGTCGCCAGGGCGTTGACCTCCGGCTTGACCCCGACCTTGACCATGGAGAAGATCTTCAGTGGCAGGACATCGTAGGCCGGACCGGTGACGAAGGAGCTGACTATAACATCATCGAGAGACAGGGTAAAGGAGAGCAGCCACGAGGAGACCAGCGCCGGGCGCAGCAGCGGCAGCACCACCCGCCACAGCAGGCGGCTCTCCGAGGCCCCGAGGTCGCGGGCGGCATCGAGCAGGTGCGGGTCGAAGCCTTCGAGGCGGGCGGCAATGGTCACCACGGCAAAGGGCAGGCAGAAGGTGATATGGGCGAGCAGCAGCGACCAGAAGCCGAGGGCGATGCCCAGGGCGACGAAGAGCACCAGGAAGGCGATGGCGAGGATGATGTCCGGGGCCATCATCAGGGTCATCATCGTGCCCTGGAGGAGGCGGCGGCCGGGGAAGCGGTAGCGGATGAAGGCGATGGCCGCCAGGGCGCCGATGGCCGTGGCCAGGCTGGCGGCGGCGAAGGCGATGACCAGCGAGTGGCGGGCCGCCTCCATCAGCCCGGGGTTGTTCCACATGGCGACGAACCACTTGCCGGTGAAGCCTTCCCAATGCAATCCGTAGCGATTGAGGTTGAAGGCGTTGCCGACGAGGATGACGATGGGCAGGTAGAGGTAGCAGAACACCCCGCCGAAGAACAGCAGCCGCAGACCCTTCATTGCGGCCCCCTCGCTGTCGCCGCGCGGCGCAGCAGCAGGTGGTAGGCGGCGAGCATCAGGGCCATGAGGAGGATGAGGACGACGCTGGTCGCCGAACCCGCCGGCCAGTTGCGGGCGTTGAGAAACTGTTGCTGGATGAGGTTGCCGACGAGGAGTTGGCGGGCGCCGCCGAGCAGGGTGGCGACATAGAACAGCCCCATGGTTGGCACGAAGACGAGGATGCAGCCGGCGAACACCCCGGGCAGGCTCAGCGGCCAGACGATCGTGACGAAGATGCGCGTAAAGCCGGCGCCGAGGTCGCGCGCCGCCTCGACCAGCCGGTAGTCGAACTTGTCGAGGTTGGCGTAGAGGGGCAGGATCATGAACGGCAGCATGAGGTAGAAGAGGCCGAGCACTACCGCCAGGTCGGTATAGATGAGCTGCAGCGGTGCCTCGATCACCCCCAGGGCGAGAAGCGCCTTGTTGAGCAGCCCCTGCGTGCCGAGCAGGGTGCGGATGGCGTAGGTGCGCACCAGCGAGTTGGTCCAGAAGGGGATCATCAGCAGCACGAGGATGGCGGTTTTCCACCCCGCCGGCAGGCGCGCGGTGAACCAGGCGAAGGGGTAGCCGACCAGCAGGCAGAGCACGACGGTGACCAGCGCCAGCCTCAGCGAGCGCAGCATCACCTGCAGGTAGGCGGGTTCTGCGAGTTGGCGGTAGGCCTCGAGCGAGAGGGGCAGGCGCACGAAGTGCTGCGGGTCCTGGGTGAGGAGGCTGGCGCCGAGCAGCAGCAGGATGGGCAGGACGCCGAAGACGAACAGCCACGAGGCCACCAGGCCGATAACCACGCGCCGCGTCTTACTCTCCATCGGACAGCACCACCTCCCAGCCCTTGACCCAGCTGACCTGGACCCGCTCGCCGACGCGGTAGTCGAAATCGGGATCGTCCTCGTCGAAAAACTCGCAGGCCTTGAGCACCGGGCCGTCGTCGAGGAGGATGGTGGTGTCGAGGGTCGAGCCGCGGTAGCTGCGCTCGACGATGGAGCCGGCGAAACAGGGGGCGACCTTGGCCGGACCTTCGCCGAGGCGCAGGTCTTCGGGGCGGAGGAGGAGATTGATGGCCTGGCCGGGGGCAAAGGGACGCCGTGTCTCGGCGACCACCGTCTGGCCGAAGATGTCGAGGCGCAGATGCTTCTCGTCGAGGCGATCGCGCACCGTCCCCGGAAAGAGGTTGATGTCGCCGATGAAGCGGGCCACGTAGAGGCTGCTCGGCTCCTCGTAGACTTCGCGCGGCGTGCCGATCTGGGCGATGCGCCCTCCCTCCATGACTACTACCCTGTCCGACATCGAGAGGGCCTCTTCCTGGTCGTGGGTGACGAGGATGAAGGTCATGTCGAGATCGCGCTGCAGCCGCTTGAGCTCGCCCTGCATCTCGCGGCGCAGCCTGGCGTCGAGGGCCGAAAGGGGCTCGTCGAGGAGCAGCACCCGCGGCCGGTTGACCACCGCCCGGGCCACCGCCACCCGCTGCTGCTGGCCGCCGGAGAGCTGGTGCGGGTAGCGCTGGGCGAAGCCGTCCATACGCACGTCACACAGCACCGTGGCGACGCGGCGACCGAGTTCGTCCCCGGCGACGCCTTTGAGGCGCAGGCCGAAGGCGACGTTCTCGAAGACGGTCATGTGCGGGAAGAGGGCGTAGCTCTGGAAGACGGTGTTGACCTGGCGCTTTTCCGGGGGCAGCGGGGTAAGGTCGGCCCCGTCGAGGGTGATTCGCCCCCGGTCGGGAGTCTCCAAGCCGGCGACGAGGCGCAGCAGGGTAGTCTTGCCGCAGCCGGAAGGGCCGAGCAGGGTGACGAATTCGCCATGGCCGACAGAGAGCGAGAAATCGTCGAGGACGAGATTGTTGCCGTAGGCCTTGCCGAGTCCGTCGATGTTCAGCAGAGAGTCTTCGCCCATTACCTCCCAAACCCTTGAAATAATAAAAATTAAATTGTAATACCAAGCACTTGAGTGGCCATACACTAGCTTACCGCCAGGCCATCTGTCAATGACAATTTCTCGTGCGGCAGGGCGCTCTCAGGGGGCGACCTAGCGGCGCCTCTGGTCGAGAACCTGGCGGATGAGGCCGGCCATGTCGCGGCGGGTGAGGGGCTTGAAGGCGAAGCCGGCGATGCCCAGGCGTCTCGTTTCTTCGGCGGATATCTGGTTGCTGTAGCCGGTACAGAGGATGATCGGCAGGGAGGGACGCAGTTGCAGCAAGCGCCGCGCCAGGTCGACGCCGGTCATGCCGGACATGGTCTGGTCGGTGATGACCAGGTCGAAGAGGTCGGGCTGGTTGTGGAAGGTGGTCAGGGCCTCGAGGCTGCTGGTGCGTGTAGTGACCCGGTAGCCGAGGCGCTGCAGGAGCTGCTTGCCCATCTGCACCAGCATCTCCTCGTCGTCGACGAGGAGGATGTGCTCGCCCCCGGCGGCCGCCTTTTCCTCGAGTTCCACCAGGGGCTGCGGTTTCTCCATGGCCTGTGGCAAGAGCAGGGTGAAGATCGCCCCGCCTTCGGGGCGGTTGTCGCCATAGACCAGGCCGCGGCAGCGTTCGGCGATGCCATGGACGATGGCCAGCCCCATGCCGGTGCCCTTGCCGACCTCCTTGGTGGTGAAATAGGGCTCGAAGATGCGCTCGCGCACGTCGGGCGCGATGCCGGCGCCGCTGTCGGCCACCGCCAGGCGCACGTAGGGGCCCGGGGGGAGACTGGCGGCAGGGCCGGAGCCTGTGCCGTCGAGGGTGACGTTCTCGGCGATGACAGTCAGGGTGCCGCCCTGCTGTTCCATGGCATGAAGGGCGTTGGTGCCGAGGTTCATGACGATCTGGTGGAGCTGTGCCGGGTCGGCGAGGATCGGCCCGGCCTGCGGGTCGAGACGGAGGTCGATGGCGATGGTCGTCGGCAGGGAAGAGCGCAGCAGCTTGACCGCCTCCTTGATCAGCGGCACCGGCATCAGCGGCACCGGCTCCGTCGCCGACTGGCGGCTGAAGTCGAGGATCTGCTTGACCAGCTCCTTGGCGCGGTTGGCGGCCTTGAGGATCTGCGCCAGGTCGTCGTTGAGCGGCAGGCCGCGGCTGGCGTCGTCCTGGGCGAGTTCGGTATAGCCGATGACCGCGCCGAGGATATTGTTGAAGTCGTGGGCGATGCCTCCGGCGAGGGTGCCGATGGCCTCCATCTTCTCGGCCTGCTGCAGGCGGCGCTGCAGCTGTTCCCGCTCCGCCTCGCCCTTCTTTCTCTCGCCGATGTCGCGGATGAAGGCGAACATCTCCTCTTCTTTGCCCTGGCGGCGCTGCACGCTGATCTCGACATGAAGCGGAGCGCCGCATTTTTTGCGATGCACGCTCTCGAAGCGGAGATGCTCGCCGGCGAGGACCCTGGCAAGGTTTTTGGCTATTTCCGCCGGCTGGTGCGCCGACTCCAGGTTGATTATCGACATGGAGAGCATCTCTTGTCGGCTGTAGCCGCTCATCTGGCAGTAGGCCTCGTTGACCTCGATGATCTGGCCGTGGTGGTCGAGGCACCAGAAGCCGTCCATGGCGGTCTGCAGGATCTGCGCCGAACGCCGCTCGCTGGCCAGCAGAGCAAGGCTGCGCTCCTCGGCCAGCCGCTCCAGGTTGCGGTAGAGATAAGAGGTCTTGAAGATCAGCGAGAGCAGGCCGGAGAGTCCGCGCAGGGCTTCGAGGATATGGTGCATGCCCTTATCGTCCATGAGGTCGAGGAGGAGCAGCACGCCGTAGTTGTCCTTGTCAACGGTCAGCGGGACGACGAAGGAGCGGCCAAGTTCGAGATCGGCAAGCAGCTGGCCCGGGCCTTCTTCGCCGGGAACGAACATGGTCGGCTCGGCGCAGGCGGCCGCCTGCTGGATGAGCCTCCGGCACTCCGGCTCGGCGAGGAAGGGGGCGCGCCGCTCCGGGCAGGCGGCCACCAGGCGATAGTCGCCATCGGGCAGCCGCTCGCACAATGCGACGACGCGGGCGGCGATGATCTCCCTGAGCTGCAGGGAGATATATGCGCTGCAGGCCTCAAGGTCGGCGGCGTGGGCGAGGATGTTGCCGAGCAGGTCGTTCTTGAGGATGGAGAGGAGGATTTCGCTGCTCATGGCGCTGCGGTGGGTAGGCGGGCGGTGGCGAGGGCGATGGCCTCGATGAGGTGGTCCAGGGCGACCGGCAGCACCTCCACCTTCATGGCGAAAAATTCCTCGATGTCGGCCAGTGTCATCACTGGCGGCGGCTCCAGGCCGGTGTCGAGGTAGATGAGGCGCTTGCGGGTTTCGGCCATGAACTCCCGCGCCAGCTCTCGGTCGGCAAAACCCAGCTGATTTTCGAAGACCTCGCGCCAGCGTCTCGTCCACTCGGGAAGAAAGAGGAAGGCCTGCTCATGGCGCAGGCGGCGGTACTCCTTGCGGCCGAGGAGCAGCTCGCCGCAGTTGGCCCCGGCTGTCCTGACGCAGCCAGGACGGCTGGCATCCTCGCGCATATGCGCGTGGCAGTCGCCGTAGACGAGGACGCACTGTCGCCCGGCCCTCTGCGCCAGCCAGAGGTGCAGTTCCTCCTCCAGCGCCCTGGGGCGCATATGCAGCATGGAGTCGAGGAACACCACCTCGGCTGCCGGGTAGCGCGGGGGAAGGAGGAGTTCGAGCTCGTTGCGCAGCACCGAACAGCAGAGAAAGGACAGTTCGTTCACATGCCCCCCGTATAGCTGGTGATTTTCCGGCTGATGGCCTGCAGGAGCTCGGGCGGGGTGTCGAGGGGGATGTCCGCCCCGGCGTTGAGGAAGATGAAGCGGTAGTCGTCCTGGCGGTCGTGGAGAATGTCGTCGACCTTGGCCAGCGCGCGCTGCGGCGAGAGCCGTGCCAGGGCCGGGCCGTTGATATTGCCGAGGAGCAGCTTCTCCGGGCCGAGGAGGTGGCGAGCCTTGCCCAGCGGGTCGCGATGGTCGACGGCGTAGCCGACTACCCCCGGCAGGTCGAGGTAGTCCTCGAGAAAGGGCACCATGGGGTTGCCGCCGTGGTGGAAGACGATCGGGCCGCGAACGAGGGCAAAGGAGCGCGCCATGGCCGGGAGGATGAGGTCGTCGATCATTCGCCGGAAGACGAGGCGCGGGTTGGTGAACATCGCCGGCACGGCGATGAAGGCGGCGCCGTCATGCAGCATGGCGTTGGCCAGGGCAGCGAAGTGGTCGATGCAGCGGGTGAGGATGGCCGCGGCGCGGTCCCCGTCGAAAAGGAGCGTCTCCAGCCACTGGTCGATGCCCATGACGATGGCCGGCAGGTCGACGGCGGCGGTGAGGATGCCGCATACCGGAACCTCGCCGTGAACCCGCGCGGCAGTCGAGGCGATAGCCTGGCGCAGGTAGAGCAGGCTCGGGTGGTTGTCCACATCGGGCATGTCGAGGTCGAGAAAGGCCTCGGCCGAGCGTACCGCCGGCTTGCGCACGTTGGGGGCGTAATCGGGGAGGAAGATGACCTCGCTGCCGAAGGCCTCGGCCTCGAGTGGCAGGGCGAAGGGGGAGAAGAGGATGTCCGGGGCGAAGCTGTCGTAGACCGCCTGCTGTCCGGCACCGTAGCTTTCAGCATCGCGGAAGTAGCGGCTCAGCGGGCAGCCGCTCAGCCGGGCGCCATAGAGGCTCAGGGCGAGGGTGAAGGGCGGTCGCGGCTGCGGGGTACCGGAAAGAGCGGCGAGGACCCGCTCCATGGAGGTCATGGACGAGCCTCCTCGCCGAGCAGGCGGGCCATCAGCCCTGGCGCGTCGACGGCGTTGGCGGCGGTACCGTCCCCGCCGACCTCGGCGACCAGCTCCGGGCGCAGCTTGAACACCGCCCCGCCCACCGCCAGCTTGATATCGGCGCTCAGTCCGCGTTTCTCGAGGAGGTTACGGATCTTGGCGATATTTTCGGCGGTGGAGAGCATCATCGCCGAGACGCCGATAATCTTCGCCTCGTGCCGCTCGGCCGCCTCGACAAAGTCCTCGGCGAGGACGTCATTGCCGAGGTCAATGACCTTCCATCCGCCGGTGCGCAGAAAGATGGCCACCAGCTTGCGTCCCAGGGAGTGGTAGTCGTCCTCGGTGTTGCCGAGGATGATCGGGCCCTTTACCTCCGGCAGGGACTCCTCCTGCTCCGCCGCGCGCAGCAGCACCTCTTCGGCGATCTTGCCCGCCAGGTAGCCAGCGGCGAGGCTGATATGCTCCGCCTCCCAGCGACGTCCAATATCTTCCAAAGCCGGTTCGAGCAGGGTGAAGATGGTCTGGCGCCAGCCAAATGCCTCAGCGGAGCGGCACAGCAGGGTCATGGCTTGCTGCCGTTCGCCGATGAGGATAAGGTCGATGAGCAGTTTTCGGGGATCTCCTTCGTTCATGGTTCCTCGCTGGTGGGGAGCGTTGCCGGCCCGGGCGGGGAGCTGGCGGCAGAGCCGCAGAGTGTGATTGGGACGGCGACCGCGCATTGCAGGGCAGGGCCGTTGGTATCTTATATCATCTTCGGTGTTTCCCCCGGTGAAGGCAAGGAGTTTTTCGGGGAGCCGAGCATATCGCCGTGCATATGGACGAGGAGCAGCACGCCATGGCGAAAGGACACCGTCGCCCTGGCGCCAGCCATGACATTGCTCACCCCCTGGCTGGAACCGGCCGTGAGGGTGGCCTCGACGAGGGGGTATTCGAAGCCGTCGAGGCTGATGCCAGCGGCATCGCCATGCAGGGCGAGCAGCGACACCCCCTGGCCGGCGGCGCCTTTGACGACGAAGGGACGGCCGGGGTGGAGGATATGGAGGTTGCAGCCTTCACCGGCGATGGTGATGGCCAGGGAGCGGTAGGCGGGGCTGGCGGCGGTGAGGACGTTGGCCAGGCTCATGTCCCAGCGGCCGCCGAGGGCGGCGAAGAGCACCAGGGGGTCGTCGCTTCTGACGAGGGCTCGGTCCAGGGCCAGTTGCAGGTCGGTGGCGTTCTTGCGCGAGGGGTGCGACTCGATTTCCACCTCCATCTCGCGGCAGAACTGCAGGGTCTCGGCGGAGACCGAGTCGAGGTCGCCGAGGAGCAGGTCGGGAATCAGCCCGAGCCGGCGGCAGTGGTCGGCGCCACTATCGACGGCGACGATGCGCGGGTTGCTGACGAGGTATTCGCCGAGGTTCGCGGGGCTGGCGAGCTCGCCGCCGAGGAAGATCAGGGTGGTCATGACGTCTCCCGTGCTGTTGTCGCCCGGAGTCACGCGTGTGGCGAGTCTTTCCCGAGGCAGATGGTAGCATTGTGCCAATGAGTATAGCGGTCGGGGCAGGGGAATTCAAGAGAGAGGCCCTGACGACCGGCCAGGCGGACCTGGAAGGGTCGATTTCGCAGCAAAAATCGTTGAGTTACGCTCCTCTCTATGATAGGTTGGGCCGGCGGTGCGAGAGTGAGCGCCGTATCAAGTACAGATTTCACGGGGGAAAGGCGCCGCCGTCCGCCCCCAGCGCACCCCGAGGAGAACAAATACCCATGAAATGCACGACGACAGCCACCACCAGCCTCCGCGGCAGCAGGCGGATGCCCCTGGCCCTGCTCGCCCTCTCCGTTGTCGGCATGGAGGCGACCCCTGCGGTGATGGCCGAAGAGGAGTGGCGCCTCGGGCTGATGCTGCAGGTACCCTTTGGCGGCAGCCAGGAGAGGAGCTTCGTGCACTTCGCCAATACCCGTATCGGCGCCAAGCTGCAGTACGCCGAGATCGACGATATCGTCAAACAGAACCGGCAGACGGTGGAGCGCATCTACCTTGGCGAAGAACTGCAGAGCTCGACGGTAACCGAGGAGGGCGTGGTCAAGCTCAAGGACGGCGACAAGGTGGTGGGCGGTGAAGGCTATATCACCATCGCCCCCTTCAGCGGCTTCTGGGACGTCGCCGGCGGCATTGGCGCTTTTTCCGGCAGCAACGACATCCAGGGGGTGGCCGGCCTTGGCTATGACCCCACCCTGGGCGGTTTTCTTTCCGTTGGCGCCCTGATGCCCTACAGCCAGGCCGGGGTGCGCTTCAACTTTCGCTATATCGACTACTACCTCGGCTTGACCTCGTTGCCGGCCTTTTCGCCGGCGACGGTGTGGCGGGAGGACGAGGTGGTCTATGACGATACCGTTATCGTTCCGCAGGAAGCGGGGGCTGCCGAGGAGATTCCCGGGGAAGGCGAGCAGGCGCCGCTGCAATAGGCATGGACCAGTCTGTCCCCCTGGGCCGGCAATCGGCCCCGTGGCCTTCCGGACCATGGGTGGGGATTGTCGTCGCGATCGTGTTTTTCCTGCTTGCCCTGCGCCAGCACCTCTTCGTCGACAGCCATGCCGTTAACGTCATGTTCTGGGACCAGTGGGATTTCTACCAGCCCCTCTTCGATGGCGGCGGCCTCTGGGACCTGTTCTCCCGCCAGCACGGTCCGCACCGCCAGGGTCTGGGGATGCTGCTCACCGCTCTTCTCGCCTGGCTGAGCGACTGGAACTCGCGCTGGGACGCCTTCGGGGTCAGTTTTGTGCTCATCGCCGCCGCCCTGGCAGGCCTGGCGCTGGCAAGAGGCTGTGCCATGAGGGGGCTCGGCCTGGTGGTCGTCCCCTTGCTGTTTTTCAACCCCCGCCAATACGAGAGCTTCGTGGCGGCGGCCAACATCTCCCATGGGGCGATGCCGCTGCTGCTGCTCATGGCCCTCTGCCTGACCTGGTTCGTGGAGAGCCGCGGCCTGCGCCACCTGTTGCTCGCCCTCTGCACCTTTCTGCTCATTTTCACCGGCTTCGGGCTTTTCGCCGGCCTGGTGGTGCCGGCAGTCCTCGCCATGGAGCTGGTGCGGCGCCTGCATAAAGGCCTGGGGGGCGTTTTGCCGTTATGGCTGACCCTGGCGGCCATCGCCGGCAGCTGGCTGCTCTTTTGCCACGGCTACCGCTTCGACCCGGCGGTGCCGGGCTTCACCTTTCCCCATCCGCATCCTGGAGAATACCTGTTGTTCATGGCCGCGATGCTCAACAACTTCTTCGGCATCACCAGCCATGGCGACGGCAGCCTTGTTGTCGGCATGGCGCTGTTGCTCTTCCTCGCCCTGATCCTCTTCGTCCATGGGCGACAGCTGTGGCGCCATGGGCTGGAGGGGCAGGGGCGCAGTGCCACCCTGGTGGTCCTGGCCCTCTTCGCCCTGCTCTTCTGCGGCCAGACGGCGGTTGGCCGGGTGGTGCTGGGGTGGAAGGAGGCCTCTGCCACCTCCCGCTATGTGCCGCTGCTGGTGCCCGCCGCGCTGGCCATGGCCCTGCACCTCGCCGGCCTTGGCCCACGCTGGCGGCCGCGCCAGGTCGTCGCGGTGTTCGCCCTCGTCGTGGCGGTCGGCACCACCCGGCTGCACCAGGCCGATATCCGCTTCATCGATCGTTATCAGTCCGGGCGCCTCGCCTGGAAGGCCGCCTATCTCGCCACCGGCGACATGGGCAAGGCCGGGGAGCTGACCGGTTTTCTCATCTACCCGGCGGTCGTGCTCGACGAGCGGCTCGACTTTTTACGCGCCAAACGCCTCAATCTCTTCAATCCCGACGGCCTCCCGTGAAAGGACACCGTTCTGACCACTGCGCTGGTCTCTGCTCATGACTCTTCGCGACCTCTTCCTGGCTCTTCTCGTCGTCCTCGTCTGGGGGGCCAACTTCACCGTCATCCGCATCGGCCTGGACGGTGTGCCGCCCCTGCTGCTCGCCAGCCTGCGCTTCGTCTTCGCCCTCTTGCCGGCGATCTTCTTCGTCAAGCGGCCCGGCATCCCCTTCGTCTCCTGGTTCGGTTACGGGCTGTTCGTCGGTTTCGGGCAGTTTGGCTGCCTCTTCACCGCCATGCACCTCGGCATGCCGGCCGGCGTGGCCTCGGTGGTGCTGCAGTCCCAGGCCTTCTTCACCATGGCCTTTGCCGCCATGCTCCTTGGCGAGCGGGTCACGGTGCGGCAGATGCTCGGCCTGCTGCTCGCCGCCGCCGGCCTGTGGCTGGTGGGAGGCGGTGGCAAGGCATCGACCATTCCCTTATTTGCCCTGCTGCTCACCCTGGCCGCCGCCTCCTTCTGGGGCATGTCGAACATCGTCGTGCGTCGCGCCGGGGCCGCCGCCGCATCCCGCGGCGAAAAGCTCGACATCCTCAGCCTGGTGGTGTGGTCGTCCCTGGCGCCGCCGCTGCCGCTCTTTCTCTGTTCGCTGCTCCTCGAAGGCCCGCAGCGGGTGATGGCGGCGGTGACCCATATCAGCCCGGTGTCCCTGCTGGCCATCCTCTACCTGGCCTATGGCGCCACCCTCTTCGGCTACGGCATGTGGAGCCGCCTGCTCAGCAGATACCCCGCCAACCGCGTCGCGCCCTTGTCGCTGCTGGTGCCGGTGGCAGGGCTGGTCACGGCCAGCCTGGCCCTCGACGAAGTGCTCAGCGGCCGTCAATGGATGGGCTGCCTGCTGGTGGTCGCCGGCCTGCTGGCGGCGACTGTGCAGGTGGGGGCACGAGGCCTGTTGACACCGGGACAAAAACCTGCCAAGAAGTAGCTTGCATTTTTTTACGACAGGTCTTTTCCCGGGGGGGTGAAATGAAGGACGGCTATCGTTGGGACGGCAGGCTCGAAGTAGGCTCGGAGGTCATTGACAATCAGCACAAGGTGCTCTTCGATCTCATCAAGGATCTGAGGAACGCCATGCATGCCGGAGTGGGCACGAAAGTCGTCGACACCCTCTTCGGGGTGCTGCGCGACTATGCGTTCGCCCACTTTCAGAGCGAGGAGGAATACCTCGCCAGCCACCCCCTCTTCAACGAGCACTGTCTTGAACACTATCGCCTGCTCAAGGTCCTTAACGGGGTGATCCTCGACAGCCGCAATGGCCGCGTTCATGATGCAGGCAGCGTCTCCGATTTCCTCGAAAGCTGGCTGCTCGAGCATATCGTCGATTTCGACCGGCCGCACCTCGCCGACCATGGCACCGTCTTCATGCGGCTCGAGGACATGGCGGTGGTGGATGAATTCGAATCGGATGGGGAGAAGCGCCGCCGGCACCCGCGCATCCCCCATAACGAGGTGGTCGACGGCGACATTCACGCCAATATCTATAATGCCAGTTCCCTGCGCAACGGCCGGGGAAGGATCATCGACATGAGCCCCGGCGGGCTGATGCTGGAAGTCTCCGGCAAGTACCGGGTCGATGACCTGCTGCTGGTGAGCTGTTCCATTGGCAAGAGTTTCAAGATGGAAGAGAAGGTTCAGGTGAGGTCCGCGAGCGGCGGCAGAATCGGTGTGGCGTTCGTGCTCCCCTCGGCCGAGACGGTGGAGTTCTTCACCAGGCTCTACGGTTCGGTGCGGCTCGGTCGGACGCGCCTCGACTGAACGGTGCGGTTTCCGGTCACCCAATATCAACGAAGGAGAACACGAGCATGACGCAGGAAACGGCACAGCTCATTGTCGACGGCAGAACCTATACCCTGCCGGTCGTCGAGAGCACCACCGGGGAACGGGCCATCGATATCCGCTCGCTCAGGCAGCAGAGCGGTTTTATCACCCTCGACAGCGGCTATATGAACACCGGCAGCTGTCAGTCCACCATCACCTACCTCGACGGCGATCAGGGCATCCTGCGCTATCGCGGCTACGACATCGCCGACCTGGCGGCCAATTGCGTGTTCATCGAGGTAGCCTACCTCCTCCTCACCGGCGAGCTGCCCACGGCCAAGGAGCTCGACCGCTTCAAGTACGACATGACCCGCTATGCCCTCATCCACGAGGACATGATCCATTTCTTCGACCACTTTCCGCCCAATTCGTCACCGATGTCGATTCTCTCCACCATGGTCGGCACCCTGCACGATTTCTATCCGGAGATGGACCAGGAGGAGGACCCCTACGGTGGCATCACCACCACCACCGCCCGCCTGCTCTCCAAGGTGCGCACCATCGCCGCCTTCTCCTACAAGAAGAACATCGGCCACCCGCTGGTCTATCCGCGGCCCGACCTCAGCTACTGCGCCAACTTCCTCAACATGATGTTCGACCGCCCCAACATGCCCTACCGGGTCGAGCCCATCGCCGTCATTGCCCTCAACAAGCTGCTCATTCTCCATGCCGACCACGAGCAGAACTGCTCCACCTCGGCGGTGCGGCTGGTGGGCAGCGCCGGGGTCGGCCTCTACCCCTGCATCTCCGCCGGCGTCAACGCATTGTGGGGACCCTCCCACGGCGGCGCCAACGTGGCGGTGATGCGCATGCTGGAGACTATCCGTCGCGACGGTCGCGACTTCGACAAGTACATCGCCAAGGCCAAGGACCCCAACGACCCCTACCGCCTCACCGGTTTCGGGCACCGCGTCTACAAGACCTACGACCCGCGCGCCAAGCTGATCAAGGAGATCTGCACCGCGGTGCTCGACACCCTCGAAGTCGACGACCCGCTGCTGGAGATCGCCCAGGAGTTGGAGTACCGGGTCAGCCAGGACGACTACTTCGTCTCGCGCAACCTCTACCCCAACGTCGACTTCTATTCCGGCATCATCTACCGTGCCCTCGGCATCCCCACCAACATGTTCACGGTCATGTTCGCCCTGGGCCGGCTGCCGGGATGGATCGCCCACTGGCAGGAGATGAACTCCGACAAGGACAGCAGCCGCATCGGCCGGCCGCGGCAGGTCTATCGCGGCATCGTCAACCGCCCCTTCGTCAGGCTCGAGGATCGCTAGGCGGGTCTGGCCACACTCGAGGCACGGTGAGCCGGTGCGGGTCGTGGCTGGGGCGTGGCGAGGAGATTTTGGCTATCTCTGGCGCCTGTGGCCGGCCTTTACGGCCGGCACCTGCCGCCACTTCTGCAGCATGATTGCGGGACAAATCCCCCCAGCCGCCTGCTGAGAGACTAAGACTTGCTCCCCGGCTGCTCCGGGGGGCGATGCACCAGACGTCACCTGCTCATCACGCCGCACCGCCTGCTCCCCCGGCTGCGGGGCCGGAAGGCGGCCGGCTTCTTTCTCCTGCTCATCACGCCACCACCTCGCCCTTCGTCCAGGGCGCAGAAAACCCTTGCTCGAAACGTTAAAAGTTGTACCCTGCATAGGGTATACCCCTATATGGTATTTTCAGAGCAGACGGCCCTCAAACCTCTCATGGAGAACGAAGGATGAGTCTTTGCGGCAGCGATCAGGACAAGGAGCGGCTTGCCAAGCGGTTGCGACGCATCGAGGGGCAGGTGCGCGGCCTGGCGGCGATGGTCGAGAGCGACCAGGACTGCATCGATGTACTGCGCCAGATAAACTCGGTGATCGGCGCCCTCAACGGGGTGTGGCAGCAGATCATCGGCGATCACCTGCGCGGCTGCATCGTCAAGTCCATCGAGAACCATGACGAAAAGCTCATCGACGAACTGATGGAGCATCTGCGCAAGATTCGCTGAGTCTGCGCACCCTGGCGGCGCCTTTTGCGGGCGCCCGCCCATACCCTGACGGAGAAGAAAATGATCGGTCGTTTCGCCACGCTTGGCGTCTATCGCGAGCTCTTGCAACACGAAGCGTTCCTCAAGGTCGGCTGCGGCGCCCTGCTCGCCCTGGTCGGCTCTCTCGTCGGCCGTCTGGGCGGGCCGAGCTGGGATCTGCTTGGCCAGGGGATGATCCTTGCCTCGGTGGCTATCAACGGTTTGCCGGTCATCCTCGGGGCGGTACGCGGCATCCTCGAACGGCGCGTCAATGTCGACGAACTCCTCGCCCTGGCTATCCTCGCTTGCCTGATCGGCGGCGAGTGGCTGACGGCGGCGGTGGTCAGCACCATCATGGTGCTTGGCGCCTTGATCGAGGAGGCCACCGCCGAGTCGGCGCGCAAGTCGATTCAGTCGCTGATTCGGGTCTCGCCGAAGACGGCCACGGTGCTGCGCGGCGAGACGGCTGCCACCGTGGCGGTGGAGGAGGTGCAGATCGGCGACCTGCTGCTGGTCAAGCCGGGGGAGCAGATCCCGGTGGACGGGGTGGTGAGCCTCGGCGCCTCGGCGGTGGACGAGTCGCCCATCACCGGCGAATCGATGCCGCGGGAGAAGCATGTCGGCGACCAGGTCTATGCCGGCACCCTCAACCATAACGGGGTGCTGCATGTCCATGCCCAGCGGGTCGGGGAGGATACCACTCTCGGCCAGGTCATCCGGCTCGTTTCCGAGGCGGAGAGGCACAAGCCGAAGACCATCGCCTTCATCGACCGTTTCGCCAAATATTTCACACCGTTCATCCTCACCTGCGCCCTCGCCGCCTGGCTCTTTACCGGCGAGTTCAGTCGTGCCGTGGCGGTGCTCATCGTCGGCTGTCCCTGTGCCCTGATCCTCGCCGTGCCCACCGCCACCGTCGCCGCTGTCGGCCGGGCGGCACGGGCCGGCGTGCTCGTTAAAGGCGGGCAGCATCTCGAAGGGATTGCCCTGGCCGACACGGTGTTTTTTGACAAGACCGGCACCCTCACCGAGGGCAACCCGCGGGTGGAGGCCATCGTCACCGCCGAAGGGGTCGGCGGGGATGACCTCCTGCACAGCGCCGCCGCGGTGGAGTGCAACTCCACCCACCCCCTGGCCCGCGCCGTCCTGCAGGCGGCCCACTACGCCAGGTTGACGGTGGCGGCGGCTGGCGATCTCTTCACCGAGATCGGCCTCGGGGTGCGCGGTTCGGTTGGGGGGAGCCTGGTGGAGGTAGGCAGCGTCTATCTCCATGGCGGTGTCGGCGCCGTCCCCGAAGCTCTGCGCGCGCCGCTTGAAGCGGCTAAAGAGCAGGGGGCGACGCCGCTCATGGTCTACCGCGACCACCAGGCCCTGGGCTTTCTCAGCGTCTCTGACCGGGTGCGCGCCGGTGCCGCGGCCACCATCGACGAGCTACGCCGGCTCGGTTTTGGCGAGATCGGCATCCTCTCCGGAGACCACCAGCAGTCGGTGCGCCTGGTGGGCGGCAAGGTCGGCGTCAACAGCCTCTGGCACGGCCTCAAGCCGGATGACAAGCTGCAGCTCATCGCGGGACAGCAGAACAAGGGACGGCGGGTGGTCTATGTCGGCGACGGCATCAACGATGCCCCGGCCCTGGCGGTGGCCGACGTTGGCGTCGCCATGGGGGCCAGAGGCACCGAGGTTGCCCTGGAAACTGCCGATATCGCCCTGATGGGCGACGATA
Organism: uncultured Desulfobacterales bacterium; assembly: GCA_937915545.1. GTDB lineage: Bacteria > Desulfobacterota > Desulfobulbia > Desulfobulbales > Desulfocapsaceae > Desulforhopalus_A. The sequence continues at coordinate 94,895 of CALGIJ010000018.1, forward strand.
TCGGCAAGCTGCCCTTCCTCGTCGGCCTCGGGCGGCGTATGCTCCTCATCATCAAGCTTAACATCGCCTTCGGCCTGGTGTTCAACCTGGTCTCGGTGTTGGCTGGTGCGTCAGGACTGATCAGTCCCATCGTCGGGGCGGTGGTGCATAACATCGGCTCGGTGCTGGTGGTGCTGTCGTCGGCGAGCCTCGGCCTCTTTCACAAGTACAGCGAGTAGCGACTCGCGGCGAGCAAAACGTTAGAGTGAAATGACAAAGCCTTTTTGACACCTTTGTAGCGCGAGACGCCATCAAGGTACTTTCCACCGCTGCTGTTGTTGGGGATTACCGATTCTGAGGCGCGCGCGCAAGCCCGCATTGGTCTGCTCCGTGCGTCAAGCCGGAGACGATTATTCCCCCTGATCGTTGTTTCCCAGAGTTTTCTCAGAAAATGTCAGGTAGTGCATGGTGATCGAAAAGCCCACCGTCTGCGAACACCTGCACGCCGTTGACAGTTCTTCCTGTTTTTGATGATTTTTCGCAATTTTTCGGCAGTTCAGAACTTCCGGAAGATTCAACATACTGAATTGACTGGCGAACACCTAACCTTCAAGAGTATTCGTGACACTTTGTAGGATGCTGACTTTCTGTGGATTTTTCTAGATAACAAGAAAATATCTTGAGGATGGGGCCAGATTGGTTACCCAACCAGGAAAGTCATCAAACTGCAGACCTTGAGGAGGGTAGACATGGGAAAAAGTCAATTGGCAGTAAGCAGTGTGTTGTCTTTGAGCATGATTCTCATCTTTTGTGTGTTTTCCCCTGCACATGGCGTTGAGGTCGAAAAAGGAAAAATTCCAGGGGAGCATCTGGCTCCCGCTTTTAAGAAACTCCCTTGGGGCGTTCAGGTGTGGGACGAGCAGGAGGCCATCGACGCCTTGACCAAAGAAGAGAAGGTCCTTTGGGTTGATACACGGCCGGAAAGTTTTTTTAAGGCGGGAACTGTTCGGGGTGCCGTGTTGCATGTTTACGATAAAAAAGGTTCTCAAGAAAACACGCTCACGGCTGCAGCCCTATCTGATTCACTGCAGCGCCAGGCAGCCGGCCCGGATGGCACGGTGGCCTTTTTCTGCCAGGGGCCGGAGTGCCACCGAAGTTACAACGCCACTTACGTCGCGGTGAGCGAATGGGGGTATAAACCAGAAAAAATTATCTGGTTCCGAGCAGGCTACCCGTTGCTCCTCAAAGCCATCAAAGATGACGCTAAGACTAAGAGAAAAGCCAAAAAACTGGTCAGCGACGAAGCGTTGAACAGCTTGTAAGATGCATGCCCGCTCAGCCAACCATTGAAGTTGTGAGGCATTATGAAAAACCGTGCCGGGTTTGGGTTACAGCACAAAATCATCGGTCTGGTGTCCTTTCCGGTGGTCTTGCTTTCATTGGTGTTCCTGACGGTCTATATGCACAATTCGGCAGCTCTGACTGTGGCCAGAAATAAGGCTGTCACCGAGACTACCAATATAGCCCTCCAATCGACCTTAACGGCTTTACAGGCAAAAATGGAACGGCTGGCTATGACCGTTCTCAACACCAACGAACTTGCGGTATTCTTGGTGTCACCCGACTCGAAGGACAAGGAAAAGGCTGTTCTCAATGGCCTTTTCCTTTCCTTAAAGACTGAACGGGTGGCCCGCTATACCCTCTATAACGCCGAATTGCAGCCAATCCTCCAACATATCCAAGGGACTGTCCCACGCAATGGCAAGCCGTCGGGGTCGGTACAGGCAAGTTTTCAAGAAGCGGCAAAGGACTTGCTGCCGCACTTTTATTTCCGGGGATCGGAAGGCGAACAATCATTTCCAATCGAATATTGTATCTGTCTGGCGGTGACCAATGATGAGGACCGTAATGTCGGCTATGTCGAGCTGGCCATGGATAGCGGTCATTTGGTAGAGACTTTATCATCGCTGGTTGGTGGTGTTGTGGTGCTCTATGACGACAAAAACAGATTGATTACTTCGGCGAGCGATATACAAACAGCTTCCTTGCTGCGACAGGAGCTTGCACAGCAAGGGGTGGATGAGATGCACACTTTGATCGCGTCAACATCTGAAGTTCTTGCGGTCGATGGCGTGCCCTTGTTTGGCGCTGCCAAGGAAGCTGTGGGGCGATTGCTGGTGGTTTCGGACGCCACCGCGGCAGCCAGAGCTCGAACGCGCAGTTATTGGGTGGCAGGGGGGTCTTCTGTGTTCATCGTCCTGCTGTCGATGACCGTTGCTATCCTCCTCACCCGCCGCAGCATTGTTCGCCCTATTCATGATGTAATCGATTTTGCAAAGAATCTTGCACGGGGAGACGTTTCTGAGGGGTTGGTGACTGCTGCCAAGGGCGAAATAGGTACCATGGCCTTGGCTCTCAACACTATGATGCACCATATCCGCCTGAGATCGGAACAGGCACGGACTATTGCCGACGGGAATCTCAAAATCGCTATAACCGTCGAGGACGACCGAGATGTGCTCGGGTTGGCCTTGCAGTCGATTGTTACCAATCTTGGTGCGATTTTGAGGGTAATTCGCGCCAATGCCGAAGCTCTCGGCGGCACTGCCCACACTATTTCAAATCTATCAATTGGTTTGCGTCAGTCATCCTCGTCCATCGAATTGCGGGCTGGAGATCTGCAGCGCTCTTTGGCGGCAGTTTTGGCGATGATGGAACAAATCAACAACGCAACCGAAGAGTTGAGCCTGTCAATTAAGGAGATTGCGCGAACCGGAGAACGCACCAACTCCATCACCAATGAGACGCGGGGCCACGCCGATGCCGCTTCTGTCGTTATCGACAAACTGGAAAAGGCGGTAGGGTCGATTAGGCAGGCGAATCAGAGCATTAGCGATTTCGCCGATCAGACCAATCTGCTGGCTCTCAATGCCACCATCGAAGCGGCAAGGGCGGGAGACGCCGGTAAAGGGTTTGCCGTGGTCGCCACTGAGGTCAAGGCTTTGGCCAGTCAGAGCATGCACACCGCCAAAATGGTGAGCAACGATATCGGACTCATATCGAGATTCACCGGCGATGCGGTTGAGGCCACACAGCAGATTTTTGTGGCTACCGATGCCGCTACCACAGCCACAGCAACCATCGCCTCGGCCGTGGAGGAGCAGGCGGTCATGGCGGGGGAGATTGCCAAAAACGTCGCAGCGGTCTTTTCAAGCACATCGGGCTGCTCGCAAAGTCTCGAAGAAATTGATCAGGCAGTGGTCGGCAACAGCCAGACGGTGGAGAGTCTCGATACCTTTGCTAGACAGTTGTCGACAATTGCTGACCACTTGCAAGAGACTATCAAGCGCTTTGCCCTGCACAAAGCAGGTGGAACGGCTGTTGGAGCGTAGCTCTTCCCTTAAGCAAGCCTTTATTGCGGCAGGCGATAATCCCTGCCGGCAAACTGGATGTCTTTTGCAGTGGGTGACATCGGCGCCACCGCATGGACGCCGCCGCAGGAGGGGCAACTGCCGAGATAGGTGCGCAGCAGGAATGGCTGGCCGCAGCCCTGGCACTGGGTGGTGAGCGGCCCTTGCAGAATCTCCTGATCGCGAATGGCGCCGTCGTGCGCCTGATAGACGAACTCCACCAGATCGCGGCCCTTGGAGAAGGGGCCGGCGCCACTGCCGCATCCGCATCCACACTGAGACATGGTGACCTCCATAAGATTTTTTGTTAACATTGGCGCGCTGTTCAGTTATGGCGCGCACTGTGTCCCCGGTTATACCCGGAAGAGGCGGTTGCAGCTTTGATCAAGGTCAAAAAACAAGAATCATTGCCAGAAACCACCAGATCGCCACTTGCAGATGGCCTGGACCCGGGTAAGGAGAACACCATGTCGGCAAGATTGATGGATTTCCGCGAGAGCGCCGCGATGCTCGGCCGCTATGGCATAGTCGCCCTGGGACGTCAGGTGCATTCCCTCGAGGAAGCGGAGGACTATGCCGCGGAATGTGGCTATCCGCTGGCGGTTAAGGCAGTGTCGCCGGCCATCGTCCATAAATCCGACGCCGGCGCGGTCTTCCTCAACATCGCCGGCAGAGAGCAGCTGCGCCGCGCCTTGCGCGCTGTGGATGCCAAGGTTGGCGGGTTTTCCCGGGAGGCCGGGGTGGGCGCTCTGCTGCAGAAGATGGCCGGCAAGGGCTTCGAACTGCTCCTCGGCGCGAAACAGGACCCGGGCTTCGGGCCGGTGACCATGGTCGGCATGGGCGGCATTATGGTGGAGCTCTTCGAGGACGCCGCCATGGGCATCGGCGTGCTGAACCGTCGCGATGTCGAGAGGATGCTCACCAAGACCCGCGCCGGGCGGGTGCTGGCCGGCTTCAGGGGCCAGCGCTACGACCGCGATGCGGTCATCGACCTGGCGCTGGGCGTCTCCAGGCTGATGGCCGAGAACAGGGAGATCCGCGAGCTCGACCTCAATCCGGTCATCGTCCATGAAAAGGGCTGTTCCATCGTCGATGCCCGGCTGATCTGCGACATCACCGTGGCCAAGCCGGCGGGCGAGGAAATCGAGGAGTGGAGGAAGGCCAGCCTGGCGGCTATCTTCAACGCCAGGTCGGTGGCGGTGATTGGCGCCTCGCGACCCGGCACCCAGGGCGGGGTCATTCTCAAAAACTGTATGCGCATCAAGCGCCTCTACCCGGTGCACCCCAGCCTGCCGAGCATCCATGGGCGGCGTTGCTACCGTTCGCTGGGCGAGTTGCCGGAAGTCCCCGAAGTCGGCGTCTTCGCCGTCAATTCGGAGCGTACCGTGGCCATCTTCCGCGAGTTCTGCGAGCTCGGCGGCAAGGGGGCGATCATCTTCAGCGACGGTTTCGCCGAGATGGGCCGGGCCGACCTCGAGGAGCAGTTGATCGCCATCGGCGAACAGCATAAGGTCGCCTTTATCGGCCCCAACTGCATGGGCGTGATCAACACCTTCACCGGCCTCAATACCAACTATATTCCCGAGCAGCGCTCGGTCCCCCCGGCCAGGCCCAACCGCGTCGGGGTCATTTCGCAGAGTGGCGGCATCGGCCTCGAACTGCTCGAGATGTTCAGTGCCGACAACCAGAACCTCGGCAAGTGGGTGTCCATCGGCAACGCTTCCAGCGTCGGCGTGCCGGAACTGCTCGCCCATATGGGTGAGGACCCGCGCATCAAGATCATCGCCATCTACCTCGAGGGGGTTGCCGACGGTCTCAAGCTGATGAAGATCGGCCGCGAGGTCGCGCGGAGGAAGCCGATCCTCATCATCAAGGGCGGCAGCGGCGGTGGCGCCGAGGCCACCCTGTCCCATACCGCTTCCCTGGCCGGCAGCCACCAGGCTTTCAAGGCCTGCTGCGAACAGGCCGGTTTCTATCTGGTCGAGGAACTCACCGAAGACCCGAAGATCATGGTCAACGTGCTGTCCATTCTCACCAGTCAGCCGAAGACCACCGGCGATCGCGTTGCCGTGGTCAGCGTCGGTGGCGGCGCCGGCATCCTCCTCGCCGACCAGGTCACCGAGGAGGGCATGACCCTGGCCCAGTTCGCCCCGGAAACGAGGTCGCGCCTGAAGGCCCTTATCGAAAAGACCCTCAAGCCGGAGCAGGCTCCTCTCAAGGAGACTATCCTGCGCAATGTCGGCAACAACCCCATCGACCTCTTCGGCAACTGCGATGACGACCGGCTGCTGGAGTCGTTGCGCATCATCGACCAGGACCCCAACACCGACGTGATCGTCGCCGCCATTTACCTGCAGGTGCCGCTGCTCTCCGAGTATCTCCCCGAGCGCCTGGTGGAACTGAAGGAAGAGCTCAGCAAGCCGCTGATCATCTCGCCGCGCGGCTTTTCCTCCTATGTCGGCCGCTGCCGCGCCTACATGGCGGGGAGAAAGCTGCATACCTATACCGTGCCGATGATGAAGCCGCTGAGCATCGCCATCAGGATCTGGCAGAAGTACAACCGCTCCTTTCTCGAGGAGGGCAGGGGAGGCCGCTAGGACGGCGAGGTGCCGCAGGCGCTGGCTGTTTCCGTGGAACTGGTTCATGCCGCCTGAGGTCGTGGCGTTGAAGAACCGCCTTCATGCGGTGGTTGCTGGACCACGATGGCTGTCGATCTTGCCCTTCGAGAACCGGCTGCCATCCTTGGGGAGGTGTCCTCGCCGCCGTGGTGTTGCGGGAGAACGTTGCCGGTCGCAGGTGGCAAGTATCGGCGCGCCGGGTGCTCTGTTGTGGTTGGAGCCCGGCGATCGCAAACTTTGCACTGCGAATTCCTGTGCGGCAGGTGCTGCTTGACAAGACAGTCCAGCCGAATACAAAAAAGGTACTCCTTCGTTCGCGCAAAGCCCTGCAGAGGGATGATGGTGGACAGTTACGGCAAACCTATCCTTTTGCATACATGGAGTCGATGGCGTTTTTCTGCCTCGCTGCCGACCTCCGCGCAGCATATTTGGGGATAATCGCCTTTTTGATTGTGCCTTTCAGCAATTCTCCACCATGCATGTGTTCATTGCAGCAGACATCCCGCCTTTTTGCGTTGATTGGCAAGGGCCGTCAAGCGATGCTGTTCTCTCCTGATCCTCTCCGAATACCACACTGTCCTGCTCGCTCTCGCCATGGATAAGTGATGCTTTTGTCGGGAAAACTCCGTAAAAACACATTGAAGTCAAACCTATGGGAGGCGTCGGGCGACAGTTTTGTCTTTGGCTGCCCTTTGCCCTCTGATGCTGTAGCCCCTGTTTTGTGCGCAGTCCTCTTGCCTTGCCCGATGCTGCAGGGACAGGGAAGGAAAGCCTCAAATCCACATGAGAAAAATTCTTGATATGTCACTGAGTGGGAATAAGTCATTCCTTGCGTTTTTTTGCAAAAAAAAGGCTTTGACAAGCTTGCATGTGTCGGGTAATGATCGTTAATTGACCGAGCGCTCGTTCATATTTCGTTTCAGTTACAGGCAGCACCTCTTTTCCCGATCCGGTATGACCATGGACAGAGGGCGAAGGGCGACGTTTTCCCACTCATCTTTGACCAGGAGGACCAGACCCCGATGAAAGAACAACTGTACAGGAAGGAAATATGGATAACGATTGTTTTCAGTGTGTTGCTTATGCTGACCGGCCATTGCGCGACGCTCTTCGTGGCGTTCCCCTTCCTTAAGGGAGGGACGATGTGGGGCTTTCCTGTGGAGTACATCGTCCCGATTCTCATGGGTTGGTTCGGCATGATGGTGGTGTGCATCGCCATGGCGCTGGTCTGCAACAAGTTCGATGACGATATGGAGGAGTTTGCCAAGAGCCAGGGCCAGACGGTCATGTCCGACAAGACGGGAGGAAAGTGATATGAGCAACGAATTCGCCATCGATAACGTCTGGATCGGCATCATTGTCGTCGCCATTCTTTTCGCCATCTGCTACTTCATCGGCTGGTGGGCCAGCAAAATGACCACCAGCGAGGAAGACTTCTATGCCGCCGGCTTCAAGATCGGTCCGGTAACCAACGGCCTCTCCATGGCCGCAACCTGGGCGAGCCTTGCCACTTTCCTCGGCGTTATCGCCCTGATTTCCAAGTTGCAGGTGCCGTTCGTCTACCTGTGGATCCAGTGGGCGATCTCCATCCCTCTGCTCACCCTGCTCTACGGCACCAGCCTGCGCCGCATGAAGGCCTTCACTCCGGCGACCTTCATCAAGGCCCGCTATGGCAAGGGCGCCACCATCACCATCGTGCTGTGGATGATCCTCATCATGATCATGTACGCACTCGGGCAGATGATCGGCCTCGGTCAGGCCTTCGAGATGCTCTTCGGCATTCCCTATAATGTCGCCCTGATCGTCTCCGGTATCGCCACCGTCGGTTTCATCACCATGGGCGGGATGTACGGTGCCTCCTACAACGCCGCCTTCCAGATGATCATCATGACCGTGGCGATGATCGTCCCTATGGGCGCGATCATGAAGGCCATGGGCTCCTCCGGATGGTGGTTCCCGCCGCTCGCCTATGGCGACATGGTGCCGGCGATGCTCAAAGTGCTGCCCACCTTCTTCGACATGAAGTATGACGTGCGCTGGTACTTCGCCCTCATTCCCGCCTTTACTCTGGGACCGGTGGCCCTGCCCCATCTCGCCATGAGGGTCTTCACCTCCTCGAGCGTCAAGAACGCCCGCTGGGCGGTGGTATGGTTCGTCCTCTTCCTCGGCCTGCTCTTCGCCGGAACCTATACCAGCGGCTTCGCCGGCAACTATTTCGTCGCCACCACCGGCAAGACCATCGCCAAGGCCGACCAGACTCTGCTCATCCTCAACGTCTTCTACAACCCCATGTGGGTCGCCGCCTTCGTCATGGGTGGCGCGCTCGCTGCCGGCCTGTCCACCGTCGGTGGCAACCTCATGGCCATCTCCGGCCTGGTCGGAAACGACCTGCTCGGTATCCTCGCCCCGAAAATGGAAGCCAAGTCGCGTATTCGTTGGGGCTTCGTCGCCCTCGGCATGGGCGGCGTCATCGCCGTACTGCTTGCCTTCAAACCGCCGAAGTTTCTCGTCACCAGTATTCTCTGGGCATTCGGCCTGCTGGCTTCTACTGCCACCCCGGGCATTCTCCTCGGCGTGTGGTGGAAAGAGGCCAACAAACTGGCGCTGATCGTCTCCGCCAATATCTGCGGCCTGATCTTTATCATCATCTCGCCCCACGTCTTCCCGAGCATCGTCATCGGCAAGGGTGCCACCGCCGCTCTGGGTATGTCCGGTGGTCTGGTGACCGTGCCCCTGTCTTTCGCCCTGTTCATTTTCCTGTCGCTGATCTTCAACCGCATGCCGGCATTGTCCGCCTGGGCGCCGAGCCTCGCCGACAAGCAGGTCATCGATCGTATCCACGGTTGGGGTGACTATGACGAAAACCGCTATAACGGCAAGGTGTGGCCGGTTGTCCTGGCCCTCGTCTGCCTGCTCATCTCCTTCTGGGGTCTGCAACCCTGGAAATTCTGATCGGAGTTGATCCTCGAACACTGGCGAAGGGGGACGGCTGTGCGCCGGCCCCCTTCGTCGTCTTCCGCCAATCCTTCGCGGCCCCCTGCGGCCTGGTGCTTTCCAGCCAATGAGCTATTTCCACCATATGCTGCGTATTCTCAGCTTCGACGAGGCGGTGTACCGCGAGGTCATCAGCCACGACAAACGCTCCCTGTTCTATACCCTGGTCAATGTCGCCTTCTTCGGGATCTTCTATGGTCTCTCGGCTCTCTATTTCACCAGGTTCCTCACTGATTCCTCGGGCAGCCCCGTCGTCGTCCCCGCCGCCATGCGTTTCACCCTGCTGCTCATGGGCATGTCCATCGCCTTCCTCATCCACGGTGGCATGGCGCTCTTTTCCTGGGGGTTTTGTCGCGGTTTCGGCGGTTCGACGCTCTTCCTCCCCATCTACCTGGCTCTGGGCATGGCCTGGATAGCCTTCTGGCCTCTGGCGCCGTTCCTTGCCGCCCTGCAGGTCAAGCAGACCGGCAATGTCTTTCTGCCGACGCTTGCTGCCGCAGCGGCCTTTGCCCTGGCGGTGGTCTTCCGCGCCCTCAAGTCGGCTTCTGGGCTGTCGACCCTGCGCATGCTGCTCACCCTGGTGGTGATCATCGTCTATATCTGCTGTTTCCTGTATCTCTGGGTGGGCTAACCAACCGGGGAGGCGCATGCCTTGACTTGAGGGGCTTGGCTGTCTGGCATTCTGGCTGGAGGCCAGGCCTCGCGGCGAGGCCTGGAACAGAGCAGTGCAAATTCCCTGTCCCTTGTTTTTTCACCTTTTCTGCGCCTCCACCTGGGGTCACGGGCGGGTGGATGCGGAAGCCATTTCCCCGTCGCATGGCGTGGTGGTGGCGTGATTCATCCTTTTGGCTGGCCGATGACGCCGTTGATGGTCAATGCAGACCTCGCGCAACAGCCGGTAGAGCGCTGGTGCAATGTCAGCCGACATGGCGTTGGTTTGCGGGTGGCGGCCGATCAGCCTTCAGGGGAGGAGCAGCAGACTGCCTTTTTTGACGACCAATGTTATGGCCATGCCCGCTTCAGGGGGACGCGGGGCGAGGGGCAGATTGAAGGCGAGGCGGTGGCCGCAGCTGTCGACCACAAGGCGATAGGTCGCCCCCTGGAAAACGCGACTGGCGACGAGGCCGGCGATGACCAGCCCAGGCTGCTGACCCTCAATGTCGTCAGCGAGCCTCGCGCCCTCGGGTGGCAGGAGCAGGGTGCCGGCGTCCGTGGGCTCCACCCCCGGCAGGTTTGACGGCAGGCGGCCAAAGGGGCTGTGCAGCAGCCCGTCCGAGCCGAGAGTGCAGGAAACGAGATTGGTAAGGCCGAGAAATGACGCCACGAGGCGATTGGCGGGTCGCAGGTAGAGCTCTTCCGGAGCCGCCAGCTGCTGCAGCCTGCTCTCCTGGAGAATGGCGATGCGGTCGGCGATGCTGTAGGCCTCGCCCTGGTCGTGGGTGACGAAGACTGCCGTAACCCCCAGGGATTTGAGAATGAGGCGGATCTCGCCGGTGAGGCGGTCGCGCAATAGGCGGTCGAGGGACCCCAGGGGTTCGTCGAGGAGCAGCAGCGGGGGGCGGGGGGCGAGGCTGCGCGCCAGGGCGACACGCTGGCGTTCGCCTCCGGAAAGCTCGTCCACCGCGCGCCGGCCAAAGCCCTCCAGACCCACCAGATGCAGCACCTCTTCTACCCTCCTGGCCGTCTCGGCTGCCGGCAGTCGCTGCATGCGCAGACCGAAGGCCACGTTTTCCCAGACATTCTTATGGGGAAAGAGGGCATATTCCTGAAACATCATACCGAAATTGCGGCGATGCGGCGGAGTCTCGGCGAGATCGCGACCGGCAAAGCGGATGGTCCCCCGGTCAGGACGTTCCAGCCCGGCGAGGAGACGCAGGAGCGTCGTCTTGCCGGAGCCCGAGGGCCCGAGCAGGCAGAGGATCTCCCCCTCGCCGAGGGTAAAGCCGATGTCCTGCAGCAGCGGCTTACCCTGGTAGGTCTTGTGCAACTTGTCGACACTGAGGATGGCGCTGGTCATCGGCGTGTCTCCCCCCTTTTTCCTGCCGCTCGGGCAAGTACCAGCAGAGCGGCGCAGGTGAACAGCAGCAGCAGGCTGCTCATTGCCATTGCCTGGCCATAATTCATTTCCCCGGGCAGGCTGAGGTAGCGATAGATGGCGACGGGGATGGTGGCAGTGTGCGGCCTGGTGACGAAGGATGATGCCCCGAACTCGCCCATGCTGATGGCGAAGGCGAAAATCGCCCCGACGAGGATGGCGCGTCGGATGAGGGGCAGCTCGATCTCGCGAAAGACCGTCCCTGGCGAGGCGCCGAGAGTGGCGGCGGCTTCCCCGAGCGAGGGGGGAATGCGGCGCAGCGCGGGCAGGATGCAGCGCATCACGAAGGGGAAAGCGAGCAAACTGTGGGCGATGACCACCATCGCCAGGCTGTCGCGGAGATCGAGGGGCGGTCGGTTGAGGGCAATGATATAGCCGAAGCCGAGGCTGACCGCCGAAGTAGCCAGCGGCAGCATGAGCAGCGCGTCCCACCAGGCAGAGCCGGCGCCGTCCTTGGCGGCGAGGTGGCGGGCGGCGGCCAGACCGAGGCACAGGGCGACGACGGTGGTGGCCAGGGCGAAGCCGAGGCTGTTGGTGATGGCCGTGGCCGGTGCGACGAAGAACAGGGCATCGCTCCCCCCGCTGAAGAGGCCGCGGTAGTAGGCCAGTGTCGGACCCCCTTCGCCCTGCAGCGATGCGGCGAGCAAAGCGGCCAGGGGGGCGATGAGGAGGGCGGTGATGAACAGCAGCGTGGCGACGATGGCCGCCTTGGCACGCCACCCGGCCGCCGGGACGTCCCCGTCCCTGGCGGTGTCGGTGAAGAAGGCCAGCTGCTTCCCCGCGCCGAGACGCGCCTGCAGCCACATGAGCAGGAAGTTGATGGTCAGCTGCAGCAGGGACAGGGCGGCTGCCATAGGCAGATTGAAGAGGTGGATGGCTTGGCGGTATATCTCTACCTCCAGGGTGGCGTAACCTGGTCCGCCAAGGATGAGGACAATGCCGAAGCTGGTGAAGCAGAAGACGAACACCAACAAGGCAGCCGCGGCGATGGCGGGCAGCAGCAGGGGCAGGGTGATGCGCAGAAAGATCTGCCACGGCGAGGCGCCGAGGGTAGCCGCCGCTTCCCGGATTCGCGGGTCGAGGCCCGACCAGTAGCTGCCGACGAGTCGCAGCACCAGGGAATAGTTGTAGAAAACATGGGCGAGAAGGAGCACCGCCAGGCCCTGGTCGGCGGCGAGAGGCGGTCTCTTGAGGTCGAACCAGGCCATAATCAGGGTGTTGATCGGGCCGCCCGCGCCGAGCAAGGCGCTGAAGGACGCGGCGGCGACAACGGTGGGCAGCACGAAGGGCACGGTCAGCAGGGCCTGCCACAGTCCTTTGGCGAGAAAGCGGTAGCGGCTGAAGACATAGGCACCGGGCAGGGCGACCAGCAGAGTGAGCGCGGTGGAGAGCAGGGCCTGCCAGGTGGTGAACCACAGCAGCCGTGCGTAGACCGGGCTGGTGAAGAGGCGGGCGATGCCGGTCGGGTCCCACCTTCCTTCAGGGAGCAGGCTGTGCAGGAAAATAGCGCAGAGCGGGTACCCGTAGAAGAGGACGAGAAAGGCCACCACCGGCAAAAAGAGCAGGCGGCGAACGGTCACGACGTCCCCATCCGCTGGCGCTGTCGACGTTGTCGCCTAGCGCAGCACGGCATCGGTCCAAGCCTCGAGCCATTGTTGGCGGTGTTTCTCGATGGCTTCCGGGGCGACCTCGGCGGGACGCTCGGGGATGACCGCGTGGCGGCGCATGACCTCCGGCAAGCTGGCGCCGGGATTGGCCGGAAAGACCCACATCCTCAGGGGAATATCCTCCTGAACCGGCACGTCGAGCATGAAATCGACGAAGGCTCTGGCCAGTTCCGGCTGCCTGGTACCCTTGAGAATGCCGATGAATTCGATCTGTCGGAAGGAACCTCGGTCACCGCCGACGGCTGCAGTGGGTGCCTCGCGCAGCGGCTCCTTGGCATAGTGGACTGCCGCCGCCGGGCTGGAGGCATAGCTGACGACGATCGGCCGATCGCCTTTCGAGGCGGCGGTGAAGTGGCCGTAATAGGCGTCTTTCCAGCCGTTGGCCACTTTGACGTCGTTGTCGCGCAGCCCCTTCCAGAAGGACAGGTAGCCGTTTTCACCGAAGCGGCCGATGGTCGCCAGCAGAAAGGCCAGGCCGGGGGAGGAGGTGGCCGGGTTCTCGACCACTGTCAGGCCTTTGTACGCCGGCTTGACGATATCGGCGAGATCGGCGGGGGGAGTGATGCCCTTGTTGCGGAACCAGGCCCGATCGATATTGAGGCAGACATCGCCGTAGGACACCGGCAGCAGGCGATGCTGCGGATCGAGGCGCAAGGTGGCGGGGAAGGTCGCCAGCAGCGGTGACGGGTAGGGGAGAAAGATATCGGCGTTGAGGGCGCGTGACAGGTAGGTGTTGTCGACCCCGAAGAAGACGTCGGCGAGGGGCTTGTCCTTGGCGAGAATGGCCTGCACCAGCGCTGTGCCGGCGTCGCCGCTCTTGACAAAGCGCAGGGTCGCCTTGTGGGTGCTCTCGAATTTTTCCACCAGATGGCGGGAGATGTCGAAGCTGTCGTGGCTCATCACCGTCAGGGTGGGGCCGTCGGCCGCAGCCGGCGTGGAGAAGGGGAGCAGCAGCAGGGCCAGCAGCGCCGGCCAGGAACGGATGGGGGTCATGGTCACCTCGCCAGAAAGGACCGGGCATTGGCCAGAGGCAGGGGCGACGGCATGAAAAAACCGCCTCCGCAGGACGGAGACGGTTACCGCATTGCGCTCCCTCCGCCGGCATTATCCGGATCAGGTTAGACGGTCGGGTTGCCTTTCAACCCCTCTCAGCCCGGTGGCGCCGAGCTCCCGTTTGCCAACGTCCATCTTAGAGCATGCCGGCAAGCTTTGCAAGCTCGCAGAGTCCGGGCTGGCATGAGGGGGCGCGGGCGGTGGCGATAGATTGCAGAACCTTCAGCATATGGACCGCATCAGCCCTTGTGCCGGCCGAAAGATATCAACGCGGGTGGATGAACTGATAACTATTACTCGGGTTGCCGCGACTTGATTTTTCTGTGCAAGAGACCAATTATTTACTACGTTGTGATACAAGCAGTGACCGGCCGCGGTATTCACTCTGCAGGTGTGAAGAGTGAGGTCGGGAGAGTGGCGGTGATACCGTCGGAAAAAGGCGCTCGGGTCAGTCCGAGGATTGGTAAAGGTCGAGCAGCAGCGCTGCAGAGGAGCAGGTGCCGTGATTCACAATTTCAATGACGATATCTCCACCCCCGAAAAGTTTGTGGTCACCCTGGAACTCGTTCCCGGCCGGGAGATCCTTGGCGGAGCCATGGAGACCATCAAGAAGATCTCCAAGGAAGCCTACGACGACGGGCGCATCACCGCCGTGTCGATCACCGACAATCCCGGCGGCAACCCGGCGCTCAGCCCCGACGCCATCGGTCGCGAGATCCTCGATTACGGCATGGACGTCATCGTCCACTTCACCTGCCGCGACGCCAACCGCATGGGCATGGAAAGCCGCGCCCTGCAGCTGGCGCGCATGGGCATGCGCAACATCCTTGCCCTCACCGGCGATTATTCCGGCAAGGGTTTTGGCGGCCGTGGCACCCCGGTGTTCGATTTTGACTCGGTGATCCTCACCACCATGCTCTCCGACCTCAACCGCCGCCTGATCAGCAGCGGTTCCTCTGAGGTTTTCGTCACCGGCTGCGCAGTGTCGCCGTTCAAGTACACCGAGGCCGAGACGTGGATTCAGTACCGCAAGCTGCAGCGCAAGATCGAGGCCGGCGCCTCGTTTGCCATCACCCAGTTGGGCTACGATATCGACAAGTTCGAGGAACTGCTGCGCTTCAATCACGACAAGGAGGTCAAAGTGCCGATGCTCGCCTCGCTCTACCTGCTCAACAAGGGGGCGGCGACGGTCATGCATAACGGCAAGATCCCTGGGGTGTATGTGTCGAAGCAGCTCTACGAGCGTATCCTCGCCGACTACGCCGTGCCGGGGGAAGGGCCGAAACGCGCCATCGAGCGCACCGCCCGCCTCGGGGCGGTGCTCAAGGGGATCGGCTACAAGGGTATCCATATCGCCGGCATACATAAGAACTTCGATACGGTTGCCGCCATTCTCGACCGCATGGAGGAGATCGGCCATAACTGGGAAGAGTACCGCGAGGAGTTCCGTGAGGAAAACAACGGCCGCTTCTACATCTACAAGGATGCCGCCGCGGAGGCAGGCGCTGAACGCTCCGAGATCAAGCTCAAGTTCGGCGACGAGGTCCATTATCTCTTCCTGCGCACCGCCCACGACCTCTTCTTTGACAAGGAGGCTTCGCTGGCCCCGATGTACCGTAAGATCTCCAGCGCTTTCGACAAGAAAAACGCCTCGTGGATGCTCAAGATGTTCCTCGAAGATCCCTTCAAGAAACTGATGCTCTCCTGCAAGAGCTGCGGCGACTGCGGCATCCAGCATGTCGGCTTCCTCTGCCCGGAATCGGGCTGCCCGAAGCATACCCGCAACGGTGCCTGCGGCGGCAGCCGCGACGGCTACTGCGAGGTCAACCAGGACAAGCTCTGCGTCTGGGTGCGCGCCTATTACCGTATGAAGCGCCATAACGAGACCGAGCAGCTCACCGCCTCCTTCGTTCCACCGCGTTCCTGGGAACTTCAGGACACCTCGTCGTGGATCAATTTCCACCTCGACCGCGATCACCAGAAGGTGGAAAAGGCCGCCTGAGGCCCTGGCCCGTCCCTGAAAACAGCGCGGCGGCAGACGTGATTCACGTCTGCCGCCGCGCTGTTTTTTGGCCTTTCGTCCGTGATGATGGCTGGTTACGGTACAGGGCGGATGGAGAGATGCTGGGTATGCTGGTGACGGCGCCTGAGGGTCTCGCCGAGGGCGATGAGCAGGTCGGCCACGGCCAGCATGAGGCGGTCGCGGTTCTTTTGGTGGCGCTGGGCGGCGAAGAGGGCGAGCAGGTGGCGGCGCTCGCTCTCTTCGAGCATCTGCCGTCGTCGTTCCTTCAGTTCCATTTCCAAAAGATAGGGATTCATGGTCTCTCCTCGGTACACTCCCTTTTGGTGATGCCGGATTCCTCCGGCGTTGACAGGCTGCCGCATGTCTACTGATAACTGCCGAGGCCGCTCAGCCCCGATTCCCCGGGGGGACGGCTGATAAACTCCTCGATGGCGCTGGCCAGCAGTTCGATGCCCTCCTTGATCTCCGCTTCGCTGGACCAGGCGTAACCGACCCGGCAACAGTTGACGAAGCGTTGGTCGATATCGAACAGCGGCCCGGGCAGAAAGGACACCCCTTTGTCGATGGCGAAGAGGAAGAGGGCGACGCTGGAATAGCCGCGTGGCAGTTCCACCAGTAGCGAGAAACCGCCCTCGGGCCGGGTCCAGCTGGTGCCCTCGGGCATATAGCGCTGCAGGGCGCGCAGCATGGCGTCGCGGCGCACCCGGTACATGGCGGCCATCCTGCGGTTGTGCTCGTCGTAACGACCGGACTGGAAAATGGTCAGGGCCATGCCCTGGATGAGCGTCGGGCAGGAATGGTCGTTGAGCCGCTTGAGCTGGGCGAGCTGCTGCACGTGGCGCGCCGAGCTGACGATCCAGCCGAAGCGCATGCCGGTCATGACCGCTTTGGAAAATGAGCTGACGATTACCGCCTGTTCCGGTGGCAGGTCCAGTAACAGGCTCGGCGGCACCTCGTCCCAGCACAGATCGCGGAAGAGCTCGTCGGCGATGATGGTGCTGCCGGTTTTCTTCGCCCACTCCAGCAGCATGCCGCGTCGCTCTGCGCCAAGGTGGGTGCCCATGGGGTTGTGGGCGTAGGGGCAGAGGTAGAGCAGCGAGGGCCCCGAGCCGGCAAACTGGTTCAGCAACTCGGGCAGCGGCCCGCTGCTGTCTCTGGTGATGGTCTCCACCCAGTGGCCCATGGCACCGAAGGTGTCGGTGATGCCGCGAAAACATGGCGTCTCGCAGATGACACGCTTGCCGAGTTCCCGGTTCTCCTGGGAGAGCAGGGTCACCCCCTGCAGCGAGCCATTGGTGATGAGGACCTGATCGGCACTGACTGCCAATCCCTGGGCGGCGTAGCGCCGCGCGATCTCCGCCCTGAGGTCGTAGCGCCCAAGGGGATCGGTGGTTTCGAGAAGGCTCATGCCGTCGCGGGCCATGGTCTCGCGGGTGACTTCGGCGAGGAAGTCGGCGGGCAGCAGGCCGGGGTCGGGCACCCCCTTGGTGAGATGAATTATGCCTGGTTTGTCGGCGAGGATCATGATATCGCGCAGAGCTGTGCCCACCCCCATGCGCAGCCGTCGGGCAGCAAACTCCAGGGGACTGTGGTCGCCGCCCCGGGCCGGCGAGTGGGTTCGCTCACGCGTCTCGCGGCCGTCTCCGCCACGCGGTTCCTCCTCCTCCGGCTTGCGGATGAAGGTGCCCCGCCCCACCTGGCAGCTGGTCTGCCCGGCGTCACTGAGATCCTGGAGGGCGCGGCGTACGGTGGCCTGGGTGACGCCGATTTCCCTGGCCAGCCAGGAGACAGGGGGCAGCCGGTCGCCCGGGTTGAGCTCGCCCTTGCGGATCGCTTCCTGGATGAGGTCGCGGATCTGGATATAGAGGGGTATGTCGGAATCTTTGTCGATCGTGTAGGTGACCATCTGCTAAACCTCTCCTGTATTGATACTGTATTGATACAGTACCTATTTGAAGTCGTCAAGGGAAATAGTCACTGACCAGGCTGAAGCAGCAGTTCGTCGTTGGCACCTTGTGCGGCGTCATGGACTACGAACGGTTGGCGAATACGCTGCGAGTGGCGTTGGCAATGGCAGAGGTCGGCAAGGCAAGGGAGGGGCGCACCATGGGTGGGGAAGGCGCCCTGGGTCGCAGGTGGCATCGTTGTCGAAAAAGAAGGAGCGGGCGCGGAGCGCCAAGCCAAGGAGCTGCGGCCATGCCCAAGGCCGGCTTCGTGGCTGGTTGCCGGGCCCCCTGAGGCCTGGGCTTGCCAACTACGACGCTTTCTCGAGGAGGACCACCGTTTCGATATGGTGGGTCTGCGGGAACATGTCCACCGGCTGCAGGCGACGGATGGCAAAGCCTGCAGCCACCAGCTGCTGCAGGTCGCGGCACAGGGTGGCCGGGTCGCAGGAGATATAGACGAGGCGGCCCGCGGTCAGCTCTGCCATGCGCGGGGCGAGTTCCGGCGCCCCCTGGCGGGGTGGGTCGATGACGATGCAGTCGAAGCGTCGCCCCTCGGCGACGAGACGGTCGCAGGCCTGGTGGATAGGGTTCTGCTCGAAGCGGGTCTCGGTGAGACCGGCACGTATGGCGTTGGCGGTGGCGCTGCGGATGGCGGCGGCCTGGCCCTCGATGCCATGGACCCGGGCGCCCCGCATGGCCAGAGGCAGGGAGAAATTGCCCATGCCGCAGTAGAGATCGAGCAGGCTCATGCCTTGCCAGGGCTGGCAGAAATCGAGAACCGTGTCGATGAGGGTCAGGTTCTGGCGGAGATTGACCTGGCAGAAGCCGCCCACCTCCCAGCCAAGCGACAGTCCTCTGGGAAGGGTCGCCGAAGGGGCGTAGCTATGGGCGAGGGTTCTGCTGTCGACCGCACCATCGGCGGAGGCTGTAGCACCATAGGGGCCTTGCAGGGCAAAGCCGCTGCCGTGGAGGAAGACGGATTCTATCTCGGCGACGGCCCCGCATACGGCACGGGCGGCATTGATATCCGCCGGGCGCGGCTTGCGGCGGAGCCGCAGGACGACGACGGCCTGGCCGCGGTCGGGGTTTTCGAGGATCTCCACCTCTTCGGCGAGCTGGCACAAGGTTCGTGCCACGGGCAGGGTGGCGAGGGCCGAGAGCACCCGGTTGTGCAATGCGCCGCCGAGCAGGCAGGCGGCCACCGGCACGACCTCATGGGACTGGAAGCGGGTGAAGCCGAGGCGACCCCGGCCATCGACACGCAGGCGCAGCCGCTGCCGGTAGTGAAGTTCCTGAGGGGCGCCGAGAGGGTCGGCAAGTGCCTCGGCCGCCGCGGCAAGGGTCGGGCCGCCGCGGAGGAGCAACTCGGCGACCACCGCTCTTTTCAACTGCAGCTGCAGGGCATAGCCGCCATGCTGGAAATCGCAGCCGCCGCACTGTCCGGCATAGGGGCAGGGCGGCGGACGCCGCTGCCTGTGGGGGGTGAGCACCTCGTCCAGCCTGGCGAGGAGATGATTTTTCCTCTTTTCCAGCGGGGTGACGCGTACCGTTTCGTCTGGAAGGACGTGGCGCACCAGCACCACCTGCCCGGAAGGAGCATGGCCGAGGCCGAAGCCGCCGTTGATAATTTTCGAGATGAGAATGGTTTCCGGTTGCATCGGGGTGAGGGGAACGGGTAGAAAAAAGCCAAAGACTCTTCTGAGATGGTTTTATTATGGTTTTTCAGTTCTTGCAGGTAGGCCCGGCATCGCCGGCAGGTTCTGCCCCCTGCCATCCCGCCCGGCTTCTACATAAACGACCCGGCCTCTTCGCTTCAATGCTTTTCTGCGCCGTTCTCCTCGTCGGCGTATGTGCGGCGAGCTGTCGCGCCGCGACCGGGGTGCCCCTTGAGGTGCAGGTGAGCGGTATTGACGAGCCTCTGCTCGGCAACGTCCTGGCGCGCCTCGGTATCCTCCTGCACAAGGACAAGGAACGCCTCCACGTGGGAGCCATGCGTCGTCTCCACCAGGAAGCTGAGGGAGATATCCGCTCCGCCCTGGCCCCGTTCGGCTACTATCATCCGCGCGTCACCGGCAGCCTCACCTCGCGCGGCGGGGTGTGGCACGCGCAGTACGTTATCGACCCCGGCCCGCCGGTGCGGGTGGACGAGGTGCGCCTGCGGCTGCACGGCGAGGGGCGCGACAACGCCCCCCTGCAGGAGGCCCTGGCCGCGTTTCCCCTCAAAAATGGCGATATCCTCGACCAGCAGCTCTACGAA
Source organism: uncultured Desulfobacterales bacterium (assembly GCA_937915545.1). Classification (GTDB taxonomy): domain Bacteria; phylum Desulfobacterota; class Desulfobulbia; order Desulfobulbales; family Desulfocapsaceae; genus Desulforhopalus_A. The sequence goes on from CALGIJ010000018.1 coordinate 114,937, forward strand.
CAGCAGAAGAAGAAGCTGCTCAATCTTTCCTTCGGCGAAGGCTTTCTCGACGCCACCTTCAGTGAGCGCAGCCTGCGCATCGACCTCGATGCCAACAAAGCCGCCGTCATTCTCGCCCTCGATACCGGGCGCCGTTATCTCTTCGGTTCCACCGCCAGCCGGCAGGAGATCCTTGACGCCGACCTTCTCTCCCGCTACCTCCCTTACCGCCAGGGGGACCCGTACCGGCCGGCGCGCCTTTTCGAGCTGCAGTCAATTCTCTACCAGACCGGCTACTTCAGCCGCGTGGCAGTGCGCGGCCAGCTCGAACGGGCCAGCGACTTCGCCATTCCGGTGGACATCGACCTCGAAGCGCCGGCCCAGCGCAACAAGTACAGTCTGGGCATCGGCTATGCCACCGACACCGGTGTGCGCTTCAAGGCCGATTGGGACAATCGGCTCTACAACAGCGCCGGCCATCAGGTTAATTCCTCCCTGCAGATCGGCCAGTTGGAGAACATCCTCGCCTTTCACTACCGCATCCCCTGGGATAACGACCCGCGCCATGAGTCGCTCACCGGCAGTCTCGCCTATCAGGACAAGCAGTGGAAGAGCACTAACACCCAGCTCTTCACCGCCGCCGTCACCAGGGACTATTCCGGTCCACGTTATCGGCTCGGCGGTGGCCTCGAGCTGCGCGACGAGATCTACGACGTCGGCGAGACCAGCGGCGAATCGCTGCTCCTGCTGCCTTCGGTCAACGTCGGTGCGGTCTTCGCCGATGATCTGCTCAACACCCGCAACGGGCTGCAGCTCTCCGTGGGGGCCATCGGCGGGGCGGAGGGAGTGGTCTCCGACGTCACCTTCGTCCAGGTCACCGCCAACGGCAAGGCCATCATCTCGCCTCTTCCCGAGTGGCGCCTCATCGGCCGCGGCTCCCTCGGCGCCATCGCCGTTGACTCCATCGATTCTCTGCCGCCCTCGCTGCGCTTCTACACCGGCGGCGACACCTCGCTGCGCGGCTATGGCTACAAGTCCATCGGCACCAAGGATGGCTCGGGGGCCAATATCGGCGGGCGCTACCTGGTGGTGGGCAGTGTCGAGGCGGAACGAACCGTCTACAAGCAGTTCAGCCTCGCCGCCTTCTGGGATGTGGGAACCGCCGCTGACGATCTCGACCTCAACTTCTACCAGGGCGTTGGTGGCGGGATCCGCTTTCGACTGCCATTCGGGCAGATCCGACTCGACGTCGCCTCGGCGATCAGCGAAAGCGGCAACCCCTTGCGCTTTCATCTCACCGTGGGGGGTGACTTTTGAAACGCTGGCTGTGGCGTATAGTCCTCCTGGCAGTGCTGGTTGCGGCAGGTGGCGCTTGGTTCGTGCTGGGCAGCGACCCCGGCCTGAATATGCTGCGCGCACTGGCCGACGGGCGTGGCCCGCTGACCATCGGCGCCGCCGAGGGGCGGCTGATGGGCCGCTTCACCCTCGAGCGTCTGGGGCTCGCCCTGCCCGGTGTAGAGGTGAAGATCAAACGGCTGGTCTGGGATTGGTCGCCCTTCGAGCTTCTCCAGGGCCGCTTTCACCTCGCCGCCCTGGAACTCGAAGGGGTGGTGGTAGGTTTTGCCGATGGCCAAGAGAAGGGGGCCGAAGCAACGGTCGCGGGAGCCCCCACCGCTTCCGCCCCCGCCGCGGCGCCGACGCTGCCCAAGACCCTGCTGCCCCTGCCTTTGCTCCTCGACCGGGTGGCGATCAACGGCCTGCGTCTCGAGGATGGCGAGGGCGGTGAACTTTTCGTCGTCGATACCTTTCTGCTCGCCCTGCAGGGCGGCGTCGACACCCTGCGCATCGATACTCTGGCCTTGCAGGGGCCGGATATCGGGCTTTCCGTGCATGGCAACGTCGACTTCGCCCGCAGCTGGCAGGTCGACCTGCTTGGGTCGTGGAACCTCATCGGCTACGGCTTCAACCAGCTCCACGGCACCCTCTCCGCCAGTGGGCCGCTCAACTCTCCCCAGGCCGCGCTGGCGGTGGTTACGCCGGTGGATCTGCGCGTCGAGGGGCAGGTCGCCAACCTTCTACGAAGCCCCTCATGGACCGCCACCCTCGATGGGCACAACGTCGACCTGGAGCAGTTCATCGACAGCTGCCCGAAGATTATCGTCAAGACCATCCACGGCGACCTCGCCGGCGACGTCAATGGCTACGGCGGGCCGGTGCGGGCGGAGGTCGAATGGGGGCTGGCCGACAACATGGTCCTCGACACCACCCTGCGCGCTGGCCTGCTCGGCATCGATTTCGTGACCCTGCATCTTGCCCGCGGCGAAGCGAGTATCGCCTCCAGCAATGCCTCCATCGACTGGAAACGGCTCTTCGACTGGCGCGGCAATTTCACCGTGCAGAACTTCGACCCGGCCATGTTTCTCCCCGAACTGCCGGGCCGAGTCAGCGGCGAGATAGAGAGCGTCGGCCTGGTGCGTGATGATCTCGGCGTCGACGCCGACTTCACCCTGCACCTGAACGGGCAGCTGCATGGCCGGCCAATGACGGTCGCCGGCGGCCTGGCACTTGACGAAAACGGCATATCCAGCAAGGGCCTCACGCTGCGCAGCGGCGAGGTGGCGGGCAGCGCCGAGGTAGTCGCCGCCAGCTTCTCCTGGGCCGAGGAACTCGACTACATGTTCTCCCTGCGCCTCGAGGACTTTGACCCCTCGGGAGTTTTCCCCCACTTTCCCGGTTCGCTGCACGGTCTCATCGACGGCCGGGGCCGTCTCGGCGAGGGAGGTGGCCAGGGCTCGTTCAGCATCGCCGGGCTCTCCGGCTCTCTGCGCGGCAACGCCATCTCCGGTGGCGGCAACATCATGTTGGATGGCGAGCGCCTCACCACCACTGGCCTCGTCCTGAACAGCGGACCTTCTCGGCTGGCAGTGCAGGGCAAGGCCGGCGAGGACTTCGCCCTCGACATCGTTTTCGACTCACCCGATCTCGGCACGCTGCTGCCGGAGAGCGGCGGCGAGCTGCACCTCCGCGGCCAGCTACGCGGTTCGCCCCACGAGCCGACGCTGGCGCTCGATCTCGACGGCAGCGCCCTGCAGTACGGCACCACCGGCGTGGGCCGGCTCGAGGCCACGTTGACCTCGCGTTTCGCCGGCGAGGGTCAGTTGCAAGGCGCCCTCGCCGCCAAGGGTCTGCTGGTGGAGGGGACACGCCTTGACAGCCTGCGCATCGACTATGCCGGGAGTTTACGCCAGGTTGGCCTCGATCTCGACCTGAACGGCGCCCTCGGGACGGTCGCCGGCCGGGTCGAGATCGGTCGCGACGAGGTCTGGAGGGGGCATATCGCCGACCTCAAGCTCTCCTCCGCGACCTATGGGCAGTGGCGCCAGGGGCTGCCGGCCTCCTTCGTCCTCGGCGAAGAGAAGTTCGACCTCGAGCAGCTCTGCCTCGCCGAGGGCGAGGAGCGCTTCTGCCTTGGCGGCGGAGCGGACTGGGCCGGGGAGGCCACCTGGCGGCTTGCCGCCGAGGGCGAGGGGCTTTCCCTGGAGCGATTGCATCGCTCGGGGCTGTCAAAGCAGGCGCTTTCCGGCAATCTCTCCCTAGCCCTGAAGGCAGGCGGTCGCGAGGATCGCCTCACCGCGCTCGAGGCCCGCCTCTTTCTGCCGCAACTGGAGGTCGATCTTGGCCTCGACGACGAGGAACTCGCCGGCCCCCTGCTTCGTGACATCACGGTCTCCCTGGGAATTTCGGCGGCTGCCCTGCACGGCCATGGCGAGGCGACCATGAAGACCGGCGGCCGCATCCTCCTCGACGCCGCCTTGAGCGGCGAGGAGATCCGTCCGGCGACCCTCTCATCTCTGCCCCTTTCCGGCAGGCTGCGACTGGCCGACTTCGACCTGGCCATGCTCGCCGCCTTTACCGGCTCTGGCGTTGACCCGGTGGGCCAGGCCAGCGGCGACTTCACCCTCGGCGGCAGCCTGAGCCGCCCGCAGCTGGTCGGGGAGGGGCGCGTCGACCGCGGCGGCATCAATCTCCCCCACCAGGGCATTTCCCTGGAGCAGCTCAAGGTCAAGATCGAGGCCGAGGACGAGGGCTTGCATCTCAGCGGCAGCACGGTCTCCGGGGCCGGGGAGGCGCGGGTCGACGGGCGGCTGCACTATGGCGCGCAGGGCATCGAGGGACTGTTGCAGCTCGGCGGCAAGAATTTTCTGCTTGTCAACTTGCCGGAGTATTCCATCGTCGTCGACCCGGCGGTCGACCTCCGTCTCGCGGCAGGCGGGGCCGCCATCACCGGCGCGGTGGCCATCCCCAGCGCCCTCATCACCCCGGAGGAGATGAAGAACTCGGTGACCGAGTCGCCGGATGTGGTGCTCATCAACGGCCGTGAAGAGGTGGCAGCCGGCGGCTGGCCTTTCTCCGTCGATCTCGACATCGCCCTCGGCGAGGCGGTGCGCATCGACGGCTATGGTCTGAGCGGCCGCCTTGACGGCCATTTGCGGGTTAAGACGGCCGCCGGCGAGTTGCCCACCGCCCTGGGCGAACTCGACCTCCTCGAGGGCACGTTCACCATCTACGGTCGCACCCTCGACATCGCCCGTGGGCGCATCCTCTTCACCGGCGGACCGGCGGACAATCCCGGTATCGACGTGCGCGCGCAGCGCACCTTCAGCGACGAGGTAGCCAAGAAGCGCGGCTATACGGTCGGCGTCGACATCAGCGGCCTCGCCCAGGACCTCAAGTTCCAGCTCTTCTCAGATCCTTATATGGACGATACCGAGATCCTCTCGCAGCTCATCGTCGGCCGTTCCCTGGCCTTTTCCACCGCCGAGGAGAGCGGGCTGCTCGGCGAGGCCGCCGCCACCCTGGGCATCAAGGGCGGCAGCGAACTCTTCCAGGGCATCGGCTCCATCCTGCAGCTCGACGACATGCACCTCGAGGGCAGCAGCAAGAAGGAGGACGTCTCGCTGGTGGTCGGCAAGCGGCTCACCGAGGACCTCTATATCGGCTACGACGTCAATATGTTCAGCCAGCTGGGGCGGTTCAGGGTGCGCTACGACCTCACCGGCGGCTTTGCCGTCGAGACCAGCAGCTCATCACAGTCGACGGGCGCCGACCTGCTCTATTCCTTTGAGAAATAACTGTCGCTGCACGTCAGCCAGTTGTCCCAAGCGGCGGGCAGCGCCTTTTGCAAGCGCTGCCGTCAGTCAGGCTGGTCGGAAAGGCGGTCCGGGAGAGGTGGCTTTACACGGCGCGTTCGCAGCAGCCGAGCACCTTGACCCGGGCGAAGCGCGCCAGCTCCTCCAGGGCCTTGCCGACGCGGAGGTCGCCGCTGCTGGCCGCCAGGGCGAGGAAAAAGCTGTGGCGGCCGAACTGCTCCCTGGCGGGGCGGGAGGCGATGGCGAGGAGGTTGATATGCTGCCGCGAGAAGCAGGAAAGGATCTTCTCGAGCAGGCCGGGGTGGTCGTCGTCGCTGGAGACGACCAGGGAGGTCTTGCAGCCGGGGGAGGTGCAGCCAGGGATGGGAGTGGTCTCCTTGGCCAGCACGAGGAAACGGGTGTAGGTGTCGGGAATGTCGTTGACGCCCTCCTGAACCAGGGGGAAGTCACCGGGTTTGACGAAGTGTGCGGGGACGATGGCGCCGCTGCGGCCGGGGCTGTTGCTCATCCGCGCCAGGGCCAGGGTGTCGGTTTCGGTGGTGATCACCTCGACACTCTCGCCGAGACGGTCGAGGAATTCGCTGCACTGGGCGCGGCTGGCAAAGGGCACGAAGATCGTCTCCAGTTCGAGGGGGTCGGCGACGGTGGCGATGCAGGTGAAGCTGACCGGGGCGAGCCGCTCGGCGACGATTTTCAGCTGCGAGAGGAGCAGGAGGTCGATAACTTGCGGGATGTAGCCTTCGCTGAGGTTCTCGAAGGGGACGATGCCGTAGTCGCAGCCCTCGCCTACTGCGGCGAAGACCTTAGGGATGGAGTTACCGTAGCTGATGGTGACCTCGCCGGGCAAGAGGCGGCGAAAGTCCTTGGCGACCTGGTCGGAGAAGGTCCCGGCCGGTCCGAGGGTGGCGATGGTGGTCATGGGGTCTTGGTGTCCTGCTGGTGGTCGACGACGAGGCGCTTGCCGAGGCAGACGACCGGGTCGGAAAGAAAGCCGATACGGCGATAGAAGTCGAGGGCCTGGGTGTTGTCGTCGCGCACCTGGAGGTTGATCTTGGCGCAGCCGAGGGTGCGCAGGCGGGCCTCTGCCTCCTCCACCAACTGCCGCCCCAGGCCCTGGCGACGACAGGAGGGGTGCACCGCCAGATAGTTGAGCCAGCCGCGGTGGCCATCGTAGCCAGCCATCACCGACGCCACCAGGCGGCCTTCACGCAGGCCGACGAGAAAGAGCTCGCCCTGGACGAGGAGCTTGCGGCGGATGTCGCGGCAGGGGTCATTATGGGGCCGGGTGAGGCCGCACTCCTGCCACAGGGCAATAACCGCGTCCTCGTCATCCCCGGGTAAAAATGGCCGTATTTCAATCATCTGTGCCGATTTCCTCGAATCTGCCGAGGCTGAGGTTCTTGCGCACCGTGCCCTCGGCGAAGATCCGTCCGTTCATGACGATATAGACCCCCGGCGGCAGGGCCTGCACCGCGGCCAGGGCGCAGCCGATATTGAACACCGCGTCCGAGGTCTTGAACAGCGCCGGTTCCATCGCCCCGGTGAGGACGATGGTCTTGCCGACAACCTGGCGCAGGGCTTGGGCGGTGCGGATCATGGTATCGGTGCCGTGGGTGATCAGCACCCGCGCCGAGGTCGCCGCCGCGGCGGCCGTGACGATAGTCTGGCGGTCTTCGTCGCTGAGGTCGAGGCTGTCCTTGCGCATCAGCGAGGTGACCGTATAGTCGATAGCCAGGGTCAGCTCGCCCAGCACCTTCTCTATATTGGGCGGACCCACCTCGTACTCGCTCTTGGCGTCGAAGTAGACTTTGTCGATGGTGCCGCCGACGGCGAGGATGGCGATGGGGTCCATGATCGGGGATCTCAGCTGCTCTTGGGGTGGGAGGGAGGGCGGGCTATGCCGCTCCGCCCTGTTTTTGCCTTGCTTTTCCAGGTCGATGGTACCATATAATGTCCGCTGAGGGAAGCGCCAGCGCTTGCCGACCACCATCAACCTCAACCCAGGGAGCACAGAGACCCATGAAGGCAGTCGCGTTTTGCGGCAGTGCGCGGAAGAACGGCAATACCGCCTTTCTGCTCAATACCGTCCTCGAGCGCCTCGAGGCCCAGGGCATAGCCACCGAACTGGTGGAACTGGCCGGCAAGGAGATCCCCGGCTGCAAGGCCTGCTACGGTTGTTTCAAGAACAAGGACCAGCGCTGCGTCTTCGACGGCGATATGGTCAACGAGGCGGTCGCCAAGATGGTCGAGGCGGATATCATCCTCCTCGGCTCGCCGACCTACTTCGCCGGGGTCAGCCCGGAAATCAAGGCGCTCATCGATCGCTGCGGCATGGTCGGCCGCGCCAACGGCGACCTCTACAAGCGCAAGCTCGGGGCGGCGGTGGTGGCGGTGCGCCGCGCCGGGGCGATCCACGTCTTCGACACCCTCAACCACTTCTTCCTCATCGGCCAGATGATCGTCGTCGGTTCCTCCTACTGGAACATCGGCCGCGGGCGGGAGAAGGGCGAGGTCGCCGGCGACGAGGAGGGCATCCTCACCATGCGCACCCTCGGCGACAATATCGCCTGGCTGGCCGAGAAAATCACCGGCTAGGGGCGCCTGGCGGGGGGCGAAGGGAGAGATGATGGCTGCGGACAGGCAGGCCGGAATTACCGTGCTGGTGGTTGACGACGACCAGGTGCACCGTTACACCCTCTGCTCGCTCATCCGGCAGTGGGGTTGGCGCACCGCCGAGGCCGACGACGGCAGCACGGCGGTGGCGGCGGTGGGGCGCCAGCAGTATGACGCGGTGCTCATGGACGTGCGCATGGCGCGCATGGACGGCCACGAGGCCTTCCGCCGCATCCATGCCGTGCAGCCGAGCCTGCCGGTGATCATCATGACCGCCTACTCCTCGGTGGAGGATGCCGTCGAGGCCATGCGTCAGGGGGCCCACGACTACCTCACCAAGCCGCTCGATTTCGACCGGCTGCGCCTGGCGCTGCTGCGCGCAGTCGACCACCGCCAGGTGGCGGCCAGCCGTCAGCAGGCCGCGGAGCAGCGGCCGGCGCTCGACACCGCCATCATCGGCACCTCGCCGCCGATGCAGGAACTCCTCGAGATGATCGGCTATGTCGCCCCCACCGAGGCGACGGTGCTCATCACCGGGGAGTCGGGCACCGGCAAGGAACTGGTCGCCGAGGCTCTGCACCGCAACAGCGCGCGACGCGACAAGCCCTTCGTCAAGGTCAACTGCGCCGCCCTGGCCGAGACCTTGCTCGAGTCGGAGCTCTTCGGCCATGAGAAGGGAGCCTTCACCGGCGCCGACCGCCGCCGCGAGGGCAAGTTCGTCCAGGCCGACGGCGGCACCCTCTTCCTCGACGAGATCGGCGAGACCTCGGCGGCGATGCAGGTCAAGCTGCTGCGGGTTTTGCAGGAGCAGGAGTTGCAGCGTGTCGGCGGCGAGGCGACGGTGCGCGTCGACGTGCGCATCATCGCCGCCACCAACCGCGATCTCGAAGAGGAGGTGCGGCGCAGCGCCTTCCGCGAGGACCTCTACTACCGCCTCAACGTGGTCATGCTCACCGTGCCGCCCCTGCGTCAGCGCGGCGACGACATCCGCCTGCTCGTCAAGCACTTCGCCGGCAAGTTCGCCGAGAAAAACCGCCGTGTCCTCGACGGCATCACCAGCGAATGCATGGAGGTGCTGCTCGGCTACCCCTGGCCGGGCAACGTGCGCGAGCTGGAGAACGCCATCGAGCGCGGCATCATCCTCATGCGCGGCACCGAGCTTACCGAAAAGAGCTTGCCGCTGACCCTGCAGAACCACGACCTGCGGCGTCGCGAGCGGCAGACGGCAGGCGACGAAGATGAGCCGTCGTCGCTCTTCGACGTCGAGAAACAGGCCATTCTCAAGACCCTCGATGAAACCGGGGGCAACAAGAGCGAGGCGGCGCGCCGCCTCGGCATCACCCGCAAGACCCTGCTCAACAAGCTGAATCGTTACGAGGACCAGGCCTAGTCCTGTCCTGCACGCACCTGTGGCGGCAGCCAGCCCGCATGCCGACGAGGCCAGGCCGGGAGGCTGACGCCGTCCTGGCGCAGGCGCCTGTCTTCTTCCCTCTCCAAATCGTTTTCTTGTGATATCGTGGCATAACCCTTCCTCCGTGAGGCGTTCAATGCCAGCGCCTTGCCTTGACAAGGAAAATTCGGCTACTTATCGTTGGCACAGGTTTGAGACTGTCGGGTCGGGCCAAAGCTCGGACCGCTTAGAAAAATTGGATTTGCAAGGGAGAGTGTAGTGAGTGAGGAGAAGCTGAAGGACCTAATGGAGGATGCTGAAAGTGTCGCCGCAGCCGAGACCGAAGATCTGGGTGAGACTGTCGCCGAAGATCCCGGCAAGGAACTGCGCGAGGCCCGCGAAGAACTGGCCGCCCTGCGCGACCGCGTGCTGCGCATGGCCGCCGAGAGCGAGAATTTCAAAAAGCGCATGGAGCGGGAGCGCATTGCCGGACTGAAATACGCCGGTGAAAGCATTTTCCGCGAGATGCTGCCGGTGGTGGACAACCTCGAGCGCGCCATCGGCCAGGGCATCGTCGCCGGCGCAGAGGCCGAGAAGAACCTCGCCGCCCTGATGGCCGGAGTGCAGCTCGTCTTGAAGAGCCTATTGTCCACCCTGGAGAAGTTCGAAGTCAAGCCGGTGGAGAGCGTCGGTCAGCCCTTCGACCCCCAGAAACAGGAGGCCCTGACCATGGAGGCCAGCGACACCGTTCCTGCCAACCATGTCATCCTCGAATACGAAAAAGGCTATTATTACAAGGACAGGCTGCTGCGCGCCGCCAAGGTCGTCGTCTCCTCAGGGGCGGCCAGCGCGACCCCGGGCAAATGAGCCACGGTGCTTGACAAGCCAGAGAAAATGACAATTTTACAGGAGGTTGCCGCGCCCCCGGCGCGTTGCCGCCAAATAAACGAATAATGTTGGACGGATAGCATATCCGATGAGAAAGCAGAAGGAGAGAGAAGATGGGTAAGATAATTGGAATTGATCTGGGCACCACCAACTCGTGCGTGGCGATCATGGAAGGCGGCGACCCCAAGGTCATCGCCAATGTCGAAGGCAACCGCACCACCCCGTCGGTGGTTGCCTTTACCGACAGCGACGAGCGCCTGGTGGGTCAGATTGCCAAACGGCAGGCGGTCACCAACCCCACCCGTACCCTGTACGCCATCAAGCGGCTGATCGGGCGCAAGTTCACCGACGCGGAAGTCAAGAGATCGATAGACATCAGCCCCTTCAAGATTGTCGAGGGGCCCGGCGGGAGCGTTTCCGTCGATGTCAACGGCAAGAGCTACCGGCCACCGGAGATTTCGGCCATGGTGCTTGCCAAAATGAAGCAGACCGCTGAAGAATACCTGGGCGAAGAGGTCACCGACGCGGTAGTCACCGTGCCCGCCTACTTCAACGACTCGCAGCGTCAGGCCACCAAGGACGCCGGCAAGATCGCCGGCCTCAACGTGCTGCGCATCATCAACGAGCCCACCGCCGCCTCGCTGGCCTATGGCCTCGACAAGAAGCGCGAAGAGAAGATTGCCGTCTACGACCTTGGCGGAGGCACCTTCGACGTCTCCATCCTCGAGATCGGCGATGGCGTCTTCGAGGTCAAGTCGACCAATGGCGACACCTTCCTCGGCGGCGAGGACTTCGACATGCGCATCGTCAACTGGCTGGCCGACGAGTTCAAACGCGAGCAGGGTATCGACCTGCGCAAGGACAAGATGGCCCTGCAGCGTCTCAAGGAAGAGGCGGAGAAGGCCAAGATGGAGCTCTCCACCACCAAGGAGACCGACATCAATCTGCCCTTCATCACCGCCGACGCCTCCGGCCCCAAACACCTCAACCTCAAGCTGAGCCGCGCCAAGCTGGAGAGCCTGGTTGAAGACCTGGTCGAGCGTACCGTCGGTCCCTGCCGCACCGCCTTGAAAGATGCCGGCCTGTCCGCCTCCGATATCGACGAGGTCATCCTCGTCGGCGGCATGACCCGCATGCCCATGGTGCAGCAGAAGGTCAAGGACATCTTCGGCAAGGAGCCCCATAAGGGCGTCAACCCCGACGAGGTGGTGGCCATCGGCGCCGCCATCCAGGGCGGCGTGCTGCAGGGCGATGTCAAAGACGTGCTCCTCCTCGATGTCACCCCCTTGTCGCTGGGCATCGAGACCCTTGGCGGCATCACCACCAAGCTCATCGAGAAGAACACCACCGTGCCCACCAAGAAGAGCCAGATCTTCTCCACCGCCGCCGACAACCAGCCGGCGGTGTCGATCCACGTTCTTCAGGGCGAGCGCGAGATGGCGGCGGACAACAAGACCATCGGCCGCTTCGAGCTGTCCGACATTCCCCCGGCGCCGCGCGGCGTGCCGCAGATCGAGGTGACCTTCGACCTCGACGCCAACGGCATCCTCAGCGTCTCCGCCAAAGACCTCGGCACCGGCAAGGAGCAGTCGATCCGCATCACCGCTTCCTCGGGCCTCTCCAAGGACGAGATCGAGCGCATGACCAAGGACGCCGAGCTGCATGCCGAAGAGGACAAGCGCCGCAAGGATCTGGTCGAGACCCGCAACCAGGCCGATGCCATGGTCCATGCCACCGAGAAGAGCCTCAAAGACCTCGGCGACAAGGTCGACGCCGCCACCAAGGCCAATGTCGAGAAAGAGATCGCCAACGTCAAGAGCGTCAAGGACAGCGACGATGTCGACAAGATCCGCGCGGCCGTCGAGGCTCTTACCCAGGCCTCGCATAAGCTCGCCGAGCTCATGTACCAGCAGGCCGCCAAGGACAATCCCGATGGCGGTGCGGGCGGCGCGGGCGGTGCCGGCGGCGCCAAGGGCAAGAAGAAGGATGACGACGATGTCGTCGATGCCGACTTCGAGGAAGTCAAGTAAGACTCTGTAACGACCTGGTCGGACAAAGGGGAGTGGGGCGCGCAACCCACTCCCCTTTTTGTTTCGATTGCGGTATGGTAGCGGACTGATTCTTGCGGCCCACTGTCATTCACCATCACCCCTTCGGAAATGTCATGCGAATCCTCTCTGGTATCCAGCCGTCCGGACAACTCCATATCGGCAACTATTTCGGTATGATGCAGACCATGATCTCCCAGATGGAGAGCTCTGAGCTCTACGTCTTTCTGGTCGATCTCCATGCTCTGACCTCGGTGCGCGAGCGTGATCGCCTCGCCCGCGGCACCCTTGAGGCCGCCGCCGACTTCCTCGCCCTCGGCCTCGACCCCGACAAGTGCATCTTCTGGGTGCAGTCCGACGTCCCCGAGGTCTGCGAGCTCACCTGGGTGCTGTCGACCATCGCCCCCATGGGTCTCATCGAGCGCTGCCACTCCTACAAGGACAAGATCGCCAAGGGGCTGTCGGCCAGCCACGGCCTCTTCTCCTATCCGGTGCTGATGGCCGCCGACATCCTTCTCTATCAGGCCGAGCGCGTGCCGGTGGGCAAGGACCAGAAGCAGCACCTCGAGGTGGCCCGCGACCTGGCCATCAAGTTCAACAACGAGTATGGCGAGACCTTCACCGTGCCCGAGCCGGCCATCGACGAGAACACCGCCATCGTCCCCGGCCTCGACGGCCAGAAGATGTCCAAATCCTACGGCAACACCATCCCCATCTTCATCGAGGGCAAGGAGCTCAAGAAGCGGGTCATGGCCATCGAGACCGACGCCACCCCCGTGGAGGCGCCGAAGAACCCGGAGACCTGCAACCTCTACAAGATCATGAAGCTGTTCGCCTCCGCCGAGCGCATGGCCGAGATCCATCGACTCTATATCGAGGGCGGGGCCGCCTACGGCTATCTCAAGCTGGAGCTTCTCGACTTGCTCAACGACAAGTTCGGCGAGGCTCGGCGTAAAAAGAGCGAACTGCTCGCCGATCCCGCATCCTTGCGGGCCATCCTCGGCCGCGGCCGCGACAAAGCCCGGGCCAAGGCCACGGTCACCCTCGACCTGGTCCGCGACCGGGTCGGACTGAAATATTGAGAGGGGCGCCATGGGCTACGGCATCAGCAGAGAAGAGGCCTTGACCCTGCTCCACGCCCACCTCAAGGCGGAGCATCTCCTCAACCACTCCCTGGCCGCCGAGGCGGTGCTGGGCGCCGCCGCGGCACGGCTCGGTGGCGATGTGCAGCAGTGGAGCCTGGCCGGCCTTCTCCACGATCTCGACTCGGAGAGCCACCCCGACCTCGCCGTGCACACCAGGGGGACGACAGCGGTTCTCGAAGCCAGGGGTGTCGACGGGGAGATCGTCGAGGCCATCCGTCTGCACAACCTCACCGCCTGGCCGGGGGAGCAACGCACGACCCCCTTCCACCACGCCCTCGCCGCCGGGGAAACCATCACCGGCCTGATCGTCGCCGCCGCCCTGGTCATCCCCGAACGAAAGCTCGCCCTGGTCAAGGCCAAGTCGGTGCGCAAGCGTTACAAGGAAAAGGCCTTCGCCCGGGGTGCCGACCGCGACATCATCGCCGAGTGCGAGCTGGCCGGCATTCCCCTGGACGAGTTCTGCGACATGAGCCTGGCGGCGATGCAGCAGATAGCCGGAGATATTGGCCTCTGATCGCTCTCCACACACCGTTTTCGCACGCTGAGGACCTGTACCGATGAACCGTTTTCTCCTGCCATTGTCAGCAAAATGCCGTTTTCCGCAGCGGCTGATGCTCGTCCTCGCCATTGTCCTCTCCTTGGCCGTGAGCGGTTGCGCCGGCAGGGGGGAAGAAACCGAGGTGGTCCCGCATCACCTGGTCATCCTCGGCGACCCCCATCTCCCCGGCCGCGATGTTCACAAAAAAGAAAAGGTGGTGGAGACCATCAACTCCTGGAAGGATGTGGAGATGGTGGTGGCGGTGGGTGATATCTGCGCCGACCTCGGCACCGATGAGGAACTTGCCTTTGCAGGTAAGTTTTTCTCGCGGCTGCACGCCCCCTTCTTCCCCATCACCGGCAATCATGACTATTTCTATGCCGATCCGGAAACCGGCAAGGGGCGGCTGGTGACTGGAAGCCGTCAGTCTCAGGAAGCGAAGCTGGCCAAGTTCCAACAGACCTTCAATCTGCCAAGCCTCCACTACAGCCGCTATGTCGGCGACTACCTGATTGTCTTTCTCTCCGCCGACCATGCCACCTTCCTCGCCGGCCTCTCCGACGGCCAGCTTGCCTGGCTGCGCCGGGAACTGGCCGATAACCACCGGGCGCCGACCATCATCGTCTTCCACGCCCCGCTCGACAAGACCCTGCGCCCCTATCGCCACTGGATCAACACCCCCGATTTCATCGCCCAGCCGGTCAAGGAGGTGCACGATATCCTCGCCGCCAACCGCCAGGTATTCCTCTGGGTCTCCGGACACACCCACACCCCGCCCAGCGAGGAAAGCTTCGCCTCGGCGGTCAATCTCTACGACGGCCATGTCACCAATATCCACAACAAGGATATGAACCGTTCCGCCATCTGGACCAACTCGCTCTATCTTTATCCCGACAAGGTGGTGGTCAAGACCTACAGCCACGACGACCAAGCCTGGCTGCCGCACCTCGAACGGGTTATCGAAGCCCCCAGTCCCTGAGTGAAGGGCGGCATGGCCGCCCACTCTTTGCCGGTTCGCCACCTGCTGCCGTTTTGTTGTCGTCTCGTCTTTTGCCCCACGCGCTGACCACTGTCACGCCGTGGGGCATTTTTTTGGCTAAAACACGACAATTTTGTCACATTCTTTGACAAGAGGCGGCCTATCACCGATCATGGGACAAGCGGCAGGCCGATTCTCGGCCGGATGCCATTCCCCATCGTTCCGTCTCAAGAGGAGAGATGCCATGCAATTCTTTCGCGACCTGCGCATCAGGACCAAGCTGCTTGCCGGATTTTCGCTGCTCATCGCCTTCATGGTGGTCATCGCCTTCAATTCCTATGTTGGCATGCAGCGCATCAAGGAGCGCCTCGACGACATCTTCCTCATCCGCTTGCCGGCCATCGACTTTCTCATCGAGGCCGACCGCGACCTGCAGCAGTTGCTGGTGGCGGAGCGCTCGCTGACCTTCAGCGAGCCCGGCTCGGAACGGTATAAAAACTTCGTCGCCGAGTATGACAAGAACTACCAGCAGTCCGACGAACGGTGGAAGAAATACAAGGCCCTGGCCTCCTCCGACGAGGAGAAGAAGGTGATCGCCGTCTATGATAAGGCGCGCGCCGAGTGGACCGGGGTGTCGCGCCGCGTCCTCGAGGAACTTGCTAAAAACAGTGAGGAGGGCCGCAAAAAGGCGGTCGAATTGACTCTGGGCGAGGCCAGCGTCAAGTTCGAGTTCATGCGCGAACAGCTCAATACCCTCACCGAAGGAAACCTTGCCGATGCCGAGAAGGCCAGCAAGACAGCCAACGAGACCTATACGGTGGCCCTGTCGGTGCTCATCGGCAGCCTGGTAATCGGCGTGCTGCTCTCGGTAGCCATGGCTATCACCATCGGCCTGTCCATCACCAGGCCCATCAAGGCCGCCGTGTCCAGCCTCAAGGACATCGCCGAAGGCGAGGGCGATCTCACCCGCGAGTTGCCGGCCAGCGGCAAGGACGAGGTGGGTGAGTTGGCCAGATGGTTCAATATCTTCCTCGGCAAGCTGCAGGGGATCATCGCCGAGGTGGCTGCCAATGCCCGGGTGGTGGACAATTCCTCCGGCAACCTGCTCGACATCGCCTCGAAGCTGGCAGCCAGCGCCAGCCTCGCCTCGGCCCGTGCCAGCAGCGTCGCCGGCTCGTCACAGGAGATGAGCGGCAAGATGCAGCGCGTTGCGGTGGCCATGGAAGAGACCACCGGCAATACGGCGATGATGGCCACCGCAGTCGAGGAGATGGCAGCGACCATCAACGAGATCGCCCAGAACTCCGAGAAGGCGCGCAGCATCTCCGACGGGGCGGTGCATCAGGCCTCTTCGGCCTCGGAGAAGATCGTCAACCTCGGCAAGGCCGCCAACGCCATCAGCGCGGTCACCGAGACCATCACCGAGATCAGCGAACAGACCAATTTGCTCGCCCTGAACGCTACCATCGAGGCGGCCCGCGCCGGCGAGGCCGGCAAGGGCTTTGCCGTCGTCGCCAACGAGATCAAGGAGCTGGCCAAGCAGACCGCCGCCGCCACCGCCGAGATCAAGGGTAAGATCGACGGCGTCCAGGACACCACCAAGGAGACCATCGCCGAGATCGAGTCTGTTGCCACGGTGATCAATACCATCAACGAGATCATCGTCACCATTGCCACTGCCATTGAGGAGCAGTCGGCGGCGACGCGGGAGATCTCCTCCAGCGTCTCCCAAGCCTCGGAGGGCATTGCCGAGGTCAACCAGAATATTGCTCAGGGCAGCGTGGTTATCGAGCAGATGAGCGGCGAGATCGCCGAGGTCAACGCCTCGGCCGGTGAGATGTCGGGCAACAGCCGTTCCATCGAAAAGAGCGCCGAGGAGTTGCGGCAGCTGGCGGCGCAGCTCAACGGCATCATCGGCCGATTCAAGTACCGCGTCAAATAAGTCCGTCGCAGGAATGGATAAAAAAAGGGGGCGGGCCGCGTCATGCGGGCCGCCCCCTCTTTCTTTGTGGAGTTCGCTGCTAGCGGTCGAGGGTCAGCGCTCGACCCTTCTCCCTTCGTCCGCGCCGGGTGAAGAAGCGGATGACCAGCACGAAGAACAAGGGGATGAAGACCACCGCCAGCATGGTGGCGGTGATCATGCCGCCGAGGACGCCGGTGCCGATGGCATGGCGGCTGTTGACGCCGGCGCCGGTGCTGATGGCCAGTGGCAGCACGCCGAGCATGAAGGCCATGGAGGTCATGAGAATCGGTCGCAGCCGCTGGCGGCTGGCCTTGATGGTCGCTTCGAGGAGATCCTTGCCCTTGTCGTAGCGACGCTTGGCGAACTCGACGATGAGGATGGCGTTCTTGGCCGAGAGACCGATGGTGGTCAGCAGTCCGACCTGGAAGTAGACATCGTTCTCAAGGCCTCTGGTATAGGTCGCCAGCAAGGCGCCGAGGACGCCGATGGGTACCGCCAGCATTACCGAGAAGGGCACCGACCAGCTCTCGTAGAGGGCGGCCAGGGAGAGGAACACCACCAGCAGGGAGATGGCGTAGAGGCCGGGCGCCTGGGTGCCGGCCTGCACCTCCTGGAAGGAGGCGCCGGTCCACTCGTAGCCGATGCCGGTGGGCAGGCTGGCCACCATGCGGTCGATGATCTGCATGGCGTGGCCGCTCGACTTGCCCGGTGCTGCCTCGCCGACGATCTCGAAGGCCGGGTTGCCGTTATAACGTTCGAGGCGCGGTGAGCCGAAGCTCCAGTAGCCGCGGGTGAAGGTGGAGAAGGGTACCATCGCCCCGGTGTTGTTGCGCACATACCACAGGTCGAGGTCTTCCGGCTGCATGCGGAAGGGGGCGTCGGCCTGGAGGTAGACCTTCTTGACCCGCCCCTGATGGAGGAAGTCATTGATATAGCTCGAGCCCCAGGCGGTGGACAGGGTGGCGTTGAGGTCGGCCACCGAGATCCCTTGCGCCATGGCCTTTTCGTAGTCGATATCGAGGTTGTACTGCGGCATGTCCTCCATGCCGTTGGGCCGCACCCGGGTCAGCTCGGGGTTCTTGGCGGCCATGCCGAGCAGCTGGTTGCGGGCCTCGAGGAGTTTCTCGCGGCCGAGACCGCCCCGGTCCTGGAGAAAGAAGTTGAAGCCGGTGGCGCTGCCCAGGGCGGGGATGGCGGGGATGTTGAAGGCGTAGACGTTGGCCTCCTTGATACGCATGAAGGTGCCCATGGCCCGGCCGAGGATCGCCTTGACCGACTGGTCGGGACGCTTGCGCTCGCTCCAGTCACGCAACTGGGCGAAGACCATGCCGACGTTCTGGCCCTGGCCGGCAAAGCTGAAACCCGCCACGGCAAAGGCCGATTTGACGTTCTCCTTTTCTTTCTCGAGGTAGTGGTTGCGCACCTTGTTGAGCACTTCCTGGGTGCGTTCCATGGTCGCCCCCGCCGGCAGCTGCACCATGGAGAGGAAGACCCCCTGGTCCTCTTCGGGAATGAAGGAGGTGGGCAGCTTGGTGAAGACGAAGGCGGTCCCGGCGAGGAGCAGGATATAGACCACGGTGAAGCGGCCGACGCGCTTGATGACGTAGCCGACTACCCCCTTGTAGCGGTCGGCGTTGCGTTCGAAGAAGCGGTTGAACCAGCCGAAGAAGCCGCCCTTGCTGATATGGGCGCCCTTGGCCACCGGCTTGAGCAGGGTGGCGCAGAGCGCCGGGGTGAGGATCAGCGCCACCAGCACCGAGAGCACCATGGCCGAGACGATGGTCAACGAGAACTGGCGGTAGATGGCGCCGGTGGAGCCGCCGAAGAAGGCCATCGGGACGAACACTGCCGACAGCACCAGGGCGATGCCGACCAGGGCGCCGGTGATCTGGTCCATGGACTTGCGTGTCGCCTCGAGGGGCGACAGGCCCTCCTCGTGCATGATGCGCTCGACGTTCTCGACGACGACGATGGCGTCGTCCACCAGCAGGCCGATGGCCAGCACCAGGCCGAACATGGTCATGGTGTTGATCGAGTAGCCGAAGGCGGCCATGACCCCGAAGGTGCCGAGCAGGACCACCGGCACGGCGATGGTCGGGATAAGCGTGGCACGAAAGCTCTGCAGGAAGAGGTACATGACGAAGAAGACGAGAATGATCGCCTCGATCAGCGTCTTGACCACCTCCTCGATGGAGATCTTGATAAAGGTGGTGGTGTCGTAGGGGTAGACCACCTGGACACCCGGCGGGAAGTAGGGCTCGAGGGCGGCGATCTTGTCTTTCACCGCCTGGGAAGTCGCCAGGGCGTTGGCGCCGGTGGCGAGCATGATGGCCATGCCGGCTGCGGGCTGGTTGTTGAAGGTCGACAGGGATGAGTAGCTCTCGGCGCCGATCTCCACCCGGCCGACATCCTTGAGGCGGATCTGCGCCCCGTCGGGTTTGACCTTGAGGAGGATCTCGGCGAACTCGTCGGGGGAGCTCATCATGGTGCGGGCCATCATCGTCGCGCTGACCTGCTGGCCTGCAACGGACGGGGTGCCGCCGAGGTTGCCCACTGCGACCTGGTTGTTCTGGGCGCGGATGGCCGCCGCCACGTCGCTGGGTGTCATGTGGAAGCTGTTCAGCTTGTTGGGGTCGAGCCAGATGCGCATGGCGTATTGGCTGCCGAAGATCTGGATCGAGCCGACCCCGGTGGTGCGGCTCAAGGGGTCACGCAAGGAGGTGACCAGGTAGTCGCCGAGATCGAAGTTGGTCATCGACCCGTCGGAGGAAATGAGACCGACCACCATGAGGAAGGTGGAGTTGGATTTGTTGACCTGCACCCCCTCCTGCTGCACCGCCTGGGGCAGCAGGGCCATGGCCTGCTGCAGTTTGTTCTGCACTTGCACCTGGGCGATGTCGGGGTTGGTGCCGGTGTCGAAGGTGAGGCTGATGGTGACGTTGCCGGAGGAGGAACTCTCCGACTTCATATAGAGGAAATTGTCGAGCCCGGTCATGCTCTGCTCGATGATCTGGGTGACGCTGTTCTCGATGGTCTGCGCCGAGGCACCGGGGTACTTGGTGGTGATGCGGATCGACGGCGGGGCGATCTCCGGGTACTGCGAGACTGGCAGCTTGAGCACCGAGATGGCCCCGGCGAGCATGATGACGATGGCGATGACCCAGGCGAAGATGGGACGGTCGATAAAGAATCTGGCCATGGCTCACTCCGATTTCTTGGCGATGGGGGCGGAGGCCGCGGCGGCCTGGGCAGGAGCGGCAACCTTGACCGGCGCCCCCGGCCTGATTTTTTGCAGGCCGGCGACGATGAGCTGTTCGCCCTCGGCCAAGCCTTTGCTGATGACGATCTTGTCGCCGACGTTTTGCCCGGTCTCCACCGGCCGAGCCTCCACGGTGCCCTGGCCGCTGACCAGCATGACCATGGCCTGACCGCGGTTGTTGCGGACGAGGGCCGCCTGAGGCACGGTGATGGTCGGTTCCGGCCGCTCCGAGCTGAGGCGGGCGCGGACGAACATGCCGGGCAGCAGCTCGTGGCGCGGGTTGGCGATGATGCCGCGGATGGTCACCGTGCCGGTGCCCTGGTCGACGGAGACATCTGAGAACTCCAATACCCCGGTTTCGGCGTACTCGGAGTTGTCGTCGAGCACCACCCTTACCGAGGTGGTCAGCGGTTTCTCGCCCTCGGCCTTGTTGAGGGCGAATTTCTTTTTCAACTGCAGCAATTCGCCCGCCGACTGGCTGACGTCGACATAGACCCGGTCGAGCTGCTGAATGACGGCCAGGGCGGTGGCCTGCTGGGCGGTGACCAGGGCGCCCTCGGAGACCTGCGACTTGCCGATGCGGCCGGCGATGGGCGCCACCACCCGGGTGTAGTCGAGATTGATGCGCGCGTTCTGCAGGGCCGCCTTGGCCGCCGCCACCTCGGCCTGGGCTTGTTTCCAGGCGGCGTCGACATCGATCTGCTCCTGCTCGCTGACGGCGTGGTTCTTGGCCAGGGTGGCGATACGCTGGGCGCGCAGGCGGGCCGAGTACTCCGAGGCCTCGGCGCGGGCCAGGGAGGCCTCGGCGCCGGCCAGGGCAGCCTGGTAGGTGGTGGGGTCGATCTGGTAGAGCAGCTCGCCGGCCTTGACCTCGCTGCCCTCGGCAAAGAGGCGCTTCTGGACGATGCCGCTCACCTGGGGCCGCACTTCGGCGACGCGCAGGGCGGCGATGCGCCCGGGCAGCTCGATGGTCAGGGCGAGAGGCTGGGCCGCCACGGCGACGACGCTGACCTCCATCGGCGGCGGAGCCGGAGCCGAACCGGTGGCCGGCTGCCCCTGTTGTTGATTCTTGCACCCGGAAACGAGCAGGACGGCAGCCAGCGCGAACACGGCGAGCGGGGAAGGGATACGGGAAAGGTTCATGGTCGTTGTTCCTTGTGTGGTTGGAAAGTCACCTTGGTAGAGGGGTGAGGACGACGGTCACTGCCTGATCGCGTCCCAGAAGGCGTCGGCCAGCCGGCGCTGCAGGCCGTCGTCGAGATCTATGAAGCCGTGCGTATGGTCGCGCACCGCCGAGGTCAAGGCACCGATGAAGAGGGCGAAGAGCAGCACCAGGGGGAGGTCTTTGATGATCCCCTCGGCCACGCCCTGTTCGAGCAGGCCGCGGATCGTCTCGCAGCCAGAGTCTCCGACTGGCTTGGAGAAAATCTTGTCGCGGCGCAGTTCGACGCCATAAGGGGAATCGTAAAACTGCCCGAGGAACTTGAATTCCAGGGGGTGGTCGATGAAGAAACGCAGGAGGCCGATGAAGTAGTGGTCGAGGCGGCGACGGATGGACTGGCCGAGGGGGTAGTCTTTCTGCAGCCATTCGTTGAGGCGGGTCTCCACTTCGCGATGCACGGCGACGATGAGGGCATCCTTGTCGGCGAAATAGCGATAGAGGGTGCCGGCGCCGACTCCTGCCTCGGCGGCGATCATCGCCGTCGGCGAGCCATGGAAGCCATTCCTGGCAATAAGCGTCATCGCTGCGCGGAGGATGCTGGTGCGCTTGTCGGCGGTGGCGCTGGCGAGTGGTGCGGCGGCGGGGCTGGTGTCGTGCATGAGGGGCAAACCGGTTGAGGGGCGGAGTGAATGTTCAGTCCGATCCTTGTAACCCTCCTCGCGCCCGCTGTCAAGACGAGGCTGGCAATACCGCCCTCTGGTAAAGAAAGATTGTGACTTTGCCGTGCGCTTGTACGATAATGACCGCAGACGGCTCTTGCGGACACTCCATCCCGAGGTGGCACATGCGGCGTTCCAGCGTTAAAATTCTGGTTGTTGTCAGCTGTCTGGCGATGGTCGCCCTGACCTACCTCGCTCGCTCGTGGGTTTATCGGGCGCGGCCCCCCTGGCCGGTCGATCCCGATCCCCCCGAGGGCGTTGCTAAAGCCGGGCAGACCGTGGTCATCCATTACCACCTCCGTCCCCCCTTCTATATGCGTGATGGCGACCGCGTCCATGGCCTGGTGCTGCAGCCCATCGCCACGGCGTTTGCCAATGCCGGCATCCCTCATGTCTTCAGGGAGACGCCGGCGCGCCGGCAACTGGAGATCATCGCCGCCAACGAGGACAGGAGCTGCGCCGCCGGCTGGTTCAAGACCGCCGAGCGTGAGTCCTTCGCCCTCTACAGCCTGCCAGTCTACAGAGACAAGCCCTTCGTTGCCGTCTTCCGTGCCGATGTCAGCCCACTTGCCGAGGGTGAGGCGACGCTCGACCGCGTGCTGGCGAATGAGCGGCTGACCCTGCTCGTCAAAGAGGGCTATTCTTACGGCCGGCAGGTCGACGAGGGCCTGCGCCGCCACGAGCCTAAACGGGTGGCCACCACCGGTGAAAACCGCGATATCCTCAAGATGATCGAGCACGGCCGCGCCGACTACAGCTTCATGACCGAGGAGGAGGCCATGGACCTGCTCGGCTCGCCGCAGGTGGCTAGGGAGAAGTTCAAGGTGGTGCGATTTGCCGATATCGACGCCGGGGAATGGCGCTACGTCATCTGCAGCAGGATGGTCGGCGTCGCGACCATGGCCAGGGTTGACGAGGCCATCCGTAACCTTCAAACCGAGGAGGCGCCGCGGTGAGGAGCGAGAGGGAGAAGATCGCACTCTTTCCCTGGTGCAGCGTGGTGGTGCTCACCGCCATCCTCTGCATCTTTGTCTTCATGTACGAGAGGTACGCTCTCGGGGATGCGCGGGAGAAGCTCGACAGGCACGCCCTGGTGGTCGCCGACGCTTTGTGGAACTTCAACTCCGCCGGGGTGGTCGAGTATATGCGGCTTGCCGCCGATGCCGACAATTACAGGTCCATGAAGATCCTTACCAAGGATGGCCGCACCTTCCAGGAGGTGACCGGCGAGCCCTCGGGGACGCTGGAGAGGCTGGCGGTTTCCCTGCGCCTCCTGCCCCGGGTGGATCTCTCGACGCCGGTGTGGAAGCAGGGCGAGGTGCTTGGCTGGGTGAGGGCGGTGTGGATCCCCACAACCGCCGTCGCCCATGGGGCGGTGTTCACCCTGCTGCTCTTCGTGCAGGTGGTCATCGCCCTCTACTGCCGCATCCTCAGGCAGAAACTCCAACTCGGCGAGCGGGTGATGGAGCGCACCGCCGAGCTGTCTGCAGCCAACACTCTCCTCAAAAAAGAGATCCACGAGCGCAATCTCGCCGAGAAGCAGCGCGAGGAACTGCAGCAGAGCCTGGAACGCTCGAAGAAGATGGAGACTCTGGGCCTGCTCGCCGGCGGGGTGGCCCACGACCTCAACAACGTCTTGTCGGGCATCGTCAGCTACCCCGACCTGCTCCTCCATGACATGGACGCCGACCATCCCCTGCGCCCGGTCATTGTCACCATCCGCGATTCCGGCATACGCGCGGCGCAGATCGTCCAGGACCTCTTGACCCTCGCCCGGCGCGGGGTGGTGTCGAGGCAGCCCCTCGACCTCAATGGGCTGGTCGGCGAGTACTGCAATTCTCCCGAGTACCGCAAGCTCCTTGAATCCTCGGCGCCGCTGCATGTGGAGCTGGATCTCGGTGCGGAGTTGCCGCTGGTCTCAGGTAGCGCGGTCGGGCTCAAGAAGGTGCTCATGAACCTGGTCACCAACGCCGCCGAGGCCCAGCCCCAGGGGGGGAGCATCGTCATCTCGACGCGCAGCGTCACCTTCGACGTCCCCCGCCAGGGTTTTCAGCAGCTCGCGGCCGGAGAATACGTGGTGCTGGCGGTGGTCGACCGCGGCGAGGGCATCGGCGCCGAGGACCGGCAGCGCATCTTCGAACCCTTCTATACCAAGAAGGTCATGGGACGCAGCGGCACCGGCCTGGGCTTGACCGTGGTCTGGGGAACCGTCGAGGACCACGGGGGAGCCATCGATCTCGACAGCCAGCCCGGCCAGGGCACGACCATTTCCGTCTACCTGCCGGTGTGCCGTGAAGAGGGCGAGCCCGGAGCTGGCGATGGTGGCAAACGCCGGCAGTTTCAGGGCAGCGGGGAGGCCATCCTCGTCGTCGACGACCTTCCCCATCAGCGTGACATCGCCTGCGCCATGCTGCGCCGGCTCAACTATCGACCGCTGGCGGTGGCCAGTGGCGAGGAGGCGTTGTCCCTGCTTGGCGAACGCCAAGTCGACCTGGTGCTGCTCGACATGATCATGGACGGCGGCATCGACGGGCTCGACACCTATCGCGGTATCATCGACCTCCACCCGCAGCAGAAGGCGATCATCGCCAGCGGGTATTCCGAATCGGACCGGGTCAGCGAGGCGCAGATTCTCGGGGCCGGACCTTGCCTGAAAAAACCCTATACCTTTGACGAACTCGCCGAGGCGGTCTATCGACAACTGCACCAGACCGGGGAAACTTCCGCGGCGCAGGTGGGGCGAGCGTGAGGCTGCAAAGGGCCTGGCACAAGGCTTTGCCCTGATCTCAGCGGTTTTTATGTTGCCCTGGAGGGGGGATTCCTGTTGATCCACCGGGGAGAGGCTCGATTTTTTCATCGTGAAGCTGCAGATTGATGACGGTAATGCGGATATAACTCGCCAGAAATATTCCCTTTGTTTCGAATCGTTACGAGTCATCCAGTCAAAGATTCATCGAGCGCTCAGGATTGCTTGCCCGCAAAGACGTTAACGTAATCCCACCTCGCTTGGCGTCGGCGCATTCTGGAGAGACCTCACCTTTGCATTGTGCAAAGGTGCAATGCGACTGTGCGTTGTGAGGCACATGTCTCTTTTGCAACTCATTGATAGTAAATAACCTTTTGCATTTAGACGTCGTTGGCCCTACCATAAGAGAGGTGGTAATAAAAAAAGCCACCGCGGCATGAGGCTGGCAGCAGATACCGGCCTCTGCCGCCAGCGGCCGGTGCTGTCCCCGCAGGGCGGCCCTGCCCTCTGTTGAACAGAAGAGTGGAGGTCCCGCATGAAGGTGTCGTCTATCCGTTTTCGTCTCATCGCCGGTGGTATCATCCTTGTCCTGCTGCCCTTGCTGGTGGTCGGTCTGCTGTCGATCAGCAAGTCGTCGACGGCCCTCTCCGAGTTCTCCAAGAAACAGGCGGAGTCGGTGGCCAGCGACCTCGCCGGCCTGGCCGATGCCATCCTGCGCGAAGAGATCAAGCTCGCCGAGGTCTTTGCCGCCGACCCCGAGGTGGCCCAGGTCGCCCAGGCGGTGCAGCGTGACGGAGTGGATAAAAGCACCGAGGCGGTCAGTCGCCTTTTTGCGCGTCTTGGCAAGCAATTCGCGCCCCTGGGGAGTTCCTATCAGGGCGTCTTTGTCGCCGATGCAGCCGGCAACCTCTATACCGGGGTGCTGGAAGGCGGCAAGGAATATAAGGGCAGCAACGTCGCCGACCGCGACTATTTCAAGGCGGCAAAGAGCGGCGGCAAGACCTCCATCGGCGAGGTGGTCCGTTCGAAAACCACCGACAAGCTCATCACCGTGGTCTGTGTGCCCCTCAAGAGTCAGGGCGGGGAGTTCATCGGCGCCCTTGGCCTGGTGCTGAAGGTGGAGATGCTCACCGACCTGGTGGCCAAGAGAAAGGTCGGCAGCACCGGTTATGGTTTCATGACCAACGGTAAGGGCATCATCATCGCCCATCCCGATGCCAAGAACATCCTTGAACTGGATATTACCAAGCTTGCCGGCATGGAGGACATCGTGCGGCGCATGCTCAAGGGTGAGAAGGGGGTCGAGGAGTATGTCTACAAGGATATCGACAAGATCGCCGGCTTCGCGCCGCTGTCGCAGGCGCCGTGGTTCATTGCCGTCACCCAGGATGCCGCCGAGTTCCTGCAGGCGGCGCATTCCATCCGCAACAGCAGCCTGCTCGTCGCCCTGGTGGCCATGGTCTTCACCGGCCTCCTCGTCACCTTTGCCGCCGGGTTGATCGTCAAGCCGCTCAACCGCGCCATCGCCAGCCTCAAGGATATCGCCGAAGGGGAGGGCGATCTGACGCGGCGCCTCGATGCCGCCGCCAAAGACGAGATCGGCGAGCTCGGGCGCTGGTTCAATACCTTTATCGCCAAGCTGCAGGGCATCATCGTCAAGCTCGGCGAGAACAGCAACGGCATCAACGCTTCGGCGACGCAATTGGCGACCATCGCCGGCGAGTTGTCGAGCGGCGCCACCGACACCTCGCAGCGCGCCGAGAGCGTCGCCACCGCCTCCGAGGAGATGAGCGCCAACCTTAACAACGTGGCGGCGGCCATGGAGGAGTCGGCCACCAATACCAATATGGTCGCCTCGGCGGCCGAGGAGATGAGCTCGACCATCCGCGAGATCGCCGAAAACGCCGAGCGGGCGCGCACCGTGTCCAGCAAGGCGGTCAACCAGGCGCAGAACGCCTCGGAGAAGATGAGCGAACTGGGCAGCGCCGCGCAGAAGATCGGCAAGGTCACCGAGACCATCACCGAAATCAGCGAGCAGACCAACCTGCTCGCCTTGAACGCCACCATCGAGGCGGCGCGGGCCGGGGAGGCCGGCAAGGGCTTCGCCGTCGTCGCCAACGAGATCAAGGAGCTGGCCAAGCAGACGGCGGGGGCCACGCAGAACATCAAGCAGCAGATCGACGAGGTGCAGCGCACCACCGAACTGACCGTGGCCGAGATCAACCAGATCTCCGAGGTCATCGGCAACGTCAACGACATCATCACCACTATCGCCGCGGCGGTGGAGGAGCAGACCGCCGCCACCCGGGAGATCGCCGACAACATCGCCCAGGCCAGCCAGGGCATCCAGGAGGTCAACGAGAACGTCAGCCAGAGCTCGGCGGTGGCCGGTACCATCACCCAGGACATCGCCCAGGTCAATCAGGCCGCCGGCACCATCGCCGGCAACAGCCGGAAGGTGGAGAGCAGTTCCTCCGGCCTCTACCAGCTGTCGCAGGAGCTGAAGAAAATCGTCGACAGCTTCAAGGTGTGATGGAACATAGCGGGTTGCAGGCAGAAGATGCCCTCCTCGAGAAGGCGAGGCGCCTCGGAGCCAGCGCGGCGGTGATCCTGCCGGCAGCGGCAGTAGTGGTCAGGGACGAGCTGGCGGGGCGCTGCCGCGAGCCGCGCTGCGAGAACTACGGTCTCTCACGCGGCTGTCCACCGCATACGGCCGGACCCGAGGGTTTTCGTCAGCTGGTGGCCGGGTATGACCGGGCCTTGTTCTTTCATATCGAGGTGCCCAGCGAGGTGCTCTACTCCAGCGATAACCTGGAACTCTTCCAGCTCCTGCATGAGGTGGCGGCGGGCGTGGAGGGCGAGGCCAGAAAGCTCGGCTGGCAACGGGCCCAGGCCTTTGCCGGGGACTCCTGCAAGCGCCTCTTCTGTGCTGCAGAGAGCGAGTGCCGGGCATTGCGCCCGGAAGGCCGCTGCCCTTTCGCCCACCTTGCCCGGCCGTCGATGTCCGGCTTCGGCATCGACGTCGGCCAGCTCATGAAGCAGGCCGGCTGGGAGCGGCAGAGGGGCCGGCTGGCAGGCACGGACAGCGCCGGCAGCACCGCCTCGGTGAGCGGCCTGGTGCTGCTCGGTTGAACAGGTTGCACCGTCAACAGGAAAAGAGCGAGGGCCGCTGCCGACGAATCGGGGGCGGCCCTCGTGATTTGAACGACTATTATTCATTCGACAGTGGACTGTTCTTGTCACTGCTGTCTCACAAATAATTGAGGAAAACCCAATAAATAAAGGCTCGGAGAG
>CALGIJ010000019.1 GCA_937915545.1 uncultured Desulfobacterales bacterium
CTCCGGCGGTTCGCAGTTCCCTGCTTACTTACCGGAAGGCATGGCGAGGTGTCGGGGGGGATCAAGCTTTAGGTTTGAAAATCTTTTGGCGTATGGAGGGTGTGTGGCAATTGAGAGTTATGTGCATAACATTCGGTTGAGCTGCGAACGGGCTTGTCCCGTGAGTCCGCTCGAACCGGTTGTTAGGTGGCGCCAGTCCACATTTTCCATTATTTTCTTCGCAATTGCAAGCAAATGATCGTTTTCCTGCGTATGTATAGGTATGGGAACTTACATTCCCCATCGGGAAGGGATAATCCAGACCATAGTCCGCAATTCTCTAACCCAGTACCAAGCCTACGCAAGTCCATCGCAAACTATCCTTGACCGCCTTGAGCATTTTGCTGAATGTGCCGATTGGACCAAGGGTGTTGTTCGAATACGTTGCCATGATTGTGGACATTCGTACTTCAGGCCATTTTCGTGCAAGGTTTTCCACCTTTGCCCATCCTGTGACCAAAAACGGACCTTGCTCTATGCTGAATACCTGGCCGAGGATTTGCTCCTTGATCTACCGCATCGGCAATTTGTTTTTACGATTCCCAAGATTCTCAGACCATACTTTAAATCGGATAAGCGACTGTTTGGCGAGGTGTCCAGGCTGGTATTCTCCTTGCTTTCTGATTTTTTCTCCCTGGCAGCCGGTCAAGAACTACTATGTGCCTGTGTTGTCAGCTATCAGTCGTTTGGTGAATTCGCTCGATTCCACCCGCACTGGCATGTTCTGGTTCTGGAAGGTGGGTTCACCAAGTACGACCGCTTTGTATATTTACCAATTGGAGCCGACGAAGGGATGCTCAAGGTCTGGCAAGCAGCGATTATGGCTTTGTTTCTGCGAAAGGAACTAATAGATCAAGCCCGAGTGAACATGCTCAGAGACTGGAAGCATTCCGGCTTTAGCATCGAGAGCGAAACCAGACTATTCAACAAGGCCGATCGAGAAGCCCTCGGCCAGTATGTCGTTCGCGGCGCTACCTGTGCAGAAAAAATTCAGTATGATCCAGCTTCCGACACGATAATCTGGACAGCTAGCCCAAAGGGATTCTACAAAGGAAAAACAGAGACCTTCAAAGGCTTTGAATTCGTCGACCAGCTTGTGGCCCATTTACCACCAAGGCGGGTTCAATTGCTTCGTCGCTATGGCGTATATGCAGGCAAAGTCCGCAAGCAGTGGCAAGAGCGCCCCAATATTTATAGCCTGGCCCCAGAAAGTTGGCAAAAAGGTCATCCACGCGAATCCAAAATTGTTCCAGCCATACCTCAGGAGAAACCGGAAACTGTCCAAGTTTCCGATGCCTGGTCCAAGTTGCGCAAACAAAGTTGGGCACGGTTGTTACAGAAAGTCTATGAAGTTGACCCGTTTGTTTGCCCAAAATGCCAGGGAACAATGTCGGTTGTGGCGATAATCGAGGATCCCAAGGAGCTTGCCAAGATTATTAACTGGGCAAAGCAGCAGGAACGGGAGCAGCCAGTGGCCGTCTGTGCTCGTTCACCTCCTGAGCTTGCTTTGGTGTAGGTATAATACCCAAAAACGAAGTTTATGCGGAACAGGATAACACCTCGAAATCGGAGTTTATATGGCTTCGTGGGGGAGTTATGTGTTTGAGCTTTGTCGCATTAACGCGAATCAGGGGTTGACGGCAGAAATAGACTGGAATTACACTTCTTGGAGTCGGCGTTGCCGGAAAATTCTGATTGGATTAGTTGTTCGGGGTGCGAAAACAGTCGTAGTTCGGGGGAAAAACCGAATTTTGACCCGAAACCGCAAAAAACCCGAAATGACAGTTCCTATCAGTCAGTTCTATGTTAGCTATGACCTTCCTCTTAGCAACAGCTCAAAAGACGAATACATGAGCCAAGTTCGTCAACATAACCTTAGAGCTGGGGTTGCATTCTCATTCAGAAAGCAAAAAAAGAAATAATTAATCTAGAGCTTTGAATATTTTCAAGGCATCAGATAAAGACTTAACATCATGGGTGCGGAGATAATCTGCACCCTTTTTGTTTGCATACATTTCAGCAGCGAGGGTTGGTGCCAATCGAGATTTCACATCAGTTCCGGTTAATTTTCCTAAGAATGATTTTCGGGAAACCGCGATCATTACAGGCAAACCAAAAGCTTTTTGAATTTCTGGGAATCGTTTTAAAACCAAAACCGAAGTTTCAGGATTTGAGCCTAAAAAGAAGCCCATACCAGGATCCAAAATAATTCGCTCACGCTTGACTCCAGCCTCAACCATAGTTGCAATTCTTTTCTTAAAGAATTCCATCATTGAGTTAAAAACCTCTTCAGGATTAGTCTCCACTTTCGTTGCCGTTCCTAAACGCTGGACAGAATGCATCAAAACTAGCTTACAATCAGATTTTGCCAAATCAGCATAAACTTCAGGATATGGGAAACCTTGAATATCATTAATATAGTCCACCCCTTGTTCCATACAAAAACGCTGAACTTGTGGTTTAAAAGTATCTACTGAAATAGAAACTCCTTTTTCCTTCAAAGCCTTAATAACAGGTTTCAGTCTTTTGATTTCTTCCTCTACACAAACTTCTGTTGTCTCAGGATTACTGGAAGCTGCTCCTAAGTCAATTATATCTGCTCCGTCTGCAACTAATTGCAAGGCATGCTCAATAGCTTTATCTGTTTCTAAATACAGCCCTCCGTCAGAAAAACTGTCTGTCGTTATATTTACGATTCCAAAAATCTTACTCATATCTTTTCTGCTTTGAATACAAAAGTAGCATTTATCTTAATTGGCTAATTATCGCTGACGCAAATTGACACATTTTCCCTATCTTTGCAGCCTAATTTTTTTGTTTTTATTCATTATGAAAGATTTCAAACGCACCACAGTTACATCTGCCTTACCATACGCTAATGGGCCGGTTCACATTGGACACTTAGCCGGAGTATACATCCCTGCTGATATTTATTGCTCCGGCATTTAAATAATGTGACAGGCGGCATAGTTGACAAAGGGGTCTTTGAAGTAGTTTTTTAAAAAGCTATTCGTATAATTTTTTTTGAATTTAGGCTTATTGATAGTATCAAGATTTATTATAGAATAAAGGATGTTGAGCCTCTGAATCCATTTCTTGTATATCCATTTCATATTAAAAACAAAATTATTGCAGCTTTACATTATTTCCTCCGCCCGAAGGGTCCTTCTAACAAATTATTAATTCGTTTCTTTATATCTCGTCTTAGGTGGTGCCGATCATGAGTGCCCGATCAGACAACTCCACTCAAAAAATGCTAGATTACACTTAACAATTGGCAATTTCAAGAAAATACTTGAAATTTTTCCTTATGGATATCATATTATTTTCATAATAAATGTGAAGAGGATATCCCATATGATCACGTTGCCGAAGGCGCTTTTGGACAAATATGACGATTGGCTGGAACGGGAGGCGGTTGATGCCAACCGTCATGGCGAGCACTGGAAATGGCTACGCTATTATCTGGATTTCTGCCACAAATACGGGAATGGATACCTTGACGAACTGAGCCTTGGTCTATTCGCCGAAAAGCTGCAAGACAAAGGTCAGCACCCTTTCCAGATCGAGGAAGCGTCACGTGCCGTTCGTTTGTATTACCGAATGGCCGGGGA
The DNA here is from genome assembly GCA_937915545.1 of uncultured Desulfobacterales bacterium. Lineage (GTDB taxonomy): Bacteria > Desulfobacterota > Desulfobulbia > Desulfobulbales > Desulfocapsaceae > Desulforhopalus_A. The sequence goes on from CALGIJ010000019.1 coordinate 3,654, forward strand.
AACGAAAGATGCCCTGCCGACACCTGCCTGCGAACCTGAAAGAATCTCAAAACTGCCTCCGGCCACCATGAAATCTGAAGGTGCGTCCTGGGTGGGTGAACTGACAAGGCTCAGGGAAGAAATCCGGATTCGTCATTATTCTGCCAAAACGCTATCGAGTTATTATGGCTGGGCCAGAAAGTTCCAGGCTTTTGTCCGGAGCAAGTCCCCCACATTGCTTGATACCGACGATGTCAAACGGTATTTGACGTGGCTGGCGGTGGAAAGGGATGTTGCGGCCTCAACACAGAATCAGTCATTCAATGCGCTGTTGTTTTTTTATCGACACGTTCTGGGCAAAGAATTCGGAAAAGTTGATGGCGTTGTACGCGCCAAGCGGCGTAAATACGTGCCGGTGGTCCTGTCCCGGGAGGAGATCGACATAGTTCTAAGTAAACTTGAGCCTCCTTTTGACCTTGTTGTAAAACTGCTTTATGGCTGTGGGCTCCGGATATCGGAGTGTCTGGATCTTCGAGTGAACGCATTCAACCTTGAGATGGGTGTGCTGACAATTCATGACGGCAAAGGCGGAAAGGACAGAACGGTGCCTTTGCCCGAAACCTTGGTTCCGGCTATTCGTTCTCAACTGGAGGTGGTTCGCTCCATTCTTGATCAGGATTTGTCTACGGAAAGCTTCGCCGGGACGTTTCTGCCACACGCACTGGAACGCAAATATCCAAAAGCTCCGACAGAATTTATCTGGCAGTGGTTTTTCCCGGCCATATTGCTGACAAAAGTTTCAGGCGCAAATGAGTTCAGACGCTATCATTTGCATGTGTCGCATGTGAACAAGGCCATCAAAGCGGCATCCGATTCCACAACGCTGACAAAGCGCGTGACGGCGCACACTTTCCGCCACAGCTTCGCCAGTCATCTTCTTCAGGCAAATTACGATATCCGGACGATACAGGAATTACTGGGGCATAGTGATGTGCAGACAACAATGATCTATACGCATACGGTCAAAAGTTCGACAAAGAAAGAGCCTCGCAGTCCGTTGGATTTTTGAACGCTTCAGTCGAGCAGGCGCATTTGGACGTGTTCGCGAGAGGGAATGCGCAGGGCCAGGCCGGGCTCGAGCGCCAACGGGAAAAAGAGGTCGTTGTAATCACAGATGATCCACCAGAGCCTGGCGTCACCCAGATAGCGGTGCGCGAGCAGATCCAGACGGTCGCCCTCGACTACGGTGTGCAGGCGGTCGTCATATCTCGGAGTAGCGTCGATGCGCTGGCGCATACCGAGGGAGGTACCGTCGCTGTCCCGGTAGAGAACGCAGCGGGCGTATCGGGAATCACGGCCGATCATGAACGTACCTCCGACCAGTTAATGGAACGGTCCACATATTCTTCGAGGACGATGTCCACCTCGGCCCGTTGCGGTAGCAGGTTGTCCCGGTCGAACAGGCCGAAGAACCGCGCCTTCACCTGCCGGACGATGCAGGTCACGCCCGGGTAGAGATCGCCGAAGATAAGCAGCACGCGGTGCGGCGCGTTCTTGAGCATGGTTCCGGCGTGTTCCGGATATTGCAGCGAGCGGAGCCAGTCGACCTTCTGCTTCACCGGCCCCTTGAACAGCTCGACCTTGAAGGCGATCCGGCGCGGTTCCCCGGCGACATACTGGTAGCGCGGGTGGCTCATGCCGGGGATCTTGATCGTCGCGTAGTCGGTCGACTTCTCGTCGCTGATGGAGTTGGGGTTGTACTGGAATTCGAGCCGCTCCCCCGTGTCGGCGTCCACCAGATATCCCTTGATGGGCTGTTGATCCCAGGCCATTGCTTACACCTCGGCGATCTCGAGGATCGGCTTGCCCAGTTGTCCGGCCCGGTCGAGTTCCCGCCGCATGCCGCTGGAAATACCGTTGCCGGTGAACGCCCACACCTCGTCGCAACATTCCATGTAGGCCAGGCCGCAGGCGATGCCCGTCTCCCGCTGCTCGGGAACGCTGTCATCGGTAAAGGTTGGATACAACAGGTGCGGCGCGAACGGCGCGTGACCGTTTCTCATGACCCGTCGGCAAAGCGCCTCGGCTACCTTGACGTTTCGGGCTATGTCACCCGCGAACGGGCTGCAGACAAAGATGCGTTTCATCGGTCCTCTCAAAGAGTTTCGTAATTTCTGATCTTCCGCTCGCGAAGGTCCTTGTAGACCGCCTCGGCCACCTGCCGTCCATCGATGTTGGTGGTCACGCTCAGTTCTACCGGACGGTCGGCCAGGCCATCGAGGCGCGAGAGCAGCGATTCCAGCAGTTCGCGCAGCCCCGGACCGCTTTCCTCTGCCCGCAGGGGTGTCGCGGGAGCGGTGCGGGCCGGAGTAATCAACCGTTCGGAAGGCACCGTCTCGGTGAGTCCGGATTGCAAGGGCTTCGCAATCGGAGTCGGCGAGGCCGTCTTGGGCCGTTCAACCCCGGCCGGAGCCAGAGAGGCGTCTCCCTTTTCCAGTGCCGGTTCCACCGCGAACGGCTGGATATAGCTCTTACTTACCGGCTCGACGGCCGCCGCGACGGTCTGCACGGTGCCGTTCATCGGTTGCGGGGGTGGCGCGGCCGTGGCCATGACCGGCTGGAGCATCAGCATGGCGCTCAGGGCCTTGGGCACCAGGCGCTCGTCCAGACGCGGCACGAGACTGAGCACGCTTTCGATGATGCGTTGCCCAATCGATTCGGCGGGCGGCGTAGCTCCGAGCGGTTGTTTCTGCTCGGCCACCTGCGGAATCGGGGTCTGGACTCCCAGCATGGCGCGAGCGGAGGAGAGCAAACCGTTGGCGATCCCGGCGTTTCTATCCTTGATCGCCTGAATGCCCGCGCTCGCGCCGCTGGAAAGCCTTTGCCAGAGGGATTGCCCCTCGGTACCGGCACTGGCAAAGATTCGGCCTACAGCCCCGGGGACGGCAGACAGCGTGGCAACGATCCGGTCACGGATAGTGACGGCTCCCGTGGCCAGCGCGTCCCAGGTATTGACCTGGGGCGGCTTGAGCGCCAGTTCGGGCGTGTTGCCAAACAGGGATTGTTTGAGACCGCCGAAAATGGCACCGGCCTTGGCCGCGACGGATTGAGCCCCGGAGGTCAACCCATCCCAGAGTTTTCCGGCCATCCGGAAGGGAGCCGAGGCTGCGTCCATGAGGTTGCCGCCCACCGTTTTGATTTGCTGCCACGCTCCCGAGGCGGCCGTGAGAATTCCGCGAGCGGCGAAGCCGAACACTTTCGCGGGCAGCGTCTGGGTAAGGCTCATGCCATCGGCGAGGGTCTTGAGCAATGCGGAACCGGAGGCGGTCAGGCTGGCGAGTGGTCCCTCGCGGGCATCGGAGAACGGCAGCAGATTGCGCAGCTTGCCGAGGGCGTTCTTGAGCATGGTGAAGGGATAGGTCACCGCCGACCAGATCCCTTCGCCCAGGGTGATCAGCAGCTTCTTGCCCGCCTCGAAGAAGGTGGTGTCCCCGGCGAAGAAGGAGCGCACGGTGGCAAACAGATCCCGCAGGGTGCTGATGATCGGCAGATTCAGAATCGCTTGGCCGATCTGTCCGGCGGCGTCAGCCACCAGGCGTCCGATGGAGGTGAAGATCCCGGAAATGAAATTCCAGACACCGACCACCACATCCCGCGCCCAGCGGAACGGGGTGGCAACAAAATCGTAGACCGCGCCGCCGATGGCCTTGAGACCGTCCAGCAGGGAAATGTCGCCGGTCAGCACCTGCCAGACCGCATAGACGATCTTTCCGGCGGCCACGAAGGCCTCGCCGATCATGCGCACGGGCAACAGGAACTTGTAGATAAACTTGGCCGCTCCGACCAGGGACCCGACGATGACCTTGCCGACCCAGACCACGCTGCGCACCACCACCGCCAGGGCTCGGACGATGAGCGACAGGTTCCAGGCCACGATCTTCAGCGCGAATGCCAACCCCTGAAGAAGCACACCGGCGACGGTGCCGATAACCGTGCCGAAGGTGCGCCAGGACGAGCCGTCGGTGGCGCTGGCGGCCACGCCGAAGATCTCCACCACCGAAAAGACCGCGCTGGCCAGCGCCGCATAGGCGCTCATCAGTGTGCGGACGGTCGGTTCGAGGATGGCGCGGATGCGACCAAAGGCATGGGAGAACGCGCCCCACAATCCGGCCAGTGCCTCACGAACGCGGTAATAGGCTTTGAAGACGGTGACCACGAAGCCCAGCAGACCGGCGGATTGGAGCTTCTGGGCCAGTTCGGCCGACATCTGTCCGACACCGCCGCTGAGCGAGCCCACAAGCTCCCTGATCCCCCGGAAGACCAGCGAGACCTTGTTCCAGGCCCCGGTGATGACGTCCTGGATGCCGCCGAAGTTGGTTTCCCAGGCGCGTTTGAGCAAATAAACCGAGAGGATCACGCCAGCAATAATCGCGGTAACTGGCAGAAAATAGGTCGCGACCGCCGAACCCACTCCGGCGAGCGCGGCGCTGATGGCCACGAACCCGGCCTTGATGGCGGGCAGCATGAGTCCCACCATGCCCACAGCGGCGGTGACGGCTCCGGCCACGACCAAAATGGTGCCGAGGGCCATGGATAGTCCAAGGACCACCCGGGTCACGCCCGGCATCGATTTGGCCATGCGCTGCAGGAACAGAATGAAGCGGGAGACCCCGTTGATCATCGGGGTGACCACCGGCAGCAGAGTGCGGCCCAGGATTTCGCTGAGGTTGGCCATCTGCTGGCGCAGGAGCAGGAACCGGGCTCCGATGTCCTGGTTCATGGCGTCGGCCATCTGTTCGGTGACCGCCGTGCCGGTCTTCATGGCCCGGCCCACCGACTGGATATTGCCTTCGAGGCTCTCCATGCCCGCCGACATCTGCAGCAGGAACTTGACCGCCTCGTCGGAGCCGAAGGCCTTCTTCAGCTTCACCTGGGCGGCGGCGTTGGAGAGATCGGGGAACTGGCGCTTGATCTCCTGCAGGATGGGAACCACGCCCTTGAGGCGGCCGCTGGTGTCGGTGAAGGACAGGCCAAGCTCGTCACCGGCCTCGGCCGCCTTCATGATGAACGCCTTGTACAACGTGCCCGCCTCGGAGCCGGGCATGGTGGTCTGAAGCTGGCCAAGCACGGCGAGCTGCTCATTCAGGGGAATGTTGCTCGCGGCCGCCACCGCGCCGATGTTCTTGATGGCGTCGGCCATCTGGGTGCCGTTGGTCTTGAACGAGGCCACGGTCTGCGCCATGGCTCCGGAAAAGGCAGTCGCCCATTCCATGTCGTTCATGTCGGCCATGATGGGCTTGAAGATCCCGTAGGCCGTGGTGAAGGTGCCGACCATCTCCTGGGTGGTGGCCTTGGTCGCCTTGGCGGTCATGGCGGCCATGGAGGTGAAGACGCCCACGGCCTCGTCGCTCAGGTTGGACAGGGCCGATTTCACATCGTAGGTGGCGGTGATGAAGGCGGCCTTGTCGGCACCGGACCACTGGTTAGTGAAGGATTCGGCGGCGTCCTCGATGGCCCGGAGGTCCTGCACGCCGAGGGACGCCAGCTCGCCCAGGGCTTTCTGGGTCGCGGCGGTGGAGGCGACCAGGGCGGCGGGTACTGCCATCAGGGCCAGTCCCGCCCCCAGCATCATGGTCCCTTGCTGGATGCGGTCCAGGTTGCGGGTCATCCGCTCGCTGGCATCCGCCACGGTGGAATCGAGGTCCATCATGGAACCACGGATGCGCTGCGCGTTCTGCGAGAACGCATCCTTCATCGATACCACTATGCCCAGTCCGAGATCGCCGTTCATCTATCGCCGTTCCGTTTGCTCACGTTCAAAATCAAGCTGCCGCTCGAGGGCCTCGACGAACTGACGCCGGACCCTGAGCGGCAGCGAGCGGGTTTCCGACCAGCCCCAGTGCAGTCCGCCGTAAGCGAGAAAGAATGCGTCGCTTACAAGCGAACTCCTGGGAACAAAAAAGCCGGTTCGGCCTCCAGACGGGTGCGGATCTTGGTGCCGCAGCCATCGCATTCGGTCTCGACCGAGGTGTCGATTCCCGCGTCGACCCGCGACATCTCCTGCCGCAGGGCGTTGCGGTCGCGCATCGACATTTCCGCCAGGCTCTTCTTGGAAGGGGCCTTGCCGTCGATGTCGAGGATGCGGATGAGCATGGCCGAGGAGATGTTGGGTTCGCGCAAGCTGGCCAGGCGCTTTTCCTTGTGGCCGTCGAGATATCCGAAGCGCACGGTTTTCTTCGAGCCGGGCAGCTTGAAGGCGAACTCCCGCTCCTCGCCGTAGGGGGTGACCTTGAGATCCTCGAGATTGACGGTCACAAAGTTGGTCATGCGGCAGGAGCTGTTCGGGCAGCTCAGCTCCAGCTCCACCTCGTCCCCGAGGGAAATCTGGCGCAGGCGGACCAGGGCGAACAGCCGGTCACCCGAGAGCAGGTTCATCACCTCGGAAAGATCGGGATCGGTCTTCTCGCCCAGCCGAACGAAACAGTTGCGGAGCACCTGGTTGATCGCCTCTCCGGAGCGGATCAGGCGCTGGTTGGTGAGCAGTTCTTCCTCGGCCCCGGTCATTTCCCGGAGCTCGAGTTCAGTGCCGCTTGGCAGTTCAAAGCTGTACATGGTCGATCCTCCGGTTTAGGTCCAGTATTGGAAGCAGATGGTGAGCTTCTCGATGGTGTTCTCGGTGTTGCCGCCCTCGAGCTCGTCGTATTCGAGCGCCTTGACCCAGGCCCCGTGCAGGGTCCAGCGACGGGTCTCGTTGCCGGTGCGGTCGTAGCGGACAACGTCGATGTCGCGCATGTAGTCGGCCGGAAGACCGCCGGTGACGGCGTTCACGTCCACCTGTTTCTTGATCCATTCGCGGGCCGCCTCGTCGGAGCCGTCCTGCAGGTTGCCTTTCTCGAGGGTGATGTCCTCGAACTTGACCCGCCCCGCCACCTTTTGGTCGAACATCGAACCGGCCGGGGCAAAGGCCACTTCCTCGAATTCGGTTTTTGGCTCCTGTCCCTTGTGGAACAGGGCCACGTCGAAGCCATTTACCTCGATGGCGAATTGCCAGTTCTGGTAAAGGCTCTTGGGCATGTTTCCGCTTCTCATAGCCGTGTTCTCCCGTTAGATGATTTCTTTGAAGTCCGCGCCGGTGCTGGTCAGGATGAAGTTCAGCTCGATGAACTCCGCCGTCTTGGTCGGCTTGACGAACACGCGGGCCACCATTTCGTTGCGGTCGATGACCGCCGGGGTGTTGGTCTCCTCGTCGCACTGGAAGGCGAAGTCGTAGAGGCCGCCCTTGTCCTTGATATCCTGTAGGAAGGGATTGATCAGGCGGCCGAGGGCACGCCAGGTCTGGGGATGGTTCGGTTCGAACACCACGAAGCGGGAGGATTCCGAGATGGCTTCCTCCATGTACATCATCAGGCGGCGGACGTTGATGCGGTCCACGGCCGATGGCTGGCTCTGCAGTGTCTTCTGCCCCCAGATGTTGATGCCGGTGTCGGGGAACACGGCGATCACGTTGACCCCTTCCGGATAGAGCACATCGCGCTCGCCACGGCTGGTCTTGTAGGCCAGGGAGAGCGTGTTGAAGATGCGGCCACGGTCGATACCGGCGGGCGCGTTCCAGACGTTGGTCTTCTGGTCGCTGCGGGCGATGCAGCCAGCCACCGCGCCGCAGGGCGGCACCAGTTTCTTGCGCGAGTTGACCGGATCGCTGATCTCCAGCCAGGGGTAGTAGAGCGCCGCGTAGGAGGAGTTGAAGGCCGCGTGGCTGTACATCCCTTGTCCCTTGCGGAAATCGACCGCCTCGAGCGGCTCCAGATGCATGGGCGTGTCGGCGATGAACAGCAGATCCTTGCGCCCTTCGGCATAGGCGATTCCGGCGTTGATTACCGGCACCGTGGTGACGCCGGGAACCATCAGCAGGTTCAGGGCGTCGATCTCGTCAAAGCCATAGAGGCCGGTATGCTGCGAGGGATCGCCGATGAAATCGGCATCGGCCAGGTCGGTCAGTCCGTTGTCACCGCCGCCGAGTGTGAACACGCCCAATGCCGGACGGTCGCCGGGCGTTCCCGACGCGGCTGCCAGATCCTGGACCAGGATGAAATCCGAACGGTCGTTGATCGCCAGCTCCACATGGTTCGGCAGCGTCTCGTCCATGCTCAAATCCTTGAACACCTCGACCACATCGCCTTTATGCCGGACCACCAAGTTGAAATGGTTGGCCGGGTCCAGGGAGCCGTCCTCGATGGAGACGGAGAGCCGGTCGCCCCAGACGCCTTCGTTCACGGCCTCGATCCGCAGGGCGTCGGCGGGCGTCGCCTCCCGGTTCTGCAGCATGATGGAAGATTTGAGCGCCGTCAGGGTGTCCCGGTCGGTGGAGTCGGTGAGATGGGCGATGCGGGTGACGTAGAGGACCGATCCGCCGTTGTCGAAAAACGCCCGTGCGGCGTAGGCCAGATAGCTCTCGTTGATATAGGAGCCGAAACGGTTGATGAACTGCTCCCAGCTCGTCACCAGCACAGGCTTGTTGATCGGGCCTTTCTCGGCCACCCCGACCATGGCGGCCGACGAGGTCGAAATCTGCTTCACATAGAAACTGAAGTCCGTTTCCCGGGTGTAAATCCCGGGCGATAGATAGGTCGGCATGGTTATTTCCTCCGCTTGCTGGTGGTCTTGGCCTCATCGGCTGCGGCGTCATCGGTTGCCGAGGGCTTTTCCGGTTCCGGTTCCGCGCCGCCGGTCAGGTCGGTGATGCGCACCAGGCCGCGTTTTCCGGCGGTCTTGATCTCGGCGGAGAGGTCCTTGCGGGCGATGCTCTTGCGTTCTCGCGGCCCGAGGTGAAGGGTTCCCTGGCCGGAGAGGTTGAACGTCAGGGGTTGGAACTGCAGGTTTCTGATCTCGATCACGGTTGTTCTCCTTTACGGTTGAATGGTTCGTTGCTCTGTCACGTCGCCGTGAAACTGGAAGGTCCGGTCCCGGATCAGCCGACCGTCGCGCAGGTCGCCGTCGTACACCGGGCAGGATTCGATGCGGATGCGTCCGGAGCTTTGCCGGAGGTTGGAGAGGTTCACCCGGGCCAGGCCGCCTAGAGGAACCAGTTCGGTAAGGTTCAGGCTGCCCTGGTCGGTGATGGCGATCTCCGGGTAAAGCTGGAGGAACCGCGACACCGATTCGTGAAAACCGAGCAGTTCGGCCTCCCGGTCCACGGTCACCACCAGATCGAAATCGAGGTGATAGAGCCGGGGAAACCGGCACTCCTCGAAACTCAGCTCCGCGACATTCTTCTCGAACAGGCGGCTCTGGCTGCGGCGGAAACGGTCTTCCGCCAGCTTCGGCCCCTGGAGGATGACGCTGGGGGTGCGCTGGACCTCGAACAGGTCATCCGGGAACACCAGCACGGTGTCCGGGTGGATGACCTGCTTGGCCAGGCGGATCAGTGTTTCTGTGACGGTCTGTATCGTGCTCAAAGGACGCCTCCGTTTTCTGCCTGGTTACTTACCGGAAGCGCTGGCGATGTGTCGGAGGCTCAAAGCGCGGAGCGGATCGCCTCGCGATAGTTCTGAAGGATCTGTTCGCGGTACTTCTCCATCACCGGATGCAGAAAGGGTCTGGCGGGGATGATGATGGTCGCGCCGTTCGGATGGTTGATGGTGGCCCCGTACTCCATGACGGCACCGATGTTCACCATGTCTTCCCCGTCCTTGTTGACGGTGCCGCGCAGCAAGCCGACGAACGCCTTGTCGGCCATGATCTTCTGGGTGATGGCGTTGACGAGAAAGCCGGTGTCGATGAGCGCCTTGCTTGAGCCTTTGCGCTGGGTGGTGCTCTCGGCGAGTTTCACGAAGGCCTGTCCGCCCGGGGCCTGGGAGCGAATCCCCCGCTGGATCTCGCGCACCAGAAAAAGGGCGTTGCGGATCGTGGCCTGACGCAGGGCCGTGGCCAGGCGCGGCCCCATGCCGGTGGTCAGCTTGGCGCGGGCCTTGTCCCAGTCACCGGTCTGCCTAACGCCCATTGAGCTTCACCAGTTGCAGGTTCTTGTGAGTGACGGTACCGAAGAAGTGTTCTTCTTCCACACTCTGTATGCGATAGGTTTCCCTGTCTGCGGCCAGGCGGTCTTCACCCCGGACATCGGCATCCGGAAGGACACAGGCGAGCGCGTCGATCTTGCCGCTCAGCTCCTCCGGCGGGGTTTCGTTCAGTTCGAGGGGGATGACGGAGATTTCCGTGTATTCGGCATCGTCGGTGCCGTAGAGCCGCTCGCCGGGAACCACGCGCAGGACGCGTGCATTCTGGCCCGAGGAGAGGATCAACCGGGCGACGTCGGCCACGGCTTCAGCGCGTTCCCGGTCATTCAACAACATCGAGGTCGATCCCTTGTTCGTAGATGACCGGAGTGAGGCCGCTCGGGGTCAGGATGTAGGATTCAGGATCGACCTGCGCGTTGGGTAACAGTTCGGCGATGCGTTGCCGGTAGTCCGCAAGCAGATCGGCCTCTAGCTTGGCCCAGTGGCCGGGCTGGCCGGTTTTGTCCACCCGCTTGTCGCCGCTGGAAAAGGAGAAGGCGTTGGCGGTGGCCGAGCGCATGACCTGGCAGGCGTGGATCTGCGCCATGATCACCAGGAGTTCGCGAACCTCTCCGGACGGCTCTGGGATAATCTCTCCGGCCGTGACCGTCAGCGATTGGTCGAGGTCACGGCCGACCCGGAAAACGGCTTTCCGGACGCATCTCTCCAGAGTCTGGTCCTCGAAGAGAGATGCGCCCGGATCGGACAGGTCGAGCCGCAGGTCGGCGATCAGGTCACTCAGCAGCACCTTGCAGGCCCTCCAGACGGCTCTTGAGCGCGTCGATCACCGTGCGGCGTTTCTCTGTGTCCATGTAGCCTTTGAGGGTCTCAGGATTGGCCTCCTCGTTGACCCTGGAGATGGCGTCGGTGGCGGAGAGCTTGCTCAGGTCCACCGGTTCCGCGTCCTGGTCGGGCTCTGGAGGGGCGAGCGGTTCCTGCTTCGGTTTGTCGGCCATGGCCAGGCGGCCGTTCTTGAGCGCCGCCTGGATCTGCTTGGTGAGGCGTTCCACCTCGACCACCTGGCCGGGCTTGAGTTTCAGCCCGGCGTCGGGGATCACCAGAACGCCGGGACGGATGTTCTTGATTCGATTCATCTCACGTCACCTCCCGGATTACGGAACCAGTTTGACCTTGGCCATGATGTCAGGGCGGGTAATGCCCTGGCCGATTTCGGACCACACCAGCCAGCCGGTCTTGAAGCGGGTCTTCTGATCGATGGACTCCGTCTTCAGGTTTTCGCGCACCGGCATCTTTCCGACCTCTTCATCCGGGACGATGATGATCTCGTCCAGCGGCATGGAGGCGGTCAGCAGAATGCCGCCGGTGCCGTAGTTCTTGATGACACCCTTCTGGCGCAGCTCGAGCTTGGTCTGGGGATCGAGGTTCCAGCCGCGCATGTCGTTGAACCGGCGGCCGCGCATGACGATGTACTTCACCGACAGCTCCAGGTCCTCGATGATCGAGATGGCCTCGTTCAGCGCCTCTTCGGTGAGCAGGTCGCCGGTGACCTCGATGGTGTTGGTCGCCGGGATGGCCGAGGAGAGCACCGAGATGGTGCGGCGGTCCATCTCCTTGCGGATGGCGTCGGCGGCGCTGGTCTGGATGTCCATCAGCGTGCCGATGTTGCCGTTCTTGAGGACGGACACGTCCACCATCGGATTGGAGTGGATGCGGTTGGTGGGGAACTCGACTTCGTCCTTGCCCACCTCCTGCTCCTGGGCGTCGCCGTCCTTGCTGATCCAGTGGGCCTTGACGGTCGGTTTCTTCTGGTAAACCGGACGTTCGCCCTTGGGCAGCGTGTGCTTGGTGAGCAGCAGCGAGGAGATCTCCTTGCGCTTGATCTCCTGTTCGATGGGCGCGGCAATGGCGGCGGCAAGCGCCCGCATGCCTTCGGGCGACTCGAGAGCCTCGCTCATGAGCCGCGCCATGGTTTCCATGTACTCCTGGGAGTGGATCTTCAACTGATTGGTTTTCATGTGCGTTGGCTCCTTGGGTTAGACGAGTAGGCGGAATTTGAGGACGCCGCTCTGTACGGAAATGGCGTGGGCGACGACGTGCTCTCCGGCCGCGACGCCGTTGGTCAGACGACCGCCCGCCGAAACTTTTAGGTCGTCTCCGGCGACGACGGTCCCTTCGAAGGCGTCGGTCTCGTAGACGCCGCCGTCACAGTAGATGCCGGGCATTTCGCCACCGGCGTAGTCCTTGATCAGGATGCCGAAGGAGCGCTTGGTGGGATCGGTGTTGACGGCGAACAGGTCGTCGCCGACCATGCGGACCACCTGGCCAAGCTGGCCGTCGCCCTGGATGTGGCCGTCGCCATAGGCGAGGCTGCGGTGACACGGATTGATAAATGACATGGTGTTTCCTCCTTATGCGTTGATTTCCGAGTGTTCGGGAGAGTCCTCGCCGACACGGTTGCGGTAAGCGGCCATGAACCCGTCGCGCAGGCGGTCCTCGAGCGACACCTTGCGGTCGTCCACATCGTGGGGCCGGACACCGGCGTCGCTGCGCAGCGGGGTTTCCGTCGATGCCTTGGCGGCGGGCTTGCCGCCCTGATCGCTGTCGGCGGGTTTCTCTTCCTTGTCCTTGTCCGCTTTGGCCGACTTGGGCAGGCGTTCGTAAGCGGCCTCGGTGGCGGCGAAGGCTTCGTCGGACAGTTCGGCCAGGCGTTTCAGTTCGGCTTCCCGGTCCTCCTCGGAAGCGAAGGAGAGTCCCTGCTTCTCCAGCCGGGTGAGCAGCTTCTTGGCCCGGGAGCGGCAGGCGGCCGCCTTTTGTTCGGCTTCCAGTTCCTGGACTCGTTTCTGCAGCTCGGCGACCTGGGCCTTGAGCTGCCGGTTTTCCTTTTCCAGGTCGGTAACGCGAGCAGGATCGCCTTCCTGCTGGGCCGGTTTCTTCTTGGCCGCGTCAGATTCAGTCTTGGCGGCCTGGTCATCGGTGGGTTTGGTTTTGTCTTCCATCGTGGAATCTCCTTCGGGTTGGGATTGGTCGGGCTGGCTCTGAAGGGACGCCACCTGCAGAATCCTGGCGTTCTCGTCCGCGCCTTTGCGGTCGAGCAGTCCCAGTCCGGTGAAAGTGACGCCGTGCAGAATCTCGAAAACAGGTTGGCCATTGAAATCACGGCCCTTGAACTTGCGCAGGTGCGTGCAGTAATCGGCCTTGTTTTGGAAGCGCTTATGGCAGACCGAACATTCGCCTTCCTGGTAGTCGCACTCCATGGAGACCTGGGAGATGATCCCGCGCTTCATAAGCTTGTAGGCCAGCCTGGCGGCCGGGGTGTCGTGGACGTACAGCTCGCCGACGCATTCCACGCGGCCGCCGTTGTCGTCCTCCAGGTAGTCGGCGGCGACGATGCCACCGACGATGTCGTTGAACTCCTGCGAATGCTGCAGATCGACCTTCTTGTTCACGGCTGTCATGTGCCGACCGGACAACTCCTCGGCGGTGAAGTGGTCGCCGTTCTTGTTGGTCCCGGTGCGGCAGAGAACGAAGCTGAACTGGGGGTCGCCCGCCGAACCGACATCCATGGCCTCGGTCGCGAGGCGTTCACCATCGCCCAGCCGGATGTCCACGGGGATGCTGGTGTGGAAGTTCGCGGCGGCGGCCATCGGAAAGGGTTTCTCCTCCCGTTCGGCGCTGGCCTTGGCCCCGGGAGCGCAGACGAACAGACGCTCCTTGGCGTTGGAAGCCTCGCCGTGCTTGGAGGTGATGGCGTAGTGGTGATCCTTGGACTTCATCCGGCTCTGTTTGCCGAAGGAGCCGATGATCCGCTTCAGCTCCTGTTCGTTGGGATAGGCGTGATCGCGGTAGGAGATCAGCCAGTGCGGGATGTGCTTGGCATTGCCGAGGAAGGTCTGGAAAAACTCGCTGGCGTTGGCCTTGGTGACGGTCTTGTGGTCGGTCTCGTAATACTTGACCTTGGTGTCGGCCTTGATTTCGAGCCCTTCCCAATAGGTCATGAGCCCCTCCACGAAGTGGTAGGCCCGCTCGTAGTTGGTGGTCGAGAACTCGGTGGCGTAGGGCGGATCGAAGTAGGCCAGATCCGCCTTGGCTTTCGGCAGCAGATCGTTGATGTCCTGCCGGTATGCCTTGTTTTCCTTGTCGTTGTCGAAGACCAGGGCGTTGATGCGCTGCAGATTCTTGCGCAGACGATCCTTGAACTCGTCGGGGGTGTCCTGGCGGCGGCCATAATCGGTGGACGACGAGAAGTGGCCGAAGCCGCCCTTGCCGCTCATGCAGGTTTTGCCGAGGCCGAACAGGGCGATGTCTTTCTTGAAACCGGAGAGCTTGTCGCAGTTGGCGCGGATGGTGTCGATCAGCGCATGGACGCCCTTGGCGAAGAAGATGCCCTTGAAGTTGTCCTGAACGAAGCTGCCCGCCTTGGCGTTGTCGGCCAGGAGTGCCTCGATCTCGTCCTCGCTCAGGCGAACCGAGTTGTTCTCGATGATCGCCTTGGCGGCATGGTGGCAGTAGCGGAGCCGGTCGTTGGCGATGACCTGGAGGCCCTTGGTCTTGTACATGTAGGCCACGACCGCAGACCCCGAAAAGGCGTCGAGCACGGTGCCAACGCCTTCCGGGGTATGCTTCCAGATCCAGTCGACGAGCTTCTGCTTACTGCCGATGTAGTTGGTGATGTACTTGGGGCGCTTCTCGGGAGGGAGCTCTTCAGGAGCGGACTGTTCGGCGGCCTCGGTCCCGAGCGCATCGGGATCGAGAGTCAGCGCCGCATCGGCCTCCAGTAGAAACGCCAGCCTTTCCAGGTCTGTGGCGAACAGTTCCATCAACGTCTCCGGTCAGTTTGCTGTGCTCTCCGCGACCTGCGGGGAGCATTCAGCGGTTACTTACCGGAAGCGTCGGCGATGTGTCGGAGGGTGACGGCGAATTTCAGCGGGCGGGGTTCAGCCGGGCCAGAACGGCCTTTCCGCAGGCGTCGAGGGAGGGGTATTCGTCGCTCTCGGTGATCTCGGAAAAGACCCCGTCATAGGGGGAGCGGGACAGCCGGTGGTATTCGAGAAAATCCGCCGGAAGCGAGGTGGCCCCGGCCTCGACCAGACGGTTGACCACCCAGGCGGCCTCGTCCCTGCGGTCGGCAAGCCCGTTCGGCCCACGGTCGAGATAGTACATCTCCACATCCAGACCGGGACCCGGCCCCTGAACCCAGACGCCCACGGGCACGTATTCCGGGGCGGTGGCTTGCCGGTCTGCGATTATCGAGTCGAGCATATAGCGCAGTTTCATGACCAGTCCTCCGCGATCCGGAGATGTTCGGCTAGAAGCTGGGCGTCGATCCGGCGGAATCTTTCGGCGCTTTTCTGGCGGTAGGCGATCCAGCGTTGCCAGTCCGCCGCGAGCTCGGGCTCCGAGACCGGCTCGATCATTTCGACATGGTGAATCCGGCCCAGATCGTCGGTCAGCTCGACAATCAGCCAGCCTTCGGCCTCCTTGCCGTCATGTTCGGCCATCAGTGTGTCTTCGACCCGGACATCGACCACCTTGATGGTGTGGGCGTGCTGAAAGCCCTCGTCGTAACCGAGTGCCTTCCACAACAGCCAGAAATCGGTGTGCAGATGGTTTCCAGCGGTGTCGAAATGGGGAGCGATCCGGGTGACGGTGAAGCTGTCCACCAGGGCGTCCAGAAAGAGATCCCCGGATTCTCTGACGGTCATGCGACTGCCCCGGTTGTTGAACCAGTGCAGCGCTTCCTGCAGCCGTCGTTTCTCCTGTTCGATAAAGTCCTTTATGGTCATTGTTTGCGTTTGCTCCAGCTTTGCGGGGTATGGACAATGTCCTCCACCTTGCGCCCGTCGGGCAGTTTCTTGATGCCGCGCCGGGTGAAACTCTGGATGATCTCCCGACGTTCGTTGTCGCTTCTGGCCACGATGAACTCGACGTTGTCCAGCAGCGTCACCGAGTATTTGAAGATGGTTTCGTTGCCATGGCGCTGCGAGAACCGCTTCCAGTCGTCGATGCTGGCTCCCCGGTTGCGCTGCACGTAGTCGTCGATCACCTTGCCGTAGGCGTCATGGTCATAACTGATGGCGTCCATGCGCCGCAGCATCTGTTTCTTGAAATAGAGAGCCGGTGAGGCGTCGCTGGCCGGTTGCTTCTTGATCCGGGTGAAAAAATAGCTCGCGCCGCCGGTCTGCATGTCGGCCACCGGGGACATTCCGCCCGGAGCCACGCCCATGCGCATTTTCTCTACCGTGCTGACCATAGCTCCGTTGTTCTCCATGATCATGTCGATGAAGCCGGACATGCTCTCGCCGTTGGTCAGATCGTGGACCAGCGAATAGCCCTTCATCTGTTTTTCCAGGTCCTCCTCGGTGATGTCGAACCGGAACTGGTGCCGGTATCCGCCCTTGGCGTCGCGGTCCAGAAAGCCCGCCTGGTATTCGCCCAGCGGGTTGTATCCGGAAAGTTGGGTGATGTCCTGGACGCCCAGCTCCTTTTGCCAATAGCCGCGCAGGGCCTGAACACGCTCGGTGGTGCTGGCGTTGCGGTCGTCGAGCGATTTCTGCAGCCGTTTGTAATCAGCGCTCTTGTCGGTCTTGCGGATGTAGGCGAGCTTTTCGAGGTACATCTGCTCGGCGTTTTCCGCAGTGGCCACCCGTGTGTCGATGCCAAGCTGTTCGAGCTTTTCCAGCATCGCCTCGACCCGTCCGGGGGTGGCGTCGCCATCCAGGAACATTTCCAGCTCGCCGCGCTGGGCGTAGAGGTTGGTGTCCGACCAGGGGCGATAGCGGACCCGGGTGCCGTCCTCGAAGGTGACGGTGTACTGGTGTCCGTCCTGCATGCGGGAGTTGTGATTGAACAGCGTCCGGTTGTCGATGTCGTCGGCCTCGACGGTAATGGTGCCGGAACCGATCCTGCGCTTGATGTGGGTCACCTTGCCGCGTTCCACCTTGAACGGCGGTTTCTCCTTGGGTTTCTGCGCGTCGAGCTTGGGCAGGTACTGCTCGAATACGCCGTTGGTGGCCCGGTCCCAGTCGACGGACTCTTCGATCTCCTTGACCCATTTCAGATAATGGTCCGCCATCTCCTTGACCTTGGGGTCGGTGTTCTTTTGCAGGGTCTCCAGTTTCTTGCGCAGGCGCAGTGCCTTGTCGATCTTGGTCCGGTTGTACTTGCCGTCGCCCACGTGGAAATTGACGTTTTTGACGGCGTCCAGAATCGTCGGAAAGAAGCTGTCTTCGACCAGCGGTTGTCCCTTTTCCCCGACCGCCGTCTGCACATACCTGCGCAGCACCTCGTCGATGCGGCGGTCGGTGTCCGGCCGGATCTTCATCTTGACCACGGTTCGCTTCTTCCCTTTGAAACTCTCGGTGAAGATCAGCGCGTTCTGGTCCTCCACGTCGCCACTGTCGAAGGGCAGCGTCTTGCCCTGCCAGCCGAGTTTGCGGGCCTCTTCGACCAGGGTCTCTTCGGCGGAGGAGAGCAACTTTTTCTTCCCGGTGGCGGCGCTCAGCTTGTCGAAACGGAAGCCCCGATCCCCCAGCACATCGGCGTAATAGCCTTCGAAGTCCCGCCTGAGATTGTGTTTCCGCTCCAGGGCCAGATCGTAGAAATGCCGCATCCCGGCCGGGTCCTTGGAAAACCGTCCCTCGGCGTATGGCCGCAGCAGATCGAGGTAATCCTCGTCGGCGATCTTTTCGACTTCCTGGATGTAGCGAAGGGTCGCGTTCGGATCGACCCGTACCTTCCCTTCCTTGGCCCCCCGGAAGACCTTGTTGTAAAACGGCTCTTCCTCGCCGCAGACGCCGTTGGGGTGATAGTCGAACGAGAGCTTGTCCTGGCCCAGAAACTTGAATGCCTGGCCTTTGTCGATGCCGTAGACGCGACCGTCCCGGGCGCGGATGAATTGCTTGGAGTGTCCGTCGTGGTTGGCGATCAGCCAGTCGACCACATGCTCGCGCTGGATCTGCTCCAGTTCGATGGTGGTCAGATCCTGTGGCAGGATGTTGCGAAAATCGAAGTCGTCCCGCAGATCGGTACGCCATTTCTGGATGGAGCCGGTGCGGCCGTTCAATTGGATGGTGCGCACCTCGATGGAATGGGGGTCGATCAGGCGGCCGATCTTGTAGGCGGCTTCCTCTCCGAAGGCGATGAACTCATCATCCTTGCGGCCAATGGGCTTGAACAGCCATTTGTCGCCGTTTTCGTCGGTCCAGAACTCCTTTTCGTGTGCGCCGCCGACTGCGGCCTTGCCGGTTTTCTTGAATTTTGACGGCAGACCTTTCTGCTGCCACGCTGAATCGACTGTGGCGAACTCCGCGCCTTTCTTGCCGATCTTGGCCTCGGGCGGCTTGACCGGGCTCGGCTGTGGAGCCGGTTTCGGCGGCTCTTTCTTCGGCGTGGCGGGCTTGGCAGGAGCGGTTTTCTTCTTGCCTCCATGCTTTTCGGCCCAGGCCGCGTGCTTGGTGTCGATGCTGGCCTGAACCGCCTTGATTTTCGCCGGGTCGGTCTCGGTGAAGAGCGTGGTCAGCTCGTCTTTGTTGGCCCACTGCCAATACTGGACCTTGGTCTCCTTGGCGAGCGTCTTGAGCTCTGCCGATTTCAGTTTTCCGACCTGATCCTGGAAGAGCTGTTTTTTGAGGGCGATTTCCTTGCTGTGGGCCGCGAGCAGCTCCTGGGGCAGATCGGTGCCGCCGGAAACCGCCTGTTCCGCCTTGGCAATCGCGTCGAGGAAATCCTTATAGCCGGTCGGCGTGTCGGGAACGACCACGGCCTTGGCGGCGTCTTCGAGGGCCGTTTTCTGTTTCAGGATCAACTTCTGCTTGGCCTCGTCGACCGCCTTTTTCTTGACCGACTCGGCCATGTCGGCACCGGCCTTCTTCTGTAGCGCTTCGACGAGCTGCTGTTTGTTCTTGAGGATGCCGATGCCGTGCTTCTGTTTGGCCGCCGCGAGTTCCTTGCCCATCAGGCCGCTGTGATCCACGCCGGGCTCCAGCTTGTCGAGCAGCTCGATGGTCTCCTGTTTGGTCATGTTGAGAGAGATGCCGTTCTCCTTCGCCATCTCCTTGAGCTGCTGGGCGGTCATGCCTTCCAGCCCCTCGGCGGGCGGGATCTTCGCCATCTGGGCGGCGAGCAGCTTGGCCTGTTTGAGTTCCGCCTGCTTCAGTCCCAGCAGCTCGACCAGTTCTTCCTTGGTCCGCAGCAGACCGATCTTGTGTTCCTTGAGCTTGGCGCTGAGCGCCGCTCCGGCCAGGTCACCGTGATCGATCCCCGGTTCGGCCAGATCGAGCAGCTTGATGAAATCGGCCTTGGTCCGGGCAATGGCCACGCCGTTCTGTTTCGCCAGGGTCTGGAGCTGTTTGACCGTCAGCGAACCGAGGTCGGCGATGTCGCCGGTTTCAAAGGCGCTCTTGAGCTTGGCGTTCTCCTTGGCCTGGGCGGCGGCCATGCCTTCCAGCACATGGGGCGGTAGAATGCAGGCGTCCCCCTGCGATGCCTGGGCGGCGGCCTTGGTTGCCATCTCGCTACCGCAGACGGTCATCGGCCAGGCCACGATGTTGGTACAGCGGCAGTGCGGATGCGCGGGTTGCTGGGGGAACTTGTCGATGGGAAAGGTCTTGCCGTCCAGGCCGCCGCAGACCGGGCACATGCGCTCATCCTCCATGGCCAGCCATTCCAGTTTCTGGATGCCGACCCGCTCGTGGAATTTGAGCCTGCCCATGTTGTGGGCGCGGAGGACCTCGGTGCGGGCGATCATCTCCATGCGGTACTGAGCCTTGCTGAACACCCGGCTTCCGGCCTGGCGAAAGGAGTCCTTGTCGATGATCACCTTGCCCATATCCCGGACGATGTCGTCGGCTCCCTTACCCGTGGCGACGCCGTTCAGGATGGTGCGCTTGATGCCGTCTGCGAGTTCGCGGTGAACGTCACCGGCGAGTGTGAGGTTGTACTGCACCATGAAGTCGAGGGCATTGGTGTCGACGATGGTGAACACCTTAGTGGCCAGCTTGTCGATGCCTTCTGGTTTGAGGTCGGCGTAGAACGGCAGCGCCGCGTCGGCGAGTTCGCCGATTCCCTGCTGGATGCCGAGCTTGAAGGAGTCCTTGGTTGTCTTGCGAAAGACCAGGGTCTGCTCCCGCTTGAGCCGTTTCATGGTGTCGTCGAGTTCGAGCTGGAGCTTTTCCAGCCCTTTGAGGGCGGCGAGCTTGTTGTCCGGCAGGGAGCCGAGGGAGCGGTACTGGAGGATGGCGCGGGCGACCTCGTCTTCGGCCTGTTTGAGCGCCTGGGTGAGCTGGGCCGTGACCTGGTCGTTGTAGCGGTTGCGGGCCGTCAGACTCTTCAGTGTGGCCGCTTGGATGCGCTGCTTGAGGTCCGACGGCATCAGCGGGGCTCCCGGCGGTCGATGAAACGACAGGCCGGGGCGTCGAAGGTGCGCTCGCTGTTGTGGACCCGGCAGTGGTTGGTGTCAGCAATGAAGTGGCTGCACTCGTCGCACACGGCAGCAATGCCGGTGGACTCCAGGTCGCCCGACCAGACTAATGCCGCCTCCGCCGTGGGTTCATCGTCCTCGGCCGGAATCCCGAGCATCTTCCGAGCACGAGGCACGCTGAGGATGCCGGAGACGACCATATCCACCACCGGCTTCACCTGTTTCTCGTCCATCAGGTCGATCTGTTTGCGTTCGGTCTCGCGGTTGGCGGCCTCGATGTCCGGGTCCAGGTCCATCTTGAGCTGGAGGCTGGAGCGGCTGATGAGTTTGCGGTCGTAGAGTTCGATGAGGAGCTTCTTGAAATCGACCGCGTCGCTGGGGTCGAGGTCGTTGAAGATGAACTGGATGCTCTTGTCGCCGTGGCCGTTAAGTTCCATCCAGTCGTCGAACACCCAGTCGAGGAGCTTGCGAGCGGCCTGTTTGATCTCGCGGATCATGACCATCATCTTCTGCATGCTCACCGAGGCGGTGGCGAAGTTCGGACCGTCGCCGGTCACCAGCGAGCGTGACAGCCCCAAGGCCACCACGATGTCTTCCTTCACCTCCTTGACCTTGTCCTCGACGTTGAGGACCTGGCCGTCGGTGCCGTGGGTTTCGACGTTGACGTAGAACGGGACCACCAGGCCGCTTTTCATGTCCATCTTGTTGACCATGTCGCGGACCTGTTCGAGCATCCGCTGGTCCGGCATCACCATCTTCTGGCCGAACGCGCCACCCACCTTGAGCAGGCGGAACGGCGTGGCCCAGCGCTTGGCGATGGCCTGTTCGGCCCGGCGGTAGTCGCGCAGCAGTTCGATGGCTTGAAAGGCGGGAAGCACGAGGGAGTTGCCTCGGGGCGAGAAGGCCGGTGCGTCCCATTTGAGGTGGACCACCTGCTCGACGGGCAGCGGAATGGATTCGCCGCCGCCGGGTGTGTCCTCGGGAAATTGCCGGGCCTCGATCAGCTCGCCCTGGGCGTATTTGACCTTGACCGAAACCGGGTTGACGCAGACCAGCTCCTCGATGTCCTGGCCGGACTTGGTGAAGCGTTTGAAGCCGATGGCGTCGCCTTTCACCAGGAGCTGAAGAACCATGTCCTTGATGAACTGCGAGATGTTCAGCCGCCAGGCGGCCTCCAGGGCCTGCTCCTTGAGGGTCTCGTCGTCGCTGGTGATCTTGATCTCGTCGCCCACGGCGAAGGTGCGCCAGGAGTTGACGCAGTTCTTCACCAGCGGCTCCTCGACATAGTATTCCCATGCCTTGCGGGCGCGTTCTTCCCAGGTGGCAGGAATCGCCTCGGCGGCGTTGACCTTGCTGAAGGCTGCCGAGTCGAGCGCGGCCGCAGCGGCCAGCGGCGCGATGACAAAGCCGGTGGTGTCCAGGCTTTCGGGTTGTTCGTCCTGATGGGCGGTGCTTTCCACGTGATCCTCTCGGTAGTTTCGGCCATGACAGCCGCACATCCGGCCCGTGTGGGCCGAATCCGGCTCGATGCCTGTTACTTACCGGAGCGGGGTGGAAAGCGTCGGAGGATGCGGTCAGATGAAGACCGGATTGGTGAGCACCGGCTTGAGCGAGACCACCTCTTCGCCGACCGGGTCGAGGTTGCCTTCCTCCCGGATCAGCATGGCGCAGCGCACCGCGTCGATGATGTGGTCGTTGCCCTTGGAATAGATGATCTTGCCGTCCCGCAGGGTGTAGGTGTGGGTGGTGAACTGGTCTTCCACCTCCAGATCGTCCGAGGGGAAAATGAGCTGCTTGCGCTGCAGGGCTCCGTTGATGAGGCTGGTCATCAGCTCCTTGGTCCGCTTCTTGACTTCCTTGCCGTCGCGGACCGCCAGCCGGGTCATGCCGCCGAAGTCGTATCCCTTGAGCCTGCCTTCCAGCTCCAGCCCTTTGTACTTGTCCAGGGTGAGCAGCTCCTGGACCACGGCCAGGCCGTTGCCGCCGTTGTCCACGCCGATGCCCGCCGGGGTGTAGTAACGCTCCAGCAGCGCGATGATCTGGGCGATGTGCGGGTAGGAAACGTGTTCGAGATGAACGCGCAGGATCATCTTCAGCAGCGTCCGCTCGCCGATCTCCAACTCCTGGAATACGACGATCTCGGTGGGATCGTTGGTGTAGCCCAGGTCGCCGCCGACCCAGAACTGACCGCTGCGGGGCGTGAGGTTGAGCAGCATCTCCAGCCGGTCGTGGGCCGCTTCCTCGGTGTCGCAGTCGCGCATCTCGGAATCGGTGATGACGATCTTCTGGTACTCCAGCAGATCCTGCCGACAGAGGTTGAACTGCTCGACATTGAAGGCCCCATAGGATGGCTTACCGTGTTCACCGGCCACCTCGTGCTGCCAACCGGAGCTGTCACGGCCGCCGTAGAACTCCAGCAATTCGGCCTCGCGATCCTCGGTCCACAGGGGATTGAGCCAAGACGGCCAGCGGAACACATGGAACTGATCCGATGAGGTGAGCCGGTAATAGGTGGTGTCGCGCAGGCCGTTGGGCGTTGAGTAGATGCGTAGCGTCCCCCCGGCCTTGAGGCACTGGCGCAGCGCCTTCCAGGCCCGTTCGGTCAGCCAGGCTCCTTCATCGACCCAGACGCGGCCCACGTGCAAGGACCGGAAGGCGTCGCCATAGGCCCCGGCCGGGCGGAAATAGAGCACCGAACCGTTGGTGAACTCCAGCCGGAAGTAGGGTTTGCGGTGGATCTTGGGCTTGCCGTACTTGGTCAGGGCGATGCTGTTCATCAGATCCGGGTTGGTGTCGAGCTGGAACTCGATCTCTTCGATGATGGTATCGAGGTGCCCCTGGTGCGGAGCCGCGATGAGGCCCTGGCCGCCCCGGGTGGTAAAGGCGTAATGGAGCGCGTCGGTCGAGAGCACGATGGACTTGCCCACGTCCCGGCCGTCGAGGTGGATGATGTTCTTGGCCGGGCAGCGCAGGTCCTCCACCTGATGCGGCCAATAGTCGCGGCCTGAGCCATCCCGGTTGTAGAGGTAGGCTTGCCCCCACAACACGGGATCGCTCAGGGTCGCCGCAAGTTTGCGCTCCTTGTCGGTTACCGCCATCAGTGCATTCCCGTCCTCAAGGCGCTGCCGAGGATGGTGCCCACCAGTTCCGTCAGGATCTGCTGCACGGCCAGAGTGTTCTTCCTGTCGTGGACAGCCTCCTGAATGTCGATGATGGCCTGGTCCAACTCCGCCCAAGCCCGGTACTGCTGCTGGGCCGCTTCCAGACGGCCGAGGGTGTTCTCAATCCGTCCCGCCGCCAGCTCGGTGCCGATTTCGACCAGGGCCTCACCGGCCTGGCGAACGGCATCGCTGTTCTCCTGAAGAATCTCTTTCATTGGCCTGCCTCCTGGTTCGCGCCGTTGGCCCACTGGTCAAGGGCGTCCACGGCGGTCTGCAGGCGCAGACCGACTCCGGTCAGGCGCTCGGCGTCCGGGTGGCCGACCTCGCGCAGCGCCTTGTTGGCCTCGGTCACGTACCCGGGCGTGTGGCGGTTGACGGTGGCCACCGCCGACTGGATCTGGGCAGGTGGCCGGTAGGTGGCGCAGCCGGTCATGATCCCGGCCAGCGCCAGCGGAATGGTCCATTCGAGGGTCTTCTTCAACATGTTGATCTCCTTTGGGTTATGGGTTTGGGGCACATGCAGAAAGATCTCTGCAAACACTTGATTTCCAACGAAATAGAAGCGTCATTGGATGTGACGCGGGATGGTCCCGCATCCACGAAAACTGGAACCGGAGGCAGGCCATGACCTACGACAGAAACCGCCAGCAGGCACTCAAGGCGTACCGAGAAAAGCAGGAGAACATCGCCCGGCTGATCGAGGGCATTCGCGGCAAGCTCGAAACGGACGCGAAGCAGCCGGACATCAACTGGGCGAGCGTTGGCTCCCTCGGCCACGTCGAGGAACTGCTGCGGGAGCTGGACGAGTTCCTGTCCTGAACACACCGAGCCACCGACAAAGGAGACATTGACATGAGCGAATGCACCGTGCATCAAGCCGCCGAGGCTTTCATCGGCCACCTGCGGGAATCCGGAAAGAAAGAGCGGACCCTCTACACCTACCGGAAGGACCTCGATGTAGTGGAGGCCTTCTTCGGCGCGGATCGCCAGCTCGCAGAGATCCGGCTTCCCCAGGTCGGCAAGTTCTACAAGTCCGACCTGCTGCTCAAACTCCCCGACGGCAAGGAGCGAGCCGAACGCACCGTCGCCAAGACCGTCCGGGTGTTCCGCATGATGATGGTATGGGCCATGGAATCTGGGCGCATCGAGGAGCTGCCGCTGCCCAAGAGCACACCCATGGGCCACAGCCGGGTGAAGGAGTCCAGCGATGAGCAACCGAACGGCTGACCTCGACCTGACGGGCGCGACAGAGGCGTTCTGTGCCCGCCTGTCGGCCGAAGGTCGCTCCCCTGCGACCATAGCCGCATACCGCCGAGACCTCGCCCTGGTGGCCCGCGTTGCCGATGAGCTGGCCCCGGGCATCGTCTGCCGGGAAGTCACGGCCGGGCTCCTCGACCAGGTGTTTTCCGCCGGGGCGGTCACCGAGAGTGAGCGAGGCCCACGCTCGGCGGCCTCGCTCCATCGGATGAAGGCGGCGGTGCGGGCGTTTTTCGCCTGGGCCGCCGAGGCGGGCGTGGTCGATGACAATCCGGCCCGGTCCATCCGCATGCATCGGCTGCCGAGAAAGCTGCCGGTCTTCCTGACCACCGCCGAAAAGAAACGTCTGCTCAAGGAGCTCAAAGGACGGACCGACTTCTCCGCGCTGCGCGACCGCGCCATGATCGAGGTGCTGCTGGGCACCGGGATCAGGCTTGGCGAGCTGGCCGCGCTCGACATGGATGACATCGACCTCGACGCCAAGCATCTGCGGGTGCGGGCCAAGGGGAATGTGCCGCAGGTCAAGTTCATCAAGACCGACCTCCGCACATTGCTGCGCCGTTACCTGGCCGAGCGCCGTCGACACGGCCGCCCGGAAATGGAAGCCTTGTTCCTGTCGAACCGGGACGGCAGACTCTGCCAGCGGCAGATAGCCAACCGGCTCGCCCACTGGCTGCGGAAGGCCGGGATCGAAAAGGAACTGACGCCGCACGGGCTGCGGCATACCTTCGCCACCCACCTCTACGGCGCGACCAATGACCTGCTCGTGGTGCAGCGGGCCTTGGGGCACCGGGACGTGTCCACCACCCAGATCTACACCCACCTCGTGGACGGCCAGCTTGAGGAAGCCCTCGAACGACTCTGATCCTTCCGAACCCGACGATGGGAGCGGCCTCGGCTGCTCCTGTTTTCGTTGGGCGAGACAGTGTCGAAGACAGTGAATGACAGTGCCCGCAAAAGAACACATCCGCCGATGATGATTGATCATGACGATGGTTCTTAGTCTCCCAGGCGGAGCGGGAAATATCGATTGACCGGAATTTCTCCTTCGCTGTCTGTCGGCCGCACATCGCTATAACTGCTTGGCTTATGCGCTCCAGTCGCGGAACACACATGGCAATATCTGCTTGGCATGTGCGAGGGCCGCTGCCGATGTAATGGCTGTTTGCGGGGCTTGGCCGGTTCTGCCTGGGGCTGGATATGCCAATATTTACTTGGGTTGTGTGAGAGAGCCCCGGCGTGAACATGCCGATATCTACTTGGCTTATGCGGTTCGGCTTATGCGCACACATCCCAAGCGGATATCGAGAGCTGCAGGAGGAGGTCGAGGAGTGGAAATGATGATCGGCAGCCGGAGAATGCCGATTCCGAAAGTGCAAGGAACACGTCTTATCCGCAATTCCTGGTGAAGCTGTCTGCCGCAAGTCGCCGTGTGCCGGGGTCATCGGAAAGGCCCTCCATGGTGTTATCCGCAATTCTTTCCGCGTTTCTTGCGGCCGGAGGGTTTCGCGCCCGGGGCGTTTGCGGCCTCGGCCACCTTCTCGAGCAGCGCCGCCGCCCATTCCGCCGGAGAGGTCTGCGGGCCTTTCGGCTCCTCACCCTCGCGGGCGATCTTGGTGGTTTTGAGGTCCTTCATGTGGCAGCGGATCATCCGGTCGAGCTTTTCGGCGGCGTCCGTGTTCCCCTCGATCTGGGCGCGGACCAGCTTCACCGAGTAGACGCCCACCAGCTCCACCTGCAGGAAGTCGCTGGACTTGTTGAACTCGAAGTCCTGGTTGAGGCGGTCGATGATCGCGTCGAACATGACCTTCTCTTCCGGCGTCAGGCAGCGGTCGGCAAAGATGCCGTGACGCAGCCGGTTCTGATTGCCCTCGGGCGCACCAGGCCCGCGCCGGGGCGGTTCGGTCTTGCCCTCGTTGCGGTGCCAGCGGTCCAGCGTCTCTTTGTCCGGTTTGTTCAGTGCCACGTGGAAATCCTGCCGAATATTGTTTTCCCAAGCCGGGATGCGGGGCGGGAGGCCGATTTAGCCTCCAAACGCGCTCCCGCCGGTTCAGGGGTTACTTACCGGAAGCGGCGCTCAACTGTCGGTCCCGATCCTGTTTTCGTTCGGCGGCGATGATCTGGTTGACCCGGCGGGTGGTCACACCGGCGAGGTTGGAGATCTCCTGGCTGCTGATCCCCTGCAGATGAAGGGCAAGCACCAGGTCACGGCGTTCCTGGTAGAAGCGGCTCGGTGCAGGGACCCAGAGAATTCCGGTGTAGTGCTTCTGAACCTGCTCGAAGAGTTCCTCGGGCAAGACATCCTTGGCGTTGGCGTAGCGTTTCTTTTTCTTCACGGCTCAATCCTCCACTTTCTTCATCCACGGCTGCGGCACGTCCGGGTTGTAGAACCGCAGCGTGCTGGGACGCCCGGACTTCGGCCCGTGGACAATTTCGATAAAACGCTCGGTGACCTCGCCAATCTCCTGATCGCCATCGACGAAACAGACCAGGCCGTAGTCCTCGCCGCAGGGAAACCGAAACCGGCCCTGGTTCTGATAGAGGCGTGCCTCGGACCAGCTCTTGGCCATGGCCTCCTCACGGATGGCGTCGACCTTGGCGACAGCCTGGGAAGTTACCGGCTGCTTACATTTCCAAGCTTGGTTCCCGGGATAAATCCAGTCCTTTCTGGGAACTTCGACGGGTTTCTCCTGGGGTTCGGGACGAAGCGCGGGTGGCCGGTAGTTCTTCGGGGAAAAGGAATGCAGGACCTCCTGCAGGCTTTCCTTGCCGAACTCCCGGATGGCCAGCTCCTGCAGGGCGTTGAATCGCTGCCGCAGCGTGTTCCAGGCATCCTCGGGGAGCTTTCCGGCCTTGTGCGCGGCTTGGGCCGTGACCATGCGGGAACGCAGCCAGGCAAAGTATTCAGGCGAAAGCAGACGAAAAACCTTGCCGTTCTGCTCGATGTCGATCTCACCCGTCCGGACCCAGGCGAACTTCCTGATTTCAAGATCGGTGGTGACGAAAAGGGACTGGCAGTGTTCCGAGGTCTCGGAAACGGCGAGACTGGCTTGGCTGTCGGCTTTGGGGGCATCCGTGCCGAGGTGACGGATCATGGTGGTCAGCAAGCTCATGGCAATTCTCCGGAAACGTTGGTAGTCATCGTTTCCAGTTACTTACCGGAGCCCCTGAGCGAGTGACGGAGCTGTAGAAAGGGGTTTCTACGTCTCCGCCCCTTTCTACGGTACCTTTCTACAAGCAAAAACAGACTTGTAATCAATAGGTTATGATTATGATGGTAGAAAGTGTAGAAAGGTTATGGAGGTTACTTGCCGCACGGGGATTTTTCCCGTGAGCCAGCACCGAGGTCATGGGGCTGAAAAATTCATGAGTCAGGGGAAGTGACCCCGGAAACCTTTCTACCCTTTCTACGCTTCCGATGAAAACCGATTGAAACCAATGGGTTGCTGCGTAGAAAGTGGTTCCCGGGACATTCTACAGCGTAGAAAGGTCTTTCTACCGGAGGCTGTGCATCCTCCGCCGGATTCCGACGCCTCTGTAACTGTATTTCGTAAAAAATGCCTGTTTGTAATCATATTTTGAGTTGCAAATACGTTTTTTGAGGACCACCCCCCATTTTGACCCCTCACCCAGGCATCCCAAACAATTTTCTTGAAAACTGCTGATAATGTAACTATATTTTTAACTCAAAGGCTCATAGTAATCATTTTTTGAGAAACGTAACGATTTTTTGAGGTGTGATGACATTGGACACGACACAGAACCGGCTGGCAGGCTATGCGTTTCTGATAGAGCAATTCGACTTGAGAGCTTTGCCGAACTGGCACACGTCCTCAGTCAGCCCGACGGGGACGCTGCGCTCTACTATTCAGGATGGGCAGGTGGAATCCGTCTACCCCCAGTCCTATTGGCCCGGAGACGGGACGGGAGACCATCTGGAGTTCGCCCTCAAGTACGACGGCGTGAACCTTGGCATCCTGTCGGCCCTTTTCGACGTGGTCCCAGCAGACGAGATAGCGGCCTGGATCAGCTCGAAACCGACCGGGAAATACGCCCGCAGGATCTGGTTCCTGTATGAATTCCTGACCGGGCGGGAACTCCCGCTGCCGGATTTGACCAAGGGGAATTACATCGAGCTGCTCGAGCCGGACCGTTACTACACCGCAGCGCCCGGCCGTCGCATGCAGCGTCAGAGAGTCATCGACAATCTGCTTGGCGGGAATGATTTCTGTCCCATCATCCGGCGCACCGAAAAGCTCGCCGCCATGGAAGGAATCGACCTGCAGAAACGGTGCGAAGAGGTCGTGACCTCCTATCCACCGGAGCTTCTCAGACGGGCACTAAGCTACCTGTATAACAAAGAGACCAAGTCCTCATTCGAGATCGAACACATCAAGCCGAGCGCCTCCCGGATAGAGAAATTCATCGGCTTGCTGGAGATGGCCGAGCACAAGGACTTTTGCGAGAAGCCTCTCCTGATCGACGTGCAGAACCGCATCGTCGATCCCCGATTTCGAGACACGGACTACCGGGCCAACCAGAACTACGTCGGTCAAACTATTTCCTATCAGAAGCAGCTCGTTCACTATGTCTGCCCGAAGCCCGACGACCTCCCGGAACTGATGGCGGGACTACTCGCTGCCCATCAAGTGATGAAGGAGGGCGCGGTCCCCACCATTATCCATGCCGCCGCCATCTCCTACGGATTCGTCTTCATGCATCCCTTTGAGGACGGCAACGGCCGTATTCACCGGTTTCTCATTCACAATATCCTGTTTCTGCGCGGCGAGATCCCGAAAGGGCTCATGTTCCCGGTCTCCGCCGCCATGCTGAAAAATCCGGCGCTTTACGATCACTCCCTGGAGGCGTTCTCAAACCCGCTGATGCGGCTGGTTGAATACGACTTGGACGATCTCGGCCAGATGACCGTGCCGGATGAGACCGGACCTCTGTACAGGTACATCGACATGACCGCTCAGGCGGAGGCGTTGTATGATTTCGTCAAGCTCACCATCGAGCACGAACTGGTGGAAGAACTCGATTTTCTGGCGAGTTACGACAAGACCAAGCAGGCCATTCAGGAGATCGTGGACATGCCTGACCGCCTCATTGATCTTTTTATCCAGCTCTGCCTGCAAAACAATGGTCGCCTTTCGGCGAGAAAGAGGGAATCGCATTTCGGGTTTCTGACCGATGACGAGTTGGCCGACATGGAAAATGCCGTCCGGGAAGGATACGCGAGGGACTGAGCTTCAAAGCAATGGGGGTGTGAAATGAAGAAAATCGATCAAAACGAGCAGAGCAAACACACTGTTGCACTCCAAGAAATTCTGGTCCTTGGCGAACGCCAGATCAAGGATGGCAAGGTTCAGCCAGCCGCAGAAATGATTAAGCGACTACGGGAGCGGCGGGCGACAACCTGAAGAGGAAAAGCATCATTTGCCCCTCTTCCCGGGTCATTCAATGCGGCGGATCGTGTAGAGTTTTGTGCCGTATCGCTTCTGGCCTATTTCAATCTCGAACCCTGCCCCCCGGATGGTCTCCAGATCATTCACCAGCCGCTGTGCGAATTGCCGGGATGAGTCCATCTCGAAACGCAGACCGAAATCCCGAGCGACTCGCTTGAGGGCCACGAACAGGTCCCGGGAAAGAACCTCCCGTAAACTTCCATCGTCTTCAAAGCGGATCTGATACCGCTGGACGAACTCCTGAACCGGGTCCGTCCGGCGGTCTCCGTAAACATCATGCGCATTGGTTTCGGTCGCGGTGCGCCATGCGTTGAACAGGGTCGCCAGCGCGGTGGCCGTATGGTTTGAATCCCGGGCCGTATCCCGGCTGGTCCGGTTGAGCGACTCGATTTGCCGGGCGAATGCCGGTGCCAACGCTTCCAGCCCCTGTTCCATCTCTTCACGGCTCGATCCGGCCAGCATCATCAGGTACATCAGGCTGAGATACTCATTGCAGCGGCGTTTGTCGTGGTTCCCCAGGGCCTCGTGCAACAGCTTCATGGCATGGCGTCTCATGCCGTCTCGCATCATCGCCAGCACCACCCGGGTCCGCTTCATGATGACCGAAATGATGAGGTCACGATGCTGCTGGATGCCTGCGACAACCTCGGATTCGATGAAACAGTCATTGCCCTGGTTGGCGACATCGAAATTGATCACAAAACTGCGTGACTGAACCTCCGAGAGCTCCCCGCACAGCGGCTCGATGCCGGTGGTGTTCAGCAGGCATTTGGTCCGCTCGGTGATGGTCTCGCTGTCGGTGCCGCTCTTGCGTTTCTCCTTGGCGATGCCGGTGATGCTGGTCAGCATGAAGGTGGTCAGATCCTCGGTCATCTGCTTGACCTCGATGTTGTCGAGGACGATGAGCGGGTTCTGCGAGCCATCGGTGTAGTTCGCCGCGTCGGTGGCTTTCTTGTGCTGGGGCTCGCCGTAAAGCAGCGTCGACGTGATCTTGCTGGCGGTGGTCTTGCCCGATCCGGCCGAGCCCTCGAAGCGGGTCATGGGCCGCGTCCCGGCGAAGTCGATCAGCAGGAAACAGGAGAGCCAGGAAAGGATGAGAAAGCGATCTCCCTGCGGACAGGTCATGTTGCCCACCAGCAGATCGACCAGGAGCCGGTCCGCCTCTTCGAGGTCGGCGTCGGGCAGGAATTTCAGCGGCTTCATCTTCCGCGAGCCATCCAGGATGATGCCGTCCTCGTTACCGCCGTTCTTCATGATCTGAATTTCGTCCGGGGTGATCTTGGCGATCTCGTGCTCCGGATTGTTCAGGTTGAAATAGACGGTGTAGGAAGCCACATCCGTATGCAGCCAGGAAAAATGGTCGCGCACCTGGCCACGGATCATGGCCAGGCTGGGCAGCACCTCGAAAAATGTCCGTCCGCCGTTGGAGGTCGGCACCATGCCCGTGTGCTTGTAGAGCATGGCCGCGTAATGGCGCTTGCGGCCCCGGTCCGGTGAATCCATCCAGTAGATGGCGTTATCGAAATACATGAACGGCTCGCCCTGCAGGGTGTGAAAGAACTGGGCACCGTTGGCGGTGAACCAGTCGTAGGCGGCCTCGGCGGCCAGGGTGTAGTCGGGAGCGCCGTTCTCCAGTTCCGTGTCGATCAGCACCTCGTCGACCCTGGCGCGGCATGATCCGGGCATCGCGCCGGACATCCGCTTGGCCTTCTTCTTTTCATTACGGAACTCGACCTTGCGGTCCTTCTGGATGGCGCGGATCTGTTCCTTCAGGGTGGCCATGGAGACGCCACCACCGATGCGCTCCTGCACCAGCTTCAGCAGGCGGGCCTGTTCCAACGGAGACTGCTCGGAAATCTCCCCCAGTATCGGTTCGAGCAGGCGGTTGCGTTCCTCTTCTTCAGCGCCATCGGGCAGCGAACGCACGCCGAACTCGATGGGCGTGCTGGCCTCGGCGAGCAGGCGTTCGAAATCCTCCCGGGTATGCCCGGCGGCAATGTAATCGTTGACGTCGATCTTGGCGGTGGCGAGAAGCACCTCGGCCGACTTGATTTCCTCGGCGGGACGTCCCGCCAGCAGCTTGGCCAGCTCCTTCGGCCCCACGCTCGCCGTCAGGCCGAAGCGTTCGGTCAGCTCCTGCCGGGCCGAGATCTGTGTCTCCGACAAGGGCAGCGTCACCAGGCGGGTGTCGATCTTGTGTTCGGCCAGGGTGCGGGCGGTTTGCAGCGCCCCCTTGAGACCGGCCTGGGAGAGTTCGTTGTCCTGGCAGATGTAGACGGTTTCGACGCCGCGCAGCTTGGGGATCAGGCGTTCCCAATCGGCGGCCCGGATGCGAACGGTGACCGGAGATACGGTGGGCAGGCCCAGTTGCATCAGCGCCAGACAATCGGTCACCCCCTCGGTGATGATCACCTTGCCGGGCCGGGCCAGCAGACAGTCCTCGTTGAACAGCAGCGCGTTGTTGATGAAGTCGGCGACGTAGGGCCGCTGGTGCTCGTCATGAACCGGCAGTTTCTTGTATTTCCCTTGCTCCCAGCCCACGTCCGGGGTCCACGGCGTCTTGCGGCCGATCATGAACACCACTCGGCCACGGCTCCAGTAGGGAAAGACGATGCGGCGCTCGAAAAATGGCGTCAGGCCGTCCTGGCTGGTGGGACGGAAAGCGCCGGTGGCGGCGAGCTCCCGCTTGGAAAAACCGTCCTCACCCCCGGTCAGTTGGGCGACCGCGCCGGACGCGTTGTCCGCGTAGCCGATCAGGAGATCGTCGATGGTCTCCTCGCTAAGGGCGTATTTGGATTTCAGCCAGTCGAGGACCTCCGACGACTCCTTCAGCCTGGCGTGGTAAAGCCTGGCCAGCGAGGTCAGCGCGTCCTTGACCCGCAGTTCGAAGGTACGGTCGGCCTCCGTCTGGGCCAGACGCTCCTGGCTCAGGCCATAGCGCGACAGCGGCGGCAAGCCCGCCTTTTTGGCGAGATAGTCCCGGGCCTGACGGTGGCTGTCCGTCATCGGACCGGATTGCCCGGCGGTGACCGAGCCCGTCTGAATGAACTCAACGAGCTGCAGCACATCACCGCCGGCTCCGCAGCCGAAGCAGTACCAGCCCTGCTTGTCGAGCATCACGTGCAGCGACAGGCGCGACTGGCTCTGATGGTTGGGGCAGTCGCACATCAAGCGCTGGCCGGTCTCCTGGGTGATCCGTCCCGGCAGGAGTTCCCGGGCCACGTCACCGATGTCCATCTCGGTGACGAGCCGGTAATACTCCCTGACGTTATCCGTTCCGCCCATACTCATTCGGCCTCCGCGACACGGGCGAAATCGGCATCCGCGTGCTGGGCGGCGTCCAGAAACAGGGGCAAAAAGGTCCGGCGGTCATCCACCTGGCAACGCTTGGCGCAGTTCTGGATGCCCCAATGGTCACCCAGGACAATGGCGGTGCGCCGGGCACGAGTCACCCCGGTGTAGAGCAGATTGCGGTGGTGCATGAAGGAATGCGCCTTGTGGACCACCAACACGGCGCAGGGGAACTCGGAGCCCTGGGTTTTGTGGATGGTGAGCGCATAGGCGAGCTGCAGGTCCTGAAGGTCGGGCGAACCCTTCTCCAGCTCCACCGGCATGCCGTCGAAGTCGATGACCAAGGTGCCGTTCGCGAGGACATCGACCACATAGCCGATGGCACCGTTCATCACGTTCAGGTCGTAATTGTTCCGGGTCTGGATGACCTTGTCGTGCTTGAGAAACGGGGCGCGGCGTCCCATGGCGACCGGCGGCACCTCGGTGTTCCAGAGTTTGCGCTGGATGAGCCGCTGCAATTCCTCGTTCAGTTCCTTGGTGCCGAGCGGCCCCTTGTGGGTCGGCGTCAGCACCTGCACGTCCTTGATGATGTCGAACCCCAGGGCGTCGAGCCGCTCCTGAAACAGCTCCAGCAGGAACGAGCGTGCAGCCATCGGGTCGGTGAACTGATCCACCAGATACCAATCCCGGCATCCGGCCACCGACGCCTCGCTGGTCTTGCGCACCTCGCCCTTGAGAACGGCGGTGCAGTTCTCCTTGAGGACGCCAGCCTGGCGCACGACCTTGTCGAGGATGACCGTGGGGATGGCGCGTGTCTGAATCAGATCGCGCAGGATGTTTCCGGGTCCCACCGGCGGAAGCTGGTTGTGATCGCCGACCAGCAGCACCGTGGTCCGCGACAGGTCGACCGCCTCGAACAGATGCCAGGCCAGCGGCACGTCGACCATCGAAAACTCGTCGACCACCAGGACGTCGGCATCGATGGGGTTCTCCTTGCTGCGGGAGAAGCCCTTGCCGTCATAGCCGAGCAGACGGTGAAT
Organism: uncultured Desulfobacterales bacterium; assembly: GCA_937915545.1. Taxonomy (GTDB): domain Bacteria; phylum Desulfobacterota; class Desulfobulbia; order Desulfobulbales; family Desulfocapsaceae; genus Desulforhopalus_A. Next base: position 38,280 of record CALGIJ010000019.1, read on the forward strand.
GGTGGTGCCGCTGCGACCGCTGACTTCCTCCAGACGCTTGGCCGCCTTACCGGTCGGCGCGGCGAGCACGACCTCCAGATCACTCTCCTCGCAGATGGTGTTGATGACCGAGATGGTGTAGCTCTTGCCAGAACCGGCTCCACCCGAGATCAAGCTGATGCTGTGCTTGAGTGCCGAGCGCACAGCTTCAAGCTGCTTCTCGTTCAGCGTCACCGCGCAGCGCCGAATCAGGGCGTCGAGTTTCTTGACGGACTGGAAATGAGGATTGGGTGTTTCGGCCTGGCCGAACAGCGAGGCCAGCTCCCGCTCCATACGGACGATCTCCGGCAGGGCGACTACAAAACGTCCGCCGTGGGAATCGCAGGCAAGCGCCTGTTCTTCGATGAGCACGTCGAGGGCGCTCTCGATGCGAACCCGGCTGTCCAGGGCATCCATGACCAGCAGCAGGTTGGCCTGGTCCACCAGATCCTCGTATTCGATCCAGCAGTGGCCATTGTCCAGGGCTTCACGGACGCAGAAATTCAACCCGGCCCGGATACGAGGGTTATGGTCCTTGGGGGTTCCCAGCTTGCGGGCGATCTTGTCGACCTTCTTGAAGCCGAATCCCCGGATCTCCCGAATGAGGATGTACGGGTCTTCCTTCAGGATATCGAGGCAGTTGCCGCCGAGTCTTTCGACCAGAGTGGTGACCTGATGATGGGTCAGACCGAATGCCGACAACCAGGCCATGACGGCGTTGACGCTGCGGTTCTTCAACCATTCGTCACGCAGCCGCCGGGCAGCATCCAAGGGCAGTCGGGCCTTGAGCGCAATGCGCTCGGGGTCGTTCAGAAGGGTTTTTTCAAAGGCGTCGCCGAAACTCTCGACGATCAATCTGGCCTTGGCCGGACCAATGCCCTTGATCTCCGGATGGTTAGCCAGATAGTGGATCAGCCCCTCCGGGTCGAGTTCGAGGTCGTGCTCCATCCCGTCGACCTTGAACTGACGGCCGTATTTGGGATGGGTGGACCACGACCCGAGCAGGACCACAGGCTGATTTTCACGGGCGAACAAATTGCCCGCGAACTGGACTTCCTCACCGGTCGGGGTGAGCAGTCGGCCTGCGGAGAACTTGGGTCCGGCATAGTAAACGCGCTCTATTCTTCCCCGGAGTCGCGCCGGGTTACTCTCATTTCTTTTTGGCATCTCGCGATCCTCCGGTGAAAACGTGTCAGGTACTCCTCGACAAAACGGCAGGCGGCCTGCCGGTCCGAGCAGAAGTAGACGGGGACACCGAAGTCGACGACGATGGAGGCGACCGTTCCAATCAGCGCATGCGGGTGGGCATCGCTGCGGTAGCGGCCATCGACCAGATCGCGAAAGTTGCACTCGACAACCACGCAGGCGGATTCGTAGGCGGAGAGCTTTTCCAGCTCGCGGTGGAACCGCTTTCGCCCCCGGATGACGGTGGAGACGAAATCCGTCAGGGATTTGCGCTCCACCGCCACCCGTTCCTCGAGGCCGACCAGCGAGTAATCACCGGCGGGCAGCGCCTTGCGAACCGCCGAAACCTTGTCGCTATCGAAGCTGTAGGGCTCCTGTTCGCGGGTGTCGACGACAACGGTGATCCGGTCCATCATCAGAACGGGATCATGTCGTCCATCGCCGCGCCGGGAGCCCCGGCATCGTCGGCCATGACAATGCGACGGTTGAAGTAGATGTTCTCGTTTTCACCGCGAGTGCGCTTGGTCACCTCCAGCTTGATGTTCAGAAGCTGTTCGAGGTGGCCCGGCAGGTCGGAGAGCTTCTGAAGCTGCAGCCCGCAGGTGTAGAGGTCCTGCTTGAGCCACTTGATGTTCTCGTTGCTGGCCATGACGTTGTTGCGCCAGAGCAGACGGCCCTTGTGGGTCGGCGCAAGAATGCGCAGGGTCCACTTGAGCATGGGGTTGCCCGAGGTCTGGGCGCGGGTCAGTTCGACCCGGTCGACGTTGACCTGGTACTTGCCATCGGGCACGGCCTCGAACTCACGCTCCTCGACTTCGGCGGTTTCAAAGGCGTCGTCGAACTGCGCCAGGTCGAGGTTGCTGCCGGATTGGTTTTCGTAGTGTTCCATGGTCGGATCTCCTTACTGTTGAGGTTTCGCCGCCGCACTCGCGGTCGGCTCCGGCTTCGGCCGGGCGGCACTCGCCGCAGCTCCGGTTGCCGTGTTGTTGAACGCTTTCACGAAGCTCGAAAAATCGAGGGGGATGACTTCGGGGAGTCGGCCGGTGCGGTCACCGGCGTCGTAGTTGGGACTGGGCTTGGTGCGCATCACGCGCTGCCATACCGGCTTGCCGTCCTCGCCGGTTTTCATGTCCAGGTCGCAGAACAGGATCAGGTCCACCAGGCCGGTGACCAGCTTTCGCGCCTTTTCCGGCAGCGTCGGCACGATGCGGGTGTGTTTGCCGGTCCGGGTCTCGATGTCCCGCTCCTGGGAGTGGGAAATCAGGATCAGACCGTAGGGCAGGAAGGCGAGCTTGTTGATGACGCGCTGGAACTCGTTGTTGATCAGCGCGTAGCCCTTGCCGTAGCCCAGGTCGGATTCGTGCTCGATCTTGAATTTCTTGCAGACGTAGTCCGAGCACATCTTGTAGGCGTTATCCACCGTGTCGACGACGATGGTCTTGAACTCGTGCTTGCCCTCGGCGATTTCGGCGCAGGCCTGCAGAAGGTCGTCCCAGCAGGTGATCGGGGTCTGGAACACCTCCAGGGCGTTCAGGCCCGGCTCGGTCGCCAGGAACACTGCGTCATCGGCCTTGGAGCACCAGGTGCTCTTGCCGATCTTGCTCGGGCCGTACACCAGGGCGGTGAGGTCCGAGAGCGTGTGTTTGGGTTTGCTTTTGGTCTTGGGAAGCATGGCTTCGTCTCCTTATGGTTGGGATTTCAAAACACCGGAGCGGCGTCTTCACCGGCTCCGTCCCGCAGCTCTTCGTGCGGGGCGATCCGTTGGAAATGGTTTTCGATGACGTTGGGGTTGCCGCCCGAGCGGCAGAGCTGGAAGTAGGCGCAGGGTCTTCCGTACTGGAAGCAGTAGCTGGTGTTGCGGTAGAAGGTGTCGCGCCGACGGGCGTCGAGCATGGCCTTGGAGAGTTCCCACAGCTCCGCCCGCAGTTCCTCGAACTGGTCTCGGGAGATGTAGAGCACCTCGCGATGGAACATGCCCGGCTCGAGGTACTTCTCCTGGAGCCGTTGCTGGAAGGTCTCGTCGTCCTCCGGTAGCTTGCGCTTGGCGCTGCTCTTGCCGGTTTTCGACTTGGCAATCAGCTCAGCCCGGCGGGCCTCGAATTCGGCTTCGGTCTCACCCTTGCCCTGGCGCAGCTTGGCCTTGACCAGAACGTTGTAGATGATGCCGCTGACCGTGATGCCGAGGGTCTGCTCCAGGTACCAGGCGTAGAGGATGATCTGGAAATCGGTCCAGAGCCGCTCCAGGTAGCTGGCGTCGATCTGCGAGGCGGTTTTGTGTTCCAGCAGGAAGTACTGGCCATCCTGACGGACGATGCCATCCACTTTTCCGGCGAGAATGAAACTGCGCGAGGTCGCCCCGGTCGCCGGGTTGACGATGGGACCTTCGAAGGTTTTCTCGAGCGCGACGACCTCGAACTCTTCGGCCGGATAGTGTTCCGCATAGACGCTCATCATGGCCCTGGCGAGATGCCAGTCGGCCTGTTGATGATCGTCCTGCGCACGGTTCGGATAGGTCCGGTCGATGTGGTCGAGGACTTTGGCCAGATACCGCTCGCCGTGCCAGCACTCCAGGCAGTCGTGGATGACCGAGCCGAAGGCCAGATTGGGGTCGCGCTCGAGCGGCACCAGCTCGTCGATGTAGCGCCACTTGCAGGCCATGCGGCAGTTGCGGAACAGCCGCCACATGGAATAGGTGGTGGTCATCAGCTCGCTCATACCGCCACCCCCGCTTCGGCGGCGGGCGCTGCGCGATGCTTGGAGGCACAGGCGCAGCCCGACGGCTGGGTACGTTCGATCAGGACCGAGCGTTCGCCGTATTCCTTGGTGGCGAAGCCGGTGAAGATGCGGGCGAGGTCGCTGCCGACATCGGTGGATGCGTCGATCACGCAGGTGCGGCGGTCCTTGTCCAGATTGAACCGGCTCTCCATCCGCACACGGGAACGGCCATGCAGGCTTTCGACAGCCAGCATCGCCAGCATGAAAGTGTCTTCCAGTTCCTGGGCCGGGACCGACTCGTCAAAACGGTACTTGTAGGTGTCGTGAGTCATGGTTGAACTCCTCTTTTGTTCAGGTTCTGATTTCCGAGGCCCCGGATAGCCGCACCATGCGGCACGGTGCTTACTTACCGGAGCCGGAGTCGATGCGTCGGAGATCACAGGTAGTCCTCGAGTCCGGCCTCGCGGAACGCGTCCCGGAGCTTGTTCAGCCGGTCGTAGAGGGTGGTTCTGGGAATGCACATCTCCCGGGCGACTTCGGCCATGGTGCTGTCGTGCAGGCGCAAGCACAGATCCCGGAGCTCTTCCGGCAGCGAGGCGATGGCCTGGCCGAGATCCATGCGGATCTCATGGGCGAGGCGCTCTCTTGTTTCGCGTGTGCCGCCCCCAAGAGAGCCTTCGCTATCCAGGAAGTCGATCCGCTCGGTGCTGTCGCCCTCACCGTTGTCGAGGGGTTCGTTGAGTGATGTTTGGCAGAGCCGCCAGTCCCGGCATTGGGCGAACCGGGCCTCCAGAATGGTGGAGATGTGACGTTCGACGATCCGGGCCATGAAGGTGGTCTTCTTGGCCTTGGCGGGATTGAAATGCCGCATCCGCTGCAGCAGATCGATCATCAGTTCCTGTTCGAGGTCGGGTCTGTCGTCCTCGGTGAATCCGGCCTTGCCTACGAGTTGACGTGCTTTGTGCCGAATGAGGTCGGCGGCATACTTGTCGATGCCGTCGTAAGAATTCTGAGAAACCATCGGGGCCTCCTCGGAGCGAGGAGGAGGTCCGCGTGGGTGTCGGCACGGGCCAGATCACAGGACAAAGCTGTCGCGTGGGCGAAGGGGTCGCAGGTACGCCGCCAATTGCCGTATTCGGCTCGGCGACACCCACAACAGCCTCCGCCATGCGTCCAGCTTGTTGTCCAGTGTCTAAGGGTTCAGGTCGTTACGTGTTCAGGCTGCCCGTTCCTCGATGCGCATCAGGAACGGCAGACCGTGCTTGATCTCGAGCAGGCAGACTTTTCCGCTGCCCATCTGCGCGAGGTGCTCCAGCAGCGCCACGACCTCTTGCTTGAGAATGAAGTCATCCTGGTCGCGCTCGGGCCGGGGACCGCTCTGTCCAGCCAGCTTGATCTCGCGCTCGATGACCGTGTCAGGGGTGAGTTCCGGCTCGCCGTCGCGGACCGGAATGTTGGTGATGCGGCCGAAGTTGATGTCCTGCATCAACTCGATGAGTCGCCGCTTCGGTGGGGTGAGGTGTGCTTTGTTGACTTGTGCCACTGCCAGTCTCCTTGTTCGGAAGTTCTGGCACGCCCGGTGGCCAACCCTGTGCTGACCAATAAAAAACGCCGGATCGCGCCTTCATTGGGGAAGGCGCTACATCCGGCGTCGCAATGGCTACATTTGGCGTAGCGGAAATATTTTTTAGTTTTTTCTTCCTGGGTGGCCCCGGGTCACTCGTTGACTATCGGGCGGACCTCCCAAACGATCTCCTCTTCGGTCCGGTAGACCGGTTCGTTGCCGCACTTGATGGACTCCTTCAGGTGGGCGGCCAGCGGCTTGTCATACTTTTCCAGATACGTGATGGCCCGGTTCACGGCACTCCGGAAGGCGTCGCGGATGTTCTTCCGCTTGTCGTTGGATTTCCGGAGTTTGCCACCCAGACCAACCGCCTCGTTGATTGCGGCGGTGATCTGGGTCATTTCGTTCTCGAGCCGCTGGATTTCGGCATCGTTGTTTTCTGCCCGGGCTTCTTCAATTTCCCGAAGAAGCTCGTGAGCCGTCTCCCGGTATTGCTCGACGGCCTTGCGGTCGGCAACGAAGCCGGTATCACCCAACGGAACCCCCTGGGTGACCTGAAAACCTTCATCGGTCTCATTGGAGTTCAGGACCGCGTTGCAGCTATCGATGGCGAACCCGCAGACGATCTCGTAGACCGAGGTTTCCTTGTTCGGCCTTGCCAGGAGGAAATTGATGTACTCGGCCCCTTTATCAACACCCGTCACAAGCACTTCGGCGTTGCCGTTAAAGCGTGCCGCCCAGACACCCCCGCGCTTCCTGAAGTAGTTGTCCGGCTGCTTCTGCTCAACCGGAATGGCGGGGACGGAGATTACCGATCCCGATTCATAGACCGTCCTGAGTAGGCAGTCTCCCGGCAAGGTGCGTTGGCCGATGGCGGTGATGTTGCGGCCAACCATTGTGTCCATTGCATCGCAGACCTCCTTGGCGTGGCGCTTGTAAAGGTCATAGACCTTCTGGGCCACTTTTCCGGAGTTCCCATTAAGGTAGCGGAAGACCCGACTGACCTCGCTGAATCGGGCGATAAACTGGGTGATGTCGTCCTGCTCGCGTACCTGATTGGCACGCTCCAGGTACGCGGCTGTCATGATCTTGTCCTCGTCCTTGCTTCGGCTTTGGGTGAAGATGTCGGCTTTATAGGCTTCCACTGGGTCATATTGATCGGCTTTTGCCGCAATCATGGCAAAACGCCTGTCGATACACTGGGAACACGTTCCGCAATGCGTATGGTGATTGGTCATCTCCCAGGTATGGGTGCAGGTGGTCGATGCCGCGATCATGTCCTGGCATCCGGCCTTGGTGATCACCTCGATGACACCGGCCTTGGTTTTCCAGATGTAGGGATTCTCAATCGTGAACGGTTCGCCAGCCACCAGGCTGATGATTTCCTGAAAACCTCGGATCACCCTGGGGTGGGTGGTGCGTGTTGCCCGGCCGCCGACTACCTGAGCGCAGACCGGCAGATTCAAACTGATGACCCCGTTTTCGTAAAAACGGACGCTTTTCAGATTGAGCATTTTTGCGATGGTCGCCCCGATAGACACATAGAGGAAGGATCGGCTGCGCTGGGTGTACTCGTAGTTCAGCCCCTTGTTCTTGTTGACCCGGACGCCGATGTGTAGCGGGGCGTTTTCCCCAGCCTTGTCGGCAATCATCTTTTCCAGTCGCCGGTGGCGCGTGTTGAGCTTCGGTGTCGATTTGTGGGTAACAAGGACGACCTTGTGTTTTTCATTCAGAACTTCATCGATGGCTCCCGCCAGCGAGTCCAGCCCACCTGAAAACATCACTACCTGTTCCGGATAGCCGAAGAGCCGTCCGTCATCATCAAATTTCAGATATCCCTGGAATGCCTGAGCCTCTTTCAGTTTGACGAACTCGAAGTGATAGTTGTCGTCAGACAAGAAACCAAGCGTGGAGCGCAGCGCCTGGTGGATATCGTCTCCGTTCCAAAAATCTGGCTTCCGCACCGGGATGATGAAGTGCAGATCCCTGCGCCAGCCATGGCCAAAAGAATCGACGTCGTCGGCCCCTCGTGGGATGGCCTGATCGGCACTGTAAACGTAGGTGGCGATTTCGAGCAGGTCCTGGAAAGAATCAGGCACGTCCTTGCTCATCTTTTTGTGGATGTCTTCAATGCGTAGGGTGATCTTGTCCGGCCCATCCTTGCCCCAAAGGCGCAGGCGCAGATCACGGTCAGGATTTTCTTCAATCCCATCGGTCGGTGCGTTCCCACAGATGATATATCGTTTATCTTGCATCGGCTCGCGCTCCTTCTTTTAGCTCGTCCTTCATCTTTTTCAGCGCGTAAGAGGCGAAGCCATTGGAAGACTCCCTGGAGATGTCACCACCTTCTTCGTACCTGTGCTTCGAAAACCAATCTGCTGAAAACTGCTCGACGATCAGGGACGCCTCTTTACAGTGCGTGTTCAGAGCCTTCTCGAATTGTCCCATTTCATTCATGGTGGCAAAGCGCTGGCCCTCGCCCAGATGGGTAGCCAGCGTTTTTGAGAGGAAGTAGTTCATGCTCTCGTTGGTCAGCTTGGCGAAGAAAGTCCGCGACAGCTCTCCGAACTCCCGCTTTTTCCCGAGCGCTGCCAGTGCGGCCCGAACATCATCTGGCCCGGGGGCGAAGAGAGACGGCAGTTTTGGTGAGATGTGCTCTACCAGGGCTCCGACCAATGCACGCTGAGACATTTCACCGAGGTCGGATCGGCCACCGTTGGACTCCAATTTGTTATCCAGGGCCTCGGAGACTGCGGCTGCAAGATCGGGAAGAGATGTATCCTGCGGCAGGTTGACGCCGAGGGATTGGAGATGCTCGCCGAGGTTCTCCTTTTTTGCGGCAATGGCGAGTTGCGTCATCAACCAGACCGCCTCGGTGAACCCCTTATCGTTGAGCACGAAGGTGAATGCTTTATCGGCTGCCCGGATTGTTGCGTTTGCGATTTGGGACACGTCGGCACCGGCCGTGATCAGGCCGACCACCTCTTTCCATGCCCTCGACCTCGGAAGGCTTCCAAGTCTGACGTGCCCCATGTCGATCTCCTTATTTTTCGCGACCCAGCATCGTTATTCGGGCCTCCTGATGACGACGATGCTTCGGGCCTTACGAGCTTCTTTCTTCAGATAGCCTTTCCGTACCAGTTGAGCGATCTGCTCGTGGGCGCTCGCGTGGCTGATACCAAGGACTTCCGACAATTCTTTCACCGTTGGCGGCAACCCCTTTTCATCGATGATTTGGCAAATGACCCTCAGCGTGTTTGCTTGTGGGTCGGTTATTTCCGATACCTTTTTCTTTCCCATGGCGATTGCTCCGTGTCGTAGCCACTGAGCGGATTAAGCCCAATTTATGACCACAAAATATACGACCTGATGAACATCAGGTCAATCAAAAAAACAGGACTTCTCGTCTGATTCCGTCATCTTGCACGTCCCTCCGGTAGGTAACGAACGCAAGTCCGGTTCAAGCCGGATGTAACCAGATAACCGACCAGAGGCGGAGCTGAGGCGGTTGTGGGTGCCATAGAACGCGCATCCCGACCGCCGCCGTTTTCTGGTATCCACGCCATCCAGCCCCCCGGTCCAACCGGAGGTGTTCGATGTTGGATGTACAGGAAATGAATGATGGGCCAGGGACGGATGACCTTGACAAAAACGGCAAACCCGGCCGCCTGTCGGGTGAGGCGAGGCTCCAGTCAGCCGCCTCCATTCTGGCCACGGCGATCCTGCGCCGAATGGCAAAAAACGCATGTGTGGGCAATGAGTTAGAGGTTTTCGAAGATTCTTCCCCTGTGCTCGGAGAAGGACTTGATTCATTGCCGGAACAGAGCATTCATTCATGACAACTCGTCCGGAAACCAAAATAAGGAGTTGAAAATGAATGAGTTACAGAACGCCGCCACCGGCGGCAAGATCCAGGACCGAACCCGAAACTCAGTCCTTCGGCAGATGGCCCTGCTGCAATCCATGTCCCTGGAGCAGCTCCGGGAAAAATGGCTCGACCTCTACGGAGAAGAGCCACCCCAGTACAAGAAACAATTCCTCATCAAGCGGCTGGCCTATCGCATCCAGGAGCTTTTCTACGGCGGGCTGTCCGAACAGGCCAAGGTCCATCTCCAGCAGGCCGCCAAGGAGGACCCGGTCGCCACTGTCAATCGACGCATCCCAGAAGAGCGGAAATCGAACGAAGCGATCCTGCCCGGGACCAGACTGGTGCGGGTCTGGAACGACCGGCGCTATGAGGTGATCGTCCTTGCCGATGGCTACGAGTTCGAAGGCCGCACCTTCCGGTCGCTCAGCGCGGTGGCCAGGGAGATCACCGGGACCAGGTGGAACGGCAAGGTCTTTTTCGGACTGAAGAAGGTTTACGGCAGAAAAGCCGAGGGAGGTTCGGATGCTTGATAACAGCAATGTCGCGCCGGGCAAAAACAAGACCCTGCGCTGTGCCATCTACACCCGCAAGAGCCACGAGGAAGGTCTCGAACAGGAGTTCAACTCGTTGGATGCGCAACGGGAATCGGCGGAACACTATATCGAAGCCCAGAGGATGCGTGGCTGGACGGCTCTGCCGGATCGCTACGACGATGGTGGATTCTCGGGTGGAAACATGGAGCGCCCGGGGCTGCGTCGCCTGCTGGCGGACATCAATGCCGGGAAGATTGACGTGATCGTGGTCTACAAGGTCGACCGGCTGTCCCGCTCGCTGCTGGACTTCATGAAGATGATCGACCTCTTCAACGAGAAGGGTGTCAGCTTCGTCTCGGTCACCCAGCACTTCAGCACCACCGACCCCACCGGACGGATGTTTCTCGGCATCCTGATCACCTTCGCCCAGTACGAGCGGGAGGTCATCGCCGAGCGCATCCGGGACAAGGTGGCGGCCGCCAAGCGCCGGGGGAAATACTGCGGCGGCGTACCCATTCTTGGATACGACGTCGACCGGGACAACAAGAAGCTGCTGGTCAACCCGGATGAAGCCAGGACGGTGCAGTACATCTTCCGCCGATTCATCCAGATCGGCTCGGCCAAGAAGCTGGGCCAGGAATTGAACGAACAGGGATACCGCACAAAAGCCTGGACCACCAAGAAAGGCAAGGTTCGCGAGGGCTCAGAATGGAATACAGGCCACATCTACCGGCTGCTGAACAACCGGGTCTATATCGGCGAGATTGCCCACAAGGATCGCAGCTACCCCGGTGAGCACGAAGGAATCATCGACCGGACGACCTGGGACAAGGTGCAGGCCATCCTGGAGGACAACAAACCGGTCAAGGTTTCCATGGCAAGAACCAAAATGGTCGCCCCGCTGAAAGGCGTCATCCGCTGCGGCCACTGCGGATGCGCGATGGGACCGACCTACGCCCGCAAGAACGGCCGCCACTACACCTATTACATCTGCCAGAAGGACAGCAAGCGGACCGTGAGCCGGTGCCCCCTCAAACGGATTCCCGCCGGGGACATCGAGCAGGCCGTGGTCGAGCAGTTGAGCGCGGTGTTCCGCACGCCGACGCTGGTGGCCAAAACCTACTTCGCGGCCCGGGACATCGAGCAGGTGGAGCGGGAGCGGCTGTTCAAGCAGAAAGCCCAACTCGAAATGGAGCTGTCGCAGGCGCGGGAGCAAGCCATCGAACTTATGAAACCCGGCAACGATCAGCCGGGCAAGACCGAGATGCTCACGACCGTCAACCGCCAGGCGGTCGAGCTCTCGAAACAACTGACGCACGTGAGCGAGCGATGCAGAGCCTACCGGGGGAACAACATCACGGAACAGGACGTTTCGGAGGCCTTCCAGAATGTCGAGGGCTTCTGGGAGGACCTTTTCCCGGTGGAGCGAAACCGGCTCATCCGCCTCCTGGTGGATAAGGTCGAGATCCGCGAGACCGGAATCGACATGGAGCTGCGCACCAACGGGCTGACTACGCTCATCGCCGAGCTGGCCGGTCTGGCATGCGAAGTCACCGAACGGAGGGCAAGCCGATGAAAATGAAGCCGACCATTACCGTAGCCGACAACGGCAACCTGCAGATCCATATCCCGATGCTGATCCGGCGCATGCGCGGCCGCAAGACGGTCATCGCTCCCCAGGCACTGGATGGAGAAATCACCGGAGCGCAGGAACCGGTGCAGTCCGCCGTCCTCCAGGCGCTGGGAAGGGCCTTTTCTTGGGCCGACATCCTCGAATCCGGCCAGATCAAGTCCATCAGCGAGCTTGCCCGTACCCTTGACGTCGATGGCTCGTATGTGGCCCGCATCCTCAAACTGACGACCCTGGCCCCCGACATCGTCGAAGCCCTGATCAACGGTGAGGAACCCAACGGGCTCTCGCTGGCCAAGCTGACCCAGACCTTTCCAGAGGACTGGGCCGAGCAGCGCCGCCAGTTCGGCTTTGCCACCGACTGACGACCGGACCGGAGACCGCCCCAGAGAGCCGACCATCAGCGTCGGCTTTTCTTCTTTAGGGGGCAGGAAGCCGGAGTTGACCGCGCTTCTTTTCATGGCCGAGGCGGGCGATTTCGAAAAAAACGTCCGGTTGCGGCATCGAACGACGCCCTAAGACAACCGCCAAAAATGGCAATCAGCCGCAAACCCATATCAATCAAGGATGTAGCTTTCCGGACGAGCTTCGGACTTGGTCCGGAGAAAACAGAGAATCAGGGGCCAAACAGAGAAAGAAAGGCGGGAGGATGGGGAGAATCGATGGTGCGAAGAGGTGCTTTGGAAAGATGTGAAACGGGCGCAACCCCTTTAGAAACAAGGGGAAAAAGAAAACCCGTCACCCCGGAGAATGACCCCAGAGAGACGGGTTTGTCTTTTCTAAATGGTGGAGGCGGCGGGAGTTTATCTCACGCCAAATACCACCGCTTAAGTACTTAGATTTCTTGCAAAATGTCGTTCGCCAACTTTGTCGAATGTCTCAACAATGTTTGTGTGAAATGTACAAGGTTGATGAGACCAATATACGCGATTTCGTGATAAAAATACAGCTTTTCCTCCATCTCGTTGCACAAACACTCGCACTTCACGAGTAACTCTCGATACCCGCTCGATCTCACTTCCAAAAGTCATTGAAGCGTCGATGACTTTTTGCCGTCTCCTCCGTATTGGAACTCGATACTTGAGTATCAAGGTCCAATACGTAACACGACGAGCAGATTTTTCACACCTGAAAAATTCTGCCGCCGAGAGGGCGCAAACCAGTCCTACGTCCGGACTGGTTGGTGCCTTAATATGTTAGACAGAGCCACATCATGAAAAGAATAGCGAAACCATGCACACTCTTTACAACGATGAACCACAACCCCGCCGACCATGTGCGCTACTTGCTCGATGGCCATGGGATGGCCGGAAATGCGCACAAAATATGGTCAAAAGGAATTAAGAAAGACGCTAGAGAACAAAGCAAAATTGCGAAATATTGGGACCAAATACACCAAGAATGGAAACGCAATGTTGCTAAAAACGCCAAAATGACCGGCAAGCAAATATTTGTTGCTCTACCAAATGACATACAACCGGAAGAAATCGACAAAGTAGCAAAAGCGATACTCAAAACGATACCACAACATCATCCGGCTACATTGACCGTTCATTATACTTCGGGAAAAGAAAATATCAAAAATGTTCATCTTCATGGAGTCGTCTCGATGAGACGTGGAGGATATGGACAAACCAACGACGAATATCGGCTTAATTCAAGAGTGCTTGCTAAAAAAGCTGTTGATGAAGCACTTAAAAGTTGTGGCTACACGATTGAAGAAAACGAAAAAAAGTTCCAAGTGACGACAAGACCATCACCGGATGCCGTGAGATGGATTAAGTCGCAAAATTGGACAAAGGAGCAATTGAGAAACACCGCTTTTTTGCGAAGAGTTGTTTTGCCGAAAGCCACAAGCGACAAGATGAAACAATGGCTTTTGCAGGAAATGAGAAAGGCCGACCATCTAAAGAATAAGGATACGAGCTTTGAAGAAGCGCTATTTGTCGGTCGTCAAGTCAAATGGCGCGTAGACCATGCAATGAAAGCTTCGAAAGAAATCTTTTTCTCGAAGGTGGATGCCATGATTAAAAAGCCGAGGGACTTGGAAGAGAGATCGATAGGCGACCTCAAGGAAATGTTCACAAAGCAAGAGATTGAAACCGCGCAAGTAATACAAGAAGTTTCCAAAATACCGGAACCGATGGGAAAGTTTGGAAACGTCGGCGCGGAAATGCTCGGTGGAAAGATAGCCGGAGAGAATGGGCGGCTCGTTGTCCATTTGAAGACAGAACGTGAAAAATTCGCCGCCCTGGTAAGCCGGGAACTTGAGAAGTCAAAACCGGCCAAGCGCTAAAAATTGGAGAAAATGGAATGAGACACCTATTCAAATTCGATGGCATGCAGAGTGTCGATCCGGGTTATTTGGTACAACATCAAATAAGCGAAATTCAACCGAAACATGCAACAAGCATTAAAGATGCCGTTACTATTCATTGGGAGCTTTTACGAGAAGAAGCATTCCAAATGTTAGTTGAGCGACATCTTGAAGCCTTTCCATACGAGACAGAAGAGGAAGTTCGCGCCGGTTTCTTGTGGCTTTGTGGACCGGAAGGAGCCGTTAAAGGAAAAGAAGAAAAATGGAGAACCGGAGATGCAACAAGAGCCGAACTTCTTATTGAGGCACCAGAAGTAAACGCATGTAAGACCGTCGAAGAAGTGCTTGATAGCGCATTGACTGAGATGTTGAGAAATATCATCCGCAGGTTACATGCGCACGAAGCTCCATTAGTTCTTTACGCTTTCCAAGTATTCCAACAAGCAACACAACCGACTCAATTACCGGTTTTTTTGTTATTAAAGTCGGCGAGAAAACAAGCCGTCTCACCAAAAGAAATTCTCCAAGTTGTTAAAGAGCGGCCGGAGTTTTGGAAGTCGGAGTTGTTGGATATTGCGACTTCTTTTATTTCATCTATGCCGGGTGATCCGGAAGCGAAAACAATGCAAGTCGCGAGTGTATATCAACGAATTAAAGCGCTCTATGAAGAGATTGAAGAAGTTGAAGAACAAAAGCCAAAGCGAAAGAAGTAAAAGCTAGAGGGGGTGGGTCTGGACTGAAGCGTGACGATCCACCCGTGCACGCGCGCCCGTTATTGGGTCTGAATAATGCGTGCACGGGTGGATCGTCACAAGTCCAGACCCAGAACCCCCTCTGGAAGCGAGTTTTAAAAGATAGGAGCGAGAGAAGAAATTATTTAAAAAATTTGTTGTGAAAAAATTGTGTTAGAAGCTCGTCAATAATCTATGCCAAAGAAAAAATTAGATTGACGTTATGTCGAAAGCTGAAAGCATACTAGATAGAAAATCGTACCTTATTCAAAAGGAGAATAAAAAATGGCCCTCATAACTTGTCAAGAATGCGAAAAGGAAGTTTCCGATAAAGCAGCGACATGCCCAAATTGTGGTGCACCAATTAATGACAAAACCACAGAAATTGAAATGACAAACAAATCATTAAAATTTTATATACTTATATCTTTTTTTGGCGTGTTTTTTGTTGCTCCGTTTTTCTGGTTTATAATTAAAGATTTCGCAATAGCATCTGCGATAGGCATATTTAGCTTAGCTGTGTTTGTTTGTTCTAAGGTCGCTTCTTGGTGGCGACATGGATAATATCATCCGATCAAACATGAAAAACTCGTATCTTTCTAGGCCATAAAGATACGAGTTAGGAAAAAGCAATAACAGGATTTAGATAATATCCAAATCCGAATCTCTAAATAGTGAAACTCGTATCTTTTTAAGAATAGAGACATCAAAACAATACGAGAATGAGCAAAAGAGATTTTGATTTTTAAATGAATCTCTTTCGTATATTTTTTTAAATTTATTCAACCTCAATTTAGAAAGGCAAACAACTAAAATGACGCCATATATCGAAAGTATATTGGAAACTGATGAATTTATAGAATACCAAGCTCAACTTAGTTCTTGGTCGCTATGGTTTTGGTTATTAGTTGGTTACTCTTCCATGTGTATCAGTCTTCTTGGATTGATCCGTATAATAGAAGGTGTACCAGTAGTAGGTCCATTTGCTCGTATAACATTTTTTTGTTTTTTGATTGGTTCCTTGTTCATTGCGATAGCTAAACTGAAACAAAAAACAACTGAACTCATTATCACAAATAAAAAACTGGTCGCTAAAACCGGTATTATTTCAAGAAAAACGTTTGAACTTCAACTAGCAAATATCGAAAGTGTGGAAGTACGACAATCTATTTTCGGAAGACTAGCAAACTATGGAACGGTTTATTCGCTAGGTCGTGGCAACTCTCGTGTTCCAGTTTCGGGCATATATGATCCTATTCTATTTCGAAAAAAAGTATCTGAAATTCGTGCTAAATACGGATTTGTTTAATTGAATAAATTTGAGCTTCTTCTACGAGTAGCCGGAACGAGGGCCAATCGTTACCGGCAATCTCCTTGTGGTTGATGGGGCGGGTCTCGAAAGAGACCCGTTGTTGTTTCCTTTGATCGCATCTTTTCGTAATGGGTGGTTGTATGCTCTTCCGTGGATGAGAGACGTCTTGCGTCTCCTTCCATTGGTGTCCGGTCTCTTTCTCCACGGACAGACGGCATCCACGCCTTCTCTCCCGCTCCCACCGGCCGCGCCGCCGCTCTCGCACTCTTCAATGAAAGGAACAACTCTATAAAGTTGTTCCTTGTGGTAATTCCTAAAGGTTTCTAGATGGTTGTGTAAGTGTTTATAATTATTATAGGGACCAGGAACGGGCGCGCGCCAGCGCGAGAGAGTGTCTTTTATAACAAAAAATGCTGCTCGATTTTGAGGACCTCGGAGATAATCAACAACTCCTTCGAGATTGAAGACCTTCGAAAAGGTCAACGTGGTGTACTCGTCGCCGCAACGACAATAGCGCACTTGAGGAAGTCGGCGACCTCGAAGCCACCGTTGAGGATGCCGAGACAACCAGCGCTCGTTATCCGATGGAAGAAGTGCGAGATAGTGGACATGATTTCTATGTCCTGGTGTAACCGAGAAGGCCACCACAAGCCAAGAAGACAATTCTATTAGATCTTCTATTGAATCGCGAAACGTGATCTCTGAGGAGCCGCTAGTGGTCACCATGTAAAGAGAGTGACCGGGAAGCGAAGGAACTTGAAGCGGGAGGGAGGGCGTAAGCCCGGAAATAGCAAAGGCCGAGAGATTTTTCCCTCGACCTTTGCTATAACACTGTGACTCACAAAGACCGGCGTTGCCCAGTGGTGACAACAACGCCGTTGACAATGCATCAGAGCGCCTTTGAGTTTGAAATTGGGACCAACCGTTTTCAGGACTGAATGCGGCGCCCTGCCGCATTTAAGCTATATTATAGATAACTTGAAGACGTCAAAAAGGACAACCTTTTTGCGCCGAAGTCTTCAAGTTGATGTATTTGGTGGAATTTTGAGAGATGAGCATTATTCAATCCTAAAAATTGACATAACAGTTGGTCTGCGGAAAATTATGGAAAAGCCGTTAAAAAAAATTTTTGAAAAATAACGATAAGAAAAAATGTTTCAAGTTGCGCCTACAAAGCTCAACAAGGTATAGTGAGCGTATATGAATTTAGCAAATTACCGTAAATATTCAAATAGATAGCGTGTTCCAATGAGCGATAATATTTTTCTCGAACCAACTTCACAAAAGCCAACTTTGTTACTCCAAGGTGACACTAGGAAGCTAATAAAGGAACTACCAGATAAGTCTTTTCAATGCGCTATTACTTCGCCGCCATATTGGGGCGTTCGTGACTATGGAGTAGAAGGACAAATTGGAGCGGAACCAATTTTAGAAGACTACATCAACGAATTGGTGGATATTTTCGAGGAGGTCCGCCGCATACTCAAAGACGACGGCACCTTTTGGTTGAACATTGGCAACACTTACACATCCGGTGGAAGAACGTGGCGTCAAGAAGACTCAAAAAATAAAGGTCGTGCGATGTCTTACCGACCACCGACACCGGAAGGTCTCAAAAAGAAAGATCTAATCGGGGTTGCGTGGATGGTCGCCATGGCTTGCCAACGAAAGGGATGGTATCTCCGGAACGATATCATATGGCACAAGCCGAATTGTCAACCGGAGAGCGTCCGAGATAGATTTACCGTTGCGCACGAATATCTATTTCTTTTTAGCAAGTCGGAAAAATACTATTTTGACCAAGATGCCGTAAAAGAACCATCACTAAGCAACGAAGGAACCAAAAACAAGCGCACGGTATGGGCAATCAATACGGAACCGTGTCCGGAGGCTCATTTTGCGGTCTTTCCGAGAGCGTTAATTCGTCCGTGCATACTTGCCGGATCGAAAAAAGGTGATTTGATCTTTGATCCGTTTTATGGAGCGGGAACGATCGGCATTGTTGCAAAAGAACTCGGCCGCCGATGTGTTGGAATAGAATTAAACGAAGAGTATGCTAATATTGCTAAAAAACGAACGACTTACGTTCAACCGACTATCCTCAACTTGTCAACGAAAACTTCCAGCTTGCATGAACAGAACAACTTGACTTGAGAAGGTTTTTTATTTGAAGTTTTCTTTCTCCGCCACCATCAAAGTACAATTGGAATGTCATATTGCCGGAAGCGTCAAAGACATGACAATAGCCAGGCTTGGGAAGTTGTCTGCTTTCTAACTTCATGTCAAGAGTGCCGAATTTCGCGGTTTCAAGTAAGCTTTTGGGAATTTCGATAAGCTCATACTCCCAATCAGGTGATTTTTGGAGTGTCCGCAAAGAAAGAATGCGATCATACCCGGCCATATGCTCAAGAAACAAAGACAATAAACCTTTGAGATCTTCCGGGTTGTCGGTCCATTGTCCTCGACCTAACTCCATAAATTTGCTAATCCAGATTTTGTCTCTTTTCAAGTTGTTGTCAGCTTGTGTCTTTAAGGAAACTCGCAAGCCATTGATGGTGATGTCATGGCCTCTATTGCCTTTCGAAGCGAGATCGGCACTACGACCGCTCATTTTCAAAATTTGCTCAAGAACGTACTCGAACTTGTCTTTTGAAAATGGCTCAATTGAGAAAGCATGATGGATGCGGAGAGCGTCACCGAAGTTCTCAAGTACTTCGGCATCAAATAAGTCGGAAGAATGAATTTTAAATTCATGCGGACACTCAAAGACATCTACGACTTTATCCAACCAAAACAATTGACCGTTTGTTAGTTGTGGGAGTCGTCGAAGCAGCCTTTCATATTTGGTTGTGCTCATCATGCTCTCTCAAGATTACGATTCTCCAAAACGGAACACAAAACCGTAAACTAGCACGGAACAAGAGCACAAACAACGGAATTGATGCTTGCCGCATCAAAATGAGGTCCTCCACAGAACCTTAAGCATTTGCTTAAATGAGGCAGGGCCTAGGTATTTGCGACAATAGACGACGATTTGAGCTTAAATTTAAAAATTGTCGATATTAAGACGGAAGAGAGCGCGAGCCTCCAAGAATGGCTCGAAAGGAAGGATCAAAAAATGCACGAAATGCATGCGTGTGCAAAGATAATGATTGTCCTATGTATTTGAAATTATAAACTGATTCCAAAAAATGCACGAAATGCACTATTCTTGGTCAAATCTTAAATCTTTCATTACAAGCCGTTCTTCATACTTTGGCAAGCCGGCATCAATTCCCTTTTGCCAAGCCTCTATAAGCTCGTCCTCGTAATCATCCGGCGTCATATTTTTAGTGCCGCTATACACTTCTACCGCTAAATCGGAAAAAGAATAAAATTGCTTGGTCTCCTTTGTAATACCGGAATCGGTGGTCCGTACTTTGTAGCCGCCTTTTGAATTTAATCGAAGCCAACCACGTTGAGCAAACTCGCGTAAGATATTCTCGGGTTGAAAGCCGTGCTCTTTACAGAGCTTCTCGAACATAGGTGGATATAGCGCAAATTGCTTTTTATACACCGTCCCGAAACGCTCGGTATGAGCGTTGTCATCGCTTTTAAATCTACTTACATTCGCATAACACCGGCTCAACAAACATGACAACGCTCGGTGCGCTATCTGCTCGCTAGAGTGCTGCTTACAAAGTTCTTGCCAAAAAGAAAGCACTGAATACCAAAGAACATAAATTTTCTCTCGGTATTCCGGATAAATGACCAAAAGTTGATCAATGGCGACGAACAAGGCCGCATAAGTCTCGCTTTTTCGCATCTGAATAACATCACTCGGATAGACAAGCTTTCGGATGTACTCAAGATGTGTAGTATATGATTCAAATAGCTTGGCTTTATCGGCTCGCTTGAGATGGTCGGTATACTTTGGAGCCAAAAAGCCGTAATTGTTCTGAACAACACGAGCTAGAGATTGCGCTCCTTTAGCATCAAGATTTTGAAGCGTCTTTCCTTCAACCGGGATAATGCGCGCATCAAGACCGGCGAAGGATTGAGGAATCAACGAAAGTAACGATTGCTCGCCGGTCGAAATGAGTACCGTTGACCATGTCCCGGTAAGACGAGTGCCCCCGCCCGCCGCTCCGCGCTCCCGGCCCATTCCATTTGCGACATTATACACGCTCGTACCCACGTCTTTCGGGAACGCTAATTGAGACTCGTCAAAAAATAGTGGCAAATCCGAGAAAGCTATAGCGTTTTGTTCGAGAGCTATCTTTGTAGAATCCCAATTTATTTTTAGCTGGTCCGGTTTGCCCCAAATACTCATAGCCGCCGAGCATGCGATTGTTTTGCCGGAGGATGAAGTGTTGTGAACGTCGATGACTACTGAGGGAAGACTGAGCAAGCTTAAGAGTGGTGCCGCCAAAGAACCAGCGAATGGAATTACCGCCAAAGGATTTGCTTCGAGCATGGAGAAAATGGTATCACACCATTTCTTCTCGTCGCCGTTGCTCTTTATAAAAGAAAACCGTTTTTTAATACCGGCACTTTCCGGGTCCGGTTGAACTGAGCCAAATGGTACATACTCCAAAGTGCCGTCTGGAAGCGTGGTCCAACCGGCATGAGATAGCGTATAACCGATCTTTGAACATCTCATATCGGCAAAATAAAGATAGGTCGAGATGCTGCGTTGTTGGTGTGGCGCTATTGGAAGCTTATATTGGTTAGCGAGTGAAGAAAGCCAACCTTGAGAATAGAAGAGAGAGCGATCAATAAATAGCTTATGTGTAATGCCTTCGATGTAGTAGCGAAGCTCAATTTTAGCTTCCTTGGTATCAAGATCAACAAGCGTTGAATGATACCAGAAGGGAGCCTCCGTAAGCCGAATTTGACTTTTTTCATCTTCCGGGTCGTCTACAAAGAGGCCATCTTTTTTTACTTCATAACCGGGAACTAAAAAAGCTTCTGTCCAGGGAGTTTTGATTAGTGGATTTCCCATTTTGGAATTAAAGAAAAAAGTGAACCGTAATCAATAGCTTCGACTACCTCGGTCAAGTCTTTTGGAAGAAATGGTCCGCCGTAATATGAAAATGTGAAAGAAGTCCCGTGATAATGACCGATCACCGCCGCTGACTTTTTATCATCCATCTCAGCAAGCTTTAGCTTCGTTGCGACGGTATGGCGGAATGAGTGAAAGGTTTTCCGGGTACTATCAATGCCACATTTGCGACGATAGCGAGTAAAGTACTTGCTAAACGAAGAGCTGAATTTACCGTAGCGATCCGGTTTCAAGTTAGGAAACAACCGTTTGTGACCTGACAACTTTTGCAGAGCCCAAAATTGAAGAAAGTTTAGTTCTTTTAATTTGCTATGAATTGGAACTTTTCGAATTGCATTCTTGGTCTTAAAGCTCTTGTCTTCTTCATCCTCTGTTTCGGTAAAACAAATGCACTCAATGCCATCAATGGTTTGTATGTCGGAAGTATGAAGCTGAGCGAGTTCTTCTAAGCGAGCTCCGGTATACGCCGCCAAGATTGGAAGCCAATATTTGTGAGGCTCTCGACGATCAATTTCAAGGTTGCAGAGTAGTTTTTGAATGTCTTGGTCGTCGAAGCCGTAGCGTTTCTTGGATTTACTACGATCTTTAATGGAAAATTCCGAGAAAGGATTAGTTTGCATCAACTTCGACTTCACCGCCCAATTAAAAAGCTGAGAAATTCGACGTATATGTTTATTGATTGTCTCCTTCGCCATTGTCCGATGTCCGGGAAGCTTCATGGCGACAATTTGCTTAATAGACTTATTTTTAAAGGCCAAAAGCTTCTTTCGATTTGGAGGAAGCGCTTTCAAGATCCGTAAAAACTCTTCGGCCGTATCTCCGGTAATTTCGTCAAGCGACAAATCGGTAACGCACTCGATAAACACTTGATAAATAGCTCGGTTTTCATCAAGAGTCTTGTCGTCCCATTTATCCTGAATTGTAATGTGCTCTTCGTACTTCTTGGCGGCTTGAGAAAAGAGTAAGTTCTCTTGTGGCGACCACACCGGCGTATTTGCTGAGTATTTCGACTCTCGATACGCTTTAAGGAGCCGCGCTTCTTCTTCTGGCTTCGAGGGATCGGCTTCAATTTCTTCCGTGACCGAGCCATCCGGAGAAGTCGTCGTCTTAATTTTTAGCCAATTCGTTACCATATCCGAAGTAAGTTTAGGGTTGTCGAATAAATCAAGCGCACCAACGGCAAGCTTGCGAGCTTGGCGCAATGCGTCGTATCTATTCAAAGTTCGAAGACTTTTTTTAAGCTCTTTGAGCTTGAGAGTATAGCGTAGGTGCTTCGGCACAGCAATACGAAAATACCAAATGCCGTAGCTGTTTTGGAGGATATACGAAGGGTTGCGCATCGGTCGGCTCCTTTTTGAGAATCCGACCGATGTGCAAGCAATGTGCTAGTGCGTTGTGCAAGTGGCGAATGACACTAGTTCTTTTTGAACTATTAAGGACACTTGCAAAAAAACTGGTGGAGGCGGCGGGAGTCGAACCCGCGTCCGAAAATGCTCCCCTCCCGTATCTACATGCTTAGTTCCGTGCTTTGATCTCGCCTTGGGAACTCCGTCGGAACCTGGATTTCCCTCGGCCAGCTTGTTAAATCTCGTTTCCTGGCGGACAAGCGGCCATCAGCAAACCAGCCCGTAGAGTCGACGCCCCGTATCCACCTCCACGGGCGGGAAGTGGCGGGACGGCCATATGACGGCGGTTAAGCCGCTACAGCGTAGTTATAATCGTCTGCGATTATATTTAAGTTCTATCGGTTTTACGAGCAAATAGAAGCTCGGCATGCAACAGTGAGCTTACACATCCCCGTCGAATCCGTTTCGCCCCCTTATCCTTATCGACGTCTTGTTAAAGGTTATTTGTGCTGGCGCATCTCTCGAAGGATTTCGCGGTTGCTCTGCTGTTCCTTGAGGGCGGCGCGCTTGTCGTACTCGCGTTTGCCGCGGGCGAGGCCCAACTCAACCTTGGCGCGCCCGTTTTCCTTAAAGTAAATCTTGAGGGGTATCAGGGCAAGGCCTTTTTCGTTGAGCTTGCCAATCAGCTTGCGGATCTCGCGCCGGTGCAGGAGGAGCTTGCGCACCCGCAGGGGATCGTTGGGGTTGTGGGTGGCGAAGGAGTACATCGAGATATGCACGTTGTACATCATCATCTCGCCGCGTCCGTCGATCTTCACATAGCCGTCCCTGAGGTTGGCCTTGCCGGCGCGGAGCGACTTGACCTCCGGACCGGAGAGGACCATGCCGGCCTCGTAGGTGGCATCGATATGGTAATCGTGCAGGGCCTTCTTGTTCTTGGCGACGATCTTGATGCCACTGATTTTCTTGGTTGCAGCCATGTGCTCTGTTTGCTGTAGAAATCACACCGAGGTGGCGCGGATCGCTTCCTCATAGGTGGTTATGCCTCGTTTGACCTTGTCCCAGGCGTCCTCGCGTAAGGTAGTCATTCCTTCGCGGATTGCAACTTGGCGCATCTCGAAGGTGGGCGCGTCCTGGCCGGTCAGCTTTTTCAGCTGCGCCGACATGGGGAAGATCTCGAAGATGCCGCAACGGCCCCGGTACCCCGTGCCGCGGCAGTGGCGGCAGCCCTTGCCGCGGCGCAGGGTCACCGTGCCCCCATCGCCGGCCGGGAAGCCGGCCTTGAGCAGATCCTCGGCCTTCATCTCGAAGGTTTCGGCGCACTCGTTGCAGATCATCTTCACCAGTCGCTGGGCGAGGCAGCCGAGCAGGGTCGAGGCGATCATGAACGGCTGCAAGCCGAGGTCGCGCAGGCGGGCGATGGAGGAGACCGCGTCGTTGGTATGCAGGGTGGAAAAGACGAGATGCCCGGTCATCGCCGCCTGCACGGCATGGGCGGCGGTTTCGTGGTCGCGGATCTCGCCGATCATGATGATGTCCGGGTCCTGGCGCAGGATGTTGCGCAGAATGGTGGAGAAGGTGATGTCGATGAGCGGCTGGACGGCGATCTGGTTGAACTCCTCGTAGACCATCTCCACCGGGTCCTCGACGGTGACGATGTTCTTCTCCGGGGTGGCGATCTCCTTCAGGGTCGAATAGAGGGTGGTCGACTTGCCGCTGCCGGTCGGGCCGGTCACCAGGATGATGCCGTGCGGCGAGGCCATGAACGACCTGAAGACATCGAGGTCCCTCTTCGAGAAGCCGAGGTTCTCCACCTGCTGGAAGACCATGTCCGAATCGAGGATACGCATCACCACCTTCTCGCCGAAGGCAACCGGCACCGTGGAGACGCGGATCTCGACGTCTTTGCCGCTCCTCTCCCCCACCTTGATGCGGCCGTCCTGGGGGCGGCGTTTTTCGGCGATATCCATGCGCGCCAGGAACTTGATGCGCGAGGTGATCGCCGAGTGTACCGCCTTGGGCAGGTTGTAGATGGTGTGCAGGCTGCCGTCGATGCGGAAGCGCACCATCGACACGCCGCGCTTGGGCTCGATATGGATGTCGCTGGCGCGCTGCTCGAGGGCGTAATGGAAGATATGGTTGACCGCCGTCTTGATATGCTGGTCGGTGGAGGTGATCTCCTTGGAGGCGGAGATCTTCACATAGCGCTCGAGGTTGCCGATGTCGACCGGGGCGGATCCCGCCGTGACCACCCCGAATTGGTCCTCGGCGGCGCTGATCGAGTGTTGAAAACCGAAAAATTCGGCGATGATGCGCTTGATATCGGACTTGGTGGCGAGATAGGGGCGAATCCTCACCTGATTGGTCTGCTCGATGTCGGCCAGGGCGGTCTGGCAGTCGGGGTGGTAGATGGCGGTCTCCAGGACCCCCTCCTCGAGCTTGAAGGGCAGGATCATCTGGCGGATGGCGAAGTTGCGCGGGATGGTCTTGGTGGCTACCTCCATGTCGAGGTCGAGGGGGTCGAGCTTCTTGAAGGGCAGCTTCTTTTCCCTGGCGATGGCCTGGATGATCGTCTCCTCGTCGACGAGCCGGCCCTCGCCGCCCGGCAACTTGAGGTTGAAGGCGGTGACGATGTCCACCATGTCCGGGAAGTCCTTGTCGATCTCGCCTTCGCGCCCGGCCGAGCGGAGCAGCTTCTGCCGCATCTTGCCTTTTTCGAGGAGCACGAATTGGCGCTGTTTGGCGGTGAGGAGGCGCAGGTCGACCAGAAGGTCGAGGAGTTCGTCGCTTTGCAGGAGTTTCATTGCCGTCTCTTGGGTGCGGGGAAAATACGATGATCGCCCCATTGTTCCCGCCGACGAAGGGTTTTGCAAGGGAATTTGCCCCCTTGCCGTGCAATGGGGGGCGGCTGGCGGGCCCATGCCCTCTCTCGTCAGCAGCCTCTCACGTGGGCGGCGCCGCTCTGTTCTTCTTCAGCTGCTCGACCTCGTCTTCGTAGGAGCGGGCGGTGAATCGGGCGATCTGGGCCAGGTAGAAGCGCTTCTGCGCCGGGTCGGCGAGGATCGCCTGCCGCTCGGCATGCACCGCTTCCTCGATGAGGCCGTTGGCCCAGTAGGCGGTGGCCAGGGTGTCGAGGATATAGCCGCGCGGCTGGATGGTGGCGGCGGCGCGGGCCAGGGTCAGGGCGGTGAGCGGGTCGCGCAGTTCCAGGCGTTCCGCGGTCAGCAGCAGCCAGGCGAGATTGTTGAGGATCTCCGGGTTGCCCGGTTCGAGGGCCATGGCCTTCTCGTAGGCGGCCAGCGCCTGGTCTTCCATCTTCCGGGAAGCCATCAGGTCGCCGATGAGACGCTGCCACAGGGCGCGGTCCGGCTCCTGCCGGGCCATATGGAAGATGACCGTTTCGGCGAACTGCTCCTGGTAGCGCGCCGCCAGCTCTTCCTTGGGGATATATTGCACCAGGGCGATGGCCAGCGCCAGGGTGGCGACATAGGCCCACAGGCTGCGTCGCACCTTGCGGTCGTGGCGGGCGATCAGCCTGGGGTCCCGCTCGGCCTGCAGCAGGCAGTCGATGCGCTCGCCGATGCCGAAGTGGTGCCAGTTGCGCTGGTCGCGGATGTTGCCGCTCATCACCGCGATCTTCTCGAAGGCGGCGATCAGCGCCCGCGCGTTGCCGATGGCCGCCAGGCTGAAGAGGTCGGCCTGGCGCTCGAAATTGCGCACGAAATAGCCGAAGAGGAAGCGAAAGTAGAGCAGCAGGCAGATGAGCAGGGGCACCGCCCCGACCAGGGTGAGTACGGTGTCCGGGGAAATGTTGCTGGCGATCAGCAGTCCCGTGAAGCGCTCCTGGGAGAGGGCCAGGTAGATGAGGGGCTCGGCGAGCAGCCCGGCAAGGACGCTGAAGCCGCCGAGGATGAGGACATAGAGCAGCAGGTGCAGCTTTTTGACATGGCCGATCTCGTGGGCGACCACCGCCTCGAGCTCTTCGCCGGTCATGGTCTCGATCAGCGCCGGGGTGATGAGGATATAGCGCAGGCCGGGCACGATGCCGATGACGCCGGCGGTCAGGGCCCTGCCTTCGAACAGCGGCCAGAGATAGAAGGTTACCGAGAAGTTCTGTCTGGCGCAGAAGCTGTCGAGGCGAGTTTTCAGGTATCCTTCGGGAAGTTCGCGGCAGTTCCACAGCCGTCGTACCAGCGGCGGGAAGAAAATGACCACGAAGAGGAAGAAGACCATGAAGAGCAGCAGGTCGCCCCATTGCGAGGCGATGAACTCCTTGAGGCCGACGATGGGCAGCAGCGCCAGCAGGTCATTGAGCAGGGAGAGCGCCAGCCAGGGCAGAAAGATCGGTGTGCTGGCCTTGATGTTGGTGAGCACATGCCGCCATGCCGGGGTGCCGCTGCCGAAGATGACCCGGTAGTTGCCCCGGCTGGACAGCCACATCAGCGCGAGAAAGAGGAGGAACAGGACCAGGCCGAGGAAATTGGCGAGGGTTGGCAGGACATCGGCCAGGGGTAGTCGCGAGAGGTGGTACTTGACGTCGCAGGCATAGAGGGCCGCACCGTAGAAGACCAGGGAGAGCACCGACAGCTGCTTTTCGGCGCGGAAATAGCCGGGAGGCTGCAAGGCGTCGCGGCGCGCGAAGCGTTGAACGGCCAGGGCGGCGAAGCCTGCGGCGAGAGTGGTGAGCAATGCCAGCGCCTGCCAGCCGCTCAGCCACGGGGTCTCCGGAACCCCTTCGACGGTGAACAGAAAGATGGCGACGAGAAAGAGGAGGAGGTTGGTGTACATTACAACTCGCAATCTGGCGTGGAAGGGGTTGCCGTTGGGCCGCCAGTGGGGAATGCGACCGTCGGGGTGCGGATGTCGGCTTCCAGCACACTAACATCTTTTCTTTGTTTGACAACTGGTGGTGCTGCCTGCCGGCGGGACGGACAGGGTTGAGGTGGCGGTCTGGTGCCAAAAAAGGGCTGCAGGCGCCGGAGAAACGGTACAGGCAGGCCAGATGCTGAGCAATGGCCTGTGCACCCAGGCCGGACGGGCCTTGGCAGCCAAAAACGCCCGCGAGCATGAGGGCGGCCTCATCCCCCGAGACCCACTTTGGCTTCTTGCGGTTTTTTCTCTCTTCCGTAGAATTTTAATTGACTTTGGCTTGCGGGTAATTTTATATAAACTGTTTTATCGTCAGAGAAGTGGGCGTATAGCTCAGCTGGTAGAGCCATCGGCTCATAACCGATCGGTCGTAGGTTCGAACCCTACTGCGCCCACCATGTATCTCCTTTGTTTCTGACCACAAAAACACCGAGTTCCTTGAACGAATCGACATTCATCATACCACGGGGGGCAGGGTTGGCGCCCCTCGGCCATAATCGCCGTTGCGGGCAGGAAACGCCCGCCTCGGCGAAGCGAAGCGAAAGGTACATTCCCCGGGAGTGTACCTTTTTTTGTTTGCCGCATAACGTGTCCATCGAGAGGATATGACGGTAAGAGTAAAGGATATTCTCGGGTGCATCGACCGTCTCGCACCCCTGACCCTGGCCGAATCGTGGGACAATGTCGGCCTCCTCGTCGGTGACGGGGAAAGCGAGGTGAGCGCCGTGCTCGTCGGCCTCGACCCCACCTGCGGCCTCATCGAGGAGGCTATCGACCGCGGCGCCAACACCGTGGTCACCCACCATCCCGTCATCTTCAAGCCCTTGTCGGCCATCAATACCGCCAGCGCCGAAGGCAGGCTGCTGCACAAGGCCCTCTGCAACGGCATCTCCATCATCGCCGCCCATACCAATTTCGACAGCGCCTCCGGCGGAGTCAGCGCGGTCCTTGCCGAAAGGCTCGGCCTGGGCGAGCTGGCGCCGCTTTTGCCCGCGTCCCGGGAAGGGGAAACGGTCGGTCTTGGCTGTATCGGCAGCTATCGCCCCCCGCTTGTCGGCGAGGAGTTCCTCCCTCGTCTGCTCCAGGTCTTGCAGGTGGACCGCGTCCGCGTTGCCGGCGTGCTGCCGGAGACCGTGGCGAAGTTGGCCATCTGCGGCGGCAGCGGCTCGGAATTCGCCACCCTGGCGCGGGATCAGGGGGCTGCAGTCTATCTTTCCGCGGAAATCAAGCACAGTACTGCCATCTGGGCGGTGGAAAACCGCTACTGCGTCATCGATGGCGGCCATTACGCCACCGAAAAGCCGGCGGTGGCCGAGCTCGTCGCCCGCCTGCGCTCCGCCGCGGCGGGGCGCCACTGGCAGGTGGAAATCTTTGAAAGCGCCACGGAGCGTCCGCCCTTCCAGGAACTGGGGGGCGTCAACCCACAGTAACGACCATAGAGGAGAACCATTTTGAACGAACTTCTAAGCCAACTCATCGAACTGCAGTCCATCGACATGGAAATCGATCGGATCGACCAGGCGATCAAAGCCGAACAGAACGGCCTCGATGAACGGATTACCGCCCTGGCGAAACGGGAGGCGCTGATCACTGAGCTGCAGGAAAAGATCGTCGCGCAGCAGAAGGAGTCCCGTAACCTCGAAGGCGATATGGCCGACCGCATGGACCATGTCCGCGAGCGTCAGTCGAAGATGATGCAGGTGCAGACCGGCCGCGAGCAGACGGCATTGCTCAAGGAAATCGAGGACGCCAAGAAGAGTGCCAAGGAGAACGAGGAGAAGGTCGTCGCCCTGATGGAGTCCATCGAGCAGCTCACCGCCCGCGTCACCGAGGAGAAAAACCTGCTCAAGGGCGAGAAGGAACTGGTCGCCGAGGAGACCGAGAAGGTCCGGGTGAGCATCGAGGAGATCAACAAGGGTAAGCGTGACAAGGATCAGCGGCGCAGTGAGCAGGCGGCGAAGATCAAGAGCGGCACCCTGCGCAAGTATGACACCCTGCGTCAGCGGCGCAACGGCCTGGCGGTGGTCAACGTCGTCGACGGTGTCTGCCAGGGCTGCTTTATGGCCATTCCGCCGCAGCTTTTCAATCAGCTGCTGCGCGGCGACCAGCTCTTCGAGTGTCCTACCTGCCAGCGCATGATCTATTTCCAGCGCCCGGCGGAAGACAAGAACTGACGGCCTTTTTTCCTTTCCTCTTTCGACGAATGTCGCTAGAGTGCCGGTCGGGAGCGGGTGCATGATCGCTCCGGCGCAGGCCGGAGAGGAAAGTCCGAACTCTACAGGGCAGGGTGGTTCGTAACGCGAACGCCGGGCGACCGGGGGAAAGTGCCACAGAAAACAGACCGCCTGACTTCAGGTAAGGGTGAAACGGCGAGGTAAGAGCTCACCGCTTTCATGGCGACATGAAAGGCACGGTAAACCCCACCCAGAGCAAGACCAAATAGGGAGATGTTCGAGGGCGGCCCGTCCGATATCTCCGGGTAGGTTGCACGAGGTGTCGAGCGATCGACATCCCAGTCAAATGATCATGGCCTCCTTGCGGGGTACAGAATTCGGCTTATAGCCCGCTCCCTTTTTCACTTCTCGACCCGTTCATGACCATCAGAGCCGCAGTCATCATTCCGGCCGCCGGGTTCGGCACGCGGATGAACCTCGATCGGCCGAAACAGTTCCTCCTCCTCGTCGGCGTCCCGGTGCTGGTGCGCGCCATTCGGCCCTTCCTCGCCGAGAGCCGCGTCTGCCGCATCGTCGTCGCCGCCCCGGCCGAGCACCTTGCCGAGACGCGCGCTTTTCTCGACGGCTATGGCCTCGCCGAGGGGCGGGTGCAGGTGGTGGCCGGTGGCCGCAGGCGACAGGATTCGGTGCGGGCCGGTCTCGATGTCCTTGGCGAGGACGTCGACGTGGTGCTGGTTCATGACGGGGCCCGGCCGCTTGTCTCGGTGGAACTTATCGGCCGTTGCCTGCAGGCAGCCGTACATCACGGGGCGGCCATCGCCGCCGTGCCGGTCAAGGATACCCTCAAGCGGGGCGACGAGCGGGGCCAGGTGGCGGCCACCATCGACCGCCGCCACCTGTGGCAGGCGCAGACGCCCCAGGCGGCACGAAGGGAGCTGCTGGAAAAGGCCTATGCCGCAAACGGCGACAGGGACGTCACCGACGAGTCCTCGCTCCTCGAACAGGCGGGCATCCCCGTCACCCTGGTGGCGGGGGCGGAGGAAAATCTCAAGATCACCCGTGTGGAGGACCTCGACGTGGCACAAAGACTGCTCAGCGGCGGTGGAATGGCGGCTCTGCGCATCGGCCATGGCTACGATGCCCATCGCTTCACCGAAAACCGCCCGCTGATCCTGGGCGGGGTTGAGATCCCCCACAGCCACGGCCTCGCCGGCCATTCCGATGCCGACGTGCTCACCCATGCCCTCTGCGATGCGCTCCTCGGCGCCTTGGGGCGCGGCGATATCGGGCGGCATTTCCCCGACAGCGACGGCCGCTACGCCGGTATCTCCTCGCTCCTCCTGCTGCGCCAGGTAATGGAGATGGTGGCCGCAGAAGGCTTCGTCGTCGGCAACGCCGATATCACCGTCGTCTGCCAGCGGCCCCGGCTGGCCCCGCATGTGCCGGCCATGGGTGAGGCGCTGGCCGCAGTCTGCCAAGTGGCCCCGGCGGCGATCAACATCAAGGCCACCACCACCGAGGGCATGGGCTTCACCGGGAGAATGGAAGGCATCGCCTGCCATGCCGTGGTTCTCCTGCAACAACAACGAGAGTAGGAACCCGATATGACCACCGCCATCGACCGCGAGCGGCTTGCCGCCACCTTTACAAAACTCTGCGGCATCAGCAGCCCTTCCCGCCGCGAAGGGAAGATCTCTGCCTATCTCAAAGAGGCCTTCGCCGCCCTGGGCGCCGACGCCGTCTACGAGGACGGCTCCGCCGTGCACACCGGCTCCCAGTCGGGCAATCTCATTGTCAGGTTCGAGGGCACCGCACCCGGCCGCGAGGGGTTTTTCCTCTCCTGCCATATGGATACGGTGGAGCCGGCGGAAGGGGTGGAAGTGGTGCGCACCGGCGATATTTTCACCAGCCGCGGCGACACCATCCTTGGCGGGGATGACAAGACCGGCATCGCCGCGGTGCTCGAGGTGCTCACCATCCTGCGCGAGAAGCGCCTGCCCCACCCGACCATCGAGGTGATCATTACCACCTGCGAGGAGGTCGGCCTGCTCGGGGCCAAGCACCTTGACTACGACAGGCTGCACACCCGTTACGGCTACGCCCTCGACTCCACCGGTAACAACCATGTGGTTGTCGGCGCTCCCGCCGCCAATAAATTCAAGGTGGAGATCAAGGGGCTGGCGGCCCACGCCGGGCTCTGCCCGGAGGCCGGCATCAACGCCCTGTCCCTGGCGGTGGCCGCGTTGTCGACGCTGACCGTCGGCCGGCTCGACAGCGAGTCGACCTGCAACTTCGGGGTCATCCAGGGCGGGGTGGCCACCAATATCGTCCCCGAGCGGGTGCTGCTCAAGGGCGAGGTGCGCAGCCATGACCCGGCCAAGCTCGAGCGCTACACCGGGGAGATCCTCGCCGCCTTCGAGAAGGCTGTGGCCGAGTGGGTGCCGAGCGCCATCAGTGGCGAGCAGCGCCCCTCGGTGCGCTTCGACATCGTCGACGACTATCCCTGCCTGAGGCTGGCCGAAGACGCCCCGGTGGTGACGCGGATCAGCCGGGCCGCCGCCGCCTGCGGCAAGGAATTGCGCTTTACCATTGCCGGTGGCGGCAGCGATGCCAATATCTTCAATGGCCGCGGTCTGCCGACGGCGATCGTCGCCACCGGCATGGACAAGGTGCACACCGTCGATGAGCGGGTCGATCTCGCCAATCTGGTCAACCTTGCCGAACTCCTCCTCGCCTTGGCCACCGAGTGAGGCTGAGCGGCGCCGCATCTTCTTGTTGTGAGGCGCTTCTTTGTTGTTGAATTTGGGCCGGATGTGCTTTAAGTTTGCGCTTTTCCGTTGCCGGACCGTGGTTGTCCGGGCCGGGGGCCGGGCCGTGACCCGGCGACTGCCGCCTTGCGGCAACCCGGCAGGAGCAGTCGAACCCTTGAGGAGAGGGGCGGTGTAACGCCGCACCCGAGGTGAGTTGGTGATGGTGGAGAGAGAAAGCGCCAGACAAACAAGCGGACGGCCGACCCATGAGTGCGGGGTGTGCGGCATTTACAACCACCCGGACTCGGCCAAGCTCGCCTATTTCGGTCTCTATGCCCTGCAGCACCGCGGCCAGGAGAGTGCCGGCATCGTCACCTCCGACGGCACCCGGGTGACCATGCACAAGAATATGGGTCTGGTTCCGGAGGTCTTCTCCGAGCAGACCATCAGCCGCCTTCAAGGGCACCTCTCCATCGGCCATGTGCGCTATTCGACCACCGGGGCTTCGAACATCACCAATACCCAGCCCCTGCTGGTCAACCACAAGGGGGTTACCCTGGCGGTGGCCCATAACGGCAACTTCGTCAATTCCATCGCCCTGCGCTCCAGCCTCGAGGAGCAGGGGTCGATCTTCCAGACCACCATGGACAGCGAAGTGGTGCTCCATCTCATGGCGCGTTCCGCCCATCTCGGCCTCGAGGAGGCCCTGCGGCGCACCTTTACCGCCATCAAGGGGGCTTACTCGCTGCTTCTTCTCACCCAGGATACATTGGTCGCGGTGCGCGACCCCGACGGTTTCCGTCCGCTCTGCCTCGGCAAGCTCAGGAATGGCGATGGCAATGGCTGGATTGTCGCTTCGGAGACCTGCGCCCTCGACCTCATCGGCGCCGACTATGTCCGCGACATCGCACCCGGCGAGATCCTCATCTGTAAGGATGGGGCGATGTCGTCGCTCTTCCCCTGGCCGTCGCAGAACAGCCACTTCTGTATCTTCGAGCAGGTCTATTTCGCTCGGCCCGATTCGGAGATCTTCGGTATCAACGTCTATCAGGCGCGTAAGCGCATGGGCGAGATTCTCGCCGAGGAGGCGAAGATCGATGCCGATTTCGTCATGCCCTTCCCCGACTCCGGCAACTATGCCGCCCTCGGCTATTCCCAGGCATCCGGCATCCCCCTGGAAATGGGGGTGATCCGCAATCACTATGTCGGCCGCACCTTTATCCAGCCGACCCAGTCGATGCGTGACTTCAACGTCAAGGTAAAGCTCAACCCGGTGCGCTCCTTCCTCAAGGGCAAGCGGCTGATCATCGTCGAGGACTCGATCATCCGTGGCACCACCGGCAAGAGCCGGGTGCGGGCACTGCGCGAGGCCGGGGCCAAAGAGGTGCATATGGTGGTCAGCTGTCCTCCCACCAGGCACGCCTGCTATTACGGCATCGATTTTCCCTCGGCCGGCCAGCTCATCGCCAACAACAAGTCGGTCGAGGAAATCGCCGCCTATCTTGGCCTCGACTCCCTGCACTATCTCAGCCTGGAAGGGCTGGTGCGCGCCACCGGCATGACCGCGGACGATTTCTGCCTGGCCTGTTTCGACGGCAGATACCCGGTGGAGCCGGACCGCACCTTTCACAAGGACGCCCTGGGCTAAGGGGGGCGCCGCCCCCCGGTCCAGTTCAGATACGCGTCACCACGCAGTTTTTGCCGCTCTTCTTGGCATCGTACATCGCCTGGTCGGCTCTCTCCCTCATCGCCTGCTCGTCGATGGTCCGCGGCACCTTTTTGTTCCTCTTGCAGGAGACCAGGCCGATGGACAGGCTGGTGCCGGTGTATTCGCGCTCGAGAAAGGAGAGGAGGATGCGCTGCACCACCTCGGTCCCCTGGCTGGCGGTCGCCTGGGGTAGCAGCAGGGCGAACTCATCCCCGCCGAGGCGGAAACAGGTGTCGACGCTCTCGCGGGTGCTTTCCTTGAGAATATCGGCCAGGCCGACCAGCACCTTGTCGCCCTGGTGATGACCGTGCCTGTCGTTGTATTCCTTGAAGTTGTCGACGTCGATGAGCGCCAGCATGAGCGGGTATTTCTGGCGGGAGGCGCGCTCGACCTCGGCGGAGAAGCACTCGTCGAAGGCACGCCGGTTGAGGATGCCGGTAAGGCTGTCCTGCTTGGAGAGCATCTCCAGCCTGCGCACCAGGGTGCGTTCGCGGATGGCCCGGGCCAGTTTGGCCTCGAGCTCGGCTTGATCGATAGGCTTTTTGATGAAATCGATGGCCCCGGCCTTGATCACCTCGGCGTAGCTGGCCTTCTCATGAAAGCCGGTGGAGACGATGACATCGGTGTCGCGGTGGTGCTCGTGGATATGTGCCAGCAGTTCCAGCCCGTCCATGCCGGGCATGACGATGTCGGTGAGTACCAGGTCGACCTGGGTCGAGCGCAGCACCGCCAGGGCTTCCACCCCGTCGCCGGCCACCAGGCAGTGATACCCCAGGGAACCGACCAGGACGCTGAGGGTCATGCGCACCAGTTCGTCGTCGTCGACGATGAGAATCACCACAGAACGTTTCGTCTCTTCCATTGCAATCTCCGGGTGGGCGGAGCTGTTGGTGTGTGTTGGGAGGCCGACGTTCTCCCCGGCAGCCTCCCCCGGCCATCAATGCCTCCGGGCAGGACCCTCTTTCCCCTCGCGGGGGAGTGCACCATGGCGACTCGATTGGCGAAATGCTGAGAAAGAGTACCTGCAAACGCCGAGAAAGTCCAGTTGACAGTTCGTTGGCCTTGCCAATGGGATGAAGACAGTGATACAAACAGAATAATGGGTGAGCGGTGGCAGACAGACTGCCGATGCCGTTGCCGAGGTGGGTGCCGTGGAGAGAGCACGGGGGGGCGTGACGGAGGTTCATGGACAATAGGACGTTGACACTGCTCTTCGAGGGCCGGGCAGGCGGTTCCCTCCTGGATGAACTGCTGTTTCTCGCCGCCGAGGTCTGCCCCGAGCTGGAGCCGCTGTTCATTGAAGATGTCCATTACCACGTCGGCCGCCTCTACGAAGGTCGCGTGCCCGGGGTGCGCGGCAGCGACCTGCCCTACCACAACCTGCGCCACTGCCGTATGGTTGTCCTGGCAACCATGCGCCTCTTTCATGGCCTGCACGGCGAGGGGCGCTTTCCCATTGACAGCGGCATGCTCCTGCGCGGCTTTCTCGCCGCCTCCTTTCATGACAGCGGCATGCTGGCTACCGAAGACGACCCGCAGGGGGATGTGCGCGACTATCTCTATGGCCACGAGACGCGTTCGGCGTTGATGCTGAAGCATTTTACCGAGCGTTGCGGGATGCCCGAAGAGATCGCCAGGGATTGCGCGACGATCATCAAATACACCGATATGACCAGCGATCCCGCCCTCTTCGAGGCCCATGGCGAGAAAGTTCAGCTGGTCGGCCAGGTCGTGGGCTCGGCGGATATCCTGGCGCAGATGGCCGACCGCTACTACCTGGAGAGTCTCTCCGGATTGTACCGCGAGCAATGCGCCGGCGGGGTCTGCCGCCACGTCTCGGCCCTCGACCTGATGAAAAAGACCCGCCAGTTCTACAATCAGGTGGTGCTACCCCGTCTCGACATCGCCTTTTCCCGCATCAGCGCGGCAATGCGCACCCATTTCCGTCTGCGTCACGACATCGACCGCGATCTTTATCTCGAGAACATCGACAAGAATATCGCCTATCTCGAAGCGGTCATTGCGACCTGCGGCGACAGCGACTGCTTCGCCCGGCACCTCAAACGGCTCCCGCCGGCTACTTGACGCGGGGGTCTCTGCCGGTCTCGAACATCTCGAAGAGGTCGTAGAAGAGCTTGGTGACGGTGCTGAAGTGGGTGGCGGAACCTGAGGCGGCGTAGGCCTTGGTGAGTTCCATGGCCTTGGCGATGCTCTCCTGGCTCTGCAGGTCGGTGGGGTTCTTGATCGCTGCGACGAGTCGTTTGCCGATATCTTCTTCCACGATAGTCCTTATAAGACGGGGTACTCCTCCCGTCAGTGATGGGGATGTCCGGCCCACCCGTCGAAACAGGCGGAGATGCCGAAAAGCTCCGCCTCGCGGTAGACCTTGCCGAGGGCGGTGTCGAAATTGGCGACCTGATGCGGGCAGACGATCATCGCCCGCAGAAATTCCACCACCTCATAGTGTTTGCTGGTGAGATACCTGACGCTGCGGCTGCGGCCCTGGGCCCCGGAGTCGGCGAAGACCATGACCGTGGCGATGGCCCCGGCAACCCTGCCCCATTCGCTGTGGTCCGCCGCTGGCTGCACCTTGTATTGGAAGAGGAAGGGGTATTGCACGGCGTCACCTGGAGTTGACGGGGCCGGGAAGAAGGGCTCGACCCATCCACCATGGGGTGCCCGGGGCGGCGCGGCCAGCCGCAACCGCCTGCACCGGGACAGGCGTAGCCTGCCGGCCGGGCCTCAGCTGTTCTTACGGTTGCAGGCGGTGATCACCTTGCGGTTGAGGTTTTCGAGAAACTTACTCAGCTTTTTTTCAGCGATCTTGATGACGTTGGTGATTTTCACCTCATCCAGGGCCCCCACCACGCAGCCGCAGGCGACGCACTGAATGAGGCAGAATTTCTGCCCGGTTTTCGTGGTGACCTGTACCGCCTCGAACTCGTGGTATTCACAGGATGGACACTTGGACCTTGCCATAGCCGCACCTTGGTAGAGTTTGCTGGTCGCCCTTACTGTAATCTCAAAGCCTTGCAGGTTCAAGGACAACCGGGTTTTTTTACCCGAACGGGACCGCACTCTGCAACGATGCGGTCCCGGCGGCCTTGCCTGGGCGGCGGTCTGGCGACGATGCCCCTTGACGGACGCCGGGGGGAGAATAATGGTAGGTACTCCTGATAACGCCCCTCATTTTTGCCCGGGAGCCGAACATGGACGACCTCTATAAGATGGCGCTCGACTCGATCACCGCCCATGTGGCGATTCTCGACGAGACCGGGCTGATCCTTGAAACCAACCGGGCCTGGCGGGAATTCGGCTCCGCCAACGGCATCGCCATCGAGCCGTCGTGCATTGGCCGCAACTACCTCGAGACCTGCGATCGCGCCAGCACCAGTCCCTTTGACGAACCAGCGGTGATCGCCAGCGGCATTCGCCGGGTGTTTCGCGGCGAACTGGAGGAGTTCTTCGTCAACTACCCCTGCCATTCGCCCACCGAAGAACGCTGGTTCGCCCTGCGCGTGGTGAGGTTTCGCAACCCTGTCTTGAAGCGGGCGGTGATGACCCATGAGAACATCACCCCGCTGATGCGGGCGCACCGCGACCTGGCCGTCAAGGAACAGAGCATTCGCGAACAGGCGGAGAAACTCGAAGAGAGCAATATCGCCCTCAAGGTGCTGCTCGAGCACCGCCAGCAGGACCGCGTGCAGCTCGAGGAGAACATGCTTGCCAACGTGCGCACCCTCATCCTCCCCTACGTCCAGGAACTGATGGAGGCACGGCTCGGCAAGCGCGAGCGCACCATGGTGGAGATCGTCGAGGAGCGGCTCAACGAGCTCACTTCCCCCTTCCTCAACCGTCTCGCCGGGCTCAACTCCATCCTCACCCCGCAGGAGATCAAGGTGGCGACCATGGTCCGCGAGGGACGGAGCAGCGCCGAGATCGCCGAGGTGCTGCAGGTCACCGTTGCCGCCATCGATTTCCACCGCAAGCAGATCAGAAGGAAGCTGGGGCTCACCGGCGCCGCCACCAACCTTCGTTCCTATCTCCTCGGCCTGGTCTGAGGGGGCAACAACCATTGCCGGCAGCATGTAGTGGAAAAAGGTTATGGCCAGTGACGACATCACCCTCTACGTTCTCTCCACCTGTCCGCAGTGCGAGGCCCTGCGCGGGCTGCTGACCTCCTGCGGCATCTCCTTCACCACCATCGAGGTCGATCTCCTCCCCGGCGACGAAGGTCGCCGCCTCATGGAGGAGATGCGGCCGCACAACCCCAGGAAGGCCTTTCCGGTGACCGTCGTCAACGGTAAGGCGATCATTGGCTTTAACAAAGACCTCATTCTTCGGGAGCTGGGAATCGGGCCATGAACATCGAGGAACTGCACGAGCGCCTGCGTGGCATCAACGAGGCCAAGGGCTACTATTTCAACCGCGACCACGACCTGACCATGAAGCTGCTCGCGGCGCTGCTCAAGAATCGCGAACGCTACGGCTATATGTGCTGCCCCTGCAGGCTGGCCAAGGAGGATGCCCGGGCCGATCGGGACATCATCTGCCCCTGTCGCTATCGCGAGCCGGATGTGCGGGAGTTTGGTGCCTGCTACTGCAAGCTGTACGTGTCGCGCGAGTGGAACGAGGGCTTGCTGCCGGACGTGCCGGTGCCGGAGCGGCGCCCCGAGGATCTGTGCTGAGAGGGGTCGGGCTGGGGCGGTTTTCTCCCGATCTGGCGCCTGGCCACGGCCATCACCGCCGGCCATAGCACCGCCCAGAGGACGGCAAGGATGGCCAGGGAGGGCAGCAGCGGCAGGGTGAAGGAGGCGGCGCCGAGGCGCACCCCGGCCCAGTAGGCCAGCGGCCCGCCTATGCCGCCGAAGAGAGCGGCCAGCAGAGGCCGCCCCTTCATCCACTGCAGGCTGTGGTGCGGCAAGAGCGCCAGGGCCGCCCAGACCGTCGCCAGCCACAGGGGGATCGGCGTCTGCGCCTCGCGGAAGGTGAAGAAGCCGAGCACCTGCAAGGTCCCGTCGAGGCACAGCCCCACCCCGAGCAGGAAAAGCATCATCTGCAGGTCGGCGGTCCGCCGTGAGGAGAGCAGCAGGCCAAGCAGCAGCAGGGCCAGGGCGTAGGGTACGCCGCCGTTGCCCCACAGCACGCAGAGGAACCAGATCGCCTGATTGATGGCGATATTGGCCAGTGGGTTCATCATGGCTGCCAGGCCGGGCGATGCCCGCTCCGGGTGGCGAGGAGGTGGACGACGCTGATGTAGCGTTCGCGGAAGCCGCCTTCGCAGTAGCACAGGTAGAACTCCCACAAGCGGCGGAAACGTTCGTCGTATCCCAGGCGGCGCAGCTCGCCCAGGGCATGGTGGAAGCGCCGGCGCCAGTCGACCAGGGTGCGCGCGTAGTGCTCGCCGAAGTCGTACACGCCGCGTACGGTGAAATCGGTTTTGGCGGACAGCAGGTTCATGATCGCCGTCAAGGACGGCACATGCCCGCCCGGGAAGATATGGCGCTGGATGAAGTCCACCGCGTTGCCGTACTGGCGGTAGCGGTCGTCGCGGATGGTGATCGCCTGGAGGAGCATGACCCCCTCGGGGCGCAGCAGGGAACGGCAGGTCTCGAAGAAGGTCGGCAGATACTGTTTCCCCACCGCCTCGATCATCTCGACGCTGACCAGCTTGTCGAAGGTGCCGCTGAGATCGCGGTAGTCGCTCTTCAGCAGGGTGATGCGGTCACCGAGGCCGGCCGCGGCGATACGCCGCGCCGCCTCTTCGTGCTGGGCCTCGGAGATGGTGGTGGTGGTGACGTGGCAGCCGTAGTTGGCGGCGGCATAGATGGCGAAACCGCCCCAGCCGCTGCCGATCTCCACCACGCGGTCGTCCCGCTTGAGCTGCAGCGTGTCGCAGATCACCTTGAGCTTGTTGAGCGAGGCCTCTTCCAGGCTGCTCGTCTTCTCGGGGTAGATGGCCGCCGAGTACATCATCGTCGGGTCGAGAAAGAGGCGGTACATCTCGTTGCCGAGGTCGTAGTGGGAGAGAATGTTGCGTTTGGCTCCGCTGCGGGTATTGGCACGGCCGAGGTGGCCGGCGAGGCGGGCCAGGTTGAACAGTGCCCCGAACCGCTTTTCGATGCGCTCGAGCAGCTCCATGTTGAGCACCATGATCCGCACCAAGGCGGTGAGGTCGTCGGCCTCCCAGAGCCCGTCCACATAGGCCTCGCCGGCGCCGACCGAGCCGCCGAAGAGCACCCGCCGAAAGAAGTGCGGATGGCGGACGGTGATCTCGGCAGACAGGCCGCCCTCTACGCCGACAACCCGTGTCTTCCCCTGATAATGGAGGACGAGGCGGCCATAACGCAGACGCCCAAGCAGCTGCAGCAAAACCCGCTGCGCCATCCGGTCGACGAGTGTGCTCTCTTTGCCTGCCAGTGGCAGGGGGGTGCTGGCAGCCAGATCGTTGGTGTTGGCGTAGAGACCGCTCATGTCGCCTCCTTGCGATAGGGAATAAAGGGAACGCCCTTGAGAAAGAGCTTCAGCGCCTGGTAATAGATGCCCCCGACGATGTAGGCGGTCATCACCGGCCTGGTGGCCAGCAGGGGCAACAGTGTTTTTCTTTCCAGGCTTCGCCTGGCAAGATTGAGGTTGGCCTCGAAGACCTCGCCGCGACTGTCGCCGACGGCGATGGTCACCGCCAGTCGCTCCCCAGGTGTTTCAATTTGCCAGCGGTAGCTCTGCTGCAGGTGATTGAAGGGGGAGACCTGGAAGGCCTTGGCATGCTCCAGCTGACAGGAAGGCCCGGACAGCAGAAAGCCGTAGTGGTGGCGTTCGTTCCAGGGGATATTGGAGACCTCGGCGAGAAAGTGGCTGGGGTGGCCCTGGCTGTCGTAGCCGTAGTAGAAGTTCACCGGGCTGAAGTAGAGCCCGAGGGTGCTGAGGTTGAGCAGGCCGTACACTTCGCCTTCCACCCTGCTGCCGGTCATCTCGGCCATCCGCGAACGTACCGCCTCGGCCAGGGACTGCGCGGGGTGGCCGAGATAGTCCTCGCGGCGCATCACCAGCAGGGCTCGCTTGCCGCGGCCAATGGCAAACCAGGGGGAGAGATCTACCACCTCATGCAGGCGGTCGAGGTTGAAGAACCACATGAAGAAGTTGGCGCGAAAGCCATGGCTTCGTGGCTGGAAGCGCTGGTGCTTCACCTCGCCGACATAGAGGGCGGCATTCATCGTGCTACCTCGGGGTTCGCTGCGATAACAGTCGCCCGCTTCGCCTCGCCAACGAGACGGCGCTGCAGCCTTTCGTCGATGGACTCCTCTTCACCCAGCCAGATACCGAAATAGATCGCGGCGAACTCTGCCGAGGGAATGGCCGCCAACTCGGCGCCATTCTTGGCCAGGCGCGTCTTCTCATCGCCGGCGCTGTAGCAGAGGGTGTAGCTGTCACCAGCCTTGACGTCGCGGTAGCTGCGGTGCAGGGTGCTGATGCCGTCGGCAACCGCGGCCAGCGTTTTTTCATCATGCTGGCGGCTGAGCACGGTGTCCGCGGCGGCGACGAAGTCGGCGGCGTCCACATCGACGGCGTAGGTCAGTTTCAGGCAGCGCGAGGCCGCGGGGTGGAGCACGGGCAGGTGCCGAGCGGCCGGGTCGACATAGAGGGTGGCATCGAAGACCTTGATCATGCCCAGGTAACGCGTCTCGCCTCGGCCGACCGCCTCCATGGCCTCCACCGCGGCCAGGCCGCGACTGACAAAGACGATAAGCAGAAGTGCAATTGCGGCTACAATCCTCGTCATGGGCTTCTCCTCCAGCCTTGCGAGGGTTGGGCTCCGCGGCGCCATGCCGGAAATCCACCCTCCTTGTGGCAAAGGTAAGCAGCGCCAAAATCGTCGGCAATGGGAGGAGAATGGTGGTGTATCGTCAGTTTGATCTACATGTGACGAGTGTCCACCCACCACCTGCTCTTTCTCTCCTCCTCATGGGCTGGATGAACCACTGTGCTCCCCCTCTCCCTGGCGGTCATTCTGGCCTCGAATCTTTCTATTATGATCTGCTCGCGGTCAGGAGGTCAAGAGGCGTGGTGGCCGGCAGAGGCCATCTTTTTATCTATTCATTGAAGTGGACTGGGCAATTCGCTATAGTGAGACCCGTTCTCATCGCAAGGAGCCCCGCCATGACTGTCGCCCTGAGCGCCATCTTCTTCACTTCTTTCCTCCTCGCCCTTTCCGGGGCGGTGATGCCGGGGCCGCTGCTGACCGTGACCATCAGCGAGAGCACCCGCCGCGGCTTTCTCGTCGGGCCGGCGATGATCTTCGGCCATGGCCTGCTCGAGCTGGCCCTGGTGGTCGCCCTGCTTGCCGGGCTGGCGCCGGTGCTGCAGCGCGACGATGTTTTCGTCGCCATCTCCCTGCTCGGCGGCTCGGTCTTGCTGTGGATGGCGGTGGGTATGCTACGCGGTGTGCCGGGCCTCACCCTCCAGGCAGCGGCCGATGCGGGCAGACGGGGCAATCTGGTGCTCACCGGCATCGCCTTGAGCGCCGCCAACCCCTACTGGCTGCTGTGGTGGGCCACCATCGGTCTCGGCTATATCGCCCACGCGATGAAGTTCGGGGCCATCGGGGTGGTGACATTTTTCTGCGGTCATATCCTCGCCGACCTCCTCTGGTACAGCCTTGTCTCCGGTGGCATCGCCAAAGGCAAACGCTTCTTCGGCGATGTCTTCTACCGCCGGCTGATCGGCGGCTGCGCCGTTTTCCTGCTCTGCTTTTCCTGCTGGTTCCTCTATGGCGGCATGATGCGCCTTCTGCACCTTGCCTGAGTCATCAGCCATGGAAACATTCGACAGGCAGGGGCAGGGGCCGACCTGCAGCGACTACCGCGAGGAGATGATGCTCCTCGCCCTGCGCCGCCGCCTGCAGGAGGAGAAACTCGATGAAGGGACGCGGAGCAGACTG
The DNA here is from genome assembly GCA_937915545.1 of uncultured Desulfobacterales bacterium. Lineage (GTDB taxonomy): Bacteria > Desulfobacterota > Desulfobulbia > Desulfobulbales > Desulfocapsaceae > Desulforhopalus_A. The sequence goes on from CALGIJ010000019.1 coordinate 80,982, forward strand.
CTGGCGGAGATCATTGAACTCGAACGCCACCTTGGCATGAGCTGAGGAGTCCTTTCCCTGCTGTAAAATAAAACGCGCCGTCATGCCCGTTGCGGGCATGACGGCGCGTCGTCGTTGTAGTGTTTTCCGTCCGGGGCTTAGTCGCGGCTTCCGCCGAAGAAGCGCAGCAGCATTAAAAAGAGGTTGATGAAGTCGAGGTAGAGAGTCAGGGCACCCATGATGCTGCCCTTACGCACCGCTTCGTCGCCCTGGGCCATGATGCCTTCCTCGCCAATACGCTTGATTCTCTGCACGTCATAGGCGGTGAGGCCGGTGAAGATGAGCACCCCCAGGAAGGAAATCGCCCAGTGCACGCTCGAGCTCTGCAGGAAGATATTGACCACCGAGGCGATGATGATCCCCACCAGGCCCATGAAGAGGAAGGAGCCGAAGGCGGAGAGATCGCGCTTGGTGACCAGGCCGTAGATTCCCATGGCGGCGAACATGCCGGCGGCGATGAAGAAGGTGGCGGCGATGGAGGCGCCGGTATAGGCGAGGAAGATCACCGACAGGGTGAGCCCGTTCATCACCGAGTAGCCGATGAACAGGCCTGTGGCGGTGGCGGCTCGGAGCTTCTCCACCCTCGCTGAGAGATAGAAGACCAGGCCGATTTCGGCGAGGATCAGGACGATGAACAGGGGGGTGCCGATGATCGCCGCCGCCAGGCCGGTGTTGGCGGTGACGAAGGCGACGATGCCGGTCAGGGCCAGGCCCAGGGTCATGAGGTTGAAGACTTTGGCGAGAAAGATGGTCGAGGCTTGCTGCTGTGCCTGACTGGTGGCAATTGAGGTGGCGCTCTGGTACATGGCGTGCTCCTTGTGGGCTAATGATGGGGTAAGTGTTCGAATTTCCCTGTTTGCCAAGAGAATACTCATTTTTGCCGCCGCTGACAAGGTCGTTTGACCATGGCCGGTGCCGGGTCGACCGCCTTTACGGCCTCCTGACTGTGGCGGCCATGGCCGGCAGGCGGTGGCCGTCCTCGCCCAGGTCGATGGCAAAGAAGCGGTGCAGGGTTGCAAGGTAGTCCTCACCCTCGGCGACCTCGACGAGTTGTTCGCCTTCCCCGGTAATGTGCCGCAAGGCTGTGTCGAGCAGGGTGATCTTGCCATGCGCTGTGGCGACGGCGGCGACGCGATGAGTGGTAAAGAACGAGGCGGGGTGAGTGGAGGTGTAGTGGTTGGCGTAAGCGATATCCCCCTCGCAGACATGGCATAAATCGAAGCAGTAGAGGTCGCTCCAGGCCTCCGCCTTCTCCTGTTGCAGCATGATGCCGTAGGGTGGGGCGGCGGTGAGACGAAAGCGCTCATGGGTTCCGTCGAGCGGGCGGTGCAGGGTCAGCGGCATCGGTCCGGGAAGGTGGGGCCCGCCGAAGCCGACATCAAGCAGCCAGCGCCTGCCGCCGAGGGTGACCAGGGAAACCTGGTGCCCCCGGCCGAGGAGAAGACCGTCGCGGCATACCCGGGCGAGCAACGGCCGGGCGGCAAAACCGAAAGCGTGCAGGGCATGGAGGAACAGGCCGTTGAGTTCAAAGCAGTAGCCACCACGGCGGCGGTGTACGAGCTTGGCGAAGATCGCTTCCTTGTCGAGGCAGATGGGGCGGCCGAGGAGGACATCGAAATTCTCGAAGGGGATGGCCCTCAGTTGGGCGTGGAAGAGAGTCTGCAGTCCAGCGAAGTCCGGACGGGGCGGGTTCTTCAGGCCAAGGCGTCGCAGGTAGGCCCGGGCATCGAAAGAGGCGGCAGGTGCGGGGCTGTCGTTCATGGTTATGTCCTTGTCGTTCGCCCCAGGTGGAGCGCATGCCGAAGTCAATTCTCCCCGGCGGGCCGGCTGTGGCGGCCACCATTGTCAATGGAATCAGCCAGCGGCGGTTTGTAAGCAGTGGCGAGGTTTCGCCGGGTACTCGGGCGAGAATAGACCACGGCGGCATTTTCGGCAAGGCAGCTGCCATCCCTTGTTGTCGGCAGAGCTTGCCACCGCCTGGCTTCGTCCCATTGGCCACCGCTCTATTGTGCCACCGCCAACCCCTCGGCAGTCATCACCAGGCCTGCGGGGGAATTGTTCTTGCAGGGTGAATAAAAAATGGGCATAGCTGACAGAAGCGGGGAAAGCACGACAAAGCGAGAGGGTACGAGACAGGGAGGGGGAGATATGGCAGCAAGGCACGGATCGAAGGGCAGGGAGGTCACCGCCGCGGAGGCCATCGCCACCATCAAGAACGGCAGCCGCATCTTCATCGGTTCCGGCTGCGGCGAGCCGCAGCATCTCATCCATACCCTGGCGGAGAACGACAGGCTCAACGACATCATGATTTTTCAGATGCTCGCTCATACCCTCGCCGAGTATCTCGACGACGAGGACTTCCTGCAGCGTTTTTCGGTCAAGCTGTTTTTCGTTTCCATCAAGATGCAGCAGGCCGCCTACGAGGGGCGGGTCGACTATATCCCCACCTACCTCTCGCAGCTGCCGCAGCTCTTCCGCGACAAGCAGATCGTCCTCGACACCGTGCTCATTCAGATCAGCCCTCCCGACCGTTTCGGCATTGCCAGCCTCGGCGTCTCGGTAGACGTCACCCTGGAAGCGGTGAAGAGCGCCAGGACGGTGATCGCCCAGATCAACCCGCGCATGCCGCGCACCCATGGCGATGGCTTCCTTCATGTCGACGACATCGACTATCTCGTCCCCTTCGAGGAAGAGCTCATCTGCATGGACCGCGATGCCGTCGACGAGAACACCGCCAGCCGCATCGCCCAGTACGTCAAGGAGCTGGTGGACGACGGCAGCACCCTGCAGGTCGGCTACGGGCACATGCCCTACGCCCTGCTCAAATACTTCGGCGACAAGAACGACCTCGGCATCCACACCCACATGATTGCCGACGACTTCATCCCGCTTATCGAGGCCGGGGTGATCAACAACAAACGCAAGAACTTCATGACCGACCGGGCGGTGGCCACCTTCTGCATGGGGACACGCAAGGTTTTCGACTACATCGACAACAACATCGCCTTCTACTTCGGCACCGCCGACTGGGTCAACACGCCGAGCATCATCGGCCGCAACGACAACTTCATCTCCATCAGCTCCGCCCTCGAGGTCGACCTCACCGGCCAGGTGTGCTCCGACTCGGTGGGGCGGCAGTTTTTTTCCGGCACCGGCGACCAGGCCAACTTCATCCGCGGCGCCACCCTCTCCAAGGGCGGCATCTCCATCATCGCCCTGCCCTCCACCGCCTCCGGCGGCAAGGTATCGCGCATCGTGCCGACCTTTTCCTCCGGGGCCGGGGTGGCGACCCTGCGCGCCGACGTCAACTTCGTCGTCACCGAATTCGGCATCGCCCAGCTCAAGGGCAAGAGCGTCAGCCAGCGGGTCATCGAGCTTTGCCAGATCGCCCACCCCGATTTCCGTGCCGGGCTGGTCGAGGAGGCCAAGCGCAGCCATTACATCTTCCAGGACCAGCTGCCGCCGCCGGCTATCGACCTGCTCTTCATAGAGCAGTACAAGAGCAGCACCACCCTGAAAAACGGCAAGACCATGTCGGTGCGGCCGCTCTTGCCCTCGGACGAGATCGCCTACCGCAACTTTTTCTACTCGCTCAAGGAAAAGACCATCTTCCTGCGCTTCTTCCACTCGGTGACCATCTTCTCGCGCAAGATGGCCCAGGAGCACTGGGCGAAGATCGACTACCGGCAGAATATCTCGCTCATCGGCACGGTGAAGTTCCGCGGCAACAAGGAGATCGTCGGCATCGGCACCTACGCCAGGCTTGACGACTCCTGGGCCGAGGTGGCCTTCGTGGTGCGCGACGATTTTCAGGGCCAGGGCATTGCCGCCTACCTGCTGCAGGAGTTGGAGAAGGTGGCGCGGATCAATGGCTTTTCCGGATTCCTCGCCACCATCCTCCCGGAAAATTCGCCGATGATCAATCTGTGCAGGAAGTTTTATCCGAATTGCAGTATCAAGAGGAGCTCCGACGAGGTGGATATCCGCATGACTTTTTCAGCGGCGGCGGCGCCGTCGCCAACGACAGCAGGGGAATGATGAACGGACAGAGAGTGGAGAGTGTGGCCATTGTCGGCGCCGGGGCCATGGGGGCGGCCTATGCCTCGATGTTTGCCGTCGCCGAGGGGTTTTCCCCCTTTTTTCTCGCCTCCGGCGAGCGCTACCAGCGGCTCAGTGAAGAGCAGCTGATCGTCAACGGCAAGAGCTATGCGGTGCCGGTGCGGCGTCCGCAGGAGGTGACCGGCCCGGCCGATCTGGTGCTGGTGGCGCTCAAGCACCATCACCTCGAGGCGGCGCTTGCCGAGATCGCACCCCTGGTTGGCCAGGGGACCATCGTCGTCTCGGTGATGAACGGCCTGCGCAGCGAGCGCATCCTTGCCCCGCTCTGTGGCGAGGCCTGTCTGGTCGACGCCATCGCAGTGGGCATCGATGCGGTGCGCGAGGGGGGCGCCTTCTCCTATGCCCGGCCGGGGCGCATCATCTTCGGTCCCAGGGCACAGGGGGCCGATGCGGACTGCTTGCAGCGCCTGGCGGAGGCCCTCGGCAGGGCGGCCATTCCCTGTGAGTCGGCCGCCGATATCCGTCGCGTGATGTGGTGGAAGTTTATGATCAACGTCGGCGTCAACCAGGCTTCGGCGGTGCTGCGCGCCCCGTACGGGGTCTTTCAGACACGGGAAAACGCCCTGGCGCTGATGAAGATGCTCATGGGTGAGGTCATTCTTCTTGCCGCCCGGGAAGGCGTCGATCTTGGCCCCCGCGACCTCGAGGAGTGGCTGGCGGTACTGGCCACCTTGAGCCCCGAGGGCAAGACCTCGATGCTTCAGGATGTCGAGGCCGGGCGTAAGACCGAGGTGGAGGTCTTCGCCGGCGATGTGGTGGCCATGGGCGAGAGGCATGGGCTCGCCACCCCGGTTAACGAGGCGGTTTTCCACATCATCAAGACGGTGGAGGCGGGCTACCTGCCTGCCTGAGCGAGTTCAACGAAGCAGTGAAAGATCCTGCGCTGCACAAGGTGGCGCTCGGTCATCATCTCGGGGTGCCACTGCACGCCGAAGACGTTGCTGGCGCTTTTATGCTGGAAGCCTTCCACCAGGCCGTCGACGCTGCGTGCCGCCGCGATGAGGTCGCTGGCGAGGCGGTCGATGCCCTGGTGGTGGAGGCTGTTGACCGCGATGCGCTCTTCGTCATAGCAGCGGCGCAGCAGGGTGCCTTCGAGGAGATCGACCTCGTGCACCAAGGCCTCGCGGCCGAGGTGGGCGCTCTGGTGGGGGACTTCGCGGCCGAAGTAGGTCGCCAGGTCCTGGTAGAGGCTGCCGCCGAAATAGACATTGAGCAGCTGGAAGCCGCGGCAGATGCCGAAGACCGGGATGCCCTTGGCCAGCGCGGCGGAAAGCAGCGCCCACTCGAAGCGGTCGCGGCGTTCGATGACCGGGCCGAGGCCGGGCTGCGGCATCTGCTGGAAGAGGTTAGGGGCGAGGTCCTCACCCCCGGCGAGCAGCAGGCCATCGAGGTGCTGCACCAGGCCAGCCGCCGCGCCGGGGCTGTCGAGCACCGGCAGTGCTACCGGAAGACCTCCGGCCTGGTCGATGCTGCGCGAGTAATCGAGGTTGGACATCACCATATCCTGGCCGGCGGTGCCGCGCACCCTGCGCTCGGTGAGCTCACGGTCGGTGACGAAATAGGTGGTGATGCCGATGAGTGGTTTCATAGCCATGGATGGAGACGGACGGTGGTGGTCGAAGATGAAGGGTTTTCGGGCGGGGCAGGATATGCCTGCACTGCCCGTTATGCTGGCTGCGTGAAGCGACCGGGGCGGTTGTATCATACCGTCGCTATGGAATGCAACATTTCTTCCCGGGGGGCGTTTCTCCCCTACGGCATATGAAGGGACTGACGATACGGCTCCTCCCCTGGGGCGCGGCTGCGGCTGTTTTTTGTTTTCTCGCGTATTTTCTGGTCAAGCTTCTGCCGGGCGTGCAGGCGGTGGAGATCGACATGGAGATCGATCACCCCGACCAGCTGCGCGTCTACCATTCCCTCTCCCGCGACTTCCGCGAGACCGCCGCCACCACAGCGCAGACCATCCCCACACAGCGGGGAAAAGTCAAGGTCCTGCTCACCGGAAGTTTCGCCGGTTACCTGCGCCTCGATACCGGGGGGCAACCGGGGAAAACGAAGATCTACACCGTGCGAGTTTCAAGTTACTTCCACCCGCCGCTCGACTTTGGCCCAGAGGATCTCGTTGAGCGCTTCGCTGCCAGCCCCGATGCTGTTTTGACGGCGCGTGGCGATCACCTGGAGGTTTTCTCCCGCGGTAACGACCCCTACCTTTTCTCGACGGCACGGCTCTATAGGAAAATGTATGTGCCGGCCTGCCTCATCTCCCTTGGCTTCGCGCTGCTGGCGTTTGTCCTGCTCCGGCAGTGGCTGCGGTCAGAGAAGAGCGACGGCCTGGCGGCGCCGCTTTCTGCCGCCGCCGGCGAGCGCTTCGACGCCCTCGACGGTCTGCGCGGGTTGGCGGCGATGATGGTCATCGCCGATCATACCTGGGGCTGGTTTCGCGGCGTCGGCGCCAGCGGGGTGTGGATCTTTTTCGCCCTGAGCGGCTTTCTCCTCGCGCGCCCCTTCATCGACAGGCCGGGGCTGGTGCTCTCGCCGTCATACATGGCCGGCTACCTGCGGCGGCGTTTCGTGCGCATCCTGCCGATGTATTACGCCTATATTTTCGTGGTCTATGCCGTTCCCGGCCGCATCAATCTGGCGCTTGCCCATGGGGTCTTTCTGCAGGGCGACGGACATCTCTGGGCCCTGCCGCAGGAGGTCCTCTTCTACCTCCTCTGGCCGGTTGCGGTGCTGCTGCTCTTGCCGCTGGCCCGCTCGACGCTGGCCACCCTGGCGGCACTGCTGGCGGTCATCTTTCTCTGGAACCGCTATGTCGATATCGGCGTCTTCTGGCTGCTGGGCATGGACCACGTGCGTCTGCCACTGTTTTTCGGGGTCTTTCTCGCCGGGGTATGGTTTTCCTTCGCCCAGGCCCGCCTGGCGCCACTTCTCGCCCACGGGGATCGGCAAAGAATGGCCGGCCGCGTTGCCGCTGTCCTCGTGGTGCTCATTCTGCTCCTCTTTCTGCTCCTCTCCACCGGCAATCTGCTGGGTGTCAGGGCGGTCTACAGCCAGAAATATTTCGGCCTCTACGGGATGCTTGCCGGGCTCCTGGTCGCGGCTACAGTAGTGGCGAAGACCAGCCTGGTGCACCGCTTCCTCACCCTCGCCGCACTGCGCGAGCTGGGCAGGGTCGGGTTGAGCCTCTACCTTGTCCACCCGGTGGTCAAGGGCCTGGTGGATATGGTCACCATGTCCTACTTCGGCGGCAAGCTGCGCAACCTGCCCCTCTTTCTCACCACCCTTGGCCTAAGCTACCTCCTCGCCCGCTATACCTTCCGCCATATCGAGCAGCCGACCCTGATCGGGCGGCCCTGAGCCGGTTCCCTGGGGCAGCCTCTACGCTGCGGGTGCCGTCGGGGGTCCGCCGCTGAAGCTGGGCAGAAGTTCCGGGGAGAGGAGGGTGTCGAAGGCGCCGGTTTCGATGAGCAGCCGCGCCTGCTCGATGTCCGGGGCAAAGTAGCGGTCCTGGTCGTAGAAGGGAATTCTGGCGCGGACCATGGCCTTAGCCTCTTCCAGCAGGGGCGAGGACTTGAGCGGGGCGCGGAAGTCGAGCCCCTGGCAGGCGGCGAGGAGCTCGATGGCCAGCACTCCGGCGGTGTTGTCAGCCATCTCACGGAGCCTGCGGGCGGCGAAGGTGGCCATGGAGACGTGATCCTCCTGGTTGGCCGAGGTCGGCAGGCTGTCCACCGAGGCCGGGTGGGCCAGGGACTTGTTCTCGCTGGCCAGTGCCGCGGCGGTGACCTGGGCGATCATGAAGCCGGAGTTGAGGCCGCCCTTCTCGACGAGGAACGGCGGCAGCTTGGACATATGGGTGTCGATGAGCAGGGCGATGCGCCGCTCGGCGAGGGCGCCGATCTCCGCCAGGGCGAGGGCGAGGTTGTCGGCGGCCATAGCCACCGGTTCGGCGTGGAAGTTGCCGCCGGAGAGAATGTCGTTCTCGGCGGCGAAAACCAGTGGGTTGTCGGAGACGGCGTTGGCCTCGGTGGCGATGGCGCGCGCGGCATTGCGGATCTGCGCCAGGCAGGCGCCCATCACCTGCGGCTGGCAGCGCAATGAGTAGGGGTCCTGGACCGCCTCGCAGTTGCGGTGCGAGATCTCTATCTCGCTGTGGTCGAGAAGCCGGCGATAGGCCGCGGCGGTGTCGATCTGCTCCTGGTGGCCGCGCACCTCGTGGATCAGCGGGTCGAAAGGGCGGCGACTGCCGAGGGCGGCCTCAACGGCGAGGCTGCCGCAGACAATCGCTGCGGCAAAGAGTCGCTCGGCGGCGAAGAGGCCCTCCAGGGCGAAGGCCGTGGAGGCCTGGGTGCCGTTGAGCAGGGCCAGGCCTTCCTTGGGGCCAAGGGTGACGGGGGCGAGGCCGGCTATTTCCAGGCCTTCGCGGCCAGAGATCCTGCGCCCCTGGTAGAGAGCCTGGCCCTCGCCGAGGAGTACCGTGCTCATATGGGCGAGCGGGGCCAGGTCGCCGGAGGCGCCCACCGAGCCCTTGCGCGGCACGCAGGGGTAGACGCCGGCATTGACAAGGCGCATGAGCGCCTCGATGACTTCGAGACGGATCCCGGAATAGCCCCTGGCGAGGCTGTTGATCTTGAGGATCATCATCAAGCGCACCGTGGCCTCGTCCATCAGGGTGCCGATGCCGGCGGCGTGGGAGAGGACGATGGAGCGTTGCAGGTGTTCGAGCTCGGCCGTGGGAATGAGGGTCTTGGCGAGCAGGCCGAAACCGGTGTTGATGCCGTAGATCACCCGACCCTGGTTAATCAGGCCCCGCACCGTCGCTACCGAGCGGAGAATCTTGTCGTGGCAGTCGGGGGCAAGCGCCACCGTGACTGGCTTTTCCGCCGCCAGGCGCAGTTGGGCCAGGGTCATTTTGCCCGGGTCGATGATAATGGTCTCCATGGTGCGCTCCCGCCGCTGAAGGTTGTTGTCGTCTGCCGCTCTGGCTGTTACCGGGGCGGCAGACTCGCTTTTTGTGATTGTATAGACAAATGGGGCTGAGCGCAAAGCAAATCGCCTTCAACCGACGAGTTGTATAGACAACATGGTCGCCGCTGCCCCGTCGCTTCTCTTCGCTACCATCCCTGGTGGCCTCCCCCTCTTGCCTGCTCTAACGCCTCCCTCTTGCCCTGTTTTCGTCACCCGAGGGGGAAAAGAGCCTGCCTTGGCGGCAGCTCTGGAAAAGGCTGGGAAAATCCTGTACACTGAAGGCGATGCCACCCGAGGGGCGCCGCCCGAGCGATGCTGCCTGGCTGGTCGCACCGTCCTGCGGTTCCCCCGTTCCTTCATCGTCATTCCCCTGTACTGACCCATCTTGCCCGCGCGTTGCCACCCGGCGCGGGATCTGCCCTCTCAATTCAACGGAAAACGAACCCCCATGTCGAAAAATCTCTACGTCGTCGGCACCGAGCCGCGCAGCGGCAAGTCCGCCATTCTTCTTGGCCTGATGGAGCTTCTGACGCGCAACGTCAAGAACGTGCTCTTCTTCCGGCCGATCATCGATGTCGATCACCGTGCCGGCGAACGCGACAACACCATCAATCTCATCAAGAGCCATTATCACCTGCCCACCAGCTACGAGGAGATGTATGCCTTTACCCTGGCGGAGATGAACCAGCTGGTCGCCATGGGCAAGACCGCCGAGTTGCACGAAGAAATCCTCAACAAGTACAGCCATCTGGCCGACAAGGCTGATTTCGTTCTTTGCGAGGGAATCGAGCTTGCCGGCGCCTCGCGCTCCTTCGACTTCGACCTCAACGTGTCCATCAGCAACAACATCGGCAGCCCGATCATCCTCGTCGCCGGGGCGAAGATGAAGCCCATCGACTCGCTCATCCGCACCATCAAGGTCTACCACGAGTCCCTCGAAGACCGCGGCTGCGATCTCATCGCCACCATCGTCAACCGCGTCCACCCCGAGTCGGTCAGCGCCCTGACGGCGCAGCTGGTCACCGAGGACATCTCCACCAGAAAGCTCACCTATATCATCCCCAACACCGACAACCTCGGCAAACCCTCGGTGGGTGAGGTGGCGCGGCTGCTCAATGCCGAGATCCTCTACGGCGAGAAACACCTCACCCGTCATGTCCGCGGCTTCACCATCGCCGCCATGCAGCTGCGCAATCTCCTCGACCGCATCGAATACGGGGCGCTGGTGATCACCCCCGGCGACCGCTCCGACGTCATTCTCGCCTGCCTCGCCGCGGTACAGTCGAAGACCATGCCGAAGATCTCCGGGCTGATGCTCACCGGCGGCCTGGTGCCGGAGGCCTCGGTGCAACGGGTCATCGAAGGGTTTCCCGACACCGTGCCGATTATCGCCGTACACGAGAACACCTTCCAGGCGGCGGTACGCGTCGACAACATGCACGCCTACATCACACCGGACAACGCCCGCAAGATCGCCCAGGCCCAGGTGACCTTCGAAAAACACGTCGATATCGAGGAACTGGGCGACAAGATCATCAAGACGAGAACGACCATCGTCACCCCGAAGATGTTCGAGTCGCGCCTCCTGCAGCGCGCCAAGGCGAAAAAGCGCCATATCGTCCTCCCCGAGGGAGAGACCGACCGCATCCTCAAGGCGGCCGAGATCCTCCTGCGCCGCGAGGTGGTCGACATCACGCTGCTCGGCCGCGAGGATCGCATCGCCGACCGCATCCGCCTGCTCGGTCTGCACCTCGAAAAGGTGGCCATCCTCGACCCGAGGACGGCGCCGCAGTTCGACGATTATGCCGAAACCTATTTTCGGCTGCGCCAGGACAAGGGCATGACCCTGGAGCGGGCCAGGGATATCATGGCCGATCTCAACTTCTTCGGCACGATGATGATCTATAAGGGCCATGCCCACGGCATGGTCTCCGGGGCGCAGCACTCCACCGCCGACACCATCCGCCCGGCCTTCCAGTTCATCAAGACCAACCCTGAGTGCACCATCGTCTCCAGCGTCATGCTGATGTGCCTTGCCGACCGTGTACTTGCCTACGGCGACTGCGCCGTCAACCCCGACCCCACCGCCGAGCAGCTGGCGGAGATTGCCATATCCAGCGCCAAGACCGCCGCGCTCTTCGGCGTCAACCCGCTGGTGGCAATGCTCTCCTACTCTTCAGGCAGCTCCGGCAAGGGGGAGCAGGTGGAGAAGGTGCGCCGTGCCACCGAGATAGCGCGCAGCAGGGCGGAGACCCTCTACCCCGGCCTGGAGATCGAAGGGCCGATCCAGTACGACGCAGCGGTAGACATGGAGGTCGCCAAGACGAAGATGCCGGAGAGCAAGGTGGCCGGACGGGCGACGGTGTTCATCTTCCCCGATCTCAATACCGGCAACAACACCTACAAGGCGGTGCAGCGCTCGGCGGGGGCGGTGGCGGTTGGGCCGATCCTCCAGGGCCTGCGCAAGCCGGTGAACGACCTCAGCCGTGGCTGTCTGGTGCCCGATATCGTCAATACCGTGGCCATAACCGCCATCCAGGCGGCGGCGGAAGGGGAAGGAGAGGAAGGCTGAGCGGGCAGAACGGAGGCGTAGTCAGGCGGCGGCTGGGCGGCGAGGGCTCAGCCAGCCGGCTGGGTGGCCGTGGTGCGCCAGTAGGGACCAAAGCGGGATACAACACCCCAGGGAACGCGAGCGGCCGTCGCAGGCTGATCCCCCGTGGCAGTCAGAGCCGCACAAGTGCTCTCCCCCGAGCGCTGCGAAGACCGTCCGGGGGAGACGTTTAGCCCGCCTGTTGCACAATGTGGCTGGCTGCACGCCCCCGGCGGGATGGAGCTTACTGTTTCGCCCGGCCTTTTTTCGCCGCCACCAGCTGCCGCAGGTAGTCGAGCCAGGCTTCCATGCCCTCACCGCTCTTGGCCGAGAGGGTCATGGTGCGCAGGGCCGGGTTGAGGCGCAGGGCGTCGCCCATGGCCTCGGGCACCGGGAAGTCGAAATAGGGCAGCAGATCGCACTTGGTGATGACGAAGGTCTGCGAGCCGGTGAAGGCCTTGGGGTACTTGGCGGGTTTGTCGGGACCTTCCGGCACCGAGACGAAAACCACCCGCTCATGCTCGCCGAGATCGAAGGTCGACGGGCAGACCAGGTTGCCGACGTTTTCGATGAAGAGCAAGTCGATGCGGTCGCCGCCCGGCTCTTTCTGCAGGCGGTGAAAGCCCTTGTGGGTCATGGCGGCGTCGAGGTGGCAGGCGCCACCGGTGGTCAGCTGGATGACCGGCACTCCCTTGGCACGGATGCGCTCGGCGTCGCGCTCGGTCTCGATATCGCCCTCAATGACGCCGATAGCGATCTCCCCCTTGAGGGCGTCGATAGTATGCTCGAGCAGGGTGGTCTTGCCAGAGCCGGGGCTACTGATGAGGTTCAGTGCCACCGCGCCGATCTCATCGAAGTGCTCGCGGTTGGCCCTGGCCAGGGCGTCGTTGGCGGCGAAGAGACTGGCGTGGACGTCGACCGTCCTCCCCTGGGGGGCGTGATGGTGATGATCGTGGGCATGGCCGTGATCATGGTCATGATGGTGGTCGTGGTCGTGGTCGGAGGGGCTGGGGCAGCCGCAGGTATCGCACATAGGGTAACCTCGTTGCAGAAGAGAATACGGCTTGACCGTAGAGGCTGGCCGCTGAGGGTAAAGGTTATTCCAGTTCCACGCGGCGCAGAATGAGGTCGTCGCCGCCGCGCGCAAAAAGTGTTATCTCGCCGCAGGCGGGGCAGCACTCGGGGCGTGCCTCGCTGCTGTGCAGCACCTTGCCGCAGTCGCTGCAGGTGTACTCCACGGTGGGAATTTCAACCTCGAGGCGGGCGCCGCGCAGGAACTCCTCCTCGGCGGAGATGATCTCGAAGCCGAAGCGAAAGGAGTCGACCACCACCCCGCACAGCGGGCCGATTTCCATGGTGACCGAGAGGATCTTGGTCGCCTTGTTTGCCTCGGCCAGCTCCTTGAGCTGCTGCACCAGGTTCTGTACCAGGGAAATCTCGTGCATGATCAGACCACCCCGGCCGCAGCCTTCTCGGTCACCGTCACGCCAAGGGCGGTAAGGCGGGCGACAATCATCTCCGCCACCTCCACCTTGCGTGCCGCCACCTCGGCGGAGAGCTCGATGGAATCGCCCAGTTCCTTGGGGATGACGGTGTAGAATTCCACCTGGGTCGGTGCCTCGCCACGCAGCTTGCACACCTCGAGGATCTCCAGCAGGCCGAGCTGGTGCGGCGACATCCGTGTCTGGAAGGTGCCGGCCCTGACATCCTTGATGTCGAAAAAGTGGAAGGAGCCCGGCTCGCCCTCGATATCGACGACGTCAACCACCAGCACCGGGTCGCATTCCTCGAGGAAAGGCGCCATGTAGATGCCGGCGGTGCCGATGTCCTGGATATCGACTTCTTCCGGGAAAATATAGCGCTCCTGCAGGTAGTGGACGACATGGACGCCGAAGCCTTCGTCGCCGACGATATAGTTGCCGATGCCGGCAATGCCAATTTTTTTCCTGTTGGTGCTCATCGTGCCCTCGAGGTAGACGTTAACAGATGCGCGGCAGCGGCATGCCGTGCAGGGGGCTGACGACGCGTGCGCCGCCGATGGGGGTGGTGATCGAGACGCGGCCGGCCTTGCCGGGGCCAAGGCTGCCGATGATGGCCGCCTCCTTGCCTTCGGGCAGCGAGCGCATCAGCTGCAGGGCCTCCTCTGCCTTGTCGCCGGAGACGATCACCAGGCACTTGCCTTCGTTGGCGAGGTAGAGCGGTTCGAGGCCGAGGAGCTCGCAGGCCGCCCGGACCTGGGGGCGGATCGGCAGGGCGGCGTCCTGCAGGGTGATGGCCAGTTCGGCGTTGGCGGCAATCTCGTTGAGGGTGGTGGCGACACCGCCGCGGGTCGGATCGCGCAGGGTATGCACCGCCCCGGGCAATTCGGCGAGCAGCCGCGCGGTGAGACGGTGCAGGGCCATGGTGTCGCTGCGCAGGTCGCCGCGTACGGCGATGCCGGCGCGCTGGGTCATGATGGTGATGCCGTGGTCGCCGATGGTGCCGGAGATGATGACGGCATCGCCCTCGCGGGCCATCTTCGAAGAGATATCGACACCTTCGGGAATAAAGCCGATGCCCGAGGTGTTGATGAAGATCTTGTCGCCCTTTCCTTTGGGGACCACCTTGGTGTCGCCGGTGACCACCGGGACCTGCGCCTCGCGGCAGGCGCCGGCGATGGAGACGATGATGCGCTCCAGGTCGGCGATGGCGAAGCCCTCTTCGAGGATGAGGCCGAGGCTCAGACAGTGGGGGACGGCGCCACGCATGGCCAGATCGTTGATGGTGCCGTGTACCGCCAGCAGGCCGATGTCGCCGCCGGGGAAGAAGATCGGGTCGACGACGTAGCTGTCGGTGGTAAAGGCGAGGCGGCCGGTCTGGGCGGGGAGGACGGCGCTGTCCTCGAGGGTGCGCAGCACCGGGTTATCGAGATGCTTGAGAAAGAGCTCGCCGATGAGCTGCTGGCTGGCCAGGCCGCCGCTGCCGTGGTCGAGAAGGATGGTGGGCTCGGACATGATGGTGACTTCTCCCGGTAATGGCTGTTGCGGCTGCGACCCTACTCGTCCCGGCCGTATTTATGGTAGGCGGCGCAGGTGCCCTCGCTGGAGACCATGCATGGGCCGATGGGCGTCGCCGGGGTGCAGCGGGTGGCGAAGAGGGGACATTGTGGGGGAGTGCTGACCCCCTTGAGAATGCTGCCGCACAGGCAGGCCTTGGGCTCGCGCGACTCGGGAAGGACCACCTCGAGGCGCCTCTCGGCGTCGAAGTCGCCATAGGCCTCGCGGATTTTCAGGCCGCTGGCGGGGATGGGTCCGAGTCCGCGCCAGTCCATGTCGCAGGGCTCGAAGACCTCGTCCACCACCCGCTGGGCGCGTTGATTGGCCTCCCAGGACACCGCCCTGGGGTAGACGTTTTCCACCTTGATGTCGCCGCTGGCCACCTGGCGCGCGAGGAGGATCAGACTCTTGAGGAGGTCGGCGGTCTCGAAGCCGCCGACGACGCAGGCCAGGCGGTAGTCGCGAGCCAGGGGTTCCCAGGCTGAGGCGCCGATGATCGAGGAGACGTGGCCGGGGCAGAGCAGGCCGTCGATGCGCAGCGCGGGGTCGCCAAGCAGGGCGCGCATCGGCGCCGGCATGGTCTTCTGCGTCGAAAAGACGGTGAAGTTCTTGAGGTTGCGGTTCTTGGCGGCGAGAATGGTGGCGGCGATGCCGGGGGTGGTGGTTTCGAAGCCGACGCCGAGAAAGACCACCAGCTCGGCGGGGTTGGCGGCGGCGAGGTCGAGGGCGTCCATGGGGGAGTAGACGATATCGACTTTCGCCCCGCGTGAGCTTGCCTCGGCCAGGGAACCATTGCTGCCGGGGACGCGGAAGAGGTCACCGAAGATGGTCACCCGCACGCCAGGGCGGTCGGCCATGGCGATGAAGGCGTCCATATGGGCCGCCGAGGTGACGCATACCGGGCAGCCGGGGCCGGACACCAGTTCCATGCCGGGGGGAAGGATGGTGCGGATGCCATTACGGAAGATGGCCATGGTGTGGGAGCCGCACACTTCCATGACGCGCAGCGGCCTGGTGACCGACCGTCGCAGCTCCTCCACCAGTGGCATGGCGAGAGCCGAATCGCGGTATTCGTCGAGATGTTTCATCGGTCGGCCTTCTCAGGTGAGCAGTTCGTTCGGGGTATTTTCAGCGAGCTCGCGCAGCAGGGCGATGTTCTTGAGCGCCTCCTCCTCCACCAGCGAGTGGATGGCGAAGCCGGCGTGAATGATGACGTAGTCGCCGACCTTCGGCCAGTGGTCGACGATATCGAGGCGTACCTCGCGGCTGATGCCGTCGGCATCGACAGTGGCGATCTGATTGCCGGTGAAGTCGTCCGGGTCACCCTGGACGCTGGTGACCCGCATGGGGATGGCGAGACACATGTCGTAAACCTCCAATGATTGTCTGTCCGATGGAAACGCCGCCGTCGTTGACTGGCAGACGGTTTCCGGTAAAAACCTGAAGCTCGGGAGTGGGGAGAGCGAGAAGAAGGCCTTCGAGCAGGATGGAGTTCTGCATGCATCCCCCGGTGAGCACGATCTGCGTGATGCCGGTGTCCTCGGCGAGGATGTGCAGCAAGTGGGCGAGAGTGGCTGTCAGTTGCCGGTGAAATTTCCAGGCAATCTGTGGCGGGGGCTCTCCCTTGTCAAGGGCGTCAAGGGTCATTGTAACAAATTGCCGGCAACTTATCTCCCATTTTCCGTCGAGTTCCTCGAGAAAGGGAGGTAACCTGCTGGGCGAATTGGGCAAAAAATCTTTACGCCAGTCTATGGGGCGGGCGCGCTTGGCCAAGGCTTCGAGTTCCATGGCGGCCTGCCCTTCGTAGCTCATCCTGGTGCGTACCCCGAGGAGGGCGGCGATGGCGTCGAAGAGGCGGCCGCAGCTGGAGGTGGCGGGGCAGTTGAAGTCGCGCTCGAGCATGGCGATGACGGTGTCGACGCTGTCTCGCTCGAGGGATCGCAGCGAGGCTGGCAGGCGGCGCAGGGCGCCTTCGGCGCCATAGGTGCGATGGAGGGCGGCGAGTGCCATGCGCCATGGCTCTACGGCGGCTGCATCACCTCCTGGCAGGCGCAGCTGGCTGAGATGGGCGAGGCGGCGGAAGGAGGTGAGCTCGGCGAGGAAGACCTCGCCCCCCCACAGGCTGCCGTCGTCGCCGAGGCCGGTCCCGTCGAAGATGGCAGCAAGCACCGGTCCCTGCAGGCGGTGCTCGGCCATGACGGCGACGGCGTGGGCATGGTGGTGTTGCACCCGCTGCAGGGGCAGGCCGAGTTCTGCGGCGTAGCGGCTGCTGAGGTAGTCGGGGTGGAGGTCGCAGGCCACCGCCTGCGGCTTGAGCTCGAGCAGGGAGCAGAGATGGGCGATGGACTCCTGGAAGAACTCGTAAGCGTCGAGGTTGTCGAGATCGCCGATATGCTGACTGGGAAAGATGGCGTTGCCCCGGGCCAGGGCGAAGGTGTTCTTGAGGCCGGCACCGCAGGCGAGAATCTCAGGAAGATCGACATCTACATAGAGGGGCGCGGGAGCATAGCCACGGGCCCGGCGCAGGATCAGCGGTCGTCCGGCTACCACCCTGGCCACCGAGTCGTCGACACGGGTGACGATATCGCGGTTATGGAGCAGGAAGGCGTCGGCGAGGGAGGCGAGGCGCTGCAGGGCATCGTCGTTGGCGGTGCAGATGGGCGCGCCGCTGTTGTTGCCGGAGGTCATCACCAGCGCCTCGGGACATTGTTCGCTGTGCAGCAGGAGGAGATGCAGCGGCGTGTAGGGCAGCATGACGCCGATCTCGCTGATGGCCGGTGACAGTTCCACAGGCAGGGGATGTCGTAGGTTCCTCTCGAGGAGGACGATGGGGTGCGCCGGGGAGCACAGCAGAGCCTCGGCGGTCTCGTTGACGAGACAGTATTTTTTTGCGGTGGCGAGGTCCCGCACCATGATCGCCAACGGTTTGTGTGGGCGCTGCTTGCGTTGCCGTAACAGGGCGATGGTCTTGGCAGAGAGGGCATTGGCAACCAGGTGGAAGCCGCCGAGGCCGCGCATGGCGACGATCTGGCCGCGGCCGAGGAGAGAGGCGCTGGCAGTGATGGGGTCGGGAGAGTCGAGGGGAATTCCTTTCGCGCTCACCAGGGTCAGCGAGGGGCCGCACTGGGGGCAGGCGTTGGGCTGGGCGTGGAAGCGGCGATCCGCAGGGTCGTGGTACTCTCTGGCGCAGCTGGCGCAGAGGGTGAACGAGGCCATAGAGGTCTGCGGCCGGTCATAGGGGATATGGCGGACGATGGTGAAGCGCGGGCCGCAGTTGGTGCAGTTGGTGAACGGATAGCGAAAGCGGCGGTTGGCTGGATCGAGGAGTTCGCGACGGCAGTCGTCGCAGAGGGCGATGTCAGGTGGGATGGCGGCATTGACTCCGCCATCGCTGCTGGGCAGGATGACGAAGGCGGGAGGTGCTGTCATCGCCGCGGGGGAAAACGGTTTTGACTGAATGCTGGCGATTTCCGCCAGCGGCGGATGCTCCGCGACGATGGCGGCGAGAAAACGATCAAGCCTGTCGATCGGGCCGGTGGCCGTTATGACCACCCCTGAGCCGGTGTTGATTACCGACCCGGAAATCCCGAAACGACAGGCAAGATTGTAAATGAAGGGTCGAAATCCTACGCCTTGGACGGTTCCCTGGACATGAATTTCGACCCCCTGCTGCCTATGCTTTGTGCTTGAACTTGACACCGGTGAAGATCGAGGAGATCAGCCCCTCGGGTTCCTTGACGTCGTTCCATACACAGAGATAGATATGGATGACGGCGAAGATCATGAACCACCACATGAGGATATGGTGGAGATACCGGGCAAATTGCTGACTGCCGAACAGCGTCAGACCCCAGCCCTCCCAGAAGGGAGCCTCGGGAAAGAGCATGTAGAAGCCGCTGACGATCATGACGATGGCGGCGATAAAGGTGAACAGATAGGCGAGGCCGGCGAGGATGTTGTGCCCGAGGCGCTCGTCGTGCTTGTCGCTGATGTAGCTGTACTGCATCAGGGTCATGAAGAGATTGTTGATGTTACGGCCGGTCACCGGCAGGATGTCGAGGATGCGCTCCTGGGCGTTGCCGAAAATATAGAGGAACAGACGGATGGCCACCGCGGCGGAAAAGACGTATGCCGCCAGGTAGTGGATATAGCGCATATTCGCCATCGGCCATGCGGCGCTGCCCTCGATCATGGTATTGGTCCACGGATTGCTGATGTAGAAGCCCGTCACCACCAGAAAGACGATGGAGAGAGCGAACATCCAGTGGAACAGCCGGAGCAGCAGGCTCCAGCAGTGGTGCTTCGTGTATGTTGCCATTCCTTTTACCTCCTACGGTTTGAACCGAAAAGAACTGTTATCAGCCGGTGAAACGGATCAGAGGGCTTTCACTTTGATGACTTCTTTCCCTTTCGGATCGAGCATATGGACGGCGCAGGCGATACACGGGTCGAACGAATGGATGGTACGGAGAACTTCCAGCGGTTTTTCCGGGTCGGCGATGGGGTTGCCGATCAGCGAGGCCTCGTAGGGGCCAAGCTGGTCCTTGTCGTCGCGCGGGCCGGCGTTCCAGGTCGAGGGAACGACGCACTGATAGTTCTTGATCTTGCCGTTCTCGATGACGATCCAATGGGAGAGCAGGCCACGCGGCGCCTCGTGCACGCCGACGCCCCGCTGCTCGCCTTTGGGGTAGGACCAGGGACGGAAGATCTCGTAGTCGCCTTTGGAGATGTTCTCGACGAGAAGACCCCAGTGCTTGAGGGCGAGATCGGCCATCATGCCGGCGCGGACGGCGCGGGCGGCGTGGCGGCCGATGGTGCCGTGCAGGGCCTCCGGGCCGACTTTGGTGCCGGCAACGGCGCTGACCCGGTCGAGGAAGCTGTTGACGCTCTTGACGGTCATCTCGTGACCCTGAGCATAGCCGACGACCATCTGCGCGAGCGGGCCGACCTGCATGGGCTTGCCCTGGAAGCGCGGTGCTTTGAGCCAGCTGTACTTGCCATTGTCCTGGAAGTCGGTGAACTTCGGTTCGGTGGTCGATTCCCAGGGATGCTTCATCCAGTTGCCGTCGTACCAGGCCTTGGCGATGGACTCTTGGACGTTCTCCTTGAAGTAGGCGTCGGCATGGGCGTTGATCGGCTTGATCGTCTTGAGGTCGCCGCCGAAGACGGTGCCGCCGGGCAGGTCGGCTTTGGTGCCGGCTGCGTCGAGGAACATGTCCGGTGCTGCCAGATAGTTGGTGACCCCCGGGCCATAGGGGATCCAGCCGGCGTAGAGGGCGCCGACGGCAACGACGTCGACGAGATAGACGTTTTTGATGAAGGAGGCGACTTCTTCCACCAGCTGTTTGATGTAGTAGAGGCGCTCCATGGTGACGGCGGTCTGGTTCTCGGGATTGAGATTGGTGGTGACACCGCCGACGGTAAGGTTCTGGATATGCGGGTTCTTGCCGCCGATGATAGCCAGAGCCTGGGTGGCCTTACGCTGGTAATCGAGGGCCTCGAGGTAGTGGGAAACCGCCATGAGGTTGGCCTCCGGCGGGAGTTTCATTGCCGAGTGTCCCCAGTAGGCGTTGGCGAAGGGGCCGAGTTGGCCGCTGTCCACCAAGGCCTTGACCTTGGCCTTGACCGCTGCGAAGCGTTTCGGGCTGTTGCCATGCCAGTCGGAGAGGCTCTCGGCGAGCGCGGCGGTTTTCGCCGGGTCGGCGCTGAGGGCGGAGACGACATCGACCCAGTCCAGGGCGGAAAGGGCGTAGAAATGGACGATGTGGTCGTGCAGACAATGAATCGACTGCACCAGGTTGCGGATCATCTGCGCATTGTAAGGAATCTCCAGGCCGAGGGCGTTCTCCACCGAGCGGACTGAGGCGAGTGCGTGCACGGTGGTGCATACACCGCAGATACGCTGCACGAAAAGCCACGCGTCGCGGGGGTCGCGACCCTGGAGGATGGTCTCCAGACCGCGGTACATCTGGCCGGAAGACCATGCCTTGGTAACCTTGCCTCCATCAACTTCTACGTCGATCCTCAAGTGACCCTCGATCCGGGTGATCGGATCAATGGTGATTCGTTGAGCCATGGGTAAAACCTCCAAAGAAGTGTATACCGCGCCACAGGAACTCAGGTGGTGGCGAACCGGTATGGATATGTTGTGTCTGCCGGGCAGCGCCGGCGGCCTCAGGTGGCGTTGCCGTGCCTATTCTTCGCTCTTGCCCTTGATGAGACGCTTGCCGATACCGACGACGGCATGGATGCCGACAGCGGCGGCGGTCACCCCGAGAACGGTCTTGCCGACCCGGTCGGCGCTGTCGATGATACCGGTGGCGGGGATCTTGACGTTCGGAAGTCTCTCGTAGAAGGGCGTCATGGTATCCCAGAAATTGGGCTCGGTGCAGCCGACGCAGCCATGACCGACGCTGACCGGCCACACATCGACGTCGTTGAAGCGTACCGCCGGGCAGTTGGAGAAGGTCTCCGGGCCCTTGCAGCCGACTTTGTAAAGACAGTAGCCGAGCTTGTGTCCCTGGTCGCCGAAGTTCTCAACAAAACGGCCCTCGTCGAAGTGGGCGCGGCGCTCGCAATGGTCGTGGATCCTGCGACCATAGGCGAACAGCGGCCGGTTGAGCTTATCCAGCGCCGGCAGTTTCTTGAAGGTCAGGTAATGGAGGACGGTGCCGAGGAAGGACACCGGGTTGGGCGGACAGCCGGGGATATTGACGATCGGCTTGCCGCTGACCAGATCCTGGACACCCACGGCCCCGGTGGGGTTGGGGGCAGCTGCCTGGACGCCGCCGAAGGTAGCGCAGGTGCCGATGGCGATAATGGCGGTCGCTTTGGGGGCCACGGTCTTGAGGATGTCCATGGCGGTCTTGCCGGCGATCTTGCAATAGATGCCATTGTCCTTGGTGGGAATGGCGCCTTCCACAACCAGCAGGAAGGGGTGCTTGTCCACGGTCTCATGGAGATTTTGCTCGGCTTGATGACCGGCGGCGGCCATGACCGTCTCATGGTAGTCGAGAGAGATGATGTCGAGGAGCAAGCGGGCCAGATCGGGGTGGGACGAGCGCAGCAGGCTCTCGGTACACCCTGTGCATTCCTGGAAGTGGAGCCAGATGACCCGCGGGCGTTCGGCGGAAGCGGCCGCCTCGACCATTTTCGGGATCATCGCCTCGGACAAGCCCAGGGCAGCTGCCGCCATGGTGCATCCCTTGAGGAATCCGCGCCGGTCGAGCCGCGGTTCCAATGCGTTGTTTACCGTGTCTGCCATATCAACCTCCTATTGCTGTGTGACAAAGTGTGACAACAATGTGCGCTGATGCGCGGTTGCTCCGGCACGAGCAATGCCGGAGGAGTTTCCATGTGTTGCGAAAAAGAAAGCCGGCCGGCTTTTCAATGCGGTAATCGGGGACTTCTTTGTGACGATGCGCCTGGCGCTGAACCAGGGAAATGCAGGAAATGACAACAGTGATGCCGTCAGGGTGGTGGCGGCGGCGGCCATGGCTCGAGCGCGGCGTCTCGCCTCCTTGGTGTGCCTGATAGACCAGGCGGGAGGACTTTTGTGCAAAGAAGTAAGCGAAATGTGCGGTGCAAATAACGCTTGTGTCTTGTTTGTCACCATATGGCCAGGAAACTTCGCAGTGAATATGATGGAAAGTAACTACTCCATGTATTCGTTCGTTCTTACACACGTTAAGAAAACGAAAGTACCACCTTAGAGGGGGCAGTGCAAGCGCAAATTCAGTTTCTTCGGGCTTGTAAAGGCTTCTAATAGGGGGTGCGCGCGGGTCGTCGCACAACCGGCACAGCATAGGGTTGTTGCAGGAATGTGAAAAAATGTGGGGCGAAGGGATGTTCAGCGCAAGAAAGTCGCACAGATCCATCTTTTTGATTTGAAAGCAAAATAAATCTGATGGGCAGACCTGACCGATGGTCTATTTTTTAAACCCGAAAACCCCGCCGCGGCGGGAGGAGAAGGCAGGTTTTGCGGGTGGCGGAGGGTGGGCGGGAGTCGTCGTCGTGGCGGGAACCGGCACCACGGGAACCATGTCGGCGATCGGGAAGAGGTCGGCCTGTACCAGTTCGTCACCCAGCGGTGTGCCCTCGGTGGCGGCCAGATAGACATCGTAAAAGAGCTTGCTTTTCTTGAAATAACTTTTCCTTTTCAGCCACTTCGGCCAACTCCCCTGGTTTTTACTGTGAATGAACAGGGCAAGGTTGACGAGCAGAGTGACGGTCTCCTGGCGCAACGAGCGGCGCAGGTTAAGGTCGACGCCGATGCCGCCGTCGAGTTCGTCGCGGATCTGCCGCGCCAGCTGGTAGAGGGCGGCACCCTTGCGGAACTGGCTATAGAGCTGCCAGCGCCGATCAACCCAGGGGATGAAGAGCAGGGCGAAAAAGAAGTAGTCCGGCTGACGGTGGCCCTGGCCGATGGTGGCGAGGCGGTTGGCCTCGTCGATGACCGAGAACAGGGATGCCAGCTGCTGGACGATGGCTGGGCGTTCACCCTCGTTGGCGAAGGCCTTGCGGTAGATGGGGAAAAGAACGGGAAACAATCCCGAGCGCTCGGCGAGTCGGAACCAGGGCAGGGCGTGGCCGCAGTAGAGGTCCTTGAGGAACTCGTCGCGCAGTCGTGACGGGGGGCAGAGGGCGAGCTTGTCGCTGTTGGCGCAGATTGCCTTCCAGGTTTCCTCCTCGATGGTGAAGCCGTTGCGGGCGGCATGGCGGATGGCGCGCATCATGCGCACCGGGTCGCGGTTGACTCGCCGCGCCGGGTCGCCGGCGATGCGCACGATGCCGCGGTCGAGGTCTTCGACCCCACCGACGTAATCTATGATTGTGCCGGTTTCGATCTCGTAGAAGAGGGAGTTTATGGTCAGGTCTCGCCGTCGCGCGTCTTCGCTGACCGTACCGAAAGTGTTGTTAGGCGGCAGCACCTCTTCGGGGCCGTCGAGGTCATGCTCGCACAATGAGCGCAGGGTACTGACCTCAATGGTCTTGCCGCCCTTGAAAAAGACCTGCACCAGACGGAAGCGCCGACCGATGGTGTTGCTGTTGGGAAAGAGCTTGCGCAGCTGCCCAGGGCGGGCATCGGTGCTGATGTCGAAGTCTTTGGGGGTCTTGCCGAGGTAGAGGTCGCGGACGCCGCCGCCGACGAGGTAGCCGGAGAAGCCGGCCGAGGCGAGCTTCTTGAGGATGAACAAGGCATCCCGGTCGAGCATCTCGGGGACAATGGGATGCCGGTCCGGGCCGATGATGCGCGCCGCGGCTGGAGGGGCGCCATCTTCGGCGTCCAAATCGACGAAACTGTGTTCCATGCGCGAGAGGATCAGGTGGCCGGGCTGAACCCGAGACCCTCTTTATAAACCGACTCCGCCTGTTCGCGGAACTGCCGGAAGATCTCGGCGACGGAGAGGATCTTGTCCATCTTGTATGTGTTTTCCCCTGAAAAGACGAGTCCTTCGCGGACGTTGCCATTCCTGGCCATCATCAGTCGCTCGTTGATGCAGTAGTGGTGGTCGCACTTCTTCAGGCAGAGCTGCGGGCACTTCTTGGTGCTGAGGTCCTCGCCGGCGTTGACGTTGCGTACGAACTCGTTGTTGATGGCCCGCCCCGGCAGACCGACCGGCGAGGTAGTGAGGACGATATCCTCCTGGGCGGCGTCGAGGTAGGCCTGCTTGAAGGCGTCGGAGACGTCGCACTCCTTGCTGAGCACGAAGCGCGAGGCTACCTGCACGCCATCGGCGCCGTACTGATCCATCATCTCGGCCATCTCGTAGCCGTTGGTGAGGCCGCCGGCGGCGATCAGCGGGATCTTTTTGACCACTTCGCGGATGGGCGGGAAGATCTCGCGCAAGGGGCGGTCGGTGCCGAGATGGCCGCCGGCCTCCTTGGCTTCGACGATAACCGCGGCGGCACCGAGCTTTTCGGCGAGCTTGGCAAGCGTCGGGGAGCTGACGATCATGACGATAGGGGTATTGTGTTCGCGGCCGATCTTAAAGATATCGCGGGAAAAGCCGGCGCCGGTGATGATCATGTCGATGCCGGCGTCGATGGAACTCATGACCAGCTTGTAGAAGTCCTTCATAGCGTACATGATGTTGACGGCGACGACCCCCGTGGTGGCCGCTTTGGCCTTCTTGATATCGGCGCTCAGTTCCTCAGGTGGCAGACCGGAGCCGCCAATGACCCCGATGCCGCCGCACTCGGCGACCGGCACGGCCAGAGCGGAGGTCGAGACGCGAATCGACATGCCACCCTGGATGAGGGGGAAGGATGCGGTGAAAGGGCCGATTTTTAAGGAAGGTAACTTCATGCGGGAAAAGCTCCTGGAAATGGTGTGGGTGTGACAGCAGAACAAGATAATGCCCTTCTTGCCGCTGTTTGTCAAGAAGTGTGAGGCGTGGCGCAAGGCCTGTCGGTACGGGAAAATTTCGCCGAGAAAAGGGAATTTATCGGAACATTCCCGAGAAAGGCGCCGGCCTGCGCTGGCGTCTTCTTGACAACAAACCGTTCTTGCGGGTACACTTGACACTTTTTCTTGAGAGTTAACTGGGGTGCGGCGCGACCATAGCAGCGCCGCCCCGTCGTTTTCCCGCCACCGCGCCAGGCCTGGGTGCCGGTTGCGCCGGCAGAGCGGGGAAGAATAATGGGGAATACCGTGAAAATTCAAGCCCTGAAAGGGTTCAAGGACATCCTCCCGCAGGAGGTGGCGCTGTGGCGGCAGCTGGAGGAGAAGGCGCGGCAGATCTTCGAGCGTTTCACCTGCGAAGAGATCCGCCTGCCCATTCTCGAAGAGACCGAGCTCTTCGCCCGCTCAATCGGCGAGGCCACCGACATCGTCGAGAAGGAGATGTACACCTTTGTCGACAAGAAGGTCACCATGCGCCCGGAGGCCACCGCCTCTTTGCTGCGCGCCTATATCGAGCACGGTCTGCATGTGGTGAAACCGGTGCAGCGCCTCTTCACCATCGGGCCGATGTTTCGCCACGAGCGCCCGCAGAAGGGGCGCCTGCGGCAGTTTCACCAGCTCGACGTCGAGGTCCTCGGTTCGCAGCACCCCCGGGTCGATACCGAGCTCATGGCCATGGCGGCGACCCTGCTCGACGAGCTCTCCATCCCCACCAGCCTGGAGATCAACTCTCTCGGCTGCCCCGCCTGTCGACCCCTCTACCGCGAGAAGCTGCTCCACTTCATCGAAGAGCGCAAGGACTCCCTCTGCGCCGACTGCCGGCGGCGCTCTGTGGTCAACCCGCTGCGCGTCCTCGACTGCAAGGTGGAGAGCTGCCGGGCCCAGGTCGAGGAGGCGCCGTCGCTGGTCGAGCACCTCTGCGCGGAGTGCGCCGAGCACTTCGCCCAGGTGCGCGGCGGCCTGGAGCAGCTCGGTATCGCCCACCAGGTCAACAAGTTCATGGTGCGCGGGCTTGATTATTACTGCCGTACCACCTTCGAGTTCGTCACCGGCGACCTCGGCGCCCAGGCGGCGGTGGGAGCCGGCGGGCGCTACGATGGTCTGATCGAGTCTCTGGGCGGGCCGAAGGGCTGCCCGGGCATCGGCTTCGCCATGGGCATGGAGCGCCTCGTGCTGCTCATGCAGCAGCGCCAGGGGGAGCAGGCGGTCGCTGCCCCGGGGGTCGATCTTTTTATCGCCGCCATGGGCGAGAGGGCCGTTGCCAGGGGCTTCGCCCTCGGCCACGAGCTGCGCCGTCTCGGACGCAGCGTCGCTATGGATTACGAGGGTCGCAGCCTGAAGAGCCAGATGAAGCAGGCCAACAAGGCCGGGGCGCGCTACGCCCTGATCATCGGTGACGACGAACTCGCCGCCGGCCGCGGCCAGCTGCGCCCCATGGGTGGCGAGGAGCAGCGCACGGTGGAACTGCATGCCGCGGCGCTGGCCGCGTCTATCTAACGCGGAGCGGTCCAGGCCGGTCCGGATACCTATAAACATTTAACATCTTCGAGAAATAGAACAGCCATGGAATCGATGGGACAGCTGGTCCGTACGCACTTTTGCAATGACCTCGGCATCGGCGATGTCGGGAAAGAGGTCGTCCTCATGGGGTGGGTGATGCGCCGCCGCGACCACGGCGGGGTGATCTTCGTCGACCTGCGCGACCGCAGGGGGATTACCCAGGTGGTCTTCAACCCCGAGGTCGACAAGGAGGTGCACGCCAAGGCCCATCAGCTGCGCAGCGAGTGGGTGCTGGCGGTGCGTGGACGGGTGGTGGCCCGGCCTGGCGATATGGCCAACCCCAAACTGGCTACCGGGGCCATCGAGGTGCTGGTCGACGAGCTGCGCATCCTCAACAGCAGCGAGACGCCGCCCTTCCCGCTCGACGAGGAGGTCGAGGTCGCCGACAATCTCCGCCTGCAGTACCGCTATCTCGACCTGCGCCGCCCGGAGATGGCTGCCAACATGGTGATGCGCCACAAGGCGGTGATGACTATCCGCAACTACCTCAACGAGCAGGGCTTCCTTGACATCGAGACGCCGATGCTGACCCGCTCCACCCCGGAAGGCGCCCGCGACTATCTCGTGCCGAGCCGCGTCAACGCCGGCAAATTTTACGCCCTGCCACAGTCGCCGCAGCTCTTCAAGCAGTTGCTCATGGTGGCCGGCATGGACCGCTACTACCAGATCGTCAAGTGTTTCCGCGACGAGGACCTCCGCGCCGACCGTCAGCCGGAGTTCACCCAGATCGATATGGAGCTCAGCTTCGTCGACGAGGAGCAGATCATGGCGATCAACGAGGGCATGATCGCCACCCTCTTCAAGGAGACCCTGGGGCTTGAACTGCAGCTTCCCTTTCCGCGCCTGACCTTCGCCGAGGCGATGAACCGCTACGGTACCGACCGCCCCGATGTGCGCTTCGCCATGGAGCTGGTCGACCTCACCGCCATCGCCGCCGGCTGCAACTTCAAGGTCTTCCGCGACACCGCCGACCGCAGTGGCACGGTGCGGGCGATCAACGCCAGGGGCTGCGGTGAGATGACCCGCCGCGAGCTCGACCAGCTGACCGAGTACGTCGCCCAGTTCGGCGCCAAGGGCCTGGCCTGGGTGAAGCTCAAGCCGGGCGGGGAGTGGCAGTCCCCCATCGCCAAGTTCTTCACCGACGAGGAGCGGGCCGCCGTCGCCCAGGCCACCGGCGCCGTCGAGGGCGACCTGCTGTTCTTCGCCGCCGACGCCGCCAAGGTGGTCTTCCAGGTGCTGGGCGAGCTGCGCGTCGAGCTGGCGCGGCGCCTCGACCTGCTCAAGAAGGACGACTTCCGCTTCACCTGGGTGACCGATTTCCCCTTGATGGAGTATGACGAGAAGGAAAAACGCTATCAGGCCCTGCACCACCCCTTCACCGCTCCCCGGGAAGAGGACATCGACAAGCTCGGCAGCGACCCGGCGGGGGTGCTCAGCCGCGCCTACGACCTGGTGCTCAACGGCATCGAGATCGGCGGCGGCTCGATCCGCATCCACCAGCGCCGTCTCCAGGCCAAGGTGCTCGAGGTGCTCGGCATCGGTATCGGCGAGGCGGAGGAGAAGTTCGGCTTCCTCCTGCGGGCCCTGGAGCTTGGCGCCCCGCCCCACGGCGGCCTGGCCTTTGGCCTCGACCGGCTGCTGATGCTCATCACCGGCAGCGACTCGATCAGAAGCGTCATCGCCTTCCCGAAGACTCAGAAGGCGACCTGCCCGCTTACCGACGCCCCGGCGGCGGTGGCCCGCAAGCAGCTCACCGAGCTCCATATCCGCCCCGACTGGAAGGAATAATTCCCTCTCTGCCTTAGTTGACACGCCCCCGGGAAGCCTGACTTTCCGGGGGCGTTGTTGTTTTCGCCTTTCGTGCCAGCAGGTACCAGGCGAGACCGCCGTAGATCAAGCTTTGCAGCCACAGGGTTGCCCAGGGGAGAAGAATGGCGGAGAAGTCGGCGCCGAAGTGGTTGAGGAGGAGGAAGGCGCGGATGCCCGGAATCACCGGCACCACCCAGCCGACGAGGGCCAGCGGGGCGGGGATGGCCTCCACCGGCCAGATGAAGCCGGCGAGGAAGATGAGCGGCATCGAGCTGAGCAGTACCACCAGCACCACCAGCTCGCGGCGTGGCAGCAAGAGGCCGAGGCAGAGGCCGAGGGCAGCCGCGCCGAGGAGGAAGGGGAGGAGGGCGAGCTGCAACTCGCCTGCCTCGGCGAGCCGCGGGATCTGGTAGAAATCGAAGCAGAGGCCGAGGAGGTACATCGCCAGCAGCCAGTAGATGGCGACGAAAGAGAGGAGCCGTACCAGTCCTCTTGCCAGCATGGTGCGGCCGGCGTCGTCGCTATCCGGCCGGCTTTGTCTGTCATGGCCGGCACCGATGAGGCCGATGCCGATGAGCAGAGTCTGGTGGAGGATGAGGAGAAAGACTGCTGGAATGACATAGGTGAGATAGCCCATGCCGGGGTTGAAGACCGGGGAGAGGTTGAGGCCAACCGCCGGCTGCTGTGGCGGGGCGGCGGCTTTCCCGCCCGGTCGCGGCTGTGTGCTGAGCTCGGCACCCAGTGCGGCGGCGGCGCCGCTCATACCCTCCACCGCCTTGCCATAGACGAGAAAGAAGCGGGCATCGCCGGCCAGGGTCAGGGTCGGGCGGCGCCCGGCCAGCAGGTCGCCATGGAAGTTTTCCGGGACCACGAGGATGCCCGCCAGGCCTTCCCTGGTGAGCAGTTCCTCCGCCTCGGCGAGGCTATAGGCCGTCCGGGCGAGACGCACGTGGGGCGAGGCGTCGGTGAGGAACTGCAGCCGCCGGCTGAGCTGTCCGGGGTCGAGGTCGACGACGATCAGCGGCAGCTCGCGCGGGGTCTGGTGGCGATAGGGCAGGGGGTAGAGGAAGGAGTAGAGCAGCACGCCGCCGAAGACGGTGAGCAGCACTGCGCCATCGCTGAAGATTGCCCGCCACTCACGCCAGATGAGGGATGCCAGGCTCATGTCGTTGCTGGCCCTCCAGACCTCGCTAATGAATGGGCCCGGGCCATGGGGAAAAGGAGGAGGAGGAGAAAGGCGGCGAGGGCGGCGAACTGTGGCTGGGAGGCCAGGGGAGCGGCGCCATCGTGGGCCTGCGCCATGTGGATCTCGATATAGTGACTCACCGGCATGAGCTGGCGCCACAGGGCGGCGAGGGGGTTCATGTCGGAGGCCGGGTAGGTGACCCCCATAAAGGCCAGGCCGGGCG
The DNA here is from genome assembly GCA_937915545.1 of uncultured Desulfobacterales bacterium. GTDB lineage: Bacteria > Desulfobacterota > Desulfobulbia > Desulfobulbales > Desulfocapsaceae > Desulforhopalus_A. Next base: position 110,916 of record CALGIJ010000019.1, read on the forward strand.
CGGAGTAGGCGGCGGCGAGGCTCAGGCCGCGGGCGCCGTCCTGGGTGATGAAATAGCACAGGGCGCCGGCGCTGACCATGGCGGAAGAGGCGAGCAATTGCGCAGCGACCAATACCACCCAGCTGCCGCGCATCGGCCAGTCGAGGCCGAGGTGCAGCGCCACCGTGAAGAGCAGGCCATGAGCGGCGAGAAGGGTGAAGGGGGGCAGCAGCGTGGCGAGCAGGGCGGCGATGGGGCGCCGGCCTGGCCAGTCCTGCAGGCCAGAGAGTCGGCGGGTGGTGGCCAGGGCGAGAACCGCGGCGGCCACCGTGAGAATCTGCCAGGCGGCGGGCAGCATGGCCGAGACGAGAAAGCGCGCATAGTCGGTGTTGCCGTTGTAGAGCGGCACGAGGCGCAGGGCATAGGGCGCGGCCGCGGCCAGGGCGAGGCTGGCCGCTCCGCTTTCGGCCAGTCCGACCCTGACCTTGAGGCGGGTGACGGCATCGCCGTGGGCCAGGGTCAGGGCGGAGTTGATCATCCTCCCGACGAGGAGGAACTGGTTGTTGACCTGCGCCGTCACCTGCGGCAGGCGGCCGCGGCGGGTATCGGCTTCGAGGCCGGCGGGGAGGACCACCAGGGCGTAGACCGTTCCAGCGCGCAGGGCGGCGCCCGCCTGGGCCACGTCGTCAAACCGCTCCGCCACCGCCAGCGTAGGCGAGAGATCGTAGTGGCGTACCAGCGAGCGTGACAGGGGGCTGTTGTCGAGATCGACCACGGCGATGGGCAGGTCGCGGGCCTGGCCGGCGGACATGATCGCCCAGAGGAGGAAAAAGAGCACTGGCGGCAGCCACAGCATCAGGAGGCGCAGCCAGGGCTCGCCCAGCTGCAGCCGCCATGCCTGGCCGAGCAGGGCGGCAAAGGATGGTCCGCTCATGGCCGCACCAGCACAGTCATGCCGGCGCGCAGCCCGGCGATGGGGGTCAGCGGCCGCGCCTCGATCTCGAAGCTGCGCATGTCGTAGCCCTTGCCGGCATCGGTGGCCCGCCAGGTGGCGAAGTCGCCCATGGCTGCAACCCGGGTGACGCGGAACCTGTGCTCCTCGTCGCCGAGGGCCGGAAGGGTGGCGGTGAACTCGACATCCTTGGCGAAGTGGCGCACCAGGTCCTCGCGGACGTGGAACACCGCCCAGGCGTCATCCATATCGACCAGGGTCACCACGGGAAAGCCCTGGGGGGCGAGCTCGCCGGCCTGGAGCAGCAGTTGCTCGACCTCTCCGTCATGGGGGCTGTGGATGGTGGTGTCGGCAGCGAGGGCGCGCACTTCCCGTTCGGCTCCTTCGGCCATGCGCACCTTGGCGGCGGCGGCCTCCTTTTCCTCCTCGCGGGCCCCCTCGAGCGCCAGGAGGTAGGCCTGGTAGGCGGCCTCGGCACCATGGTGGGCGGCAGTGAACTGGGCCTGTGCCTCGTCGCGTTTCTGGGCCGCCATCACCCCGTCGCGGTAGAGGTTGTCGATGCGGGCAAAGGTCTTTTCGGCCAGGTCGGCGGCGGCCTTCGCCTGGAGCCACTGGTTCTCGGCGGCGGCGACCTGCTGGTGGCGGGCACCTTTCTCCACCGCTTCGGCCATGGCGGAAGCGGCCTCGCGACCGGCGGCGGCCTGGGCCATCTTGGCATCAAGCTCAGGGCTTTCCAAGGTGAAGACCAGCTGTCCGCGTTTCACTGTGTCACCCTTGCCGACATGGACGGCGGCGATTCGCCCAGGGATTTTCGAGGAGACGGCATATTGCTGTGCCTCGATCTGCCCCTGGACGACCTGCGGCTGCGGCTGGTAGGCACGTCGGAAGGCGGTGGCGACAAAGGCCACAGCGAGGAGGGCGAGGATGGCCATGGAGAGGATTTTCAACGTGCGCATCAGCGGGCCTCGTGTTGTTCTGATGAAGAGAGGTAAAGGTCGATCTGGCCGGCGCCGGCAAGGAGCCTGGCCAGGTTGGTAACATAAGCGTGGGCCGCCAGCGAGCGCTGCAGCCGCACTCCGGCGAGAAAGAGCTCGGCGTCGACGACGTCAAGTGAGGTGCCAAGGCCCTGAGCGAAGGCCTTATGGCGCAGGGCGACGGTCTCTTCGGCAAGACGCAGGCTCGACTCGAGCCCATGGTATTCTTCTTTTGCCTGGGCGGCGAGGCGGTGGGTCTTCTCGACGAGCACGGTGAGGTCGCTTGCCGTCTGCTCGCGCAGGTGGCCGATGCGGCGCACCAGGCTCTCTGCTGCGGCGAGGTTGCCGCCGCGCCCGGAGCGGTCGAGAAGCGGCATCTTCAGGCCGATGCCCACCAGCCAGTCGGGCATCAGCTTGCCGGTGAGGTCATCCTCTTCGTAGATGTTATAGGAGCCCACCAGGGCGATTGAGGGGAGGTAGCGGCCCTTTTCCACTGCCGCCAGTCCGGTCGCCTGCTCCTCGCGGGCGGCGAGGGTGGCCAGCTGTGGACCGCCATCGACGGTTGCCGTGAGCAAGTCGGGGAGTGGCGGCAAGGTGCGGTTGATGGCAGGGCTCTCGGCGGCATAAAGCGGCGTGTCACTCTTCAGCAGTCGCCCCAGGGCGATGGCGGCGATCTCCAGGTCTCGCTCGGCCTTGCGCCGCTCGACCACCGCCTTGTCGCGGGCGGCCTCGGCGCGCAGGCGTTCGACCCGGGCGATCTGCCCCTCCTTTTCGAGGCGCAGGGCATGGTCGAAGTGGGTCTCGAGGCTCTGCTCGCTCCTTTTTCTGATATCGAGGCTCTGATCCGCCAGGGCGGTGGCGAAGTAGTAGGTGGCGAGGGTGATGAATTGCTCGCGGCGCGTGGCTTCTACGCCGATACGGGCCTCTTTTTCCGCCGCGCCGGCGATCTTCTGCATGGCGTCGATGCGGCCCCCGGCGTAGAGGGGCCAGTTGCCGTGTACGGCGACACTGCGCTGTCGCTGTTCGGCGACGGTCGCGGTGAGGAGGCTGTCGAGGTAGGCGGCGGAAAGGCCAGAGGAGCGGGCGAGCCCGTCGAGCATCGGCGCGAGGCGATCCCCGCCGGCGGTGCTGGCGAGGAGGTCATTCGGCGACAGGGTCACCTCGTCGTCGAGGTGCAGGTAGTTGGCGCTGGCTTCGATCTCCGGCAGATAGAGGTCGCCTGCCGCCTGTCGTTTTCCGCGGGCCTGCTCGAGGCCGCTCTCCGCCGCGGCGAGGGTGTCGCTGGCAGCGAGCAGTCTCTCCCAGGCGGCTGAAAACTCGACTTGCTGGCCCGGTGCCGCCATGGCCGAGGGGAGATGCAGAAGAAGGAACGGGAGCAAAAGCAGGAGGTGGGCAGGTCGTTTTACCATGATCCGCAGGGGAAGTGAGGAGTCATCGGGGTGAGGTGCGCAGGGATTCAAACAGTTGTTTGAAAGGGGAAGGCAAGTATACCTCCAATCGCTGTGGAGGGCAAGAGTGGTGCCGGGGAAAATGGCCCACGGTCTCAGGCAAGTTGACGGCGGTCAGGAGGGAGACGTCTTCCTGCCGCCGAGGCGGGTGGTGGTGAGGATAATGCCGCCGAAGATCATGAAGATGGCGATAATTTGCACCAGGCCCAGGGTCTCGCCAAGGAAGAGTACGGCGAGGATGGTGCTGAACACCGGCATGAGGTGGATGAAAGGCCCGGCGCTGTTGGCGCCGAGCATGGTCACCGCCCTGTTCCAGAAGATGAAGGCGAGCACCGAGGCGAAGACCGCGACATAGAGGATGGTGGCGACGGTGGCGGTGGTGACGGTGAAGGTGCGCCCGGAGAGCAATTCGAGGAGGTAGAGCGGCAGGAGGGCGCACAGGCCGATAAGGGCGATGGCGGTCTGGTAGGAGAGCGGATGCAACCCGGCCGGATAGTTCCTCAGGTTGACCGAATAGGTCGACCAGGTGCAGCCGGCGATGAACACCAGCAGGTCGCCAAAGCTGACACGCATGCCGACCAGGGCAGTGAGGTCACCGCCGGAGATGATGAAGATGACGCCGCTGAGGGAGAGCATTACCCCGAGGGCCTGGCGCCAGGCGAGGCGCTCGCCGAAGCGCAGCCAGGAAATGACGACGATGAGGATCGGTGTTGCCGAATTGATGAGGGCGGCGTTGATGGCCGTGGTGCTCTGCATCGCCCAGTAGATGAAGGTGTTGAAGCCGGCGACGCCGAGCAGCGCCTGGACGGCGAGAAACTTCCAGTGGGCGCTCGCCAGTTCGCGCTGCCGGCGCAGGTGGTGCAGGCCGAAGAGGCAGAGAATGAGGCAGGCGACGGCCCAGCGCCAGAAGGACAGGGCCAGCGGCGGCAGAGCGGCGTGCATGCCGCGGCTGACGACGAAGTTCCCCGACCAGAAGAGGGTGGTGAGCACGAGGAGGAGATAAGGCATGGCGATTTTTGGGTGGCGGCTGGCTCAGGAGTCCTGGCCATTACGTTTGAGGACCACCTCGACATGGGGGAGGTAGCTCTTGAAGGCCTCGCCGTAGATCTCCCAGATGGTGATAAACAGGGCGGTGACGATCGGCCCGAGGATGATGCCGAGCAGGCCGAACATGGAGATGCCGCCCAAGGTGCCGAAGAGCACGAAGAGATCGTGCATCTCGGTGTCCTTGCCGACCAGCCGCGGCCGCAGAAGGTTGTCGAGGTTGCCGGCGACGCCGCCACAGAGCACGGCCAGCACTGCAACCCCGAAGAAGTCTCCGGTCAGGGCGAGGATGACCAGGGCTGGCAGCCAGACGATGGCCGTGCCGAAGGCGGGAATGATCGACATCACCGCCATCACCGAACCCCAGAAGACTGGGCCCTTGATGCCGGCGATGGCGAAGGCCAGGCCGCAGATGGCGCCCTGGACGACGCCGATGATCAGCGTACCCTTGATGGTCGCCCGGGTCACCGAAGTGAAGCGGAAGAGCAGCTTGCGCTCGTTGCTGTCGTCGAGGGGCAGGAAATAGAGGATTTTGCCCAGCAGGACGTTGCCCATAGAGAGGAAGTAGAACATGACGTAGAGCATGACCACCGAGGAGAAGATGGCGTCGATGGTCACCTTGGTGAAGGAGGAAAGGGAGTCGATGAGAAAGGTGGTGACCGTGCCCACCAGTTCTCCGGCCTTCTGCACGATGATGTCGCGATAGGGGAGGATTTCCTCGAAATAGGGAAATTTTTCGAGGACCGTGGAGAGGGTGGTCGGCTCCTTGATGAAACTCTGCACCCACGGGGTCACCGACTGGCCGACGCTGATCGCCTGGGCGACGATGAGGGTGATGATCACCGCCAGAGGGGTGAGCACGAGGAGGACGATGCCGAGGACGGTGAGAATCGAGGCGAGGTTTTCGCGGCCGCGCAGCCTGGCGGTGAGGCGGTGGTGCAGCGGGCTGACCATGGCGGAGAAGAGGCCGGCCATGAAAATGGCCATGAGGAACTGGCTGATCATCGAAAGGAACAGGGCGGAGATGGCCAGCGTAAGGAGGAGCAGGGTGGTCTTGCTGACGAGGTCCTTGTTGATCATGGCGGGTTCTCCGCGGTGGATGAAAAGGGGCGCTGCAGCTGAATGGCATCGGGTCGGCAGCGGGCGGACGACAGGGTCGCAGCAAATTCAGGAAAAAGCAAGGCCTTTCTCAGGACGGGTGGCGGCGGTAGGGCTTTTTCCAGGGCTCGCGCTTCAGGCGCCGGCAGTCTGCCAAGGCCTGGAGGAAGGCTGCTGTCGCCAGCTCGGCACAGTGGTATTGCGCCGGACCCAGAGAATCAAGGAAACGGTCGATTTCGGGGGCGCCCACCTGCCAGGCGTGGTCGAAGGTGGCGCCTTCGGTCAGCGTCGACACGGCATTGCCGCAGGCGACCATGGCGCTGCAGCCACGCACCTGAAAGGTGACCAGCTGCAGCAGTTCCCCGCTAAGGCGCAGGGAAAACTCGATCATGTCGCCACAGGGGCTGCTGGCCTGGCCGTAGCCGTCGGCGTCCTGCAGCAGGCCGTAGCGTTCGGTCCGCGAGGCCATCTCCGCGAAGCGGGCGGAGCGTCCGGCCGGGGTCGGCAGGGAGTTGTCGTCCATGACCGCGGCCTCCTCGGGCTGTGCCCTCAGTGTACGCCCTTGGCCTGGAAGAAGGGCTTGTACTGCATGTCTTCGGTGAGGATGTGATGGACCAGCCAGGTGGAGAGGAATTCCAGCAGGGCCTGGGAGAGGATGTTCGGGCCGACCTCGGCATTGCAGAACTCCTCGGTTTTGGCGATGAAGTCGCGATGCCGCCTCTCCTGCTCGTCCTTTTTCTCGTAGCCGTATTCGGCCATGAGGTACTCTTCGGCGCGAAAATGCTCGAGAGCGTAATCGGTCATGGCGGTGAGCAGTTCGGCGATGGTCTTGGGGTCGGTGAGAACCTTGCGCTCGTCAATGAGCCGGTTGATCATCGCCAGGAGCTTCTTGTGCTGCTCATCCATTGCCGCTACGCCGACGCTGAACTCTTCCCGCCAGGTGATGCTGTCCATACTTCTCCTCGTTACGCCAAGTGCCAGAGTTGCCATGCCCTCACAGCGGCTGGAAAAGGCTTCCGTGCCATTCCTTGCCGGGGTGGCTGTCGTTTTTGCCAGCTGCCTGTCCTGCCCCGCCGATACGGCACGCCGCGCGGGAGGAGTACCTCCCTCGCGGCGTAATTGAAACCGTCAGTTACTCGGCGGGGACGCCGGCGCCGCGGTTGCGGCTGCGCTCGATTGACTGCAGGGCGAGGTAGCGCTCGCCGAACCGCTTGAGGTTATCGAGTTCGATATCATACTGGTCGTAATGGCGCTCTTCGTCGACCACCAGGTCCTCGAAAATCTTCTTCGAGGCCGAGTCGGCGTTGGCGCTGCACTCGTTGGCCCAGAGGTTGTAGCTGCGGGCGCTGTCGACCTCCATCTGCCTGGCCATCTCGAGCATCTTGGCGACATCCTGGACCTTCTCCACCGCTGCCGAAGCCTTGAGCTCCACCTCTCCCTTGAGGAAGAGGATACGTTCGGCAAGACGCTCGACGTGCATCATCTCTTCGATGGCGGTTCGCTTGAAGAGCCCGGCGAGCAGGTCATAGCCCTGGTCGTCGCAGTGGAAGTGAAAATACATGTACTGATGCAGGGCGGTAATTTCGTCGGCGATGGCGCGGTTGAGAAGTTCGATACTCTTGTCGTGCATGTGTTCCTCCTGGTTCCTGTTGGTGCCGGCGACGGGGGGTCTCCGGCCTGGTATTTTTTTGTTCAGCGCGCGGCAATGGGCACGAAGGGCCTCGCCGTGGCGCCGGTGTAGATCTGCCGTGGCCTGGAGATGCGCAGTTTGTGGTCGTGCAACTCTTTCCAGTTGGCGATCCAGCCCGGCATGCGGCCGATGGCGAACATCACCGTGTACATGTTGAGGGGGATGCCGATGGCCCGCAGCAGGATGCCGCTGTAGAAGTCGACGTTGGGGTAGAGGTTGCGGCTGATGAAGTAGTCGTCGGCAAGCGTCGTCTGTTCGAGCTGCAGGGCGATGTCGAGCAGGTCGTCCTTGAGGTGCAGGGCCTCGAGGACATCGTGAACCTGCTTCTTGAGGATGATCGAGCGCGGGTCGAAGTTCTTGTAAACACGGTGGCCGAAGCCCATCAGTTTGAAGGGGTCGTCCTTGTCCTTGGCTCGCTCGATATAGTATTGGGGCGTCCGCCCGGATTTCTTGATGTCCTCGAGCATGGCGATGACCGCGGCGTTGGCGCCGCCGTGGAGGGGCCCCCACAGGGCGCAGACCCCGGCGGCCACCGAGCTGAAGAGGTTGGCGCGGCTGCTGCCGACCACGCGCACGGTGGAGGTGGAGCAGTTTTGCTCGTGGTCGGCGTGGAGGACGAGGAAGAGGTTGAGGGCCTTGTCGATGACCGGCGACACTTCGTACTCCTGATAGGGGTCGGAAAACATCATGTGCAGGAAGTTGCCACAGTAAGTGAGGTTGGGGTTGGGCTGGTTAAGCGGCTTGCCGGAGGCCATGCGATAGGCGAAGGCGGCGATGGTGCGCACCTTGGAGAGGAGCAGCGAGGCGGTGCGGTCAAACTCGTCGCCGGTGGTCGGCACGTCGAGCACCTCGGGGTGGAAGCAGGAAACGAGGTTGAGCATCGCCGAGAGGATGGCCATCGGCGGGGCCGAGATAGGGAAGCCGGAGAAATGGTGCTCGAGGTTGGTGTGCAGCGGCGCGTGCTCCTTGAGCCTGGCGGAAAAGGTCTTGAGCTGGGCGGCGTTGGGCAGTTCCCCATAGAGGATGAGGTAGGCGGTCTCGACGAAGGAGGCCTTCTCGGCGATCTCCTCGATGGGATAGCCACGGTAGCGCAGGACCCCTTTGGCGCCGTCGACGTAGGTGATCGAAGAGTAGCACGAGCCGGTGTTGGCGAAGCCCGGGTCCATGGTGATATAGCCCGTGGTGCTGCGCAGCTCCTGGAAATCGATGCATTTCTCGTTTTCCGTGCCGACGACCACGTCGAACTCGTAGCTCTTGCCGCCGACGGTGAGGGTTGCTTTGTCGCTCATAGTGTGCTCCCGAGGGTGAGGGTGGCCTGTCATTGCAACGTTTGGACGAAGAAAATTTTCCCCCAAAGAATAGCAATCATTTATGGCGGTGCAAGGTAAAAACGGTGCGCTGCGGCAAATGCGGCGCAGGACTGTGGCCGGGGAGAGGACCCTTACGGGGGTAAGCGACGGGGCGGGGAGGAGAGAGTTGCTGGAGCGGGAAACGAGATTCGAACTCGCGACTTCAACCTTGGCAAGGTTGCACTCTACCACTGAGTTATTCCCGCTCGTGGAGGCGATGCGCTGGGTTTTTAGCAGAAGCGGGCGGCGAAGTCAAATGAAAAAATCTTCACCGGCCACCCTGTCGCTGCCCAGCGCGGAGACCGTCGGCGAGCCTCTCCAGGCCGCGGCGGATGTCGGTGGTGTCGAGGTTGCCGTAGCCGAGGAGGAGCTCGTCCTGGTGGGTTTCGGCGTCGATGGCGTGGGTGGCCACCGCATAGAGACGGACCCCGCGTCGCTCCATGGCGGCGAAGAACTCGCCTGAGAAGGTGCGGCCGGGGAAGCGGGCGACGAGGTGCAGGCCGGCGCTGCTGCCAAGAATGTCGACATCATTACCGAAGAGGTCTTTGAGGGTGGCCACCGTCTCGTCGCGGCGTCGACGGTAGTGGGCGCGCATGGTGCGCAGGTGGCGCAGGTAGTGGCCCTGGTCGATGAATCTGGCCAGGGCCAGCTGGCTGATGACCTCGTTGTGCAGGTCGCTGTGCCACTTGTGGCTGCGACCCTGCTCCACCAGGGGGACGGGGAGGATGAGGTAGCCGAGCCGCAGGGCCGGGCAGAGCGTCTTGCTGAAGGTGCCGATGTAGATGACACGCTCGGGGAGCAGGCCGTGCAGGGCGCCAATGGGCGGCCCTTCATAGCGGAATTCACTGTCGTAGTCGTCTTCGACGAGATAGGCGCCGCACTTCCTGGCGTAGTTGAGCAACTCGATACGTCGCTGGATGGGCATGACCGCACCGCAGGGAAACTGGTGCGAGGGGGTGGTGTAGACGAAGGCAGGGGCGAGGTGCTCCGGTAGCAGTGCAGTGCGCAGGCCGTCGCCGTCCACTGCCACCGGATGCAGTCTGCCGCCGTGGGAGGCGATGATGGAACGGATGTCCCGGGTGATCGGGTCTTCGATGATCACCTCCTGCCTGTTACCCAGCAGCAGTCGGCAGACGATGTTGATCGCCTGGGTGGTGCCGCCGGTGATGACGACCTGTTCGGGGTGGCAAACCACCTGACGCCGCGCCACGACAGAGTCGCAGATGGCCTGGCGCAGTTCGCTGCGCCCCTCGGGATGGCCGTAGGCAAGGGTCTTCTGCGGGGGGAGGGCGAGGACTTCACGCACCCTGGCCAGCCACAGGCGCGACGGAAACATGGCCAGATCGGGGGTGCCGGGGCGGAAGTTGATGACTCCCGGGGGACTGTCGTAGCCCATGTGCAGCGGCGCGACCGCAGGCGGGGGCGGTCTCTCGCCGGCGCCGGGAAAGGTCGCCCCGGCGGCGACGAAGGTCCCGGAACCCCGGCGAGCGGTGACGAAGCCTTCGGCGAAGAGCAGGTCGTAGGCCTCGAGAACCACATTGCGGGAAAGGCGCAGGCTGGCGGCAAGTTCGCGGCTGGCCGGCAGTCGTCGCCCCGGCGCCAGCGTTCCGTCGAGGATCTGGCGCCGCATGGCCCCGTAAAGCTGGGTGACCAGGGGGATGGGAGCCTGTCGGTCGAGATCTATCCACATGGCAGGGAAAGGGGGAAAGGGGGATGGGGCGGCCGGTGGGGCGCACATTGGTACCCTGAAAATAGGAAATAGTGGCTCTGTTGTAAACCACTTTGTGGCGCTAGCCTGGGCGAAATTCAACCGCCACGGGAGGTATGAGGATGTTTCGAAACAGCAGCCACGAACAACAACGCACGCAAAGGGCGCAATGGGAGCAAAAGGCGCAATGGGGGGCGATGGCCATGCTGGTCGCCGCCATGAGCCTTGCCGGCAGTTCGGTGGTGGTCGGCAAGCTGCTGGTGGCGACGCTGCCGGTCTTCGTCTCCACCTTCCTCTCGCTGGCGGTGGCGCTGTTCTGCCTGCTGCCCCTCATGGCGGGACGTTTCACCGAGCTGACAGGGCTCTCCCGCCGCGAGATAGCTTACCTCGTCCTGCAGGCTCTGTGCGGCATCGTCCTCTTCCGTGTCTTCACCCTCTACGGCCTGCAGCGTACCGGGGCGCTGCAGGCCGGGCTGATCACCGGGGCGACGCCCCTGGTGCTGGCCCTGTTCTCGAGGGCCTTCCTCGGCGAGGTCATGCCGCGAGGCACCGCCGTGGCGGTGTTCCTCGCCGCTGTCGGCTGTATGGCAGTCAGTGTCGGTTCAGGCGGGGATGGGGGGCAGGGCAGCCTGAGCGGCAGCCTGCTGGTGGGGGCGGCAGTAGTCTGCGAGGCCTTGTTCACCATCTTCCGCAAGCGGATCAGCGCTTCGGTGACGGCAACCACCAATACCTTCGTGCTGGTCCTGTGCAGCCTGGTGCTAGTGGCGCCTGCCGCGCTGGTGGAGTTGGCCGGGTTGCCGGCGCCTCCCGGTGGCGGGGCCATCGCCGCACTGCTCTATTACGGCGCCATCGCCACGGTGCTCGCCTATCTCCTGTGGACGGCTGCCGTGGGGCGTGTCAGCGGGGCCCTGGCCGGGGTGGCCACCGCGGCCATGCCGGCCAGCTCGGTGCTCCTTGCCGTGGCGGTTCTCGGTGAACGGCTGCTGCCGCAGCACCTGTGCGGGGCGGCGCTCATCGTCGTCGCGGTGATTCTCGCCGCTCTGTCGTCCTCGCCCCGTCCGGCCCTTATTCGGGAAGGAGGTCGTAATAGAAGGTGAGGATGTCGGTACGGGTAACGATGCCGATCATCTTGTTGTCCTGAACCACCGGCAGGTGGCCGACATCGTTCTCGATCATTAGGCGGGCAGCGGTGGTCGGCGACTCCCCCGGGCCGATGCTGAGGATCTTGCGGGCCATGAAGGCCTTGACCGGGCTGTCCCACTGGCTGTCCTTCTTGACCTTCTTGAAGTCCCAGAGGACGATGATGCCCTGAATATCGTCTCCCTCGGTGACCATGACGCCACGGATCTTATGGGTGGTCATCAGTGCCTGCACGTCGCGCATCGGCGTGTCGGGGCCGACCGAGATCACCGGGAACGACATGATGTCGGCGATCTTGACCGTTTCGCTGCTCTTTTTGGCGAGGATGGCGCTGATCGAGTCGATGATTGCCTCGGCGGACATCTCGGCATTTTTCACCGTCGCCGAGCCGGCGCCGGCATGGCCGCCACCGCCGAATGACTGGAGGATTTCGCCGATGTCGATGCCCTCGACCCCGCTACGGCCGATGATGGCGTGGCGGTCGTCGCTGCTGAAGATGACGAACAGGGCGTCGACATTGACGATCTTGCGGTACATGCTGACCACCGCGGCCAGGTTGGGCACCTTCTTGTCGAGGGTGACATGGTTGAAGCCGATGGAATTGCCGCAGATGGTGCGTTTTTCCGTCTTCTTCATCATCTCGAAGAGGATCTCCTTCTGGTTTTCCTCATAGGGCGGGTTGAGGAAGAAGCCGGCGACGTTGAGGTCGGCGCGGTTGTCGAGGAGATAGGCGGCGGCGCGGGCGTCATCGGGGGTGGTGCCGGGGAAGGAGAGGTGGCCGGTGTCCTCGTAGAGGCCGATGAGCAGCACGGTGGAGTCGAGGGGGGTGAGTTGCAGGCCGCGTGCCTCCATCTCGCGGGCGAAGAGGGTGACGGTGGAGCCGATGCGCTCCTTGTAGGTCCGGTGGGCGACGATATCGCCCCCGCCCGCGGGGTGGTGATCCCACAGTTCGATGACCAGGTCGTCCCGTGCCGCGAGTTTGTCCATGCGGTCGAGGCGCTGCCACTGGTCGGTGTCGACGACCACCAGCTTGCGCACCTTGTCGTGCTTGACCTCCTGGGGGAGGATGAGGTTGAAGGCGGTCTTGTGGGTGGAGAGGAAGCGTTCGACGTTCTTGTTGGTCATCTTCGGCACGACGCCGACGCAGCCGGGGTAGAGGATGGTGGCGGCGATGACCGAGGCGAGGCCGTCGAAATCGGTGTTCTTGTGGGTGGTGGCGATGATCATGGACGATGGCCGGTGAAGGTTGCGGAAAAAGGCGCCAAATCGGCCCTACTATACAAAAGCTCCGCGGAAAGGCAAGGCAATAGACAGGGTGGTGGACAGGCACAGGCCCTTGCCCGGGGAGGCCAGGCAGGGTATGGTTGACGCGCACGACAACGAGGCCAGGCTCCACCGGCACCTTCGTCTCGACAAGGAGCCGGCGAAGACCTCGTCAAGATCATCTCAGGATACCAACCATTCCAGGAAAGTACATGGGCGAGCCGTTCCCCGACCATACACTCCGGGCCTTGTGGCTGTCGCAGCTGCAGCGCGAATTCCTCGACATCTGCCAGTGCCACCGGGTCGAGCTGCCCCTGCCCATCTTCCAGCTCTCCCCTTCCCGTCGCCTCTACGGCAGCTGGCAGGAGGAGACCGGTATTCTCACCCTCAGCGTCCACCTCATCGCCGGCCATCCGTGGACGGTGGTGCTGCAGGTTCTCAAGCATGAGATGGCCCATCAGCTGGCCTGCGCCCGTGGGCGTCTGGGGACGCCCCACGGGCCGGCCTTCCAGGAGGCCTGCGAACAGCTCGGGGTGCTGCCCGAGTTCCGCCGACCCGGGTTGCTGGAGGGGGAGGCGGTGGCCGCGGCCGTGGCCGGGGAGGAACCTTCGCCCGAGGGCCGCAAGTGCCTGGAGCGCATCGAGAAGCTCCTCGCCCTGGGGCGTTCCAGCAATGAGCACGAGGCCGCCCTGGCCATCGACAAGGCCCGGACGTTGCTCGCCCGGCATCATCTGCACTGTCTCGCCGAAGGCGGGGTGTCGCGTTTCGCCTCGCTGGTGATCGAGCTGCGCTGCAGCCGTGTCGCCACCTATCGCAAGCATATCTGCGCCTTGCTCAAGGACTGCTTCGCGGTGCGCGTGGTGCTGGGGGAGCTCTATGACGCCTCCTGCGACCGGGTGTGCAAGACCATCGAGCTCTTCGGCTCCCGCGAGAAGGTGGCGGCCGCCGAGTACTGCTATCATTTTCTCGAACACCGCCTGCCGTCCTTGTGGGCGGCGCATCGCCAGGGTCTCTCCCGGGGGGCGCGGCGGTCGAGCTACTATCTGGGGGTGTTGCGCGGCTTCCGCGAGCGGCTGACCCTGCGGTCAGGCGAGGAGGAGGTTCCTTCCCTGCCGCCTGAGGCCAAGGCCTTGATGGTTATTGAGGAAGAACGCCTGCAATGGTTTGTCGCTCTGCGCTTTCCGCGGTTGCGCCGGGTGGCGGGCCGGGGGGCGCGGGTGGACGGCGGGCTCTACCATGCCGGGGTTGCCGCCGGGCGGGAGCTGCAGCTGCGCAGCGGCGTCGATGGCGGCCGCGGCCCTCTGCCCCTCCTCGGCCAAGGCGAGTCCTCGCAAATAACGCAGTAAGAGGTGAAGTGGCGATGAAAGGCTTCGATATCATGGAACACCCACGGCTCTTCAAGGTGGTCATCAACAGCTGGCCACCCTTTCTCGGGGCGGGCATCAGGGTGGTGGAGATCGCTCCCGACTGGCGCACCGTCCGCGTCGCCCTGAGGCTGCGCTGGTACAACCGCAACTATGTGCGGAGCCATTTCGGCGGCAGCCTCTTCGCCATGACCGATCCGTTCTATATGCTGCTGCTCCTGCGCAACCTCGGCCGCGACTATGTCGTCTGGGACATGGAGGCGCAGATCCACTACCTGCGCCCGGGCCGGGGCACGGTGTCGGCCGTCTTTCATCTCGATGACAATACCCTGGCTGAGATCCGCGCCCGGGCCGCTGGCGGCGCCAAGGTCAACGAGACCTTCTACGCCGATGTGGTCGACGAAGCCGGGGAGAGGGTGGCGGCGGTCAAAAAGACGCTCTACATACGAAAAAAGGAACGCCTCGCCGCCGATGCGGCAAGCGGCGGACCCGGCATGCGGCAGGGGGCGTCAGGAGGCGCCGGGAGCAGTGGGGACAATGCGGGCAGGGAGGGCGGCGGGAATGCCGATGGCGAAGAGGCTGCCGCTGCTGCGCGGGCCCAATCCGCTGCGGCCTTCGCTGCGGGCTGGGAGACGGCCGCCAGTGGCGACGATCAGGCGGGGGCCGGCTCAAGCCAACGGCCGGCGCCGCAGATCGTCGCCCATTCCTGGGGGCGCATCGAGGTCGAGGGGCTGGGCAGCGGCCGCGACTGGCAGCTGTGGCCGGGGGGCGGCTGCCCCTGGGATTGGCGGGTGCACGACACCGGGCATTTTCGCGGCGTCGCCGAGGAAGATGTCGAGGAAGTGGTGGAACGTAGCGCGACCACGGTGGTGATCGGCTGCGGCCGCCTCGGCCGCCTGCGGGTGCCCTCCGCCCTGGTCGATAACTTTACCGCGCAGGGAGTCAAGGTGATCGTGGCTACCACCGGCCGCGCTCTCGCCATCTATAACGACCTTGCCCGCCGTGGCGTTGCCGTCGGCGGCCTCTTCCACAGCACCTGCTGAAAACACCAGCGGGGGGCGACCGATGGCCGCCCCCCGCTGCGCCTCACTCTTCTCTCTCGGGAGGCCAGGGCCTCCTCTTGCATCTTATGCGGTCTTGATTTCGATCTGCCGCGGTTTGGCCGCCTCCGACTTCGGCAGGTGGAGGAGCAGCACCCCGTCCTTCAACTCGGCGTGGACCGCGCCGACATCGATGGTCTGCGGCACCGAGAAGGTGCGGCGGTATTCGATGTCGCCAAACTCCTCCCAGCTCACCGCCCCCACCGGTTTTACCTCGCGCAGGCCGGAGAGCGAGAGCCGGCCGTTGTCGATGTTGATGGAGATATCCTTGCGATCGACACCGGGCATGTCGGCATAGAGCAGTATTTCCTGATCGTTTTCGGCGATGTCGACCAGTGGCGCCACCACCGGAACCTGCACTTTGCGTTCGTTGAGTTGTTCGTCGCGTACGGCGATATCCTGTCGTTCGTTCATGTTCCCCTCCTCGGATGGTATGTCCTCGTTGCGGCGCTTTGGCCGCCAACCATTTCTTGACAGTGTTGCTCTTCTTCGCGGCTATGGCGGGGCCGGGAGTTCATCACCGGCCCTCGCCGCCCTAGCTGATGAGGATCTGCTTCGGCTTCGCCGGTTCGGCCTTGCTCAGCACCAGAGTGAGGATGCCGTCCCGCAGGGTGGCCTCCACCTTGGCGGCATCGACGTCGGCGGGCAGCGTGAAGCTCCTCGTGAAGGTGCTCTCGCCCCGCTCGCGGCGATGGCTGGTGTAGCCTTCCGGAGTGTCGGCGCGGCGCTCGCCCTTGATCTCGAGGTAGTTGCCCTGCAGCTTGATGGAAAGGTCCTCGCGCTTGACCCCGGGAACCTCGAGACGAATTTCGATGTTGTCACCGGTGTCGTACATGTTGGCGCGGGGACCGCTTTCGCTGAGGCCCCAAACCGCGCCCGGCAGCCTCGGCCGGTCATAATACTGAAACAGACCGTTCAGTCGCGACTGCAGCACATCCATGGCCTGAAACATCCGATCGAAATCTCTCATTCTCGTCCACATGGTCTTCCTCCTCATTGTTGATGATAATCGGGGCCTGTTGCCGCCCCGCTCTTTTTCGTTAGCGACAATTTAATTATCAAAACAACCAAGTCAATAAAAAAAAATTACTAAACAAACAACTATTGAAAAAGTAGTATAAGCCATTACATTAAAAACGTAACATGGAAAGACGATTGGAAAGACGAGGAACATCATGGCCGAGAAGAGAGAGAGCAAGTATGCACAGGACGTTGGGATCAACGTCATCGAGAGGCGACTGAGGGAGCGCCAGTCGGTGCGCACCACCTTTCGCCTGCCGGTGGATCTCATTGAGGTCCTCGGCCTGCTTGCCGGACAATTCGGGGTCAAGCAGAAGTCGCTCTTCGATCAGCTGGTGGAGGATGGCGAACTCCTTGATGAGGTCGCCGACCATGCCGCTTCCCTGCGTCTGCCCGAAGCTGTGCAGCGCCGGGCCAAGACCTACGTGCTCAGCAAGCGATCACTCCAGGCGCTGCAGCAGGCGGCCAAGGCGCGGCGCATCCCGCGGGATACCCTGGTCGAAGTCTCGATCCGCCGCCTCCTGCCCCTACTCCTCGCCGAGCGCGAACGGCATCGCAAGCGGATGGCGTTTCAGGTCGAACTGGAGGATCTGCAGCGACGCGGGCGGGAACTGCTGGCGGAGAGCGAGAAGCGGCTCGGCGCCGCTGATCCGGTGACCGAGATGCTGGCCGAGATGGTTCGCGTGGGGGAAGAAAAGCTGCTGGTCTTCGGTCAGATGGTGGCCCGGGGCAGCGCCCTGGAAGAACTTGAGCTGGAGCGCCTCGCCAAGGTTGACAGCGTGAGAGGGAAGCGATGAAGAAGCGGGATTATTACGAGATACTTGGGGTGCCGAGATCGGCCAGCGACGGGGAGATACAGCGTGCCTACCGCCGCCTGGCGCGCACCCTGCACCCGGACGTCAACAAGGACAAGGATGCCGAGAAGAAGTTCAAGGAGCTCGGCGAGGCGCGCGAGGTGCTCAAGGACCCCGAGAAACGAAAACTCTATGACCGTTTCGGCCATCGCTGGCAGCAGGCTGCGGAAAGCGGCCAGGCGTCTTCTCGGCCGAGCGGGCGGGAGGGCCGGCGCCAGCGCCCCGGCGCCGCTTCGGGCTTTTCCTCGGGTCGCTTCGACTCCTCCTTCCAGTGGGAAGACGTGGTCGAGGACCTCTTCCGCCAGAGCGGTGCTGCCGGCGGGAGCCGCGGTGAGGCCCGCGGTTTTGAACAGACCCCGGTGGCCGAGGCCGAAGTCACCGTATCCCTGGCCGATGTCTTCTTCGGCGCCACCAGGACGATCACCCTGCAGACCTATGGGGTAACGGAAGAGGGCGGAGTCGCGCCGGTGCAGCGCACCCTGCAGGTGAAGATTCCGCAGGGGATCAAGGACGGAGCGGTGATACGGCTTGCCGGTCAGGGCGGACCGGGCTCGTCATGGGGCAGAAACGGCGATCTCCACCTCCGCGTGCGTATCGCCCCCGACCCGAACTTCGCCCGCGACGGGCAGGACCTGCTCACCGTGGTCACCGTCTCGCCCTGGGAGGCCATCCTCGGAGCGACCATTGCGGTGCGCACCTTCGACGGCACGGTGACGGTGCGTGTGCCGAAGAACTCCCAGAACGGTTCGCGGTTGCGCCTCCGCGGGAAAGGGATGCCCGGCCGCGACGGCGGCGCCGGCGACCTCCTGGTGGAACTGGAAGTGCGGCTGCCGGAGAAAATCGATGCCGAAGAGGAGCGCCTCTGGCGTGAGCTGGCGAGCAGGTCGCGCTTCGACCCCCGCCAGGGGGTGGCACAGAAACGGCCTCGCGGCGGGGAGTGATGCCGGATCGCTGCCTGGCGAGCAAATGAGGGATGGGGCAGCGTGGTCTCAGGCGCGGATCATTTCCTCGGCGACCATGCGGTCGATGAAGTCGAGGACGAACTGACGCTGCGCTGGAGAGGCGTGGGCGATGCAGCTGCAATGCAGGTTGGAGCTGTTGCGTACCAGCAGTTCGAAACGCACCGAGCTGCCGGTGACCTCCACCGCCAGGGAGAAGGGCCCGTGGTGTTCATGACCGAGTTGGGCCTCCGAGTACAGGTCGGGGGGCAGCTCGATCCAGTAGAGGCCGATCATCGCCCCCCGCTTCAGGCTGCGCTTGAGATAGGAGTCGATGTTGTCGCGCTCCATCGGGCTCAGTTCGTCGATGAGTATCTGCCGCATAAGAAATTCCTGTCAGAGAGAATGCTTGGAGAACATGCCGGGCTGGTTCACAGGTCGAGCCAGGTGGTGTCGCGGTTGAGGTTTTCACAGCCGTCGGGGCGCACCACCACCATGTTCTCGAGGCGGATGCCGCCCCAGCCCGGGATATAGATGCCCGGCTCGACGGTGACCACCATGCCCGCCTTGAGCACCCGGCGGTTACGGCTGGAAAGGCGCGGTTCCTCGTGCACCGCCAGGCCGACGCCGTGACCGAGGGAGTGGCCGAAACAGTCGCCATAGCCGGCCTCGGCGATGACCCGGCGCGCGGCCCGGTCGACCTCGCGGCAGGGCACTCCGGGGCGGATGGCCGCCATCCCAGCGAGCATCGCCTGGCGCACCACGCGGTGCAGCTGTAGATAGCGCTCGTCGGCCTGACCGATGACGAAGGTCCTGGTCATGTCGGAACAGTAGCCGTCAAGAACGAGCCCCATGTCGATGGTCAGTGGGCGGCCGGGAAGGAGTGGCGACGCTCCCGGCACGGCGTGGGGCAGGGCGGCGTTATCGCCGCTGGCGACGATGGTGGCAAAGCTCGGTCCCGCGGCCCCGTGGCGGCGCATGCTCGCTTCGACTGCCAGGGACACCTCGATCTCGCAGGAAAAACCTCCGATAGCCCCGTAGACCTCCTGGAAGACCTCCTCATTGAGATGCACGGCGCGGCGGATGAGGTCAATCTCTTCCTCGCTCTTGACGGTGCGCATCTCCTCGAGCCACGGCCTGGCGGCGACCAGCTCGACGCCCTTGGGGCCGAGAGTCTTCTCCATCCGGGCGGCGGTGGCATGCAGGGTGTAGCGGCTCTCGAAGGCCAGCCGCCTGACGCCAAGCTGTGGCAGCAGCGTGGCCAGCAGGGCGATCAGCCCTTTGGGGTAGAGTTCCACCTCGGCCCAGGGTACCTCGCGCTGCGCCTGAA
The DNA here is from genome assembly GCA_937915545.1 of uncultured Desulfobacterales bacterium. Taxonomy (GTDB): domain Bacteria; phylum Desulfobacterota; class Desulfobulbia; order Desulfobulbales; family Desulfocapsaceae; genus Desulforhopalus_A. The sequence goes on from CALGIJ010000019.1 coordinate 130,167, forward strand.
GCTGGAAGCGGAAATCGGTGAGTAGGCGCAGCGGCCCCCTGGCGGGCAGGAGGAGCACCCCGGAGCTCTCGTCGATGCCATGGTCGCCACCGTCGTAGCCGCTCAGGTAGCGGCGGTTTTCCGGCCGGGCGACGAGCAGGGCGTCGATGCCCGCTCGGCGCAGGCGCCGCTGCAGGTGATCTATGCGCTCCTGGTAGTCCATGAGTCTCAGCGTGCCGCGGTGGTGAACAGCCGCAGGACCATGGCCTTGCGCTGGTCCATGGCCTCGGTGTACTGGGCGTTGAGCCCGGTGAGCATGCGCGCCAGCTCGTCGCGGTACTGCGGGTGCATTGCCGGGTTGACGGGGGCGCGGCCGCCGGCCTGGCCGCGGGCGGCGCCCTGCTGCTCCAGCTGGGCGCGGATGGCCTCCTCGAGCTGCTGGGTCATCTGCTCCTTGTGCTGGCCGTATTGCTTGAGGATCTGGTCGAGCTCGCGGCAGATGGAGACCACCTCGCCCTTCTTGCCGGCGAGGAGCAGCACGCCACGCAGGGCCAGCTCCCCAGTCTCCTGGAGTTCCTTGCTGCGCGGCAGGACGACGTTGCGCAGCAGGGTCTGCATCATGCCGCCGGCCACTTCGGCCTGTTCCTTGCCAGGCAGGGTGGCCAGTTCCCCCTGGAGGTCGACCGCCTTGCCGTTGACATAGTCGGCGGCGAGGCGCATGCCCTTCTTGACCAGGGTGTCGTCGTCGGTGGTCGTCGGCGCCGCGGCCGCCATGCGGGCGGCTCGTTCCATTACCATATCCATGGTGCTCTTGATTTCTGCCATTGTCGTTCTTCCTTGGTTGGAGGGCGGGGACGGGGGGTGCGGGGGATGAGAGTGTCGAGAATGTACAACAGAGAGGTACCCTTGGCAAAGAAAAACCGGGGGCGCCGCGGCCGGTCTAGCGGGGGGAGCGGCGCAGGCGGGCGGCGAAGAACCCGTCGATGGTGCGTTCCGGGCGGGGCTGGAAGCAGCCGTCGACGACCAGATGCCGCGCCTCCTCGGGGAGCAGAGGGGTGCAATCGTCGCGGCAGAAGTCGCGGTGGCGGTGAAGGAAGGCTGTCACCACCTCCATGTCTTCTTCCGGCTCGAGGGAGCAGGTGGCGTAGACCAGGATGCCACCGTCGGCGAGCAGGGAGGCGGCGGCGTCAAGCAGCTGCAGCTGCTGGCTCTGGTAGAGGGCGAGGTCTTCGCTGCGTCGGTTCCAGCGGATGTCGGGCTGGCGGCCGATGACACCGGTGCCGGAACAGGGGGCGTCGAGGAAGATGCCGTCGCAGGTGGCTTCGCGGCCGCTGGCGAAGTCCTGCAGGGTCTGGCCATGGGTGGTCAGACCCTCTGCCAGGCCGAGGCGGGCGATGTTCTCCCCCAGGCGGCCGCGTCGCAACGCGTCCGGTTCGACGGCATGCACCTCGAGGCCTGCCTGAAGGGCATGCTGCAGCAGCAGGACGGTCTTGCCTCCGACCCCGGCGCAGGCATCGACATAGCGGCCGCCGCGGCGCAGGGGAAGGAGCAGGAGGGTGGCCAGCTGGGCCGCCTCGTCCTGCACCTGGAAGAATCCTTCGCCGTAGCCCGGCAGGTCGGTCACCCGTCCGCGGTAGCCGGGCAGGGCCAGGGCCTGCGGGGCATAGCGGCCCGGTGTGGCCTCGAGGCCATGCTGGCGAAAGACGGCGAGCAGCTCATCGCGGCCGATTTTTGCGCTGTTGGCGCAGAGGACGAGGAGGGGCTCCTCGTTGTTGCTGCGGCAGATGCGCGCTGTCTCCTCGTCACCGTAGCGCTGCCGCCAGCGCTTCACCAGCCAGGGCGGGTGATTGAGCAAGGGCTGGCCGTCGGCACCGACGGTGGCGGCGGGCGGCAGCTGCTCGCGCTGGCGCAGCGCCTGGCGGAGAATGCCGTTGATGAAGCCCTGCAGCCGCGCCGGGATGGGGTGTTCTTTGGCGACCTCGACCATGGCGTGGACGGCGGCCGGCGCCGGAATCCGTTCGAGGAAGAAGAGCTGGTAGAGGCCGACGGTAAGGGTGTTCATGACAAAGGGTTCGATCCTCGCCGGCGGAGTGCGCGAGAGCAGGGCAACCATGCGCTCCAGCACCTGGCGGTGGCGCAGCACCCCGAACACAAGCTCCATGGCCAGGCCGCGGTCGACATCGGAGAGGCCGCGGGCCTTGCTCTGGCGGTCGAGTAGCGGCTTGACCGGGCGGCGCTCCCGATGCAGGTGGCACAGCACCTCGACGGCGACATAGCGGCTGGTGCGGCGAAGGGGGCCGCCGCCGGCGGGCTTGGGGTGGGAAGGAGAAGGGGGCATGGGCTCTGCGTGGCTGAGAACGTGGCAACGTGACAAGAGGTTTCGGCAGTGCGATGGGGCGGGTTTATGCCGGCCTGGCAGAGGCCGCGTACCGGGGCAGCGCGCTTTCGCCGTCAGGGTGCGGTGCGTTGTCCCGCTGCCACCACCGTCGCGTGGCTTGGCTGGCAACGACTCTAGCAGGTTGGCCAGTGAAGGCAAGGGGCAAAACGACCTCATCGTGCTCTCTCGTCGCCAGAGGGAATGTACAGGCAAATGGACAAGAATGGCGGATCCTGGTATGCTTCGCGCTGGTTCCCGTTCTGCAGCCGTCCCTCTTCCCCCCGCCTTCGCCATGTGGAAAACCTTTTGTCTTGTCAGTATCCTCTTGCCGACCCTGTTCGTCCAGTCCCTGCATGCCTACACCAAAGAGGAGGTGGTGCGGCGCGGCCGCCTGCTGTGCGGGGTTTCCTCGGGCAGTCCGGGGTTTTCGAGCGTCGATGCCCAGGGCAAGTGGACCGGTCTCGATGTCGATGTCTGCCGCGCCGTGGCGGTGGCCGTTCTTGGCAATGCCGCCAAGGTGGAGTATCTGCCGCTGGCCGAGGAGGAGGCCTTCACCGCCTTGATCAGCGGCACGGTGGATATCCTTTCCCGCCATTCGACCTGGACCTTCTCCAGGGATTCCGGCCTGCCGGTGCACTTCGCCGCAGTCAGCTACTATGACGATCAAGGCCTGATGGTGGCCACCAAGTTGGCGGCCAAGACGGCGGCGGAGCTGAAGAAGGTCAAGGTCTGCGCCCCGGTGGGGTCGACCTATGAGGCGCCGCTTCTCGAGTACCTCGAGCGGCGGCGGGTGGAAGTCAAGCTGGTTCCCTTCGAGACTGTCGCCCTGGCCGCCAAAGGGTTTGAAAACGAGGCCTGCGATATACTCTCTCAACCGCGGTCGCAGCTCTATGGCCTGCGCCTCGGGCTGGCCGCTGCCGACAGCGCCGTCATCCTCGAGGAGACCATTGCCAAGGAGCCCTTTGCCCCGGTGGTCCGCCAGGGGGATGATGTCTGGCTGAACATCGTGCGCTGGTCGCTCTATGCGCTGATCGCCGGCGAGGAACAGGGGGTTACCTCGCGCAACGCCGAGGAACTGCGGGTGAGCAACGTCCTTGCCGTGCGCCGCCTGCTTGGCCAGGAGGGGGGGCTTGGCAAGGGTCTGGGGCTGAGCGACGACTGGGCGTACCAGATTCTTAAACAGATCGGCAATTATGGCGAGGTCTTCGACCGCAATCTCGGCCAGGCCTCGCCACTGCGCCTGTCACGGGGCGTCAACGCCCTGTATAACAAGGGCGGCCTGCTCTACGCCCCGCCTTTCCGCTAGCCTGCTCTGGATCAGGGGCGGCGCTCTATCAAGGCTCGCCGCCCCTGTCTCCTGCCTCTTGCCGCAGGCCCTGCCCTGCGGTCGTTCTCTTTTTTTCTTTTCAGACTTCCCTGAGTACGTCGAACAGCTCCCGTGCCTCCTCGATCTTGCTGCGGTTGCCGATGACCGCCCGGTGGCAGTCCTCGTTCATGGCGGCGAAGAGCGGGGCGAAGCGGCGCAGGTCGTCGACCTTGGTGGCGGTGATCTCGGTGAGGCGCTGCCGTTTGTACTGCGGGTCGATACCGTTGAGGAAGTCGTTGCGGGCGGTGGCCCCCTTGGCGGCGGCGCTCTGCAGGGGGTCGAAGCTGCCGTAGGTGCCGATAATCAGCTGCTCGAGAACCCTCGTCGGCAGCTCGAGCCCCTCGACCACTGCCGCCACGCCATTATAGGCGTCGTAGGTCTTGCGCACCTGGGGGTCGCGGTAGCTGACGAAGGCGAGGTTGCCGGTGAGATGCCCGAACTGGATGAAGCAGCCGTAGGCACCGCCCATCTGCCGTACCGTGTTCCACAGGTAGTCCCGCGAGAGGTAGGTTTTGAGCACCTCGAAGTGGCCGCTGTAGCCCTCGCCGCCTTTGAGCAGATTGCCGCCCTGGACGGCGAAGACCACCTCGGCCGAGGAGATGAAGGCCTCGTGTCGCGGGAGAGAGAGCTGCGGCGCCGGCAGGGAGGGCGGGGTGGCGGTGCCGAGGCTGTCGACGAGCACCTTGCCGAGGGATGAGAAGCGGTTCAGGTCACGGTCTTCGGCGGTGACGGCGAGGACGAGGTTGGTGCGGTTGAAGAGCAGTCCGGCGATGGTCGCCAGCGCGGCAAGGAAACGCTCTTCCCTGGCTGGGTAGTCCTTGGCGAGTTCCTTGACGGCGAAGTAGGAGGTGGCGCCGTTGACCATCTCGTTATAGCGGCCGGCATCGCTCAAGTGCGCGAATACCCTGGTGGAGGCCAGGTTGTAGCCCTCGCTGTGGGCGGAGTGCTCCGCCCAGGCGAACTCCCGGCCGACGATCTCGCGGATCCGCGCCCGGTCGGCGAAGGACACCGAAGAGAGCACCTCGCCAACGAGTTGCAGCGCCTGCTCCAGGTAGTCGGGCAGGCACTTGAGGTGCAGCCAGAACACCGGCTTGGTAGAGCCCGGCCTCAGGCGGTGGGTGTAGGTGGTCAGGGTGTGGTTGAAGGCCCCGGTGCAGGTGGCAATCTCCTTGGCGAAGCTCTGGTAGTTGAGCCTGGCGGTGCCGATCTCGGTGACGATGGCCCCGAAGAGATCGAGCAGCGGCAGCAGGTCCGCTGGCAGGCAGGAGTAGTCGAAGCCGATGTCGACATAGGTGATGCCCTTGGTGGCCTGGCTGCTGACCAGCACCTCGTGGCCGAACATGGTGGTTGGCAGGGCCCTGGGGAAATCGGCCTTGTCGCCGAGGTCGGCGAGGGTGAGCTGCGGCAGAAGCGCCAGGGTCTCGACGCTGTTCGGCCGCATCTGCTCTTCCATGAGCTCCTTCGTGCGTCTGATGCGCTCGCCGCGTTCTTCGTCGCTGAGGGTGGCGTCGTACTCGGCGAGACGGCTCTGTTCCTCGGCCTGGAGCTGGCGCTGCTTGTCCGTGTCGGGAGCCAGGGTGACCACCACCGACCGGCCGTTGTCGAGCAGGTACTCCTTGATGAGCTGCTCGAAATAGCCCTCTTCCAGGGCAGCCTGGCGCAAAGAGCGCATCAGCTCCTCGCTGATCAGGCACTCGAAGGGGTCGAGGCCGTATTTGAGGCCGACCATGGCCTTGCTGATGAGGTCGAGACCACGCTGCGCCTTGCTCGCCTCTTCGCGCAGGCTGAACTCGAACTTGTTCAGCTCGGCCACCACCAGGTCGCGGTCGAGGCCGTCCGCCACCATGGCGGCGAGGGTCGAGCGGTAGAGCTCAAGGAAGGCGTCACGGTGCTGCGGCTCGCTGCCCACCAGGTAGGTGACCATGATGGTCTTCTGGGTGGTGGCCATGAAGAAGCCGCCGAAATCCTTGCACAGGCCGCTGGAGACGATGGCGTTCTTGAGTGGCGAGCCGTCGGAGTTGAAGAGGATGTTGGCGATGATCTGGAAGGCGGTGTTCTCGCGGCGCATGGCGATGGTGGCGACGTCGGTGCCCACGGCGAGAAAGGTTTTCTCGGTGGTGTCGGCGCCGTCGATGGCATAGGTCTCGTTGATGAACACCGGCTCGGTCCCCTCCTGGCCGAGCACGACCTCAACGCGCCGCCCGGCGCTCGGGTAGGCGGCGAGGAACTTGTCCTGCAGAAAGCGGAGTTCTTCTTCGAGCGGGGCGTCGCCATAGAGGAGGAAGATGCCGTTGCTGGGGTGGTAGTGCTCGCGGTGGAAGCGGCAGAATTCCTCGTAGCTGAGGTCGGGGATGGCGCGCGGATCGCCGCCCGACTCGTGGGCGTAGGTAGAGCCGGGCATCAGTCCGGCGAAGATGTTGTGGAAGATGTGGCGGATCGGGTCGGAGAAGGCACCCTTCATCTCGTTATAGACCACACCCTGAAACTGCAGCGGGCTGTCCGGGCTCTCCTGATGGTAGTGCCAGCCTTCCTGCTCGAAGGTGCTCTTCTCGAGCAGCGGGTTGAAGACGACATCACAGTAGACCCCCATGATATTGAAGTATTCCTTGAGATTGCGGGTGGCAAAGGGGTAGTAGGTGATGTCCGAGCCGGTCATGGCGTTGAGGAAGGTGGTCAGGCCGCCCTTGTTGATCTCGCCGAAGACGTCCTTGACCGGGTAGAGGCGCGAACCCATGAGCACCGAGTGTTCGAGGATATGGGCGACGCCGGTGGAGTCGGTGGGCACGGTGTTGAAGGCGACGGTGAAGGTCTTGTTGCTGTCGTCGTTCTTGATCGCCAGCAGCGGGCACTTGAGCAGCTGGTGCTCGAAGAGGTAGACCTCGGAAGCGATTTCCTGCACGGCAGTATGGCGCTTCAGCACAAAACCGGAATGGACGGAGCCAGGGGTGAAAGTCATCGGTGGTCCTCGGGAAAGATGTTGGAATATCTGGTTAAAAGAGTTTTTTCGAGTCGAGCAGCATGGTGACCGGGCCGTCGTTGGTCAGCCGCACCGCCATGTCTGCCTGGAAGGTGCCGGTGGCGACGGCAACCCCGCGCCGAGCGACCTCTTCGACGAAGCGCAGATAGAGGGGCTCGGCCAGGGCCGGCGGTGCGGCAGCCGAGAACCCTGGGCGGCGGCCCTTGCGACAATCCGCATGCAGGGTGAATTGCGACACGATAAGCATTTCTCCGCCGATGTCGGCAAGGCAGAGATTCATTTTCCCCGCTTCGTCGGCAAATATTCGCAGCTGCGTGATTTTTTCCGCCATCCACAGGGCGTCGGCGGTCCCGTCATCGCCAGCCACGCCGACAAATACCGCCAAACCCCGGCCGATGGCGGCCGTAATCTCCCCGTCGATGGTCACGCTCGCTTCGCTGACCCGTTGCACAACTGCGCGCATGGTTTCTCCATAGTGATTCCTGGTTGATTCCACTCTTTGTAATGGCAAGAAATTATTTCAATTTAGGTTAGGCAGATGGTATATTCTTTAACGATGGTTTTAGAAGGCAAGAACAGGGTATCCCAAAAATGTGGGGAAGGATCAATGATAAAACATTTGCAGGGTCTGCTGGAACAGATGTCGAGGGAACTGCCGGGGATTCTTGCGGCGGCGGTGGTGACCGTGGACGATGGGATGTCCATCGCCGAAGTACGGCGGCGCCAGGATATAGAGACCGCGGCGGCCGCCGCCTACCTGGCCTCCATCGTCAAGTCGAACGCCAGGGCTATCAATCTCCTCGCCGATGATGAAGAGGTGGATGACATCCTCATCACCACCCGCCAATACCACTTCATTATCAGGCACGCCGACGATCAGCCCTTCTTCATCTTCGTCATGACCACCAAGGAGGAATGGCTGGGCAAGGCACGCATGCTGATCAAGAAGTACGAGGCGCAGTTCACGCGCTTTGCCGGATACTTCCGCGAAAATTTCCAGTAACGAAGGTGCTCTGTCCGCTGCCGGGGACCGGTTGCACCGGCCCTCCCGGCAGCGATGTGACAAAGCCCGCTACAGGGACGCGACTTCCTTGATCTTCTTGGAGTTCTTCTTGATGCTGATGCGGATCCAGCCGAGGTTGGTCTCCTGATCGGCAACGATGACGAGAAAGGCGTCCTCGCCCACCGGGGCGAACATGACCGGCCCATTGGCGAATTCGAACATGGTCATGCGCAGCTCGCCCTGGCCGAGTTGATTGCCCATGGATTCCGCCGAGCCGAAACCTGAGGAGGCGATGGCGCCGATCATCTCGGCGTCGATGCCGGTTCGCGCCAGGCTGTCGAGGAGAAAGCCGTCGCGCCCGACCAGGCAGGCGGTATGCACGCCCTCGATGCTGGTGAATTCTGCCAGGATTTTCTGTATTTCAGTCATTTCCAACTCCTCCGTGAAAGGTTGCTGTTGAGGTGGCAAAGTCGTGGGAGCTACTGCCCGTGGTGGCGGCGGCGTCGGCGGCTGCCGTGGCGCTTCGGCCTGGTTTTCTGCGGGGGCTGCTACCGGGCCGGCGATGTGGTGCACGGCGGCGGGGTTCTGCTGCGGCCGCTCCTGTCTCTTCTCGGCGAGCTCGTCGCTTTTCACCGCCGTCTCGAAGAGCAGGGCCTCGATGCTTTTGCGGATGCTGACCACTGGCGGCTGCACTCCGCGGATATTCTGCAGGGAGCCGCCGTTGAAGCCGAGGATGGTGAAGAAGGCTTCCTCGCCGATTTCCCTGCCGCACATGGCGTGGACTACCGCCCCCTCCTTGAAGAAAATCATGCCCTCGCGGTCGCCGGTGGTTACCTTGAGGGCGGCGGTGGCGCGCGAGAGGCCGTTGAACTGGACGATGTCCACCAGGGAGATGCCGTCCACCGTGCCCTGGAAGCCTTCGCCCTCCTTGAGCACCTCCTCGACAATGAGGCGAACCTCCTTGATGTCGAAGGGCTTTTCGATAAAGCGCAGGCTGCCGCTCATCATCGCCTTGTTCTTATAGGCATTGGAGGGGTAGGCGGTCATGATGATCACTCCGGTGCCGGGGAAGCGGTTGTTGATCTCCACGAGAAGATCGAGGCCGTTCATGCCCGGCATGTTGATGTCGGTAATGACCAGGTTGACCGGCCGGTCGCTGAGCAGGGCCAGGGCCTCCTCCCCCGACTTTGCCGCCAGGATCTCGACATCGGTCATGCCTTTGTTGAGATTGCGCTGCAACATCCATAGCATGTCCTCCTCATCGTCAACGACCAGAACTCGTTTCATAATCTCCCCTTAAGTTTTCTTGTTGACGGGTTTCAAAAGCGCCTTTGTTTTATGCCTAGCAATTGCAGTGCCTGCCGGAGATAAAAATCCAACATATTGATAATAAAAGAATAAAAGTCTACTGGAGGATGCCGGCGCTCGTGGGGGAAGGGGGTGAGATGGTCAAAAATTGACCAGGTGGCAGAAAACTGGCCATATCAGAGGTATTCCCGCAGGGTGGTGCGGGAGATGCCGAGGATGCGCGCCGCCTTGGATTTGTTCTGGTCGACGGCAGCGAGCACCTTCCTGATATACTGTCGCTCCATCTCCTTTAAGGTCGTCAGGGGTTCCTTCTTCAACAATGGGGCTTTGTCGCCTTCGCCGATGCAGGCCATGGTGATGGCGGCGTCGCGGGAGAAGATGACCTCCCGCTCGATGGCATTGCGCAGCTCACGGATATTGCCCGGCCAGTGGTGTGAGAGGATGCGCTGGCGGCCATCCGGGGTGAAGCCGCTGATATCCTTCTTCATCTCGCGGCGTATCTCGTGCAGAAGGTAGTCGGCGAGGAGGAGGACGTCCTCGCCCCTGTGGCGCAGCGGTGGCAGGGGGATGGGCAGGACGTTGAGGCGGTAAAAGAGGTCTTCGCGAAAGCGGCCGAGGGAGATCTGCTCTTCGATATCGGCGTTGGTGGCGGCGATGATGCGGATCTTCACGGCGATGTCCTTGAGGCCGCCGACCTTGCGGAAGGTCGATTCCTCGATGAGGCGCAGCAGCTTGGGCTGCAAGTCGATGGGCAGGTTGCCGATCTCGTCGAGGAAGAGCGTGCCGCCATGGGCGAGCTCGACCAGGCCCCGTTTCTCGCTGCGCGCGTCGGTGAAGGCTCCCTTGTCATAGCCGAACAGTTCGGATTCCATCAGGCTGGGGGACAGCGTGCCGCAGTCGACCTTGACGAAGACGCCATTGTCGCCCGGCCGACCATCGTGGATGGCTCTGGCGGCGAGCTCCTTGCCGGTGCCGGTCTCTCCGGTGATGAGCACCGGGCTGTCCACCAGGGCCGCCATGGCGATGGCCTCCTTGACGCGCAGCATCGCCGGGCTTTCGCCGAGGATCGCGGCGAGGCCGACCTGCTCCTGGAGCAGGGCCGCCCGCTTTTTCATCAGGCGGGCCTGAAGGAGACGCTTCATGCTCGCCTTGAACTCCACCATATCGAAGGGCTTGACGATATAATCCACCGCCCCGGCTCGCAGGGCCTGGACGGCCGTCTTGGCCTCGTTGATGCCGGTGAGCATGACGATGTCGATGTCGCCACCGATTTCCCTGATGGCGGCGATGAGGTCGAGACCGCTGACATCGGGCAGGCCGATATCGAGAAATACCAGGTCGATCAGCGAGGAGTGCAGAATTTCCAGCGCTTCCCTGCCGCTGGCGGCGGTGTTTGCGCGATGGCCCTGGCGGACGACGATGGTCGCCAGGGTTGTGCGCAGGTCCTCCTGGTCGTCGACGATGAGCACTGTCCCCATTAGTAGGCCTCCGCCCGGAAGAAAATGGTGAAGGTGGTACCTTTGCCTTCCTTGCTCTCGAGGACGATCTCGGCGTCGTTTTCCTTCAGCGTGCGGTAGACGATGGACAGGCCGAGGCCGGCGCCGGAAGTCTTGGTGGTGAAGAAAGGTTCGAAAACCTGTTCAGCGACATGGGACGGCATGCCTGAGCCGTTGTCGGTGAAGCGCACCACTACGTACGGTTTCTTGCCGATCAGCGCCGGGTAGAGCTTTTTGTAGAAGGCGTGCATGCTTGGCGTCATCGCCGCGGCGTAGATGTCGATCTGCCCACCTTCCCTGATGGCGTCGATGGCGTTGAGGAAAAGATTGAGGAAGACCTGCTGCACCTGATGCGGATCGGCGATGATGCGCGGCAGTTCGCTGCCGATTTCCTGGGTGCAGGCGATGCGGTTCTTGGTGAGGCGGTTGTTGATCAGCGGCATGGTCTCGGCGACGATGGAGGGCAGGGAGGTGGGCCTCTTGTTGGGCTCTGCCGGCCTGGCGTAGGAAAAGAAGTCGCTGAGCAGTTCGTTGAGCCGGTCCACCTGGCGGATGATGCGCCGCGAGCACTCCAACTGCTCGCTGTTGTCCCTGGCCTCCTCTTCGATGGACTGGGCCATGATCTTGATACCTGCCAAGGGGTTGCGCACCTCGTGGGCCACCGCCGAGGCGATCTCGGCGATGGTCGACAGGCGGTTCATCTTCTCCATTTCCTTGCGCACGTATTTGAGCTCGGAGATGTCGGAGAGGGAGATGATCACCCCGACGCGGTTGCCGCGGGCATCCTCCCGCGGCACGTTGGAGTAGCCGATGATCTTTTTTTCGCGCTTGGGGGTGACCAGGGCGAGCTCCTTTTCCATATGGCCGGGCTGGTCGGGCGTCAGGGTGAGCAGTTCGGTCGCTGCGCTGTCGCCGAGGAAATCGGAGAGGTAGCGGCCGTCGAGGATGGCGGTGAAGGGTTTGAAAATTGCCTGGGCGACCGAGTTGCTCTTGCGGATGCTGCCGTCCGGGTCGGCGACGATCAGGCCGTGGTTGAGTCCCTGGATGATCGATTCGGAAAACTTCTTTTCCTCGCGGAGATTGATGATCGAGCCGCGCAGATCGTTGACCAGCTGGATGAGCTGCTGGTCCATCTGCTGGCTCTCGATGATTACCGCGAAGATATTGCCGATGGCCTCGAAGAGCTCGAGAAGCCCTGGGGAGGGGCTGTGTCCGGGCTGGGCGTAGAGCGAGAGGACGCCCAGGGGGTGGCTGTCCTTGACGATCGGGGTGCAGTAGAGGCCGTGGAAGGGTGCGGTGGCCGACAGTCGCGGCGGGGGTTCGGCAAAGAAGAGGGTGCGCCCGTCGGCGGCGGCCAGGCCGCAGTGGCAGGAGCCGAAGGGCACCGACCGGCAAGGTGGTCTGTCTTCCTCGAAGCCGCGGCAGACGAGCAGATCGAGGGTCTTTCCCTCCTGATTGACGACGAACAGCGCCGCCCGTTCGCCTGCGGCCAGTTCCCGATAGGAGCCGAGGGAGGAAAATATCTTGGTCACTTTGGCCTTGAGGGGCAGCGGCTCAAGAGCGATGCGCAGGATGTGGATAAGAATATGCTGATAGTCGGGGGAGGAGGGCATGACCGCCGCCGATGAGGTATCCCGGGGTTGGGGTGTCTGCTGCATCGCTGCTGCCTTGGCGAACTCGGGGGCGGCTCGCCCCGGGGGGGCGGTGCCCCCCTGTGCGTTTTCCGCCGCAGTGGCGGCGGGGTGTTCCCGGGGGAGGGACGGCCGGGTGCCAGGCGAGTGTCCCACCTTTTGTCGGGAGGCTGTCAGTACTTGAATCTGCTGACGATGCGGTTGAGCCCTTTGGCCAGAGTGTCGAGGGTGTCAGAGCTCGATTTGACCTGAGTGCAGCTCTTCATCATCTGCGAAGTCTGTTCGCTGACCGTGGAGATGTCACGGGAAATGTCCCCTGCGGTTGCCGAACTTTCGTTCATGTTATCGTTGACGTCGCGCACGCCGATGGAGGCATGGGAGATGTTGGCGGCGATCTCCCGGGTAGTCTCCGCCTGCGTCTCCATGCCGGCGACGATCTCGCTGACTGTATCGTTGACCTTGCCGATCACCGCGGTGATCTCGCTGATCTCCCGGACCGTGTCCTCGGTGGAGTTCTGGATGTCGGCGATCTTGTCCTTGATGTCGGCGGTGGCCTGGGTGGTCTGCGAAGCCAGCGCCTTGATTTCGTTGGCGACTACCGCGAAGCCCTTGCCGGCTTCGCCTGCCCGCGCGGCTTCGATGGTGGCGTTGAGGGCGAGGAGGTTGGTCTGTGCCGAGATCTCGGTGATGACTTCGGTGACCTTGCTGATCGCCGTGGCGGCAGTTCCCAGGTGATTGACCCGCGAAGTGGCGTTGATCGCCTTGGCCACCGCGGCTTCGGTGATGCTGCGGGCCTTTTCGGAGCCGGTGGCGATACGCGAAACGGCCTCGGTCATGCCCTCGGCGGCTTCGGCCACCAGGTGGATATTGCCCGCCGCCTCGGCGCTGCCCTGGGCCACCGAGGTCATGTTGGCGCTCATCTGCTCCGCCGCCCGGGCGACGCCGGCGGAGGTGGTGGAGACGGTGACGGCGTTTTCGGACATGGCGGTGGAGATGGTCAGCAGCTCGTCGGCGGACTGGCCGAGGCGGCCGGCATGGTCGGCGATGTCCTTGATCATCAGGTTCATCTTGTCGATGAAGACGTTGAACCAGGCGGCAAGCTCGCCCACCTCGCTGGTGGAGTCGAGGGAGAGTCGCTTGGTGAGGTCGCCCTCGCCCTCGGCGACGTCGCGCAGACCGGCGGTGACCTTGACGATGGGGCCGGTGATGGAGTGGGTGGTGAGCCAGGCAAAGAGCAGGCCCATGGCGATGGCGATGGCCATCGCCGCGAGAATGACCCAGCGCGAGACACTGTTGACCCTGTCGATGCGCCCGGCGCTGTCCTCCATGAGCTGGGTGCTCAAGGCGGCCAGGCTGGCATCGACGGAGCGCATCTCGCCGATCAGCCGTTTCTGTTCGTCCACCAGGCGGAAATATTCGGCGGTCAGCTCCTGTATCTTCTTGAAACGTTCGCCAATGGCGTCGTGCACCTGCTTGAGCGAGGCACTGTTTTCGATCACCGTGAACCAGGCGCCGAGAGCGGCAGTGAATTTTTGCTCCCCGCTGAGGATCGCCTCCTTGCCGGCGTCGTCGGCCCGCTCGAAATAGGCGAGCACCGCCGAATAATGAATCTTGTGCAGGAAGACCAGGTCTTCGATGCGGAAGGAGCCGGTTTTGATGAGTTCTTCGAAACCTTCGAAGAGTTTCTTGAGCGGTGCGCTGATGGTGTCCTTTTTGCCTTCGCTGCTGTCGAGGGCGAGAAAGGACTGGTGGTAGGCGGAGTATTGCTTGCGCAGCGTCTCGAGTACCTCGCGGTCGGCGTCGTCCAGCTGTTCGGCGGCGCGCTGCTGCAGATCTTTTTCCAGGGCTTCGAGGATTACCTTGGCTTGGTCGCGAGCCTGGACCTGAGCGGCCCGGCCGGCGCTATGGCTGTTGAGCAGATAGAGGGAGAACTGTTCGCGCACCTGGGAAAACTGGGTCTGGTCGGTGCTGATGCGCCGTGAGACGGCCATGGTGTCGATGACGTTTTTCAGCGAAAAAAGACCGGAACCCCCGACAACACAGGTCAAGAGGAGCACCACGGCAAATCCGAAACTCAGTTGCGTCCGTAATTTCCAGCTTCTCATCAAAGTCCTCCGTGATGCGTGCAGAGCATCTGATGTCCGGTCGCTTCCTGCGGCAGAGGGGGCGCTGATCCGGAATAGTTCGCCCCCGCGGTGGGTTGATGGCGATGGTGGTGCCGACCTGTGGCCGGAAAATGAACATTGCCATTATCTCACCTCTGGAGGGAAAATTCCAATAATTCATCGCCGATTGTGCCGCGTGTCGGGGAAAATTTCAACAACAAGCAGATAAAGATGATGAAAAATCTTGTGGTTGGCAGATGGCGTCATCGCTTATGGGCAAAAGATGGCAGGGGAAAAGATGGTCAGGAACGGGTGTGCTTCCCGCCGCAAGGGGGGTGTCGAATCGCTGTGGGGGACTTCGTCACCGCCCCGGTGCCTGCTGCCTTGCCATGTTGGGTGCCGGACGGGGCGATTGCGCCGCCAGGTATGAAGATGCAAATCACGGCATGCGCTGCCCCGGCGCACTTCGTTGTCCTCAACCCGCCTCGCTGCGCCCCCTGCCCGATGACCTGCGTGTTTCAAAAAATTGAAAATATTATTAATATTTTGCGGGCGGTGACATCGCAAATTGTATGTAAAATGTCTTGACATCGATTCCCTGCCGTGTAATATACGTTCCGTATAATGGTATTGCATTCCAACATGCGATACATCTGGCAGCCATTGGTTCGAGTTCACGGTGAGTCCCCCAGAAGAGTGGCCTATCAGGGGAGGAGCCTGGCTCTCGATCGCACGATATGGTTTCGGTTCGCAGAAATTGCCCTTGTCTACACGCGGCATCCAGTCGCGGGGGAGGCCGGCTTCAGCTCCATGCCGCGGCTGGCGGGGCAGCGGTCGCCGGCGCCGGGTCGTTTCAGTGATGTCCACCAGGCTCAAACTCCGGGAGGTCCAAAGATGAGTGAAAAGGTGTTTACCAGCTGTACCAATGCCGGGCCCGTCAGTGTCTACGTGAAAGATGGCAAGGTCGTCCGTATCAGGCCGCTGGTGGCCGAGGACAAGGACTTCAAGCCGTGGACCATCGAAGCCGGCGGCAAAAAATACTCGCCACCGAAGAAATTCGCCCTGGCTCCGTACGTCCATGCCGACCGTCGCCGCATCTATTCCGAGGACCGCATTCAGTATCCGATGAAGCGGGTCGACTTCGACCCCAAGGGCGAGCGTAACCCCCAGAACCGCGGCAAATCCCCCTACGTGCGCATCACCTGGGACGAAGCCCTCGATATCGTCGCCGGAGAGATCAAGCGCATCAAGGACGGTTATGGCGGTTCGGCCATCACCGGGCTGACCTCCTCGCACCATAACTGGGGTATCGTCGGCTACAAGATGGGGCCCTTCGCGCGCTTCATGAACCTCCTCGAATACACCCCGGTGCTCGACAATCCGGACAGCTGGGAGGGTTGGCACTGGGGCGCCACCCACACCTACGGCTTCTACTGGCGCCTTGGCATGCCGGAGCAGTACGATCTGCTTCAGGACGCACTGCAGAATGCCGAGATGATCGTCCTCTGGTCCAACGACCCCGACTCGACCCGCGGCACCTACACCGGTCAGGAATCTTCCCTGTGGCGGCAATGGCTCAAGGAGAAGGGAGTGGAGATGGTCTTCATCGACCCCTTCCATAACTACACCGCCGCCGCCATGGAGGGCAAGTGGATCGCCCCGCGCATCGGCACCGACACCTGCGTCGCCATGGCCATCGCCTACGTGTGGATCACCGAGGGCCTCTATGACAAGGAGTACGTCAAGAACCGCACCATTGGCTTCGAGGAGTTCAAACCCTACATCCTCGGTGAGGTCGACGGCAAGCCGAAGACGCCGGAATGGGCCGAGCAGGAGTCCGGGGTCAAGGCGAGGGTGATCCGTGCCCTGGCCCGGCAGTGGGCGGCCAAGCGCACCATCCTCTCCGGTGGCGCCCGCGGCGGTGAGGGCGGCGCCTGTCGTCAGGCCTATGGCACCGAGTGGGCGCGCATGATGGTCCTCCTCCAGGGTATGCAGGGCCTGGGCAAGCCGGGGCGCTCCATCTGGGGCACCACCATGGGCGCGCCGAGTGACTTCGAGACCTGGTTCCCGGCCTATGCCGACCTCCAGGGGCGCATCGCCACCACCAAGATCGCCAAGTATCTCCCCGTCAACCCCACCAAGCAGCGGCTGTGGCGCCTGACCCTGCCCGACGCCATCCTCGACCCGCCGGTGAGCTGGTACGGCGAGGGCTTCTGCGGCCAGTCGCTGGAGCAGCAATTCAAGCATTTCACCTATCCTATGGAGGGCCATGCCGAGATTCGCATGCTCTACCGCTACGGTGGCTCGTTCATGGGCACGATGAGCGACACCAGCAAGTGGGTGCGCATGTACCAGAGCCCGAAGCTCGAGTTCGTCGTCAACCAGGACATCTGGTTCAACAGCGAGACGCGCATGGCCGACGTCATCCTCCCCGCCTGCACCGCGTTCGAGCGCGACGACGTCGGCGAGTGGGGCTCCTGCGGCGGCTACACATGCCACGCCAGCTCGGGCTGCAACTTCCGCATCGTCGTCCGTCAGCAGAAGTGCATCGAGCCCCTGTGGGAGTCGAAGTCCGACTACGAGATCTTCACCCTCATCGCCGATCGCCTCGGCATCAAAGAGCAGTTCACCGACGGCAAGACCGACCTCGAGTGGATCAAGGCCTTCTTTGACAATTCCGACCTGCCGGGGCGGATCTCCTGGGAGGAGTTCAACAGCAAGGGCTACCATATCATCAACATCCCCGACAACTACACCCCGACCCCGTCCCTGCGCTGGTTCGCCGAGGGCCGCCCCTGCGACACCCCCGACACCAACAACCCCAAGCGCAAGACCGAAAAAGCGGCCGAGCTGGGCACCTACAGCGGCAAGATCGAGTTCGCCTGCGAGAGCCTCAAGGCCCACTTCCCCGACGACGAAGAGCGTCCGGTGGTGCCGCGCTACATCCCCAGTTGGGAGGGACACCACAGCGAGATCTTCAAGAAGTACCCCCTGCAGCTGCTGTCGCCCCATCCGCGCTTCACCTTCCACTGCCACTACGACAAGCACGCCGACTGGCTCAACGACATCCCGGTGCACCGCATCAAGAAGGATGGCTACCCCTGGTGGCCGGCGCGCATCAACCCGCTTGACGCCGAGCGCCGCGGCATCAGGAATGGTGATATCGTCTGTCTCTACAACGACCGGGGCAGGGTGCTGTGCATCGCCGTGGTCACCGGGCGGGTTCGGCCTGGAGTCATCCACAGCTATGCCTCCTCGGCCAAATACGACCCGCTCATTCCCGGCCGGGCCGACTCCCCTGACAAGGGCGGTTGCGTCAACATCCTCACCTCGTCGCGGATGGTCTCGCAGAACGCCCCGGGAATGACCCCGAACTCTTGCCTCATCGAAATCGAAAAATGGGAGGGCTGATATCATGTCCACATTCTCAATACTTGTAGATGTCAAGAAGTGCACCGGTTGCTACAACTGCTTCCTCTCCTGCCGTGACGAGTACTGCGGCAACGACTATCCGGGTTACTCGGCGGCGCAGCCCATCGAGGGGCAGTCGTGGATGCACATCCAGGAAGTGGAGCGGGGCGAGTATCCGAAACCGAAGATCGATTACGTGCCGCGGCCGTGCATGCACTGCGCCGATGCTCCCTGCATGGGGGCGGTGGAGCCCGGCGTCGTCTATCGGCGCAAGGACGGCGTGGTGATCATCGACCCGGAAAAAGCCAAAGGCAAAAAGGAGATCGTCGATGCCTGCCCCTACAGGGTGATCTTCTGGAACGAGGCGCTGCAGGTGCCGCAGAAGTGCACTCTCTGTGCCCATCGCCTCGACGAGGGCGGACAGCTGCCGCGCTGTGTCGAGGCCTGCCCCACCGGGGCCCTGGTCTTTGGCGATCTTGACGACCCCACTTCGGAGATCGCCAGCCTTGCGAAGAAATTGGTCGTCGAGCAGCTCCACCCCGAATACGGCACCAAGCCGCGGGTGAGCTATGTCGGCCTGCCCAAGCGGTTCATCGCCGGCGAGGTGGTCTTCGCCGACCGGAGCGACGAGTGTGCCCAGGGGGTCGAGGTGACCCTCGAGGGCGGCGGAGTCAAGCTCTCCACCACCACCGACGTCTATGGCGATTTCGAGTTCGACGGCCTCGCCAAGAACGTCGATTACCGGCTGCTGGTCGCCGCCCCCGGCTATGAAGAGGCGCGCTGCCAGGTGTTGACCCTCAGGGATGTCGTCCTGGGGGAGATCGTGCTCACCCCGAAGTGAGAGACAGTCCGGCGGCCGGAAGGGGAAACGTTCCCTTCCGGCCGCAGCCATTCGCCCACTCTTCCGGGGTGGCGATGCCCGCGCGATCCCCGGCCCGTGTGCCGGACGGTCGCAGCAGTGGTGACAATCTATCTTAAAAGAGGACAATCGATGACAACTGCGCAAATTCTCAGTCGAGCCAGGCAGGAAAAACGGAAGGTGCTCACCGAGATCGAGGCCAAGAGCATCCTCGGCGAGGCCGGGATCACCTGCACCCCCACGGTCCTGGCGACCTCGCGGGAAAAGGCGGTCTCGGTGAGCGAGGAGTTCGGCTATCCGGTGGTGCTCAAGGTGAGTTCGGTGGATATCAGCCATAAGAGCGACGCCGGCGGCGTCAAGGTGGGTCTCAAGAACAGGGCGGAGGTTGAAGCCGCCTACGACGCCATCATGACTTCCTGCCGCGCCTACGCCCCGGGCGCCGATATCGAGGGGGTCTCGGTGCAGCCCATGGCCAGGCCGGGGACGGAGGTGATCATGGGCATGACCCGGGACAAGAGCTTTGGGCCGGTGCTGATGTTCGGCCTCGGCGGGGTCTTCGTCGAGGTGCTCAAGGACGTGGCCTTCCGCATCGTGCCTATCGACGGCAATGACGCCGCCGAGATGGTCGACGGCATCCAGGGCAAGAAGCTTCTCGAGGGGTACCGTGGCAAGGAGACCGCCGACAAGGCCAGGCTGCAGGAGATGCTGGTGCAGCTCTCCACCTTCGTCGACGCCACGCCCGGCATCGAGGAGATCGACATGAACCCGGTCTTTGCCTACAGCGACGGGGCGATGGTCGTCGACGCCCGTATCATTCTCAGCGAGGAATGAGCCCAGGCCGACCCGGGCCCTCACTCCCAAGGTGCCAACACCTTCTCAAAAGGACGGTAACATTATGATGGAACTCTTCTTCAAACCGCGATCCGTAGCCATCGTCGGGGCTTCCGGTTCACCCGGCAAGCTCGGCTATGTCATAGTCAACAATATCAAGGGCAGCGACTTCGCCGGCGCGGTCTACCCCGTCAATCCCAAGGCGGACGAGATTCTCGGCTACAAGGTGTACAAGACCATCGCCGAGATCCCCGGCGCGGTCGACCTGGTGATCACTGCCCTGCCCACCCCGAAAATGACCGTCTCCACCCTTGAGGAGTGTGCCCAGAAAGGGGTCAAGGCGGTGATCATCGAGTCGGCCGGTTTCGCCGAGATGGGCGGCGAGGGCAAGGTCTATCAGCAGCAGATTGTCGATATCGCGAAAAAAAACAATATTCGCGTCATGGGGCCAAACTGCTCGGGCATCGTCTCACGTGACATCGTCACCTCCATCTACCCGATGACCAAGAAGGTGTCGCGTGGCAATGTGGTGCTCATCGGCCAGTCGGGCCTGCTTGCCGCGGGCATGGCCTCGGATATCGTCGAGAACGAGAGCCTCAACATCAGCAAGGTATGTTCCATCGGCAACAAATGCGATGTCAACGAGAACGACCTGCTGGAGTATTTCGGCGATCAGCCGGATGTCGACGTCATCTCCATGTATCTCGAGACGATCAGCGACGGCCGTAACCTGACCAGGATCGCCAAGAAGATCGCCGCCAAGAAGCCGGTCATCTTCCTCAGCGGCGGACGCACCGAGGCCGGCGCCAAGGCAGCGATGAGCCATACCGGCAGTATCGCCAGCAACGCCAAGATCGTCGAGGCGGCGGTCAAGCAGACCGGCATGATCATGGCCGACGACTTCACCGAGCTGAAGGATTTCGCCAAGGTCTTCTCCACCCAGCCCCTGCCGAAAGGGAATCGCGTCGCCGTCATCACCCTTGCCGGCAGCGTCGGCGTCAACGTTTCCGACCTCTGCGCCAGCCATGGCCTGGAACTGCCCAAGCTGACCGCGGAGACCACCGAGAAGCTGAAAGACATGTTCGATACCCCGGTCTCCAACCCGGTGGACCTCTACTTCAGCGTTACCAAGATCGGCTTCACCAAGACCCTGGAGACCACCTTCCCCGATGCCTTCCGCGATGCCAACATCGACGCCGCGGTCCTCATCCTCGCCGGCTTCGAATATACCCAGGAGGCGGTGCAGAAGAAGATTATCCAGAAGATCGTCCAGGATGTCGGCAAACCGGTGGTGGTGTGCATGATCGTCGGCTACAACAAGTACAAGCATGTCATCATGGACGAGATGGGCAAGGAACTGCCGGTGTTCCCGTCGCTCATCTCCGGGGTCAAGGCCCTGAGCAAGCTGTGCCAGTACGGCATGCGCCGGCAGAAACTTTCAGCCTGAGGGGGAGCACATGGCTTACGAAAACATCATTCTTGAGAAAGAAGACGGCATCGCCGTCATCACCTTCAATCGCCCCGAGGCGATGAACGCCCTCAACATCCAGACCAGGGCCGAGTTCCGTGAGGCCATCGCCGACGTTGCCGCCGACGAGGCGATCCGCGTGCTGATCCTCACCGGCAACGGCAAGGCGTTCGTCGCCGGCAGCGATATCAAGGAGTTCAACAAGACCACTCCCTACGCCGCCCACAACATCATGCGGCTTGGGGAGATGGTGGAGAAACTCGAGAAACCGGTGATCGCCGCGGTCAACGGCTTCTGCCTCGGCGGCGGCTGCGAGATCGCCATGGGCTGCGATATCATCATCGCCTCGGACAAGGCCAAGTTCGGCCAGACCGAGATCAACATCGGCATCATCCCCGGTGGTGGCGGCACCCAGCGCCTGCAGCGGCTCATCGGCGCCTGCCGCGCCAAGGAACTCATCTTCACCGGCGATATCATCCGTGCCGAGGAGGCCGACCGCATCGGCCTGGTCAACCGGGTGGTGCCGCTGGAGGAACTCATGCCCACCGCCAAGGAGATGGCCAAGAAGATCGCCACCAAGAGCGCCGCCGCCCTGAAGCTCGCCAAGACGGCCATCAACCGCGGCATGCAGACCGATCTGGAGAGCGGCCTCAAGTATGAATACGAACTGTACAGCCTCTCCCTGACCCTGGAGGATAAGGTGGAGGGAGTCAGCGCCTTCCTGGAGAAACGGACGCCCACCTTTGTCGGCCGCTGAACGGCCTTTGTGGGATCAACGAGACAACTTGCGACAAGGAAAGAAGACAATGGAAAACATGGCGAATAAAGTGGCCAGGATACCCAACCTGGTCGACTGGTCGACGGGCGAAGTGAGATTGATGAGCGCGAAGTGCAACTCCTGCGGCACCTATTTCTTCCCCAGGGAACACTATCAGCATCGTCCCGGGTGCTCGCGCGAAGGGGTCGAGAACGTCCTGCTGCCCCGTCGCGGCAAGCTGGCCAGCTACACCGTCCAGTACTATCCCTGCCCGGCGCCGTTCAAGACCGAGCAGAAGATCACCCCCTACGGTATCGGCCTGGTGGAGTTCGAGAACGAGAAGATCCAGGTTGCCGGGATCATCACCAATACCGACCTCAAGACCCTGCAGTTGGGGATGGAGATGGAGACCACCATCCTCGACATGTACGTCAACGAAGAAAAGCAGCAGGTGGTGACCTGGGCGTTTCAGGCCGTCAAGTAATCAATCACAGAACCTACAGCAAGGGACGATACCATGAGAGATGTCTATATAATTGGAACCGGGATACACCCCTGGACGGGATTTTCTGAGACAGTTTTCGCCGATTTCGCGGCGGTGGCGGTGGATGGCGCTTTGAAAGACGCCAATATCGAGTGGCGCCGCATTCAGGCGATCATGGCCGGCATCTTTATTTACGGTGGCAATGCCGGGCACCTTTCCGGCCAGTACCTCGAGTCGATCTTCGGCGAGACCGGCGTGCCGGTGGTCAATGTCTACAACGCCTGCGCCACCGGCTCGGCGGCCATCAGGATGGCTTATAACAGTGTCGCCGCCGGCGAGACCGAAACTGCTCTGGCCTTTGGCGCCGATGTCTCCCCGAAGGGTTTCCTCACCGCCAAGTCAGACAACGCCGTGCAGGACCGTGATGTCATCCGCTGGAAGATGGGCGGTATGCCCAACCCCATCTACTGGGCCCTGGAGTGCCGCAAGCGCATGGCCAAGTACGGCACCACCGAAGAGGATCTCGCCCTGGTCAAGGTGCTGATGAGCGAGTACGGCGCCAAGAACCCCCATGCCCGCTTCAAGAAGACCTACAGCCTGGAAGAGGTGCTCAAGTCGGTCTATGTCTGCGACCCGCTGCGCCTCTATGAGATCTGCCCGGTAAGCACCGGGGCCGCGGCCGTGATCGTCACCGCCGACAAGGAGCTCATTGCCAAGGCCGACAAGCCGGTGAAGATCAACGCCACCACCATGGGCAGTGCCATCTATGGCGATCCGACCATCCGCATCTCCGCCCTGTCCTGCCCGGCGGTGCCCGAGGCGCCGATGCTCAGCGAGAGCTACTCCGCCTCACGCCAGGCCTACGAGAAGGCCGGTGTCGGCCCCGAGGACATCGACGTGCTCGAACTGCCCGACAACAGCTCCTGGCATTACCTCGTCTACCTCGAGACCTGCGGGTTCTGCAAGGAAGGCGAGGCCGACAAGATGCTGCGCGACGGCGAGACGAAGATTGGCGG
This sequence comes from uncultured Desulfobacterales bacterium, assembly GCA_937915545.1. GTDB lineage: Bacteria > Desulfobacterota > Desulfobulbia > Desulfobulbales > Desulfocapsaceae > Desulforhopalus_A. Next base: position 153,235 of record CALGIJ010000019.1, read on the forward strand.
CAAACTGCCGGTCAATCCCAGCGGCGGATTCTCTTCCCATGGCGAGGCTCTGTCGGCGCAGGCCCTGTGGCAGGTCATCGAGTGCGCCAACCAGCTGCGCGGCCGCTGTGGCGAGCGCCAGGTGCAGGGCGCCAAGGTGGCCATGGCTCAGACCTATGGATTGATGGGCAACAGCGGCACCACCATCCTCTCCATCTAAGTCTGGCTGCACGTTCCACGAGGGGAATTCCCGCGAGCTATGCTCGGGAATTCCCCTTTTTTCTCGGGGCTCCCTTCTGCAGGGCCTCAGCAACATAGAAGAGCGACGATAATCGCGGAGTGCATATGGCAGACACATGGCAGGAGGAGAACGAGCGCATTTTCGCCCTCATGGAACAGGGGGACTTCGCCCGGGCCATCGACCTGGCAGGCCGGCAGGCGGCCAGGGTTGGGACCGAGGAAGGCGAGGACAGCCCGCGGATGGCGATTGTGCACCATAACCTCGGTGAACTGTACCTGATGAGCGGGGATGCCGGGAAGGCGAGGCAGGAGTTCCAGCGGTCCCTCGACGTCTATCAGGCATGTTCCACAGCGGATTCTCCGGAGGTTGTCGAAACCCTCACCAACCTCGCCGAGCTCGATCTCGGCGAGGGCCTTTTCGCCAAGGCCGGAGAAAAGATGGCGCGGGTCGCCGCCATCCTCGAGGGAAGGACGGAGGACCTCGAGCGCTGGCTGCATGCCATGCACAATCTCGCCACCATACGCCAGGCCGAAGGCCGCAAGGGGGAAAGCCGCGAAGCGCTGGAGAAAGGTCTTCTTCAGGGTGAGTTGCACCTCGGCGGCGACCATCCGCACCTCGCCCATTTCCTCAGGGGGCTGGCGGCTCTCGACCTCGAAGCAGGGCAGCTGGATGGTGCAGAGGAGCGTCTGCGCCGCGCCATCGTTATTCTCGAGAAGAATGAAGGCGCCGAGACACCTGAATTCGCCGCCTGCCTGGGCAGCCTGGCCCAGGTCTATCTCTTGCGGGGTCATGTGGCCGCCGCGGAGCCCTTCTTCAATCAGTCCCTGGAGATTCTCAGGGCGACCCTTGGTCCTGAGCACCCCGAATGCGGGGCGTTGCTCGAAAAGGTGGCGGCGATGCATCTCGCCACCGGCAAGAAGGAACAGGCTGAAAAGACCCTGCAGGAGGTGGTGCAGTGCTATCTTGCCTCCCTTGGCCAGGATGACGAGACCACCGCCCAGGCGCAGAACGCTCTCGCCGAGTTGCATATCGACGGCGGGCGCCATGAAGCTGCCTATCCCCTGGTTCAGGCCTCGCTGGCGGCGCGGCAGAAGGTCTTCGGCAAAAAGCATCCGGCGGTGGCCCAGTCTCACAATAACCTTGGCGTGGTCCATGCCCTGCGTGGCGAGAAGACTCTGGCCCTGAAAGAGCATGGCAAAGCCCTGGAGATTCGCGAGCAGGTCTTCGGCGGAGAACATCCGGCGGTGACCCAGTCCCTCGACAACATCGCCGCCATCCATCAGGAACGTGGCGAGCATGACCGAGCCGAGGAGTTGCTGCTGCGCTCTCTGGCTATATGGGAAAAAGCCCAGGGTGCGGACCACCCGGTGATGGCCCAGGCGATCCATAATCTCGCCGTTCTCTATATCGCCGCGCAGCGCTTCGACGAGGCCGAGCAGCGGTTGTTTGCCGCCAGGAAGATCCTCGAGAAGGGCGGGGAGCGGGTCAAACCCCATCTGGCCACAGTGTTCAAGACCTTCTCTGAACTCTACAGGAAGATGGGGCGGGTTGGCGAGAGCAAGGAGTACCGGGCACGCGCGGAGAACATCCTCAAGCCCCAGGGAGGCAGGGGTGGTATGGCCTCGACGGTTCCAGTGCACTGACAACATAATGGGAGGTGCCAGCAATGAAACTCTTGGGAATCAGCGGCAGTCTGCGGAAGAACTCATTTAACAGCGGGCTGCTTGAAGCAGCCTGTACACTGCTCCCCGAGGGGGTGGAGATGACCCTGGTCGGCTGCGGTGACATCCCCCTTTACAATAAGGACCTCGACACCGATACCAAGCCCGAGTCGGTGCGCCTTCTGCTGCAGGCGATACGCTATGCCGATGGGATAGTGTTCGCCTGCCCCGAATACAACTACTCCATCTCCGGGGTGCTGAAAAACGCCATTGACTGGGCCTCTCGACCAGCCTATGCCTCGGTGCTGGCCCACAAGCCGGCGGCAGTGCTCTGCGCCTCCCAGGGGCCGGTCGGCGGCGCCCGTGCTCATGCGCACCTCTGTCAGGTGCTCGGGGCGACGCTTACCCCGGTGGTGCCGGCGCCTCCCTTTCTCGTTCCTTCGGCCGGTGATAAATTTTCCAGTGAGGCACGCTATGTCGATGAGGAAGGGCGACGACGCCTAGCACGCTACCTCGGCGATTTCGTCGTCTGGGTAAAACGGCTGACCAGAGAGGCGGGCGCCTGAAAGGCGCTTCTTGTAACTGTCGGGGGAGTGATCCTGTTATGGGGTGAGACTGCGCAGGGAGGGTGAAGCGTTATTGTCTCCTCACCCTCCACTCCGCTGATTGGCGGCCTTGGTTGCAGTTTTTCGCCTAACCCGATTGCACAGCCGCCTGAAGTCGAACAGCCGCCTTCACATCAATAGAACAGCCGTCTCGAGATATCAGCTGCCGTCTTTTTCAGCGGGACGATGAGTTCAGCCTGAAACTTCGGCGTCATGCGGAAGGCCGGCCCGGCCACCACCACCGCCGCTACCGGCGTGCCCTCGTGATTGAAGATCGGCGTGCCGAGGGCGTGGGAGTCCTCGTAACGTTCGCCGTTGTCATGGGCGATGCCGGTCTTTTTCACCTCTTCCAGTACCTGCTTGAAGCGCTTCTTGGAGACGATGGTGTTGGCGGTGAAGCGGTGGAATTTCTTCTTGATGCAGAGGTCGACGAAGGGCTCTTCGCAGTAGGCGAGGATGGCCTTGGCGCCGGCGGCGACGTTGATTGGCACCTGTTCTCCCGGCTGGAAGGAGAATCGGATATGGCTCTTGCCTTCGACGTGGCCGGAGAGCAGCACGGTGGTTCCGCTGAGCACTTCCAGGGCAACGCTCTCGCCGACGAGATTGCTGAGTTCGTTGAGGTGGGGCTGGGCGATGCCGACGATGGCGGTGTTGAGCGACTTGATGACGATGTTGCCCATCTCAGCGATGGCCCGGCCCAGCATGTACTTCTTCGACACCGGGTTCTGGTAGAGGAAGTCGTTGGCGGCCAGCAGGTGCAGGAGGCGGCTTACCGTCGATTTATGGATACCGAGTTTCTTGCTGATCTCGAGAGTCCCCATTTCGTTGTTGTGGGGAGAGAAGGCGAGGAGAATCTTCAGTGCCTTCTCGGTCGAGGAGAGGTTTTGTGGTTTTGCTTTGAGTGGCATTGCTATTCCTTCACCTTGGCACTCAAGGTTGGCTGAAATCGGGGGGTGAGTGGCAAAAGTTGCAAAATATGAGATATTGTCTCGATATGAGCAATTATTAATGGAATCTCAGGTGGATGTCAAGTGAATACTCTGCTGGGGTTGCGCGACGAGGGATTATGTATGTTCAGTATCGTGGAATCTTCACTTGCTATATGGGATTATCGTCTTTGCCGAAAATTCCCGTAAGCGACATTCGTTATGCATGTAAATGCAAAAAAATCAATATGATGAAATTTATTCGAGGCCATGAAGAAACCATGAGACAGCGCAAATCATCTTGACAATGGTGCGATGATTTGCTATCTGATTGATCATTGAGTTGCGTTTTTCACAACAACATTCAACATGATGAAACTCGGTAACCGCGGCAGGGCGTTTCAGCTTCGCTGAGGGGTCGGCCTCGCTGGCCCCGATGGCTGCCCTGGGGCGCTGATTGAGGACAGACGGCGCTCTGAAGCCGACGGTACCGGCTCAACAACACATCAAACGGGAGGCATGAAGATGTCGAATCTATTCAGACTTGACGGGAAGGTGGCGCTGGTCATCGGTGGTGCCGGTGGTATCGGCAGCGCCTTGTCCCTGGGTATGGCCCAGTATGGCGCCAAGGTGGTGGTTGCCGACGTTCTTGGTATGGATGCCCTGAACGCCTTTGCCGCTGAGGTTGCCGCAAAGACCGGGGCAGAGACCATGGCGCACCAGGTGGATGTAACCAACGAGGACAACATGGCCGTTCTCGTCAAGGATGTCTTGGCCAGATTCGGCGTCATCGATATCCTCGTCAACGCCTTCGGTCTCAATATGAAGCGGCCGGCCCTGGAATATCCCATGGCGGACTGGGAGAAGATGTTCGCAGTCAACGTCAAGGGTGTGATGATCGCCTGTAAACATGTCGCCAATGCCATGAAGGAGAGGAAACAGGGCAGCATCATCAACCTCTCCTCGGTCCGTGGCATCCGCGGTTACGGCGGCGGCAACTCCGCTTACTGTGGCACCAAGGGCGCGGTGGAGATGATCACCAAGACCCTGGCCATCGAACTCGCGCCCTTCAATATCCGCGTCAATGCCCTCGGTCCGGCCCTGATCATTACCCAGGGCACCATCCATATTCAGCAAAATCCGCAGCTTGCGGAAAAATACAAGGCCCTCATCCCCATGGGGCGGCTGGGCCTGCCCGAAGATCTGGTTGGTCCGGCAGTCTATCTGGCGTCCGATGCGGCCGCCTTCCATACCGGCCAGACCCTGTTCATCGATGGCGGCGCCACCGCGTCCTGATCGCCCTCGATACAACACTCAACTTGGTACAAGAGAGGTTGCCATGACGATAGTTACAGACTCCTATACAGGATTGCAGATAGTGGAACTCAGCCATAACTGGGGCCATGGGGTGCCTTCCTACCCCGGGCAGGCTGATGTCAAGATGTTCCGCGCCGTGAAGCACTCCCAGCACGGCGTTCTTGCCTGGAAGATCAACACGGTGATGCATACCGGCACCCATATGAATGCCCCGCTGCATCTCATTCAGCGTGGCGCCGACCTGGCCGCCATTCCCGAGGACCGCTTCTTTGGCAACGGGGTAGTGCTCAGCATTCCCAAGGGCAGCTATGAGGTGGTCACCGCCGCAGATCTCGAGGCCGCCAAACCGGGGGTGAAGAAAGGCGATATCGTGGTCATCGTCACCGGATGGCACCATAGGTATTCCGATTCTCTCGAGTACTACGGGGAGTCCCCGGGTCTTTCCAAAGACGCGGCGCAATGGCTGGTGGAAAAAGAGTGCAAGATGGTCGCGGTCGACACCCAGCAGGTCGATCATCCTCTGGCCACCTCCCTCGGGCCCCACCGTGGCGGGCCGACCATGCGCCGCCTGGCCGGCGAGTATCAGGCGGCCACCGGCAAGGATCCCAAGGTGGAGCATGGCGAATGGAATGTGGCCCACAAGATCCTCCTCGGGGCGGGCATCCCGACCATCGAGCAGGTCGGTGGCGATGTTGACACCCTCCTTGGCAAGCGCGCCACCTTTGCCGCCACTCCGTGGAAATTCCAATACGGTGACGCCTGTCCGGTGCGTTTCGTGGCAATGATGGACCCGAGCGGCAACTTCCGCATCGGTTCCGGCAAATGATCAACCCCAGCAACAGAGGAAGACAATTATGAGCCTTGAAATATACAGCCTGAGTCATCCCTTTCATCAGCATATGCCGGAGTGGCCGTCCACGCCGAGCGTCAACGTCACCGTTAACAAGTTCCATGCCAAGGACGGGGTGTACGAGGTCAACTGGGAAGGTATCATGCACCGCTGCACCCATATGGATGCCCCCCTGCATGTAACCGAGAATACTCCGAGTATCGCCGATTATCCGCTGTGGCGGCTGGTGGGCACCGGTGTCTGCGTGTCCATCCCCAAAGGCAAGTGGGGCGTCATTACCGTCGAAGATCTTGAAAACGCTACGCCGAAAATCGAAGAAGGCGACATCGTCATGATCAACACCGGTTTCCATCGCAAGTGGGCCGACACCGACGAGTATTTTGCCTATGGTTGCGGCATGTCCGCCGAAGGCGCGCAATGGATGGTCGATAAGAAGGTCAAACTGGTGGGCTACGGCCATCAGGCCAACGACCATCCAATCGCCACCAAGCTGGTGGATCATGGCCTCGGACCGACGCAGCCCCACCTCATCTCCGAGTACAAGGAATTCACCGGCCGTGACGCCAAGGCCGACTTCCCTGAGTGGGAGCCTGCCCATAAGATTCTGATGTGCAAAGGTGGCATCCCGGGCATCGAAAACGTCGGTGGCGATATCGATAAGGTCACCGGCAAGCGCTGCTTCTTCATGGCCCTGCCCTGGCGCTGGCCGGGCGGCGACGGCTGTGTGGTGCGCGTTCTCGCCATCGTCGATCCGGAGCAGAAATTCCGCTTCGAGACTGGCAAGTAATCCGCCTTCCATTTTCTCACGAGGGGCATGGGGGCTACTGCCTCCCATGCCTCTCCGAGGGCCAAAAAAAGACGCTGAGACCTGTGAAAGGTTTCGGCGTCTTTTTTTTCTACGGCCTGCACTCTATAAAAAGGTCATGCGTGTCTTTTCAAGCTGATCGAGGTTTTTGCGCATGGCGACGATACGGGCGCGCTTTTCTCTTTCGTCGGTGAGGTTGAGGAGAGCGTCGACTTCCTTCTGTACCACGCGGTCGGCCTCGACCCGACAGCGTTCATAGTGGGCTTCGGCCTCGCTGTAGAACCCGTGGCGCTCGCGCTGGTCGATGGTGAACTCGATCGACTGGTTGATCAATTCGACGATGCTGGCTCGGTCGAGTTCCTTGGTCTCGTAGTTGAGCCAGTGATTCCAGACTGGTTGCGAAAGCCCGGCGACGTACTCCTCGAGGTTTTTGTAAAGCAGCGTATAGCCATGGCCTTCCGGGTCGTCGAAGGCCGGCGAGCCGGGGTCGATGACGATCGGTCCGAGAATCTGCCCGCCGATGGGTACGGTGGCGTCGATATCGCCATAATGGCCCTGGCGTCGCGCCTCTTCGTTCATGGCGTCGAGTTCTGCCCACAGTTCCCAGGTTTTACCGACATCGTCGACCGTCTCTCCGGCGAGGCCCACGGAAAAGAAATTGGTCACCGGAATGTGGTAGTTATGGCACAGCCGCATGGTGTGGAGCAGGGCCTCGTTGCTGTACGGGCGGCCGAGGATGCGGCGCACCTTGTCGCTGCCGGTGTCCGGACAGAGATGGAGAATGACCTCGCGGCCGATGGAGGCCACCTCGCGGATGAAGTCCTCGTCGGCGGGAATGAGCAGATCGAGAGACAGCCGCTCGATCTCCGGTTTTTCCTTCTTGAGAAGGGCAAAGAGTTCCTGCCAGTATCTTTTGCCTCCCATGCGCGGGTCCTGGTAGAGGCCGATAAAGCGAACATTGCGTTCGTTGAGGTCTTTGATGTCGGCGACAATACGCTGCGGGCTGCGAAAGGCCGGCCGGTCCATGCCAAGGCGGGTGCGGTAGGTATGGGCGGAGCCCCCGCAGATGGCGCAGTTATAGGTGCAGCCGCGGCACACCTCAAGGCTCCAGCGGTGGCAGGAGTCTTCGGCATAGATGGAGTTTTGCGGCGTGAGGAGTTCGAAACGGGTGTAAACATAGTCGTCGAGATCAGTACTGGCCGGCATCAGCGGGCAGCTGCGGATTTCTCCCTCTTGGCTGCGGTAGGTGAGGTTGGGGCTGTCCCGGAGCCTGTCATTTTTTTCGAGAAGGCGCAGCAGTTCGAGCAGCGGCTTTTCACCCTCGGCGCGAAGAACGCCATCGATGAAGCTGTATTTCTCGATGATCTCGTGGTGGAAGCAGGTGGCGGTAAGGCCGCCAAGGATGACCAGCGAGTGGGGATGGAACTTCTTGCAGAGGCTGGCGATGGCCAGGGCCCCGGGAGAGTGTTGCTGGAAGTGGAGGCCGATAGCGAAAACCTTCGCCGACATGTTCTGAAGGTGATGTTCGACATCGAAGCCGGGCTCGTTGACCATGCGGTCCCCAAGATTGTCGATGGTCACCGAGTAACCGTGCCGGTCGAGGTAGTCGGCGACACTTAGCATGCCGATGGGCACTTTGGTGAACTGGACGGTCTCGGCATTCCTGCCGAGAGCCCCGGGGAAGAGAGGTTCCTTGCGGAAATCGTAGATCGCCGGAGGGTGCAGCAGGATCAGATCAAAGCTGGGCATGGTATACACCGATGGTGGGTGAGGCGGAAGGGTGATGGCAGGAGCGGGCCTGGGGCCGCCCTGCCGGAAAGCACGTGCCTGCACAGGGGCGTGGAGGACATGGCCCGGGTGCGTCGATCGAGGCAGTGATGGCCGAAAAACCTTTTCCAGTCAACAGGTAAAGAACAGGAAGGAGGGGAGGCGGTTGGGGGTGAAGGCCTGCTTGGGTATCTGCCGAGGAAAAGTAAGCACGCCTATCCAACATAATGATCGAAAATGTGCGAGCGGAAAAGCTGAACGGCACAGATTGCATAAGTGTGTCCGGCCCATCTGGTGGAGGGCGCAAGGGGCATCCGGGTGGCCTTGGAGCGTGCCAGGACTGAGAAAATATTGCAATGAAATATGAGTGGTAGCGAACCATCCCAGTGCCTCCACAGAAATTACGAGGAAGGGCCTGTAGCTCGAAAAGAACCGAAAAAATAATCGCTTGACAGGATCTTTATTGCATGTAATGTATCATACAATTGTCGAAAATTCCAGTCACGGACAAGCCTTTCAGACGGGAAATCCGTTTAATAGAAATCTTAACCAAGGAGAGCCGAGTCATGAGATATGGAATGGTGATTGACCTAACCAAGTGCAGTAGATGCCACGGCTGCGTTGCTGCTTGCAGAGTTGAGCATTTTCTGCCGCTTCATGTGACCTGGGTGAAGCTCATCGCCTACGAAACCGAAGACGCCGGCGTCGTCGACGTGTCAACCTTCCCGGTGCGCTGCAATCAATGCAAGGAGGCACCGTGCGTCGATGTCTGCCCGACCGGGGCCTCGCATCAGCGTCCCGACGGCATCGTCGAGATCACCGCCAGCAAGTGCATCGGTTGCCGCTACTGTGTCATCGCCTGTCCCTACCAGAACCGGACATTCCTCTCCAAGGAACTCGACCCCGGATATTTCCCCGGCCATGCCCGGACCCGCTTCGAGGAGAAGGGCAAAAAGCTCTATCCCCACCAGCGCGGTACGACGATGAAATGCAATTTCTGCCTGGAGCGCATCGACTATGGCATGAAAAATAATCTCAAGCCAGGGGTCGATCGTGACGCCACCCCGGCCTGCGTCAACACCTGCCAGGCCAGGGCGCTGACCTTTGGCGACCTCGATGATCCGGAGAGCAACGTCTCCAAGCTGCTCAGGGAGCGCAAGCCGATCCAACTGCAGCGTGAGCTGGGAACCGACCCCTCGGTCTACTATATCGACGGCAAGATCGGCGGCAAGGACAACAAGGCCCCGGCCTCGGCCCAGACCGGCAGTCATATCCAGCATCTCAGCTCCGTGGAAGCGAGGGCCCGAGAAGTCTTCCCCCATTTGAAAGAGAACAAATAGGAGATCACCGCAATGGAACGACGTCGTCAATGGATAACTACCCATGAGTGGATGGTAAAGCCGACCGCACAGACCGAGTGGGTCGACGGCCAAGGACTCCTCATCTGGCTGGCAGAGGTCTTTTCGGCGCTGGGCATGGGCTTGTACCTCGTTGCGCTCTTCTATAACAACTGGTGGGGCCAACTCGCCGGCTGGTTTATCATCGTCGGTCTCAAACTGCCCTTCCACTTCTTCTACCTCGGCCGCCCGTGGCGCTTCTGGCGCGCCATTCCCCCTTTCACCAGCGCCTGGAAGACCTCGTGGCTGGCCCGTGGCATGTTTTTCACCCTCATGTATTCGGCCTTCGCTCTGGTGCAGCTCATCACCACCTACCAGCTGGAGCACAACCTGGTGGCCGCCTCGTCGGTGGGCATGGTCACCGCCATCGACTGGGTAATGCGGTTTCTCGCCGGCCTCTTTATGCTGCTGACCGGCATCTACTGTGGCTTCGCCATGAGCTACTGCAAGTCGATCCCCTTCTGGAACACCGGCATGCTGCCGATCGTCTTCGTCATCATGGGTCTGGCCGATGGGCTCGGCCTCATCATGGGTGTCGGGTTGATCACCGGGGGTGTCGATTTCCACGCCATCGAATCCGCCAGCCGCATCTTTCTTCTCGTCAACGCCCTGCTCATCAGCACCTATCTCATCAACGCCTCCTACCAGTCCAAGACCGGGGAGTACTCGGTCAAAGAGCTGCTCGTCGGCAAGAGCGCCGTCGTTTTCTGGGTGGGAGTCATCATTCTCGGCATTGTCGCCCCGATGGCCATCTCGGTCATCAGCCTCTACGCTGGGGAGCTGTCTCCGCCGCTCCTGGTGCTGGCGGTCCTTTCCCACACCATAGGTGCCTTTTCCCTGAAGTACTGCGTACTCAAGGTTGGCATCTACCGGCCGGTACTGTCGAAGCTTCCTACATTCTAACCCTTCCGGGACCATATAAAGGAGGAAACCAATGCCAGAACGAAAGGTGGTATTTTCAACGTGCAAGAGTTGTCATGGCGGTTGCGGCGTCAAGGTGACGGTGGAAGATGGCATACCGGTTCATATCGAGGGCAATCCCAACTCTTTGACCCGTGGCACCATGTGCTCCAAGGGCCTGTCGAGTATCCAGCATATCGACAGCCCCTATCGTCTCAAGTACCCGATGAAGCGGGTAGGTGCGAAAAAGGAAGGCAAGTGGCAGCGCATTACCTGGAAGGAGGCTCTCGACACCATCGAGCAGAAGGTCAAGGAGAGCCAGGCCAAGTACGGCAAGGAATCCATCGCCATCTCCCAGGGTACCGGGCGCGGTTATAACCGATACATCCATCGTATGGCGCGCTCCATCGGGTCCGCCAACGTCATCAGCCCCGGCTACGTCTGTCATAGCCCGCGCCTTGGTCTGTATGGCCTGGTGACCGGTTACGGTCGACTCTACTGCGACTACCATGGCTGGGGCGGCGAATTTCCGAAGACGCAGATCATGTGGGCCAAGCAACTGGAGATCAGTTCTGCCGACTCGGAGATGTGTAACTGGTTCATCCATTCTCTCGACTACTGCAAGAACCTCATCATCATCGATCCCCGTGCCAGCGCCTACGCCACCCGCGCCACGTTGTGGCTGCAGCCTCGGCCCGGTTCGGACTGTGCCCTGGCCATGGGAATGATGAACGTCATCATCAACGAGGGCCTGTGGGACAAGGAGTTCGTCGACAACTGGACCTACGGCTTCGAGGAACTCAAGGAGCGCGTCAAGGAGTGGACCCCGGAGAAGGCCTCCGAGGTCACCTGGGTGCCCAAGGACAAAATCATCGCCGCGGCGCGCATGTTCGCCGTCGATACCCCTGGCTGCATCCAGGTCGGCAGCTCTCTCGAGCGGCAGGCCAACTGCGGCCATACCCTGCGGGCCATTACCTGCCTCATGGGACTGACCGGGAACATCGAACGTCCAGGGTCGATGATCAGCTGGGTGCTGCCGGAAACCGGACTGATCGAAGACTTTTTCCTCGAGTTGCCGCTCACCCCGGAGATGCAGAGCAAGATCATCGGCATCGACCGCTTCAAGATGGGAGCGGCGCGAACCTGTAACCCCGACACCATGGTCAAGGCCATCCTCGACGGCAAGGCGCCAATCCACGTGTGGATCAGTGTCGGCGGGCAGCAGATCGTCCATATGGCCAACACCAAGGAGGTCGTCGCCGCCATCGAGAAGATGGATTTCATGGTGCATGTCGATCTCTTCATGGGGCCCATGGCCCAGGCGGCGGATATGGTGCTGCCTTCGGCGCACTGGCTGGAGATCGACGATGTCTACGACATGCACCCGCGCTTCTTCATTTCCGCGCACAACAAAGTCATCGACCCGCCCGAGGAAGCGAAGTCGGATGCCTGGATCTTTAATGAAATCGGCAAGCGCATCGCTCCGGAGCACTGGTTCGAAGGCGAGAAGGAACTGCTCGACTACCAGGTCCGCAAGGGCATGGGCGGCAAGATGAAGTGGGAGGAGTTCAGCAAGAACATCGTCAGCGGCTGCTGGGGCAAGGATCAGGTCTATTACAAGTACAAGACCGATTACTGGCGCAAGGGGGGCGGGTTCCCCACCGCCACCGGCAAGTTCGAGTTCGTCTCCAAGCGCCTCGAAGAGCTCGGCTACGACCCCCTGCCGGTATTCCGCGAGCCGGGCGAGAGCCCGTACAGTACGCCGGAATTGTTCAAGGAGTATCCTGTCGTCATGAGCAGCGGCTTCCGTCAGCCCTTCTATTTCCTCGGACAATACCGCAATATCCCCTGGCTGCGCAGTTTCATGGAATATCCCATGGCGCAGATGCACCCCGAGACTGCCGCCAAGTACGGCATCTCCGATGGCGACTGGATCTGGATAGAGAGCCCGCGCGGCAAGATCCGTCAGAAGTGCCGCACTTTCCCGGGGATTCTCCGCGGCATGCTCATGGCCACCGCCAACTGGTTCTATCCAGAGGAAGGGCCGGAGGGGTATCACGGGGTCTTCATCTCGAACCCCAACGTTCTCACCAACAACAACCATCTCGACCCGATGTACGGTTCCCCCGATCTCACCTGCCTGTTGTGCAAGGTGAGGAAGTGCACCGAGGAGGAACTGCAGGAGAATGTCTTCAAGACCACGGAGTTCGGCTATATCCAGAGGACCGTGGAGAAGTGATGTCGATGCGGCGTCATGGCGCCGTATCGGGCCGGGCGGTGCTGGCTGGGAAGCCATTGTGTGACAGGGTGGCTCCGATCAGCACCGCCTCCGGCTGTACAGTGTGGTGAACAGGTTGATGTCTCCTGGTTGTGCGGTAGTTCAACTCACTTTTTGGGCAAGGTCGGTAAAGGGCCCAGCAAACGAGAAAGGAGGAGTTTACAATGCCAAAAAAGGACAAAGTCAAAGTCAACACCAAAGTAGACAAGACTGTCGTCAGGGCCCTGGCCCTGGGCGGTCTGCTAGGGGGGTGCGATCCATCCTGCGTCGACGTCAAAGATGGTAAAATCGTCCGTGTTCGCCCCATGCATTTTGACTGGAAGTTCGATCGCAAGTCGTTCAACCCGTGGAAGTTCGAGAGAAACGGCAAGGTGTTGGAGTCCAACTTCAAAGGCATGCCTTCCCCCTGGTCCCTCTCCTACAAGAAGCGCACCTATTCCCCCAACCGCATCAAATATCCGCTGAAGCGGGTCGACTGGGATCCCAAGGGTGCGCGCAACACCCAGAATCGTGGCAAGAGCAAGTACGTCCGTATCAGCTGGAATGAGGCCACCGATATCATCGCCAGCGAGATCAAGCGCATCATCAAGACTTACGGGCCGCTGGCCATTCTCGCTCAGGGCGACGGTCACGGCGAGTGCAAGACCATCAACACCCCCCACGGCCATCAGGCCCGTCTGCTCGAGATGCTCGGCGGTTTCACTCAGCAGGTCCGTAACCCCGACAGCTGGGAAGGCTTCTACTGGGGCTCGAAGCATGTCTGGGGCCAGGGCATCGTCGGCATGATGGATCCCTCCGACAACGTCGTCAAAGATATGACCGAGCACTGCGAACTGGTGCTCTTCTGGGGCTGTGACCCGGAGACCACCCCATGGGGCTTCGTCGGCCAGTTCGCCAGCCGTCTCTGCTATTTCTGGACGCAGTGCGGCATCAAACAGGTCTATATCTGCCCGGATCTCAACTATGGCGCCGCCGTTCATGCCGACAAGTGGATCCCGGTTCTGCCCAACACCGACGCCGCCATGCAGCTGGCGATCATTTACACCTGGCTCAAGGAAGGCACCTATAACAAGGAATACGTCAAGACCCATACCATCGGCATGGACAAGGTCGAAGCCTACGTCATGGGCGAGGAAGACGGCATTCCCAAGACTCCCGCCTGGGCATCCAAGAAGTGCGGCGTACCGGCCTGGACGATCAAGGCGCTGGCCCGCGAGTTCGCCAAAAAGACCACCTCCATCGCCCACTACTTCGGTGGCTCGATGTTCCGTGGCCCCTATTCCCATGAGCCGGCCCGTCTCGAGTGCATCCTCCTCGGCATGCAGGGTCTGGGTGGCCCCGGTGTCCACCAGACGCAGATCACCTACGGTGGCATGCCGCGCGCCCAGCTGCTCAAGTCCACCCGTTTCTTCAACCCGCAGCTGCCCGAGCGGCTCACCAAGCCGACCCTGACCACCATTCGCGCCTGGGGCAAGCAGCTCATTCCCAAGACCCTCATCCATACCGCCATCCTCAATCCGCCCCTCAAGTTCTGGGGCAATGGCGGCATCGAAGAGATGGTCGACGACCAGTTCGTCGAGTACAACTATCCTATCGCCAAGGAGAAGGGCGGCACTGAGATCCACATGATGTGGACCGATACCCCCTGCCGTATCACCTGCTGGAACTGCGGTAACGAGACCATCATCGCCGAGCGCGACCCGAAGATCGAATTCATTGTCGCCCAGCATCCCTGGCTGGAGAACGACTGTCTCTACGCCGATATCATCCTGCCCACCAACACCACCATGGAGGTGGAGGATATCGTCACCAATACCCGTCAGGGTACTCAGCACCACAGTGTCATTCTTCTCGACAAGGCCATCGAGCCTATCGGCGAGTCGAAGAGCGACTACGAGGCGGTTCTCGAGATCGCCAAGAAGCTCGGCAAGGGCAAGGAGTTCTCCGAGGGCAAGACCATCCGCGACCTGCAGAAGGAAGTCTTTGGCAACATGGGCCTCGAAAAGCTCATCAAGTGGGAAGACTTCCTCGACAAGCAGTATGTGGTGCTGCCCACCGCCGAAGACTGGGAGAAGGATGTCGTCGGCCTGCGGCCCTTCTATGACGACCCCGAAAAAAACCCCCTGCCGACTCCGTCGGGCAAGCTCGAGTTCTACTCCGAGCGCATCGCCAAGAACTTCCCCGACGATCTCGAACGTCCGCCGATTCCGAAATGGATCGAGAAATCGGCTATGCACGACGAACGCATGTCGAGCTGGCGTGCCCAGAAGTACCCGCTCCTGCTCATGTCCAACCATGGCCGCTGGCGCGTGCACTCCCAGGCTGACGATATCAGCTGGAGCCGCGAGGTAGTGACCTGCAAGGTTCGTGGCTGGGACGGCTATATGTACGAACCGGTATGGATCCATCCTTCCGACGCCGAGAAGCGCGGTATCAAGATGGGCGACATCGTCATGGTGCACAACGAGAGGGGTATCGTCCTCTGCGGCGCCAGGGTGTGGGAGAGGGTCATGCCCGGCGTGGCCTATGTCGACCATGGAGCTCGCCATGATCCGATCATCCCCGGTAAGGTCGACCGCGGCGGCGCCATCAACACCATCTCCGGTGAAGGCATCACCTCGAAGCGCTGCGTCGGTCAGGCGACCAGCGGCTACCTTGTCGAAGTCAGCCTCTGTACCGGCGACATCATGGATAAGTGGAAGCGGGAATACCCCGAAGCCTTTGAGAGAGAATACGACCCCGCGTCCGGTCTGCGCTTTGACGCCTGGGTAGAGAAAGGAGGCAAGAAATGAAAGGATTCTACATTGATTTATCGCTCTGCAATGGCTGCTACTGCTGCCAGATTGCCTGCAAAGACGAGCATGTCGGTAACGACTGGACTCCCTACGCCAAGCCGCAGCCGGATACCGGGCAGTTCTGGATCGGCCTTACCGAGCTGATCCGCGGCCAGGTGCCCAAGGTGAAGATCACCTACCTGGCCAAGATGTGCCAGCATTGCGACGACGCGCCGTGTATCGCCGACTGCGCCGTCGGCGCCATCTACAAGCGTGACGACGGCCTGGTGATCATCGATCCGGAGAAATGCACCGGCTGCAAACTCTGTGCGCCGGCTTGTCCCCACGATGCCATTTATTTCAACGAAGGCCTCAATATCGCACAGAAGTGCACCGGCTGCGCCCACCTGCTCGACAACGACGAGAGCTGGGATGTGCCGCGATGCGTCGACAACTGCCCCACCGGCGCACTGCGCTTCGGCGAAGAGAAAGAGTTCAAGGATTTCATCAAGAAAGCGGAATTCCTCAATGCCGAGGCGGGTGCCAAATCACGGGTCTATTACAAGGGCCTGCCGAAGAAGTTTGTCGCCGGCACCGTTTATGACCCCAAAGAAGAAGAAGTCATCATCGGTGCCAAGTGCACCATCAAAGACACCGGCTCCAAGGACAGCTTCACCGTGGAGACCGACGAATACGGTGACTTCTGGTTCAACGACCTCAAGGATAACCGTACCTACAACCTTACCATCAAGAAAGGCAAGGCTTCCAAAACAATCGAGGGCATCTTTACCGACAAGGACCTCAGCCTTGGCGATATCGCCATGGAGATGTAAGGGGTTCAGGCAGTAGCCGTTAGCAGGGCAGGGGCCCTTTCGCCATGGCGGCGAAAGGGCCCCTGCTTTTTTGATCTGTCCGACCGAGATGAGAATCAGGAGGCGGTGTTGAGGTACACGTCGAGGAGCTGGTTGCCGATCATCTTGGCCAGCTGTTCGTAGAGAAGTGCCTTGTTGATTGGCGAACTTTCCAGCAAGGCGAGGAAAGGGCCGCTCTCGATTTTGAGCAGTTCCGAGTCGACGTCGCAGGTGGCGGAGGCTGCGAATTCCTTGCGGTGAATCAATGCCGACCAGCCAAAGAGCTCGCCGGCTTGCTTGGCGGTATACCACTTGCCCTTGCCGCGTTCCATGGTGACGCTCCCTTTGAGCAGGATGTAGAAATAGTCGGCCGGGTCACCGACTTTGAAGAGTTTGTCGCCGCTCTTGCTGGAGATGGGTTGGGCCAATTCAGTGATCTCTTTGACGAACTCGATATCCATTGCCCAGAAAAGATCGCCTTGTCGCAGTTGCATACGCTACCTCCTTGGTGATGTTGCCGGTTTGTGGTGATGACACCCCTTTCTTCGCAAGAACCCTGCCAGAAGAAATTACTTATGATTTCAATATGCAGGCTCGATGTACCTTTGTTCAGTACCGGATTGAGTAGTTAATCTATCAAATATGGTATATGGTGCTAAAACTACCATATGCCGTATTTGGGGGAGAGGGGTGTTATGGACGAGAATGATTTTTTCAAACAGGGGACATTACTCATCTGCAGCAGCCTCGAGATAGAGGTCGCCTTGTGGCGGCTGCGCAATTTTCTCGCCGCTCACCTCCCTGCCGATGAACTCTATCTCAATCTCTACGAGCCGGCTGAACGAGCCCTGCGTTTTGTGGCACGGGCGGACAGGCGGGCTGGGGTGAAATTGAGCAAGCTGCTGCCGTTATCGCCGGAAATGGTGGCCATGATCGAAAAAGGTGGGCGCTTGAGCGATTATCTGCTGCTCAACGAGCCCCAGGCAGACCCCATCGGGCGAATCATCACCACTGAGTTCGGCTTTGCCGATACTTCTCTGCTCGCTTTGCGCCTGACCATCGCCGGAGAGCGCATCGGTGTTCTCGATGTCTTTGCCCAAGGCCGCGGGCGCTTTCGCAAGGAGCACGCCGAGCGGCTGCGTCTGCTGCGTGAACCCATCGCCATCGCCCTGGCCAATGCCCTGCAGCACCAGAGACTGCTGCAGCTCAAGGAGCAATTGCTCTCCGACAGCCGTTTTTTTAATCGCGAACTCATTGCCATCAGCGGTGATCGGGTGATTGGAGGATCGGGGGGCCTTTCCCGGGTCATGGAGGCTGTCTCGCAGGTGGCGCCCCTGCGCAATACCGTTCTGCTTCAGGGGGAGACCGGAGTAGGCAAGGAGGTGATCGCCAGCGCCATTCATGCCGCTTCGCCGCGTCGAGGCGAGCCGTTCATCAAGGTCAACTGTGGCGCCATCCCCGAAAATCTCATCGACAGCGAGCTGTTCGGGCACGAGAAAGGGGCTTTTACCGGCGCTTACGAGCAGAAACGAGGCCGCTTTGAACGCGCCGACCGTGGCACTGTCTTTCTTGACGAAATCGGCGAACTGCCGCTGTGGGCGCAGGTCCGGCTGCTGCGTGTCCTGCAGACCCAGGAAATCGAGCGTGTCGGTGGAACCCGGCCGATTCGCCTCGATATCCGCATCATTGCGGCGACCCATCGCGACCTGGCGGCGATGGTGCGGGCGGGAACCTTTCGCGAGGACCTGTGGTTTCGTATCAACGCTTTTCCCATCATGATCCCGCCGCTGCGGGAACGGCTGGAGGACATCGGCCCCCTGGTCCAGCATTTTCTCCATAAAAAGACAGTAGAGATGGGTATTGCCGTTGCGCCCCAAGTGTCTCCGGCCGCGCTGGCCCCCCTGCTCGACTATTCCTGGCCGGGAAACGTCAGGGAACTGGAAAACGTTGTCGAGCGAGCCTTGATCGAGCGTCGTCGGGGAGTGCTGAACTGGGATCTCCCCCGCAACGAGGCGCGACGGAGCGCTGTGATATGCGCAGATACGCTTCCAGAGGGCATCGCTGGCGGCGAGGAGACCCTGGATAGTGTCATTTCACGCCATATTCAAAA
Organism: uncultured Desulfobacterales bacterium; assembly: GCA_937915545.1. GTDB lineage: Bacteria > Desulfobacterota > Desulfobulbia > Desulfobulbales > Desulfocapsaceae > Desulforhopalus_A. Next base: position 171,696 of record CALGIJ010000019.1, read on the forward strand.
AGTTCTGGCGAGAACCGGGGGACGAGTCGGGGGGGCAGGTGGTGCGGCGGAAGCCCTTGGCGTGCATCCCAATACCCTGCGCGGGCGCATGCGTAAGCTGGGCATTCGTTTTGGGCGTGGGCAGTGATTCATCCGGCAGGAGAAGGACGCATCATCGCGGCCAGGGGGCGAAGGTCAGGCTCAATTTCAAACACCGCACCATGGCGGCCCCGGCTGCGCAAAAACTGTTCACTCTTTCCTGGCGGGAGCCGAAGCCTGGTGGCGCAGGCCGTGGCCGCATTTGAGCGTGCACACCTTGCAGTCGCCGATGCAGCGATTGCCGTCGCCGCACATATAGCCGCAGTTGCCGCAGCCATGATGGGGGGCGATGCCGCGGCCGCTGATCCGAAAACCGAAGCCGTCGGAGTCGACCAGAATCGGTTGGACGTTGTCGAGGAGTACGCGATTGACGATATAGCGAAAGCCGTCGATATTGAAGACGACATCGGATTTCTTCTGCTTTTCGAGTGCGATGCCGAAGCTGCGGATGCCGCAGCCGCCAAGCTTGACAAAGAGACGAATGGGCGGCCGTTCTTTTCCGGAGAAGTGTTCTTCGAGGAGTTTTGTGGCCTTTTCGGTCACCACCAACGAGGGCTGATCCATCAGGTTCCTCCGTGACGTTTCGGGGACGACAGTGTGGTCCGTCAATGCGGTCCGTGGATATTGTTAGCTCCTGCCGGTCCGCAGCATAACCGCGGCCGTGGCTGCGATGCCGGCAGGCCAGCCTTCTGTTTTTCTGGCAGCGGTCATATGATGCGTTTTCTGCTGCCGACCCACGAAATTACCCCGTCATGTCAATATCCAAATGGCGGGAAGGGGTGAAATCTCACCTCATGTACGGGGCCGTCCCCTTCCACACCATACTGCAGGGTGAAGTGTACCGAGGGGAAGGTGTTGGCGAGCAGTTGCAGGGCGAGGATAGGGGGCGTCGCCAGAGTGAAAAACTCGATAGCCGGGGTGGGAACGGTGAAGGTTTCGGCCACCACCCCGTCGATGTCTCCGGCGCAGCCCCAATGATCGAGACGCCAGTCGATATGTGAAAAATAGCCAAACTGTTGATAGTTCTGTTGCAGGCGGCGCAGGAGGATGGCTTCGTCGCTTGCCGGGGAAGCCTGGTCCAGCAGCTGGTCGAGTCCCGCCACAGTCTTTTCAAGCTGGGGTGCCGGCTGCCGGCCCCGGTAGTGGCTGCCAAGAAAGGCAATCACCTCCTGGCGCAGGTTGTCGTCGAGAATGGGGATGGCGGCGTTGCCGAGGGAAAGCTCGGCGACCAGGGGTGTTGCCGGAACCAGCAACTGTTGCGGGGTCTGGGCCAGGTTCTGCAGCGAGAAGCATGGCTCGCCGCGATTCACGTCCTTTGCCCCGCCAAGGAGAAAGGGGATGATGGTATGGGAATTGGTGCGGAACATGAGCCGGTTACGGATGCGACCGATGGTATGGAACAGCGAGGGGAGGTCACGGTCATTGCCGTAGCAGGGTTTTGGGATTTCTGCAGCAGTCATGGTTGGGCTCCATTATCCAGTGGCACGGCGGGGTGGCAGTGCCGCAACAGGTGGTCGAGGAATGTCGGCGAAGGCAACCGGCCTCAGTCCTCTTTCTTTTTGGCATGCATGCCGGTGACCCAGGCGCGGGCCCGTCTGACGAAGTCCCGCACCTCGTCGTCTCCACGCAGTCGGGAAGCCGCGTTTCTTCCCCAGTGGAGCATCTCATCCCGTCCTCGCACGAACTTCTTCGTCGGTGTCGCCGCCGGGTAGCCGAGAACCATCATATCGTACATATCGAAATTCTGGGGAATACCGAGATACTCCTTGATGAGACAGCTGCTATAGGGAGTCTGCACGGCCGAGTACCACTGCGAGGCGAGTCCTAAGCTGGTGGCGGCGAGATGCATATAGAGAAAGGCCCCGGCCAGACTGGATTGATAGATGAGCCTGCGGCGATGGTTGTCGCACTGCACCCCCATGGGTAACGCTTCGAGGGCGCGGGGGTCGCCGAAAACGAGGATATACACCGGGGCATCCCGGTAGTCACCGGCCTGGTCGCTCATTCCTTTGAGGGTCCAGGTCTTGCCCTGCCACCGGGGCCTGGCTTTTTCCATGTCCACGCAGGCCTGCCAATAGGGGGCGGTGAAATCGACTATGGCCTGGCGATGTTCGCGGTCGGACAGCACCACGAACTCCCACGGCTGGGTAGCGAACCCGGAAGGTGCCCAGCGGGCCACCTCGACGATCTTCTCGATGATCTCGGGATCGACGGAATCCTTTTTGAACCTTCGGATACTTCGCCGTTTTTGCACAAGATTGAGCAGCCTGTCGTAGTCGTCTGGGTTCATGGTACGGTCTCGTATGTTGCTGGAACTCTAGGAAACGTCTCTTGGGAGCAGGTCGCCATGCCGAAAGGAAATTGTGCGCTGTGCAGTGCGAACTCGCGCATCGCCGGCTCTAACCAAGGTCACATGCGCTGCCGCCCCTCCGCAAGGATGGTGGTGGGAGTTGCCGCATGCAAAGGTCGGACCCTCTTTTCGTCAGAGATGTATATCATGAATTTCCCAAAAAAGCGTTGACAAAGACCATCTTGCATGTAATTTTACATTGACTGTTTTGTGGTCCAGTAAAGTGCCGGGAGGAGGGTTTTGCGTTCGACCATGAACGCCCACTCCCGGAAACTACGAGGTGCTAAGGAATGGATTGGAAGGGCTACGGAGTACTTATCGCCGCGTTCTTCACCATTTCCATCGCCTACTCTGTTCGCTACGGTTTTGGCTTGCTGTTGCCCGGCATGGTCGAAACGCTGAGGATATCCAAGACTGAAGCCGGCCTGATCTCCTCCGCCTACTTTTGTGCATATACGGCGTTTTCTCCCGTCTTGGGCGTCCTTTCCGATCGAGTGAGCGCTCGTTTGCTGATCACGGTCTTTTGCGGGGTTCTGGCGGGGGCCACTCTGGCCATGGCGTTTGTCCCGACGATGGGCTGGGCGGCTTTGGTCTTTGCCATTGCAGGCGCAGGCCATGCCGCCTGCTGGGCCCCGGTCGTGGCCTTGGTGCAACGCCGCGTGCCCGATCGCATCCGTGGTGTCGCCCTGGCGGTGGCCAGCATGGGCAGTGGCGTGGGCATCATTTTTTGGAGCCTGTGGCTCCCCGGGGTGATCGGACAAGGCAGCTACCACCTTGGGTGGATGCAGATGGGGGGCGTCGGACTGGCCGTCGCCGTAGTCAACTACGCACTCATCCGCGATCCACCCCGGGAGCCGGAGGAGAGTGGGACCGGAAGCGGCACCGCCCCGATATCCTTTCCCTATCGCCAGCTGCTGCGCAGCCGTAACCTGTGGCTGGTGGGTTCCTCCTACGCCTGCATCAGCTTTGCGGTGCTGGTGCCGCTGACTTTTCTTGGGGTCTATGCCACCGAGGAACTGCAGCTCGATTTTGCCGCCGCGGCCCATTTTTTCACGACTATCGCCGCCGCGGCACTTCTCGGCAAGCTGCTCTTCGGAGCGATCTCCGACCGTCTTGGCAGGATCCCGCTGGTGGTAATCAGCAATCTCTGCATCGCCCTGGGCAGCGTGGCGGTGGCACACGGGGCCTCGCTCCCCGGCAAATACCTGGCCGTAACGATTATCGGCCTCGGGTTCGGCGCCATCTGGCCCCTATATGCCGCGGTAGCGGTGGATATCTTTCCCAAGCGGTTCGCCGGAGGAGTCATCGGCCTGTGGACGGTCTTCATGGGGATTGGCTCCTTGCTCTCTCCGGTTGTCTGCGGGTGGCTTATCGATGTCTCCGGAACGGCAGTGTGGGCCTTTCGACTCGGTTGCGTCATTGCTCTCGGGTCAATCCTTTTTTTGCTGCCACTGCGCGGAGATCCTGGCATAGTGAAAGGGAAGACGGCCGACGGCATGGCCTAACGGTTGCGGATGCATTTCTGCAGCATTCGCGTTGTGGGATGGAACCTTAACGAGGGAGGGTATCAAAAGAGTTAAGCGATTGCAGCCTTGCGGCAAGAACGGCGGGTGTTGCAAGAGGAAACCGGCACAGAAAGTTCGTCAGCAAATCCCATCAAAGGAGAGTGTACAATGAAAAAATTGTTTTATTCCGGCACGTTGATTCTCGCTGCTTGGTCACTTCTCACCGTTTCTCCGACGCTTTCCACGGCAGCCAATGTAACACTGAAATACGCCAACTTCTTCCCGCCCACCCATAGCCAGAGCAAACTCGCCGAGGCCTGGTGCAAGGCGGTTGAAGAGAAGACCGAAGGTCGTGTCAAAATCGAATACTACCCGGGCGGCAGCCTGCTCAAAGGCAAGCAGATCTACGATGGCGTTGTCGATGGCATCGCCGATATCGGCTTCACCGTAGCCGCCTACACCGCTGGCCGCTTCCCGGTCGTCTCCGCCTTCGACCTGCCCTTCGGCTATCCTTCCGGCGTCGTCGCCACCAAAGTGGTCAACGAGGTCTACAGCAAGGTCCAGGCTAACGACTTCAAAGACGCCAAACTGATGTACCTCCATGCCCATGGTCCCGGCCTGCTCAATATCAGGTCCAAGGAAGTGAAGGCGCTCGAAGACCTCAAAGGTCTGCGCATCCGCTCCACCGGCATGAGCGCCGAGATGGTCAAAGCCCTGGGCGCCACACCCACCGCCATGGAAATGAGCGACGCCTACGAGAGTCTCGAGAAAGGCGTTGTCGACGGCAGCGCCCATCCCGCCGAGGCCAATCTCGGCTGGAAACTTGGCGAAGTCGTCAAATACACCGTGCGCAATGTCTCCTGTGCTTACACCACCACCATGTTCGTGGCCATGAACAAGGACAAGTGGGCCAAGATCGATCCCAAGGACCAGGCGGCCATCGAGGCCATCAACAAAGAGTGGATTGGCAAGCATGGCCTCGCCTGGGATGAAGCAGACAAGGCCGGCAACGAGGCCTTCCTCAAGAAAGAAGGCAACGCCATAATCGAACTCGACGCCAAGGAAGCCGAACGCTGGGCCGCAGCGGTTGCCCCGTTCATTGACGACTTTGGCGCCGGTCTGAGCAAGAAGGGCGTTGACGGGCCGAAAATCATCGCCGCTCTCCGCGAGTCCCTCAAAGCCAACAAGTAGCTCCACGCAGTGGCTGGAAATGGCGGGCGATGGCGGTACTCAGCCGTCGCCCGCATGGTGTAACGACATAAGAGGTGATGGTGGTGGCTATGCATTCAATCGAAAAGGCGCTGCTCTTTCTCTCCGATAAACTCAAGATGGTCGGCGCTGCATCGCTGTTCGGCATGGCGCTTCTCACCTGCGCCGATGTCATCGGAAGGCTGTTCAAACACCCGATCTTCGGATCCATCGAACTGGTCAGCTTCATGGGGGCGTTGACGGTGGCTATGGCGCTGCCCATCACGCAACTCGACAAGGGGCATATCGGCGTCGAACTCTTCGTCAACAAACTGCCCCGCAAGGGGCGGCTGTTCACCGAGCTGTGCACCGAAATCGTCAGCCTGGGGCTCTTCATCATCATCAGCTGGCGCATGTTCCTCTTCAGCAGCAAGCTCCAAGACTCCGGTGAAGTCTCCATGAACCTGCACCTGCCGGAGTACGCCATCGTCTTCGTTCTGGCGGTCGCCTGCTCCGTGCTCTGCCTCGTGCTCGTTCTCGCCATTCTCGACACCTTTACAAAACTGGTCAAATCATGAGCGCCACTACTATAGGCATAATCGGAATCGTTTTCATGGTCGTGGTGTTCATGACCAAGATGCCTGTGGCCTACGTCATGGCGTTGGTGGGTTTTGGTGGCTTCGCCACCCTCACCTCGCTACAGGGCGGTCTCAACCTGCTGGCCAAGGATCTCTATGACGTATTTTCTTCCTACAACCTCACCACCATCCCCTTGTTCATTCTCATGGGGCAGATCGCCTTCAACGCAGGGATCAGTACCAAGCTGTATGCCTCGGCCTATAAGTTTCTTGGCCATACCAAGGGTGGACTGTCCATCGCCACGGTCTCGGCCTGCACTGCCTTCGGGGCAGTCTGCGGCTCCAGCGCCGCCACGGCGGCGACCATGGCCACCGTCGGCCTGCCGGAGATGCGCCGCTTTGGCTATAGCGATGCCCTGGCGGCAGGCTCTGTCTCGGCCGGCGGCGGCCTGGGGATGATCATGCCGCCCAGCGTGGTGCTCATCATCTACGGTATCCTCACCGAGCAGTCTATCGGCCGTCTCTTCATGGCGGGCATCGTACCTGCCATCGTCGTGACCATCCTCTTCATCATCACCGTCACTATCTGGTGCATGCTTCGCCCGCAGGATGGGCCGAGGGGGGAAAAATTCACCTGGGGAGAAAAACTGCGTTCGCTTTCCGGCATGGTGGAGACGCTGCTGGTCTTCGTCGCCTGTATCGGCGGCCTGTTCTTCGGCCTGTTCACCGCCACCGAGGCGGCGGGGGTGGGAGTCATGGGCGTGCTGCTGGTGGCGGCGATTCGCCGGCAGATTACCTGGAAGTCCTTTGTCGAAGCCTTGTATGACACTCTCAAGTCGTCCTGCATGATCATGATGCTGGTCGCCGGGGCCACGGTGTTCGGCAAGTTCCTGGCGGTGACCCGTATTCCCTACGATATCGCCCATGTTATCGGCGGTTTCAACCTGCCACCGCTGGTGGTATTGACCATGGTCATCCTCGTCTACTTCTTTGGCGGCTGCTTCATGGACTCCCTGGCCCTGGTGATGCTTACCGTACCGGTCTTCTTTCCGTTGGTCAGCGGTCTTGGTTTCGACCCCATCTGGTTCGGGGTGATGATCGTCATGGTCACCGAGATGGGGGTTATTACTCCCCCGGTCGGTCTTAACGTCTACGTCGTCTATGGCGTCAGCAGGGGGCTTCCGGGAGGCGCGATTCCGCTGGAGACAATCTTCAAGGGCATCGGGCCATTCATGCTCTCGGTCTTGGTCGGTGTTATTCTCTTCGCCATTTTCCCGCAGTTGATCACCTTCCTGCCGAGCATGATGTACTGAACGGCTAAGGACACAGGTTCGTGTGACAAAGCCCTTTCGCAACGCTGGCGGAGGGGCTTTGTTCGTTGACGGGGGTAAGGGCGCAGTTTCCAGAATGGGTTTGCTGACGGGGGATTGCATGTAAAATGCCCGGGCCTTCTGTGCAGGATAATCTTCATAAATATTGAGCACTAAAGGTGAGTTGCAAGGGGTATCGGGGTGACAGGTGGGGTATAACGTCACTTGACAGTACCAGAGTCATGTCATAAAAGGATAGGCGGGTGATGTTTCAAGGAGCGATGCCTGGTTCCGCCAGAGCCCTGGCGCTTCATGAACGGACAGTTGGTTCGCTAACATGTACCGACGACGACCGATGCTTCGTCGCCATAATATATCAATGGATCTTGGAGATCTGCGATGCTCAAACCGATTAAATCAATTCTCTTCGCCACCGACCTCAGCAAGAACTGCCAGGCGGCGCTGGACTTCACCAATGCCATGGCTACCCGCTTTCAGTCCAAGGTCTATCTGCTCCATGTCATCGAGGATCTGCCCGAGGGAGTTGATGGCCGCCTCAAGAACCTGCTCGGGCGTCATAAATGGGAAGACCTGGTCAATGCCCAACAGGCCAATGTTCATAAGTCGCTGACTGGAAAAACCTCGGTCAACCAGATGATCCGCAACGATATCCAGAATTTTTGCAAGATGGTTGGCATAGACGATGCGGCTTGCGACATGTCGACCCGTGAGATTCTCATCTCCCAGGGGAACATTGCCGAGCAGATTACCGCCCAGGCCAAGGAATTCGACTGCGATCTCATTATCCTTGGGGCAAAGAAGGGGTTATTCTCGAAAACCTCGGTGGGGGGCATCATCAAGGCGGTGCTCAAGGAATCGAAGATTCCGGTAACCGTGGTGCCGAAATACGAAGAATGATTCCAGCATCGCCTTGCTGCCAGGTGATAGGGATCGATAATTTTACGTACCGTCAAAGGATAGAAGCAGTCAGGGAATGTCCATGAAAACCGCTGCCAGTGGAGATATGGTCACCATCGCCTATCTCATTCGTCGTGTTGATGGGCATGAATTCGGGCTGGACAAGACCCCGCGTTCGCTTTCTTTTCGTGTTGGCGCCGGAAAGGTTCTCGCCAGGTTGGAAACGGGTGTGCTGGGAATGACGGTAGGCGAAAAGCGCACCATTGCCGTTTCTCCCGGCGAAGGGTATGGGGACTACGATAAAAATCTCGTGCTGCGTGTCGAGCGCACCATGTTTCCCCCCGACCTCAGGCTGGAGGTGGGGCGCACCGTACAGTATCAGAATCGCGACGGCGAGCGGGTCAACCTCGTCGTCAACGAGGTGACTGAGAAGACAGTCACCGTCGACGGCAACCATCCCCTGGCTGGACTGGATCTTCTCTACGAGGTGGAACTGCTGTCCATTGCTGATTGATCAGAGTCTCGTGCAAGCGCTCTGGCCAAACGCGCCCTGCCGGATTTTCCGGCAGGGCGCGTTGTCTTTTCAGGCGGGCAACTCCATGGCGATATCGCCGAGGCCGCGGCTGATATCGCTGCGGATATCGGCAATCACCTTGCTACCGCCGTCTTTGGCGATGGTCAGGGTGAAGCAGCGGTCATCCTTGAGTCCACGTAGCCAGAAATCCCCGAAATTGTTGGTGGTGGCACTGTAGGTCTCGCCGGACTCGCAGTCTTTCAGGGTGCAGGTGGCGCCAACTACCACTTCCTTGCGTTGCGGATCGTAGACCGTGCCGGCGACGAATTTGCTCGGCAAGCCCCGGTAATAGACCCGCGACTTGGTGCCGAGGTGGGCCTTGAACGGCTCGGCCTGGGCGATGAAATCGGCAAAATCCTCTTCCTCGCCAAAGCGCAGGGCCTCGGTGGGGCACTGGTCGACGCAGCGCGGCACGGTCCATTCCTCCGGGTCGTTGTCGAGGAGGTGGCTGCAGCCGGTGCACTTCTGCGCGATGTTGAGCTGCTCGTTGAGGAAGATGGCGTCATGCGGGCAGGTCTCTACGCACAGCTTGCAGCCGATGCATTTTTCCGGGTCGATGATCACCAGCCCATCGGGGCGCTTGTAGATCGCTTCGGCCTTGCACTCGGCGATGCACGGGGCATCGTCGCAGTGATGGCACATCTGCGGCACATAGCTGACCTTGACGTGGGGCACATGACCATGCACGGTTTCCTTGAGGCCCAGCCAGAACTGGCCGGTATCCGGCTGCGGCTTGGCATAGGGAGTCCAGTCGTTGCCGACATGTTCGTCTTTGCAGGCGATTTGGCAGCAGTAGCACCCGTTGCATACTGATAGATCGACGATGAATACCTTCATTATTTGTCACCTCCGTCAGCGAGCCAGGCATCGACGCGGAGTCCTGCCGCTGGATCGTACTTTCGCGCAAAGGCCTCGGGATATTCCCGACGCCACCTGTCCATTTCCTCGCCGGTGACCTTCTGCACCTCGACGAGGTAGCCGCCGCCGATCTGGCCGACGCAGTTCTCGCTGGTGATCGCCCCGGGGGTGATGGTGTTGATCGCCCCGCCGCGTTCGATCTCGCCGGTCTTGATCGGGTCGTGGCGAGCGCCATGGTCGACATAGGCCACGCCCGGACGGAGCCGCTCGGTGACGTAGGCTCCGGCGAGCACCGTGCCGCGCTCGTTGAAAATCTTGACGATATCGCCGTTCTTGATACCGCGCTTCTCCGCCTCGCTGGGATGCAGCCAGCAGGGTTCGTACTTGTAGCCGTCCGGGCCGGTGACCTTCATGGTCGGGGTCTCACGGGTCCAGGTGATGTCGTCGCACTGGGCGTGCACGCGCCAGCGGCCGTGGTTGGACATGATGAGCAGCGGGTAGACGCGGGCCCTGGCGCTCGACAGGCGCTCATCGTGATTGTGGCTCTTTTCGATCCACTTGGGAATCGGCCCGCGCTCCTTATCGTCGGGGAAGGCCTTGGCCAGGGCTTCCGAGTAGAACTCGAGCTTGCCGCTGGGGGTATTGAGCTTGAATTTTTCCGGGTCGAGGTAGAACTGGCGGAAGCCCGGCGGGTCGTTGGCCCAGTCGGCGGCGGTGGAATAGATCCAGTAGCCCTTTTCCTTGAGCTGTTCCCAGGAGACCAGCTTCTCGCCGCCCATATAGCCCCAGATGGCCTTCTGCAGGTCGGCGATGGTCTTGCCTTCGGTCATCTGCTCTTCCATGCCAGGGAACTTCTTGGCCACCTCGCGGACGCACTCAGCGTCGCTCTTCGATTCGCCGATGGGCTCGATGGCCTTCTCGGTGATCATGATGTTGGGCTGCATGGTGCCCTGACGGATGTTGGTGACGATGTCGTCGACCTCCATATAAGTGTTCACCGGCAGGACAATATCGGCATAGATGCAGTCGTTCTCGAACCAGGGGTGCTGGGCGACGAAGAATTCGATCTTCGGGCTGCGCAGAGCGAGCTCGGTCTCGTGGCCGAAGTTCCAGCAAGTGATGCGGCAGGGGCTGTCAGCCCAGATCATGTGGATGGGCGAGCCCTTCTGCTCCTTCGGAATGGGGAAGGTATATTCGCAGAACTGGTCGGCGGTAAGGGCGTTCTGCGCCCCTGTGCCGCGGAACTTGATCGGTTCGTCGGAGAGGATGGCGTTCTGGATGAGGGTCTTGGGAATGACCTGCTGCTGCCAGGCGGAAACCGAGCTGAGCACCGGCAGGGCGAGGCGTTCCTCGATCTCAGGGTTCCAGAAGAAGGTGCCGCCCAGTCCCTCGGCGCGAGGGAGCCCAAAATAGGTCCACTGATGCTGATGGACGCCGGGGCCGCCCAGACCCTGCATGCCGAGGAGGATGCATTCGAGTCGGGCCGGTTCATGGGAGAAGGGTCCGCGGATGAAGCCACCACCGAAGTAATGGGCGATGGAAGTGGTCTTGGTACCGAACTCGCGTGCCAGCGCCTTGATGGTCCACTCGGGAACACCGCACTTGGCCGATGCCCACTCCGGGGTCTTGGGGATGCCGTCTTCCTTGCCGAGGACGTAGTCGGCCACCTTGTCCATGCCGACGGTGTGGGTCTTGACGTATTCCTTGTCGTAGGTGCCCTCGATCAGCCACATATAGATGATGGCCAGTTGCAGGGCGGCATCGGTATTGGGCAGAATGGGGATCCATTTGTCGGCGTGGATGGCGGCGCCGTAGTTGCAGTCGGGGCAGATATAGACCTGCTGGATGCCGACCTCGGAGAGGAAGTAGCAGAGGCGGCTGGCGAACTGGCCGACGAAGCCCCAGGGCGTGGTTTCCGGGTCGCAACCCCAGAAGAGCACCATATCGGCATGTTCCAGGGTGTCCTTGACGATATTGGCGGCCGGGTACATGATGCCCTGTGCGCCCTGGCCCCAGACGTGCTTGGAACCCCAGTACCAGCCTTCCCAGCTGTCCGGGTTGCGCACCTGCAGGGTGAAGCCGCCGAGGTACTCGAGGAGGACGCCGGGATGGCCGTGGGGGGTGTTGATGGTCTTGCACTCGCCATGGCCGTCGCCCTGCATGAGGATGGCGTGGGGACCGTACTTCTCATGGATGCGGCGGATCTCCGAGGCGATGAGGGTGGCTGCCTCGTCCCAGGAGATGCGCACGAATTTACTCTTGCCGCGATTCTGCGGATTACGCTCGCCGTTGGGATCCCAATCGACACGTTTCATTGGGAAGGGGACGCGGTTGGGGGAGTAGACGCGCTTTTTGTAGGCCAGGGAGAAGGGGCCGGGCAGCGACTTCCAGGTCGGCTCGATGGACTTGCCGTTACGCTCGATCTTCCATTGCCGCACCTCTTCTTTCTTATATTTCCAGCCATAACGCAGGGGCCGGACGCGGATGATCTTGCCGTTCTTGACGTCGACCATCCCTTCGGCCCCGCCGCCGAAGTAGCCGCCCAGACCAAGGGAGCGCAGGACGGTTTTGTCTTTTGTTTTCAGTTTGTTCATCGAAGTTGATCTCCTTTGAGGTTGGCGGTCGTCAATCGGTCGGGAGCGGCCGACGATACAAGTGCATGAAAAATTGCATGTAAATACGGGGGAAAAGAAAAAACGACCCCCCTGGTTGGTTCGTTATTGTCTCCAAGTTATCCGCAAAGCGGTGCTGAAGTCAACCTAATTTTACCTATTGCAACAGATAGCCGATCTGCCGTCACTTGGCCATGGCTGGCCAGCCTCGTGTTCAGGCTGGGGGTGGAGCGGACGCGGCGATGGAGGCCGCGTTCCTCCTGGCGAGTTTCTTCTTGCCGATAATACATGGGTTAGGGCAGCGGCGACAGATGCCGTCGCAGCGCAGTTTGCCCCGTGGGCCACAGCCGAAGGCACAACTGCCGCAGGCGCTGGGCGGGTAGATATTGCCACCGGTGAGGCGGAAGGAGAGCCCGTCGCTGTCGATGGATATCGGGGCGTACTCCGCGAGCAGTGCCGACTCGATGACGAAGGTAAAGCCCTGGTGTTCCACCGTAGTGTCGCAGTTTCTCCAGTGGTCGGGGGAGATGCCAAAAAACTTGATACCGCAGCCACCGGTGAGCAGAGCGATGCGCATCAGACATGTGCCGTGTCTTGCGGTGACCTCGGCGAGGGCGGCGAGAGCTGCGGGGGTGGTGGCGAGGGTGTCCATGGCGTCCACCGCTATTTGCCGAAGGGGCAGACCGGAAAACTGCAGGTCGGGCAGTTGAGGCAGAGTCCCCCGTGACCGAGTGCGGCGATGTCCTGACGCGTTATACGGTCCCCGGCAAGGATTCGCGGGAAAACGAGATCGAGCACCGTGCGTGCGGCGTACATGCCACAGGCCGGCACGCCGAGTACCGGCAGATCGCCGAGGTAGGCGACCATGAACATCGCCCCCGGCAGGACCGGGGAACCATAGACGATATCCTTTACTCCTGCCTTTTCGAGGGCGAAGCGGGTGCGGTCGTCTGGATCGACGCTCATGCCGCCGGTGGTGATGAGCAGGTCGGAACCTTGAGCGACGAGGTCGACCACCGCGGCGGCGATCAACGCATCGTCATCGGGGAGATACACTACCTCGACGATCTCCCCACCCAGTTCCCTGACCTTCCTGGTGATCACCGGCTTGAACTTGTCGGTCACCAGGCCGTGATAGACCTCGTTGCCGGTGATCATCACCCCCACTCTGGCGCGACGCAGGGGGGCGACGGAGAGCACGCCACGGGTCGCTTCCCTGGCCGCTGCCGCAGCACCATCCACCAGGCGCTGCGAGACCAGCAGGGGGATGGCCCGAGTGGCGGCGACGATATCACCCTTTTTCACCACGCCGTTGCTGTGGCGGGTGGCGCACATCACCTCGCCGAACATGTTAAACTGGAGCAGGGCGGCGGTATCGACGCGGAAAAGACCGTCGTGGAGAGCCCTCAAGGTGATCTTCCCCTCGCGCGGGGCCTCGTTCCAGCCCACCCCGGCGCCGCACAGGGCGGTGGCGAGAATGGCCGCGGCGGCGTCCTCGTGGATCTCGTCACCTTCCGGGCGGAGAATATAGAGGTGGTTCTTGCCCAGGCGGCGCAGGTGTTCGAGGTCGTCGACGCTGAGGATGTGGCCTTTATGAAAAGCGGCGCCCTTGAACTCTCCTGGGCGAATCTCGGTGATGTCGTGGGCGAGCGGGAAACCGACGGCTTCTTCCAGGGTAACCACCTGTTTCATGGTGTCTTCTCCCAAAGTGTTGTGGACGTCGTAGCAATGGTATGGTATGAAATATTACATACAATCACAGCGCTGTCAAGGGAAAGCGCCAGAGGGGGCTCGAGGCACAAATTGAGGTGCCGGTGGTCAGGAAAACGTCTTGATATGGAAGACAAAAGTTGCGCCGGCCCTTGCCGCAAAAGCGCAGCAAGGGCCATGTAACGCTAGATTATTGACATAATATTAGATATATACTAAAAAGATTCAGCTCATTTCCGGCCCGCGTTCCTGACATCACCAGGAGATACGGCAGTCCGGGCGGCGGAGGAGATGGCTGGTGGCAGCGGGGGGTGCATGGGTGGTGTCCCGGTTTCCGGTACGCCTGGCGGTGTCGCCGACGTTACCAATGATCTATCTTCTACCGTAAACGAGCTGGCGAGTGAAAAAATACAGCAACCTGACCCTGAAGGTCTACCACCGCATCATCGAGCTGATGCTCAACTATGAAATCGTCCCCGGGCAGAGGCTCGTCTTCATCGATCTCGCCAAACAGCTGGGGGTGAGCAGAACGCCGGTCAACAATGCCCTCAGCATTCTCGCTCAGGAGGGGTATCTCGATTTCGTCCCCAATCAGGGCTACTCGGTGCATAAGCTGACGCGCAAGGAGGCCGAGAACCTCTATGAACTGCGCGAGGTACTCGAAGTCGGCTTCCTTGGCAAGGCCATCCGCAATATGACCGAGAAAAAGCAGCGCTCCTTCGAGAAAGCCAAACTCGAATACGAGGACGCCATTTCCAGCCGCGTCGATCGCCGCCTCTTCATCCTCGACGCCGAGTTTCATGCGGCGATCATCGATATGGCTGGCAATGAGGTGTTGTCGGCCCGCTACCGGGAAATCTGCCAGAAGATCTTTCTCCGCTTTCGCACCGAAGACCTGCAGTCGGCGCGAATCCTCGAAATCAAGCAGGAGCATCACGATCTCTTCGAGGCCATCGTTCTCAAAGACGTCGAGCGTGCCAAGGAACTGGTGCGTCAGCACCACAAGGCCTCGCAGCGCAAGCTCTTCCCTATCATTTTTCCGGTGGAGTGAGGCCGGGAGTCTCGTCTACCGCAGCCGCCTGGCTGTGCTTGTCGTGCCGAGGTTTTCGTCTGGGGCCGCGGGCAACAGCAAGGCGAGGCGGGAGGGCAGCCAACCTGCTGGTCGATAGCGCCAGCTGCCGCGAAGGCGGCACGCGCCATTCTCACCGGCTGCATCTCTTGCCGGCGCCTTTGTCGTGTGTTGGTTCGACGAGGTGCTGCCTGGCCAACTTCCCCGGCAAGGCGGATGTCTCCAGACAGCCACAGGAAGACTCTACGGCTTCTCTTTGTCGAGTTCTTCGGTTGTTGCTGAATGACGGTCGAGCAGGATCTGGCTGACTTCGCGGACGAAGGCATGGCGGCAGTCGGTGGGGCAGCGCCGCAGTTCGCTCGACTCAAGGCAGTAGCGCGGGCATTTCTCCGAAAGTCGTCGGGTGTGCTCGTAATGCGTCCCTTTATAGAGCGAGAGAAAGTGTTTCGCCTCGATGGTCATGGTCGAGCCGCATGCGGTGGTGTGGTGGGTGAAGTAGAAGAGGCCCTTTTCCTCACCCTCGAAATCGGCCTGGTAGCCATTGTAGTGGAGCGTCCGGTCGGCGAGGAAAGCAGTTCGATCCTCCCAGATAAAGGCGCACATCGGGCAGACTTTAAAGACCTTCGCCTGGTTGGTGGCCTTATCCGGCTCCCTGTCGGTCATGGTCGTCTCTCCCGGCACTGAAAATCCTCTGGCCGAAGGGGTGTCCTGACGGGAATGGGGGAATGTGGCCGTCGGCGCCTTGGGTGCAGAAGGCGCCAGGTGAAAAGCGGGATATGGGGCATGGCTGGAGGGCTTGAGCTTGGCGGCGGCTGAGAAACGCGTCGTCGTCGGGAATTACTTGTCCGAGAACCGGCTGCGGATCTCGACGAAGAGATGGAAGTTTTCGCTGAAGCGATCGAAGAGATCGGGGTCGAAGTGGTTGCCTCTCCCGTCCCGCATGATGGTCATGGCCTCTTCTGGAGAGATGGCATCCTTGTAGGGGCGTTCGGTGGTCAGAGCGTCGAAGACGTCGCAAATGGCGCCGATGCGCCCGGAAATGGGGATCTCTTGTCCGGCCAGACCGCGTGGGTATCCCCGCCCGTTGAACTTTTCGTGGTGGTTGAGGGCGATCTCGGCGCCGACCATGAGGATGTCCGAGGTGGATTCGGAGAGGATGCGGTAGCCGATCTCGCAATGGGTCTTCATGATGTCGAACTCTTCCTCGGTGAGCTTGCCGGGCTTGAGGAGAATGGTGTCTGAGATGCCGATCTTGCCGACGTCGTGCAGTGGGGCGGCGATCTTCAGTTTTCTGCAGAGGCTGTCCGGCAGGCCGCAGAGCCTGGCCAGGAGCTCGGAGTAATGCCCCATCCTGATGGTATGCTTTGCGGTCTCGTTGTCCCGGAACTCTGCTGCCTTGGAGAGGATATGAATGCTCTCCTCGCGTGACTTGAAGAGCTCGGCGGTGCGTTCTTCGATGAGGTGCTCGAGCTCTTCGCGATGGCGCCGGTTATCGATTTCGAGATGGCGGCGACGCAGGGCGTTGGCGATATTGATGATGAGCTCATTGGACTGGAAAGGCTTGGTGACATAACCATAGGCCCCCATATGCAGGGTCTCGATGGCAGTTTCGCGATCGTCGACGCCGGTGACCATGATCACCGCCAGATCGGGGTAACGCTTGACGGCGATGCCGAGCAGCTCGACACCGGACATGACATTCATGTTGATATCGCTGATGAGGAGGTCGACATGTTCCCGGTCGAGGATCTCCAGGGCGGTTTCGGCATCCTCTGCCAGACGGTATTCGTATCCCTCGAGTTCGACGATGGCGGCAATAACCCGGCGTACCTGCGGTTCGTCATCGACGATGAGGATCCGTTGGTTTTTCTTGGCGATGGGCATGGCGGTCCCTTGACATGGGGGCGAGCATCCAATCCGTTCCTGCGGCTGACACTCATTAAATCACAAAAGCCGCCGTAAAAGCAAAAACAATGATGAAAAAAATCAGCGGGACATCGTCGCCTCATTACGGCGAGAGGCGTCTCAGGCGAGGCACGGGGCGAGGCGCGGGGCTGGGCGCGGGGCCGGCGGGCTGGCCAGAAGGCGAACGCGTCAACCGGCCCCGACTGCAGGAGGCTATTCCTGGACGACGTTGGCGGCGGCCGGGCCCTTCGGACCGTCGACCACCTCGAAGGTGACACGGGCACCTTCTTTCAGGGATTTGAAGCCCTGAGCCTGAATCGCCGTGTGATGGACGAAAATGTCCTTGCCGCCGTCCTGGGCGATGAAACCATAACCTTTCGCATCGTTAAACCACTTCACAGTACCTTGAGCCATTGTTACTACTCCTTTTTTCGGGGTCGTCCCCCCTTTTGTGCATAGAGTCGAGACATTGTGCGATGCCTCGACCGACAATCTGGGCGTCCAGATATTTTTACCCGCACCATTGGTGCGATCTATTTTCCGTTCTTCGTCAATCCGAAATCGAAGGCGCAGGCACGGCTTGTGCGGCTTGCGGAATGCCTGCCATTGTCGCCACGGGTGGCCGACAGCCTCTCAGCCCCCTTGTGCTGGCCGGCACTTGCCGCGGCAGTACTTGCCTGGTTCTGCCTTGATTCGACGTGTTCCGAGCGTCGTTCAGACTTTCCCAGCGGCCTTTGCGGTTTTTCTGCCGCCTTGGGCTGTCCCTGGTCGGTCCATTGCCGGGGTTCGCCGATGCCCTGCTGGGCTTTGCCATGCCTGGCCGGCCGGTCTCGGCGCTCGTTGCCTTTGTCATTTCCTCTCGGCGGAACTTTCCCTCTGCCGGTGTTTGCTCCGCCGTTCCTCTGCCCCTGGTGAAGGGCAGTATCGCCGTGGCTTGGCAGCGCCTCGCTGGAGGAGGGGAGGTCCGGGGTCGTCCGCCGCGTCATCTTCTCGCCCAGGCATCGCTCGATCTGGATGATCATGCGGCCGTCTTCCTGTGCGGCGAAGGTTAGGGCCAGACCGCTGCGGTTGGCCCGCCCGGTGCGCCCGGTGCGGTGGGTATAGGTCTCGGCGGTGTCCGGCACGTCATAGTTGATGACATGGGAAATGCCGGTGACATCGATGCCGCGGGCGGCAATGTCGGTGGCGACGAGAATGCCGTAGGTGCCGTCTCGGAATCCTTCGAGGGCCTCCTGGCGTCTATTTTGTGAGAGATTCCCCTGCAGGGAGGCGGCCTGGAAGCCGGCCTTGGTCAGCTGCAGGGCGAGGTTCTTGGCGCGGTGCTTGGTCCGCGTGAACACCAGGGTGCTGGTCATCTCGCCGTCTTCGAGAAGGTGTTTGAGCAGCGGGGTCTTTTTTGCCGCCTCCACCTGGAAGAGGGCATGGGAGATGGTGGGAGCAGGTGTGCCGTGGTCGATCTGAACGGTTAATGGCCTGGTCAGGGTCTGCTCCGCCAGCTGACGGATCTCATCCGGCATGGTGGCGGAAAAAACCAGGGACTGCCGTTTTTTTGGCAACAGCTTGATGATGCGGCGAATATCGGGAAGAAACCCCTTGTCGAACATATGGTCGGCTTCGTCGAGGATGAGGATCTCGATGCGGTCGAGATGGAGCGCTTTTTCCCCGAGGAGGTCGAGGAGGCGGCCGGGGCAGGCGACGACGATATCGACACCGGCGCGGAGGCGTTCCTTCTGCGGGGTCTTGCCGACACCACCGTAGAGAACGACGCTTCGCAGGCCGGTTTCCCTGCCGAGAGCCTCGATGTTGTCGTGAATCTGTTCCGCCAGTTCGCGGGTCGGGGCGACGATCAGGGCGCGCAGGGTGCGTGAAGGACCGTTCAGCAGTCGCTCGAGCAGTGGCAGTACGAAAGCGGCGGTCTTGCCGGTGCCAGTCTGCGCCAGTCCGAAGATGTCGTGGCCGGAGCGTATCGGCGGGATTGCTTCTTGTTGAATTGGGGTGGGGGTGGAATAGCCGCAGGCGGCAATGCCCGCCTCGATGGAACGATCAAACTTGAAAACACTAAAACTCATTAAAACTCCGTGAAAAACGTGAGGCTTCGCCCCGCTCTGGCGGGTGAAGCGTGGGTGGCCATGACCGGAGATGGCCATGGGAGGGGCGCTCCGTAATCGGCTGAATGCCGTGCGCGGACAAGATGGCCCGCACCGATGGTGACGGGACAGAAGTTCGCCGCGGGAGCGGGATCTATGCGTGGGGTGGTGAAGGAGATGAAGGTCGCTACTCGGAAGGAAAAATCAAAAAGGGCATGACCGCAAAGCATGGTCGAATGTTGGCTCCTTCTTCACGTGTCGCTTGCTGGCGGAACGCTGCCCGGACATGCGCAACGGCACCTCGCTCAAAAACCACGAGGGAAAACAACAGGTCCAAGCCGTTCTTCGCTGCAGAAGGAAACTCGACTATACATCCTTTTCTTGATTGCGCAATGGGAATAATCTGCTGTCAAGAAAAAAACTGCTGCTTTTGGGGGCGCTTGGCGCCATTTTTGCCATCATCGCTATGGCGGGCGGATGGAGTGGTGGCGGGGGTCAATTTGCCGGCGCGGTGGATTTTTCCTTCCCTTTTCCAGCAAGGTCAGCCTAATATACACTGTACGTGGATCATTACATGACAGGGAGGCCGCCCACGCCCGGCGCTCTTCGTCCGGGCTGGGTCACTGCAAATCATAACCAAGGAGAAGAGCCATGGCCGAGAGTGTCTACAAGATCATCGAGTTGGTTGGGTCGAGCCCGGTATCGTGGGAGGATGCTGCGAAAAATGCCGTGAATTCAGCTGGTTTAAGTCTGCGTGACCTGCGCATCGCCGAGGTCGTTACCCTGGACATGAAGATGGAAGACAACAAACCGGCTATCTTCAGGGCCAGAGTCAAGCTTTCTTTCAAGCTCGTCTCCGACTGAGCCCGGGAGAAATCCACCCCTGAAAATCCGAGCGCGCCTCCAGCGGTGGAGGTATGGCGACGGCACTGTCAATATCCGATGCCGCCGCCTGGTCGGCCGCCCCGGCTTACGAAAAACGGAGCCGGGGCGAAGTATTGCTAGCGGTTGAGCTGTTCGCCGAGGGCGCGACCATAATCCTGGCCGGCCTTCAGTCCCTCGGCGGTGGTTACCATGGCCTCGGTGAGGTTGAGCGGCCCGAGGCTGATCATGTCCATCTTGAAGACGTGCATCATGGTATCGTAGATCATCGGTGCGCTTTCGCCGCTATGGGTATGGGAACCGAAGGCTCCGCCGATCTTTCCTGTGAGATTGGCGAGTTCCGCCTTGAAGAGGAACTGCTTCATTCCGCCGGTCATGTCCTTGTGGTAGGTCGGGCATCCAAAGACATAGGCGTCGTAGCCGACGATGTCGAGTTCGTTGTCGATCTCCGAGATCTTCTTGAGAACCACCTCGACCGCGGCGAAACGCAGCCCTTCGGCGATGTGGTTGGCAATGGCTTCGGTCTTTCCGGTGCGGCTGTGATAGGCGATGAGCGCTTTTTTCATGAGTCCTCCAGGAGGGATGGGGGTGGATGCGGGGCGCCGGAGGCTGGGGCTGAAGTCGTTGTTCGGCAGCCTCCGCCGTCTTCCGAGGATGGGAGGGCGGTTGCCGGCATGTGCTGCAGCAACGATGCGCATCTTTTCCCGGTTGTCAATATTCGTCGCAATCCCAGGCCGTTGACGGAAAGAGGTCTTGACGCCCCGCGGGGTGCTGGACTTTGCCGGGAGGAGGATATACGCTGTAGGTGACAGTCCAATTCCAGGCCGGGGTCAATACGCTGGCGGCAGTTGCCCCATCTCCCCGGTATCGTTGCCTATCGTTGACAGACAGCTTGACACCCAGGGAGGGCCTATGCTGGTAGCCAGGGAAATCATGACGGACAGGGTGATAACTGTAACCCCAGAGACCACGGTCAGCGAACTCGCGCGGATCCTGGCCACCGAAAATATTGGCGGGGCGCCGGTAGTCGACGGTGAAGGCCGCCTTCTTGGGGTGGTCACCGAGAGTGATCTCATCGACCAGACGAAGAAGGTACATATCCCCACGGTGGTTGCCATCCTCGATTCGCTCATCTTTCTCGAGCGCCCCGACAGAATGGAAAAAGACATCCGCAAGATAGCCGGTACGGTGGTTGGCGACATCTATTCACCCAACCCGGTGACGGTATCCGAGGAGACCCCGCTTGACGAAATCGCCACCATCATGGCGAAAAAGCATGTGCACACCTTGCCGGTGATGCGCGGCGGGGAACTGGTGGGGGTTATCGGCAAGGGAGATATCATCAGGACTCTGATTCCTTGAGACCAGAGAGCTTCGTCCTCTCGGCTGGTTTTCGGCTGGGGGACGGAACTCTTTTTTCCCAGGGGAGGGGGGCGAAGCGGCAGGCTCATCAAGATCATGCCGCCGACGAGTACTCGCCACTCCCCCAGCGACGGCGGCTATATGCAGCAGATCCTCCTGGTCGAAGACAGCAATATGTATGGTCGGCTGGCCAAATCGCGAATCGAGAAGGCCTTCGACCTGCCCGTCTATTGGTGCAAGACCCTGGCAGAGACCGAGGAACTGCTGGCCAGGGCCAGGGGCAACTTCTCCATGGCCCTGCTCGATTTCAACCTGCCCGACGCCCCCCACGGCGAGGTCATCGATAAGGTGGTCGGCGAAGGTATCACTACCTTTGTCTTTACCGCCGACTGGACCGACGAGGTGCGCAACCTGGTGTGGTCGAAAAAAGTCGCCGACTATATCCAGAAGGAAGATCCCAACAGCCTCGACTATCTGCTCGCCGCCATGCAGCAGATACCGGTCAACCAGCACACCCTGGTGCTGGTGGTCGGCGAGGATGCCCAGTTCCGCACCACTGTGGCCGAACTGCTCTACGTACGCAAGTTTCGCGTCGTCACCGCCCAGGACGGCAAGACGGCACAGAGCATTCTCGACACCTACAGGGAGATCCAGCTGGTGCTGGTCGATTTCGCCGTGCGCGACATGGATGGCTGCACCCTGTGTACGCGGATCCGCGAGAAGCGTAAGCGCGAGACCCTGGCCATCATCGGCTTCTCCACTGCGGACGACGGCAAGACCGGGGCGCGCTTCATCAAGAGCGGCGCCGACGACGTCATCGCCAGAGGGCTGCTGGCGGTGGAGGAGTTCTACTGCCGCATCACCCGCTGCCTGGAGACCATTCGCCTCATTGCGCAGATCCGCCAGGGGGCGATCACCGACTTTCTCACCGGCCTCTATAACCGGCGCCATTTTTTCGAGGCCGGGGGCGAGTTACTCGGGCGCTGCCGTCGGGAGGGAGGGAACCTCGCCTGTGTCATGCTCGATATCGATTTTTTCAAAAAGATCAACGATACGTATGGACACGATGTCGGCGATGTGGTCATAAAGGGCCTGGCCAAGCTCCTGCGCGACAGTGCCGCCCCCGGCGACATCGTTGCCCGCATCGGTGGTGAGGAATTTTGTCTCCTCGTTCCAGGGCTTTCTGGCAGGGAACTCTTGCTTCGCCTGGAACGCCTGCGCGGCGATATCGCCGCAACGCCCATGGCGCCCTCTGCCGGTGCAGCTCCGCTTCATGTCACCGTCAGCATCGGCGCATGCCTGGAGACCGGGGCGAGCCTGGACGCGATGTTGAAAACCGCCGACGAGTGCCTCTATACCGCCAAAAACAGCGGCCGCAACCGGGTGGTGTCCTGAAAGAGGACCCGCTGCCCGAAGCCTGGAGGCGCCGGCATCCCCTATCTCTTCCTGCCCTGTTTGAGACCCCCCATGCCGCTCACCAATGAGGAAATCAACCGTAAGCTGCTCCATGTGCTCTCCGGAACGCTGATTCCGGCCGGCATCCTCTATCTTCCCAAGATCGAAGGCTGCTCCCCGCTGACTCCGGTGATCGTCCTCGGCATCTGCGCCGTGGCCTCGGTGCTGCTCGAGTATCTGCGCTTTCGTCATGCCAGGGTTCAGGCCCTCTTCACCCGTCTTGGCGCCTCGATGTTGCGTCGCAGCGAGAGCACCTCCTTCACCGGCTCCACCTATATCTTCCTCTCCGCCTTCATCTGTTCGCTGCTCTTCCACGACCATCCCCATATCGCCGCCATCGCCCTGTCGCTGTTCATCCTCGGCGATGCCGCCGCGGCCCTGGTCGGCATCAGCATCGGACGTATCAAGATCGGCAAGAAATCCCTGGAGGGGTCAGCCGCCTGCTTTCTCCTCGGGCTGCTGCTGTTCTTCTTCGTCTATCCCCAGGTGCCACTGCTGCTCGACAGCTGGCAGGGCAGGGTCTCGGTGCCGCTGGCGGTGGTGGTTTCCCTGGCCAACACCCTCTTCGAGCTCTTCCCCTTTCGCTTCGGCGAGCGGCTGGTGATCAACGACAACCTCTCGGTGCCGCTCATCATCGGCGGACTGATGCTGCTGCTCCAGCCGCTGCTGGGGTGAAGAGGGTCTGCGCCTGGCCTAAGCTGGCGAGGTTTGAGGCGGACCGGCTAAAAGAACAGGGCAGGCTCAGTGGGCGCGGTAGAAAAAGCCGACGCCGCCGACCTTGATGGAGAAGGAGAAGCCGCCCGGTCCGCGCCATGGCGCGAAAGGCGAGGAGTGGGTGCTGGTTGGCAGGACGGCCGGGTACTCTTCTTCCTCCGCCTCGCGGAGGAGCGGCCGCGGTGACGGCAGAAAGCGCAGGGGCGCGGTGAAGGCCCCCGACAAGGCGGGGTCGATCGCCTCTTCGCCATAGACCTCGAAGGTTTCGGGGGAAGACCTCACTCCCCGGGGGTTGTTGAGCAGCAGCAGGCGAAATGGCTTGGTTTTGCGGGACTTGCCCTCATCGTCGCGGAACAGCAGCAGGTAGTCGAGGCCCCGGCTGCCGTTTTTACAGGGCGGGATAGCCGCGGCAAAGCCGCCCCCCTCCGCGGGCGTCATGGTCATGTAGACGTAGCTTTCGGCGTCAAGGGGCTTGAAATAGAGACGCACCTCGGAAATGATCCGGCCGTCGACGGCAACGGCGACCGGAATTGACTCGCCGGCGGTGGCGGACTGGATCGGCGGGCGCAGCCCCTGCCCGTCTGCCGTGGTTTGCTCGCTGCCAGGGGTGCAGGCCGAAAATGTCAGCAACAGCCCCGTGGCGACAAGAAGCGGCAGCCGCCATGACGGCCGCCGCGAAAGAAATCGGTCCATGCGGCAGCGCTGCCGAGCGTCTAGCGCAGTTCCTCGATCATTTTGGAGATAATCTGCTGGTCCCATTGCTTCTGCTTGGCGATGCCGCTAGCACGCATGCGGGTGAGAGTGAGCACCAGGACGTTGCCGTCGCGGGGCTTGATCCAGATGTAGACCATTTCCCCCTGGTTGTCCTGCACCGTCTCCCCCGGCTTGAGGTGGACCGCCTCGATATACTCGGCGGTTTCCTGGGTGATGGCGAAGCTGAGCTTGGTCAGGGTATTGCGGGCGGCGGCCTGCACCTCTTCGGGAGTCTTCTGGAAGACGGTGCCGGTGTTGGGGGGCGGTTCCTGAGGAACGTACTCCTTGGCGCAGCCGGCCAGAGCGAAGATGGCCAGGAACAGCAGGGTTGTCATGCGTAGCGTAGCGATCATACCTTCCTCCCCACAAGAATAAAGTTGAGCGAGCCGTTTTCTCGGCGGGCGCCAGCGCTGTCGTTCCCGGAATCGGGAGACATTCTGGCGCGGACGGCTCATTGTAGCACAGTTGCCCCCCGGAGGCAAACGCTCCCCGGGGGGCATTTGGGGTCGCGGCTGGCAGGCCGCGGCGGTCTAACCATAGACCTCGACCAGGCAGCGTTGCAGGTCGTCATACAACTCCCCGACCTCGTCGTAGAGCACCGGTGTGCCGACGCTGAAGTGGAGGAGGACATCGTTGAAGCACTTGGGCAGCGTTGGCTTCAGTTTGCGGAGGTTGAAGATGCGGTCCCGCGACAGCAGGGCGAGGTCGTTCACATGGAGGGTGGACAGGACCCGTTCGCCCATCTCCGGGTCTTCAAGCACGTCGACGGGGCGGAAGTTGCGCCGCCCGAGGAGGAAGAGGAGAATGTTGCCGAGGCCGATGAGGTCGAGGGCGAAGGGGCGCTCCGGCAGGTAGAAGTCGTAGTCGAAATCGATCCAGCGGTAGGTGCCGTCGCGGCCGTCGATGATGACATGGTCGCGCCTGATGTCGCCATGTTTGAGACCATGGCGGTGCAGGAGCATGATGCCTTCGAGCAGCTTGAGGTAATGGCCGAGGATGCCCGGCAGGTGGTCGGCCAGATAGGCCTCGTCATCGCAGGCCAGCCGCGCGATGGTGGTGTCCATGCGGGTGCCCTGGATGACATCGAGGATGCGCACCATGTTGCCGACCTCGTCGGGGACCGAGTGGCCCTGCATGAAGAGGGGGTTGCCGCGCACCAGGTCGAGCACCCGGCACTCCTTTTCCGGGCTGCGATAGCAGGTGATCTGGAAGGGGCCGAGGGAGATGGTGAAGTTTTCGTGGAAAACCAGCTTGAGGATGTGGCGCTGGCCGCTCTCCAGGTCGACTACCTTGGGCACCCATTGTTTCGGCTGTTCGTCGATGCCGAAGCGGCCCTCCTTGGTATGGCCGACGACGAGAAAGAAACGGTCGTCGACATGGATGACGTCGCCGAAGTCGATGCAGGTGAAGTCGCTGGTGTCGGTGAAGAGGCGCGGCTGCCGGCGCAGGTCCTTGATGAGGATGTGCTGCTGCAGCTGCTCGCGGATGCGGTCGGGGAAGGGGCTCCAGTCGATCATGCCTTACCCCACGATCCAGGCGGTGAAGTCCTGACAGTGGCGGGCCAGGGCGTTGGAGATCGACCCGAAGAGGAACTCCTCGGCCTTGGAGATGCCGCGCTTGCCGGTGACCACCGTGCCGAAATCGCCGCGCGCGCGCACCTCAAGCAGTGTTTCGCTGATGGTCTTGCCCTCGGCCATCTGCGTGGCGCAGGCGATGGCTTCGCGGCGGATGCCGGAGGTGACGAGGATCTCGGTGCAGCGCTGGAAGACCTGCTCGGCTCCGGCGATGCGCTGTGCCATATAGTTCTCACATACCCCGCCAGAAGCCTGGAAATCCGGCGGCGGCTCGGGGTAGACATGGAGCAGGCAGATAGAAACCTCCGCGATCTTGCCGGCCACCTGGCCGACATAGCGTACCGCCGACAGCGACGGCTCCATGGCATCCACCGCGACGAGAATATTGTACCATTTCCCCATGAGAGCACCTCTTCGAGAGGCTGGCGGTCAGGATTGGCCGACTCCCGGCTTCCAGCATTCAAGCAGTTTGATCAGTTCGACCATGGTGCGGTGGGTCGGCACGGCCAGGCCGTGCTTCTCGGCAATGTGGCAGATCGCCCCGTTCTGCGCGCCGATTTCCGTGCCGGCCTCGTTGAGGATGTCCTGGAGCATCGACGAGAGGTTGCCGGCGCTCTTATGGCAGCTCTCCTGCAGCGCCGCAAAAAGGTCGGGGTCGATGAGGTCGATGCCTTCCGCCCTGGCCACCATGGCACCCTCGTCGAGCAACCTTTTCATCAGGGAGATCGATTCGGGCCGCGACAGCAGCGAGCCGTTGGGCACCTGGAGGATGGCGGAAAGCGGGTTGATGGCGGCATAGACGATCACCTTGCTCCACAGCCGGTCGCGGATATTTCTGGCCGGGCTCGTTTCGATGCCGCAGCCGGTGAAGAGTTCGGCAATATGGGCAAGCCGTGGCGAGAGGCTGCCGTCGAGCTCGCCGATATAGGTGGCGCCGTGTCGGCCGCGGCGCACCTTGGCCTCGCTCAAGGCGGTGGCCGACATGTAGGTGATGCCAAGCAACAGATGCCGGCGGTCGACGATACCCTGCGCCACCTCGACGTTGCCGAGCCCGGTCTGCAGGAGCAGCAGGGGGCAGGCCTCACCGATAAGGTGGGCGATGTCGCCGACTGCTGCCTCAGTCGCCTGGGACTTGACCAGCAGCAGGACGAGGTCTGCCTCGTGCAAACCCTGGGCGGTGTTGAGGGCGGTCACCGGCACCGGCGAGCTTTCGCTACCGTGAGTGATATGTCCTTCCACCATGGCGATGCCTTTCTCGCGCAGGGCGCCGAGGGTGGTCTGGTCGATGTCGATGAGGGTGATGTCGTTGCCGCCCTTGCCGAGAAAGGAAGCGAAGAGCCTGCCGATGGCGCCGCCGCCGACGATGACGATACGCATGAATCCTCCTTGCCGCGTTGTGCCGCGATCTCGCCGAGGTGAGTCTTTACTTGTATTGTAGTGGCCCTGACGCGGGAATGCAATGGCCATGACTGATGGCTAGGGAGGTCCCGTGCCATAGGGGTGGAGGACCAGGCGGAGGTCCTCGAGCAGGGCGCCCATCTCCACCGCCAGGGCCGCTTCGCCGATATGGCCTTCGAGGTGGTCGCCGACCAGCCCGGCGCCGAGGACGCGGCCGCTCTGCGGGTCGGTGAGCAGCTTGGTGAAGAAACCGCCATGGTGATGCTGGTTGAGGTCGCCGTCGAAGGGAGCGGCGAGGCGGTGCACCTTGTGGGGAATGTGGCTTTGCAGTGCCTCCGCTTCGCTCAGCCCGCACCAGGCCAGTTGCGGGCGGGTGAGGATCACCCTCGGTACGGCGCGCACGTCGAAGGCGGCGTCGAGGCCGGCG
Organism: uncultured Desulfobacterales bacterium; assembly: GCA_937915545.1. Classification (GTDB taxonomy): domain Bacteria; phylum Desulfobacterota; class Desulfobulbia; order Desulfobulbales; family Desulfocapsaceae; genus Desulforhopalus_A. The sequence continues at coordinate 199,003 of CALGIJ010000019.1, forward strand.
GCAACCTCGGCGGCCACCCGGCCCTGGCGCACGGCGGCATGGGCGAGCATGGTGTCGCCGACCACGTCGCCGACGGCGAAGATGTCCGGGTCGCTGGTGCGCTGGCGGTCGTCGACGGGGAGATTGCCCGTGGGGCCAACTGCCACGGCAGTGTTTTCAAGGCCGAGGCAGTCGATGGCCGGCAACCGCCCGATGGCCGGCAGCACCATGAGATCGTGGAGTTCCACTGTCTTGCCGTTATGCCGGCAGGAGATGGCCACCCCGCCGTCGCATGGCGCCACGCCAATGACCTCGCAGCCTGTGCGAACGGCGACCAGGCGCCGTGCGAGGCTGTCGTGGAGGGGGCGGACGAGGTCCTCGTCGGCCCGGGCCAGCAGCCGGGGGTTCTTCTCGAGCAGGGTGACGCGGCAGCCGAAGGCGGCGAGGATGGTGGCCAATTCGATGCCGATATGGCCGCCGCCGACGACGGTGAGTGCCGCGGGCAGACTCTCCCGCCTCCATAAGGTGGCGATGTCCTCGACCGGGCTGCCGGCGGCCACCCCGGGCAGCGGGCGAGGCCGCGAGCCCACGGCGATGATCGCCTTGGCGAAGCGGAGCAGGCTGACCTCGGCCCCGTGCAGGCGCACCTGGCGCGGGCCGGTGAAGCTCGCCGTGCCGCCAAGGAGGAGGATGCCGCATTCTTTCGCCTCCGCGGCGAGGCGCCGCCCTTCGTCGGCAACCCTCTCTGCCAGGGCGGTGCCAATATTGGCGAAGTGTATCCGTGGCGGGGCGAAGGCCAGGCCCAGCCTCTCGGCCGCGGCGGTTTCGTCGAGCAGGCGGGCGAGATGGAGCAGGTGCCGGCTTGGCAGGCAGGCGCTGTGCAGGCAGTTGCCCCCCGGGGTCGGGCCGTCGTCGACCAGGGCGACATCGAGTCCCAGCTCGGCGGCGCGCCGGGCGGCGCTGTAGCCCCCGGGGCCGCCGCCGATGACCAGCAGCTGGCAGCGCATCTCCATGTCGCCCATGACCATCGCCTTTCCTCCCTTTAAATCATCCCCAGAAACAGCTCTTCCGGGTCTTCGAGGGCGGCGATGATCAGGCGCAGGAAGCGGATGGCGTCGGCGCCGTCGACCACGCGGTGGTCGAAGCACAGCACCACCGGCATCATCAGCCGCGGGACGATGTCATGATGGCCGTCGACGCCGGGGACCACCACTGGCTGCAGCCGCCCCTGGCCAAGGCCGAGGATGGCCACCTCGGGATAGTTGACGATGGCGGTGAAGCGGTGGCCGCCGAGGGCGCCGGCGTTGGTGATGGTAAAGGTCCCGCCCTGCAGCTCCTCGCGGGTGATCCTGCCGCCGCGCACCCGCTCCACCAGCTGGTGCAGCTCCACCGCCAGTTCGCGGATGCTCTTGCGGTCGACATCGCGGATCACCGGTACGTAGAGGCCATGGTCGCTGTCGGTGGCGATGCCGATATGAAAGGAGTTCTTGACGATGATCTCGCGACTTTGCAGGTCGAGGGAGGCGTTGAAGCGGGGGTAGGTCTTGAGGGCGGTGGCCGCCGCCTTGATGGCGAAGACGGTCATGGTGAGGCGGCCGCCGGCGGCGGCGATGTCCTTTTTATGCTTCTGTCGGAAGCTCTCCAGCCTGGTGATGTCGGCGCTGTCCTCGCAGTGCACATGGGGGATGCTGCTCCACGAAAGGGCCATCTGGGCGGCGGTGGCGCGGCGGATGGAACGGAAGGGGATGCGCTCCACCGGACCCCAGCGGGTGAAATCGGGCAGGGCCGGGGCGGGGGCCTCCAGGCCCTGTTTTTGCTCCGGGCCTGGAGGCGGGCCTATGGCCGGGGATGGCAGCGAGGCGGGAGGCGCTGACGGGACGGAGCCAGAAGGAGCCGCATGGGGGGAGGACGGCGGCGCCTCCGGCCCCGTGGCGGTTGCCGATGGGGTTTCCTCCTGCCGCCCTTTGGCATAGGCCTCGACATCGTCACGGGTGACCACCCCACCCGGACCGCTGGCGGAAACAAGACGGAGATCCACCCCCAGTTCCCGCGCCAGGCGCCGTGTCGAGGGTGAAGCCGGCACCGGGCCGTAGTGGGCAGTGTCGCCACCGGGGGCCGCCGCCCCGGCCGGGGCTGTCTCGACCAAGCCCGTCTGCTGCCTCTCACCCGGGCTGTTGAAAGAAATGAGGATATCGCCCACCCGCACCATATCGCCGACTGCCACGCGCACCTCGCTGACCGTGCCGCTGCACGGGGCGGGGATCTCCACCGCCGCCTTGTCGGTTTCCACCTCCAGTATCGGCTGTCCCTCGACAACCGTGTCGCCTACGGCCACCGCCACACGGAGGATCTCCGCCTCGTGAACGCCTTCGCCGAGATCCGGCAAACGAAAGGATTGGCTCATGTACGCTCCGCTGTCAGAATTGCAGGGTCCGCCGCGCCGCGGCGACGATGGCGTCAACCCCGGGCAGATAGCTCTTTTCGCGGCTGAAATAGGGGATGACGAGGTCGAACCCGGCCACCCGCTCGATGGGCGCCTCGAGGTAATGGAAGGCCTCCTCCATGAGCGTTGCGGCGATCTCCGCCCCGGGCCCGAAGGAAAGCGGCGCCTCGTGGACGATGACTGCCCGGCCGCTTGTGCGTACCGAGGCGGCGATGGTCTCGCAGTCGAGGGGAGAAATGGTGCGCAGATCGATGACCTCGGCGGCGACGCCGTCCTCGCGGGCGAGAACCTCGGCTGCTTCGAGGGTCGGGAGGAGCATGGCCCCGTAGGCGATCATGGTTGGCCCGGAGCCCGGGCGGACGACCTGGGCCTGGCCGAGGGACAGGGTCTCCTCCTCTTCCGGCACCTCCTCGCGAAAGGCGCGGTACAATGCCTTGGGTTCATAGAAGACTACCGGGTCGGGGTCGCGCAGGGCGCTGACCAGCAGCGCCCGGGCGTTGCGCGGCCCGGAGGGGATGACCACCTTGAGACCGGGGGTGTGCGCCCAGTAGGCCTCGCGGCTTTCCGAGTGGTGCTCGAGGGCGCGCACCCCGCCACCGTAGGGGGCGCGCAGCACCATGGGCACGCTCAGCCGACCGCGGCTGCGCCAGCGCAGGCGCGCGGCATGGTTCTCCAGCTGGTGGAAGGCCTGGTAGAGGAAGCCGGAAAACTGGATTTCCGCCACCGGCCGCAAGCCATGAATGGCCATGCCGATTGCCATGCCGACAATGGCCGACTCGGCCAGGGGGGTATCTACCACGCGCCGCTCGCCATAGCTGGCGAAGAGGCCGTCGGTGACGCGGAACACCCCGCCGTCCGGGCCGATATCCTGGCCGAGGAGCACAACCCTCTCGTCGCGGGCCATCTCCTGGCGCAGGGCGAGGTTGATGGCCTCGACCATGGTCATCTTAGTCATGACGGGCCTCCCGTGTCGAGAGTCCCCGGGCCAGCCCTTCCTTCTGCCGTCGCAGCCGCGGCGGCATCTCGGCAAAGACATGGTCGAACATGTCGAGTGGGTCGTCCAGCGCGTGCATGGTGCTTTCGGCCTGTTCCACCGCCCGGCGGATCTCTTCCCGCACCTCTTCTTCGACCTGTCGCGCTGCCGCTTCGCCGAGCACGCCCTTTTCGGCGAGATATCTGCCATAGCGGGCCAGCGGGTCGCGCTGCCGCCATGGCTCGACCTCTTCGTCGCGACGGTATTTCTTCGGGTCGTCGGCGGTGGTGTGCATCATGACGCGGTAGGTGACGCACTCGATCAGGGTCGGGCCACCGCCCTGGCGCGCCCTGGCCACCGCCTCGGCAGTGGCGGCGTAGACGGCGAGGATGTCGTTGCCGTCGACGCGCAGTGCCGGCATGTTGTAGGCCAAGGCCTTTTCGGCGATGGTCCGCGAGCGCGTCTGTTTGGCGAAGGGGATGGAGATGGCCCAGTGGTTGTTCTGGCAGACGAAGACCACCGGGGTCTGGAAGACCGCGGCGCAGTTGAGGGCCTCGTGGAAATCGCCCTCCGAGGTGGCGCCATCGCCGAAAATGGTCATGACCACCTCGTCGCCGCCCCGGTATGATGCGGCCCAGCCGAGGCCGACGGCGTGGAGGATCTGCGAAGCCACCGGCACCGACATCGGCAGGTCGCGCTGCGTCGCGTCGATGAGGGTGCCCTCGTTATAGCCGTTGTAGTAGAGGAGGACACTCTCCAGGGAGCGTCCGCGCAGGATCTCGGCCGCCGTTTCGCGGAAGGAGGGCACGAACCAGTCGCGGGCCCCGAGGTGGATGACGCTGCCGATCTGCGCAGCCTCCTGGCCTTTGATCGGCGGGAAGGTGCCGATCCGCCCGGTGCGCTGCAACTCGAGCATCTTCTCGTCGAAGCGTCGGCCAAGCAACATGGCCCGGTACATTTTTCGATGCACCTCGTCGGCAATGGCCGGCTCGAGCTGGCGGTCGACGGTGCCGTGCTCGTCGAGGATGGAGAGGGAGGGTATTGGCTCCGGTGGAGCTAGCGGGGTTCGTCCCATGCTGACCTCCAGTCGTTAAAGAGAGATGGGTGCGGCGGTGGACGAAAGCTCTTATGGCCAGTATAACCACGGACGGGGAAAGAGCAAAGACTTCAGGTCGAGAAGGGAGGCGGGCTTGACTTGCGTCAAGGCGCGTCGCCGCCGGTTCCGCTAGGCTGGAGATGGGCGGCGCCTTCAGGCTGGGCGCCGCTGGCTGCGCGGAGAGAGCGGACACTGCCGATATGGTGACCTGCTGCTGGAGCGGGCGTTCTCAACCGGGCGATGCCCCAGTCTGGGGGGTGGGCCGGTGGCAGCCCATGTCGCCGCAGCGTCTTGCCCGCAACGAGGCCGCCAGAAAGGAAATCCTATGAACCTGCTCACCACGCTCAGCTTTGTCCTCTTAGCCGCCCATGCCATGCGGGTGGAGGGGCCGGGCGCCGCCCTGTTCTGGCTTTTCGCCCTGCTGCTGCCTCTCGCGCGCGGCGGATGGCGCCATATGGTCATGGCCGGGCTGCTCTTCTGCGGTGTCGTGCTGTGGGCCGAGGTCGCCGTGCAGCTCGTCGGCCAGCGGCTTCTCCTGCAGCTGCCCTGGTATCGCCTCGCCGCCATCCTCTCTGGCGTCCTCCTGGTCACCCTGGCCGCCGCCTTGCTGCAACTGCGCCGTGTTCGCGCGCTGCGGGGGGAGGGCGGGGCCTCCGGCCTGGCTTTTCTCCTCGTGGTTGCCATTCTTGCCGTGGTGCGGCAGAAGGCCCCTTTCGACATCCTCCTCTTTGACCGCTTCTACCCCGGCGGCGGCTGGGTGGCGGTGTTTCTCCTCGGCTGTTATGCTTCCTGGCTGCTGACGAAAATGGCCGCCGACGGGGAAGGGAAGTGGCGGCGGCTGGCGTGGAGCCTGTTCTCGCTGGTCTTCTTCCTCCAGTTGGGCCTCGGCCTGCTCGGCCTGGATGTCTTCCTCATGACCGGCAAGCTGCACCTGCCGATTCCGGCCTTGATCGTCGCCGGCCCCCTCTACCGCGGCGAGGGCCTGTTCATGCTGGTCCTCTTCGCCGTCACCATCCTGCTCGTCGGCCCGGCCTGGTGCAGCCACCTCTGCTATATCGGTGCCTGGGACAACCTGGCCGCCCACAGCCGGAAACGGCCGGCGCCTCTGCCTGGCTGGACGAGGGCCCTGCGCTGGGCCATCTGCGGCCTGGTCTTTGCCTCCCCCGTGGCGCTGAAGGTCGCCGGGGTGCCAACGCTTGCCGCCTTGCTCCTGGCCGCTGTCTTCGGACTTGGCGGGCTGGCGGTGATGGCCCTGTGGTCGCGGCAGAGCGGCACCATGGCCCACTGCACGGTCTACTGCCCGATGGGCCTGCTCGCCACTCTCCTTGGGCGCATCAACCCCTGGCGGGTGGTCATCGCCGAGGGCTGCTGCAGCTGCGGCCTGTGCAGCCGCAGTTGCCGGTATGGGGCCTTGAGCGGCTCGGATATCCGCCTCCTGCGGGCCGGGCAGAGCTGTTCGCTGTGCGGCGACTGCCTGGGCGCCTGCCCGCACGGCCATCTCCATTACCGCTTTCCCGGGCTGTCACGAAACGGCGCGCGCACCGCCTTCCTCGTCATGGCGGTCACCCTCCATGCAGTGTTTCTGGGGGTGGCCAGGCTGTAGGCGCGTTCTCAGAACAGCCAGCGCTGCACTGCGAAATAGATGAGGGGCAGGAAGATGCCGGGGAGGAGATTGCCGACGCGGATGGTGGTGATTTTCAGCATGTTGAGGCCGATGGCGAGGATGAGCAGGCCACCCACCGAGGTCATCTGGGCGATGGTCTCCGGTACCATAAAGGGCTTGAGGGCCCCGGCGGCGAGGGTGATGAGACCCTGATAGACAAGAACCGACAGCCCGGAAAAAATCACCCCCAGGCCGAGAGTCGAGGCGAAAATTATCGAGGTCACCCCGTCGAGAACCGACTTGGCGAAGAGCGTCTGATGGTTGCCGGTGAGGCCACTCTCCAGGGAGCCGACGATGGCCATCGAGCCGACGCAGAAGACGAGGCTGGCGGTGACGAAGCCCTTGGCGAAGGACTTGGTGTCGCTGGATTTGGCGGCGACCCTTTTCTCGATGAAGGTGCCGAAGTCCTGCAGCCGGGTTTCGATGCGCAGCCACTGGCCGATGAGGGCGCCGAAAATGACCGAGAAGATGACCACCATCAGGTCGTTTGACACGAGGGCGCTCTTGATGCCGATCAGCACCACCGAGAGGCCGACGCCGCTGAGGATGATCTCCTTGTACTCGTCGGCGATGCCTTTGCTGAAGAGGAGGCCGAGGAGGCTGCCGGCGAGTATCGCCAGGGTGTTCGCCAGAGTGCCGAGCATCGTTGTCACCACAAAAAAGGAGAGGTGCGGGCCGCGACGCCTATCGGCCTGGCCCGTGGAGAGAGGCATTTATACCACCAACAGGGTGTTTTGAAACCTCTCTTTTTGCTCCGGTCTACCGGCACGAGGCGGGGCGCGCCATGCTTTCTCGGCCCACAAGCCGAAAAACAAGAGACAGAACGAACAGCTAGAACCCTGGCAAGAAATGTGCTACTGGTAGATTGTTTATGCCTCACCAGGTCACAGCAATATGGAGAGGAACGTGCTTTTCGTGGTTTAGTTAATATCTCCCCGCGGAGGGGGCCCATGAGACTCGCCGTTTTTTCCGATGTTCATGCCAACCTCGAAGCCCTCGACGCGGTCCTGGCCGACAGCGCCGTACGGGGGGTCGATCGCCACGTCTGCCTGGGCGATGTCGTCGGCTACGGCGCCAATCCCAATCAGTGTATCGAGCGCTTGCTCGCCCTGCCCCACTGTTCCAGCATACTCGGCAATCACGATGCCGCCGCCATAGGCCTGCCCGGCAGCATGAAGCGCGAGGCGCGCTACGCCATCCAATGGACCCGCAAGGTGCTGTCACCGGAAAGCCTGCAATTCATCAAGGAAATGCAGGATGTCCTCACCTGGGGGGAGGTTCTTTTCTGCCATTCCAACCCTTACCGACCGCGGCGCTGGTACTATGTCTCGGAGAAGACCTATATCGCCAGTTCCTTCGCCCGTTCCAAGGCGAAGATCCTTTTCGTCGGCCATACCCACGTCCCGGTCGCTATCACCCGCCAGAATTTCTTCTGCGTCTATATCCGCTCCCCGCAGCATCGGGTGACGGTACCGGTGGCCGAACTCAACCGGCAGATCTTCAATTGCGGCAGCGTCGGACAGCCGCGTGACGGCGACCCGCGTGCCTCCTACCTCGTCTATGATGATGAGCGGCACCAGGTGGAGTTTTATCGGGTTGCCTACGACTGTCGGCTCGCCGCGGAAAAAATCCTCGCTTCCGGCCTTCCCGAGCCCTTCGCCCGGCGTTTGATTTACGGGAAATGATGGTGGCGCAGGGGGATTGCTTCAAGAGGGCAGGAGTTCCCCGCGGCCGAACTGAGGAAAGTATTCGCGGACATCATTGGCCAGCTCGATGGCGCTGGCGTATCGTTTCTCGAGGTTCTTCTCCAGACAGCGCATGATGATGCGCTCCAACTCCACATCGAGTTGCGGGTTGATGGTTCGTGGCAGGGGAATTTCCAGCGATGTTTCCACATCCTGAGGGTAGTCGTTGTTGAGCTGAAAGTAAGGTACGGCATTGGTGGCAAAGATATAGAGAATGACGCCGATGGCCCAGACATCGCTGGCGAGACAGCTCTTGCCGGCGAACTGCTCCGGTGGCATGAAGTTGATCGTCCCGGCCGTGCTGTTGTCGGCTCCCTGCCAGGTGAGATCGCGGGCGATGCCGAAATCAAGAAGCTTGATGCGGCCGGTCTCGGTGACCATGATGTTTTCCGGCTTGATATCGCGGTGGAGGATTTTGTGGGTATGGGCGTAGGCAACCACGGAGAGCAGCTGTAAAAAAATGTTCTCCTTGTCGAGACCGGCCATCCTCTCTTTCAGGAGTTCCTGCAGGGTCGGCCCCTGCACATACTCCTGGATAAGCACAAAGCAACCGCTGTCCTTGACCACCTCGATCAGCTGAACGACATTGGGGTGATGGACCAGTCGCTTGAGAATCGCCGCCGAACGCAACACCCCGATGTTCATCGCCGGCGAATGCGGCGTTTTCGCCACCGCCAGGCGGCTGCCGCCGATTTCCTGCACCAGCCAGACAGTGCCGAAACCACCGCCACCGAGTTGGCGAAGCGGTTGCCAGCGATCGGAGATGTTTTCCGTTCGAGTGGCGCCAAGCAGGGATTTTGGGGTAAAAAAGTTCAAACCCTCCTGAAAATAGTGAACGACGCGCTGCCAGCCGCCTTGTTCGACCTGGCGATGGTGCTTGGGGACCACCGGCTCTGCCGAAAGAAGGCGGGGCGAGGCCTGGCCGATGGCCTGACCCATCTCCAGCAGGATGAGGAAACTGATGAAAAATCTGTTCTCATTGAGGGGAAGCTCGATGAAGTCGTCGGCTCCGGCGTCCAGGTATTTTTTGATCTCGGCGAGATTTTCGCGCGGTACCAGGACGAGGAAAGGGGCAAGAGGGCCAACGAAATCACGGATAAGCTGAATGACGCGAGCCTGGCGCGGGTGGGTGGTATCGATGCTGTAAATGACCAGCGAGATTTTCTTGTCCTGATTATTTTTGACGAAATTGCGTACTGTGCCGATGGTCAGGGGGATGACATCGATGGTAAATGAGGAGACCAGCGTATCGACCAAGGCGGCCAGCTCGTGCGAGAGCCCAAAAGTGATAATGATTTCACCGGAACTGTTCACAACCTTTCCCCGAATGGCAGGTCCGAACGGTAATCGTCGCCAGGCAGACCGCAACGACTGTTGTGGTGATCACTCCTCTCTGATAGCCTAGCAATATTTTTCCTGTTCAGGCAAGCCTCTTTTCTCTGGTCTGGCGGTGTCGAAAGCATAGACCCGGCGCTGGGGGGGAGTGGTGCCCTGTACAATCTGGCTGGCGAAACGGCCGCCCCGGCAAAGGATGGCAGGGGCATCGCCACCGCGACTGCGCAACGGGGGCGGCTGAGCATGGGAGCCGTGAAGGCCGCTTGCCGCACGGTGCGAACTGGTGTATCGATAGCGAGGGGCGCCGCTCACCGGGAGGGTTGTGTGACGGCTCCCTCTCGCTCCGCCGCTGTCGGCATGTGTCGCCAGGTGGCGGAGGAGCGGGTTGGAAGGTTTTGCCTGACTGGGTTCTGCAATAGCTGGCATGATACGGCGCTGTCGGCCTGGCCAGGCGGCAGGGAAATGGCTACTCTGGGGGGACTATGAAGAAATTGACCATCGGCATCATCTTCGGCGGCAAGTCGGCGGAACACGAGGTGTCGCTGCAATCGGCAAAGAATGTCTATGCCGCCATCGATAAGACGAAATACGAGCCGGTTCTCATCGGCATCGACAAGCGTGGGCGGTGGCTGCTGGCCGAGGCGGCCGGGTTTCTCATCAACGATGGCGATCCTCGCCTCATCGGGCTGCAAGGTTCGGAGCGGCAGGTGACGCTTGCCCCGGAGTGCAACGGGGCCTTGTCCACCCTGGCCAGCGGCAGCGGCGGGCCGGCTATCGATGTCGCCTTCCCCATCCTGCACGGGCCGATGGGCGAGGATGGCACGGTGCAGGGGCTTCTCCGCCTTGCCAATATTCCCTTCGTCGGCTCAGGCATCCTTGGCTCGGCGGTGGGCATGGACAAGGACGTCATGAAGCGCCTGCTGCGCGACGCCGGTATTCCTATCGCCCGCTTTTGCACCCTGCGTGCCGGGCGGCCGCTGCCCGAATTCACGGCCCTGGTGGCCGAGTTGGGGCTGCCGCTGTTCGTCAAGCCGGCCAACATGGGTTCTTCGGTGGGGGTGAGCAAGGTCGGCGACGAGGCCGGCTTCCGCAAGGCGGTAGAGGAGGCCTTCACCTTCGATGTCAAGATCGTCGTCGAGGAGATGGTGCGGGGGCGGGAGATCGAATGCGCGGTGCTCGGCAACAGCAGCCCCATCGCCTCGGGCATCGGCGAGATCAGGGCCAATCATGATTTCTATTCCTACGAGGCGAAGTATATCGACGAAAACGGCGCCGCCCTGGAGATCCCCGCCAGCCTGCCCGCCGAGGTGGCCGAGAGGGCGCGGCAGCTGGCCATCGACACCTTCACCACCCTGTGCTGCGACGGTCTGGGGCGCGTCGATATGTTCCTCCGCCCCGACGACACCCTGCTCGTCAATGAGATCAACACCATGCCCGGCTTCACCCGCATCAGCATGTATCCCAAGCTGTGGGAGGCGGCCGGCATCCCTTACGCCGAGTTGATCGATCGGCTCATCGTCCTCGCCATCGAGCGTCACCAAGCGGAGAAGAACCTGCGCACCACCTACCTGTAGGCATCGATTCGGCTTCGCCCTCTCAACGATCGACCACCACCCCTTCGGCGCGGCTCTGCCCGTCGACCAGCGAGATGTTGATGATGGCGAAGCGGATGGTCTCCCCAGGGGTGAAGGCGGTGGTGAAGGTTTTCACCAGGGCGGAGCGAGGGACGACACCCACCAGGCCCTTGTCGAGGGAGACGATCAGCCCCAGCTCCGGGCGAACCTCCTTGACCGTTCCCCTGGTGATGACGGCATGGGGCGGGGCCTCCCGGGTGGAGCGGCCCAGTCCCGGTGCGGATGCCTTGCCGGCGGATGCCGTAGGCGACTGCTCCCTGCCGGGCAGCAGGGTGGTGATGGCAGCGGGCAGGGTATTGTCGGCCGTCTGCCTCACAGATATAAAGATCTTGTCGGCGTGTTCGCCCAGGCTCCGCCGCCAGGCGGCTATCTGCGGGGTGTCGCTGGACGCCAGCAGCCAGAGCCCGCCGTGGGCGGCGACGATGGCCCAGAACACCGCCTGGTACGACAGTTTTCTGATTTTGTGGCGATAGAAGAGTTGCGCCAGAAAGGCGCCCGGCCAGCCGCCGAGGGCTTCGAGGAGGTGCAGCCTGCTCTCGGGGATGCGCCACAGTTCTTTTTCCGCCCGGCCTTTGTCGATGCTGTGGGCGAGGATCGCCATAAGGCTCATCAGCGTATACCAGGCGCCGATATGCGGCGGGGCCACCCTGGCGGCGACCAGCGCCAGGTAGAGGACGAGCAGCAGCGCCGTAATGATCGCAGCCAGGGTGAAAGGCGACAGGGCCAGACCGGCGATCCTCGCCGATCTGGCGAAGAGCTGGCCGACATCGTCGCTCTCGATCGTGAAGCGCACCCGGTCGCCGACCCGCGGCCGGCGCTGGTAGTGGGGCAGGGCCCTGACGTGAAGGAAAATTTCCCTTTTGCCCCGATCGGGCTGCAGGAAGCCGAAGCCGCGCCGGTCGTTCCAGCGGACAAGGGTACCGTGTTCGTCGCTCATGGTGTCGTATTGCGCAGGGCGGCGGCGACACTTGTCGCCAGGGCCTGCAGCGTGAAGGGCTTCTGCAGGAAATTGACGTGTTCTTCGATGATGCCGTGGCGACCGATGATGTCGGCGGTATAGCCGGAGATGAACAGGCAGCGGATCTGCGGGTGAATCTCGTGGATTTTTTCCGCCAGTTCCCGCCCATTCATGCGCGGCATGATGATATCGCTGATCAGCAGGTCGATGGGGGTCTCGCCGGAGGCGACGAGATCCAGCGCCTCGTCGGGGCTGGCGGCGGTGATGACGCGGTAGTGGAGAGCTTCGAGCATGGCCCGGCCGAGGTCGAGGATGGTCGCTTCGTCCTCGACGAGGAGAATGGTCTCGCCCTTGCCCTGCACCGGTTCGGCGGATGACGGTGCCTCCGCCCGGTCGTCCCGTTCCGCGTAGCAGGGGAAGTAGATGTCGAACGTGGTCCCCGTGCCGGGGCTGCTGGCGACGGTCACCACCCCTTCATTCTGCTTGACGATGCCAAACACCGTGGCCAGGCCGATACCCGTGCCGCGGCCCTCTTCCTTGGTGGTGAAAAACGGCTCGAAGATGTGGTCGAGTACCTCCGGCTCCATGCCGCAGCCGGTGTCGTGTACCCGGAGATGGGCGTAACGGCGGCCGGGGGTGCCGCCGTGGCGGGTAAAGAAGAGGCGGTCGAGCTGCGGTTCGCCGGTGGAGATGGTGACCGTGCCCACGCCGCCGATGGCATCGCGGGCGTTGACGCAGAGGTTGACGAGGAGCTGATCGAGCTGTGAGGGGTCGAGCAGCACCGGGCAGAGGGGCCGATCGGGCTGCCAGAGGAGTTCGATGTCCTCGCCGATCATGCGCCGGTACATGGGAAGCATGCTCTCGATGGTGGCGTTGAGGTCGAGGACCTTCGGCGAGACCGCCTGCTTGCGGGCAAAGGCGAGAAGGTGCCGGGTGAGATTGGCGGAGCGTTCCGCCGCCTGGTTGATCTCGACGAGATCGGCGTGGAGGGGATCGGACGGCGGCAGCTTCATCAAGGCCAGCTCGGCCCGGCCCATGATCACCACCAGCATGTTGTTGAAATCGTGGGCAACGCCGCCGGCGAGGCGCCCCACCGCTTCCATCTTCTGCGCCTGCAGCAGCTGCTGCTGCAGTTCCCTCGCCTCTCGTTCCGCCCGCTTGCGCTCGGTGATATCGCGGAACAGGCCTTCCACCCCCTGAACCATACCCTGCTCGTCGCAATACATCCTGCTGCTGGTCGAGACCTGCACCGTGCTGCCATCGCGGCGCCGCAGGAGCACTTCGTAGTCGCTGACCGCTCCTTTATCGCGGAGGATGGCGAGCATCGTCTGGCGCTCCTCGGGGTTGGCCCAGAAGAATTCGTTGGGGCGGCCGAGCATCTCCGCGACGCTGTCGTAGCCAAGGAGGCGCACCCCGGAGGGGCTGACCAGGGAGAGGCGGCCTTCCCGGTCGGTGCGGTAGTAAACATCGGGGATGTTGTCGACGATGTGGCGGTAGCGCTCCTCGCTCTCGCGCAGTCGCTCCTCGCCCTTCCTGCGTTCGCTGATGTCGGTGTTGGTGCCGCTGAGTAAAAGGGGCCGGTTGTTGTCGTCGAAGGCCATAACCTTGCCGCGGCTGAGGAGCCAGAGCCAGTGTCCATCGACATGCCGCAGGCGGAACTCGACCTGGAAACCGGTATGGCCGGAGGAGTCCACCGCCGCGGTGACGGCGGCCAGCGTCGGCTCGATATCGTCCTGATGGCAGAGCTCTTTCCAGGTATTAATGTGCATCGGCAGTTCCTGGTCACGGTAGCCGAGCATCCCATACCAGCGCGGACTGAAGTAGGTGTTGCCCGTGGGCAGATGCCATTCCCAGACCGCGTCGGAGGTGGCGGCGATGGCCTGGGCGAGGCGGTGCTCGCTGTCCCGCAGCGCCTTGTCGGCTTTACGTTTCAGCGACATGGTGCGCAGATGGGAAAAGGCGAAGACGGCGACGAAGAGCAGCCAGAAGGCGATGACTGTCAGGGAAACGAAGATATAGCGCTGCTTAATCTTCTCGATGGCGGCGAGGGAGATGCCGACGTTGACCGCCCCGCTGATCGGGTAGCCGGGCCCGGGATAGGGCTCGATGATGTCGATGGTCTTTTCGCCATGATGGGGGGATTCCGGCTTGTCGGCGTCGCGGATGTAGATCTGTTCGACGCGGGCCCCGGTGGACAGGCACTGCCGCAGCCCGGGGTCGTCGAAGTTCATCCCCACTCGGGACGGGTCGCTGTGCACCAGGGCGACCCCCTGCAGGTCCATGAGCAGCAGGTAACTGAGGTCGTCGTTTTTCGCCGCCAGGCCCTGGAGATAGGAATGTCGGACCTCCGCCGGCAGGTAGGGCAGCACCGTCTGCAGGTGGAAGATGGTCTCCCCGGCGCGCTTTTTGACCTCTTCAATATGGAAGGGGAAGACGACCAGCAGGAAAAAGTAGCTGAACATCATGATGCAGCTCAGGGTCATGAGCAGCAGGCCGCCCCAGAACAGCTTTTCTCCTTTCAGCATCGTCCCTCCCCGGCCAGGCGTCGGCGCTGGCGGGCGCTTGGCGGCATGGTCCCGGGGGACATGGGGCTGGCCGGGTCGGTCCCGCTGCTGAAAGGAGAGGGTTGGGGGATAGGGCGCTGCTCGGGCATCGGGTAAGAGTCCTCGGGGTGCTGGGGACGGCGGCGGTACGGAGGGCTGCCGGGTGAAGAAGTCTTTTCTTATTGTAGCAGTGCCGGCCGGCACTGTCCAGAAAGCGCATTCGGTCGACGCTACGGTCCTGGCGAAGGGCCGGCCGTCATGCCGGCGAAGGGTCAACCCGCCGCAAGGGATGCCCGGCCTTGAAGGCGGCGATGTTTTCCGCCGTTTGGACGATGATGCGCTGCCTCGCCTGGCGGCTCGCCCATGCGATATGGGGGGTGAGGAGGAGGTTTGGCAGTCGTGCGTCGAGCAGCGGGTTGCCGGCGTTGGGCGGTTCGACGCTGAGGACGTCGACGGCGGCCCCGGCGATGACGCCCCTGCGCAGGGCCTCGGCCAAGGCGGCCTCGTCGACCAGCCCGCCTCTGGCGGCGTTGACGAGGAACGCCGAAGGTTTCATCAGCGCCAGCAGGCGGGCGTCGATGAGCCCGCGCGTTGCCGGAGTGAGCGGACAGTGCAGGGAGAGGATGTCGACCCGGGGCAGGAGTTCCTCCACAGTGGGCCGGTCGTCAGGAGGGCCGCCGGGGCGCCGCGCCGGCAGCACCGTCATGCCGAAGGACTCGGCGAGCCTGGCCACCGCCCGGCCCAGTTCGCCGTAGCCGATTATGCCGAGTGTGGCGCCGCGGACCTCGCTGATCGGGTAGTCGAGGAAGCAAAACTGTCGAGCTTCTTGCCAGCGCCCGGCGGTCACCGCCTGGTGGTAGTGCAGGAGATTGGTGTGCAGGGCGAGGATGGCCGCCATGACGTGCTGCGCCACCGAGTCGGTGCCGTAGGCGCGGCAGTTGCACACAGCAATGCCCCGCGCGGCGGCGGTCTCGAGGTCGACGATATCGGTGCCGGTGGCGACCACGGCAATAAGCCGCAGTGTTGGCACGGTCTCCAATACCTCGCGGGGGAGGCGGACCTTGTTGACGATGACCAGCTCGGCCCCGACGATACGTGGGGCGACTTCTTCGGGAGTGGTGACCGGGAAGGAGGAGAAAGAGGAGCACTGCTCCGCCAGGGGGGTGAGGGAGAGGTCATCCAATCCCTCGCTGTCGAGAAATACGGCGTGCATTGCGGTCTCCTTCTCGTCAATAATCGGGGGCGACCCCGTCGAGAGCCTTCGACCCCGAGTAGACGACGAAATTATAGTAACGGTACCAGGTGCTGATATCGACGAAGCCGGCTTGCTGCAGCCACTGCAACTGCGCGGTGAGGGTGGCCATGCGGTCTTCGCGCATCCGCTCGCGGGCGGCGGCGAGTGCCGTCTCGTCGATGCCCGAGGCTTTGACCTTGTTGAGCCACATCTGGCGGCAGAGCCGCTCGGCCATGGGGTTTTCCCCGAGCACCTGGTCGGCGTTGACGAACATCCCGCCCGGCTCGAGCAGGCCATGGACGGTGCGAAACAGGGCGGCCTTGTCGCTGTCGGCGAGATGGTGGATGGAGAGCGCGGAGACCACCAGGTCGTAGACGCCTTTCAGCGCATCGCGGCGGTAGTCGAGCACCTGGAAGGTCACCCGAGAGAGGTCGTCGTCGGCGAAACGCGCTTCGGCACGGCGCAGCATCTCTGCCGAAATGTCGACCAGGGTGAGCAGGGCCCGGGGGTAGCGGCACGCCACCGCGGCGCTGAGCAGGCCGGTGCCGGCGCCGAGGTCGAGGACCCGTAGCTCGCGGTCTTCGTGGAAGGGAAGGATTTCCAGCGGGATGGCATAGAAATCGTCGTAGCAGGGAATGAGGCGACGGCGGTCGCGATCGTAGGTCGCGGCGCCGCGGTCGAACCGCTCCTGAATGGTCACACTGTCTCTCCTCCGCCGGGGCGAGATGAGGCCTGGCGCCCCGACGGCGTCAGGTTTTTGTGCGGAAACCGCCGGCCATCGCCGCTTTTCTCGTTGCAACCATTGAAGTTAAAGCATCTTTCCTATATTATCAACACTGTTGTTGGTTGGGCCCCCGCGCGGCGGGGGCTCCTCTGTCAAGGGAGCAGGGAGGTCGCGGCATGGATGTGGAGGCAAAGGGCGGGCTGGGGAGATGGACGCTGTGCGGAGGCAGGTCTCGCGGGAGGCTGGTGGTTCTCTTTTTCGCCATCCTCGTCGTCAGCGGCTGCGCCCCCAAGGTGCAGGTCGCCTACCAGCCACGACAGCGGGCGGTGCAGCAATCGCCCGTCCCGAATGACCAGGCGGCTGTCCTCTCGCTCAAACGCCACTATGAGAAGTGGCGGGGCACGCCCTATGTCGACGGTGGTATGTCGCCCAGCGGTATCGACTGTTCCGGCTATACGGTGGTTGCCTACCGTGATCTCTTCGGCCTCGAGTTGCCGCGCACCGCCGGCGAGCAGGCCGCCCGCGGGCGGGAGATCCCCCGCAGGGCTCTGCAGAGCGGCGATCTGGTCTTCTTCAGGACCGGGCGCTACAAGAATCATGTCGGCATCTACCTGCACGACGACCAGTTCGTCCACGCTTCCCTGTCGCGGGGGGTGACCTTGTCCAGCCTCGACGATCCCTACTGGCAGGAGCGCTACTGGCAGTCGCGGCGGCTGGGTCAGGGCGATGGCGGACAGAGCTCCCCGGGCGGAAATCTGGCCATGGCCGGCCCCCGCCGCTGAGCGAAAAGGAGAGCCACCGATGCGTACCCCCTGGATCGCTGCCGTCCTGCTGGGCGTCTTTTTCGGTTCCAGCGGCACCGCCAACGGAGTGGAGCCACAGCAGCGGCTGCCCCTCTACGAGTACGGGCTCACCGCCCTGGCGGCCCATTTTCCCCATTATCTCGGCTCGGACGAATACCAGAGCTACCTCTTTCCCGTACCCTACTTCGTCTATCGCGGCGAAGTGCTCAAAGCCGACCGCGACGGAGTGCGCACTATCTTCATGCGCCGCGGCCCGTGGGAGACCGACATCTCTCTGGCCGGCAACCCACCCGCCGGCGACAACGAGCGGCGCGACGGCATGGACGACCTCGATGCCATAGGCGAGGTCGGACCGGCCCTCAACTATTACCTCTTCGATTACGGCGAGCGGGACAACCTCTACCTGCAGGCGACCCTGCGCGGCGCCTTCTCCTTTGCCTTCGACGATGGGCTGGATGTCCGTCATCAGGGCTATGTCTCAGACCTCTCGGTCATTTTTCACGATTCGCGACTCTTTCGCGAGCAGCGCCTGCGCTTTCACTTGAGTGGTGGGGTGCGCTTCGGAGACGCCGACATGCACGGCTACTTCTACGAGGTGCCGGAGCGGGACGTCACCGCCAGCAGGCCCCGTTATCGGGCCGAGGGCGGCTACGGCGGCCTGCAACTCGCCGGCAGCATCACCAAGGAACTGAGCGACAGCCTGGCGGTGAGCTGCTACGCCCGCTGGGCCAATATCGACGGGGCGGCATTCGCCGACAGCCCCCTGGTGGCCACCAGCAACAACGCCTTTCTCGGGGCGATGCTCGTCTGGACGATTGGTGCGTCGGATCAGGCGGCGCCGTAAGAGAACGGGCCGGTCGCCCTTCCCCCAGCAATAGATCAGCCGTTGAAGATGAAAAACTTGCGCATGACGTAGTTGAACATCACGGCGGTGACGATATTGGCGCAGAAGGCATAGGTGGTGAGCAGGCCGAAGCGCCGGATGAGCACCCCCATGAGCATCGTGCCGAGGGTCGCGCTCAACCCGGAGACCGCGTAGAAGAGGAGAATCTCGATGACCACGTGGTATTTGCCGGCATGGAAGACGAAGAGCACGTTGCAGATATAGGCCACCATGTTGGCGACGAGAAAGGCAAGGAAGTTGCCGATCATCGAATTGCGCGAGCGGGTGGCGTCATTGACCTGGCGGATCTTCAGGCCGAGCAGCCGCACCGCATGATCCCGTTCCTGCAGGGAAGGAAAGACCTTCCAGGCGACAAGGTGGAAGATGACGATGTGCACGGCGGTGGCCAGGCCGCCGACCAGGGCGTATTTGATGAACTGCACGATGGCGGGAGAGTCGAGAGTCATGGAGTGGCTCGCTTGCTGAAGTGATCGGGGAGGGCTGTTGCGGCGAACTGCGGCGCGGTGGCCGTATATACCAGATGTCTTGTGGAAATGCCAGTGGCAGGCCGGGCCAATGTCGTGGAGACAGGGGAAGACTGAGGCCTTGTCGGGAACACCCGTTGACTGGCGGCCTTTGCCTGAGGGGGAGGCGGCCTCTGCTCTGACGATAACATCCCCATGCAGCCCGGCCACGGGCCAGCCGAATCGACCTTGGCTGCCGCGGTCCGGCGAGCGCGTGGTTGACCTCGCCCAGGGCAGTTTCTGCCTCGAGGAAGCCGCCCCGCCGCTGGTTCTGGAACTTCCGGCACGAGCAGGGGCGGAGTCGTCCTCAGGGTTCAGGCCAGGGCTCGTCGCGAACCAGCTCGGGGAAGGGGCCGATGCCCTGACTATGCACGGAATCGAGGAGGAACTCGGGGTTGGAGGAGAAGAGCCGGGTCTCCTGGCGGTCCTGCGCGAAGGCGCCGCCATAGGTGGTGATGAGGTTTTCCTGGCTCCAGCGCGTCAGGTAATAGACCACCAATTCCGGCAGGCGGGTGAAGATGGTCTCCTGCGGCAGGGGGTCGACGAAGGACGTTGCCGCCAGTTTGTCCGTGGAGAGGGTCTGCGGCTTGTAGAAGCTGTCGAGAAACATCAGCTCCGGCGGCAAGGTCGCCTTGAGCCCGAAGCGCCGCAGTCCCTTGAGCACCATTTCCATGACCTTGCGGCCGCCATCGGCCAGCCAGTACGGCACATAGACCTCCTTGGGCAGCGAGAGATTGAGGTAGGACTTGATGGTGAGGATGAGGGTGGCCAGGTCCACCGGTTCCTTGTCGACAAAGTGGTAGGTGTTGCCGCGGAACTCGTCGCGGTGCTGCAGCATGTGATGCACCAGATAGGGCACCTTGCGGGAGTTGCTGTAGGAGTGCAGGGTGTTTTTCTTGGTGAAGAGCACTGGCATCGACTCGTCGGCGATGGAGAAGAACATGCGGTGGAAGCCCTGGATCTTGTGGTCGTGGGCGCCATAGACGATGGCCAGACGGATGCAGGAATAGTCGAGTCCCTCCCTCTCCGCCATGCGCCGCAGAGTCAGCTCGGCCATGAGCTTCGATTTGGCGTAGTTGCTCAGCCCCGGGGCGAGGTCGAGGGTGTCCTCCTCGCGCAGGTTTTCGCCGGCGGGCAGGGTGGCGGCGGAGCTGATATGGATGTAGGGGATGCCCAGGGCGGCGGCGGCGCGGGCGAGGATGACCGGGCCGAGGTAGTTGACCTCGAGCGCCAGCCTGCTGCTGGCGCCGAGGTTGGCCATGGCGGCGTTGATGACGAAGTCGGGCCGTATCTCGCCAAGATAGCCGCGCACGTCTTCCTCGTCGCGCAGCGACACCTTCTTGCTGCTCGGGGCGCGGATATCGACGGTGTTGGCGTGGTGAGTCTTGTAGAAATTGACGATGGTTCCGCCGATCAGTCCCGAGCCGCCAATGAGAACGCCGATCTGCTTAGCGCTCATCGTCGTTCGCTATCTCGCGGACTACGACGTTGGAACCGAGCGGGTTCTGGATGCAGCGCGACTTGTACAGCACTTCCATCTCCTGAAACGCCTCGTTGATCGCCTGTTCGTCGAGGTTGTCGTCTGCGCTGGCGGGAATGTTGTCTTCTTGTGGATTCATGGCTGGTGCTCTCTGGGCTGGAACAGGCGGCTCGCCGCCGCCGCTGGATTCGGCCAGGCTCCCTGGCAGCTCTTGGAAAAAACAGTACGAGGTTGGCGTTGCCAGGGCAACGGTTATTTTTTGCCACAGGCAATCATCTCCTTTTCCTGGCGGCGCGGCGCAGCTGCTTGTAGGCCTCGGTGAGGCGGATGAAGGCCTCGTGGTCGCCGCCCTGGTCGGGGTGCAGACGCAGTGCCAGGCGGCGAAAGAGGCGTGCCAGCCGTTCCGGGCCCATGCGCTGCAACTCCTCGTAGGGGGTGGCGAAGATGTTGCTCACCTGCTGCCGCGAGGCCTGTGGCTTCTGCGGCCAGCTGAAGCGGCGGCGTCCGGCCATGAAGGCCTCGGCGAACTCGGCCTCGAAGCTGCGCATGGTCGGGGCATAATCGAAAAACATCACCACGTAGCGGCGCAGATGGGGGTGCAGCGAAGTGGGATCGTGGCCGTGAAAGAGTGTGGCGTCGGCGTTATGGCGGCAGAGTTCTTCGATGAAGCGGTCGGCGACCTCGTTTCGCGGCAATGCCTCCGGGAACCAGCGCGCATGGTCCTGGGGAAAGTGTCTGCCGACGGTGAAGATGGCGTAGACGTATTGGAAATACATACCGGGCTCGAGCGCCCGCTCTTCTCTCGCGAAGAAGTATTCGCGCTCGTCGCGGCTCTGGCCGATGAGGGGGCGGCAGGAGACCTCGCGCAGGCGCGACAGGCGGCTCTGGTCCACCGCCCCGCACTTGAGATAGTAGAGGCGGCGCCGATCGAACAGCTGCACCTGGTGGCGGATGGCCTCCCGCTCGCTGTCCGTCAGCGGGCCCCAGGCGTGCCGCATCCGCTGCGGGAAGAGAGCCAGGCGGCGCCTGACTTCCGTTGGCAAGAAAGGCAGCAACAGGCGCTCGAGGCTGGCCTCGGCCTCTTCACCGCAGACCGCCTCAGCCGCGGCCAGCAAAGCCTCGTCGAAGAGCACGGCGTGGTCGCCGCAGGGCGTGAAGAACCGCTCCGGGCAGGGGCCGAGGTCGAAGAGGGTGCGGTGGGCGAAGCAATGCTCGCCGGTGGCGTAGGATTGGCGCAGCTCGTAGCGGAGATGCGGTCCTCTGGAGGATACGGCGAGGTACATGGCGGCGTCTCGCAGGGATGTTGTTTCCGGTAAGGGATCTCGTCCACGGCGGTCTGGGCCCGGGAAGACCGATTCACTGCTATCATAATCACTGCCGGGGCGTTGTCCCGCAGCAGACGGGGCGAGGTGCGGCTGACGCCCGGGGTAAATGAAAAATGGCCCGGCGTGGTTTGCGGCGGCGTTCTGGCGGAGCCTCCGGGATGCCAGGCCTGCAGCCTTGTCGCGGAAGTACGCGGCGGCCTGGCAGGGGGAAGCTGGGCTTCGCGAGCGCTGTCTGGTGCCGTGTATGGCGCAGGTTTTTCTTGCAGCCCTTGCAGGACATGCTACCTTGGGGGGCAGGTTGTACGGGGGGTGTCGGGGCGGATGGAAGGCGGCGAGGGAAGCATGGAAGGCGGCGAGGGAAGCATAATCACGGAACAGATGACGATCTCCGGCAATGTCGAGTGCCGGGGGCGGGTGGTGATAGAGGGCGTTCTCGAGGGTTCCTTTGCCGGCGGTGAGCTGTGTGTCGCGGCCAGTGGCCGCGTCAGCGGCGATGTCAGGGCCGTGACCATCGATTGCGCTGGCCGCATGGAGGGCTTCGTCGTCACCGAGGCCCTGACTCTGCGCCGCAGCGCAAGGCACGTCGGCACGGTGGAGACCAGCCGGCTCTCGGTGGAGCGCGGGGCGATCCTCGACTGCGTGTTGCAGAGCGGCGTCGGTGGGGCCGGGGCAGGTGTTTTGCCCACGGCCGGTTCTTCGCCCATGCCGAGTACCGACCTCGGCCCGCTGCTGACCGCCTTCGACGAGGGGGTGCGCCCCTGCTGCATGGACGTCCCCTGGTCGCAGCGTCTCGATTTGTACAGTCAGCTGCTCGGCCTGCTCGAAAAGGGCAAGCCGCTGATCAAGGTCAGCGGCGAGAGCGGCAGCGGCAAGTCCCTGCTCCTCGAAAAGCTGCGCCACGGCCTGCCCGCCGCATATCTTCCCCTGGTGGTGCGCGACCGGCGCGCCTCGGTGGCCGCCATCCTCCTTGAACTCGCCGACCAGCTCGAGCTCGGCGGTACCGCCGAGCTGTCCCAGCAGCAGCTGCTCGAGGTAGTCAGGCTGGCCCTTGCCGAGCGCCGCAGCCGCGGCCAGCAGGTGGTGTTGCTCATCGACGACGCCGAGGAGATGTTTCCCGCCACCCTCGAAGGTGTGGTGCGCAGCCTGACCGGGGCCCTGGCCGAAGAGAAGGGCGACGACTGCCTGCAGCTCATCCTCTTTGGCAACAAGGATCTCGAGGGCAAGATGGTGGCCACCGTGCTCGAGTATTTCGAGGACGAGACCAACTGCCAGTTGCAGCTCGACCCCCTCAATATCAAGGATACCGCCGACTATCTGCGGTTCTGCCTGCAGCGGGCTGCCGCCGGCGGTGAGAGCTATTCCACCGCCCTCCTCCCCTACGAAACCATCCGTGCCATCCATCGGCGCAGCCAGGGCAATATCGCGACCATCAACAGGCTCGCCGCCAAGGGCCTGCGCGCCGCCTATGCCGCCGGGGACAGGGAGATCTCCTCGCGCTATCTCTAAGCCTTCTCCCGGGCTGTGACCCGGTTTCGGCTGAAGGCCGTTTCTCATTGCTCCCGCGCCGGAGCAGTCTCCGGCTATCCTTAATTCCGGCCCTTCCACTGAGCGGTCCGCCCATGTCGAGTGGCCTTTTACCACCCACCATGGCGGCGGTGACCTCGAGGCGCTTTCGAGATCAGGCGCCGCGGCCGGACAAATCCCGCTTCGACACGGCGGGGCAGGGTGGCTGCGCCTCACGGAGCTCGGGGGCACGATCGCCATCTGCCGGGGAAGGTTGCAATTGCCCTCGGTGTTGATATATACTTTCAGGAGATTTGATATCAAGATGCGGAATGCGTAATTGATGATCGATAAAACAACAGTATTCGTAAAATCGGCAGCGCTCTATTGACATTTTCCATTTTTCCCCGTAGGCTGAGCTTCTCATTGCGGGCTTCCGCGAGGCCTTGCCAAAATTGGTGGCTCTATGGATATCGACGAAATCAACCTGGCGATCATCAATCATCTCAAGGATGGGCGCATGCCCTTCAAGCAGATCGCCGATTCCCTCGCCGTGTCCGAGGGCACGGTGCGCGGCCGGGTGAAGAAACTCAAGGACGAGGGGGTGCTCGACATCACCGCCCTGGTCGATCCCGAGGCCTTGCCCGACCAGTCGATCGTCATCGTCGGCGTCCGCCTCAAGGATATGGACCTGGTGAAAAAGGGCGAGGAGTTCAGCCGGCTGCGCGGTGTCATCTCGGTCTGCGTGGTCACCGGGCGCTTCGACCTCATCCTCACCGTCCTGCTCACCAAGGAGTTCACCATGCTCAAGTTCTACACCGAGGAGGTCGCCAAGCTGGAGAACGTCAGGGCGGTGGAGACCTTCGTCGTTTACAAGAGTTTCAATCTCAAGGTGCCGTTGACCCTCCCCGGCTGAGAGGGGTGGGGGCAGGTGTTGCGCGAGGGGCGTCGCTGGGCGCTGCCCTTCTCGATTTAGAAGGATTACACGTTGGAGCGGGATATGGAAACGACAAGGGAAACGGTGCTGCACGGCTGGCATGTCGAGCAGGGGGCCAACATGGCCCTCTTCGGCAGCTACCACATGCCGTTGTGGTATCGCAGCGGCACCAAGGCCGAGCACCTGGCGGTGATCAATGCCGCCGGCATCTTCGATACCAGCCATATGGCGGTGGTCAGCCTCTCCGGCAGGGATGCCCGCGGCTTGCTGCAACGCTGCTTCAGCAAGGACCTGCGCCAGTGCCTCGGCCGCGGGCCGCTGGTCGACGGTCGAGCTGTCTATGGGGTGTTTCTCAGCGATGACGGCACCGTCATCGACGACGCCATCGTCTGCCAGCTGGCGGCAGAGAGCTATATGGTGGTGGTCAACGCCTCCATGGGCCCGGCGGTCGCCCTTCGTCTCGGCGAAAACGTCGGCGGGCTGGCGGTGGTCATCAACGACCTCAGCGACCGTATCGGCAAGATGGACATCCAGGGGCCGCTGGCGGCGAGGATTCTCGGCCGTGTGCTGCGCGAGCCGAGGGAGGCCTTGGCCAACCTCGCCTATTTCGCCTTCAGGGGCGGCTTTGGCGACTTCGTGGCGCAGCGGCCGGTGGTCACCGTCGACGGCACGCCGCTCCTGCTGTCGCGCACCGGCTATACCGGCGAGTTCGGCTTCGAGCTCTTCGTAACCATCGAACGCCTGCCGGCCCTGTGGGAATCGATTCTCGCCGCCGGCCGCGACGACGGCCTGCTCCCCTGCGGCCTGGCGGCCCGCGACTCCCTGCGTGCCGGGGCGGTGCTGCCCCTCTCCCACCAGGATATCGGTCCCTGGCCGTTCCTCAATAACCCCTGGCAGTTCGCCTTGCCCTGGGATGGCGGCGGCAAGGCCTTCACCAAAGATTTTCTCGGCGGGCCGGCCCTGCTTGCCGCCTCCTGGAACAAGCACACCCTGCCCTTTGCCGGCTTCGACGCGCGCAAGATCGGCGCCGGCGAGGGTAGCCAGGTCACCGACGAGAAGGGCAGGACGATCGGCACCATCCTTACCTGCACCACCGACATGGCCATCGGCCGCGTCGAGGGGCAAATCAGAAGCGTTGCCGAGGACCCCGGCTTCGTTGCCAAGGGCCTGTGCTGCGGCTTCGTCCTGCTTGACGAGCCGCGCCTGCCGGGCGATACGGTGGTGCTCAGCGACGGCAAGCGCCGGCTGACGGTGGAGATACGTGCCGACGTTCGGCCGTCGCGGACGGCGCGGCGGCCGGTGAGCGCCATGCCGGGACTGTAGGCGGAGATGTCAACTTTACGAGCGGAGGTCACCCCATGAAGGAATTCGACGAGTTGTTGTTCAATGAGGAGTTTCGTTACACCGAGGAGCATGAGTGGGTCAGCGTCGGCGGCGCCGAGCTGATGGTTGGCATCAGCGACTATGCCCAGGATCAGCTGGGCGACATCGTCTTCGTGGAGATGCCGGAGGTTGGCGCCACCTTCGCCCGGGGCGAGCAGTTCGGCACCCTGGAGTCGGTCAAGGCGGTGTCTGAGCTCTACCTGCCGGTGGGCGGCGAGGTGGTGGCGGTCAACGAGGCCCTCGGCGACTCCCCGGAGCTGATCAACCAGGATCCCTACGGGGCATGGATCGTCAAGATCAAGCCCAGCGACACGGCCGAGCTGGAGCAACTGCTCAACGCCGAATCCTATCGTAACATGCTGCGAGGGTAAGGCCATGCGCTATCTCCCACACACCGACGAAGAGATCCGCGACATGCTGGCGGTGATCCGGCGCGGCAGCCTCGATGAGCTTTTCTGCTCAGTGCCCGACTCCTGCCGCTACGAGGGCGAGATGCCCCTGCCGCCGGCCATGGACGAGTGGCAGCTGACCGAGCACATGGAGATACTGGCGGCGGCCATGGCCGTCGACGACAAGGCCCGGGTGCTCATCGGCGCCGGCAGCTATCACCACCATATCCCCGAGACCATCCGCGCCATCATAAGCCGCGGCGAGCTGCTGACCGCCTACACCCCCTACCAGCCGGAGATGGCCCAGGGCACCCTGCAGGGCATCTACGAGTACCAGACCCTGACCAGCCGCCTGCTCGGCATGGACGTCGCCAACGCCTCGATCTACGACGGCGCCTCGGCCATGGCCGAGGCGCTGCTGATGGGACTCAGGGTGGCGAAGAAGAAGACCCGGGTGGCGGTCTCGGCCGCCGTCCATCCCCACTACCGCCAGGTGGCAAGGTCCTACCTGGCGCCCACCGGCTACGAGCTGGTGGAACTGCCGGTGGGCCCCGACGGGCGCACCGACCCGGCCCTGCTATCCTCCCTGGGCGATGTGGCGGCGGTGGCCATCCAGTCACCCAACTTCTTCGGAGTGATCGAGGACCTCGAAGGTCTCGCCTCGCTTGTCCACGATGCCGGGGCGCTCCTCATCGCCGTCTTCAGCGAGCCGCTGGCCTATGGCCTGCTCAAGAGCCCGGGGGCCTGCGGCGCCGATATCGCCTGCGGCGAAGGGCAGAGTTTCGGCATGCCGCGCTCCCTCGGCGGCGCCGCCCTCGGCATGTTCGCCTGTCGCAACGAGTTCGTGCGCAACATGCCCGGCCGTCTCGTCGGGCAGACCAAGGACCTCGAGGGCAAGCGCGGCTTCGTGCTCACCCTCTCCACCCGCGAGCAGCATATCCGGCGGGAGAAGGCGACCTCCAACATCTGCTCCAACCAGGGCATCTGCACCCTGATCGCCTCGATGTACATGGCCTCCCTCGGCGCCTCCGGCCTGGCCGAGCTGGCGCGGCTCAACCACAGCAAGGCTGAGTACCTCAAGAGCGGCCTGCGCGTCGCCGGGGCGAAGGTGGTCTTCTCCGCCCCGACCTTCAACGAGTTCGTGGTCGAGTTCCCCGGCGATTTCCGCCCGGCCTATCAGCGTCTGCTGGAGAGAAAGATCGTCGCTGGCCTTGAGCTGGGGAGGTTCTACGCCGAGCACGCCGGACGCTATCTGTTCTGCGTCACCGAGACCACCGATCGAAAAACCCTCGATGCCATCGTGGCGGAGGTCAACTCATGAGCGCGGTCACCATTCCCGGAGCCAGCGGCATCATCCAGAACGAACCCCTGCTGTGGGAGAAAGGCGGCAAGGGGCGGCGCGGCATGTGCGTGCCGGCAAGCGATGTCCCGGTGGCGGAGCTGCCCGCCGCCTTGTGCCGGGACGAGCTTGATTTCCCCGAACTCAGCGAGGTCGACGTGGTGCGCCACTACACCCGGCTCTCGCAGTGGAACTTCGGTGTCGACAGCGGCATGTACCCGCTTGGCTCGTGCACCATGAAGTATAACCCCAAGATCAACGAGAAGGTGGCGGCGACCCCGGCCCTGGCGGCGGCCCACCCGATGCTCCCCGACGAGCTGGTCCAGGGCAGCCTGCAGGTGATGTATGAACTGCAGAGCTATCTGGCAGCCATCACCGGCCTGCCGGCGGTGACCCTGCAGCCGGCCGCCGGGGCCCACGGCGAGCTCACCGGCATGCTCATTTTCGCCGCCTGGCACAAGAGCCGCGACTCGCGGCGCACCAAGATCCTCATCCCCGACACCGCCCACGGCACCAACCCGGCCAGCGCCGCCCTGTGCGGCTTCAAGCCGGTGCCGATCCGCTCCGGGCCGGAGGGCATCCTCGAGGTGGCAGCAGTCGAGGCTGCTATGGATGAGGAAACCGCCGGCATCATGATCACCAACCCCAACACCCTAGGGCTGTTCGAGACGCGGATCAGGGAGATCGCCGAAATCGTGCATGCCAAGGGTGGCCTGGTCTATGGCGACGGGGCCAACATGAACGCCGTCATGGGCATTATCGATGCCCGCCGCTGCGGGGTCGACGTCCTCCACCTCAATCTCCACAAGACCTTCTCCACCCCTCACGGCGGTGGCGGGCCCGGCGCCGGGCCCTTGTGCGTCAGCGAGGAGCTGGCCAGGTTCCTGCCTGCGCCGCGGGCGGTTCGTGACGGCGAACTCTACCGCCTCGACTGGGGCGGGCCGGACTCGGTGGGCCGGGTGCACGCCTTCCACGGCAACGTCTCGGTGCTGCTGCGCGCCTATGCCTACATCCGTACCATGGGCCCCGCCAACCTCAAGAAGGCCAGCCAGCTGGCGGTGCTCAACGCCGCCTATATCAAGGAACGGCTCAAGGGAACCCTGCCACTGGCCTACGACCGGCCGTGCATGCACGAGTGCGTCTTCTCCGACGCCCTGTTGCAGGAGCACAAGGTGACCACCCTCGACGTCGCCAAGCGCCTCATCGACTGCGGCTATCACCCGCCGACCATCTATTTCCCTCTGGTGGTCCACGGGGCGATCATGATCGAGCCCACCGAGACGGAGTGCAAGGCGGATATCGACCAGTTCATCGCCGTGCTCGAGCAGATCGTCGGCGAGGCCGCGGAGAACCCCGAGCTGCTGCGCCAGGCGCCGCTGCGCACCAAGGTGCGGCGGCTCGACGAGACCCTTGCCGCCCGGCAGCCCTGCCTCTGTGGCTCGTGAGGCCCTGGCCGCCGCGGCTCTCGTCGATCTCGGGCGGATGGACTACGCCGCCGCCTACGCCCTGCAGCAGGAACTGGCGGCGCGGCGGCGGCATGGCGGGCCGGGGGACGACCTCTTCCTGCTCGTCGAGCACCCGGCCACCTTCACCCTGGGACGGCGCGGCGGGCGGGGCAACCTCGTCGTGGGAGAGGACTTCCTGAGCCAGCAGGGCATCCCCCTGGTGCATATCGAGCGCGGCGGCGACATCACCTACCACGGGCCGGGGCAGGTGGTGCTCTACCCCATCCTCCACCTCCACCAGGCCGGCCTTGGCGTCGCCGCCTACGTCGAGCTGCTCGAGGAGGTCATGCTCCGCCTCGCCGCCACCTGCGGCGTGGTCGCCGGCCGCGATCCCCGCAACCGCGGGGTGTGGGTGGGCGGCCGCAAGCTGGGCAGCATCGGCATCGCCGTGCGCCGCGGCGTCGCCTTCCATGGCCTGGCCATCAATGTCGACATCGACCTGACGCCGTTTTCGTGGATCAACCCCTGTGGATTGTGCAACGTGGCCATGACCAGCCTCTCCAGGGAATGCGAGGCGCCGGTCTCCGCCGCGGCCCTGTGCGGAGAAATGCCCGGCGTCCTCGCCGCGGTCTTTGCCCGCCCCGTCGTCTCTGTCAGCAAGGAACGCCTCTATGAGCTCATGCCTTCATCGCCCGCCCCTCGCTAAGCCGAAATGGCTGCGCCGCAGCCTGCCCAGCGGTCCGCAGTACGAGCAGCTGCGCCGCCTGCTCCGCGACCACTCGCTGACCACCGTCTGCCAGGAGGCGAAGTGCCCCAACCAGTTCGAGTGCTACGGCCAGGGCACGGCGACCTTCATGATCCTTGGCGAGCGCTGCACCCGCAACTGCCGCTTCTGTGCCGTGCAGCACAGACCTCTTGGCCCGCCCGATCCGGAAGAGCCGCAGCGGGTGGCTGAAGCGGTGGTGCTGCTCGGACTACGCTACGCGGTGGTCACCTCGGTGACCCGCGACGACCTCGACGACGGCGGCGCTGCCCTCTTCGCCGCGACCATAGAGGCCATCAGAGGGCGGAGCCCGTCCACCCTGGTGGAGGTGCTCATTCCCGACCTGCAGGGCGACGAGGCTGCCCTGGCGACGGTGCTGGCCGCCTTCCCCGACGTGCTCAACCACAATATGGAGACGGTGTCGCGACTCTACCCGCGGGTGCGTCCCCAGGCCGATTACCGGCGCTCGCTGGAGCTGCTGCGGCGGGTCAAAGAGAGCCACCCGCAGATTCCCACCAAGTCGGGGATGATGCTCGGCCTGGGCGAGAGCGAGGAGGAACTGCACCGCGCCTGGCAGGATCTCGTTGACGCCGGCTGCGACATTCTCACCATGGGTCAGTACCTGCAGCCGAGCCACGAGCACCTGCCGGTGGAGCGCTTCGTGCCGCCGGAGGAGTTCGCCGCTCTCGCCGCTTCGGCCGAGCGGCTGGGCTTTGCCGGGGTCGCCGCCGGGCCCTTCGTGCGCAGTTCGTATCAGGCGGAGGCTCTCTTTCGTCAGGCGCGGCGAAGGCTGGTATGTTGAGTGCCCCGCGCCGGCGCACCCTCGCGGCGTGCGGAAAGTTGCTGCGCTGTCGATTCTTCGTTGCTCTCGCAGCAGAGAGGGTCTACACTGAAAGCGGTTGTCAGCAGAGAGTCCGGGGCGGCGCAGCCCGCCCCACAATCGCCCCGCACCCTTTCACGGCCCTGTCGAGGAGGACCCCATGCCGATCATCACCATCTCCCGAGGAAGCTACTATCATGGCAAGGCGGTAGCCGAAAAGCTGGCAGCCAGGCTGGGCTATTCCTGTCTGTCGAGGGACGAGGTGATCGACAATCTCGGCGAGTTTCAGCTGCCGGAGATCAAGCTGGTGCGCAACCTCAACGACACCTTCAGCGTCCTCGACCGCTTCCCACACGGCAAAAAACGCTTTACCAGCGCCGTAAAGGCAGCCATCCTGCAGCGCTTCCTCAACGGTGGGATCATCTACCACGGCCTCGTCGGCCACCACTTCGTCGGCAACATCAGCCATGTCCTCAAGGTGCGGGTCATCGCCGATACGACGCTTCGCGTCACCGAGGACATGGCCCGCGAGAAGACCACCGATGTCCAGGCTCGCTACACCTTGAAAAAGGACGACGAAGAGCGGCGCAAGTGGGGGATGTTCCTCTACGGCATCGACATCACCGATCCGGAGCACTACGACCTCACCGTCAAGATCGGCGCCATGGGCGAGGAGGAGGCGGTCGATCTCATCGCCGCGGCGGCAGCCCTGCCCGCCTTCCAGGAGACCGAGCAATCGCGTAAGACCCTTGCCGACTCGGCCCTGTCCGCTCAGATCAGCGCCGCCCTCTTTGATTTTCCCCTGGCGGCGGTGTCGGTGCGCGAAGCCAAGGCGAGCATCACCCTCAAGGCCCCGGAAGGGCAGCAGGCGGTGATCAGCGAACGCATCGCGACGATGCTCCACATGGTGCCGGGCCTGGCCGAATACGTCATCCACTTCGCCCCCTACCATTAAGCCCGGCAATGTTGACCAAAAAGGGCCTCGCCTGGTAAAGGCCCGGGGCGCGGCCGGGGCCTCCGCCTACAAAGGCGTCTTCCAGCCTTCGCGGCCGCCCCAGGCGGCGTCGCGGATGGCGACCACCGCCGGGTGCTTGATGACGCGCTCCACCGAAATGGCGTAGAAGCGCTCGCGCACCGTCTCCGACCTGCCGATGACGGTTACCCCGTGCCTGCGGCAGACCTCTTCCTCGATGATCGTCGGCACGACGAAGACCCCGTCCCCCGCCTGGCCGAAGACCTTGATCAGGGCGCGGTCGTCGAACTCGCCGATAACCCTCGGGCGGATCCCCTGGCTGGTGAACCACTGGTCGAGGTGGCCGCGCAGGGCCGACATCGATGTCGGCAGCAGCATCGGCGCCCCGTGCAAAGAGCGGGGAAAGCCCGGCTGCAGTCCTGTGGTGAGGGAGGCCACGGCGCAGAAGCTGACCCCGCATTCGCCTAAGAGGTGGCTGTAGACCTTGATGCTCAGTCCCGGCTTGACCGGAGTGTCGGTAAGCACCAGGTCGAGGCTATGCACCGCCAGCTCCGCCAACAGCTGCTTCTCCTTGCCCTCGTGGCAGACGAGGCGCACCCCCTGGGGCAGGGACAGGGCCGGTTCGAGGATCCTGCGGGTCACCAGCTTGGGGAGGATATCGACGATGCCGACGGTAAAGCGTGGCGGGCCGGTGCCCTGGCGGCCCTTGACGGTGTCGAGGAGTTCGAGGCCCAGGGAGAAGATCTCGTCGGCGTAGCGAAAGACCATCTGTCCCAGCTCGGTGAGCTCGAGACTGCGTCCGCTGCGGCGGAAGAGCGCACCGCCGAGGTCCTCCTCGAGCTTGCCGAGCTGCATGCTCACCGTCGATGGGGCGAGACTTAGCCGTTTGCCGGCCCGGGTGATACTCTCTTCCTTGGCGACGATCCAGAAGTAGTGGAGATGGTGGTAGTTGAGCCAGTCCATTTCGAGAATTTCGAAGGGTAAAAGTGGGAATATCTATTTGTGCCCCTCCCGTTCGGCATTATCATATGGCCGATACGAAGCGTAAGGGGGTGCGGCCTGGCGGTTGTCGTCCGGCACACGGCGCCGGCGTGAATGGCACCCTGAAGTGGCCCCGGTTGCCGCGAAACCGATGGAAGTCAGACGGATAATGCCCTATGTTTGAGTGGATGGCAAGCCCCGAGGCCTGGATCGCCCTGGCGACCCTGCTTGCCCTGGAAATCGTCCTCGGCATCGACAACATCATTTTCATCACCATCCTCGTCGGCAGGCTGCCCGCTGAGCAGCGGGACAAGGCGCGGACCCTCGGTATCGGCCTGGCCATGGTGACGCGGCTGGCGCTGCTCTTCAGCCTCACCTGGATCATCGGCATGACCGCGCCCTGGTTCACTCTGCTCGGCCAGGGGATCTCCGGCCGAGATGTGGTGCTCATCGGCGGCGGGCTGTTCCTCCTCGCCAAAGCCACCCACGAGATTCACGGCAGCCTCGAGGCCTCGGCGGATGAGCGCGGACATTCCCTTGGCGGCGGTTTCTGGGCGGTTATCGTGCAGATCGCCATAATCGATATCGTCTTCTCCCTCGATTCGGTGATTACCGCGGTGGGCCTGGTGCAGAACCTCACGGTGATGGTCATTGCCATCGTCGGTGCGGTGTTCGTCATGCTTTTTGCAGCCAAACCCATCGGCAGCTTCGTCGACCAGCACCCCACCCTGAAGATGCTGGCGCTGGCCTTTCTCCTCCTTATCGGCTTCACCCTGGTGGCGGAGGGCTTCGAGATCCATGTGCCCAAGGGCTATATCTACTTCGCCATGGCCTTTTCGGTGGGCGTCGAGCTGCTCAACCTGCGCCTGCGCCGTCACGGCAGGAGCGAGGCGGTGCAGCTCAAAAAGAAGCTTCAGTGACAAGGAATGGGGCCTCTCTTCGAGGGCCCTGAACATATTCTCTCATTTTGTGGAGGTGTACCGTGTTGAGGATTGTGCTGTTCATTGCCACCAACCTGGCTATCGTTATCCTGCTGGGAATTATCCTGACCGTTCTCGGGGTCGATTCGCGCAGTACCTCGGGGCTGGTCGTCATGGCGGCGGTTTTCGGCATGGGCGGGTCGTTCATCTCTCTGGCGATGTCCAAATGGATCGCCAAGAAGTCGACCGGGGCCTATGTCATCGTCAACCCCGGCAACCCCACCGAGCAGTGGCTGTATGATACCGTGCGGCGCATGGCGCAGCAGGCGGAGATCGGCATGCCCGAGGTGGCCATCTACGACTCTCCGGATATGAACGCCTTCGCCACCGGCATGAAGAAGCATGACGCCCTGGTGGCGGTTTCCACCGGGCTCTTGCGCAATATGTCCAAGGACGAGGTCGAAGCGGTGCTGGCCCATGAGATCAGCCACGTCGCCTGCGGCGATATGGTCACTCTGGCCCTCATCCAGGGGGTGCTCAATACCTTTGTCATCCTCCTCTCGCGCCTTGCCGCCAGCGTGCTCAACAACGTTCTCAGCTCCGACGAGGAGGAGGGTGGCGGCCTCGGCTTCTTCGGCTATATGGCGGTGACCATCGTCCTCGAGCTGGTTTTCGGGCTCTTCGCCTCGATGATCGTCATGTGGTTCTCGCGCCGACGCGAGTTTACCGCCGACCGGGGCGCCGCCTTCCTGACCAGCCGCGAGAAGATGATCGGCGCCCTGCAGCGGCTGCAGATGCACCATGAACCCTCGCACCTGCCCGATCAGGTGGCGGCTTTCGGCATCCGGCCCAAGGTGGGCGGGCTGGCCTCGCTGCTCAGCAGCCATCCGCCGCTGGAGGCGAGGATCGAGGCCCTGCGCCGCATCTGAGCCGCGTCCCCCCCTGCCGCTTAGCGCCTGCTGCCGTAGATCTTTGACAGACTCTGCGGGATTTCCCCCTTGGGCAGCAGGCGCCGGTCGTCGCCGACGGCGAAGAGACCGAACCATTCCTCCGGATCCTGCTCCTCGTGACGCGTCGAGTCGGTGGGGTCCTCGCCGCTCTTCCACCACTCGTCCTGCAACTCGAAAAACGAGATGCCGCAAAACTTGTCCGTACCCCGCGCGGTGCGCAGATCCTGCCAGATGGCGGCGAAGGAGTCCGCCACTGCCTGGTGGGAGTGGCCGCCGAAACCGGGCACCCATGGTTTGGGCTCATAGGGCGAGGTGGAATAGCCGACCTGGGTGATGAAGATCGGCTTGCCGGCCTGCATCGCCAGTTCCTCGAGATAGCCCTGGTAGGGGGTAGCGGTGACCGAACCCGGGGGCGAGGTGCGTACCCCGCGGGCATAGGTGTAGACGTTGAGGCACACCAGGTCGCCGAGGTCGGGGTTGACGGCGTTGACCGCCGGCACTTCGAGATCGGGGCGGTCGGTGACCGGGCCGATATGGGTCCAGCTGGTATGGCAGTAGAGGTGGCGTTGGCCGTAGGTGGTCAGTTCGTAGTCCATGGCCCGGTCGATGAGGCGGGCTAGGGCGATCTCCGTCGGTGTGCGCTGGGTGACCTGGATATGCTTGCCTTGATAACTGCGCACTTCCGGGTGGCGCAGGTCGGTGCGCACCACCGAGTCGGCTTGCAGTTCGTCGCCGATGGAAAAGAGCACCAGGCGGTCGGGGCGGCCGATCTT
Source organism: uncultured Desulfobacterales bacterium (assembly GCA_937915545.1). Taxonomy (GTDB): domain Bacteria; phylum Desulfobacterota; class Desulfobulbia; order Desulfobulbales; family Desulfocapsaceae; genus Desulforhopalus_A. The sequence continues at coordinate 233,521 of CALGIJ010000019.1, forward strand.
GTAGGCGTGGTCGATGGCCGCCTTGATGTCCTCGAAGGTCTTTTTCTGAAAGTCCTCGGCGAGAAAGTCCTCGGCGTAGGCCCAGATCCAGATGTCCTGGCCGTAGGTCATGCCGCTCTTATCAAGCTCTAAGAAGAACTTCTCCGGCATTTTCATGGGAAAGACGTGCAGGTAGTCGACCCCCATGTCGCGCATGAGGCGGAAGTGCTCGTCGTAGCGGCCGTCGTTGCCGGGCGGCGCCCCCTGCAGCGGCGTCTCTCCCGGCAGGTAGGGGGAATAGCCGATGCCGCGGAAGAACATCGGCGCGCCGCTCTTGCGGTCGACGATCGATGTCCCTTTGGTGGCATAACGCTGCGGCGCCGGGGTGTGCGGGGCAATGCCGGCCACCGGGAAGGCTTGGTCGGCCGCGGCCGGAGCGGGGAGGGCGAGCAGGGCGAGCAGGGAGAGGCGTGCGATCTGTAGTCTCATGAAGCTATCGGTAAAAGAGTTGAATGGGGGGCGCCGCTGGCGAGGCACTTCCGGAAGAGGAATCCTGGCACAGAACGGGAAGCGGTTACCAGTGTCCCGTCGAGGCGCGGCAGGGGAGGGTTCTGGTCTGGCACGCTACCATAAAACACGCCTTCCCCCAAGGGAATAGCCGAATTCTCTGCCGATACCGGGCCTCCTGCCGCTGCCCGGCCAGGTTCTCAGGATGGTGGCGACGGGAATGGTCGTCTGTGGCTGGCGGCCTTAGTGACTCCCGTAACTGGCGGGGAAAGACGGTTGCAAATTTCTGGTGATGGGGTACAAGTGCGGAGGTGGTCGGGAGGCGGCCCTCCGCCCCCTTGCGGAGGCGGAGCAGGCCGGTCTTTCCCGTGGCGTTGGCCTGGAGCAGCGATTTTTCCGGGGGAGTATGGTGGAGAGTTTTGAGGTGGAATTGCCCGCCTGGGTGGGGCCGGCGGTGGCCTTATGGCCGGCTGAGGTAACCGCCCCCGAGCGGCGTATGGAGCTGGTGCTCGACCTTGCCCGGCGCAATGTCCTTGAAAAGACCGGCGGGCCCTTTGCCGCTGCGGTCTTCACCTGCGACAGCGGCCGCGTGGTGGCGGCGGGGGTCAACCGCGTCGTCGCCTGCAACTGTTCCAGCGCCCATGCCGAGGTGGTGGCGCTGTCCCTGGCGCAGCGGCACCTTGCTGTGTACGACCTCGGCGGCGAGGGCCTGCCCCGCCATGAGCTGGTGGTCAACTGGCGGCCCTGCGCCATGTGCTTCGGCGCCCTGCTGTGGTCGGGCATCCGCCACCTGACCATTGCCGGTTCGGGGCCGGAGCTGGAGACGCTGACTGGCTTCGACGAGGGCCCCATTCACCCGCAGTGGCGGCGGGAACTCTCCAGCCGCGGCATCGGGCTCAGTGAAGATGTCTGCCGGCGGGAAGCGGTCGAGCTCTTCCGATGGTTTGCCGAGAGCGGCAGCGAGGTCTACAACCCCCGCCGCGAACCACAGCCTTCACCCCCCTCGCGGAGCATGCCATGAGCGTATCACCGACACTGGCGCAGGTCGAGCGGCTGGCCGAGGAGGCCGGCGCCATCCTGCTTGCCGGCTATGAACAGGAGCATCAGCTCAGCTACAAGGGCGACATCGACCTGGTCACTGAGATCGACCGCCGCAGCGAAGATTTTCTCGTCGGCGAGCTGCGCCGGCACTTCCCCGAGCACCGCATCCTTGCCGAAGAGGGCGGCGGCAGTGACGGCGGCGTGAGCCAGTGGTATATCGACCCCCTCGACGGCACGGTCAACTACGCCCATGGCGTGCCCTTCTTCTGCGTCTCCATCGCCTACGCCGCGGAGGGCCGGCTGACGCTGGCCGCAGTCTACGACCCGATGCGCCGCGAGCTGTTTTCCGCCGAGCGCGGCCAGGGAGCCCGTCTCAACGGGCGCAGGCTGAAGGTGCGACCCGAGGGGGAGTTGACCCGCTCTCTCCTGGTGACCGGCTTCCCCTACGATATCCGCAGCACCGCCGCCACCAACCTCGACTACTTCGCCAGGTTCGCCACCCTCTCCCAGGGGGTGCGCCGCCTTGGTTCCGCAGCCCTCGATCTCTGCTATGTCGCCGCCGGACGCTTCGACGGGTACTGGGAGCTGTCCCTCAAGCCCTGGGACCTGGCAGCCGGGGCCCTCATCGCGGCAGAGGCCGGCGCCACGGTGACCCCCATATCCGGTGCCGGGCAGCTGCTCGCCCCGCCTTATTCGGTGCTTGCCGCCTCCCCGGCGATCCATGCCGAGATGGCGGCAATGTTTCGCCGCTGACCCACGTACCGACAGAGACTTTTTCCCCGCCTCTCACCGATCATGCCGCCCCTGTCCCGCGAGCACTCCCTGCGCCTCAAGCTGCTCAACTTTCCGCTCATCGTCGGCGTGGTCTATATCCACGCCTATGGCATGGAGATCGGCTTCGCCGGAGCCTATCTCGGTCCGGCACACCTTGACCGACTTACCGATGTCGTCCGCACCCTGGTCTCGCAGGGGCTCGCCCGGCTGGCGGTGCCGATGTTCTTTCTCATTTCGGGATATTTTTTCTTCACCGGGTTCACCGGCCGCAGTTATCTCGACAAGCTGCGCAGGCGCTGCCACACCCTGCTCCTGCCGTATGTCTTCTGGACCTGCTGCTTCGCCGCGATCATTGCCGTGGGCCAGCATCTGCCGAGGGTTGGACCCTATTTCGGGGAGAGCAGCTTGAGCGGCCTCTCCCCGTGGGATCTGGGCAACGCCCTCTTTGGTGTGACGCGGGTACCGGCGGCCTACCACTTCTGGTTCATTCGCGATCTGATGCTGCTGATGCTGCTCAGCCCGTTGCTGCGCCTTCTTCTCGGCGTGGCGCCCCTGTCCTGGCTGGCGGCCTTGTTCCTCGTTTGGGTCAGCGGCAGATGGCCGCTGCTCGTTCCCGATGTGGTCGGCGTGCTGTTCTTTTCCCTTGGCGGCTACGTGGCCTTGCGCGATCGCTCGCTGTTTTTCTTCGACTGCTGCGGCTGGTGGTCGGTTGTGCTCTATGTACCGCTGCTTGTCGCCGATGTCGTCTGGTACGATGCCTGGTTCAACGTCACCCTGCACCGCTGCGGCATCGTCGTCGGACTGGCGGCGGTGCTTTTTCTGACCCGCCATCTCCTCGCCGCCGAGCGCTGCGGCGGGGCCCTGCTGCGTCTCAGCGGGGCGAGTTTCTTTGTCTACGCCGCCCATGAGCCCCTGCTCGGCGTCGTCCGCACCGTCGCCTTCCGCGTTCTCCCCCTCGACACTCCCCCTGTGGCGCTCGTCGTCTATCTCGCCGTGCCGCTGCTGGTGATCCTCCTGCTGATTATCCTCCACCGCCTCCTGGGACGAGTGGCGCCCAGGGCGCTGCTGCTGGTCACCGGCGGGCGTTGAAGAGAATGCCCGGATCGACCCGGGCGGCGCTGCGTGTGCCGGTGAGGACCATGGCCTGGCGCAGTTCCCCGTCGAGGGTGTCGATATAGCGCTCCACCCCCTGCTGCAGGCCGCCGACGGCGGCTACCGAGAAGGGTCGGCCGATCATCACCGCGTCGGCGCCCAGGGCGAGCATCTTGAGGATGTCGCCACCGCTGCGCACGCCGCCGTCGACGAGGAGCGCCACTCGGCCCTTGACCCTGGCGGCGATGTCGGGAAGTACCCGCGCCGTTCCCGGACAGTGGTCGAGCACCCGTCCGCCATGGTTGGAGACGACGATGGCCTCGGCCCCGGCGTTCACCGCCAGCTCGGCCTCGTCGGGGGTCATCACCCCTTTGAGGATGAAGCGCAGGCCGCAGCGACGGATGATCTCGGCCAGTTTCTCGAGGGGTTTGGGGGAAACCGGCCGGCCCATGCGCTTCAAGGTGATGAGGCCGGCGGCGTCGATGTCCATGCCGAGGATGGTGGCCCCGCTGGCCTTGGCCCCCTCGATCTTGGCGAACATTTCCTCGTCCTCCCACGGCTTGATGAAGGGGATGCCGTCGCCCCCGGCCGCGGCGATGGCGGCGAAGGCCGACTTGTGGATGAATTCGGGGACGCCGTCGCCGCCACAGCCGAGGATGGCTTTCGCCCGGCAGCCGTTTATCACCGCACCGATATAGGCCTCTTCGGAGATTCCGCCGCCCATGTTGAAGGAGACGCCGCCGATGGGGGCGGCGAGGAGTGGCAAGGCCAGGGTCCTGCCGAGCAGTTCCACTCGCGTGTCCGCCTCGCTGGCGTCATGGATGGTGCGCATGTTAAACTTCAGTTCGGCCAGGGCGGCAACGTTGTCGGCGAAGGCGGCGCCACTGCCGAGGCCGCCCATGCCGGGCACTTCGCCGACGCAGGCGCGGCCGTTGCATACCGGGCAGACCCGGCAGAAGCCGCTCATCAGCTTGGCGGCATTGTTGCGTATCTCTTTCATGCTCGTTCTCCTTTTCGCTGGGGTGGTAGTCTGCGGGCCGGAAGGCTGTCGCGTTCGGCTGTATTTAGTACCTTACTCCTGAAAACCTGTCAGAAAAAATATGAAAATTCGTTCAACAACAGTGCGCTGATGAGGCCTTCGCCATGGTACGCATCCCCGGAGGTGATTGCGAATTCTTGGGTTGCGGAGGTGAGCCAACCTAAGCCTGTTGTCGCCCCGTGCACCAGACTTTTCGGGCGACGGGGAGATCTGACCGGCTGTATTGTGCGGGCAAATGTCCGTGGGGGTGGCCATGGGCCGGCGCTGGTCCTCACGCAGAGACCTGGCCGCCTACCAGCCATGGGTTGCCAGTTGCAGGAGAAAGAGGGTGGCGCAGGCGAAATAGAGGAGGCCGAGGATGACGGCAGCCAACAGGGAGCTCGACAGCTCGGATAGCAGTCTGCCGCGAGGCCGCAAAAGGGAAAAGAGCTGCCGCAGGGAGAAGATCCGCGGCAGGGAAAAGCGCGACTTGAGGGGGCAGCGGCCGGCTGGGATGACGGAGATCTCGGTGAGGTACAGGCCGATGACGGTGCAGGCGGTTTCTTTCATATGGGTATCCTCCTCATGGGTGTTTTTCTCGAGGATACCGCCAGGGGTGGCTCACAGGGCGAGCCCCCCTGAGGATTTTTACCACTGCGCGAAAAAAATCGCGCCTGCCTGTCTCAGTGTGGTCCGGTCGAGGGCGGCAGGAGCAGGTCGCGCGTTTCCTCGCGGGAAAAGTGGTAGCTCTGCCGGCAGAATTCGCAGCGCACTTCAAGGCCTTCCTCCCGCTCGAGGAGATCGCCATGATCCTGCCCGGCGAGGGTGAGGATGGCGCGTTGCATCTTGTCGCGGCTGCAGCTGCACTGGTAGCGGAGCGGGGTCTCGGCGGTGGTGCGGCAGGGGATGGCGTCGAAGACCGTGGCGAGGATGCCGGCGGGACCGCGGCCGGCGAGGAGCATCTCCGAGACCGGCGGCAGGGTGGCGATGCGCGCTTCGAGTTGCCCGAGCAGCGCCTCATCGGCGGGGGGCAGGGCCTGGATGAGGAAGCCGCCCGCCGCTTCGATCGTGCCGCTGGGGTGCAGGCGTATGCCCAGGGCAAGCGTCGAGGGGGTCTGCTCCGAGCGGGTCAGGTAATAGGCGAGGTCCTCGCCGATCTCGCTGCTGTAGAGCTCGATGGTGCCTTGATAGCGCTGCGGCCCACCGATGTCCTTGGTGACGGTGAGCAGGCCGGCATGGCCGAGGGCAGTGGCGACGTCGATGCGCCCCTGGCGGAGCGGCACCTCGGCATGGGGCTCGGCGACATAGCCGCGCACCCAGCCGCTGCAGCCTGCCTCGGTGATGATCTTGCGCAGCGGGCCATTGCCTTCGAAGCGGAGGAGGACGCTCTGCTCGCCTTTCAGCAGAGCGGCGAGCAGGGTGGCGCCGGTGAGGGCCCGCCCCAGGGCGGTGGCTGCGGTGGGGCCGACGTCGTGACGGCGGCAGGCCTCGGCGACGAGACCGGTGGTGACGCAGGCGATGCCGAAGAAATTGCCGGCCTGGGTGATGACGCGTTGCAGGTGGTCGACCATGGAGTGCTCCCTGGGGGGTTGTCGGTGCGGTGCGGCGGGGGCTGCCCGCCGCGGATTTTCGCTTTGGCTACTATAGCACGGGCGAGGGCTACGGCAAAGTCAGGGTGAGTGTCACCGGTTCGGGGGCAGGCAGCCCATGGCCGCCGGCAAGTTCACGTTTACGTCCGAGTGAAAATCGGGTAGTCTGGGCCGACGGCTGTGACGCCTGCCGCCCGGTTTGCCAAGGGCGGTCAGTTGCCCGGGAGCGACCTGTTGCCCGAGGGAGGTTCAACCTGAACACAAGGAGAACGGTATGCGAATGGTGATGGCTCTTATGGTGCTCTTTCTCGCCCTGCCCAGTTACGCCAGGGAAATTTCCGGAGTTGTCGTGCAGGAGACGGTGCAGACCGAGGACGGCGCGACGCTGAAGCTCAACGGCGCCGGGGTCAGGACGAAGCTGTTCATGGACATCTATATCGCCCAGCTGTATGTGGAGAACCCGGCGACCACCGTCGAGGCGATCCTCGCCGACAAGGGCCGCAAGCGGGTGGTCATGCACTTCCTCTACAGCGAGGTGCCCAAGGATAAACTCGTCGAGGCCTGGAACGACGGCTTCAAAGACAACAACGGCGCCGCCGAGCTGGCCGCTCTGCAGGAGCGCATCAACACCTTCAATGCCATGTTCGTCGATGTCAGGAAGGGCGACGTCATCGTCCTCGATTATAACCCGGCGAGCGGCACCACGGTGACCATCAAGGGCGCCAGCAAGGGAGTGATCCCCGGGGCTGACTTCAACGCCGCCCTGCTCAAAATCTGGCTCGGCAGCAAGCCGGTCACTGAAGGGCTCAAGAAAGAACTACTCGGCGCCCGATAACCGCGACCTGCGCGAGGAGGCTGGTACACTACAGCTCGCTCACTCCCGAGGGGATGAGGCAGATGAAGACGAAGTCTTCGCCGCCGCCGTTCATGAACTGATGTTCCTCGTTGCCGGGGATGAAGAGCACCGTGCTGCTGGTTACCTCGCGCCATTCGCCGTTCTGGTAGACCTTGCCTTTGCCGGAATGGACGAAGATCTCGTGCTCCCAGGCATGGGCGTGGCGCGGGGTGAAGCCGCCGGGGGCGACGGTGAAGACGCGCATGCAGAAGTTGCTGGCGTTGTCGGCCTTGCCGATGACTACCCGGCCGGTGACACCTTTGATGGCTTCGCTGTCGAACTGCTGTGCGGGACAATCCTCGTAGCTGGTGATTTTCATAATCGTTCTGTGGGCTGTGGGTTATGGGGATGACTGCCTGGTTTTCTGAGTAACAATAGCGCCGATCATCGTGATGGCAACCGCTCAGCTGGTGGATCGCTTGCCGGTGGCCCCCATGTAGATGGCGGCGAGGGTCAGGCTCACCCCGGCCCAGTTGAGCAGCGAGGTGGGGCGGGAGAAGAAGAGCACGTCCCAGACGAAGGACAGGGCCGGCTGCAGCAACAGCATCAGCCCGCCGAGGGAGGTGGGGATGCCGGGCAGGGCGCGGGCGATGAGCAGCCAGCCGAGGGTCTGGCTGAAGAGGCCGAGGCCGAGCAGAGAAGCGAGGCTACGCAGGTCGGGGATGACGAAGGAGCCGTCGCTGACCGCTATCTTGGTTCCGAGGAAGAGCGCCGAACAGAGGGAGACGAGCATCAGTGCGTAGACCGGGCCGTGGTTTCCCGAACTCTGCGCACGGCGCAGGCCGATGAGGTAGACGGCATAGCAGAGAGCGGTGAGCAGCGAGAAGTAGATGCCGGTCTTGTAGTCGTCGCTGAGGCGGCTCCAGTCGAAGCCGACGACGAGAAAGAGCCCGAAGATGGCGATGGGCAGCGAGAGGAGAAAGCGAGCTCTGGCCTTCTCGCGGAAAATGAGGATGGCGGCGGCGGCGAGGAAGAAGACCTGGAAGTTGCTGATCAGGGTGGCCAGCCCGGGGCCGATGAACATGATGCTCTCGTGCCAGAAGAAGAGGTCGAGGGCGAAAGCCAGGCCGCAGATGAAGAGGAGCAGCAGCACCCGCGGCGGCGGTGTTGAAAGCTCCCCGCGCCACCAGGCGATGACGAGCAGGAAACAGAAGCCGAAGGCCACCCGGTAAAAGGCGGAACTCGTCGGGGCGACGTCGGCGATCTTGACGAACACCGCGGAAAAGCTGATCATGCAGGCGCCGAGCAGCATCGTTGCCATGGCGGTGCGGCGGGTCAAGGAAGAGTCCATTGGTTTGTGTCTGCAAAAAGTTGCAGCCGCCAGGGGGCAGGGCCCTTGTGCGGCCAACGGGAAAAAGCCCAAGGTTTGTGCAATCGCTGAGACCATAATGGAGTTTGCTTTTTTTCGCATCAGCTAAGCGCGCTCCCCGGCGCAGATCGGCGAAGGTCCTGGAACTTCGCCGAATCGTCGGCAATGTCGCCGGTCTGCCTGCTGCGGGTGCTTGGCCGTGGCGGTGGTGGGGGTGTGCTGACGGCTGTTGTGTGTTCAGGCTGTTGTTCAAGATGGGCCAACAGTTGTTCTGAGTGTCTGTCTTGTTGGGCCAGAGCAAGTAAGGCCGACAACTGCCGCGGAGAGCTCGCCAGCGCTCGAAATTAAGGTCTTGATAAGTGTCGAATAATTGAAAAATCTGCACAAGCGATTAAAAAGAGTGTTGATTTTCTGCACAAATTTTGTAGTACTTTGGCCGTTACATATTTGTCACGGGCTATATCGGGCCGCCCTTGCCGCGCACAAGCCGCACAGTTTCCTCGAGGGACGAGGGGCGCTACTGCAGGGGGCATTGAGGGCCGCCCATCCACGAACCAGAGACCACACGACATGAACGATCTCTCCACCACCTATCTCGGCCTGAACCTGCGCAACCCGATCATCGTCGGCAGCTGCGGCTTTACGAACAGTGTTTCCAAGATCAAGGAGTTGGCCGACCATCAGGCCGGGGCGATCGTCCTCAAGTCGTTGTTTGAGGAACAGATCCAGGCCGAGTATGCCGCCAACCTCGAGAGCTACAACGCCGAGTACCCCGGCGCGACGGACTATATCCGCGAGTACACCCGGGGCAACGAGGTCGAGGCCTATCTCAAGCTCATCGCCGAGGCCAAGAAGGCGGTCGATATCCCGATCATCGCCAGCATCAACTGCGTCTCGGCGGCAGAGTGGGTGTCCTTCGCCACCGCGGTGGAGAAGCAGGGGGCGGACGCCATCGAGCTGAACATCTCCCTTCTGCCAAGCAACCCGCGCATGACCAGCGCCGACTACGAGAAGCAGTATGTCGAGATCATCAACAAGGTTGCCGATCTCGTCTCCATCCCGCTGGCGCTGAAGATGAGTTACTACTCGGCGGCACTGGCCAACCTCATCCAGCGTCTCAGCTGGATCGAGAAGATCCGCGGTTTCGTGCTCTTCAACCGCTACTATGCCCCCGATATCGATATCGACAAGATGGTGGTCAAGTCTTCCGACGTGCTCAGTTCGCCAGCCGAGGCGGCTACCACCTTGCGCTGGATAGCCTTGATGTTCGGCCATGTCGACAAGGACCTGGTGGCGGCCACCGGCATCCACGACGGCGAGGGTGTGGTCAAACAGCTGCTCGCCGGGGCAAGGGCGGTGCAGGTGGTGTCGACGCTTTACAGGAACGGGATGGCGAGCATTCCGGCTATGCTCGCCACCCTCGACCAGTGGATGACGACCAAGTCCTACGCCAGGCTGGAAGACTTCCGCGGCAAGCTCAGCTACGGCCAGGCTGTCGATCCCGCCGTATTCGAGCGTACCCAGTTCATGAAGTACTATGGAGGCATCTCCTGAGGCACGACCCCCGGGGAGCCCGCCTGGGGCCCCCCGCGACGAGGTCGGCGCGGCGCGACGGGGAAATGTCTCCGCCGCTAACCACTGCGAATATCACATATCTTCACCGCCACTACCGGACGTATCTATGAACGCGTTGCTGACATTCCCCAAGGGAGGGGTGCACCCGCCCGAATTCAAGGAACAGACCCAGGGCCTGGCCATCGAAACGATGCCCGTGCCCGACGAACTCGAGCTCATTCTTGGCCAGCATATCGGCGCCCCCTGCCAGCCGACCGTCGCCAAGCGCGAGGCGGTCGGCGAAGGCCAGGTCATCGGCGAAGTCAAGAAAGGGCTTGGGGTGCCGTTGCATAGCCCCGTGGCGGGCAAGGTCAAGGACATCGGCATGTCGGCCCACCCCCTGCGGGTCAGCGCCCCGTCCATCACCCTGACCGTCGACCGCGAGGCGGCGCCGCTTCAGTATGAAAAGGATGCCTGGCAGTCCCTGGCCAGCGACGAACTGCTGACCCGTGTCCACGACGGCGGCATCATCGGCATCGGCGGCGCCGGCTTTCCCACCCACGTCAAACTCAAGCCGCCGGCCGGCAGCCCGGTGGACACCCTGGTCCTCAACGGCGCCGAGTGTGAGCCCTACATCACCGCTGACCATCGCGCCATGCTCGAGCACACCGCCGAGGTTGTCGAGGGGGCGAGGATCCTCCTCAAGATTCTCGGCATCAAAACCTGTCATATCGGCATCGAGAACAACAAGCCCGACGCCATCAAGGCCATGGCCGAGGTGGCGGCGCGGGTCCCCGCCGCCGAGGCCGACATCCGCGTGCGGACGTTGCAGGTAAAATATCCCCAGGGCTCGGAAAAGCAGCTCATCCAGGCGGTTACCGGACGGAAGGTGCCGGCCATGGCCCTGCCTTCGGCGGTGGGAGTGGTGGTGCAGAACGTCTCCACCGCCAAGGCAGTCTACGATGCCGTCGCCTGCCGCAAGCCCCTCTACGAGAAGGTTATCACCGTCGCTGGCAAGGGTATCGGCCGCCCAGCCAATCTGCTGGTCAAGGTCGGTACAAGACTCAAGGACATCGTCGAGTATCTCGGTGGCCTGCAGCCGGGACTGAGCAAGATCGTCCTTGGTGGGCCGATGATGGGTTTCGCCGTCTCCTCCCTGGATGTGCCGGTGACCAAGACCACCTCGGCGGTGCTCTTCCTCACCAGGGATGAAATAGATACCCGGCCGCACTCCCAGTGCATTCGCTGCGGCTGGTGCCTGGAGGCCTGCCCGATGGGGCTCGAGCCCAAGGAGATCGCCATCCACGTCGAGGCCGGGCGGTCCGAGGTCACCGAACCCTTCGGGGTCTTCGAGTGTTTCGAGTGCGGGTCCTGCGCCTATGTCTGCCCGGCCAAGCGACCCCTGGTGCAGTTCATCCGCCTCGCCAAGATGAAGGCGAAGCGGCCGCAGTGAGCCCGAGGCGGGCGCGGGAAGGAAGACCCCGCCGGACGGGGTCGTGAAGATAACGAGGAACTTTTGAGGAGAGTCGTGAGCACACAGCAAGAATTGGATTCGGCTGCACCGGCCGGGATGTGGAAGGTGTCCGTCTCGCCGCATCTCAAGAGCAGCGAGTCGGTGGAAAAAATCATGTGGACGGTGGTTGCCTGCCTGGTGCCGCCGCTCGTTCTGTCGGTCTTCGTCTTCGGCATTCAGACACTGCTGATCACCGCGGTCTCCGTTGTCAGCTGCGTCGCCGTGGAGTGGCTGAGCCAGAAGGCGCTCAAGCGCCCGGTGACCATCAAGGACGGCTCCGCCGTGCTCACCGGCATGCTGCTCGCCTTCGTCATCCCCCCCGGGGTCTCGCCGCTGCTGCCGATTCTCGCCGCGGTATTCGCCATTTACATCGGCAAGCACCTGCTTGGCGGCATCGGCTACAATTTCTTCAACCCGGCCCTGCTCGGACGCGCCTTCCTCCTCGCCTCCTTCCCGGTGGCGATGACCTCGGCGTGGCTGCCGCCGGTGGAAAACATGGCCATCTTCTCCTTCTTTGGCGGGGCGGTGGACGCGGTGTCGACCGCTACCCCCCTGGCAGTCATGAAGGAGCGCGGCATGGCTGCCTTCACCGAGCTGTTCGGCTCCGGAACCTCGCTCTACGGCAGCTTCTTCCTCGGCTGGCGGCCGGGCTGCATCGGTGAGACTTCGGGTTTTCTGCTGCTTCTCGGCGGCCTCTATCTGCTCTACCGCGGCTATATCACCTGGCATATCCCGGTATCCCTGCTGGGAACCATCGCGGTGCTCTCCTGGATCTTTGGCGGGGAGGGCTATTTCGGCGGCGACCCGCTCCTCGCCGTGCTCTCCGGCGGCGCCATCCTCGGGGCCTTCTTCATGGCCACCGACTATGTCACCAGCCCCGGCAACAAACCGGCCAAGCTGGTCTTCGGCTGTGCCATCGGGGCGCTCACTGTACTCATTCGGCTGAAAGGCGGGTACCCGGAAGGCATCTGCTATGCCATCCTGCTCATGAACCCCCTCAGCACCGTGCTTGACGGCTGGTTCAAACTGAAGCGTTTTGCACCGCCTGTTGGAGGTGCCAAATGAAAAATATCATCACCATCGTCATCCGTCTGACCGTATCCTGCCTCCTTGCCGCCACGGTCATGGGCATCTGCTTCATTTTCACCAGCGGCGCCAAGAAGCATAACGAACATGTCCAGGAACAGCGGGTCATGTATGAGCTGCTCGGCTTCAAGGCCGGCGCCGAAATTCCCTCGTCCATGGCCCTGCACGAAGTGTATCGCTATGTGGTCACCGCCGGCGGCAAGCAGACCATCGCCTATGTGGTGCCCCAGGGCGGCGGCAAAGAAGGCTCCCTGTTCGTCAGCATCAACCTCGATGGCACCATGGCGGCACAGAAGGAACTGCCGCTGAGCGAGGCCCAGGCCCTCGATGCCAAGGCCCGCCTGGCCGCGGTCACCGCGGCGGCCGAACCGGGGGCGACAATCATCTTCGCCGACCAGACCATCGTCGTCACCAAGGACGGCAAGCGCATCGCCTATATCCTCGGCGGCAAGTTCCAGGGCTTCAAGACCTTCGTCAACGTCATGCTGGCGGTCGACCCGGCTTTCACCATCCTCGGTCTCGACGTGCTCGAGCATGAGGAAGACCCCGGCCTTGGCGCGGAAATCGATCAGGACTACTTCAAGAACCAGTTCAAGGGCAAACCCTTCGAGGCGCTGAAGAATATCGACGTGCTCAAGGCGCCGATTCCCGACGACTACCTCAAGGCCCTCAACGGCAAGGTCGGCGAGGAAGATGTGCAGAAGTTGCGCGAACAATACAAGGATAAGGCGGTCTACGCCCTCACCGGCGCCACCATCTCCACCAGGGCCGTGGCCGACGGCGTCAAGGGCATCGTCACCAAGTTCGCCTACCGTATCAACGTGCTCGATAAGATTCTGAAAGAACAGCAGCTGACCGTTTCTTTCTAATACCAGTGAGAGGAAGTCGACGTGGCCAACGATAAAACCCCCATGCAACTGATCGCTCGCGGCGTTCTCAGTGAAAACCCGATCTTCAGGCTGGCCCTGTCCATGTGCCCGGCCGTCGGCATCTCGACGACGGTCATGAACGGCATCATGCTCGGTATCGCCGTGTTGTTCGTCCAGGTATTCTCCAGTGTCACCATCTCTATCTTTAAAAACCTCATCCACCCGCGCATCCGCATTCCCACCTATACCCTGACCATCGCCACCTGGGTGACGGTCATCGATCTGGTGCTGGCCGCCTATCTGCCCGAGGCCTACGCCAAGATGGGCATCTTCGTCAAGCTCATCGTCGCCTTCGCCATCATCACCATGCGGCTCGAGATGTTTGCCTGCAAGGAAGGGGTCAAGGACTCCTTCTGGGACGGCCTTGGCATGGGCATCGGCTTCATGGTCGGCATGATGGTCATCGGCATGGTGCGTGAGTTGCTCGGCTCGGGAGCGATCCTTGGCTACGATGTCCTCGGTTTCAAGCCGCTCCTGTTCTTCATCCTGCCCAGCGCCGGGTTCTTCGTCGTTGGCCTGATGATGGCTTTTTTCAATTGGATCGAGCTCTATTACAAACGCTCCAAAGGGGTGAAATGATGAAGTCGAAACTCGTATACTCCCTGGTTGTCGCCCTCTTCGCGGCGCTGCTCTCGCCCCTGGCCGCACAGGCCGGAGACCTGGTGGTCGATCAGCGCTTCGTCAACAAGAAGGAGATCGCCGTCACCTTCGCCGGGCCGGTGGACAAGGCGGTGGCCGGCGCTGTCGCCAACTATCGCGTCTTCGAAGAGGCCGACCCGGATATCTTCCTCGAACTGGCCAAGGCCACGGTAGCCGAAGATGGCAAGGGTGTGGTGCTCTCCTTCGCCTCGCCGCTTAACACGGTCAAGACCCATGTCGTGGAGGTCAAGGGGCTGGCTGGAGCCGACAAGACGGTCTTTTCGGTGAGCAAGTCCTACCTCGGTTACCTCTTCGGCATCCTCATCTCCGCCCTGCTGATCAATAACTTCGTCTTTACCAAGTACCTCGGCCTGTGCGTCTTCTTCGGCACCTCGAAGAAGAAGAGCACCGCCAAGGGCATGGGGGTGGTGTTCACCATCGTCATGGTGGTGTCGGCGCTGATGAGCTGGTTCTTCTTCAACTTCATCCTCACCCCCTACAACCTCAACTTCCTGCAGATCGTCGTCTTCATCGGCCTGGTATCGCTGACGGTGCAGGCGGTGGACACCATCCTCCGCAAGGTCAACCCCGTCCTTTTCAACTCCTTCGGGGTCTACCTGGTGCTGGTCATCGCCAACTGCGTCATCATCGCCGTGCCGCTGATCCTTGCCAATAACAACTATAACGTTTTCGAGACCTTCATGCTGGCCCTCGGTGCCGGCGGCGGTTTCCTGCTCGCCCTCTACCTGATGAGCTCGGTGAGCGAGCGGCTGCAGCTGGCGAAGATTCCGCCGACCTTCAAAGGCCTGCCCATCGCCTTTATCGTCGCCGGCCAGTTCGCCATGGCTTTTCTCGGTTTTTCCGGGCTGCAGCTCTTCTAACCTGGTCAACCCTTACTTACCAACCGGCTTTCTGAGAGTTACGAAATGGATGTAGAACTGATCAAATTGGCATTGGGCGGCCTGGTCCTGCTGGGCTGCATCGGCTTGTTCTTCGGCATCGGTTTGGCCATCGCCGCACACAAGTTCGCCGTCGAGGTCAACCCGCTGATCGAACATGTTGTAGAGTCCCTGCCGCTGGCGCAGTGCGGCGGCTGCGGCTACCCTGGCTGCGAGGGCTATGCCATCGCCGTTGTCACCGACCCTGAGGTGCCGCCCAACCTTTGCTTTCCCGGCAAGGAGAAGGTCGCCGCCCGGGTCGCCGAGTTGACCGGCAAGAAGGTCGCCGCAGTGGAGGACCAGATCGCCGTGGTGCGCTGCTCGCGGGTTGAGGGCCGGGTCAGCCATAAGCACGAATACTATGGTTTCGCCTCCTGTACGGCAGCCAACCTCGGCTTCGGTGGTCCCTCGGCCTGCCAGTATGCCTGTATCGGTCTGGGCGAGTGCGCCGAGGCCTGCCCCTTCGACGCCATCGACATGGTCGAGAACTTCCCGGTAATCAATCCCGACAAGTGCGTCAGCTGCGGTGTCTGTGTGCGCACCTGCCCGAAGAAGATCATCGAGATCCAGACCCTCAAGGCTCGTGTCTACGTGCCCTGCTCGACCAAGGATCTTGGCAAGAACGTCAAGGCGGTGTGCGAGGTCGGCTGCATCGGCTGCAAGATGTGCGTCAAGGCCTGCCCGGCCGGTGCGGTCAGCTATGAGGACAATCTGGTGAAGATCGACCACAAGGCCTGCATCGCCTATGGCCCCTCCTGCGAGGAGGCCTGCGTGGCCAAGTGCCCGCGGCAGATCTTCCGCCTCTATCCCGGGCGAAAGGTCATCACCCGCGGCAAGGTCGATGGCCTGAAGATGGCCGGATGAAGTAGACACGGCTTTTCATCCGGTGTACTGTGCGAAAACATAACCGACCCTCGGTTCTTCCCCACCCACGAAGGAAAACGATATGAAAACTCCACTTTCTTCCCTCGACCCTCAACGACGATCATTCCTCAAACTCTCCGGCCTGCTCGGACTGGGCGTCGCCTCGGCTGCCCTGCTGCCGGCCGAAAAGGCGGAGGCCCTGCTCTTTGGCAAAAAAGAGTTCAAGGTTACCAAGACCAAGCTGTCGATGGGTTCCTATGTGGCCATCACCGCTATTCACCCCTCCCGCGACCAGGCGGAAGAAGCCATCGGTCTCGCCTACGAGGAAATTGACCGCCTTGGCAAGATCTTCAGCCATTACGACAGCGCTTCGCCGGTGGCGGCGCTTAACAGCTCCGGTCAGGTGGGGGAGGTTCCCGAGGAACTGAGTGAGGTGGTTGCGAAGGCGCTGTATTTCAACCATGAAACCGGAGGCGCATTCGATATCACCGTCAAACCGCTGCTTGACCTCTACCGCGACAGTTTTGCCGCTGGCACCATTCCGGCGGAGGGTGATATTGAGCGTACTCTGCAGCGGGTGGGCAGCGACCGCCTGGTGTATCGCAACGGCGTGCTGCAGTTTACCGCCAGCGACATGGCCATCACCCTCGACGGCATCGCCGTGGGCTATATCGTTGACAAGGTCTCGGAGTTGATGACTAAGCACGGCGTGACCAATCACCTCATCAATGCCAGTGGCGATATCCGCGTCAGCGGCAACGCCGCCCAGGGCAAGGCGTGGACCGTGGCCATCCAGGATCCGGAGAAGAAGAAGGAGTATCCCGATGTGGTGTCGATGACCGAAGGGGCCATCTCCACCTCCGGTAACTACGAGATCTACTACGATCGCGAGAAGCTCTTCCACCACATTGTCGACGGCCGCACCGGCCACTCGCCGCAGCTGTCGCGCAGTGTCACCGTCATGGCCCCGACGGTGCTCGAGACTGATGCCCTGTCCACCGGTGTTTTCGTCATGGGGCCGAAGGCCGGCGTCGATTTCATCAATCAGCGCAGCGACTACCGCTGCTTCATCATGGCGGCGGACGGTTCGATCAGCCATTCCCGCAACTGGAAGGCGTAATAGCCTCGCGAGGCCTCGGCGCCTCGCATCATCCCCTCGAAAAGGCGGTGAGCGTGCAGGATCTGCATTGCTCTCCGCCTTTTTTTATGCAATGGACCGGTGGTGGAAGTTCTTCGCCTGCTGGCCACGCCCCGGCGGAGATGGTTTCCTCGGCGCTGGCATCCAGCCTGGCGTAAGACTACGCCGCATCAAGCAAGGCAGAGCAATTGACGTGCTACCCGGCCTGCTCTCGCTGCCCCTTTTGCCTGCTGCTCCCGCAGGGCTTCAGGACACGATACGCTGCAGGCGGGAGGCCGCCCCGGCATCGCCGCCGGAGGCGAGGGCCTCGGCCAGGGAGCGGAGGATCTCGCGAACGATGGCCGTCTTGGCGGCGGGGGAGAGCAGCTGGACTTCCAGCGTCTTGATATCGATGATCAGCTCCTCGACTTTGCCCACCGATTGCCCGGGGCACAAGGAGGCGCGGATCTCGGCGAGAGAGGTTTCGAGGAGGGAACGGTCGTCGCTGTCGAGCAGCGGGCCGGGGCCGAGGCGGCGCTGCTCTCCACTCGCCGCGACTGGTGCCGTCGCGGCGATGCCGAGGGCGGTCATGCCCTCGACGGTAATGGCGATGCCGCCGGAGAGGGTGCGCAGCTCGGCCCAGCCGGCCATCATCAGTTCTTCCCCCGCCGCCCCGGCCTCGGCCTTGGAAAGGCCCATGGTCGCACCGAGATCGTACATGGACACGGTCTGCTGCATGTCGCCACGGGTGTTCTGGTAGAGTTCCATGAGCAGGGCCCTGGCCGTCTGCCCGCCGTCGCTGGTGGTCATTGCTGCTCTCCAAGGTAGAGGAATGATTGGTGCGGATATCTGCCGGCACTGTAGCACGCCGCCGGAGTCGCGTCGAGGCGCAATCACCCTCTCTCGTCAGGGTGGAGCTGCCCCGGCCGCTTCACCGGCGAGCCAGCGGCGAAACTCCTCTTCTGATCTCCCGGCATCGCCGATGACATGGCTATTGTAGAAGGGGATGCCTGCGGCCAGCGTCGCCCCCCAAAGGGTGCGGAAACGGGCCATTTCCTCGCTTGCCCCGGCGAGGGCGGCTGGGCTGGACGGCAGGGCGGCGCCATGGAAGTTGGAGCGGCAGCCGGGGGTGTAGACGTTTCGAGCGCCCTGCTGGCGCAGACGCAGCGCCAGGTCGAGGAAGAAGAATTGTTCGTTCAAGGATTGGTTCACCGGGACGGCGGCCCTGTCGAGCCAGGCCTTGCCGAGGAGGAAGATGCCACCGCTGGTCGCCATCACCTCCTGGGGACACTGCGCGCCGTTCATGAGGATGGAGCAGTCGGCGAGGAAGCGGGCGTAGTAGAGGGGCGAGGTCTCGGTGCAGTCTGGCAGGGGGGTGATCTCGGGGTGCTCGTCGCGGGGGTGGGCGGCGAGGCCACGCACCATGGCCACGTCGTGCTCCTGGCCGTATTCCAGCAGAGCGGTCAGCCAGTCCTGATCCTGTGGCTGCTGGCGACCGTCGACCCAGAGGAGAAATTCCTCGCTGCAGAGGGCGGCGGCCGCAGCGAACGTGGCCGCGGTACTCTGACCGCGGGGGGAGAAAACGACCGCTGCCTCGGGCTGGCTCGAGCCTCGCTCGTGAATGGATTGCTGCCTGCCTTCCTCTGTCGCCAGCACGAGGATGCGCGTCACAGGGTGACCGGCTGCGGCCAGCAGGGTCGGCAGGGAGAGCTCCGCCAGCGGTCGCTGCCGCCAGTCGAGCGCCAGGCAGACGGTGGCAGCCGGGGCAATGGCCCGCTTAAGGCGATAGAAGAACTTCCACTGGCCGGGGAGGACCTCGCCGACGATGCCGCGGCGGGCCAGCGCGGCGGTAACAGCCTCGCGGCCGGCCGCGTCGGCGTAGTGCTTCTCCTCGTGATTGATGCTCGTCGATTTCTCCGAGGCGCGCCAGTGATAGAGAACCTCCGCCAGGTGGACGACCCTGTCGGCCTTCTCGGAGAGCTTGAGGAAGAGGTCGAGGTCCTGGGCGCCGTCATAGCGTGGCTCGCAGCCGCCGACGAGATCGAAGAGCGTGCGCCTGGCGACGACACAGTGGGTGACGTAGTTGTGGCAGAGGAGCAGCGGGGGGTTGAACTCGGGCTTGCGGAAGATATTGTAGCGGCGACCGTCGGCGCCGATGAGGTCCTCGTCGCTGTAATAGAGGTAGGCGGGGTCGCGGTTGATGGCTTCGGCAAAGCGCTGCAGGGCCTCGGGGGCCAGCTCGTCGTCGTGGTCGAGAAAGAGCAGGTAGTCGCCGCTGGCCAGAGCGGCGGCGGCGTTGGTAGCGGCGGAAATGCCGGAGTTGTGCGGCAGGTAGACCACGGAGATGCGCGGGTCGGCGCTTGCCCATGAGTCGAGCAAGGGGCGGATGCCTGGGGCGGGGCTGCAGTCGTCGGCGATGCAGAGCTGCCAGTGCGGGTAGCTCTGGTAGAGCACCGAGCGGATGCAACTGCCGAGGTGAGCCGGTGGGGTATCATAAACCGGCAGCACCACCGAGAAGACGGGCTTTGTTGTCAAGGCGGCGATGTCGCCGTTGGGGTAGAGCCCTTTTATCCGCCCGTGCTGGAGAAAGTGTTGCAGCGCGGATTGAGGATCATCGCCAAGATAGGCCTTCTGATAGAACTGCGGGTCGAACCAGGGGCAGGGGCGCAAGCCCGCCTCCCCCTGCAGTGCCAGGTAGTCGGCAAAGGGGTCACTGTCGGCGGAGAGCCGAGTCTGCTGGCGGTACCAGAAGGGGTCGAAGAGGGGGCAGGGGCTCTTGCCTTCGGAATAGCCGAAGAGGGCATAGTGTGTCGGGGCATCGAAGCCCCCTGTGCGCAAGGCCGGGGTCTTGTCGAGGTAATAGTCGCAGTCGAAGAGGACTGAGGGCGAGCGATGTTCAGGCAGGCCGAACTCGAGATAGTGGCGCAGGGCCGCCTCCGGCCGCTCGGTCAAGTCCTGTGCCTCTGGGCAGCTGGCGCAGTAGTGGGCGGCGTCGAAATAGGGTGAGGGCGACAGCGGCGGGCGAGGATCGTGGCGATGGGCGAGGAAGTGACCGAGGGCGTCGGGTAGCGGTTGCCCCTGTCCCCACACCCTGCCGTACCAGTGGGGATCGACGAGCGGGTTGGGGCGCAGGCCCTGATGTCTGCCCACGGCGAGAAAGTGCAGCAGCGGGTTGTCATGGTCCTCGTCCAGCTGCGGGCACTGCTGCAGGTAAAAATGCCTGTCGAATAAGGGTCCCGGGCGGCGTCGCTCGGCAAAGCCGCGGCTGAGGTAGTGGGCGAGGAGGTCGAGGCCGCAGTCATGCAGGTCGGGGTTGTGGCGCAGGTAGTAGCCTTCGTCGAAGAGGCCGCAGGCGGCGACGCGGCGGTAGTCGGCGCAGGTCATGCGATACCACAGGGCGGAGCAGAAGCGGCGGATGAGGGTCAGCATGGTGGTGGCGCGGCGGGCTGAGGGTGCGGGGCGATAGTCATGGGCAGCGGCCTTGGCTCAAGCGGCATAGGTGTCGAGGCGGATATGCTGGCGGAAGAACTGACGGTACTCGTCCTGGCGGTGGCTGACGTAGACGATGGTCGACAGCTTCTCGTCGGCGATGCGCTCAAGTAAATCGAGGAAGGCCTGGCGGTTGGTTTCGTCGAGGCCATGGGTGGGCTCGTCGAGGAGCAGCAGACGGGGGCCCTTGATCATGGCACGGCCGATGAGCACGCGACGCTGTTCGGCGTAGGAGAGGCGGCGGAAAGGGGTCTCGGCCTTGTTGGCGAGGTCGAGCCACTGCAGCCATTGGCGGGCCTCGCGCAGTTCGGCGGAGCTGGGGCGGCGGTAGAGGCCGATGGTGTCATAGAGCCCGGAAAGGACGATGTGCAGGGCGTTGCCGGGAACACGGTGTTCGCGGTGCAGGGCGGGGGAGACGAGGCCCATCTCCCGCTTGATCTGCCAGATCGACTCGCCCTGGCCGCGCTTTTTGCCGAAAAGGCGCAGGTCGTTGGCGTAGCATTTGGGGTTGTCGCCGCAGATGATGTCGAGCAGGGTCGACTTGCCGCAGCCGTTGGGGCCGGTAATGAGGGTGTGGTCGCCGCTGCCGACATAGAGGTGCAGACCGGAAAAGAGCCGCTGGTCCCCGTAGGCGGCGAACCCTCCTGTCAAGGCGATGAGTTCGTCCTCACTGGCGGCGTGGCGGTGGCGAAAGCGGGCTTCGTCCAGCGAGCGGCACCGTTCCTGTTCGGCGGCCCGGGCCAGCCAGCGCGGCAATACCTCCGGAGTGGGGCCGTAATCCTGCAAGGTTCCGTCGGCGAATATGGCCAGGTGTTCCGTCCAGGAGGGCAGCTGGGAGAGGTCGGCGATGGTGACGAGAACCGTCACCCCTCGCTGCGGCAAGAGCTGGAGGAGACGGTCGAGCTGGCCGCAGCTGGCGACGTCGAGGCCGTCATACGGGTTTTCCAGGAGCAGGGTGGCGTGGCCGCCGAGCACCACGGTGAGGAGAAGGAGCTTGCGCGCCTGGCCGGAGCTGAGCTGGCGGTAGCCTTTGTCGAGACAGCCCTCCATGCCGAGGGCGAGGAGGAGGTCGCGGTGTTCGCTGTGGTTGGGGAGGAACTCGCGCACCAGGGTGCCGGGGTCGGGGCGGTCAAGGAAGTCGCTGTCGTCGTTGCGCAGTTCTTCTTCGAAAAGTCGCTGTTGGTCGAGAAAGGAGAGGATGCCGGGATTTTCCGGCAGAACGAGGCGATCGGCGACATGGCCTTCGAGCCTGCCTGCGAGGAGGTCGATAAAACGCTCGATGCCGGAGCCGTTCTCGCCGAAGAAACACCAACTCTGGCCGGGGCTGGTCGAGAAACGCGGGATGTGCAGTTCCTTGTGCTGTAAGTTGATGATATCCATTGAACAATAGTCTGTTGGTTGGCGGCTTCGCGGTTGTTGCCGGCGGACCGGGCCGATTGACAAGCGTGGCCGCACCATGGTAGTTGTTGCGCAGCAGCCCTGGCCGGCTCCCCCACTGACACCCTTACCAGGCCTTATACTATGTTTACGCAACTGTACCACCTTTTTCGCTTCGTCGACGAGACGGTGGCGACCATCCGCGCCCAGTTCCCGGAAGCGGTGCGCTGCCATCCCGGCTGCGCCGATTGCTGTCATGCCGTCTTCGACATCTCCTTCATCGAGGCAGCGGCCATCGCCGCCCACCTGCGGCAGGACGAGGAACTGCGCCAGCGCTGCCGGGCCGCGGCCGAAGAGGCGGCGGCCGCCTACGAGGAACTGCTGCGTTCCGCGGGCGACCCGGCTCTGGCGCGTATCCGCTGTCCCCTGCTTGGGGACGACGACCTCTGCCAGGCCCACGGCGTGCGCCCGATCAACTGCCGGACCTACGGCACGCCGACGCTGATCGATGGCAAGGCCCACGTCTGCGGTCTGTCCGGCTTCGCCAACCAGGGCTCCTACCCCACCGTCGACCTGGTTCCCCTGCAGCGCAGCCTCAATCGCTATTCGGTGGATCTGGTCGGCGAGGATTTCGGCAATCGCCGCTTCCCCATCGCCTGGGTGGTGCTGCGACCCGAGTTCTTCCTGCCACGCTGAGCAGGCGGTGGCTACCTCGTGCGAGAGAAGAAGATGATCCTGACCCTGCAGCTCCTCGGCTATTGCCTGGTCTTCTATCTTTTCTGCGTCCTTTTCATGTATTTTGCCCAGGAGCGCTTCATCTTCTTCCCCACGGCGAGCGCGCATCGCAGCCACCAGTATCGCCATGTCGCCGACTACCGGCTCTCCCGCGGCGGGGTGGAGCTGGTCGGCTGGCTGGTCAACCCCGAGCAGGCCGCCGACCGGTTGATCCTCTATTACGGCGGCAATGCCGAGGACGTCTTTCTCAACATCGAGGAATTTCAGGCCATCGACGCGGCGACGCTCTTCGTCGCCTACCGCGGCTACGGGCCCAGCGGCGGCAAACCGGCGGAAGGGGAGTTCTATGCCGACGCCCTGGCGGTGTTCGACGATGTCGCGCAGGGCCTGCGGCCGCGGCAGGTGTTTCTTATCGGCCGCAGCCTGGGCTCGGCGGTGGCCAGCTATGTGGCGGCGCATCGTCCGGCCAGTGGCGTTGCCCTCATCACCCCCTTCGATTCTCTGCAGGAGGTGGCCCGTTCCCATTATCCGTGGCTGCCGGTGTCGCTGCTGCTCAAGCACCGCTTCGCCTCCTGCGAGTACGCCCCGGCCATCACCTGCCCGGTGCTGGTCATTTACGGCGGGCGCGACCAGGTGGTGGCGGCACGGCACACCGAGAAGCTGCTCACCTGCCTGCCGCCACACAGCGAGACGCTCTTCCTGCCCCGTGCCGACCACGGCAATATCGACATGCATGAGGACTACTGGCGCAGGCTGCTGCTCTTTCTCGGCAGGTAGGTCGCGGTGCATGGGCGGCGTCTTGCGCCGCACTCAGCGCGGGGTCGGGCAGCTGCGCACGATGGGCCGCTTGCGGCCTTCGCCGTCCACCGCCACGTAGGTAAAGGCGGCGGTGGTCACCTGCATCTCGGCGTTGTCGTCGGTGGGTCTGTCCAGGGCCGGCCTCACCCAGACCTCGAGGTTGATGGTCATCGAGGTGGTGCCGATGCGCAGCACCTTGCCGTAACAGCAGACGACGTCACCGACATGGACCGGTTTGATGAAGACCATCGAATCGACGGCCACGGTGACCACCCGCGAGCAGGCGACCTCGCGGGCGAGGATGCCGCCGGCGATGTCCATCTGCGCCATGATCCAGCCGCCGAAGATGTCGCCATGGGGGTTGGTGTCGCTGGGCATGGCCAGGGTTCTGAGGATGAGTCTGCCGTGTCTCGTCTGGTTTTCGTTCATGGGCCTCTCCTGGACCGTATGGCTGGCGGTCGGTTACCGCCGTTGCGGGGAGCGGCGGGGGACTGGGGCGCCTTTGCCGTGCGGTTCGCTGGACGGGGGAACAGCAAATTTCTCCGGCATGCCGCGACAAGGACGTCGGAGGCAGCTTTCTCTATACCGTCGCCGACGGTTGCGTGACAACGAAAAAGACGAATTTCCCCGCTGCGAGCGCCCTTTCACCTTCGGCCTTGATTAATGGCGGGCGTTCGCTATAGTTGACAATGGGTTTTATGTAAAGCTGGCGGTCGACGTTCGCTGTCGTACGCCCCGCGACGCCTCTGGTCCGACGTAGGGTAACGTGACGGTTACCTCGGCGTGGGCCGACCGGGCGAGGCGGCAATGGGGAATGGCTGTCGGCGGCCTTTGCAAACACATCACGAGAGGCATGGGTATGGAGGCGGAAAAGCGGCGATTCAGTCGTGTCGGCTTCAATGTCAGAGCGAAACTGGCGGTGGCAGGCCAGGACTATGTGGTCGAGCGAATCGCCAACCTCAGCGTCGGCGGCTGCCTGCTGGAATTGAATGAGAGCCTGCCGCCGGGGGTCGCCAGCATCTTCACCATCTTTCTGCCGCGCATCGGGCCGGGGGTGGAGGTTCATGGCGAGGTGGTCCGCTGCGGGGATGGCATGGTCAGCCTGAAATTCACCCGCATCGATCCGGAAAACCTCTACCACCTGCAGAACATCATCCGCTACAACGCTGCCGACCCCGACCAGATCGAGCAGGAAATCAAATCCCATCCCGGATTGCTCTAGCAAAGAGTCGGGGAGGGCCGCCGTGGTCTTGAGTCGAGTTCGAGGGTGGGGAGGGGCAGTGGCCGTGGGCAGGCACTGGAAACGATCATGAAGCGAACGCTGCTGCAGGTTTTTTTTGTCGGCCTTGCCGCTCTGGTGGTCGCCGGCGGCTGCCTCCTGCCGTTTCTCTACCCGACCCAGACCCTGTGGTACAAGACCGGCTGGGAGAAAGCCGCACTCCAGGCCGGGCACCTCTTCGGAGTGCTCGCTTTTCTCGCCCTCGTTCTGCAGTTGCTTGTCGGCAGCAGGGGGGCGCTGCTCGAACGGGCCTTCGGCGTATCCCTGGTGATGCGCCTGCACCGTGCCAACGGGCAGATTCTTCCCCTGCTCGTCCTTTGCCATATAGCCCTGGTGCTTCTTCCCGAAGGGCTCGCCAACCTGCCGCTGGGGCTGAGCTTCTGGCCGGAGATGGTCGGAGGGGCAGCGCTCCTCGCCATAGTCTTCCAGGTGGTGGCGGCGCAATGGCGGCAGCGCCTCTCCCTCGACTACCGCCGCTGGCGTAGCGGGCACCGCTGGCTCGGGTATGCCGTGCTGCTTCTCGCTGCCGTTCACGTGCTCTTTGTTGCCGACTCCTTCGCATCGGGCCTGCCCCGGCTGGCCCTGCTCCTCCTCGTCGGCATGGTGGCTCTGCGACTCGTTTACTGGATGGTCTCTTCACGGCGCTAGAAGAATCGCCGCTCCGCCAACCCTACACCTTGTCTTTTGCCTTTCCCGTCCTACCCTGTAGCAAATGCAGGCCGGAACCGGGGGTGGCGCACTCCATCGGCAGCCCTCATTTCGGCGTGGTTCAACCCACCATGACAAGGAGAGGACTATGAAACTCTTGCAGCTCGCCGTTGCCGTTCTCCTCGTATCCGCGCTGGGCGGCTCGCCGCTCTCGGCGGCGGCCAGGACATGGCAGATCGATCCCGCCCACACCAACTTCTATTTTACCGTAGATCACATCTACTCCAAGGTGCGCGGCCACTTCAACACCTACAGCGGCGCCATTACCTTCGACCCGCAGCGCCTCGGGGAAAGCTCATTCTCTTTCAAGATCGCCACCGATTCCATCGATACCAACCTCGCCAAGCGTGACAAACACCTCCAGTCGGCCGACTTCTTCGATGCAAGCAGCTTTCCGGAAATGACCTTCGCCTCCACCAAGGTAGTGGACGCAGGGCAGGGCCGTTACGACGTTCACGGCACCTTTACTGTCAAAGGAGTGGCCTATGAACTGGTACTGCCCCTGACCTTTGCTGGCATCAAGGAGCATCCGGCGATGAAAGGCAAGGAGGTCGCCGGCTTCAACGGCACCCTGGTTCTCGACCGGCTGGCCTACAAGATTGGCGATGGTAAGCTCTATAAACTGGGCGTGGTCGGCAAGGATGTCGAGGTACTGGTCACTATCGAGGCCCTGGCGGACAAGTAGCCTTGAGGCCCCGGGCGTAGCGAGGCCGTTGACAAACGGCGGGGCTTGCTTAGGGTGTCAGGGATGGGACGGGCGGCAATGGCAAGGGCCGCAGGCCGCGGTGCTGGCTGGCCGTTCCGTCGGACATAACAACCGAGTAACGACCACAAGGAGGCTGGTTATGGCTCATACCTGTAAAAATTGCGGTGCCGTGGCCGATGACCCCGGTCATCTCTGCAATCCCACCGTCGAGGCGATCTCCTGCTCTTACTGCGGCAACGGTGACGTGGCGGTCACCCATGTCTGCAAGGGCAAGCTGGAGGCGATGAAGTTTTCCTGCCGGACCTGCGGGAGAATCGCCGCCGACAGCGGCGAACTGTGCAGTCCCGAGGCGATAGCCTGACGAGCTTTACTCGAGAAATCCATTCATGGCGGCGGAGGTCGCCTCATGCAGGGGCTGGTTCGCAGAGCGGGCCGGCCCCTTGTTCGTTGGCATCCACCTATGAGGCTTGTCGGGGCAAGGTGTACAGGCGAGGCGGAACGAAGCTTCGTGGGTACTGTCTGACTCCAGTGCGCTGGCCGCCCGGCGGCAGCGGGTTAGAAATCGATGCCAGGCTGTGGCTCGATATGGCGGCGGTAGGCGTGCTTGATCTCACGCACTTCGCTGACCGTGTCGGCTATGGCGACCAGCTCGGGGTGAGCGTCCCGGCCGGTGAGCACGAGGTGCATATGGGCCGGGCGCAGGGCAAGCAGGGCTTTGACCTGTTCCAGGTCGACCAGCGCCAGTTGCAGGGCATTGTTGATTTCATCGAGGATGAGCAGGTCGCACTGGTCGCGGCGGAGAATGTCCTCCACCAGCAGCAGGGCCTCTTGGGCGTTGGCGCGGTGTTCGCTGTGGGGATAGGGGTTGCCCTCGATGCCGCAGAAGCCCTTGCCGGTATGGTGCAGGGTGACCAGGGGGGCGAGCAGCTCGACACCATCCCACTCGCCGCTGTAGAGATCCCCTTTCATGAACTGGACGATGATCGTCTTCTGGCGGTGCCCGCAGGCGCGCAGGGCCATGCCGAGGGCCGAGGTGGTCTTGCCCTTGCCGTTGCCGGTGAGGATGACCACCAAGCCCTGGCGGATTTTCGGTTCGATTTTCTTGATCGGCACGTCGCTCATGGCGTCTCGGGAATGGCGCGGCAGGGAGAGGGTGATGCCCTGGCTCAGCTTCTGCGCCGGTAAGTGGCGATGGTGAAGGGTTCGCTGCCGCCCTCGTGGCGACGCTCATCGGCAAGGAGGAATTCTTCTTCTGAGAAGCGCGGGAAGTAGACGTCGCCGTCGACTTCCCGGTCGAGAAGGGTGAGCAGCAGGGTGTTCACCAGGGGCAGGGCGAGGTGAAAGATCTGCGCCCCGCCGATGATGAACACCTTCTCAGCGCCGGCGCAGAGTTCGAAGGCCTTGTCGAGGGAGTCGACCGCTTCCGCTCCGCGGGGGGCGAAGCCGCCGCGGCGGCTGAGCACGAGATGCCGCCTTCCAGGCAGGGGGGCACCGAGGGAGTCGAAGGTTTTGCGGCCCATGATCATCGGGTGGCCCATGGTGGTCTGCTTGAAGAAACGAAGCTCTTCGGGGATGTGCCAGGGCAGCTTGTTATGGCGGCCGATAACGCCATTTTTGGCCATTGCCGCGATGATGATCTTTTCCATGAGGCTTCCTTTTTCTCTGTGGCTTCGTCCACCTACAATCTGTTTGCCTTTCCCTGGAGATAATGCTACGATAATTATACGCATTTTCAAATTTTTATGAAAGGGCGCAGGCGGAGAAAATCGCTCCCGGCGAGAGGAAGGCCTGGAGTGGTCGATGGCCGGTGGTTTTCGCGAAAGGACTTCCGGTCGAGAGTCTTGCTGATCGTGGGAGGTGGAGGAAGTCGATGAAAATACAGTGCCCCCAGTGCGGAGTGCTCGGTTCCGTAAACGAGCTGTATCGAGGAAGAAGGGTCAAGTGCCCGAAATGCGACCATGTCTTTGCTTTCGACGAGGAGCCTGCCGGGACGCCCGCCTTGGCCACGCCAGAGGAACCGCTGTCGCCATCCGAGGAATGGAGCACGGATGATGCTGACGCCGCTCTCGCTTCATCCTCGCAGAAGCCACCGGTCGATGATCCGCTGCTCCCGCCCCTGCCCGACGATAGGTCCGACGATTCGCTGTTGACGGCCGAGTCCAAGCTGGCAGCGGCGGACGACGCACCTGGCGAGGTCGGCGGGACGTTCCAGCCGCCGGCTATGGAAGAAGGTCAGGACCTTCCCGTGACCGATGACGAGACTCCCGCTGCAAATGCCGCGCTCACAAGCGGTGCGTCGCTGCCGGGTGAAGAGGAGAGGGGCGCCGGAGGCGATACCGGCTCCGTGCTGGAGGAAAGGGAAGAACCTGCCTCAGTTGCCCCCGCCCTGGCCGAGACGGCAGAAGCTACGGTGCAGGAGGAGGTGGCTCAGCCGTCGTCTGCGGCTGTTATCCCCGCCATGGAGCAGGCTGCCGCAGTAGCCGAGCCGACCTCGGCGGAACCCCCGCCACCGCCCGAGCCCGCTGCAATCGCCATGGCAGCTGCGGCGGCCGTCGCAGCTGCTGGACAAGGGGGCGACAAAGCCTCTCTGGAGGGCGTCGAACAGCAGCCCTATGGGGTCGATAAGGAGCAGTGCTGGCAGTGCGGCAAGAAGGACAGCGTCGGCGTGCCGTTCATCGCCAAGGATGGCCGTCTCTATTGCCCCGGCTGCCTCCCCGCCGACAAGGAAGAGGCAGCGGGTGCTGGCGAGGCCCCCCCTCAGGGCCTGGCCGGTGTCTCTATCAGCGCCCTGGTGGGCGAGGCCTGGGAGAAGACTCGCGGTGTCAAGGGGCCGATCTGGGCGGGCAGTGCGGTGATGTATGCGGTGATGCTCATCGTTTTCGCCGGGGCATCGTGGCTGCTGCCGCAGCCGGGCGGCGGCATGGGCATGGCCGGCATGGGGGCCGATTTTCTCCTGCAGATGTGCAGCAATGCGGTGATGGCCATCTTTTTCGCCGGCATCGTCAATATGGGCATCCGCAGGGTGGCCGGTCGCCAGGTGGGGTGGCGGATGGTCCTCGACGGCCTGCCCATCGCAGGGAAATTGGCGGTGGCCGGCATCCTGCAGAGCCTGCTGATCATGATCGGCTTTTTCCTGCTCATTCTCCCCGGCATCTATCTGACCGTCGGCTATAGCATGACCCTGCCCCTCATCATCGACCGCGGTATGTCGCCGTGGGAGGCGATGGAGGCTTCGCGCAAGGCGGTGCACAAGGAGTGGTGGAAAATCTTCGCCCTCTTCCTGGTCATGGGGTTGCTGTTGCTTCTGGCCACCCTGCCCTTCGGGCTCGGCCTCATCTGGGTATGGCCGATGACCGTGCTCCTCGGTGCCCTGGTGTACCGGGCCTTGTTCGGCATCGATAAGGCGGCGGTGTGAGTCATGACTCCTGAAAGATCTTGCCGGGCCATCCTGCCCGACCTTGCAGCGGGGAGGCGAATGCATGCTTGACCCGGCAGTCTACTGGCTGATGATCGCCGTCATGCTCTGCGTGCTCGAATTGGTTACGCCGGGTTTCGTACTGCTCTTCTTCGGGGTCGGCGCAGCGGCCACGGCCCTGGTGTCCTGGCTGCTGCCGCAGACCGCCATCGCCCTGCAGCTGGCGGTGTTCATCGTCGTCTCGCTGGCATCGTTCTTCTCCCTGCGAGGAGTGATGCGCCGGCGCTTCTTCTCGTCGGCTCCGGACAGCGAGGGGGGCGAGGATGTCGATCAGCAGCTGGTCAAGCCCGGCGACAAGGGCGTGGTCAGCGCTGTCATCGCCCCGCCGGCCGAAGGGCGGATCAAGTGCGCCGGCACCTTCTGGCGGGCGACAGCCCTTGAGCGCATCGAAGAGGGTGAGATCGTCGTCGTGCTGCACCGCGACGGTCTGTTGCTGCACGTGGGAAAAATCTAGCCGGATACCGTTCGATACGCTGAACAATATGGAGCACGGCATGGAACAGAATCTCATAGCGCTTTTCATTCTTCTTGTGCTGGTGGTGGTGGTCATCATCAAGACGGCGGTGGTGGTGCCGCAGCGCTCGGAGTTCGTCATCGAGCGCCTCGGCAAGTACCGCACCACCCTCGAAGCCGGCTTTCATATCCTCTTCCCCTTTCTCGACAAGGTGGCCTATAAGCGCAGCCTCAAGGAGGAGCCGGTCGATATCCCGGCGCAGACCTGCATCACCGCCGATAATGTCACCCTGGAGGTGGACGGCATCATGTACATGCAGGTGGTCAATTCCAAGATGTCGGCCTACGGCATCGACAATTATCGCTTCGCCGCCTGCCAGTTGGCCATGACCAGCCTGCGTTCCGCAATCGGCAAGATCACCCTCGACAATACCTTCGAGGCGCGGGAGTCCCTTAACGGCCAGGTCGTGGCGGCACTCGACGAGGCAGCCGCCAACTGGGGCATCAAGGTCCTGCGCTATGAGATCAAGGATATCCAGCCGCCGAAGACGGTGCTCGACGCTATGGAAAAGCAGATGAAGGCGGAACGGGAGAAGCGGGCCGAGATTGCCCGCTCAGAGGGGGAAAAGCAGGCTATCCTCAACCGCGCCGAGGGTGATCGGGGCGAGGCCATTTTCCTCTCCGAGGGCGAGAAGATCCGTCGCATCAACGAGGCGGAGGGGCGGGCCATGGAGATCCTCAAGGTCGCCGAAGCCACCGCCGAGGGCATTCGCAAGGTTGCCGAGGCGCTCTCCGGACCGGGCGGCAAGGAGGCGGCCAGTCTCGAGGTGGCCAAGCAATACCTCAATGAATTCGGCAAGCTTGCCAAGGAAAACAATACCATGATCATTCCCGCCAATCTCGCCGATCTCAGCGCCATGGTGGCCACCGCCATGACCACCTTCCAGGGGGTGAAGAAGGAGGCCGGGACCGGGGACGCCGCCAGGCCCCAAGGGCAGGGGTGAGTCCCTGGCGGGCCTTTTTCTCAGGCAGCGAAAGAGGCTTTCGACTTTTCGTCCACCTGCTCATGGTGGTGACGGCATGCCT
Organism: uncultured Desulfobacterales bacterium; assembly: GCA_937915545.1. Classification (GTDB taxonomy): domain Bacteria; phylum Desulfobacterota; class Desulfobulbia; order Desulfobulbales; family Desulfocapsaceae; genus Desulforhopalus_A. The sequence goes on from CALGIJ010000019.1 coordinate 264,471, forward strand.
GGTGTCCACGTCGTTTCCCGTCGGCGCCGCCATTACCGGTGCCCTCGACCCGGCGGTCCTCACCCTGAGCCGTTTCGTCCTCGCCGCGGCGCTCTTCGCGCCCTTTGTTGCGCTGCGCTACGGGCTGTGCTTTTCGCCGTCGCTGTTCCTGCGCTGCAGCCTCATCAGCGGCTGCCTGGTGATCTTCTTCTACTGCATGTTCCTCTCTCTCAGGTACACCAGCCCACTCAACACCAGCGTCATTTTTGCCCTGGTGCCTTCCCTCTCCGGTCTCTATGCCCTGCTGCTCAACAAGGAGCGTCTTGGCCGTGCCCATTTGTTCGCTCTTGGCTGCGGACTGGTCGGCACCGTCTGGGTGATTTTTCGAGGCGATCCCGGACAGCTGCTGGCGATGCAGTGGAACCGCGGCGACCTTATCTTTTTCGGCGGTTGCTGCGCCATGGGTCTGTACACGCCGCTCATCAGGCTGCTGCACCGTGGCGAGCCGATGGCGGTGATGACCTTGTGGGTGTTGGTCTCCGGCTGTCTGTGGCTGCTGCTCCTTTCCTCGGGTGAACTCGCCGGAGTGGCCTGGAGCCAGGTGCCGTTCCTGGTCTGGCTGGGTATCGCCTATCTGGCGGTTTTTACCACCATCGTCACCTTCTTCTTCACCCAGTTCGCGGTGCCGGTCCTCGGTCCCACCCGGGTGATGGCCTATTCCTACCTTTATCCTGGGCTGGTGCTGCTGCTGGAACTGGCCTTAGGGCGCGGTCTGCCGCCGCTGCGGGTCATTCCCGGCGTTCTGGTGGTGCTCGCCGCCATGTTCATCCTGCAGGCGCAGGGCGGGGCGGAAAACAGCTGAGTGCACCTTCAACCGGGTTTCTTCACCAGGTGGAGGTAGAGGTCACCCACGCCGCCCTCGCCGTGGCGCCCCTTGCCGGGCAGGCGCAACTTCTGGCCGGCGTGGCTGCCGGGGGGGATTTTGACGCGCAGGGTATGTTCTCCCTGGGGCCCGTAGACGAGAATGTCGATGGTCTTGCCGTGGCGCAGTTCCTCTTCGCTGAGCGGGGTGGTGTAGCTGGTGTCGAGGTCCGGCAGCCTGGCGGATGATGGGGAGCGTCGCTTTCCGCCGAGCAGCCGGGTGGCGGAGCCGACCAGATTGCCGACGCTCCGCGACACCTTGGAGAGCAGTGGCGGGGAGTTGCGCAGTTTCTTTCTGGCGGCGTCGGCGATGAGCGGTCCGGCCAGCGAGCCGAGCAGGAATATGCCGCCAAGAAAGATATTACCCTTGCCGCCGAAGAAGCTGCGGGAGATGAAGGTCGTGCCGTAACGGAAGCCATGGCGCTGAAATTCGCGCAAAAGCCCGGAAAAGAGATGTTGAAAGCTGGGGTCCTTGAAGAGGTCGCGGAGGATGTCTTCCTGGGTGTAGGTGAAGTTCCCACCCGGCCCGGTGGGGCCGGTGCCGCCTGCTTTGCGGCACTCCTCGTAGTGGCGCCGCTTGACCGGGTCGGTGAGCACTCCGTAGGCCTCGGCGACCTCTTTGAAGCGTTCTTCGGCGGAGGGGTCGTTGGGATTGCGGTCGGGGTGGTACTGCATCGCCAGGCGACGGTAGCGTTTTCTGATCTCCTCCTCGGAGGAGGACGCGGTGACACCAAGGATGCGGTAGTAGTCTTTCATGGTATCTTGCCGGGCAAGGACGACAGGCGGTACGGATTGCCTGAGAGTTTTGTTGAATTCATCCGATATAGTAAAGCTCCTCGAGGCAAATGACAATTACTTCTCGCTTGCAGTGTTGCAGCAGAAAGATATTGCTAGGAAATGCGAAATCGATCACAATGTGATGTCAATGAGTGGCAGCGGAAGGCTGGGCAGCAGCGGCAGTCGGTTGCGCAGCAAACCGTGGAGAGAAGGGATGTGGCGGGGAGTGCCTGTGCACAGGGTGTTGCGGTAGCAGTTGCTGAGTATCGAGGACCACAGGCAGGATTCTTTTGCCAGGCTGGTGGCCATGGTTGACCGTACCTACGAAGAGTTTACCGCCGAGATCGAAGGGTTGCGCTTCGCCGCCAGGGGCGCTAGCGCCGAGAAGGTGCCGGTGGCGGAATCTGAAGAGCGATATCGCCGTGTCTTCGAGAACGCCGCGGAAGGGATCTTCATCTCGACCCGCGAAGGGCGACTGGAGACGGTCAATCCCGCTTTTGCCGCCATGTTCGGTTACGATCGCCCGCAATCGCTCCTCGACCATGTCGGGAACATTGCTGCCGAGCTCTGCTGCGATGAAGGAGACTGGCGGCAGCTCCTGGCGGATCTGGACGCCTACGGTTCCGTCCGCGACAGGGAAGTGCGGCAGCGGCACCGCACTGGCGCCGTCTTCTGGGCCTGCGTCAATGCGTGCCCCATCAGTCACGGAGGGAGTCGCTACCTCAGCGGATCGTTGCGCGATATCAGCAAACGGCGCGAAGCGGAGCGAGCCCTGCAGGAGGCCCATCAGCGGTTGGAGGAGCGGGTGCGCCAGCGCACCACGCAGCTCACCCTGGCCAATGAGGAACTGCGCCAGATGCATGGCGAACTGCGCGCGGCCAAGGAGCGGGCCGAGGCCGCCAGCCGCCTGAAGAGCGAGTTCCTCGCCAATATGAGCCACGAGATCCGCACGCCGATGAATGCCATTCTCGGTCTCAGCCAGATGATCCTGCGCTCGGACATCACCGAGGCACAGCGCGGCAATGTCCAGGGCATTCACTCCTCCGGGGTGACGCTGCTGCAGATCATCAACGATATCCTCGATCTCTCCAAGATCGAGGCGGGCAAACTCAATGTCGTCACCGAACCCGTCGACCTGCATGCCCTGATGGAGGAGGTGATCAGCATCACCACCGTCAACAGCGCCAAGGGCGTGGAGATGCGTCTTCACCTTGGCGAGGCGGTGCCGCGGCACATTCTCTCCGATCGCGTGCGTCTCCACCAGGTGCTGGTCAATCTGGTAGGCAATGCCGTCAAGTTCACCCAGCGGGGCTATGTGCTGCTCGCCGTCGACTTCCGCCCAAGTCTGGCCGAAGCGGGGGCGGGACAACTCCAGGTGCGTGTTGAGGACACCGGGACTGGCATCAGAGAGGCGAAAAAAAAAGAGATATTTCGTTCTTTCAGCCAGGGCGACAACTCCATCAGCCGCGAATACGGTGGCACTGGCCTCGGCCTCTCTATCGCGCAGCATATCGTCCGTCTCCTTGGCGGGGAGGATATCACGCTGGACAGCGAGGTGGGGAAAGGCTCGGTATTTTCCTTCGTTCTGCCGGTGCGATTGGTGAATGTGGTGACAGAGGGGGGAGCGAAGGCCGAAATCAGCGTCGACTTTTCCGCGCGCGGCGACATCAGCATCCTCGTTGCCGAGGATTGGGAGATGAACCGCCTGCTCCTCGGCCAGATCCTCAAGGCCATCGGCATCACCGATGTCACCTTCGTCGTTGACGGCAAGGAGGCGGTGGCTGCCGTACAGAATGGCCGCAAGGCCTTCAGCCTCATCCTCATGGACGTGCAGATGCCGGTCATGGGAGGGATCGAGGCAACCCGCCTCATCCGCCAGACCGCACCCAACATCCCCATCCTGGCGGTGACCGCCCACGCCATGAAGGAGGATGAGGCGCAATGCCTGGCGGCAGGGATGAATGACTACCTTTCCAAACCCTATAAAATCGAAGAAATCGTCCTTGCCCTGCAACGGGTGCTATGTTGAAGGGAACCCATCAGGCCGGTCCCAGCCGCCTTCCCGCGACCTTCGAGATCGCATGAAATAGCTTCTCATTGCCATTGCGGTGCTGGCCGCAGCCGGGCTCTTCTGCGCTTTCCATCGGCATCATCCGCTCACCCTCGAGCTGGACGCCGTTCGCACCAGGGTGGTGGTGGTATGGTCCAGGCCCCGGAAGTTGACTGGTGCCATGGCGTTCTCGTCGCTGAACAGAACAGGCCGGTTACGCCAGAGCCAGGCCTCTCCGGCTGTGGTCTCGTCAGTGGCGCTTGTCCCGGAAAATCTCTTACTGATGGGGGCTGCCACTTTCATAAGCCGGCCAGCACAGGGTGAGGCGGGCGCCCCCCAAGGGGCTGGTCGTCGCGCTGGCGCTTCCCCCGTGCCACTGGAGGATGCGAGCGACGATGGCCAGGCCCAGCCCGTAGCCGCCGGAGGTGCGGCTGCGGCTGCGGTCGAGGCGGACGAAGGGCTCGAAGACCTTGGCGCGCTGCGCCTCGGCAATGCCCGGGCCGTCGTCGTCGACATGGAGGCAGCAAAGGTCGCCCTGCCGTTCGACGACGAGCTCAAGCCGGCTGGTGGCATGGCGCGCCCCGTTCTGCACCAGGTTGCCGAGGGCGCGGGCGAGGTATTTGGCGTCGAAGCGGGCCTTTTGCGAGACCTGGTCGAGCTGCAGCCGCAGTTGGGGGCGCAGGGGGCTGTCTTCGGGCAGCGACTCGTCGAGCACCTGATGGAGGAAGGGTTCGAGGTGATGGCTGTCAAGGTGCAGCTCGGGTTGTTCGCGCTCGAAGCGGGCGTAAGTGAGCAGCTCGTTGACCAGCTCTTCGAGGTCGCCGACATCGGTTTGCAATTCCGCGATATAGTGTCTTCTCCTCTCCTGGTCGGCGGCGCTGCCGAGCATCTCCAGGCCAAAATGCAGCCGCGCCAGCGGGGTGCGCAGCTCGTGGGAGACGGCGTTGGTCAGCTCCTTGTGTGAGTCGATGAGCTGCTGGATGCGCGCTGCCATGGTGTTGAAGGCATTGGCCAGGGGGGCGAGGTTGGAGAATTTCGACATGACGACCCGGGTGTCGAGGTGGCCGTCGCCGAAGGCCAGGGCTGCTGCGCTGAGTCTGCGCAGCTGGCGCCAGTAGGGGATGATGCAGATAAAGGTGAGGATGCCGATAACGGCGATGACCGCGAGCCAGATGATCACATTGAAGGCCCCGGTTTCAGGCTGCAAGGGCGAAAAGGGGCCCTTGCGCAGGACCTGATCGCTTTCGCCGACGCGGTGATAGAGCAGTTCGCCGTCATCGACGACGACGATGCGGCCTTCGCGCAGTTGCTCGACCTGGTCTGCCGTAAACGTCTCCGCCGAGAGGGGCGAGAGGTCGATGCGGTAGCCGAAATGGGGGGCAAGCTGTACAATGCGTTCCCGCCAGCGCTCCTCGGGCAGGCGCAGAAGGTCGAGCTCGAGGGTATGAAAGGCGCCACGGGCCAGCTGGCGGTTGTATTCGGTGATCGCCTCGTGCAGGTAGCTCTTGGCCACCTTTTCGATCACCGGGCCGAGGGCGAATTGGACGAAGAGCAGGGTGGCGACGAGAAAGAGATAGGAGGCGGCGAACAGCCTGAGCATCATCGCACGGTCCTCGTGGTCGAAGTGCTTTCCCAGGCGTCCCTGACAAAGAGGTAGCCCGTGCCCCACACCGTCTTGATTCGCCATGGCTTGGTGGCGCTGTCCCCGAGTTTTTTGCGAAGCCTGGAGATGGCGATGTCCACCGAGCGGTCGAGACCGTCGTAGGCGATGCCACGGGATTCCCTGAAGAGCAGGTCGCGGTCGAGAACCTTGCCACTGTTGCTGGCGAGGATCCACAGCAGGTTGAACTCGTTGCTGGTGAGATCCACCATGCTGTTGTCGAGGATCACCGTCTGTGAGGCCTGGTTGAGGCGCAGGGCACCGAAGATGAGCTCTTCCGTGGTAGCGGCCGCTGTTTTGCCGTTTGTCTCAGTAGTGGGAGAAAAACGGCGCAGCAGGGCGCGGATGCGGGCAAGGAGCACGCGCGGCTCCACCGGCTTTTTGACATAATCGTCCGCCCCCAGTTCCAGGCCGACCACCTGGTCGGTGTCGTCCTCGCGGGCGGTGAGCATCAGCACCGGGCCCTGGTAGTTCTGACGGACGGTGCGGCAGACGCTCAGCCCGTCCATCCCGGGGAGCATCAGGTCGAGGATGACCAGGTCGGGGGCTTCGGCGACGATGCGCCTGGCGCCGCTGTCACCGCGGCCATCGACGGAGACGGTGAAGCCCTGGTCGGAGAGATAGTCTTTGATCAGCATCGCCAGGCGCACATCATCTTCGATGAGCAGGATACGAGGGCCTTGCGACATGGCAGAACTCCTTGTGTTTGAGGACCGCAGGAGGGCAACGTGGCCACGGTGGGCGCTCTTCAGGTGCGGCAGGGACTTTGGCAAGGCTTTCCTGAAATGCAGGGCCTCGACGGTTGCAGGAGAATCCTGGCGCACCTCCCCCTCTCCAGCGCTTGTCTTGACCTGCTCAACTGTAGCATGGCCGGTGACGGGACGACCGTTGTTTTTTGTCGCCAAGTGTAACAAAATGTAGGCGAAGCTACGGACTCACGGAAAACAAATTGATACAATTGATAACACATTCCCTACAGAGAGGTGGCGGCCTCTCTGGTAGAAAGAGAACACTTCGCGCATGACCCGTTCCACCGCCGCTAGTCTTCCCCGGCAACGACATGGTCGGGGAAGGGACGGCGGGCGGCTGGAGCGACCGACAGCTTTTCAACCAGAAAGAGGCATCCCATGAACAGCAATACCACAAAACTCCTCGTTCTCTTTGCGGCGGCCAACACCGCCTTCCTTGGCATCGCCGACACGGCCATGGCTGAGGAGCGCTCCAACCGGCTCAACTACACCCAGGCCAAGCTCGGCATGTTCGAACCGGACGGTGACCTCGACGACGCCGGCTACGACACTGGCGGAGCCCTCGGAGTCGTCTATGGACGGTATCTCGCCGAGAATCTCGTCCTTGAAGCCGGCTTCGATCTTCTCGCCTCCGACAGCACCGTTCGCGGCAGCAACGATCAGGCTGGCTACTATACCCAGGACAACACCCTGGCGGGCCTGGGGGGCGTGGTCACCCTCAAGGGCGAGTTCCAGGCTGGGCCCGTCGCCCTCTTTGCCGGCGGCGGTGTTGGTCTCTACGCGGTCAGCCTGAGCAGCGAGGTGGAGTCTTCCCGCCTTGGCGACTTCGACAGCGATGATTCCGACGCCGTATTTGGCGCCCATCTCACCGCCGGGGCGACCTTCGATATTAGCGAGCGCTTCTTCCTCGGCCTCGAAGGCCGCTACCGCTGGACTGACGACGTCGAGATCCGCAACACCGTGGCCTCGATTCCGGTGGAGTACAGCGGCGATCTCAGCGGGTATTCGATCACCTGCAACGCCGGCTTCCGCTTCTAGTCCCCCGCCGCGTCCCCCGAAGGCGCGGTTCCCCAGGGCCGGCCGCCATTGTTGTGGCGGCCGGCCTTTTTTTTCTTGTCAGTCCGGCCGGTTCCTGGTTACATGGCGCCGATGTCGGAGAGAATCCTCGGCGCCCTGCGGCGCCATTTCCAATCCGGCGAACGGCTGTGGCAGGCGGCGTGGACGCTGCTGGCCACAGCCCTCTTCGCTGCCTTTATCGGCCTCAGTGGCTGCGCCGCCCCGGTGCATCCGCCTGTCATGGAAGAGGTCGCCGTCAGCACAGAGAGTGCGCAGTGCCTCGAGGAACTGCCGGCGGATGGCGACGATACGGTGGAAGAGGCGGCACAGGCGCCACCCGAGGAGGAGCCTCGCCCGAGGTCAGCGGGCGGGGCTAGGAAGAGGGATCACGCCGGTTGCTTTCTGTGGCAACCGGTAGCGAAGCAGCCGCCCGCACAGGGCAAGAAAGCTGCGCTCGAGCGAGGCCGCTGCCAGCCGCAGAGTCTCGTCTATGCCCGCTGTCGTTCCGGTATCGACTCCTGTCGCCTTGGCGATACCAGCCCGGCACAGTGGTTCTCCTGCGCCCGCAAGGCAGGCAATACTGCAAGCCTGCCTGTCTCCGGGGCGATCATGGTCCTCGATGTCAACGCTCGCCGCAAGATGTATACCGGTCATCCGCTCTATGTGGAGGAGGTTGGCAGGAATGGCGACGGCACCTGGCGCCTGCGCATCAGCCACACCAACTACGACCGCCAGTGCCGTCTCGACCAGGGCAGCACGGTCGTCTTCGACCCGGGAGGCATGACCGCTACCTTTGCCAGCGGCCCCTGGGCAGGCTGGGCCCGCGACCTTAAAGTGCTCGGCTTTATTCTCCGCTGAGCGGAGCCTGGCCTGCGGCAAGCGAGGGCGGAACCCTTCGTTTATTGAGGCCAACATTCTCCCGTTGCGGCCCATGGCATTCCCGGCGCTATGGGACGTCGCTGCGACGAACGCTTTGGCCACTTCAGGCCCAGGGCGCGCCTTTCCTCTTTTCTCGTGTTCGCAACGTAGCCGAGCAGCGTTCTGCCTGGTCATCCCCGGCTTTCAGGTGCGCGTTTCTGACCAAACAGATTTTCGCAGTGCCGTACTATCAGCCCCTCGGTCACGGTCGCCGGCGTGGTGTGCCTGGGCCTCTACCCCTCTTTCACGCGTATGCCTGGCGTCAGGGACAAGGGGACGAGGATGGGTGCAGGGACGCATGGCGTTCAGGCAGGCGGGGTGGCCTGGGCGAGGGGCAGCCATTGTCCGTCGGTGAGGCGCTCCAGCGCCTGTGGCTCTAGGGGAAAGACTGCATGGGGGGTGCCGGCGGCGGCCCAGATGACCTGGTACTGCAGGAGGTCGGGGTCGAGCAGGGTGCGCAGCGGTATGGCATGACCGACCGGAGGGATGCCGCCGATGGCGAAGCCCACGGTTTCTTTGATGAATTTGCCATCAGCGCGCTTGAGCTCCAGGCCGGTGGCGGCGAAGATACGCTGGAGGTCGACGAGATTGCTGCCGGAGGCGACGACGAGAATGGCCTCGCCGCTCTTCTTGTCCTGGAAGACCAGTGACTTGGCGATCTGCCCGACGGTGCAGCCGATGGTGGCGGCGGCTTCGGCGGCGGTGCGCGTCGAGCCCGGCAGTTCGCGGACGGTGACCGCGAAGCCGTTCTGGCGAAGGAAGAGCTGGACGCGCTCAGCGCTGGCGGAAAGGGTTTCGGTCATCTGTCTCCTCTCAAGGGGATAGGCGATGTCGTTGGGTCAGGTCGAGGGCGAGAAGAGACCAGCTTTCGAAGCGCTGGCGCTGCTCGGTTATCTCTGCCGCCGTCCACCAGCCGAGGTGGCGCAGATCTTCGCCGGCCTGGCGAATATCTGGCGCAGCCTGCGGCGGCAGGGTGGCAAGGTGGACGGCGCCGAGGTGCACCAGGCCCACCGGGTCGCGGTCATCGTCTATCAGTCCGATAAAGAGGGCCTCGCAGGGCGGCAGGCCGACGAGTTCTTCCTCCTGTTCGCGCTGCAGGGCGGCGAGGTAGGAACGGGGGGTGAGGGTGCCGTCAGGGGCGTCGGCGCTGTTGATATGGCCCCCGATGCCCAGCGACAGGCGGCCGGCGAGGCGCCGTTCGCCGACGCCACCGCCGCGCTGATAGACGAAGAAGGCCTCGTTGCGGCAGAAGAGCTGGTAGGGGATGAGCTGTTTGTAAGCAGGGTCGTGCTCGGCGATGCTGCGTGGCAGGAAATACTGGGGCAGAAGGAGCAGTTCGGAAATTGTCACCGCCCCTTGGCGTCCGGCGTGCAGGTCCTGCAGGTCACTCCGCTTGAGGCAGAAAACCCGCTCGTCGCGGGCCGGGTGCGCCGGCTTTTCAGCCGGCGCACCCTCCTGGTCCTGAGTTGTGCTGCTCACGGTTTATCGTAGTGGAATTGCAGGCCGTCTTCGCCGGCGTCGATGGTCACCGCCCCGCCGCGCGTCAGGCGGCCGAAGAGGATCTCCTCGGTGAGGCTGTCGCCGATCTCCTTCATGATCAGGCGCCGCAGCGGGCGGGCGCCGAAGTCCGGGTCGTAGCCTTTTTTCGCCAGGTAGGTGCGCGCCTCGGGCTTGAGGGTGATGGTCACCTTCTTCTCGGCGAGCTGCAACTCCAGTTCGCGCACCAGCTTGTCGACCACCAGTTCGGTGGCGGCGTGATCCAGCGGGCTGAAGGAGACGATGGCGTCGAGGCGGTTGCGGAACTCGGGGGCGAAGAGCTTGGTGATCGCCGCCTGGTCCTTGCCCTTCTTGCTGCCGACGAAGCCTATGGTGCGGCTGGCCAGCTCTCGCGCCCCGGCGTTGGTGGTCATGATGATGATGACGTTACGGAAGTCGGCCTTGCGCCCCGAGTTGTCGGTGAGGGTGGAGTGATCCATCACCTGGAGGAGGATGGAGAAGATGTCGGGGTGGGCCTTTTCGATCTCGTCGAAGAGCAGCACCGAGTAGGGGTGCTTGCGGATGGCTTCGGTGAGCAGGCCGCCCTGGTCGAAGCCGACGTAGCCGGGTGGCGAGCCAATGAGGCGGGCCACGGCGTGCTTCTCCATATACTCGCTCATGTCGAAGCGCTCGAAGTGGACGTTGAGGATAGTCGCCAGCTGCCTGGCCACCTCAGTCTTGCCCACCCCGGTGGGCCCGGCAAAGAGGAAGCTGCCGGTGGGCGAGTCGGGATTGCCGAGGCCGGCGCGGGAGCGCTTCACCGCGGCGCTGACCGCCTCGATGGCTTCGTCCTGGCCGAAGACCACACCCTTGAGCCGAGCCGCCAGCTCACGCAGCTCACCCAGCTCGGAGCTCGACTGCGACTTGGCGGGAATGCGCGCAATGCGCGACACCACCTTCTCGATATCGGGCACCTTGACCACCGAGCCCTGACGCCCTTCGAGGCGAAAGAGCGAGCCGACCTCGTCCATGACGTCAATAGCCTTGTCGGGCAGAAAGCGTTCGTTGATGAAGCGGTGCGACAGTTCAGCCATGGCCTGCAGCGATTTCTGCGAGTAGCGTACGTCGTGGTGTTCTTCGTACTTGCGCTGCAGCCCCTTGAGGATCTGGTGGGTGTCCTCCACCGTCGGCTCGGTGATGTCGATCTTCTGGAAGCGCCGCGACAGGGCGCGGTCCTTTTCGATCTGGTTCTTGTACTCTTCGTAGGTGGTCGAGCCGATGCAGCGCAGAATGCCCGCCTGCAAGGCTGGCTTGAGCAGGTTGGAGGCGTCCATGGAGCCGCCGCTGGTGGCCCCGGCGCCGACGATGGTGTGCATCTCGTCGATAAAGAGGATGGCGTTCTCTTTCTCCTCGATGGCGGCGACGACGCTCTTCAGCCTTTTCTCGAAGTCGCCGCGATACTTGGTGCCGGCCACCAGGCTGCCCATGTCGAGGAGGTGGATCTCCACCCCCTGGAGGAGGTCGGGCACCCGCGGCGCCTCGCCCTTGGCGCGCGCCTCCTTGTCCTGGTGGATGCGCAGCGCCAGGCCCTCGGCCATGGCGGTCTTGCCGACGCCCGGCTCGCCAACCAGCAGCGGGTTGTTCTTCTTGCGGCGACAGAGAACCTGCATGATGCGGTTGAGCTCCTCGTCGCGGCCGATGAGCGGGTCGATCTTGCCGGCGGCGGCCTGCTCGGCGAGGTTGATGGTAAACTCTTCCAGGGCCTTGCTGTCCTTGCCCGGCCTGGTCGAGGGATCCCCCGGGGGTGGTGAGGGGAAGGGCTCCTTCTGCAGGCCCTCGGCAGGCAGCTCATGGGAGATGAAGTTCATGACCTCCATCTTGCCGATGCCGACCGAGGAAAGGAAGTAGACGGCGTGGGATTCCTCCTCGGCGAGGATCGACACCAGCACATCGCCGCTGTCGACCTGGCTCTTACCGCAACTCTGCACATGGGCCACGGCCCGTTGCAGAACGCGGTTGAAGGCGATGGTCTGGGCGGGTTCCATGGTCGATCCGGCGGACAGGGTGGGGATGTCGCGCAGGAAGAACTTCTCCAGGCGTTCCTTGAGAATCTGCGTCGAACCGCCGCATTGGTTGATAATATAGCTGGTCAGCTCGTCGTGCAGCAGACCGTAGAGCATGTGTTCGACGGTGACATACTCATGCTTGTGGTTCTTCGCCTCTCGTATCGCCAGTATCAGCGCTTTTTCCAGTGTCTTGCTCAGCATAGTCGTCCAATGCGGTTGATCGTCGTGTGTCTATGCCGCCTCCATCGAGCAGCGTAGCGGGAACTCGTTTTTCCTGGCCAGTTGATGCACTACGGAAATCTTCGTTTCACAGATTTCCCGGGTGTAAATGCCGGCCACTCCGACTCCCTCGTGGTGGACATTAAGCATTATTTTGGTGGCGTCAGGGGTGGACTTCTGAAATACCGTTTCGAGGATGGAGATGACGAATTCCATGGTGGTGTAGTCGTCGTTATGCAGGAGAACCTTGAAAAGACGGGGCTCGCGCACCTCTTTTTCGTCTTTGGTGATAACCAGTCCTTCACGTTGCGGGGTATTCTCGGCCATGGTCGTACGGGTGTCGAAGTGTCGTTGGGTTGAATCAGGCGGGCCTTGGGGCGGCCGCCGTTTGCAGGCTCATAAGAGAGCCTTTTCGGGAATTATAGCACAGCGTTTTTCCGAGAGGCAAGCCTCGGCGTTCCCCTGCTCATGGCGAGGAGGAGTTCCTCGAGGACCAGCCGCGGGGGCAGGGGTGACCCCTTGAGGCGGTATTCGGCTTCGAGCAGCATGGCCATCCACCGCTTCAGCCCGGAGAGGGAATACTCGGCCGCCTTGGCAAAGCTCATGTACAAGGCATAGGGGTGGCCCTGCAGGTACTCGCCCCATTCCTCCTCGGCCTTGAGCGCCGGCAGGTAGGAATTCTGGAATTCGTTAGCGGTCATGCCAGTGCGCCAGGGGGGCTGGGGCCTCTGCTGCAGGGAGCGGAAGACCAGTTGTTTGCGTAAAAAATTGCGCAGGCTGGCGACGATGGCCAGCTCGTGGATACCCTGTTCGAGGAGGTGGGCGAGGACGGTGAGGAGGCGCTCGGCCTGGCGCTTGCCGAGGGCGTCGGTGAGTTCGTAGAGGGCGTCCTCGCGGGTGCGGGCGACCATCTCCTCCACTGCTTCGACTCCGATACTCTGCCCATCGCCGATAGAATGGACGAGCTTCTCGGTTTCCATCGCCACCCCGGTGGGGTGGAAACCGACCCGCTCGAAAAAGAGCTCCGCCGCTCGGCTGTCGATGCGCTTGCCGTAGCGCTGCAGAACCTTGTGCATGACCTCGCGGAGGATTTCCTTCTGCTCGTTCTGAGCGGCACTGCCTCCTCCGCTGGCCACCATGCAGTCGACCACCACCGCCTTCTTCTTGAGGTAGGTGAAGAATCGGTGGCGCTTGTCGAGGGTCTCGCAGGTCAGCAGGAGCACGTTGCGCTCGGGGATGCCCTTCTCCAGGGCGTCGATATAGCGGTCGGCTGTCGGCCCGGCGGCCTTGCCGGCCGGACCACCTCCCTGGAGGAGGGCGTCGGCCCAGTCCAGGTTCTCCGTCGGTTTGTCGAAGGCGAACAGCGCCTTCCACTCCGCCGCCGGGATATCGGACAGCGGACGCTCGCCTTCGACGGTCGCTCCGGCCGCCTGCATCATGCTCCACAGCCGGCTGCCTGCCTGGGCGGGGTTGTTGCCGGCATTGGCGGCCACTGCTTTGTTCCAAATCTCTTCGGCCACCTGCTTGCTGTGGAAGAGGCGGCTGTCGGTGACGCGGAGAAGCTGCGTGCCCGGCAGCAGGCTATAGCTCACCAGGCGGGCCAGGGTGCGTGCCGGGTCTTCGCTGTCGCCGTCGATGGACTGCAGGGTCCCCGGTCGTGCGGCGAGCAGTTTCCCCTGCACCAGGTCGGCCGCTTCGCGGCAGAGATAGCGTTCGCCGAAGAAGAGATAGACGGGGGCGCGCAGCACGGCCCCACCCTGTTCCAGGGCTGCCGGCAATTCGCTGCGTTTGATCAGGGCCATGGCTGTTGTCGCTGCTCTATGGTCACCGCTGTCGGTGACGGTGGGGGAGGGTACTGACTTGTTGCCATGCGGCCTTCAACGCCGCCCTGGCAACGCCCCGGCCCTTCCGGGAAAGGGTGGGCGCTGCCATCGAACGCAGTCATCACCCTGCGCTTTCCCACCCGAGCCCCTGGGGCGCCTGAAAATCCTTGCCTTATCGGTGGAGCTGGGGGTAGGTTGAGAGTTTGCCAATTTCCGCTGAGACCATTGATGATCATGAAACAGCCGACAGTCAAGCCGGGAACGATCAGCCCCATGGCCGAGGTTCCCGCCCATATCCCCCACCCTGAATACGCCGCCAGCGGCCTTCCGGCGCCTTGCCGGCTCTCCTGCCGCAAGGAAACCGAGGAACAGCGGCAGCGCATGCGCCGTGCCGGGCGCCTGGCGCGCGAGGTGCTCGAGCGGGTCCTTGACGAGGTGCGGCCGGGGGTGACCACCGACCAGCTCGACCGCTTCGCCTACCAGCTGATCGTCAACAGTGGCGCGTATCCCAGCCCGCTCAACTATATGGGTTTCCCCAAGTCGATCTGCACCTCGGTCAACGAGGTGGTGGTGCACGGTATCCCCGACAGCCGCCCCCTTGAGGAGGGCGATATCGTCAACTGCGACGTCACCGTCTATGTTGACGGCATGCACGGCGACTGCTCGGAGACGGTCTTCGTCGGCCAGGTGGACGATCGGGCGCAGCGCCTGGTGCGGGTGGCCTGGGAGTGCCTGCTGCGCGGCATCGATGCGGTCGCCCCGGGGTGCAGGCTCAACCTCGTCGGGCGGGCGATCGAGGCCCACGCACGACAGCACGGTTACAGCATCGTTCGCGAGTTCTGCGGCCATGGCATCGGCGAGTACTTTCACATGGCGCCCTATGTGGCCCATTTCTATGAACCCGACAATGACGTCGTCCTGGTGGAGGGCATGACCCTGACCATCGAGCCGATGCTCAACGAAGGCACCGCCGCCTGCGTCATCTGGCCAGATCACTGGACGGCGGTCACCGCCGACTGCGGTCTCAGCGCCCAGTTCGAGCATACCCTGCTGGTGGTCGGCGACGGCGTCGAGATCCTCACCAGCGGTCGCAGCCCCCGCTTTCTCGCCTGAGGCGCGATGGCGCCGCGTTTTTCCTCTCCTCTCGGCAGTTACCGCCAGCCGTCCATGAGCTTGGCGAGGGTGGCGCCGCCGGGGCAGAGGTCGGCCTCACCCAGAGTGTTGAGCGGGCGCAGGGTGGAGTTGACGATGTCATGGGTGTCGACACTCTGCGGGTCGACATAGAGCAGGCCAGTGAGCAGCCGCCCTTTGGCCTTTTCCTCCTCGAGACCGTCGAGGGCGAGCCGCCTGCTGGTGACCTCCTTGCCGGCCTCTGACTTGTGCAGCGAGATGATGCTGCCGTCGTGCATCACCACCTCCTGGCTGGTGCCCTCGGGGTAGTGGGCGAGGATTTCCTGCTGCAGGGGGATGAAGTCAAAGGTGTTGGTGGCCTCGATGTGTTCGCGCACGTACTCGTAGCTCTTGGTCGAGGTGGAGGTATTGTTGAAGGTGACGCAGGGCGAGATGACGTCGATGAAGGCCAGGCCGTTGTGGGCGAAGGCCCCCTTGATGAGCGGCACCAGTTGTTGCTTGTCGCCTGAGAAGCCGCGGGCCACGTAGCTGGCGCCGAGCTCGATGGCCAGCTTGCAGAGATCGATGGCGCTGTACGGGTTGGGCTCGCCCTTCTTGCCCGCCGAGCCGCGATCGGCGGTGGCCGAGTCCTGCCCCTTGGTAAGGCCGTAGCAGCCGTTGTTCATGCAGATATAGTTGAGATTGAGATTGCGCCGCAGGGCGTGGGCGAACTGGCCCATGCCGATGGAGGCGGTGTCGCCGTCGCCGGAGATGCCGATATAAAGCAGCTCGCGATTGGCCATGTTGGCCCCGGCGGCGATGGCCGGCATGCGTCCGTGCACCGCATTGAAGCCGTGCGAGCGGCCGAGGAAGTAGGCCGGGGTCTTGGAGGAGCAGCCGATGCCGGACATCTTGGCGACGCGGTGCGGTTCGATGGCCAGCTCGAAGCAGGCCTGAATGATGGCGTTGGTGGTCGAGTCATGGCCGCAGCCGGCGCAGAGGGTGGAGATGGCCCCCTCGTAGTCCTTGCGGCTGTAGCCGGCGCTGTTCTTCGCCGCCTGGGGATGACGAAAGACCGGACGTTCGCTGCTCATCGTCTGCCTCCATCCTGGGTGGGGGTCTGTCGGTTGCTGGAGAGAAGGGCCTCGATCTGCGCGCAGATGGTGGTGGCGGTGATTGGCAACCCGTCGAAATGGAGGACAGGGGGCAGCTTCGCCGGGTCGACGTCGCCCTCGTTGACGAGCAGGGTGCGCAGCTGGGCGTCACGGTTCTGCTCGATGACGAAGACCTGACGGTGGGCCTTAATGAAGCGGTAGACCTCGTCGGCAAAGGGGAAGGCGCGCAGGCGCATGGCGTTGATGACGATGCCCTTCTCGGCGAGCAGGTCGAATGCCTCGAAGGCGGCGGCGGCGCTGCTGCCGACGAAGATCGCCCCCAGGGGGCTGGTCGCGTCGCGCATGGCAAGCACCGGGCCCGGCACCAGGCTCTTGGCCGTCTGCCATTTCCTGGTCAGCCGTTCCATGCCCGTCTGGTAAATGACATTGTCCTCGGTATAGCCGGAGTACTCGTTATGTGAGGTGCCGCGGGTGAAGTAGGAGCCCTTGGCCGGGTGGGTGCCGGGATAGGTGCGGTAGCAGATGCCGTCTCCGTCGACGTCGAGGTAGCGGCCCCATTTTTCCTGGCGCTGTTCGAGGTCGTCGTGGCTCAGCACCTTGCCGCGGTCGTAGCGGCGGCCGTCGTCCCAGGTGAAGGGCGGGCTGAGGTTGTCGTTCATGCCCAGGTCGAGGTCGCTCAGCACCAGCACCGGGGTCTGCAGGCGTTCGGCGAGGTCGAGGGCGTCGGCGGCCATCTCGAAGCACTCCCGGGGGTCGCTGGGGAAGAGCAGGGGATGCTTGGTGTCGCCGTGCGAGGCGTAGGCCGAGGAGAGGATGTCGGCCTGCTGGGTCCTCGTCGGCATGCCGGTGCTGGGGCCGGCGCGCTGCACGTTGAGGACCACCGCCGGGATCTCGGCGAAATAGCCGAGGCCGAGGAGTTCGCCCATCAGCGAGATGCCCGGCCCGGAGGTGGCGGTAAAGGCGCGGGCGCCGTTCCAGGAGGCGCCGATGACGATGCCCAGCGCCGCCATCTCGTCTTCGGCCTGGAGGATGGCGACCTTGCGCCGGCCGCCGTCCTGCTCGACGCGAAACTTGCGGCAGTATTTTTCGAAGGCCTCGATCACCGAGGTCGAGGGGGTGATCGGATACCAGCCGACCACCGTCGCTCCGCCATAGAGGGCGCCGAGGCCGAAGGCGGTGTTGCCGTCGACGAGGATGCGCTCGCCGACGCCGTCGATGCGCTGCACCTTGAGCTGGCAGCGGCCGGCGAGATGGGTGGCGGCGTAGTCGTGGCCGAGTTCAAGGGCCTTGATGTTGGGGCCGGCCAGCTTGGCGTTCTTGGCGTACTGCCGCTCCACCGCCTCGGTGAGCACGGTGAATTCCATGTCGAGGAGCGAGGCCAGGGCGCCGACGTAGATGATGTTCTTGAGCAACTGGCGCAGCTTGGGGTGCTCGAAGGCGGTGTTGCACAGCTCGGTGAGCGGCACCGGCAGGAGCGTCACGTCCTTGCGGTCGAAGTCCGCGCTCAGCTCCCGGGTCGAGTCGTAGAGGAAATAGCCGCCGGGGGGCAGGTCGAGGTAGTCACGCAGCAGCGTCTGGCCGTTGACGGCCACCGCCAGGTCGTAGCCGCCGCGACGGGCGAGGTAGCCGCGGTCGCTGACGCGCACCTCGTACCAGGTCGGCAGCCCCTGGATATTCGAGGGGAAGATGTTCTTCGGACTGACCGGCACCCCCATGCGGAAGATGGCCTTGGCGAAGAGGTTGTTGGCGCTGGCCGAGCCGGAGCCGTTGACGTTGGCGAAACGGACGACGAAGTCGTTGGTACGGGCGATGTTGTTCATTTGTCTGCCATCGGCGAGAGGTAGGTGAATTTCATCATTTCCCAGGATGCGGTGGGGCAGCGTTCGGCGCAGAGGCCGCAGTGCAGGCAGACGTTCTCGTCCTTGACCATGACGCGGCCGGTGGGCAGGGGCGGCGAGACGTAGAGGTCCTGGTCGGGGTTGTCCGCCGGCACCAGCAGGCGCTGGCGCAGCTCCTCCTCGTCGCCGTTCGCCACGAAGTTGATGCACGACTCCGGGCAGATATCGACGCAGGAGTCGCACTCGATGCAGGTGGAGAACTCGAACACCGTCTGCACGTCGCAGTTGAGGCAGCGCCCGGCCTCCTGATGGCCGGTCTGCTTGCTGAAGCCCAGTTCCACCTCGAGGAGACGGTCGCGCAGGGACTTGGTGCGGTCGACGGTGGGCACCTTGTAGCGCCGGTCGATGGAGACGCGGCTGTCGTAGAGCCACTCCTGCATGCCCAGTTTCTGGCTGACGAGGTTGGTGTGCGGCGCCGGGCGCCGGTGCAGGTCGAGCCCGCGACAGAAGAGGTCGATGGAGATGGCTGCCTGGTGCCCGTGCGCCACCGCGGTGATGACGTTTTTCGGGCCGAAGGCGGCGTCGCCGCCGAAAAAGACCTGGGGCAGGGAGGATTGCAGGGTGTCGGCGTCGAGTTCCGGCAGGCCGCGGCCGGTCATGCGGATGCCGAGCTCTTTTTCGATGAAGGGGAAGGCGTTGCTCTGGCCGACGGCGAGCAGCACCTCGTCGCAGGGGAAGAAGACCGGCGGCTCGCCGAGGGGCACGAGGCGCTCCTCGCCGCCCTCCTCTTGTTGCAGGGTCATTTTCTCGAAGGTCATGCCGACCAGCTTGCCGTTCTCGATGACGAACTGCAGCGGGTTGTGGTTGTCGACGATGGGGATGCCCTCTTCCTGGGCGTCCTCGATCTCCCAGGGGGAAGCCTTCATGCGGTCTTTCGGGCTGCGCACCACCACCGTCACCTCCTCGGCGCCGAGGCGCTTGGCGGTGCGGCAGCAGTCCATGGCGGTGTTGCCGCCGCCGAGAACCAGCACCCGCGGCCCGCTGCGGGTGACATGGCGATAGAGGACGCCGGCCAGCCACTCGATGCCGATATAGATGGAGGCCCCGCCCTCGCTGCGTCCGGGCAGGGGGAGGTCGCGGCCGCGCGGCGCCCCGGTGCCGACGAAGACGGCGTCGTAGCCCTGGTCGACAACCGCCTTGAGGCTCTCGACACGATGGTTGAAATGGGCCTTGACGCCCATGCTGAGGATGCGTTCGACCTCCTCGTCAAGGACCTTTTCGGGGAGGCGGAAGGAGGGCACCTGGGTGCGCACGAAGCCGCCGGCCTTGGCCTGGTTGTCGAAGAGGTCGACGCTGTAGCCAAGGGGCAGGAGGTCGCGGGCCACGGTCAGCGAGGCCGGGCCACCGCCGATGAGGGCCACCCTCTTACCGTTCTTCTCAGTCGGCACCGGCAGGCGGAAATCGACCTCGGGGTTCTTGTAGTCGGCGGCGACCCGCTTGAGGCGGCAGATGGCCACCGGGTTTTCCTCGACCCGTCCGCGTCGGCAGGCCGGCTCGCAGGGGCGGTCGCAGATGCGGCCGAGGATGCCGGGGAAGACGTTGGAGATCCAGTTGATGCGGAAGGCCTCGTCATATTTGCCGGCGCTGATGAGGCGGATGTACTCCGGCACCGGGGTGTGGGCCGGGCAGGCGTACTGACAGTCGATGACTTTATGGAAATACTCGGGATCGTTGATGTCTGTCGGCTTCAAAAGCGACCTCCTGTCGAGTTGCGGGAGTCGGCGCGAGCCCGCCCTCGGCGGGGTGGGCCGGCCGAAGGGCCGGGTCGGGGCAGCGGATGGGAGGAGACGTCCTCAGGTAAGCATAAAAGATTGCCTGGCGAATTCAAGGCAAATTTCGCCAGGCAGTGGGTCTACTCGGGGAGGATGCGCACTGCGCCCTTGTCGGCCGAGGCGGCCAAGAGGGCGTAGGCCTTGAGGGCCGGACTGATCTGGCGCTGCCGGTCTCTGGGGCGGAAAGCGAGGCTGCCCATGGCTTCTTCCTTCTGCCGTCGCTGCTCCAACTCGCCTTCATCGACGAGGAGCTTGATCGACCGTCCCGGAATGTCGATGTCGATGAGGTCACCATCGGCGACCAGGGCGATGAGGCCGCCGGCGGCTGCCTCCGGGGAGACGTGGCCGATGGACAACCCCGAGGTGCCCCCGGAAAAGCGGCCATCGGTGATCAGGGCGCAGGCCTTGCCCAGGCCCATCGACTTGAGATAGGAGGTGGGGTAGAGCATCTCCTGCATGCCCGGACCGCCGCGCGGCCCCTCGTGGGTGATGACGATGACCTCGCCAGCGCGGATGGTCTCGGAGAGGATGGCCTCGCAGGCCGCCTCCTGGGAGGTGAACACCCGGGCCGGGCCCTTGAAGCGGAAGATCGATGGGTCGACTCCGGCGGTCTTGACGATGCAGCCGTCGACGGCGAGATTGCCGAAGAGCACCGCCAGGCCGCCCTCTTTGTCGTAGCAGTGGGCGATGTCGCGGATGCAGCCCTCGCTGCGGTCGAGGTCGAGCTCGTTGTAGAGGCTGTTCTGCGAGCCGAGGACGAGGTTGATCTGCCCCCCGGGGGCACTGCGGTAGAGCCGGTCGGCCTCGGCGCTGTGGCCGGGGCGGGCGATGTCCCAGAGGTCGAGGACGTTCCGCAGGCTGGGGCCGTCGACCCGCGGCACCGAGGTGTCGAGGAGGCCGGCGCGGTCGAGTTCGCCGAGGATGGCGATGATGCCACCGGCACGGTTGACGTCTTCGACATGGTAGCTGGAGGAGGGCGACACCTTGCAGAGATTGGGGACTCGCCGTGAAAGGAGGTCGATGTCGGCCATGGTGAAGTCGACGCCGGCCTCGTGGGCGATGGCCAGCAGGTGGAGCACGGTGTTGGTCGACCCGCCCATGGCGATGTCGAGGGTCATGGCGTTGGCGAAGGCGCCACGGCTGGCGATGGAGCGCGGCAGTACGGCGCTGTCCTCCTCTTCGTACCAGCGGCGGGCGAGTTCGACGATGCGTCTTGCCGCCTCGGCGAACATCTCCTTGCGCCGGGCGTGGGTGGCGACGACGGTGCCGTTGCCGGGCAGGGCCAGGCCCAGGGCCTCGTTGAGGCAGTTCATCGAGTTGGCGGTGAACATCCCCGAGCAGGAGCCGCAGGTTGGGCAGGCGCAGCGCTCGACCCGGGCGATGTCGTCGTCGGCGACGGCCGGGTCGGCGGCCATGACCATGGCGTCGATGAGGTCGTAGCGTTTGTCGCCGTCGCGGCCCGCTTCCATCGGCCCGCCGGAGACGAAGATCGCCGGGATGTTGAGGCGCATGGCGGCCATGAGCATGCCCGGGGTGATCTTGTCACAGTTGCTGATGCAGATCATGGCGTCGACGGTGTGGGCGTTGCACATGTACTCGACGCTGTCGGCGATGAGCTCGCGCGAGGGCAGGGAGTAGAGCATGCCGGAGTGGCCCATGGCGATGCCGTCGTCGATGGCGATGGTGTTGAACTCGGCGGCGAAGCAGCCGAGGCTCTCGATGATTCCCTTGAGCTCCTGGCCGATGTGGTGCAGGTGGACGTGGCCGGGGACGAACTGGGTGAAGGAATTGACGATGGCGATGACCGGCCGGCCGATCTGCTCCTCTTTCATGCCGTTGGCCCGCCAGAGACTGCGGGCGCCGGCCATCCGGCGGCCTTGGGTGGTGGTGGCGCTGCGCAAGGGTATAGCCATGAAAAACTCCGAATGAGCTGACGGTTGAAGAGTAAGGAATGAAAACTGTGTGGAAAAAAAGCTTGCAACAGTTGTTAGAGTTCAGCACAATCGCAGGATCGGATCCGCGCACGGCCGAACTCGCAGCGGATGGGGCGCCGCAGGGCGTCGCCGCCTCTCGGCAACAGCGGCACTATACTATGACAGCCAGGGCGAGGGCACAAGATTTCGGGGAGCGTCATGAAAAAGACGGAAATTGACTACTGGATCGCCACCATGCTCGAGTCGCACAGCAATGTCTCCGACCTCAACATCACCGTCGGCAAGACCCTGCAGGTGGAGTCGGCCGGACAGCTGGTGCCGGTGACGGTGGAGCCGCCGGTGGAGGAGCTGACCCCCTTCCAGACCGAGGTCTTCGCCCTCAACCTCATCGGCAACAACCGCCGGCTGCTCAAGGATCTGGTGGAGACCGGCTCCTGCGACATGTCCTACTCCCTCGGCGACAAGGCGCGCTTCAGGGTCAACATCTTTACCCAGAAGGGCTACTTCTCGACGGTGCTGCGCAAGCTCGAGACCCAGGTGCCGACAATCGAGCGCATGCAGTTCCCCGAGGCCTTCAAGCTGATGGCCCGCGAGCTCAACGGCCTGGTACTCTTCACCGGCGCCACCGGCACCGGCAAGACCACCTCGCTGGCCGCCCTGCTCAACCTCATCAACCGTGAGCGCTCGGTGCATGTCATCACCCTCGAGGACCCCATCGAATACGTCCACGAGCAGGACCAGGCGACCTTCAACCAGCGGGAGATGGGCAATGACTTCAGCACTTTCGCCATCGGCATGCGCGCCGCCCTGCGCCAGGCGCCCAAGGTCATCCTGGTCGGCGAGATGCGCGACCGCGACACCATGGAGATCGGCCTGACCGCCGCCGAGACCGGCCACCTCGTGCTGTCGACCCTGCACACCATCGATGCCGGGCAGACCATCAACCGTATCCTCGGCATGTTCGAGCAGGACGAGCAGCCGCAGATCCGCAACCGCCTCATCGATACCGTGCGCTGGATCGTCAGCCAGCGCCTCCTGCCGCGAGTCGGCGGCGGGCGGGTGGCGGCCATCGAGATCCTGCGCACCAGTCTGCGCGTCAAGGATCTCATCCTCAACGGCGAGACCGAGGACAAGACCTTCTACCATGTCATCCGCGAGGGCTCCGCCCTGGAGATGCGCACCTTCGACCAGCATATCCTCGAGCTCTACAGCCGCGGCATCATCACCGAGAAGACCGCCATCACCTACTGCTCGCAGCGGGCCGAGATGAACCGCGGCATCGACCGCGTCAAGGCGGAGCGCGGCGAGTCGACCACCAATATCACCGACCTCAGCATGGAAGAGGAGGAAGAGGATTTCCGCGCCCGTTTCGGACGCTGAGCGCCGCAGCGGCCCCGGCCGCCACGCGGCACCGTTTGTCCCACCTGTGAAAAGAGGCATGACCATGATCGTCGATTGCCCGCACTGCGGGAAACAGCTGAAACTGGGCGACAAGATCCGCGAGAGCGTCCGCGCCCTCGAGCCGGGGCGCCGTGTCAAGATCAAGTGCGTCCACTGCGGCACGCCGTTTGCGCTCGACCAGAGCATGGAACGCGGCGCCGAGGGGCGGACAGTGGCCTCTTCCCAGGGGGTGGTTCGCATCCGTCCCCCGGGACCGCCCGACACCGACTGGCTCAAAGATGGCGTCTTCGAGGAGAAGGATGTCGTCGAGGACATTCCCCGCGCCCTGGTGCTGATGCCCGACATCCCCGGCCGCGAGCAGGTGGTCAAGGCGGCCTCGGCGGTGGGCTACCGCGTCGAGTTGGAAGAGAACGCCGAACTGGCCATGGAGCGCATGCTCTTTGTCAACTACGCCGCCGTCTTCCTGCACAGCCGCTTCGAGCCAGGGGGCCTCGCCACCGGGGTGTTCCACCGTTATATGAGCCGCATGAACATGGCACGGCGGCGCTATATCTTCTATGTGCTCATCGGCGAGCAGTTTTCCACCCTCTACGACCTCCAGGCGATGTCCTGCTCGGCCAACATCGTCGTCAACGACAGCGATATTCCCTATATCGGCACCATCCTCAAAAAGGCCATTCCCGAGTACGAGACGCTCTTCGGCCCGATCATGGAGGAACTGCGTATCGCCGGGAGGATATAGACGGGCGGGGGCGAGGCTGCCCCTTGTCATCGTGAAGTTTCGTCGCTATCCTAAAGGCCGGTCCCCGGGTCGTTCGCCGCGCTGTATGCGTCTCGCGGCCCGGCCGGGGGTTTTGCGTAGCGGCTTTGTGTCGCCAATAAATTAATATTACAAGCACTTCCACGACTAAAGGAAGGCAAAGGTGTGACCACAGATGATGAAAAAGTTTCTCCTCGCCGCCGGCAACCGCATCAGACGCATCGCCCAGGCCGGGAAACGCAAGTACCGCAAGCTGCTCGGGCAGCCGGTCGCGGCGGCGCAAGCGCCGGCCGAGGCTGTTGCTGGCGGCGGGAGGGAAGCGGCCGCCGCGTCGGCAGAAGTCGCCCCTGCCGCAGTGACTGCGGAAGTGCCACGCAAGTATCGCGCTCCGGCCAAGGCCCGGGAGAAGGCCGAATGGAGCCTCGAAAGTTTTCAGGTGGTGCCGGCGGAGGGCAAGAGCCGCTTCCACGACTATCCCATCCCCTTGCCGATCATGCACGCCATCGCCGACCTCGATTTCCGGTACTGCACCCCCATCCAGGAGAAGGCCCTGGCCGATGTTCTCGCCGGGCACGACCTGGTCGGCAAGGCCAACACCGGCACCGGCAAGACCGCCGTCTTCCTCATCGCCGTGCTGGCCCGTCTGCTGGCCGAGCCGCCAGGGCAGGGCAAGGGCGGAGTGCGGGCCCTGGTGCTCGCCCCGACCCGCGAGCTGGTCATGCAGATCGCCAAGGACGGCATCGGCCTGGCGAAATATTGCGGCATCACCATCTGCCCGGTCTTTGGCGGCACCGACTACCAGAAGCAGGCCACCCTGCTCGAGACGCGCAAATGTGACGTCGTGGTCGCCACCCCGGGACGGCTCATCGATTTCATGGGCAAGGGGCTGGTCGATCTGCGCCATTGCCGCATGCTCGTCCTCGACGAGGCCGACCGCATGCTCGATATGGGCTTCATCCCCGATGTGCGCCGCATCGTCGGCCGCCTGCCGAAGAAGGAGGATCGCCAGACCCTGCTCTTCTCGGCGACGGTGCCGGAGGATGTGCAGCGGCTGGCGGCGCAGTGGTGCGTCAAGCCGAAGATGGTCGAGGCCGAGCCGGAGCAGGTGGCGGTGGAGACGGTGGAGCAGATCGTCTATCTGACCACCACCGAGGAGAAGTACACGGTGCTCTACAACCTCGTCAAAGGCCACCCCGACGACCGCATCATGGTCTTTGCCAATATGAAGAACGAGGCCAAGCGCCTCGCCAACCGGCTCGAGCGCAACGGCATCGACTGCCTGCTGCTCTCCGGTGATGTCGAGCAGGCCAAACGCGCCTCGCGACTGGAAATGTTCCGCTCCGGCAAGGTCAAGGTGCTGGTAGCCACCGATGTCGCCGGACGTGGCATCCATATCGAGGGGATAACCTTCGTCGTCAACTTCACCCTGCCCTACGAGCCCGAGGACTACGTACACCGCATCGGCCGCACCGGCCGGGCCGGGGCACGGGGCAAGGCGGTGAGCTTTGCCTGCGAGGAGGGCTCCTTCTACCTGCCATCCATCGAGGAGTTCATCAAGCGCAAGTTCGACTGTGTCCTCCCGGAAGAAAGCCTCCTCGTCCCACCACCGAAAGGTCAGGCGCCGGCGGCGGGGGCCAGCAACACCACCACCGCCGCCCCGGACGCTTCGCGCCCGAAGCGCCAGCGGCGCCGACCGCGTCCGTCGGGGCCGCGCCGTGATGGCGGGGACAAGGCCAGGGGCGGGCGATGAGTTGCCGGGGCGGGAGACAGCCCGCCCCCAAAAAACCCGTGCATTGGCAAGATGTTCTTGTCGTTTCGTTGAAAAGCTGCTATACAATACTGTTCATATCTCCGCAAGCGCCCCTTTTCCTGCCATGAAAACGCGGGCCCTTGCTTTTTCTTTTCCATGACGAGCCTTTCCATGGAAGAGCAACCCCAACCCCAATGGCCTTTGGTCGACAGGAAGAGTACATCCCATGACAGAACAAACCAAACAATCAACCCAGGCAAGCGGTGAAGAGCTGAGCTTTGCCGAGCTCTTCGAGATGGAAGGAAACAACAAGGTGGTCGCCGTCGGAGACGTGACCCAGGGGACGATCATCGGCAGCGTCGAGGACTATTTCCTCGTCGATGTCGGCGACAAGGCCGAGAGCTACATCCCCAAATCGGAATTCCGTCTCGACGCCGGCGAAGAGATCAAGATCGGCGACGCCTTTGAAGTCTTTATCGAGCGCCGCAAAGAAGAGGGCGGCCTCCTTCTGTCACGGGAAAAAGCAATCGCCATCAAGGTCTGGGAGCGCATCGCCGACATCCAGGAAGCCGAGGGGACCATCTCTGGCAAGATCGAGAGCCGCGTCAAAGGCGGCATGTCGGTGGACATCGGCGTCCCCGCCTTCCTCCCCTACTCGCAGATCGACCTGCGTCCGGTCAAAGACCTCGACGCCCTCATCGGCGAGACCATGGAGTTCAAGATCCTCAAGTTCAACAAGAAGCGCAACAACGTCGTCATCTCGCGCCGCGCCATCCTCGAAGAGGAGCGCAACAAGCTGCGCGAGGAGATGCGCTCCAAGCTGGCCGAGGGGCAGATTATCCGCGGCGCCATCACCAATATCACCGACTACGGCCTGTTCATCGACATGGGCGGCATGGACGGTCTCTGCCATATCACCGACCTCTCCTGGGGCCGGGTGTCCCATCCGGCCAAACTCTACAAGGTCGGCGACGAGCTCGAGGTCAAGGTGCTCAAGTACGACCGCGAGCATGACCGTGTCTCCCTGGGCGTCAAGCAGCTGCGCGAAGACCCCTGGACTTCGGTGGTCAGCCGCTATCCGGTCGGTCAGACCACCCGTGGCCGGGTGGTGTCGATCACCGATTACGGCGTCTTCGTCGAGCTCGAAGAGGGCGTCGAGGGCCTCATCCATGTTTCCGAGATGACCTGGTCGAAGAAGCCGCGCCATCCCTCGAAGATGGTCTCGGTGGGCGACGAGGTCGAGGTCATGGTGCTCAATATCGAGACCGAGACCAAGCGCATCTCCTTGGGCATGAAGCAGCTCCAGCCCAATCCCTGGGATCTGGTCACCGAGAACTATCCGGTGGGCTCGGTCATCGAGGGCAAGATCAAGAACATCACCGATTTCGGTGTCTTCATCGGCATCGAAGAGGGCATCGACGGCCTCATCCACGTCTCCGACCTCTCCTGGACGGAGCGCATCAAGCACCCCTCGGAGAAGTACACCAAGGGCGAGACCATTCAGGCGGTGGTGCTCAAGATCGACAAGGAAAACGAGCGCTTCTCCCTGGGTATCAAGCAGCTGGTCCCCGATCCGTGGCAGGCCGCCTATAACAACTATCCCTCCGGCACTGTGGTCGAGGGCGAGATCACCAATGTCACCGACTTCGGCGTCTTCGTCAAGCTCGAGGAAGGCATCGAGGGCCTGGTTCATGTCTCCGAGCTGAGCAAGGACAAGGTCAAGACTCCGGTGGGTATGTATCAGGTGGGCGATGTCCTCAAGGCCATCGTCATCAACGTCTCCGCCAAGGACCGCAAGATCGGTCTCTCCGTCAAGACCCTCGAGGGCGAAGACGAGGGAGCGGCGGTGGAGAAGTTCAAGAAGGCTGAGAAGCTGGCCTCCGAGAACGCACCGTCCACCTTTGGCGACCTGCTCAAGGCGGCGGCGGAGGGTAACGACTCCTCGAACAACTAGCGGTGTGGCGGCGGGTTTCCACCTTGTGGTGGAAACCCGCTCTGCCGGCCTGGCCCCCTTCGCGCCGCCGCCGGCCCGCCTTTTCCGCCTTCCCATGGCAGACTGAGCCCTGGCCTGTCCTCGGGAGTCGCTTGAGAGACAAAACGCAGTTCCCGGACACGGGCATAGTGAGGCAGTGCGATGGTTGTCTTGCCGAGTTCATCGCGGCAGGGCAACCTTTTTTTATCGAGACGAATCCCAGGGCCGGCCATTTTCCGGTCTTATCAAAATTTTATAGATAAAGCGTCAGCGGGTATGTTGAAGAAAGATATCGTAGACAGGGTCAGCAGCGAGTTGTCCCTGCAGAAACAGGATGTCGGTTTGGCAGTGGATATCATGCTGGAGACCATGGCCAAGGCCCTAGTCGAAGAACGGCGCATCGAGCTGCGCGGCTTCGGCAGTTTCTCGGTGCGCAGCCGCAAGCCTCGCTCCACCAAGAATCCCCGGACCGGCAAAGTTATGGACATTCCGGACCGCAAGACTCTTCACTTCACCATGAGCAAGTCCCTCAAGGAGGCCTTGATCAGCGATACGGAGTAACGTCGCCTTTGCCGACCCGCAGTACCTCGGGGACATCGCCGGTGAGGTCGATGACCGAGGAAGGGTCGGGGTAGACAGGCCCGCCGTCGATGATCAGGTCGATGCGATTGCCGAGGTATTGATCGATGTCGTAGGGATCGGCCGCCGCCTCGTGCTCCTCCAGCTGGGCGCTGGTGTTGACGATAGGGTTGCCGAGGGTGGTGAGCAGCAGGCGGCAGATGGGGTTGGTCGGCACGCGAATGCCGACCGTCTTCTGTTTGCTGGCCATGATTTTCGGCACGAGCTTGGTGCCGGGCAGGACGAAGGTGTAAGGGCCGGGCAGGCTCTTTTTCATTAGTCGGTAGGCGGTGTTGGAGACGTGGGCGTACTGGCTGATATCGGTGAGATCGGAACACATGAAGGAGAAGGGCTTGTCCTTCGGCCTTCTCTTGAGGAGCATGATCTCTTTGATCGCCTTCTGGTTCATGAGATCGCAGCCGATACCGTAGCCGGTATCGGTGGGGTAGCAGATCACCGCCCCGCCCTGCAACAGCTTGACCACCTGTTCGATCAGGCGCAGCTGGGGGTTGATGGGGTTGATTTTCAGCAACATCGCGTTCCGGTCCTTTTCCTCGGGCGTGGGGGCGCCGTCCTGGCAACGGCTGTTGGCCGGTGCTCTCCCGCCGTCACTATTTTACACAACATGCAGCTCAACATGCTTTACAATGGGGGGTCGCCACCGGGCAACCCTGATGAGCAGGAAACGATTGTGGCCCTGCCGTTATTTGGCGGAGTGCCGGCTGTCAGTGCCGGGTGCCCCTGCCGCAGTCTCGAAGAGGAGGAGACATGTTACCAGATCAGATAGAAATCGCTCTCACTTTCGATGATTTGCTTCTCGTGCCGGCCGCCTCAGAGGTATTGCCGAACGAGGTCAACCTCGAGACCCGCTTGACAGATACTATAAGACTGAAAACGCCGCTGGTCAGCTCGGCCATGGACACCGTTACCGAGCACCGCACTGCCATCGCCATGGCCCGCGAGGGGGGCATCGGCATCATTCACAAGAACATGACCGTCGAACAGCAGGCCCTCGAGGTCGAACGGGTGAAGAAATCGGAGTCGGGAATGATCATCGACCCGATCACCGTCACCCAGGACCAGTCGGTGGCCGAGGTGCAGGAGATCATGAGCACCTACAAGATCTCCGGCCTGCCGGTGCTGCACCATGGCAAGCTGGTGGGCATCGTCACCAACCGCGACCTGCGCTTCGTCTCCGATGACGGCCTGCGCGTCGCCGACGTCATGACCTCGAAAAAACTTGTCACCGCCAAGGTGGGCATCGACCTCGAGCACTCCAAGGCGCTGCTCCACGAACACCGCATCGAGAAGCTGCTGGTGGTCGACGAGGATGGCGCCCTCAAGGGCCTGATCACCATCAAGGACCTGGAAAAAATCAAGAAGTACCCCCTGGCGGCCAAGGACACCTTTGGCCGGCTCCTCGTCGGCGCGGCCCTCGGGGTCGGCCCCGGGGTGGTCACCCATGCCGAGCGGCTACTCAAGGCCGGCGTCGACGTGGTGGTGGTGGACTCGGCCCACGGCCATTCGCGGGGAGTCATCGAGGCGGTGCGCAGCCTCAAGAAGGCCTTCCCCGAATTGTCGATCATCGCCGGCAACGTCGCCACTGGCGAAGGCACCCGGGACCTCATCGAGGCCGGGGCCAACGCCGTCAAGGTCGGCATCGGCCCGGGCTCGATCTGCACGACGCGCATCGTCGCCGGGGTGGGCGTGCCGCAGATGAGCGCCCTCAAGTACTGCGTCGAGGTCGCCAACAGCTACGGCGTCCCGGTGATTGCCGACGGCGGCATCAAGCACTCCGGCGACCTCACCAAGGCCATCGGCGCCGGCGCCAGCACGGTGATGATCGGCAGCCTCTTCGCCGGCACCGACGAGACCCCGGGCGACACCTTTCTCTATCAGGGGCGCACCTACAAGGGCTACCGCGGCATGGGCTCGCTGGGGGCGATGTGCCAGAGCCACGGCTCTGCCGACCGCTACTTCCAGACCGACGTCGCCAGCTCCTCCAAGCTGGTGCCGGAGGGCATCGAGGGCAAGGTGCCCTATCGCGGGCCGATCACCACGGTGCTCTACCAGCTGCTCGGCGGGCTGCGTTCCGGCATGGGCTATGTCGGCGCGGCGACCATCGACGATCTGCAGCGCAAGGCGAGGTTCGTGCGCATTTCCTCGGCCGGTCTGCGCGAGTCTCATGTCCACGACGTCATCATCACCAAGGAGGCGCCCAACTACCGCACCGCCTGAGAGGGCAGGGCGGGGGGGCTCCGGCAACAGCAACCAGGGAGGCGGCCTGGCCGCAGGGAAATCCATGGACATCCACAGCGAAAAGATCATCATCCTCGATTTCGGTTCGCAGACCACTCAGCTCATCGCGCGCAGGATCAGGGAGCAGAAGGTGTACAGCGAGATCCACCCCTTCTCCCTGCCCCTGGAGCGGCTGCGGGCGATGAAACCCTCGGGCGTCATCCTCTCCGGCGGGCCCTGTTCGGTGTACGACCAGGACGCCCCCCACTCCGACCCCGGGGTCTTCGCTCTCGGCGTGCCGGTGCTTGGCATCTGCTACGGGGCGCAACTCATGCTGCAGCAGTTCGGCGGGTCGGTGGAGAAGGCCGAAAAGCGTGAGTTCGGCAAAGCCGAGCTGCGCGTCGCCGAGGAGGGCGGGCTCTTTACCGGCCTGGGCGGCGACGGTGGCAGGCACCAGGTGTGGATGAGCCATGGCGACCGCGTCGAGCGCATCCCCGAGGCCTTTGTCGCCACCGCCACCAGCGATAACTCGCCCTACGCCGCCCTACGCCACCGCCAGCTGCCGCTGGTGGCGGTGCAGTTCCACCCCGAGGTCGCCCATACCCTCATCGGCACCGAGGTGCTGCGCAACTTCGTCTTCGGCATCTGCGGCTGCCGGCCGGAGTGGACCATGCACTCCTTCATCGAGCAGAATGTCGCCGAAATCAGGAACAGGGTCGGCAACGGCAAGGTCATCTGCGCCTTGTCCGGGGGCGTCGACAGCTCGGTGACCGCGGCCATCATCCACAGGGCCATCGGCGACCAGCTGACCTGCATTTATGTCAATAACGGCCTGATGCGCAGCGGCGAGAGCGACGCCATCATCAAGTTCTTCAAGGAAACCAGCCATCTCTCGCTGATCGACGTCGACGCCAGCGACTTCTTCCTCGCCGAGCTCGACGGGGTCACCGACCCGGAAATCAAGCGCAAGCGCATCGGTCTCGGTTTCATCAAGATCTTCGAGGAGGAGGCGCGCCGCATCGGCGAGGTCAAGTACCTCGCCCAAGGCACCCTCTACCCCGACGTCATCGAGTCGGTGAGCTTCCGCGGCGAGGCGCCGATCAAGTCGCACCATAACGTCGGCGGCCTGCCGGAGGTGATGAAGCTCGAGCTCATCGAGCCGCTGCGCGAGCTGTTCAAGGACGAGGTGCGCGAGCTCGGTCTCGAGCTCGGCCTGCCCGAGGAGGCCATCTACCGCCAGCCCTTCCCGGGGCCGGGGCTGGGCATCCGCATCATGGGCGAGATCACCCGCGAGCGGCTGCGTATCCTCCGTCAGGCGGACGTCATCGTCCTCGAGGAGATGCGCCGGGCCGGCTGGTACCGCAAGGTGTGGCAGAGCTTCGCCGTGCTGCTGCCCATCCAGACGGTGGGGGTGATGGGCGATGGACGCACCTACGAGCACGTCATCGCCCTGCGCTGCGTCGACTCCCGCGATGCCATGACCGCCGACTGGACCCGGCTGCCCTACGAGATTCTCGGAGAGATCTCGAGCCGCATCATTAACGAGGTGCGCGGCGTCAACCGCGTCGTCTACGACATCTCCTCGAAGCCGCCAGCGACTATCGAGTGGGAGTGAGGCAGCGGGTGGCGGAAGGAGGGACGATGCTCAAGACGGGAATCTTCGTCGATGCCGAGAACATCAGGATGTGCGGCGGCTACGGCATGCGCTACGATGTCCTCGCCGAGCTGGGCAGCTGTGGCGGGTCGACGCTGCTGCGCGCCAACTCCTACCTGGCCGAGGATGGCGAGCGCACCAAGGACGATGCCGAATACCGGCAGAAGCTTTACCGTTATCACGATGTCATCCGCCAGTGCGGCTTCAAGGTGATCAAGAAGTATGTCAAGCACTTCGTCGATGACGAGGGCATCATCACCACCAAGGCCAATGCAGACATGGACCTGGCCATCGATGCCCTGCTGCAGGCGCGCAACCTCGACCGCGTCATCCTGCTCACCGGCGACGGCGACTTCATCCGTCTGGTGCTGGCCTTGCAGAACATGGGATGCCGTGTCGAGGTGATCGGCTTCAAGTACGTGAGCAGCGAGCTGCGCGAGGCGGCCGACCTGTTCATCTCCGGCTACCTCATCCCCGGCCTGCTGCCCATCGGCGCCCCGGCCGGGGAGAATCGCCAGCGTGGCATCGCCATCAGCTACAACCAGGACCGTGGCTTCGGCTTCATGCGCTATTACTCCCTTGGCCGCGACGGCCTGGTCCCGCACTCGGTGTTCTTTCACTGTTCCAAAGCCCCGGAGATCAACGACACCCTCTTCCTCGACTCGACCAATATCTTCGAGTTCTCCATCGTCAAAAACCAGGACAACAACAGCCGCACCGAGGCCTGGGACATCCACCTCGTCAACGGCTAGGGCGTGCCGCCGCCGGCGGCTCCCGGGGGATTCTATGGCGACCCTGCTCGCCGCCGATATCGGCGGCACCAAGACCGACCTGGCGCTCTTCGACGGCGACGAGGCGTCGCCATCATCACAAGAAAAGCGGCGCTACCTCAACGCCGACTTCCCCGACTGCGAAGCCCTTTTGGCCCGGTATCTCGAGGAGGTCGGCGGCCGTCCCGTCGCTGCCTGCATCGCCCTGGCCGGGGTGGTCACCGGCCCGCGGGTGCCTCTCACCAATCTGCCCTGGATCATCGACAGCCAGAGCATTGGCGAGCGCTTCGGCCTCGGCCCGGTGCTGCTCGTCAATGATCTCACCGCGTTGGCCATGGCCTTGCCCTGTCTTGCTGGAAACGACCTCGTCCAGTTGCAGAGGGGGATACCTCAACCAGGCGAGCCGCGCGCGGTCATTGCCCCCGGCACCGGCCTTGGCGAGGGCATGCTGCTCGAAGGTCCGGCCGGAGTGTTCGCCCGTGGCTCGGAGGGCGGGCACTGCGACTTCGCCCCGGTGGACGAGGAGCAGAGCGAGCTGCTCCTCTTTGCGCGCCGCGAGCTGTCGCCGGTCAGCTACGAGTCCCTCGTCGCCGGGCCAGGTCTCGCCCGGCTCTACCGCTTCTCTCGCGAGCGCCATGGCGCGGTGGGCGACCCGGCGGTTGCCTTGGCCATGGCGGAAGCCCCCGACCCCATCCCCCTGCTGGTCGCAGCCGCCCTGCGTCCCCAACCCTGCCCCCTGTGCCTCGCGGCGGTGCGCCTCTTCCTCGCCATTCTCGGCAGCGAGGCCGGCAACCTCGCCTTGAAGCTCTACGCCCGCGGCGGGGTCTACCTCGGCGGCGGGCTGCTGCCAGCCCTGCACGGAAGGATTTCCTTTGCTCCCCTGCTCGACAGGTTCAGGGCCAAAGGGCCCATGGGCGATCTGCTCGCCTCCATCCCGGTGTATCTCATCACCCGCGGCGATGCGGCTCTGCTCGGCGCGGGACGCTGCGGCCAGCTTCATCTCGCCGCAGGCATTGCCGGTCATGGACCTCGCTGAGACGAGGCGGGCGGCGGCGGCCTTTGCCGAAGACGGTGCCCGTTGCCCGCTGACCTCTCTGGGGCGCGGCAATATCAACCATACCTCTCTGGTGTTGTCAGCGGGCGGGCCCTTCGTCCTGCAGCGCATCAACGAGCGGGTCTTTCCCGAGCCTCTCGTGGTGGTGGAGAATTTCGTCCGCGTCACCACCTGGCTGGAGAGGGCCACGGCCGCCTCAGGCCTCGACTTTCTCCATGCCAGGTCGCGCTGTACGCTGTCCGCCGATAGCCACCACCGTGACGAGAGTGGCGGCTGCTGGCGCGGCCAGAGCTACCTGCCGCACCGCGGCATCAGCCAGTTGCGCAACCCTGGGGAGGCTGAGGAATTGGGCCGGGTGCTGGCCACCTTCCACGTTCTCGCCGCCGGTCTCGAGAAAGAGCCTCTGGCTCATCCGCTCCCGGGTTTCCATGTCTTGCCTGGCTACCTAGAGCACTACGATCGCCTTCCCGCCACTGGCGGGCAGGGTAGCGGCGACAACCTCTTTTGCCACCGCGCGGTGGTCCGTCATCGCCGTCGCGCCCTGGGGCTGGACGAGGCCCAGCGTCGCGGTGCGCTGCGGGCCGGGGTCATCCATGGCGACCCCAAGATCGACAATGTCCTCTTCGATGACCAGGGGCGTGCCCGGGGCCTGCTCGACCTCGACACGGTGATGGTCGGCCCGCGCCACTGGGATCTCGGTGACTGCCTGCGCTCCTGCTGCACTCTCGGTGGAGAGGAGGGATTCGCGACGCCGCCGCGCTTTTCGCTGGAGATCTGTGAGGCGATTCTCACCGGATACGGCCGCGTCGCCACCTCACTCTTCGCCAGCGCGGAGAGCGACCTGGTCTTCGACGGACTGCTGGCCATTGCCTTCGAGCTCGGCCTGCGCTTCTTCACCGATCACTTGCGCGGCGACATCTATTTCAGGATAAGGGAGCGTGGCGATAATTTGCGCCGGGCGGCGCGGCAGTTCGCCCTGGTGGAGGACATCTTGGCCCGCGAAGGGGCCATCCGCAAGGTTGTGGCGCGAACCCTCGGCTAGTCGCCGAGCCCTTCGGCGGCGTAGAGATAGTTGCCGATGGTGTCGGCGAGGTGGGGCTGGAGCTTGTCGAACTCGATGCCGATGCGCGTTTCCCCGCTTTCCCGGGCAAGGTTGCGTACGATGCCGCCGAGCAGCTGCTCTTCCTTGATGCCCGGCATAAGGCAGCGCAGTTCGATGCTGTCGGCGATGTCGATGGGTGGCAGTGCCGCCTCGCTCTTGTGGCGGATCTGGCAGAGGGCCCCGGTGGTGCTCAGGTCGATGAGCGTGCCGTAGAGTTCCGCGGCGTTCACCGGGTGGAAGGTGCAGGGGATGAAGATGGCGCGACGTTTGGCCTGGCGCAGTTCGTGATAGTGAATGACCACCGGGTAGTCGAAGAAGAGCAGTTGGAAGGGCTCTTCGAGGGCCTTGAGCAGCTGCGTGCCGAACATCCACATGCGCCCGCGGTGTACGTACTTGATGAGGATGCGCCGCTCGAGCTTGAGTCGCTCGGCGGCCTCCGCCGCCGCCGGTGGGGCGGTGAGGATGAGGTAGTTGTCGGGGAGCATGCCGACGACGGTGCTCTCGTGGCGGCTGTCGAGGCGGGGAAACTCCAGCTTGACCCGCGAGCCGATCTCCAGCGGCAGCTGTTTGCCAAGCGTCGAGAGATGCTTGAGCGGCAACTGGTGATCCCGCACCGGCTCGGCTGCCTGGGCTGCCTCGCGCTCGCTCTTGAGGCGGAAGGCCTCCATGACGATGCTCAACAGCGGCTTGTCGATGAGCCGGCGACGCTGGCCATTGTAGTAGCGCAGCTGCACAACCGGTTCCTGCCAGGAGAGGATGAGCAGTGCGGCCTCCTCTCCCATGAAATTCCTTGTCTCGGCGCTGATCAGCTGCCCGTTGTCGATGAAGAGCAGGCCGTGGTCGCTGCCGTGGTCGACCTGCACCGTGCAGGTCTTCTCCTCGCTCTCCAGCATCTGCAGAAAACTGTGGATGGGGATGCCCTTGACGGTGCCGCTGGTGTCGGTGTCGAGCAGATCGGCAGCGTGCTGCAGCAACTCCTCGGCGATGACCGGCTTCTCCAGGCAGTGGCTGGCGCCACGGCGCACCGCCTCGGCGGGCGAGGGGTCGCGGCCCGTGGACAGGGCGATGCAGGGCACATAGGGGAAGGTGTGGGTGAGCAGGGAAAATCCCTCCAGGGTCTTGCTGTGCGGCAGGGCGAGGTCGCAGACGACGAGATCGACATGGTGCTGGCTCATGATGCTGATCGCCGCTTTCTCCTCCCGGGCGGTGAGCACGTTGATCTCCTTCTGCCATTGCTCGAACAGGCCCACCATGGCTGCCAGCTCGACCGCTTCGTTTTCAATGATGACGATTGTTTTCATCGGCATGGGCATGGGCTGACGAGGTGAATGAGGGTATCTGTGCCACTATGATCGACCATCTTCGCCTGCAATTGCAAGAAGCAAATGGCCGGAAGGGGAAATTCCCCGGCCCTCCCTTGCCGCCTCGTCCTTGGCGGTTGCCATTTTGCAGCGGGAATGCTAAGACCGCAACAGAATCGCGCCGCCTGCCGCGGCACCGCACGACAACCCTTACCACGACAAGGCAGAGATGAGCGACAGCAGCAGCCCCTATACCCTTCTTGCCCGTTCCAGCGAATGCGCCGCCCGCCGCGGGCAGGTGCGCACCCGCCAGGGCGTCTTCGAGACCCCGGTGTTCATGCCGGTGGGCACCCAGGGCACGGTCAAGGCGGTGACCCCGGAAAACCTCGCCGAAATGGGGGCCCAGATCATCCTCGGCAACACCTACCACCTCTTCATCCGCCCCGGACACCGGCTGGTGGAGCGCTTCGGCGGGCTGCACCGCTTCATGAACTGGAAGGGCTCGATCCTCACCGACAGCGGCGGCTTCCAGATCTTCAGCCTCAAAGACCTGGCTAAAATCACCGAGGAGGGGGCGGCCTTCCGCTCGCACCTCGACGGCAGCAAGCTCTTCCTCAGTCCGGAGGATGCCATCCTGGTGCAGCAGTCGCTCGGTTCGGATATCATGATGTGCCTCGACACCTGTATTCCCTACCCGGCGACACGCGAGGAGACCATCTCCAGCACCGACCTCACCACCCGCTGGGCGCGCCGCTGCCGTCTCGCCCACAGCCGCCGCGACCGTCTGCTCTTCGGTATCGTCCAGGGGGGCATGCACGCCGACCTGCGCCAGCGCCATGGTCAGGCTCTGGTCGACATCGGCTTCGACGGCTACGCCATCGGCGGCCTCAGCGTCGGCGAGGACAAGGAGCAGATGATGGCGATGATCGAGGCCACCGTGCCGGTGCTGCCCTCCGACTACCCGGTCTATCTCATGGGCGTCGGCACTCCGGAGGATCTGGTCGAGGGGGTGTGGCGCGGCGTCGACATGTTCGACTGCGTCATGCCGACGCGCAATGCCCGCAACGGGTCGCTGTTCACCAGCCGCGGCCGGCTGACCATCAAGAACGCCCGCTACCGCGACGACGAGCGCCCCATCGACGAGGAGTGCACCTGCTATACCTGCCGTAACTACACCCGCGCCTATCTCAGCCACCTCTACCATGCGCGGGAGATCCTCAGCTACCACCTCAACACCATCCACAATCTCCACTACTACCAGAGCCTCATGCGGCAGGTGCGGGAGGCCATCGAGCAGGACGCTTTTGCCGCCTGGCGCAAAGATTTTTATAGCAAGCTGGGGGAGGAGTGAGTATGTATAACCCTGTTATAGCGACCTGCTCGCCACTTCCCCGCATCTCGCCGCCAGGGGCGAAGATGCCCCTGGATACACCGGGATGTACGGGGGAGAGTTGTCGCGTCGTTCCCTGGGACGGTTATTCTTTCGGAGGATTTTCATGACTGGGATTGCTTTTGCGGCCGATGCCGCCGGCGGTGTGCCGGGGGCCATGGGGGGACTGGCGCAGTTTCTCCCCCTGATTCTTATTTTCGTCGTCTTCTACTTCCTGTTGATCAGGCCGCAACAGAAGCAGGCGAAACAGCATCAGGCCTTTCTCAACGACCTCAAGAAGGGTCAGAAGGTGTTCACCAAGGGGGGGCTACATGGCACCATCACCGCCATCGCCGACAACGTCATCTCCCTGGAGATCGCCAAGGACGTGGTGGTCAAGGTCTCCCGCGAGGCCATCGGCGGCGGGCTCGGCAAAGATGGCGCCGTCACGGCCAAGGAAGAGGCCAAGAGCGGCGGCTGAAGCATCAAGGGCTGTTGATTCTGCAGGCTGCGGAGAACATCTGGGCCGGATCACCTTTGGCGATCCGGCCCTTTGCTTTTAGCCCTGTCTGCGCAGCCTTCCCTTGCCCCTCCCCGTGAGATCCGCCGCGAGATTGGGGGTGGCCCGGGCGGGGGAATGCCGGCATACAAGACCGTGAATCTATGAGCGTGAAAAAGAAGTACTATGCCGTCGCCGTAGGGCGCTCTCCCGGCATCTACGAGGACTGGCCGTCGGCGGAATCTCAGGTCAAGGGCTTTGCCGGGGCGCGTTACAAGGGCTTCGCCGACCGCAGCGAGGCCGAAGTCTGGCTTGCCGACCCGACCGCCCCGCCTAGGGCGGCAGCTTCGCCAGCCCCTGCGCCACCTCAGCCGCCGCTGGCCAGGGCAGGGGCGGTAATCGTCCATAGTGACGGCGGTTGCATCGACAATCCCGGTCCGGGCGGCTACGGGGTGGTCATCGAAGGTGACGGCGAGCGGCGCGAATTGAGTGGCGGCTATCGCCGTACCACCAACAACCGCATGGAGCTCCTGGCCGTCGTCGTCGCCCTCGAGGAATTGCGCCGGTGTTCCCGGCCCATCGACATCTACTGCGACTCGAGCTATGTCATCAACGGCATCGACAAGGGCTGGGCGGTACGGTGGCGGCAGCGGGGCTGGCACCGCGCCGACGGTGGTGCGGTTGCCAATGTCGACCTGTGGTCCCGCCTGCTCGACCTCGTCGCCTGCCTCGACGTGCGCTTCTGCTGGCTCAAGGGCCATGCCGGACATGTGGAAAACGAGCGCTGCGATGTTCTCGCCGGTCTGGCGGCGAGGGGTACGGATCTGCCCGAGGACGAGGGTTTTGCTGCAGGGCAAAGAGAGGGTAACGACTGATGACCAAGGAATTTTTCAAGGGTTCGGTACTGTTCGGTCCGCTGCCGGCGGTGCTGGTGACCACCATCGACGCCGCCGGCGTCCCAAACGTCTTTACCGTCTCCTGGATCGGCATCGCCTGCTCGCATCCGCCGATGCTGACCATCGCCGTACGCAAGGAGCGTCTGTCCTATGACAATATCCGCGCCACCAGCGAGTTCGTGGTCAACCTGACCACCGCGGCGATGGTCGGCATCACCGACTTTTGCGGCTGTCGCTCGGGCCGCCGCGTCGACAAGATCAAACACTTCGACCTGCAGCTGGTGCCCGGCGTGGCCGTCGCCGTGCCCTCCCTGGAGATGAGCCCGGTGGCTCTGGAGTGCCGCGTGGTCAGCGTCAGCGAACTCGGCAGCCATGATCTCTTTGTCGCCGAGATAGTCGGCAACAAGGTCGACCGCTCGTTGCTCGACCAGGACGGCAAGATCAGGCTGGGGGAAAGCGGGCTGCTCGCCTATTGCCATGGCGAGTATTTTGCCTTGGCGCGTCGGCCCCTCGGCACCTTCGGCTACTCGGTGGCCAAACGCGCCCGGCGCCGTCCGCGGGTGCCTCGCGGTCGCCCTCGGGGGCCTGGCGGCAAGGGGTGACGCGGGAGGGGAAGAGTATTCCGCGGGAGCTCAGGGCGAGTGGTCGTCAGCCTTGAATTCTTGCAGGAAGTGGCCATAGAAGACACCGAAGCTCTGGTCGAGGCCGGCGACATGATCCTTGAGCCACTGGCTGAGCTGGCGTTCGATGCGGGCTGGCAGGGGTTCGGAAATGTCGCCGGCGCGGAAGTCGGCGAGCATCTGCGCAAAGGTCGTGGCAAATTCCTGGTGTGCCTGGCGATGCCGCTCCAGGCCGGGGTAGTGCGAGGCCGTCATGTATTTCTCCTCGATGGAGAAGTGCCGCGCCGCATAGTGCTGCAGGCGTACCAGCAGGGTCTCCGTCTCGGCTGCGGAGATGCCGGCAGCGGTGGCCGTCGCCAGTTCATTGAAGGTGGTGAAGAGCTGCTTGTGCTGCGCGTCGATGACCGGCAGGTGGAGAAGGTAGGCGTCATCCCAGAAGAGCGTCATGGCAGGGCCTCGCAGGCGGAAGCAGGAACAGGGCCGGTGGTGTGATCAGGCAAAGAGGTTCGCCGCCGAATCGGACCAGGTCGGGGAACAGCGCTCAGCCCGGAGCCGTTGGCGAGGGGCTGGCACAGCCTCACCAGAGGAAGGCGCTGACCCGCTTGTTCATCATCTCCATGGAAAAGGCCTCTGCCGCCGGCCTGCCGGCGATGCCGTAGCAGACATGGAGGGGCAGGAGGTGCTCCTCCCGGGGGTGGCTGAAGCGCGCCGCCGGGGCCTCGGACCAGTGCAGCAGGCGTTGGCGGCGCTCGGCCTCGTCGAGTGTCCGGTCGCAGATGGTCGCGGTGAGCCAGCTGTCGAAGGCCTCGTTGCTTTTGCGCGACGGCCCCCCGGGCGGCTCGCGGAAGCTGCCCAGGTTGTGGAAGGAGGAGCCGGAACCGAGGAAGAGCACCCGCTCGCGTCGCAGGAGGCCAAGGGCCTCGCCGAGGCGGAGGTGGCGCTCGGGGTCGAGGTCGGCGAGCAGCGACACCTGGATGCAGGGGATATCGGCTGCCGGATACATCAGTTTGAGGGGCACGAAACAGCCGTGATCGTAGCCGCGCTGCGGGTCAACATGGGCGGCGACGCCCTGCTGGCGGAGGATCTCTGCCACCTCCCCGGCCAGCTGCGGCTGACCGGGGGCAGGGTAGTCGATGCTGTAACTCTCCTCGGGGAAGCCGTAATAATCGTAGAACATTTCCGGCCGGGCGCTGCCGGTGAGCGAGACCTC
Organism: uncultured Desulfobacterales bacterium; assembly: GCA_937915545.1. GTDB lineage: Bacteria > Desulfobacterota > Desulfobulbia > Desulfobulbales > Desulfocapsaceae > Desulforhopalus_A. The sequence continues at coordinate 305,208 of CALGIJ010000019.1, forward strand.
CGCCGCTTCCCAGTGCGCGCTGATGACGACGATGGCCTCGGGGGCGATGAGGCGCTGCGGCACCGTCTCGAGAAAGGCGATCAGTTCCTTGTGGCGCGGTTCGCCAAGCAGGGGCCAGGGGCCGCCGCCATGGGTGACATAGAGTATGTTGCCGGCATGGTCGGTGGCGGGAGAGAGGGATGCTGCTGGGTTCATGTCGATCCTCGTCAGTGTCGGAAAAGGGTGGAGCCGGCAGGCGGCCTTAGGGTGTAGATGGTGCCGGAGGCTGCCGCTGTCAAGAGCAGTGGTGTGGGGGGCTTCTTCCGGCGCTGCCGGGCAAGGGGCCCTGACGTGACCCGGGGGGCGGTCGCCTCTTCCCGGTTCTGGCGGAAATTCAACTAAATGTCGATGGGTTGGTGCCGTGCCAAAAATCTGCCTGCATGACCCGCAACAGGGCGGCGTCGGCCGCGAAGACGAGAAGGGAAAGAAAGATCAATGGAACGAATCGTAGTCAAGTTCGGCGGCTCGAGCGTCGCCGATGGCAAGCAGATCGCCAAGGTGGCGGCCATCGTCGCCGCCGATAGGCGGCGGCGCATCGTGGTGGTCTCGGCTCCCGGCAAGCGGCGCGAGGAGGAGCGCAAGCTCACCGACCTGCTCTACCTCTGCCATGACATGGCGGCCCTGGGCACCTCCATCGCCGAACCCTTTGCCGAGATCTACGGCCGGTTCGCCCTCATTGCCGATCAGCTTGGGCTCTCCCCCGCCTTGCTCGATCAGCTCGACTCCTTCCGCGGCGAGCTCGAACAAGGCTGCGGCCGCGACTATGCCGCCTCGCGTGGTGAATATTTCAGTGCCCGGATGATCGCCAGCTACCTCGGCGGCGAGTTCGTCGACCCGGCCGACCATATCACCATTCTTCCCGGCGGGCGTATCGACGAAGACAGCTACCGGGCCCTCGGCGAGCGTCTCGGGGATCCCGAGCGACTCTATGTCATGGCCGGATTCTACGGCAGCGACCCAGCAGGGCGGGTGGTGACCTTCTCCCGTGGCGGTTCGGACATCTCCGGGGCCATTGCCGCCCGTGCCGCCGGGGCGGTGCTCTACGAGAACTGGACCGACACCTCCGGCATCCTCATGGCCGACCCCCGCCTGGTCAAGAACCCGCGGCCGATCGAGGAGATCTCCTTCCGCGAGATCCGCGAGATGGCCTATATGGGGGCCTCGGTGTTTCATGACGAGGCCATCGTGCCGGTGCGCGAGAAGGGCATTCCCATCCGCATCAGGAACACCAACCGTCCCGAGGAGCCCGGCACGCTGATAACCCCGCAGCTCAGCCCCGCCAGCCTCGGCGAGACGGAGATCGCCGGTATCGCCGGGCGGCGCGGCTTCGTCATGCTCTGCCTCGAGAAGTCCCTGCTCAGCAAGGAGAAAGGCTTTCTTCACCGATTGCTCGGCATCTTCGAGGAGCATGGCGTCGGTTGCGAGCAGTGCCCATCGAGCATCGATTCGATCAGCGTTCTGGTGGAAGCGTGCCGCCTCGATGGCCTCGAGGAGGTGCTGTGCGAGGAGATCCGTCGTCGGCTGCGGCCCGACAGCCTGGTGGTGGAGCGCGACCTCGCCCTCATCGCCGTGGTCGGCGAGGGCATGGTGCGCACCATCGGCATCGCCGCCAAGATCTTCGCCGCCCTGCACAAGGCCGCTGTCAACGTGCGGGTCATCAACCAGGGCGCCTCGGAGATGAACATCATCGTCGGCGTCGCCGGGGAAGACTACGCCAGGGCGGTGGGCGCCCTCTATGCCGCCTTTGTTGCCGAGGGCTGAGATGCAGAAGGGCGCCGCCGACGCCACCTCTCCGGCGGCTGCCACCTCTCCGGCGGCTGCCACCTCCGGCTTTCCCCCGCTGCTGCTCATCCTCGGCACCGACCTCTCCGGGAAAGACCACGTCGCCAATGTCTATGGCGATGCCGCCCTGGCCGCCGGGGTGGAAATAGAGCGGCGCAGCGGAATGTTCTCGGCGCCCGCCGACCGGCGCCGTTCGCTCGACACTCCTCGCGGGGCAGCCGGGACCGCCTTGTTGATTTACGTAAAGAGACGATTACGGCGCCTTTCCCCAAGGAAGGGCGCAGGTCCGAGGTGACATGAGGATGGTGTCGGTGACTCCAGGCATTGCCGCCATCTTCCTGTATGCATGAAAAAATTTCCGGGTGATGAGGGCGACTCCGTCCTGTCGCGAGGTTTCTCGGGGTCATGCCCCGCTGCATTTTTCAATTGACTTAAACGTTAAGGTGATATATGTAGGGAGGGTGAGCGGATTGTTAACGTAAACGTTACCATCGTTAAGGCGGCTGAGCGGCCGAAAGGGGGTACGGATCGTATGGATATCATGTCATATCAATCAATCCCGGCAATACTCAAGGACAATGCCAAGACCTACGGGGCAAAGCCGGCGTTCAGCTACAAGCGCCAGGGGAGCTATCGCAGCCTGACCTACGCAGAGTTCTACGAGCGAGTCCTGCAGATGGTCCGCGGGTTGTGGCGGGCTGGCATGACTCCCGGCGACAAGGTGGCCATCTTCTCGGAAAACCGCCTTGGCTGGGCCATCGCCGACTTCGCCATCCAGGCCGGGGGCGGCATCACCGTACCCATTTACGCCACCAATACCGGCAAGCAGGCCGCCTACATCATCAACCACAGCGAGGCGCGCATCGTCTTCTGCTCCACCCGGGCTCACTACGAGCGGCTCTACTCGGTCAAGGAGGAGCTGCCCAACGTCGATATGATCATCTCCCTCGAGCAGTTCATGGGGCGGCGTTCCTTCCCGGTGTTCTCCCAGTATCAGGTGGCTGAGGTCGACACGCCGGTTGATGACGAGGACCGCCAGCAGATCGAGGGGCAGATCGCCCAGATCACCCAGGACGACATCATCACCATCATCTACACCTCGGGGACTACCGGGGTGCCGAAAGGGGTGCTCCTCACCCAGCGCAACATCCTCATCAACGCCAAGTACGGCGTCGAGCAGCTCGGCGTGCCGCGCGGGGAAATGACGGTGCTCAGCTTCCTGCCGCTCAGCCATGTGCTCGAGCGCACCGGCGGCTACTATGCCACGCTCATCGACGGCGGGCATATCGCTTTTGCCGAGAGTGCTCTCAAAGTCATGGAAAATATGGGCGAGGTTCGGCCGACGGCCATGGTCAGCGTGCCGCGGCTCTTCGAAAAGATCTACGCCAAGGTATACGAAGGCGTCGGGCAGATGCCGGAGAAGCGCCAGAAGATCTTCCACAAGGCGGTGGAGATCGGCCGCGAGTACGTCAACAAAAAGTATATCACCAACGAGCCGCTGGGCCTGCTCGCCCTCAAGTACAAGCTCTTCGACCGTCTGGTGTTCAGCAAGATCCGCGCCCGCTTCGGCGGCCGCATCACCTATTTCCTGTGCGGCGGGGCGCCGCTCGACAAGACGGTGTGCGAATTCATGTGGATCCTCGGCATGCCGGTCTACAACGGCTACGGCCTCACCGAGACCAGCCCGGCGGTGACCATCAGCGGTGTCGGCAAGATGCGTTTCGACTCGGTGGGCAAGGCCCTGCAGGAGACCGAACTCAAGCTGGCCGAGGACGGCGAGCTGCTCGTCAAGGGGCCGCAGGTGATGCTCGGCTACTACAAGAACGACGAGGCGACGCTTGACACCATCCAGGACGGCTGGTTCAAGACCGGCGACATCGCCAAGATCGACGAGCAGGGCTTCGTCTATATCGTAGACCGCAAGAAGGAGCTGATCGTCACCGCCGGCGGCAAGAACATCGCCCCGCAGCCCATCGAGAACGAGCTCAAGCTGGACAAGTACATCTCCAGCGCCATCGTCTTCGGCGACCGCAAGCCCTACCTGGTGGCCATCGTCACCCCCAATGTCGACACCCTTGCCGAGTTCGCCCGCGACAAGCAGATCTCCTACCGCAACATGGAGGAGCTGGTGCAGCACCCGAAAGTCAAGGAGCTCTATGGGGAGCGCATCAAGGAGCTCAACAAGAGCTATCCGCCCTACAAGACCATCAAGTACTTCGCGGTGGTGGCCAACGACTTCTCCATCGAGGGCGGCGAGCTGACCCCGACCCTCAAGTTGAAGCGCAAGGTCATCCTGGAGAAATATCAGCACGTCATCGAAGATCTGTACGCCGGCAAGGCAAACGGCGCTGCCGCCGGCAACAAAACCACGTAGCGCCCTCGGTCCGGCCCGCACGTCGGGTGAAGGATCATGGTCGATAGAGGTGACGGGAGATCTTCGCGTCACAGTCAACATGTCGAACGTATGCAACGGAGAATGAACATGAGGCAGATACATAACGCAGCCGTACTTGGCGCCGGAGTCATGGGGGCCACCATCGCCGCTCATCTCGCCAATGCGGGATTGAACATCCTCTTGCTGGACATCGTCCCCAAGGCCCTCGACAAGGCGGAAGAGGCGCGCGGGCTGACGCTGGAGAGCCCGGAGGTGCGTAACCGCATCGCCCGCAACGGCCTGCAGAATCTCCTGAAGATGAAGCCGGCGCCCTTCTACAGCAACGACTTCGCCAGGCAGATCAGCGTCGGCAACCTTCAGGACGACCTCGACAAGCTCAAGACCTGCGACTGGGTGGTGGAGGTGGTGGTCGAATACATGCCGATCAAGCTCGACCTCCTGCAGAAGATCGTTCCCCACCTGGCGCCGGGGGCGATCCTCACCACCAACACCAGCGGCCTGTCGGTCAACGAGATGGCCAAGGTGCTGCCCCTCGAGGTGCGCCGCAACTTCATGGTCACCCACTTCTTCAACCCGCCGCGTTATATGCGGCTGATGGAGATCGTTCCCTGCGCCGAGACCGACCCGGCGGCGGTGGAGATGATGGCCGGCTTCATGAGCAAGCGGCTCGGCAAGGGCATCGTCTACGCCAAGGACACCACCAACTTCATCGCCAACCGCATTGGCACCTATGCCATCTACAAGGGTATCGAACACATGGTCGCCCTGGGCATGACCGTCGAGGAGGTCGACTCCGTCGCCGGCCCGGCCACCGCCCGCCCGAAGAGTGCCGCCTTCCGCACCGCCGATCTGGTGGGCCTCGATACCCTTGGCCATGTCGGCACCAACTCCTACGAGCTGCTGCCTGACGACGAGGAACGCCATGTCTTCAAGATGCCCGACTTCATGAAAAAGATGATCGACGGCGGGTTGCTCGGCAACAAGAGCGGCGGCGGCTTCTATAAGAAGGAGACGGTCGGCGGCAAGAAGAACCTCTTCTATTACGATTACAGCAGCGGCGACTACAAGCCCCTGGCCAAGCCGAAGTTCGCCTCGGTACAGAACGTCAAGCAGGTCGACAGCCCCGGCCAGAAGGTGAAGATGGTCGTTGCCGGCAGCGACAAAGGCGCCGAGTTCGCCTGGAAGAGCATTCGCGACACCCTCATCTATGCGGTCAACCGCATCCCCGAGATCGCCGACGACATCGTCAACGTCGACAACGCCATGCGCTGGGGCTTCAACTGGGAGATCGGCCCCTTCGAGATGTTCGACGCCATCGGCGTCGCCGACTTCGTCGCCCGCGCCGCAAAGGATGGGGTCAAGGTGCCGGCCTGCCTCAAGGAGATCACCTCCTTCTACCGCTTCAACGAAGCGGGGGGCAAGGAGTACTACGACCTGCTCGACAAGAGCTACAAGGCGGTGCCGGTCAAGCCCGGCGAAGTGCGCCTGGAGATCCTCAAGAAGGCGGGCAAGGTGGTGGAGAAGAACGCCTCCAGCTCCATCCTCGACCTTGGTGACGGCGTCTTCTGCTTCCAGTTCCACTCGAAGATGAACTCCATCAGCGGCGACATCCTCGCCATGACCCACAAGGCCATCAAGCGCGCCGAGGAAGAGGGCGTCGGCCTGGTCATCGGCAACCAGGGGGTTAATTTCTCGGTGGGTGCCAACCTGATGATGCTCGCCGTGGCCATGGCCGAGGGTGCCTATGACGACGTGCACATGGTGCTCAAGGCCTTCCAGAAGGCGACCATGGCGGTGAAATACGCCAAGGTGCCAGTGGTGGCGGCGCCCTTTGCCATGGCGCTGGGCGGCGGCGCCGAGTTCTGCCTCCATGCCGATGCCATCAATGCCTACGCCGAGACCTATATGGGCCTGGTGGAGATCGGCGTCGGCCTGCTCCCCGGCGGTGGCGGCACCAAGGAAATGTCGCTGCGCGCCATCCAGCTGGCGCAGCAGTTCAACACCGACCCGCAGCCCTTTATCATCAAGAACTTCCAGCAGATCGCCATGGCCAAGGTGTCGATGGGTGCCGCTGAGCTCTTCCCCATGGGCTATATGCGCAACGGCGACGCCATCAGCATGGACATAGACCGCCTCATCGGCGACGCCAAGCAGAAAGTGCTCGCCCTGGCGGTCAACTACCGCCCGAAGCAGCCGGCGGTCGACCTGCCGGCGCCCGGCCGGGGCACCGCCGCGGCCATCAAGAGCCAGCTGTGGAACATGCAGATGGGCAACTTCATCACCGCCTACGAGGCGGAGATGGGCGGCATCATCGCCTCGGTGATGTGCGGCGGCGATGTCAACCCCGGCACCCTGATCAGCGAGGACTACCTGCTGCAGCTCGAGCGTGAGGGCTTCCTCAAGCTGTGCGGCAACAAGAAGACCGCCGAGCGCATCCAGCATATGCTCAAGACCGGCAAACCGCTGCGTAATTGACACGCATTACCCATAAGGGAGAACCGATATGAAAAAAGCGTATATTCTTGCAAGCTACCGTACTCCCGGTTGCCGGGCCAACAAGGGCAAGTTGAAGGACATGCGGCCGGACGACCTGGCGGCCCTGGCCATCAAAGGACTGGTGGAGCGCACCGGCGTCGATGCCATGACCATTGAAGATGTCTACCTCGGCTGCGCCTTTCCCGAGGCCGAGCAGGGTATGAACGTTGGCCGGGTGGCGGCGATGAAAGCGGGCCTGCCGGTGGAAGTGGCCGGACAGACCGTCAATCGCTTCTGCTCCTCCGGCCTGCAGACCATTGCCATGGCCGCCGAGCGGGTGATGTGCGGCTTCGCCGACTGCATCATCGCCGGCGGTGTCGAGTCGATGTCCTGCGTGCCCATGGGCGGCCTCAAGTACAGCGCCAACCCGGGTATGATGGTCAACTGGCCGGAGGCCTTCGCCTCCATGGGCGTCACCGCCGAGCTGGTCGCCGAGCGTTACGGCATCGACCGCCTGGCCATGGACAACTTCGCCGTCGCCAGCAACGCCAAGGCGGCAGCCGCCATCGCCGCCGGCCGCTTTACCGACGAGATCATCCCGGTGGAGATCGAGAAAACAGCCATTGTCGGCGGCAAGGTCAAGCGCACCAAGGAACTGGTGACGGTCGACGACGGCGTCCGCGAGGGCACCACCCTGGAGAGCCTGGCCAAGGTCAAGCCGGCCTTTAAGGTCGGCGGGCCGGTCACTGCCGGCAACTCCTCGCAGCTCACCGACGGAGCCGCTGTATCGATGGTGGTTTCCGAGGACTATCTGGAGCGAATCGGCAAGACCCCCATGGCCCGCTTCCTCTCCTTCGCCGTCAAGGGCTGTGCCCCGGAAGTGATGGGCATCGGGCCGATCCATGCCATTCCCGCCGCCCTTAAGCTGGCCGGGCTGAAGCAGGAGGATCTGCAGCTGATCGAGCTCAACGAGGCCTTTGCCGCCCAGGCCCTGGCGGTGATCAAGACCCTGGGGCTCAACCCCGAGATCATCAACGTCAACGGTGGGGCCATCGCCCTCGGCCATCCCCTGGGCTGCACCGGGGCCAAGCTCACCGCCACCCTGCTCCACGAGATGGGGCGCCGCAAGCTGCGCTATGGCATGGTCTCCATGTGCATCGGTGGCGGCATGGGCGCCGCCGGCATCTTCGAACGACTGTAGACAACGACAACTTCACCAACCCGCGAGGTAACGATAATGGCACAGAATATCCTGAAAGGTGGCGAGTTCCTGGTCGCCGAGACCCCCTGCAACGACGTCTTCTCCCCCGAGGACTTCACCGACGAGCAGCGCCAGATGGGCGAGACGGTGGAGCAGTTCATCAATACCGAGATCGTTCCCAAGATCGAGGAGATCGACAAGCAGAACTTCGATCTGGTGGTCGAGGGCATGAAGAAGTGCGGCGAGCTCGGCCTGTTGATGATGGACGCTCCCGAAGAGTTCGGCGGCCTCGAGCTGGACAAGGCCTCGACCATGCTGGTCAGCGAGAAGATGAGCTACGGCGGATCCTTCTCGGTGGCCTACTCGGCCCACTCCGGCATCGGCACCCTGCCGCTCATCTACTACGGCACACCGGAGCAGAAGGAGAAATACTTAGGCAAGATCACCTCCGGCGAGTGGTGCGCCGCCTATTGCCTCACCGAGCCGGGCTCGGGCAGTGACGCCCTCGGCGCCCAGGCGACGGCGGTCCTCTCCGAGGACGGCAAGCACTATATCCTCAACGGCACCAAGCAGTTCATCACCAACGGCGGCTTCGCCGAGCTCTATACGGTGTTCGCCAAGATCGACAAGCAGCACTTCACCGCCTTCCTGGTGGAGAAGAGCTTCCCCGGCCTGATCGTCGGCGCCGAGGAGAAGAAACTGGGCATCAAGGGTTCCTCCACCACGCAGATCATCCTCGACAACTGCCAGGTCCCGGTGGAGAACCTCCTCGGTGAAAAGGGCAAGGGACACAAGATCGCCTTCAACGTCCTCAATATCGGCCGCTTCAAGCTCGGTGCCGGCGTCTGCGGCGCCTCGAAGATGGCCCTGGCCGCGGGCATCAAGTACGCCAACGAGCGCAAGCAGTTCAATACCCCGATCAGCCGCTTCGGCGCCATCGGCGAGAAGATCGCCGACCTTACCGCCAATATCTATGCCTCCGAGTCGCTGGTCTACCGCCTCGCCGGCCTGCTCGACACCAAGCTGGCCACCATCGACAAAGGCGTCGACAACTACTACGAGGAATACCTCAAGGGCATCGAGGAGTATGCTCCCGAGTGCGGCATCGCCAAGGTCTTCTGCAGCGAGGTGCTGGCCCGCACCGTCGACGAGGTACTGCAGATCCATGGCGGCTATGGTTTCTGCGCCGAATACCCGGCGGAGCGTTTCTACCGTGACGAGCGCATCAACCGCATCTTCGAGGGCACCAACGAGATCAACCGGCTGCTCATCCCCGGCATGATCCTGCGCAAGGCCATGAAGGGCGAGTTGCCCCTGCAGCGCGAGGCGATGAAGGCCTTCGAGTCGCTGATGACCCCGAGCTTTGAGGAACTGGACGACAGCATTCCCTTCATCAAGGAAAAAACCCTGCTCAAGAACCTCAAGACCTTGTTCCTCATCCTCGCCGGCGCCGGCGTGCAGAAGTTTATGGACAAGCTCGCCAACGAGCAGGAGATTCTCCTCGCCGCGGCGGACATCGCCATCCAGATTTTCGCCCTCGAGAGCACCGTGCTGCGCGCCGAGAAGACCATCGCCAAGATGAGCGAGGCCAAGCGCGAGCAGCTGCTGGCGGCGGTGCAGGTCTTCGCCTTCGAGGCCGCCGAGAATGTGACTTCGGCCGCCCGCAAGGCCGCCTTCTATGTCGAGGAGGGCGACACCCTCAACATGATCCTCTCCGGCGTACGACGTTTCGGCAAGTACGACGCCACCGGCCTGCTCGCCTCCAAGCGCGCCCTGGCCAAAGCCGCCTGCGAGGCGGAGAAGTACATCTTCTAGTCCCCCGTTCCCCTGTGGCCGGCGCCCCCGCAGCGGGTGCCGGCCACAGGGGCCCTTCCCCTATTTCTGCCATGAGCGGTCTCGTTCAGCATACAGTCGACACCCCCTACATGGTCGGTGCGGTGCACTGCTACTCGGCGGAACTCGCCGGGGAACTGGTGCTGTTCGACACCGGACCGCCGACGGAAGAGGCACGCCGCTACCTACGCCGGAACCTCGACCTGGCGCGGCTGCGTCATGTCGTGGTCACCCACTGCCATATCGACCACTATGGGCTCGCTTCCTGGCTGGAGGAGGAGACCGAGGCGGTGGTGTACCTGCCTTACCGCGACTGTCTCAAGATCGAGACCCACGAACAGCGCCTGGGCGACCTCGAACAACTCCTCGCCGGCCTGAATTTCAGGGCTGAGGCCCTGGCCGAGCTGCGTCGCATCTTCAGCAGCGGGGCGCTTTTTCCCACCTTCCCGAAGCGATACCGGGCGGTGGAGGAGGATCTCCCCGCCGCTCTCGGCATAGAGGCCATCCCCTGCCCCGGCCACTCGCAGAGCGATATGGTCTACAAGGGCGAGGGCTGGGCGGTTACCGGCGACACTCTGCTGCGCGGTATCTTTCAGGTGCCGCTGCTCGACGTCGACCTCGAAAAGGGCGGCCGTTTCAATACCTACCAGGCCTACTGCGGGACCATCGAGAAGCTCGCCGCGCTGAGCGGCCTGCACATTCTCCCCGGCCACCGCCAGCGGGTCGAGGGTGTTGAGGAGACGCTGCTCTTCTACATCACCAAGCTCCTGCAGCGCGTCGAAAGCCTCAAGTCGTGCGAGGCGGAGGACAACCTCATGGTCCTACTGCAGCGGCTCCTCGGCGACGCGGTGCGGGATGTCTTCACCCTGTTTCTCAAGGCATCGGAGGTGGTCTTCATGCAGGATCTCCTCCGTCAGCCGCAGCTCCTGCGCCAGGCGCTGACCAATATCGGCCTCTTCGCCCGTGTCGAAGACCTCTTCCACAGCGCCGTGGGGCGCTGAAGGAGCATCCATGTCTTCTCCCGACATCCTCTTCGCCCCCATCGCCATCGGTTCGGTGATCGTCAAGAACCGCATCTTCATGCCGGCGATGCACCTCAATATGTGCCGCAACCATCAGATCAGCGAGCGGCTCATCGAGTTCTACCGCGAGCGCGCCCTGGGCGGTGCCGGGCTGATCAGCGTCGGCTACGCCACCGTCGACGAGGTCTCCGGCACTCCCGCCAACATCGGCGCCCATAGCGACGAGTTCCTGCCCGGCTTGACCAACCTGGCCCGCGCCATCCACGACGGAGGGGCCCGGGCGACGGTGCAGCTTAACCACGCCGGGCGCTACAATTCGTCGATGTTTCTCGGCGGACGAAAGCCGGTGGCGCCCTCGGCGGTAGCCAGCCGGCTGACCCGCGAGATCCCCGAGGAGCTGAGCATCGCCGGTATCGAGGCCACCGTGCGCCGCTTCGCCGAGGCGGCCGGGCGGGTACGTCAGGCGGGTTTCGACATGGTGGAGATCCTCGCTGGAACCGGCTACCTGATCAGCGAGTTCCTCTCGCCGCTGACCAACAAGCGCAGTGACGAGTATGGCGGCGATCTTGCCAACCGCATGCGCTTCGGCCTCGAGGTGATCGACGCCGTGCGCCGCGAGGTGGGCGCCGACTTCCCCATCATGGTGCGCCTCAACGGCAACGACTTCATGTCCGGCGGCATCGGGCCCGACGAGCAGCTGGCCTTCGCCGAGAAGCTGGCCGCGGCCGGGGTTGACGCCCTGTGCGTCAATGTCGGCTGGCACGAGGCCCAGGTGCCGCAGATCGTCACCCAGGTGCCGCGTGGCGTCTTCGCCTACCTCGCCCGCGACATCAGGCGGCGGGTGGAGGTCCCGGTCATCGCCAGCCATCGCATCAACGACCCCAAGGTGGCGCGGCTGCTCCTCGAGGAAGGCTTCTGCGACATGGTGGCCATCGGCCGCGCTCTCATCGCCGACCCCTATTTTCCCGAGAAGGCGCGCGGCGGCCGCGAGCAGGAGATTGTCCACTGTGTGGCCTGCGGCCAGGGCTGTTTCGACCATCTCTTCAAGATGAAGCCGGTGGAATGCCTGTGCAACCCGCGGGCCGGCCACGAGTGCGAAGAGCGGGTCGACAAGGTCGCCAGCCCCAAAAAGGTGATGGTGGTAGGTGGCGGGGCGGCGGGCATGGCGGCGGCCATCGCCGCCGCCGAGCGTGGCCACCAGGTGACCCTCTACGAACGTGACCTGCGTCTCGGCGGTCAGCTTCACCTCGCCGGGGCGCCTCCGGGGCGCAGCGAGTTCCGGCTCCTCGCCGACGACCTCGCCAGGCGGGTGGCGGCCTGCGGGGTGCGGGTGGTATTGGCCACGGCGGTCGATGGCGGCCTGCTCGCCGCCGAACGGCCAGAGGTGGTGATCGATGCCTGCGGCGGTGTGCCGGTCACGCCGCCCCTGCCTGGGGTCGACGGCCCGCAGGTGGTGCAGGCCTGGGACGTCCTGGCCGGGAAGGTTGCCGTGGGTCGGCGGGTGACCGTCATCGGCGGCAACGCGGTGGGGGTGGAGACGGCTCTGTTCCTCGCCGAGATCGGCACGCTGTCCGGCGAAGAGCTCAAGTTTCTCCTCGTCAACAATGCCGTCGCTCCCGAGAAGCTCTACCAGCTGGCGACCAGCGGCAGCAAGGAGGTGACTCTGGTGGAAATGGCCGACAACCTTGGCGTCAACTTCGGCAAGTCGACCCGCTGGGGCATGCTCCAGGACCTCGGCCGCACCGGGATCCGCGCCCTGACCGGCACCAGGGTCGTGGGGATCGGCGCCGCCGCTGTCGTTGTCGAACGGCAGGGCGAGCGCTGTGAGATCGAGGCCGACACGGTGGTGCTGGCGGTGGGCACCCGCTCGGCACCCTCGCTGCGGCAGGCGGCGGAGGAACTGGGGATAGGGTACGAGGCGGCGGGGGATGTACTGCAGCCGGCAACGGTGTTCGAAGCCACCCATCAGGGCCACAAGGTCGGCAGGGCCATCGCCTGATTGGCCGATAACGAACGATAACAGGGGGATGTCCATGCAACTGCTCAACCCGAAGAACTACAGCCGCGTCTTCTGCGACGAAGAAACCCACCGTCTGGTGTTGAAAACCATCGACTTTTTCGAGACCAAGGGCTTGGCGCGCATCAAGGCCGACGACCAGGCCATGGTGTGGTACGAGGATTTCCTCACTTTCATCAAGGAGGAGAAAGTCTTCGCCCACTTCCTCACCCCTTCCGCCTACAGCGCCGGCGGCGGTCGCTGGGATATGTGGCGTATCAGCGAGTTCAACGAGGTTCTAGCATTTTATGGTCTGTGCTACTGGTACGCCTGGCAGGTGACCATCCTTGGCCTCGGGCCGATCTGGATGGGGGAGAACGAAGAGGTCAAGCGGCGCGCCGCCAAGCTCCTCGATGAAGGCGGGGTGTTCGCCTTCGGCCTCTCCGAGCGGACCCACGGCGCCGATCTCTACTCCACCGAGATGACCCTGGTGCCGCAGCCGGGGGGCGGCTACCTCGCCCGCGGCGCGAAGTACTATATCGGCAACGGCAATTGCGCCGCCCTGGTGTCGACCTTCGGCAAGATCGCCGGCAGTGGCGAGTACGTCTTCTTCGTCGTCGACCCGCGCCACGAGAAGTATCAATGCGTTAAAAAGATCGACACCTCCGGGGTGCGCCAGGCCTATGTCGCCGAATACCGCCTGGATGACTACCCGGTAGGCGAGGGGGATATCCTGTCGCGCGGCGACCATGCCTGGAACTCCTCCCTGAATACCATCAACATCGGCAAGTTCGAGCTCGGCTGCGCCTCCATCGGCATCGCCACCCACTGCTTCTACGAGGCCCTCAACCATGCCGCGGCAAGAAACCTCTATGGCCGCCAGGTCACCGATTTCCCCCATGTGCGCAAGCTGCTGGCGGAGAGCTACGTGCGGCTGATCGCCATGAAGCTGGTCGCTTACCGCTCCGCCGATTACCTGCGCGCCGCTGGCGACGACGACCGGCGCTACCTGCTCTTCAACCCCATCGTCAAGATGAAGGTCACCGGCCAGGGTGAGAAGGTGGTGGCCCTGCTGCATGAGATCATCGCCGCCAAGGGCTTCGAGCAGGACACCTATTTCGAGATGGCCATCCGCGATATCGGCATGCTGCCCAAGCTGGAGGGCACCGAGCATGTCAACATGGCGCTGATCATCAAGTTCGTGCGCAACTACTTCTTCGATCCGCAGCCCTACGAGGAGGTCGGGCAAATGAGCCGTCCCGCCGACGACGGCTACCTCTTTACGCAGAAGACCGGCAAGCTGGCCTCGGTACGCTTCCCCGACTACCGCCTCGCCTACCGCGGGGTGGACTCGCCCAACGTCAAGGTCTTCGCCGAGCAGGTCGCTTTGTTCCGCAGCCTTCTCATCACCGCCCCGCCGAGCCGCGAGCAGGCCGCCAATATCGACTACATGCTGGCAGCCGGCGAGCTCTTCACCCTGGCCGTCTACGCCCAGCTGGTGCTGGAGAACGCCAGACTCTACGGGGTTGACGGCGATATCGTCGAGCAGATCTTCACCTTCCTCGTCAAGGATTTCTCGGCCCAGGCCTTGCGCATGATCATCGGCCAGGAGAACAGCCCGGCCCAGGAGGAGATCTTCCGCCAGATGCTGCGCAAACCGGTGGCGGACGACGAGGGCTGGCGGAGGGTCTGGGAGGTGGTTTTCGGCCACCGCGACCGCTACGTGATGAACGAGTAGGAGCAGGGCAAGGAGGAACGCGATGGGGCATCATGCACAGGGCCGCGAGGATATCGTCCCGCTTATCGACCGTCTCAACAAGTACCCCATCGGCCTGCCCGACAGCGACACGCTGCGTCGCATCCTCGCCATCCTCTTCTCCGAGGAGGAGGCATATATCGCCTCGCGTTTTCCGCTCACCGAGGCGACCCTTCCCGAGCTGGTCCGCGCCACCGGCTGGGAAGGGGAGCGGCTGCGGGCGCGGCTCGAGACCATGGCCGACAAGGGCCTGGTCTTCGACTCCACCTACGGCGGCAAGACCTATTACCTGCTTCTTCCCGGGCTGATCGGCTTTTTCGAGCTGAGCTTCATGAAGCGCCGTCAGGACCTGCCGGTGGAGGAACTGGCGCAGCTCATGCACGACTACCTCTATGGCGACCCCGATAAGAACATGGGGCAGGAGTTCTTCGGCGCCAAGACCCCTTTGACCCGTTCCCTGGTCTACGAGGAACACATCCCGGTCGACTCGCGGGCGGAGACCTACGAGCGGGCGCGGGAGATCGTCCGCGCCGCCAGCTACGGGGCGGTGGGCATGTGCTACTGCCGCCATAAGAAGGAGCATCTGCAACAGCGTTGCGACAAGGGCGCGCCGGTGGAAGGCATCTGCATCTCATTGGGCTCGGCGGCGCGCTTCATGGTGCGCCGTGGCTTCGCCGAAGAGCGCAGCCGCGAGGAGCTCCTGGCGGTACTCGATCGGGCGCGGGCGCTGCGCCTGACCCATGTTACCGACAATATCCGCAACAAGCCGTCGTTCATCTGCAACTGCTGCTCCTGCTGCTGCGAGCTGCTCGGCGGCGTGCGCCAGGGCTTTCCGCAAGGGGTGGCGCGGACCGGCTTCACCCTGCGCGTGGCGGCGGAGACCTGCAAAGGCTGTGGCCTGTGCGTCAAGGCCTGCAATGTCGACGCCCTGCAGCTCGTCGGCGAGGCCGGCCCAGGCCGGCAGGTCGAAGTACTGGCCGGGCACTGCCTCGGCTGCGGTGCCTGCATCGATGCCTGCCCGAGCAATTCGCTTTCCCTGCTGGCGGTCCCCGGGACTCCCGTGCCGCCGGCCGACAAACAGGCCTTGTTCAAGCAGATCCTGCGCGAGAAAGGGCGTCTGCTGCCCTTCGTTGGCCATGAGATCGGCAAAAGGCTGCGCCGCTTCGTCGGTCTGGGATAGAAAGGAGAGACCCCCACAGCGGTGCTGCGGCCGGGACGGGGGAGAAAGAATAGGGTGGGGGCAGGCTTGTTTCCCCGCCTTGGCGTGGCGCCTCGGACTTCGCGACGGTCCGAGGCGCCCGTTTTCTTTCGGGAGCATGGCAAGGATTGAGAACACACGGCAGGCGGGAAAAAATTGCCTTGACGGACGCGGGTTCCGCGATTAAAGTTCACAGTATGAACAAAAAAGAGAGTCGCCATACCGCCATCGAGCGTCACAGTGCCGACCTGCAGGAACTGGTAGAAGGACTCTTCCAGTGCTGCCAGGAGCGCATGCACTATCAGAGCGAGCGTTTCGGTCTGCCCGAGGCGGAGATGCGCTGCCTGCTGCACTTCCGCGGCGAGCGCTATCTCACTGCCAAGGGGCTGGCAGGGCGCATGAACGTCGCCAAGAGCCGGGTGACCACCCTGGTCGATGGGCTGATGCGCAAGAACCTCCTTGAGAAAAGCGACGACCCGGAGGACTCGCGCATCAAGCTGCTCAAGCTCACTGCCGAAGGCGAGCGGCTGGTGGGGCAGATCCTCGAACTGCGGCAGGTTCTGCATCTCAAGGTTGTCGAGGAGTTTCCGCCGGAGCAGCGCGCCCAGCTGCTCAATACCCTGTCGCAGCTACGCCGGGCGATGGAGGCGGTACGGGAGCTGTTTGTGTGAGGGGGGGTTTTTTGTCTATAAAGTTCATACTGTGAACAATAAAAGGAGGTCGCCATGGCTGGAGAGAAAAACAGGTACCAATTTATATGTTCCCGCGGCACCCTGGACGGGGCCTACCCATCCCTGGTTCTTGCCCTGAACAGCGTTCGCCTTGGCCACGAGG
Source organism: uncultured Desulfobacterales bacterium (assembly GCA_937915545.1). Classification (GTDB taxonomy): domain Bacteria; phylum Desulfobacterota; class Desulfobulbia; order Desulfobulbales; family Desulfocapsaceae; genus Desulforhopalus_A. The sequence goes on from CALGIJ010000019.1 coordinate 321,739, forward strand.
CCACGGTCTTTTTCACCTTCTTCGGGCTTGAAGTGATCAAGAAGGGTGGAGCGGAGCAGCTCAAGTTCTATCCGCCGGGCCCCCTCGGCGCCATCCCCGGCATGCCGCAGATGGCCTCGTCGATGATGCGCAAGCAGGTCGAGCAGGCCAATATCCCGGATATTCCGACGATGATCGAGCTGTGCATGCTCGAGGGCGTCAAGTTCGTCGCCTGCCATATGACCATGGAGATGATGAAGATCAAGAAAGACGAGCTGCTCGACGGGGTAACGGTGATGACCGCCGAGGAATTCCTCAAAGAGGCCGCGGAGTGCCGCATCAACATGTTCACCTGATGGCAGGGAGCGAGGCGTCGAGGCCCTCGCGCCGCCCCTCCGCGGAGGGGTGAAAAAATGCTTTGAGAAAAGCCGCGGGCATTGGTAAACCTCAGCTCTCCTGCGGTCGCCTGGCGACCGCCTTCGATCCTTGAGGTAAGTCATGATCTGCGACCTTCTCGTCCATGCCGACCGGTACCATGCCCTTCACGGCGGCTTTCCCGCCGCCTTCGCCTTTCTTGCCAAACCAGGCCTCTCCCAGCTGGCCGACGGCCGTTACCCCATTGACGGCGAGCGCGTCTTCGCCATCGTCTCGCGGGAGCGGGGCCGCCGTCGTGACGAGGCGCAGCTCGAGGTGCACCGCCGCTATATCGATATCCAGCTGGTGCTCTCGGGCAGTGACGACATGGGCTGGCGGCCGCTGCCCCTGTGCCGTCAGACGGCCATCCCCTACGATGCCGAGGACGATATCACCTTCTTCGGCGACCCGCCGCTCTCCTGGGTAACGGTGGGGCCGGGGATGTTCGCCGTCTTCTTCCCCGAGGACGGCCACCTGCCCCTCATCTCCCATGACATTCTGCACAAGGTGGTGGTGAAGGTCGCCGTCACCATCTAGCCACAACTCTTTCCCGGCCCACGCCTGCCATGAAGCACTATCTCTACGCCCTGGGAGCCATCCTCTGCTGGGCCAGCCTCCCGGCCGCCACCGGATCCGGTCTCAAGGAACTGTCCACCGAGGAGCTGATGTTCTACAGCTTCACTGCCGCCGCCAGCTTCCTCTACCTCCAGGACGTGCTGCTCACCCGCCGCGTCGCGGTCAGCTTCCCCAGCCTGAAAGTCTCGCTTCTCGGGGTGTGGGGCATCTTCATTTATCACTATGTCTATTACCTCGCCCTCAATCGCGCCCCGCTGGCGGAAGGGGCCATCCTCGCCACCACCTGGTCGTTCTGGATCGTCGTCTTCTCTTCGTGGCTGCTCTTCAGGAAGTTGCGGCTCTCCATCGTCGCCACCGCGTTGCTGGGCCTCTTCGGGGCCGGCCTGGTCATTGGCGCCGGCAAGGAGCTGAGCTTTACCATGGGCCATCTCCAGGGCTATCTGCTGGCCCTGCTGTGCGGGCTGGTCTGGTCGAGTTTTTCCGTGGCCCTGTCGCGCCTGCGGCTTGCCGAGGAGCCGATGACCGCCTTCGCCCTCTACGCGGCACTGCTTTCCGGCCTGCTCTTCGTCGCCACCCTGCCTCACCCGCTGCCGTCGATACCCGCCCTGCTCTCCGCCCTGTATCTAGGCTGCGTGCCGCTCGGGTTGTCGTTCTTTTTATGGAACAGGGCGATGGTGGGCGGGAACGTGGTGATTATCGGCTTTCTCAGCTACCTGACGCCACCCTTGGCGGTACTCCTCGTTGCCGTCATTCACGGCGAGCAGGTGGCTCCGCAGGTACTGGCCGGCATGGTGGTCATTCTCGGCGCCTCGCTCTTAGGAAGGGTGTTGGTCGCTTACGAGAAGAAGAAGGAGGGGTGAACGGTCACTCCCGGTCGTGGTGGGTAAGGAAATCGGTCATGCGGACGCGGTAATCAACGATGTCTTTGCGCAGTGAGGAGAGGTTGGCCATCTTCTCGTCGACCTTGGCGATATGGCTGTCGAGGATCTCGATGAGCTTGGGGGTGATTTTGGTGAAGTCGTTCTCGTGGATGTCGAAGATGTCGGAGAGTTCCTTCATCTCCTTGAGGGAGATGCCCAGGGTCTTGAGCTTGAGGATGAATCTGAGGCGCAGCACTTCCTCCTTGCTGTAGGTGCGCGTGCCGCCACCGAGGCGCTCGGTCTTGCCCATCAGCCCTATCTCCTCATAATAGCGTATAGTCCTGGTGGTGATATCGAGGGCCTTGGCCAGTTCGCCGATCTGCACCGGCTTCAACTCAGTCTTGCTCATGCTGCTCTTCCTTGGCGGTGATATGCGGGGCTGCATCCGTGTCGGCTATCCTGTTTACCTTTACGTAATGCTTTGGTCCGAAGGTATCACGTTGATCCGCGCCCTGTCAAATGAAAAAACAAGATTATCGGCCTGTATTGTTTGCTATTGGCGGGGGAGCAAAAGGGCCGTGAAAATATCTTGACCTTTACGTAAACAAATTTTATAAAAGTGAGGATGAAAACTCCGTGACCCGGCCTGTGGCGCCCTGTGGCGCGCCGTCAGGATGCGCTGCGGGGTGCGCAAGAAACGGCTGCCGCCGGTGACCGTGGACAGGCCGCAGGCCAAAGGCGGCAGCATGCTGCGAAGAAGTTTCAGCGAGTGGAGAAGGCCATGGAATTTACCCGGGAAATCTATTGGAACGTCGGACACGGCGCCTTGACCTTGGTGCCTATGTATCTCTTGGCGATCATCGCCATCGGCCTCCTCGTCAAAGGGGCCCTGGCCAGGGTTGCCATCTACCGCCAGGGCCTGCCGCTCAACCGTTTCGACCAGTGGCAGCGGCGGCTGACAGTGGCGCTGGAGAACGTCCTCCTGCAGAAGAAGGTCACCCGCGTTCCCTGGCCCGGCCTGCTGCACGGCTTCTTTTTCTGGGGCTTCTTCCTTCTCTTCATTGGCACCACCCTGATCGTCATCCAGGCCGATTTCACCGACCTGCTCTTTGACGTCAAGTTTCTCACCGGCACCTTCTACAAGCTCTTTTCGGTGACCCTCGACCTCGCCGGTTTGGTCTGCATCGTCATGCTCGCCGGACTGCTGCTGCGGCGTTACTTCTTTCCTCCCGAGGGGCTCGAGACGAAGCGCGACGACGCCATCATGCACGGTCTGCTCTTTACCATCCTCCTCACCGGCTTCGTCATCGAAGGGGCGCGGATGGCGGTCACCGAGCTGGGCACCGAGCTCGCCCCGTGGTCGCCGGTGGGACTGGCGGTGGCCAACCTCCTCTCCGGCGTCGGCGAGGGCGGGCTGCGCCTGCTGCACAAGCTCACCTGGTGGTTCCATCTCCTTCTCGTCATGGGCTTTTTCATCCTCATCCCGCTGACCAAGTTCCGCCATATCCTCTCCACCAGCAGCAACTACTTCTTCTCCGACCTCGGCCCCAAGGGCAAGCTGGTCAGCCTCGACCTGGAAAACGAGGACAGCGAGAGCTTCGGTGCCACCTCTATCAAGGAACTGACCTGGAAGGACATCTTCGATGCCGATGCCTGCACCCTGTGCAAGCGCTGCCAGGACCGCTGCCCGGCCTACAACACCGGTAAGCCGCTGTCGCCGATGAAGCTCGTCAACCAGATCGGCGAAGTCGCCTTCACCAACCCCGAGGCCAACCTCATCGACACCATAAGCAAGGATGTGCTGTGGGCCTGCACCACCTGCCGCGCCTGTCAGGAAATCTGCCCGGCCGGCATCGAGCATGTCGGCAAGATCATCGAGCTGCGTCGTTCCATGGTACTCATGGAGGGCGAGTTCCCCGGCGACGAGGTGATGACCGCCATGGAGGCCACCGAAGTCAACGGCAATCCCCTGGGCATCGGCTACGCCGAGCGCGGCGACTGGGCGGGAGAGCTCGGCGTCAAGAGCCTCGCCGAAGACGCCGAGGTCGACGTGCTCTACTTCGTCGGCTGCTACGGCTCCTTCGACAAGCGCAATATCGCCGTGGCCAGGAGCTTCGTGCGGCTCTGCCAGGCGGCGGGGGTCAAGGTCGGCATCCTCGGCAAGGAAGAGAAGTGCTGCGGCGAGCCGATGCGCAAGATGGGCAACGAGTACCTCTACCAGAGCCTCGCCAACGAGAATATCGAGACCATCAAGGGCTATGAGGTGAAGAAGGTGGTCACCACCTGCCCTCACTGCTACAACACGCTGGCCAAGGACTATCGCGATCTCGGCTTTGAGGTCGAGGTGGTCACCTACACCGTCTATCTCAAAGAGCTGCTCGATTCCGGTCGGCTCAAGCTCGATGCCGCCGACCTGGCCTGCACCTACCACGACTCCTGCTACCTCGGCCGTCATAACGACATCTACGAGGCGCCCCGCCAGCTCCTCGCCGCCGCCGGTGGCAAGCTGGTGGAAATGGACAAGAACCGTGCCGAAGCCTTCTGCTGCAGCGCCGGCGGCGGCCGCATCCTCGCCGAGGAGAAGCTCGGCGAGCGCATCAATATCAAGCGGGTGCAGATGGCCGTCGCCACCGGCGCCCCGACGCTCGTCTCCAACTGCCCCTTCTGCCTGACCATGTTCGAGGACGGCGTCAAGGGCGCCGGGGTCGAGGAGCAGCTGAAACCAAAGGATATCGCCGAGATTCTGGCGGAACGCATCCGCCAGTGACCAGTCATTGCCACCACTAAACACGGGAGGAAAGATATGAAGATACTCGTCTGTATCAAGCAGGTTCCTGATATGGAATCGAAATTCAAGCTCGACGCCGCCGGGCTCTGGTACGCCAGAACCGATCTCGCCTGGCGCATGAACGAATATGACGAATACGCCGTCGAGCAGGCGGTGCAGGTCAAGGAACAGTTCAAGGACGCCGATGTCACCGTACTGTGCATCGGACCGGAGCAGGTCAAGGAGACCATGAAGAAGGCCCTGGCCATGGGCTGCGACCGTGGCGCCCATATCGCCGACGATGAGGTCTGGGCCAAGGAGCCCTTCGAGGTTGCCGGAGTTATCGCCGAGTTCGCCCGGGGCAAGGATTTCGACCTCATCTTCACCGGCATGCAGTCGCAGGATCGCGGCAGCGGCCAGGTCGGCGTCCTCGTCGCCGAGATGCTCGGCATGGCGAGCGTCTCCACCGTGGTCAGCTTCGCCTTCGACGGCACCACGGTCACCGCCAAGCGCGAGCTCGAGGGCGGCGTCAAGGCCTGTATCAACGTCAAGACGCCGGTACTGGTCACCTGCCAGCTGGGCATGAACACCCCGCGCTACCCGACCCTGCCGAACATCATGAAAGCCAAGAAAAAAGAGCTGCTCTCCACCCCGGTGGCCGATCTGCTCAAGGTCGACAAGCGCCAGGAGACGGCCCGCATGTACTTCCCCGAGAAGAAGGGGGGTGGCCAGGTGCTCGAGGGCGACCTCGGCGAGATGGCCGATCGGCTGATCAAGATTCTCAAAGAAAAAACCGCGGTTCTCTCCTAGGAGGTGGATAGGATGAAAATATTGCTTGTTGCCGAGAGCAGGGAAGGCAAGGTGCTTGGCGGCACCTACGAACTGGTGGCCTTTGCCGCCAAGATGCAGGCGGAGAGCGTCATGTTCCTGGTGGGCGACGAGGGCGCCCTGCCGAAATACGATGGAAAACTCTATCTCGCCGAAGCCAAGGCCTGCGGCGAGTACAATCCCGATGTCCACAAACAGTTGCTCCTCGAGGTGGTGGCCAAGGAAAACCCGGACATGATCGCCCTGTGCCATTCTTCCTACGGCTGGGACCTGGCGCCTCGCCTTGCCTTCGCCCTTGGCGCCGCCCAGGTGTCGGAGGTGGTCGGCCTGGCCGACGGGCTGCCGGTGGTGCCGGTGTGCAACGCCAAGCTGCGCCGTGACGTCAAGGCGAAAACCGCCAAGACGGTGGTCACCCTGCAGGCCGGGGCCTTTGGCCTCAGCGAAGAGCCGGCCGGCACGCCATCGGTGGAGAAGCTCGGTGGCGCCGCCGCCGGGAGAGTGCAGTTCACCGGTTATGAGCAGGCGGCCGCCGGAGGCGTCGATCTCGGCAAGGCCTCGGTCATCGTCAGCGCCGGGCGCGGCATCGGCAAGCCGGAGAACGTCGCCATGGTTGCAGCCCTGGCCAAGGCCCTGGGCGGTGAATATGGCGCCAGCCGGCCGGTGGTCGACGCCGAGTGGGTGGAGCACAATCGTCAGGTGGGCACCACCGGGCAGACGGTGGCCCCCAAGCTCTACGTGGCCTGCGGCATCTCCGGGGCCATCCAGCATCTCGCCGGGATGAAGAAGTCGGAGTTCATCGTCGCTATCAACACCGACAAGGACGCCCCCATCGGCGATGTCGCCGATGTCCTGGTGGTGGCCGACCTCAAGCAGTTTGTGCCGCTGCTCACCGAAAAAATCCAGGCCCTCTAAGGGAAAGGGGGCTGCGATGATCGAAGAGATTTTCGCCGGGCTGCCGCAGAACTTTCGTCCCGGCACCCTGTCCAAGCCGATCAGCTTCTACTTCTCCCTGGGAGAGGTCAAGAAGACGGTGGAGGTGGACGGGCAGTCCTGCCGGGTCAGCGACGGCAAAGCGGTGGAGAACGCCGATTGCGTCTGCAAGACCTCGGTGGAGTTCTTCCTGCACATCTGGCAGGACAACTACCGCCCGGGGATGAAGGACTTCCTCGGCGGTACGATCAAGTCCAACAACCCGTCGGCCCTGCAGGACTTCCTGCGCTGCTTCGGCAAATAGGGGCAGGCGCCGGTCAGCGGAACGACAGGACAATACGACAAGGGCCGGGGGACTCTCCCTCGGCCCTTTTTTCGGGAGGATGGCAGGACATGGAGTACAAGACTGAGATCAAGGTGCGCGGCTACCATGCCGACTTCTACGGGCACGTCAACAATGCCCGTTACCTCGAGTTTTTCGAAGAGGACCGCTGGGCCCATCTCGAATCGAAGATTGACCTGCGCAAGTGGGCGGGCATGGGGCTGATCTTCCTGGTGGTCAACATCAATGTCAACTATCGCCGCGCCGTGCCGGTGGGCGAGACCCTGGTGGTCAGCACCAGGCTCGAGAAGATCGGCAATCGCAGCGTCGTGCTCAAACAGGAGATTTTCATCAAAAGCAGCGGCGAAACGGCCGCCGACGCCTTGGTCACCTTCGTCATCACCGACCGCAGCGGTCGGGCGGTTCCCATGGAGGGGGAGATGCTGGCGGAGATCGAAAAGCTGCGCTGACAGCGGCAGTTGAGGGCCAAACCCAGGACTTTCGAGAATGTAGCGAGGGTTTGCGCGGGCTCAAGGGGATTTATGGTTGACATTCATTGCGGTTATGTTTTATTGAGCGAACATGAGTAAACACATTGATGCTGCGGCTTTTTGTTGACATGAACGTAAAGGTCATATTGCGGGGGAAGGGCCCGCAGGAAAGCGGCGGCCTTGGTGGAGAAGAGGGTAAGGAACAGTCGTTGCGGAGGGCAGGGTAGAATATCAGGCGACATAGAGAGGGGAAGAGAAGATGGCGTGCTGAGCCGATTGCCGCGGCGGCCAAACAACCACTGAAAAGGGAGAAAGGTATGAAAAAAGCGATTTCCGTACTGGCGTTGTCATCCATCTTCGTCGCAGGTTCGGCCATGGCCTCGGGGTATCGCATCCCCGAGCAGTCCGTCGACTCGACGGCCAAAGCCGGTGCCAACGTGGCCTCGGCGCAGAGAGGTGATGCCGCCTACTTCAACCCCGCCAACATGTCGTGGATGGCCGATGCCTGGCATACCGAGGTCGACGCCACCTATATCTACCTCTCTCCCATCGACTATGAGGATTCCCGTTCCGCCAGATTCAATGCGGAGTCGGAGGACGAGCACTTCCTCCTGCCGCAGCTGCATATGGTTTCCCCGTCCTTCGGCGGCGCCCGCATCGGCCTGTCCATCGTCGAGCCCTACGGTCTCTCCAAGCGCTGGAAAGATGCCTATCCCAAAGCGGCCGCGGAGGAGTTCTCGCTGGCGGTCATCGAGGTCAACCCCACCGTCTCCTACAGCTTCGCCAAGATGGTCTCGGTGGCCGGCGGTGTGCGCATGCTCTATGCCGATGCCACGGTGAAGAGCGACGCCAGCGGTCTTGGCCGCCCGCTCTCCCGCGAGATGGAAGGGGATACCGTGGAGTGGGGCTGGAACGCCGCCTTGTCGGTAAAGCCCATGGATAAACTCAATCTCTCCGCCACCTATCGCTCCAACGTCGACCTCGATTTCGACGACAAGGCCAAGCTCAACCTGCTCGGCAGACGTATGACCCTCGACGCCGAGGTGTCGGTGCCGGCGCCGGCGGTGTTCGCCATGTCGGCGGCCTATGATGTTCTCGAGAACCTCAACATAGAGCTCACCTGGGATCGCACCTTCTGGTCGCAGTACGAGGAACTGGACTTCAACTTCAGCCCGGCTATTCCCGGCAATCCCTATGAACCTGCGGTTCCCAAGGATTGGGAAGACAGCGATGCCTTCCGCATCGGCATCACCTATGGCGTCACCAAAAGCCTCGACCTGATGCTCGGCTTCGCCTACGACGAAAACCCGGTACCTGACGACAAGATCAACTTCGAACTCCCTGATTCCGACGCCTGGGTCTACTCCATCGGCGCTCAGTACAAGGTCAGCGACAAGATGGATATCGGCGTCGCCATGCTCTACGACTATAAAGAATCGCGCAAGGTCGAAGTGGTCCGCGCCGATTCCGTCTATCCCTATGGCGAGTTCACCGATGCCTCGGCTATCCTCGTCACCGTGGGCATGAACTATCGCTTCTAAGCAGCAGCCTGGCAGTACGTACAGGAACCTCGCCCCCCGACCGCCGTCAACGGTGGCGGGGGGCTTGTCGTTACAGACACCTGTCGACGGTTACAGACCGCGCATGTACTCTGGTTTGAGGCCGACCCTGCCGTCGAGAGCCTGGGCGATGAGGCGCAGGGTTGCCTCCTTATCGCGGGGCAGCCTGGCCTTGATGGGCAGGTAGTTGGAGGCGTGGTTGGCGTGGAAGTAGCCGTCGCTGAGCTCGGTGGCGGCAATCATCAGGGCGAGTTCTTCAAGCATCTCCCGCGAGGAGAGGAGCGGAAACTCGCCGCGCTGGTGGGTTTCGGCAAGCGGGCTGCCCGGGACGAGCATCAGGCTGAGCGCGCCGACGTACTCGGGGTCGATGAGGCTCAGCACCCGCCCGGTCTCGCGGGCGTGGATGTGGGAGCGCTCGCGTCCGGCGATGCCGAGCAGGACGGTGATCGACAGTTTGATGCCGGCCTGGCGCACCTTGCGGCCCATGTCGACCATGCGGCTGGCGTCGGCGCCCTTGCCGATGGCGTTCAGGGTCGAGTCGTCCCCCGACTCCAGGCCCATATAGACGATGCCCAGGCCGAGCTGGCGCAGCTGCCGCAGTTGCTCCGCGGTCTTCATGCGGATGCTCTTGGTGTTGCCGTAGGTGCCGACCCTGGTCACCCAGGGCAGCTTGAGGCGGATAGCGGAGAGGATGGCGACCAGCCGCTCCTGCGGCACGATGAGGGCGTCGCCGTCGCAGAGGAAGAGGCGGTCGATATGGCCGAAGTGGCGCGATGCGTAGTCGATATCGGCGAGGATAGTCCGCTCGTCCTTGATGGAGAAGCGGCTGCGCTTGTACATGCGGCAGAAGGTGCACTTGTTGTGCGAGCAGCCGGTGGTCACCTGGAGGAGGATGGAAGAGGCCTCGCTGGGGGGTCGAAAAATATCGCCTTCGTAGTGCATGTTCGCTTTCCCTGTCGTAAGATGATCATCGCCGGCAGGCGCCGGCACCTCTCATTTATCGCATGACCTTGCGGCATGGCAAGGAAAAAGCCGCCATTGGCCGCCCCTGGCCGACCAAGGAGCCTTTCCCATGATTACTCCACAGACTCCCTACCCCAAGCTCTTCACCCCCCTTGATCTTGGCTTTGTCACCCTGAAAAACCGGGTGCTGATGGGTTCGATGCACACCGGCCTCGAGGAGGACAGCGACGGCTTTTCGCGCATGGCCGCCTTTTATGCCGCTCGCGCCGCCGGTGGCGTCGGCCTGATCGTTACCGGCGGTGTCGCCCCCAACCGCGCCGGCTGGATCGCCCCCTTCTCGCTGCGTCTTGCGAAAACCTCGCAACTGCCCGAACATCGTTTGGTGACTTCCGCGGTACACGACAATGGCGGCCGCATTTGCCTGCAGATACTCCACTCGGGGCGCTACGGCTACCACCCGCTCTGCGTCGCCCCCTCGGCCATCCGTGCCCCGATCAACCGCTTCAAGCCGCGGGAACTGAGCGAGCGCGCCATCCGCGCCACCATCGACGACTTCGCCGCCTGTGCCACCCTGGCGGTGGAAGCCGGCTATGACGGGGTGGAGATCATGGGCTCGGAGGGCTACCTGATTAACGAGTTCCTCGCCAAAAAGACCAACCAGCGCAAGGACCAGTGGGGCGGCGACTTCGCCGGGCGGATGCGCTTTCCGGTAGAGGTGGTGGCGGCGGTGCGTCGTGCGGTGGGCGAGCGGGTCATCATCATCTACCGCCTGTCGATGCTCGACCTGGTCAAGGGCGGCAGCACCTGGGGGGAGGTGGTGACCCTGGCCAAGGCAGTCGAGCGGGCCGGGGCGACGATCATCAATACCGGCATCGGCTGGCATGAGGCCCGGGTGCCGACCATTGCCACTGCCGTGCCACGGGCCGGCTTCGCCTGGGTGACCAGGCGGCTGATGGGCGAGGTGGGCATCCCCCTGGTGGCCACCAACCGCATCAACACCCCGGAGGTCGCCGAGAAGGTGCTGGCCGAGGGCTGTGCCGACATGATCAGCATGGCCCGGCCCTTTCTCGCCGACCCATCCTGGGTGGAGAAGGCGGCCTCAGGCCGGGCGGAGGAGATCAATACCTGCATCGCCTGCAACCAGGCCTGCCTCGATCACCTCTTCTCGCGCCGCGCCGCGACCTGTCTGGTCAACCCGCGCGCCTGCCGCGAGACCGTCGCCCCCCTGCGTATGGCGCAGCGGGCCAGGACGGTGGCGGTGGTCGGGGCCGGCCCGGCGGGGCTGGCCTGCGCCGTCACTGCCGCCGAGCGCGGCCACCAGGTGACCCTGTTCGAGAAGGAGGGCGATATCGGTGGGCAGTTTCGCCTCGCCCGGCTCATTCCCGGCAAGGAGGAGTTCGCCGAGACCCTGCGCTACTACCGCGTGCGGCTGGAACGTCTCGGGGTGACGCTGCGCCTTGGCATGAGCCCAAGGGCCGAGGAGCTGCTCTCCTTCGACGAGATCGTCATCGCCTGTGGCGTAGCGCCCCGCGAGGTCCATCTGCCCGGAGGGGACAAGGCCCTGGTACTGCGCTACCCCGAGGTCATCTCCGGGGCTCGCCCGGTGGGCAGGCGGGTGGCGATCATCGGCGCCGGCGGCATTGGCTTTGACATGGCCGCCTTTCTCCTCCACGAGCGGCGCGAGCCGCAGTCGGTGGCCGAGTTCATGGCCACCTGGGGGGTCGATATGGACTACCGCGGCGAGGGCGGCCTGCAGGATGAGCAGGCCGGACAGGCCGGCCGCAGCATCTACCTCCTGCAGCGCAGCAGCGGCAAGCCCGGCGCCGGGCTGGGCAAGACCACCGGCTGGATCCACCGCGCCCTGCTCAAGCGGCACGGGGTGAAGATGATGGCTGGGGTCGAGTATGTGGAGGTCGTCGACGAGGGGCTGCGCATCCGCCATGAGGGACGCGAGCAGCTGCTCGCCGTCGACAATGTCGTCCTCTGCGCCGGCCAGGTCTCCGAGACCGGCCCGGCGGCGGCCCTGGACAGGCTTGGCCGGCCCTGCCACCTCATCGGCGGGGCGCTCAAGGCAGGGGAGATCGATGCCAAGCGGGCCATCAGGGAGGGCACCGAGCTGGCCGACAGGTTATAGTCTTGTGGCGAAGGAAGAGTTCTTCAGAGATCGGCTGAACCCGGCCAGTGCCGATGTGCCGGTCTGCCAGCGGGCAGCCTCCAGCCCCGACTATCTCTCCGAGAGGGTCCCGGCAAGAGGGTAGACGGCGACTTCGCTATGGATGGCCCCGCGCGGGGTCAGCCTGCTGGCATAGAGGGTGAACTCATCCACGGCGAACGAGGGGCTGCGCAGCAGGCTGTTGCCGGCGAGGAAGCTCTGCAGGCGGCCAAGGCTGGGGGCGTTGAGGCGGGCCAGGGTCAGGTGGGGGGCGAACTTCTGCTTCTCCCGCGGGATGCCCACATCCATGAGAACCTTTTCGATGTTGCGGCGCAGCGCCGTCAGCTCTTCCACCGGGTCGATGCCCGCCCACACCACCCGCGGCATGCCGCGCGGCGGGAAGACTCCAACCCCGCACAGCGAGAGGGCGAACGGGGGGCGCGAGACCAGGCCGAGGGCCTCCTCGATGTCGAGCTGCCTGCCACCCTCGACATCGCCGAGGAACTTGAGGGTGAGATGGAGTTGCTCCATAGGCACCGGCCTCCCTCCAGGCACCGTCCTGGCGAGCTCGGCGATGTCGCGGCGCAGGTCATCGGGGGGCGAGATGGCGATAAAGAGTCGGTTCATGTCGGTCGGCCTCGCGGAACGTGGCGGTCTGTTTACCTATCGGCTGCTGTTTACCCTTGCGACCTGCGCCGATCATGCTACCGTGCGCCGAGCATTGCTCTCAAGAGAAAATATCTTCGCCGCCCGTATTTCGCCCGCGCGAGCTTTGATCGCCCGTATGCCACCCCTGCCCCGGTGAGCCCATGAAACGTCCCCCGCAAGCACGCCGCTACCGCCTCATCCTGGAATACGACGGCAGCAACTTCAGCGGCTGGCAGAAGCAGACTGATGCCCGCACCGTCCAGGGCGATCTCCTCAAGGCGGCGCAGCGCGTCTTCGCCGTCCTCCCCACTGATGTCCAGGGCTGCGGCCGCACCGACGCCGGCGTTCATGCCCTGGAGTATGCCGCCCATATCGAGGTTGCCTCCCGGCTGCCCGCCGCGGAGGCGCTGCAACGCTTCAACCTCGAGCTGCCCAAGGACATGGCGGTGCGGGCGGTGGAGCTGGTCGAGGAAAACTTCCATGCCCGCCACAGCTGTGTCGCGCGCAGTTATCTCTACCGGCTGCGTACCGCCAAATCGGCCTTCGGCAAGCGCTACAGCTGGTGGCTGCAGGAGGGTGTCGATGCCCTGGCGATGAGCCGCGCGGCACTCCTCTTCGCCGGCATGCACGACTTTCGCGCCTTCGCCGAGCGCCAGGAGCTGAAGAAGTCCACCCGGGTGCTGGTGCACCACGTCGGGGTTTTCCAAAACGACGAGCTGCTCTCGGTGCGCGTCGTCGGCTCGCATTTCCTCTGGCACATGGTGCGCCGCATGGTCGGCGTGCTGGTCGCCGTCGGCCGCGGCGAGCTGTCGCCGCAGGATATCCCCGGTCTGCTCAGTCAGGAAGCGGAGTTGCCTCCGGGGCTGACCGCCCCGGCTGCCGGGCTCTTCTTCGAGAAGGCCTTCTACAGCGACGAGGAGTTGCGCCGCTTTCTTGCCGACCCGCCGCTCAAGGCCGTGACAATCGCATGATGGCCATGTTGGCGATGGTCAGGCCGAAGATGCCGGTAATGGTGGGCAGGCTGCCGAGGACGTTGCGCTTGCGGCCACGGTCGGCATAGGGGTTGCCCTGGCCTTCGTCCTCCTCGGGGGGCTGGTATTCGAAGTCAATCTCCTCTTCCGACCAGACACAGTCGATGCCCTCGCCGACACCGCGGCGGCGCAGACGCTTGCGCAGGTGGCGGGCCAGCGGGCAGCGGCGGGTGGCGAAGAGGTCGCCGCTGCGGATCAGCGAAGGGTCGGTGCGCAAGGCAGCGCCCATGGAGCTGATGGTGGCGATGCCGGCCGCATAGGCGCCATGCAGCAGCTGCGTCTTCGGGTTGAGCGAGTCGATGGCGTCGATGAGCAGGTCGGGCCGCGGGGCGAGGATGTCGTCGAGGGTCTCCTCGGCGGCGAAGAGCTGCAGGGCCTCCACCTGGCAGGCGGGGTTGATGAGGTGGATGCGTTCCTCCGCCACGGCCGCCTTGGGTCGCCCCAGCGTGCTCTCCAGGGCGAAGATCTGGCGGTTGAGGTTGCTCGGCTGCACAGTGTCGTAGTCGACGATGCGCAGCCGCCTTATGCCGGCCCGCACCAGCCCCTCGACGACATGGCCGCCGACGGCGCCAAGACCGACCACCGTCACCAGCCGTGACTGCAGCCGCTGGAAGGCTTCTTCCCCGAGCAGGCGCCGGGTGCGGATGAATCTCTCGTCGTCCATGGGTTAATCCATCGTTTTTTTCTGGCGCCGTCGGCAGCAGGGTGGTAAAACCCCGGCGCCCGTCACCTACGTTTTTCTTTCTTTGTGCCGCACGTCATGTCCGATCTTCCCCGCCACGACGCCGATCCCGACAACACCCTCACCTGGGCCAGGTACCGCGCCAGGCTGTGCCGCCACTGCGACGCCGTCTGCTGCACCCTGCCGGTGGAGGTCAAGGTTGGCGACCTCATCGGCATGGGCCTCCTGGACGACTTCTGCCGCGACGAGGAGCCGCGGCTGCTCGCCAGGCAGCTGGCCAGGCGCGGCCTCATCGAGCATTTCCATGCCCGCAGCGCCACCTTCACCCTGTCCCGCCGTGCCGACGGCTCGTGCATCTTCCTCGATCAGATCGAGAGACGTTGCACCATCTATGCCGGCCGCCCGGCCACCTGCCGCAACCACCCGACCATCGGCCCCCGACCCGGCTACTGCCCCTTCCGTCAGCGCCGCCAGCGCTGAGTGCCGCCGGGACAAAAGACTTGCCTGGCTCGCCTCCTGTCGCTCGATTCCTGCCTGCATGCCACGCTCGGCTGAGTACCGGCGTCGCCCCCCCCCGTGGGGGCAGCATTCCCCGGCCGCCGTCTCAGGCCAGGGTCCGCCGCGCCGGGAGGATATAGTAGCGGAAGTAGCCCACCACGTTGCTGGCGATGAAGATGGCCTCCATGAGCACCGCGCCGGGGGAGCCGGCGAGGGCGTTATGGATGATCCACAGACTGGTGCCGACGAGCATCAGCTGGCGTAACTTCTTGTCTTCCCTGCAGAAGGAGGCCATGGTGCCGAAACAGCCGCCGCTGCCGGCGAGCAGGCTGAGCAGGCCGTTATAGGTCAGGGCGGTGAGGACGACGGTCATCAAGACGAAGAGCAGCATGAACTTCTTCGAGGTCGAAAAGAGCGAAGTGGTGAAGCGCAGGGCGGCGAGGAGGCCGAGGCAGACGGCGGTCCAGTGGCCGAGGAGCATGAAGTGCAGGGCGATGAGGATGCAGGAGACGAGCAGGCAGGCGACGATCTTGGTCCGCTCCTTGAACTGGAAGGAGAGGATATCGAAGCAGATGGCGATGCCGACGAGGACTTGCGACAGGGCGAAGGATGACATGGGGATCGGGGACGAAAAGGGTGGCATCGGCGGGGTGATGTGGGCCAACTATACCGCCTCCTCCTGGCCCCGTCCACGCTTATTGCCCCGCCGCCCGCGAAAGAGGGCGCATCGGGCTGGCCCCGAGACGTGCGGAGCCTCGCCGACGGTAAGGGGAGGCGCCGGCAGCGGGGACTGGTTTTCGGGATGGTGCACTCAGCTTGGCCGGTAGATAACCACCAGAGTAGTGGCCGGGCCGTCGAGGCCGCGATAACCGTGGGGGACGAGGGCATCGAAGTAGAGACTGTCGCCCTCCTCGAGGACCACCGTGGCGTCGCCACGGCGAAACTCCAGTCGGCCGGCGAGAACATAGAGGAACTCTTCGCCGCGATGGTTGTTGTAGACGATGGCCTCGGCGGGCCGCTCCTCCATGTGGACGATGAAGGGCTCCATGGTCTTGTCGAGCTTGGGGTAGGCGAGGGGCTCATACTGGTAGCCGATGCGCGAGATGTGCGGCCCTTTGGCGACGCCGTAGCGGTCGGCGCGGCGCACCACCACCATGCTGCTGTCGGGGCCGCTCTCCTGAAAGAACCAGCCGATCGACACCCCCAGGGCGGTGGCGATCTTGAGCAGGGTGGCGATGGGTGGGGTGACCAGGTTGTTCTCGATCTGCGACAGGTTGGGCTTGGACAGCCCGGTGAGGTCGGCGAGGTTCTGCAGGGTGAGGTTTCGGCGATTGCGCAGGGTGCGCACTTGATTGCCGATGTCGAGGGTGGCGAGGTCGTCTTTCATGTTCAGTGGCGGCTTGCCGCCGCGGTGCTGCTGGAGGTGGGCATGACGGGGCGAGCCTCAGCGGTGGTCATTGAAGTAGCATTCCCTGACCGAGGCCATGGCCGTTTCCCCCCTGGCCATGGCCACGAGCCGCCGCCACTCCTCTTGGTCAAAAAGCGGCCGCAGCGTTTGCGGCAGGGTCGGCACGAGCGGCAGCACTTGGCGCAGCATGTCGTCCCAGCGGTCGCTGTAGCGCAGGAGGTCGTCGGGGTAGACGACGTCGCGGTCGCTGCCCTCACTGTCCACGGCGAAGGGGGCGATGATGTTGAACATACCGTAATCGTTGGTCAATTCCTCGCCGATGGCGATGTCGGCGATGGCTACCTCGAAGCGATAGGGGGTGAGGCAGCAGTTGGGGAAGAAGCTGTGGTTGATATAGCGTTCGTTGTCCCAGCAGAAGATCAGGTTGCCATGGCGGTTGCGGTAGCTGTAGGTGAGCACCGCCTCGCGGCAGGGCTCGGCCATGGCGGCCAGGGCCTCCATGGGGATCTCGCGGTCGAGGTCGTCGAAGACCCAGGTGATGGTGCCGCGGGGGATGAAGGCGGTGGCAACCACGCCGTTGCCCTTGATGTTGTCGATATGGGCGACCCTGGTGGCGGGATGGATCATGGCTCGGGGACCTCGGCGAGGGGTTTCTTCATGAGGATGGCATGGCCGCCGTCCTCGTAATAGTGGAGGCGAAAGCCGTACTGGGTGAAGCCGTGCCGGCGGTAGAAGGAGAGGGCGGCGAGGTTGCCGTCGCCGACCTCGAGGGTCAGCGTGTGCTTGCCGGCGGCGCGGGCCATCTCTTCAAGATGGTAGAGCAGGATTTTCGCCAGGCCCTGCCGCCGCGCTTCCTCGACGATGCCGAAGGAGTAGAGACGCATCTTGCCGCTGTTGCGGCGCGCCAGCAGGATGGCGTAGCCAAGGATGGCGCCGGCTTCGTCTTTACGGAGGACGGTCACCGCCTGGCGGCGGATGAGATGCCGGAAGCTGCGCCGCGAGCAGCGGTCGGTGAAGAACAGCCTGGTCTCGAGGCTGGCCAGGGCATCGACGTCGGCCAGGGTGGCGAGACCTATATGGGCCGCCTGCCCGCTCATTTGTGCTGCTTGCTGTTGATGCGGTTGGTGAACTCGCGCAGGATGATGCGGTACAGCTCGTTGCCCATGATCTTGTCTTCGATGCCGTGTTCGATGGAGGGATTGTCGTTGATCTCGATGATCACCGGCTGCTCGTCGATGACCTTGATGTCAACGCCGTACAGCCCCTTGCCGATGAGCGAGGTGGCCTTGACCGCCAGCTTGCGCACCTTGGCAGGGATACTGTTGGTGGGCACCGTCTCGAAACCGCCGGCGTTGAGCAGGCCGTTGGCGCGGTGTTTGATGATCTGCCAGTGGCCCCGCGCCATATAGTACTTGCAGCCGTAGACGATTTCGCCGCCGATGACGCCGATGCGCCAGTCGAAGTCGGTGGGCAGGAACTCCTGCACGAGGAGGATCGAGGAGCGCGGGAAGAGTTCGGTGAGGGTGCGCCGGTACTCCTCCTCGCTGGTCACCTTGGTGACGCCGATGGAAAACGACCCGTCCGGCACCTTGACCACCATGGTGGTGCCGAGTTGCCGGCTCATCTCCTCGTAGGAGGCGGAGTTGGTCTTGAACACCAGGCGCGAGCGCGGGCAGGGGATCTTCTCGCGGTCGAGCAGCTCCTTGAGGTAGACCTTGTTGGTGCAGAGGATGATCGAGCGCGGGTCGTCGATGACCACCATGTCGGCCTGTTGCGCCTTCTGCGCCAGCTGGTAGGTGAAATGGTTGACGGCGGTGGTGGTGCGGATGAAGAGGGCGTCGAACTCCATCAGCCGGGCCGAGTCGTCGGCGGTGATGAGCTCGGCGTTGATGTTCATCTTCTTGGCCTCGGAGACGAAGAGGTGGAGGGCCGAAGCGTTGCTTGGCGGGATCTTCTCCTTGGGGTCGTGGAGGATGGCGAGGTCGTAGCCGTAGGACTTGCGACTCTTCGGGTAGTTCCAGATCTTCTTGCTGAAGCGGTCGATGGCGTTGGCGAACAGCGTCTGCTGGGCGTCGTCGAGCTCGGCGAGCGACATGGTGCGGAAGTGGCTGAGCTGGGTAAAGCGTCTGTCGGCGAAGGTCGCCTTGAGCATCGGGAAGGGGAACTGGTCGAAGATGAACTTGGCCAGCCGCTTCAGCGACGGCTCCTCGCAGTGGCCGAAGAAGATGTCGATGGAACACGGCCCTTCCTGCTCGAGGTGAGCCGCGCCGGGGCTCAGCCAGCTGTGGCAGGTTTTCTTGAGCAGCCCCTGGAGTTTGATGGTGCGGTCGCAGTCGAGGCTGTTGATGGCGTCCACCGAGGGAATCACCCGGTGCTTGCGGGCCTGGGCGAGCAGGGAGCAGTAGTAGCCCTCCGAGTTGTAGCTGAGGTCGCCGGCGAGGTTGATGACGAGGAGCTTCTCGCGGCTCAGTTCCTCGTTCTTGAGATACTCGCCGGCAGTGATGATGCTCTCCGTCTCATAATAGGGTTTCCAGTCGGCGACGCTGTCGAGGATGATCAGGGTGGTGTTCATGGCGAAACCTTGTGTGACTGGTGGAACTCCCCGCGCTGCCTGGTGCCCGGCTAGCCGCGCACCCTCTCTCGGATGGGGATGTAGCAATAGGACGTCGGCCCGATATATTCGGCGCGGGGCCGGATGAGTTTATTGTTGCTCCACTGCTCGAGGATGTGCGAGGTCCAGCCGACGGTGCGGCTGATGGCGAAGATGGGGGTGAAGAGCTCCATGGGCAGGCCGATGGCGTTGTACAGGGAGGCGGTGTAAAGGTCGACGTTGGGAAAGACGCTGGTCTTCTCCACCACCACTTTCTCGATCTCGCGGGTGATCTCCACCAGGGTGGTGTCGCCGGCTTTTTCCGCCAGCTTCTGGGCGAAGCAGCGCAGCAGGTCGACCCGCGGGTCCTCGCAGCGGTAGACGCGGTGGCCAAAGCCGGGAATCTTCTCCTTTGCCGCCAGCTTGGACTCGATGACTGCCCGCGCCCGCCCTGGCTCGCCGATCTCCTTGAGGAGCAGCATGACCTCCATATTGGCGCCGCCGTGCAGCGGGCCCTTGAGGGTGCCGATGGCCGAGGTCACCGAGGAGTAGATGTCGGCCATGGTCGAGGCGGTGACCCGGGCGGAGAAGGTCGAGGCGTTCAGTTCGTGGTCGGCGTGGAGAATGAGCGCGGCGTCGAAGGCGCGCTCCGCCAGGGGGTCGGGCTCCTTGCCGAAGAGGGCGTAGAGGAAATTGTAGGCGATGCCATGACCGGGCAGAGGCTTGAGCGGCTCTTTGCCTTCGCGCAGCCGCTGATGGGCGGCGATGAGCAGGGGGATGCGCAGGGTGAGGCGCTGCGCCTTGCGCAGGCTGGCGTCGAGGCCGGTGTTGCCGCTGTCCGGGTCCCAGTGGCCCAGCGAGGAGACGGCGGTGCGGATGACCTCCATGGGTGTCGCCGCCTTGGGGAACATGCGGAGGATCATCACTGTCTCCACCGGCAGTTCGAGGGAGCCGGTGAACCCGGCCAGGAAGGCCTTGAACTCGGTGGGACGCGGCAGAGCGCCGTACCAGAGGAGATAGGCGACCTCCTCGAAGGTCGACTGCTTGGCGAGCTCGATGGCGTCGTAGCCGCGGTAGATGAGGCGGCCTTCCGTGCCGTCGATATAGCAGATCTCCGACTCGCAGATGGTGATGTCGGCCAGACCTTGTCCGGCGATGGACGTGGCTGATTCCTTTTCCTGTGTAATTGCCATGAGTTTTCCTCCGCGCTGGCGCTGTTTATCCTGGAACGGTCACTATAGCATACTGTCCCAATTTGTCTGTCTTTTTTCCCGGATTATCACCGCGCCGCCGTTCATCTCCCGGGGCCCTCGAGCCGGGCTGCGCGGCGGCTGGCGCGCCGTTTCAGCAGCTGCTGCAGCTGCTCCATATAGAGGTAGAAGACCGGCGTGACGTAGAGGGTGAGGCTCTGCGAGAAGAGCAGGCCGCCGACCACGGCGAGGCCGAGGGGGCGCCGCGACTCCGCCCCGGCTCCATAGCCGAGGGCGATGGGCAGCCCGGCCATGAGGGCGGCCATGGTGGTCATCATGATCGGCCGGAAGCGGATGATGCAGGCCTCGCGGATGGCCTCCTCGGGGCTTTTGCCCTGAGCCTGGGCGACGATGGCGAAGTCGATCATCATGATGCCGTTCTTCTTCACCAGGCCGACCAGCATGATGATGCCGACGTAGGCATAGATGGACAGCTCGGTGTTGAAGAGCATCAGGGTGAGCACTGCCCCGAAGCCGGCGAAGGGCAGGGCGGTGAGGATGGTCAGGGGGTGGATGAAGCTCTCGTAGAGGATGCCGAGGACGATATAGATGACGACTATCGCCAGGGCCAGCAGCCAGCCCATGCTCCTCTGGGCGTCCTGAAATTGTTGGGCATTGCCTTGGAAGGAGGAGGTGACCCCGTCGGGGAGGATGCGGCCTTTGAGGCGCTCCACTTCGGTGAGGACGTCGCCCAGGGAATCGCCCTGGCGGATGTTGAAGGAGAGGGTCACCGAGGGCAGCTGCCCGGTATGGTTGACGGACAGGGGGCCGACCCCCTTGCTGGCCTGGGCCACCTCAGCCAGAGGCACCAGCTTCCCCGTCGGGGTGCGCAGATGAAGATGCTCCAGGGAGGAGGCGTCGCGGCGGTACTGGGGGGCTACCTCCATGATGACGTCGTACTGGTCGGTGCTGCCGTTGATGGTCGAGACAACCCGGGTGCCGAAGGCGCTGTACAGGGTCTCCTCGATACGGCGCGGCGAGATGCCCAGCTGCAGGGCGCGGTCGCGGTCGATGGCCAGGGTCAGTTCCGGATTGTCCAGTTGCAGGTCGCTGGAGACGTCGACCAGGCTGGGCAGGTCGCGCATCGCCAGCTCGAGTTTTCTGCCGGCGTCGTAGAGCTCTTCGAGGTCGATGCCCTGCAGGGTCACCTGGTAGAGACTGCGCGTCCTGCGCCCGCCGACGTTGATGGTTGGCCGGTTGCTGGGCATGGCGCGGATGCCGGGCACCGAGTTGAGCTGCGGGCGCAGGGCCTCGATGATCTGGTCGACGCTCTCCCGGCGTTCGCTGCGTGGCTTGAGCACCACCATCATGAAGGCCGAGGAGTCGACATCGAGGAAGAAGCGGTCGACATTGGGGTTGTTTTGCAGAATGGCGGCCAGTTTCTGGGACTTGTCGACCAGGGACGGCCAGGAGGTGTCCTGGGAGGTCTCGGTGGAAATCATGATCATATCGCGGTCCTCCGAGGGGATGAAGCCCTTGGGGATGACGGCGAAGAGCTTGAAGGTGCCGAGGAGCACCAGGAAGGACAGCACCAGTGCCGTCAGGCGGTGGCGCAGCACGAAGACCAGGCTGGCCTCGTAGATGCGCACCATGAGGAGATGGACGCGTTCCGTCCACTGATAGACGGCGCCATGGTGGACGAGGTGCGGCTCGCGCAGGAAGCGGGCGGCGAGCATCGGTGTCAGGGTCAGGCTGACCACGCCGCTGACCAGCACGGCGACGCCGATGGTCACCGCGAACTCGCGGAACAGCCGTCCCATCATGCCGCTCAGGAAGAAGAGTGGGATGAAGATGGCGGTCAGCGACAGGGTCATGGAGACGATGGTGAAGCCGACCTCGCGAGCCCCGTCGAGGGCCGCCTGCAGCCGGCTCTTGCCAAGCTCCATGTGGCGGACGATGTTCTCCAGCACGACGATGGAGTCGTCGACGACGAAGCCCACCGAGAGGGTCAGGGCCATCATCGACAGGTTGTCGAGGCTGTAGTCGAGCAGATACATGACCATGAAGGTGCCGATGATCGACATCGGCAGGGACAGGCTGGGGATGACCGTGGCCGAGAGATTGCGGATGAAGAGGAAGATGACCATCACCACCAGCGCCAGGGTGAGCAGCATGGTGAAGCGGATCTCCTCCACCGAGGCCTTGATCGGCAGGCTGCCGTCGCGGAGAATGGTGAGCCTGGCGCTGGCCGGGAGGCTGCGCTCCATTTCGGGAAGGAGGTCCTTGACCGCCTCGGCGACCTCGAGGGTGTTGCTGCCCGGCTGCTTGTAGACGGCGAGAAAGATCGACTGGGCCTGCCTCTCCCTGGTGTAGAACCAGGCGGCGGACTGCTCGTCGTCGATGCTGTCCAGCACCTTGGCCACATCTTGTAAGCGGATCGGTCGGCCGTCGCGCACCGCGACGACGACCTCGGCGAACTCGCTGGCCTGCTGCAGGTTGGCGCTCGACTGCAGGGTCAGGGTGCGAACCTCGTCGTTGAGCCGGCCCAGGGGGCGGTTGCTGTTCTGGGCATCGACGGCTGCGGCGATTTCTTCGAAGTCGAGGTTGAGCGCCAGCATGGCGCGCGGGTCGAGTTGGATGCGCACCGCGTATTTCTGCGAGCCGCGCACCTGTACCTGGGCCACCCCGAGAACGGTGGAGAGGCGCTGGCTCATCGTCTGGCCGTAGCGGTCGAGGTCGCTGAGCAGGATGGTCGGGCTGGCCAGGGAGATATAGAGGATGGGCAGGTCGGCGGGGTTGATCTTGCGGAAGGACGGCGGCGAGGGCATGTCGTCCGGGAGTTGGCGGGTGGCGGTGGACAAGGCCGACTGCACGTCCTGGGCGGCGGCGTCGATGTCGCGGTTGAGCGAGAACTGCAGGGTGATCTGTGTCCGCCCGGCGGTGCTCACCGAGCTCATCGAGTCGACCCCGGCGATGCTCGAGAACTGCTTCTCGAGCACCGTCGCCACCGAGGTGGCCATGGTCTGTGGGCTGGCCCCGGGCAGGGTGGCGGTGACGCTGATGGTCGGGTAGTCGACGTTGGGCAGGTCACTGACCGGCAGCCTCTTGTAGGCAATCAGGCCGAAGAGGAGGATGGTCAGCATGGTCAGCACGGTCATTACCGGCCGACGGATGAAGATGGCCGAGAGGGAGATCATGGCTTGGTCCTCTCCCGGCCGGCGCTGCCGTTTCGTTCCTCGACTCTGGCGCCGTCGGTGACCTGCAACTGGCCCTCGCCGACCACCCTCTCCCCGGCGGACAGCCCGGACTCGACCACCGTCATCTCACCAAAGGGCTGGCCGGTGACGATGGCCCGTTCGCTGGCCACACCCTCACCGCTGACGACGAAGACCCGGGGACCCTTCTGCCCCATGTTGATGGCCCTGGTCGGCACCAGGGTCGCCGCCGGGCGGGTGGTCAGCAGGATGCGTACCGCCACCGTCTGCCCCGGCCACAGGCTGTTGTCGTCGTTGGCGAAGCGGGCCTTGAGGCGCAGCGTCGCGGTGGCCGGGTCGATGGTATTGTCGAGAAAGGACAAGCTGCCTGCCAGGAGGGGAAAGGCGGGGTCGTCGATGGTGACCCGGAGCGAGCCGGTGTCGCGGTAGGTGACGATATCGGAGAGATGCCTGCCGGGAACGGCGAAGGCGACCTCGATGGGCCGAGTCAGCCTGATGGTTACCAGCGGCGTGTCGGCGTTTTCCTTGACGAGGTTGCCGACTGCTGTCTGCACCTCGCCGGTGCGGCCGGAAATTGGCGCGGTGATGGTACAGAACTCGAGGCGCAGGCGGGCGTTTTCCACCGCCGCTTCGTCGGCCTGCACGGTGGCGGTCAGCGTCGCCACCCGCGTGGCCGCCTGTTCCGCCTGCTCGCCGGAGACATAGCCCTTCTGGGCGGCGGCGCCGTAGCGCGCCTCTTCACGGCGGGCGTTGTCGAGTTCGGCACGGTCGCGGGCCAGAGCCCCCTGGGCCTGGTGCAGGGCGGCGGTAAAGGGGCGCTTGTCGAGGGTGAAAAGCGGCGCACCGGCTTTGACCTCGTCACCCTCCTGAAAGTGGATCTCCTGGACGATGCCGGCCACCTGGGCCTTGATGGCCACGGAGGCAGAGGCCTCCACCGTGCCGGTAGCGCGCAGCACCACCGGCACCTCGCTGTGGCGCACCGTATCGAGAACCACCGGCACTGCCCGTTTTTTTGCCCCCTGGCCGTTCTTGGCCTTGTCGTCCGGGGCCTTGTTGCAGGCGCCGAGGGCGATGGCGATGAGGACGGCGAGGGCGAAGGTGGCGAGGGCGCGGGGGAGGGCGATCATATCAGGGGCTCGCTGCTGTTGGGGATTGTCGGGGAGGTTCTTCGTGGCGCGGGTCGCGGGCGGTGTCGCCGCCCATGGCCTTGTAGACGAGGACCAGGGCCAGGGCGAGGCGCTGCTCGCTGTCGATGAGCTGCTCTTCGGCGCCCTGGAGGGTTCTCTCTGCCTGGAGGACGGGGAAGACATCGGACAGCCCGGCCTGGTAGCGGCCGCGGGCGAGGTCTGCCGCCGCCTGCGCCTCGGCGACGGCCTCGACGAGAAAGCTGCGGGCGCGTTGCTCCTGGGAAAAGGCGACGAGGCCGTTCTCCACTTCACCCAGGGCTTCGAGCACCGTCTGCTGGTAGTCGAGGAGCAGCTGGTCGCGGCGGGCGGTGGAGACGTCGACGACGGCGTGGCGCTTGTCGCGGTCGAAAAGGGCCAGGGAGAGGCTTGGCCCGAGTGACCAGTAGCGGCTGGCGCCGCTCAACAGGGTGGAGAGCTCGGTGCTCTGCAGGCCGAGCAGGCCGCCGAGGGAAAAGCGCGGGAAGAGATCGGCCACGGCCACGCCGATGGTGGCGGTGGACTCGGCAAGGCGCTGCTCGGCGGCGCGGATATCGGGGCGCCGGCGCAGCAGCTCCGAGGGCAGTTCCATGGCGATGCCCTGTGGCAGGCGCAGTGTGTCCGGAGTGTGGGAGAGACGGTCGATGAGGGCCGCCGGTGGCTGCCCGAGGAGGATCGCCACCTGGTGCATGGCCTGCCGGATGTTACGCTCCAGCGCCGGCAGCGAGGCCCTGGTAAGCTTTTCCTCGGTCAGCGCCTGGTGCAGGTCGAGGCGGGTGTCGAAGCCGAGCTCGAGGCGACCGCGCACCGTGGCCACCGTCTCCCCTTTGATGGCGAGGAGGTTGGTGGCGGTCGCGAGGCGGCGCTGTGCGCCGCGCAGTTCAATATAGACCCGGGCAACCTCGGCGCGGAGGCTGACCAGGACATGGCGCAGATCCTCGCGGCTCGCCTCGAGGCCGGCCTCGGCGGCCTCGGTGGCGCGGCGCGTGGCACCAAAGAGATCAAGCTCCCAGCGGGCATCGAAGCCCAGCTCGAAGAGGTCCTGGCTGCCGCCGGAGACATTGTCGCTGCGTCTGGCGCTGCTCGCCGCGGCGGCCGCACCGAGGCTGCCCTGGGAGGCGGCGATGACCCTTTGCGCCCTTGCCTCGCGGACCCGCGCCTCGGCGCGGCGCAGGTCGATGCTGGCCTCTTCTGCTTCGGCGATGAGCTGGTTCAGGAGGGGATCGGCGAAGAGTTGCCACCAGCTCTCGCCGTTGGCGGCGACGGGCGGCTGGAGGTCTTCGGCGCCCGTCCAGCGCTGTGGCATCTGCGGCTGCGGCGGCTGGAAATCGGGACCGACCGGGCTGCAGGCCGCGAGCGGCAGGAGCAGGGCGAGGCCGAGGATGACAGGGAGGATAAGGGCGTACAACCTGGCGGGCATCGGCGTGAATCTGGGAAGAGGAAACCCGGAGGGGGATGGCGGCGTTTGCTCCGGCACGGTGCGGGAAAAGGGCAATGTCGCGAAACACTATATCACCCCGTCGCTTTCTGCAAGATCAATGCAGTCTTCCTGGCCCGGGAGACCTGGCATTGCGGTTGGACAGATCGAAGGCCACCGGTGGCGAGGCCCATGCTCGGGAGGGGGAGACCGGCTAAACCCTGGCGCATCAGGCCTCTTCATGGCGCTACGCCCGGTTTTTCGCTTTGACAGGAGAGGCTTGGGCCCGTTATAAGGGGATTCTCCTCATAACGTCTGGCCATCCTCTCGCCGCCTCGTCCAGGCCAGCCCATGGTTGCCGTCAAAGAAGTGACAGGTATGAACGACAAACCCCTCGCCGAGACCACGACCACGGCAACGCCCGCTCCCTGTCCGTTTCGCGTCTACTGCGACTACTGCCCCGGCTACTGCTGCTACCGCCTGCCGGGCTCGACCCTCTTCGTCACCGCCACCGACATCAACCGCCTCGCCCGCCACTTCGCCATCGCCGACGGCGAAGTGCGCCGCCGTTACCTGGAAGGGCGTAACACCTTCAAGGTCAAAGAGGACGGCTCCTGCATCTTTCTTACCGATGGCCGTCTCAACTGTCGTTGTTCCATCCATGAAGCGCGGCCCGACCAGTGCCGCCTCTTTCCCTATGACCAGCAGTGTCCCTACCTGATTCGCGCAGATCTGCTGGCGCAGATTTCCCCGAAGGTGGAAAAAAGCCTTGGAGTGACAGCACTCTAGGCTTGGAGGCCCTGAAATTACAGGGGTGATCCTTCACTTTGCCGTTCTCCTGAACTACACTGTAGCAATACTCATCACAGCGGCGGCGGGCCTGGCCGGAGGGTCTTGCACCCTGCGGCCTTTCGCCGCGCCACATGATTGCGGCGCCCCGTGGCGGCGCCACAGTGAAAGGAGCGCCAAAGCATGAAGAAACTCGATGTACATTCCATTTCCTTCAAACTGGTGGTGGGGGGCTGTCTCGCGGTTATCCTGCCCCTGCTCGTCGTCGGCTACCTCGCCACTACCAAGGCTTCGACGGCTCTGGTCGATATCTCCAAGGAGAACGCCCTGGGCATGGCGCGGCGGGTGGCGGCGTCGGTTGACGCCACCCTCGCTCTCCAGGAGACGCTGGTCAACGGGCTGGCCGCCGATCGAGCCATCCCCGACCTGCTGCTCAAGGTCAAGCAGAAGGGGCGCGAGGCGGCCGGCGAGGAGATTGCCCTCCTGCGCACTACCATGAAGGCCAAAGCGGCCGTGCTCGGCGGCGGCTATGACGGAACCTTCGTCATCGATGACAGCGGGCTGTACGTTGCCGGGGCGAAGAGCAACGGCGACGACTTCCCCAGCATGAACCTTGCCGACCGCCAGTATTTCCGCGAGGTCAAGTCCTCCGGCAAGACGGCGCTCAGCGATATCGTGCGTTCCAAGGATTCCAACCTTCTCGTCTACGTGGCCTGCGCCCCCGTGCGCGGCCCGCAGGGCGAGTTTTTGGGCGCCGTCGTCCTCGGCGTCAAGGGCAGCACCCTGGTGGATCTGGTCCTTCAGGCGAAGACCGGCAAGACCGGTTACGCCTTCATGGTCAACGCTGCCGGCGTGGTCAGCGTCCATCAGGACGACTCACTGGTGCTGAGTACCGATATCAACACCGTCAAGGGCATGGAAGGCATTGCCAAGGCCATCGCCGCGAAGGGCAGCGGGGTGCTGGACTACGTCTATAAAAATGTTCCCAAGGTGGCCGGCTACGCCCCGGTGGCCCGCAACGGCTGGGAGGTGGTGTTCACCCAGAACAGCGAGGAGTTCCTCGCCGCGAGTACCTCCACCCGTAACGCCATTGTCATCACCGCCCTGATCGCCACCCTGCTGGTCAGTGTCGGCGTCTACTTCGCCTCCCTCGGCATCACCCGCCCGATCAACAAGGCGGTTTCCGGCCTCAAGGACATCGCCCAGGGCGAGGGCGACCTGACCATGCGCCTCGCCGTTTCCAGCCGCGACGAGATCGGCGAGATGGCGAGGTGGCTGAACGTCTTCATCGAAAAGCTGCAGGGGATCATCAGGGACGTGGCCGAGAAGGCCGGCAACGTCGGCACCAGCTCGACGCGCCTGGCCGAGATCTCGCGCCAGCTTACCGGCGAGGCTGAGGAAACGTCGGGGCGGGCCGACACCGTCGCCGCCGCCGCCGAGGAGATGAGTTCCAACCTCAACAACGTGGCGGCGGCCATGGAACAGTCGTCGACCAACATCAACATGGTCGCCTCGGCGGCGGAAGAGATGAGCTCGACCATCACCGAGATCGCCGAGAATGCCGAGAAGGCTCGGGCCATCTCCAGCTCCGCCGTCGATCAGGCGGTGCTCGCCTCGGACAAGATGGGCGAGCTGGGTCGGGCCGCGGACAAAATCGGCAAGGTCACCGAGACCATCACCGAGATCAGCGATCAGACCAACCTACTCGCCCTGAACGCCACCATCGAGGCAGCCCGCGCCGGCGAGGCCGGCAAGGGCTTTGCCGTGGTCGCCAACGAGATCAAAGAGCTGGCCAAGCAGACGGCGGCGGCGACCATGGATATCAAGAAGCTCATCGAGGATGTGCAGTCGACCACCAAAACCACCGGCGAGGTCATGGGCAATATCTCCTCGGTTATCGGCGGCGTCAACGAGATCGTCGCCACCATCGCCACCGCCGTCGAGGAGCAGACCGCAGCCACCAAGGAGATCGCCGACAATATCTCCCAGGCCAGCCAGGGCATTCAGGAGGTCAACGAGAACGTCAGTCAGAGCTCGGCGGTGGCCGGGGACATCTCGCGCAATATCGCCCTGGTCTCCTCCGCCTCGGCGAAGATCTCGACAAGTAGCGCCGAGGTGCGCGAGACGGCCTCCGGCCTGCATGGCCAGGCCGGCGACCTCAATACTATCGTCGGCGGCTTCAAGGTGTGAGGGGGCTGCGGGGCGAGAGGGGTGGAGCAGCCTGCGGCGCCGTCACCAGGGCGACGGCGCCGAGCGGGCTGGCCGCATCAGGGCAGGATGAGCACGTACTCCTCGTAGCGGGAGGCCAGTTCGTCCTTGTCGCCTGAAGAGCCGCTGCTGGTTTTTGTCCCGGCGGTAGCTCCCGCCGGGAAGTCCATGGCGAAGAAAGCGCCCTGGCCGCCCCAGCCATAGACGGTGACCTCCTTGCCGTCGGGGAGAAGCCGCTGCTCATGCACCCTGCCCGGGCCGCCGAACGCCGCCTCGAGCTGGGCCATGGTCATGCCGGTCAATCCCTGGGGGATATGGCGCGGGCGCATGGTGTTGGCCACGGTGCTGGCGAAGATATTCTTCTTGTTGAGAACCCCGTCATTGGCGCCGAGGGCGTCCTTGCCCGCCGGCGGTACGAAGAAGAACATGTAGGCGCTGGAGATGTTGCGCGCCGCGTCTTTGAACTCGTATTTATGGACCCGCTGGGTGATCTTGGTGGCATCGCTCTTGTCCTTGGTCTCGGAGATGCTGGACGCCTTGCCGAGGGCCCCCGCGACGTCGGCCTCGCTCGTCCCCATAGGGATGGCAAGGTAGGCCCGATAGCCCTCGAGTTCGGCGAAAATGCCGTTGTTGTTCGGGGCCGGCATCAGCCAGCGCGGGATGCGCGGGTGGGCCGGGTCGAGGGGCTGCGGGGCAGAGTTGAGGAGCGCCTCGCCGCCCCCCTGGTATTCGGCCTTGACGATCTTGCCATCGAGGACCAGGGCGGCCAGCTGACCGCTGCCATCGGGCCAGATCAGGGTCTGATAGACTGGGGGCGTTTCGGCGGGTTTCTGGGCGTTGGCGGCCATGGCGAACTCGATCCACAGGTAGGGGGGAGCACCAAGCTTCTTGCTGGCCTCGTCCACCGTCATTCCCGGAAGGAGGGTGGTGCTGGCGGCGGGGACCTTGAGGGGCGGGAAGCTCTTCGGTGACGACAGCTGGCGGCGCACGACCTTGCCCGATTGCTTGGCGACGATGATCTCCGCCGGTTCCCCGGCGAGGCGAACGCGCGAGATCACTGTCTGTTCGAGATTGTTGAAGGCATTGCCGACGCGGTAGGTGAAGCCGTCGAAGCTGGCTTCCACCGGGCCGACCATGGCCAGCACCTCCTTGCCCTGGTCGCCGACCTTGAACTCCTGGAATTTCTTGTAGCCGGGGGTAGCCGAATCGGCCTGGACGGCGACTGGCAAGACGATAAAGAGGGCGGCGAGGCTGAGGGACAGCAGATGGCTGGGCATGGTCTTTTCCTCCGTGTTTCGTCTGAGTAATCGATAAAGTACCTTTCTGGGCAAGGCCTGGCGGAGCGGATGCTGCGCCAGGCCTTTGTTCGCTACTGGTGTTTTGCCATCTGCGGCAGGAGGGCGAGGAGCGTCTCCCCCAGGTGGACGAGTCGCCTGAGCTCTTCTCCATCCTTGATGTGGACGCCGACCACTTCCACGGTCAGACCCTGCACGGTGCGCTTGATGAGGGGCCTTGTCGCCGTGGCGGAGAGCAAGGCCTCGCGCAAGGCCGGGGTGAGCAGCTCAGCCGCCTCGGCGTCATGGCGTGCCAGGACGAGGTAGCGGCGCGAAAATTCCCCGTCGTCGACGGCGACCTCGTGCACCCCGCTGCTTTCAGCGCCGAGGGCGGCCTGCACGGTGAGCTGAAGCAGTACCTCGCCCATGGCGCCGGCGGAGGCCGTGCCGAGGCGCGGGCCGATGAGGAGCGGGCTCCCCGGACGGTCGCTGCTCCAGCGGGTGGACATGGCGATATTGCTCGAGCCGGGGCCGGACTCGACCTCGGCTGAAGTGGACATCGCCTCGAGGCGCCACTGTGCTGTGCTATAGCGCTCGCCCCAGGCCAGCGGCTGGCGAACACGCTCGAATTGCCAGCCATGGTCGGTGGCCAGCTGTTGCAGTTTCAGTTCATCGCGGCCCTGCTTCTGGCGCAGGCCGAGGAAGATGGCGAGGCCGAGAACAACGGCCACGGCGAGGACGAGAAGGTTCTGGGAGAGTACACTCATCGACCGAACCCCAGTAAAGAACATGCCGCCCCGGTAGGGGGACGGAGTCTGTCACGGCGGGGATAAGAAGGTCAGGCCCGCCGGGCGGAAATGACCCCTGGAATATACCAGGCTTGGCCGATGAGGGCAATGGCTTTGCGGCTTGCCGCGGGAAGCGCCGGTTGAGAAAAATTTCGTTGACGAAGGGTGCCAATCGATATATAAAAATATATATAACGAAGAGCGGGCGGCAAAAAGGCCCGGGCCAGGAACCGTGGCTGCGGCGTAGAACAATGAGTGCTGGTGACGGAGGGCATCATGGGGAAGGTCGTCGATTGCATAGGTATTTTACGTACACCGGCAAGACGCTGCACAGGAGGCGTCAGCAGAAGGCGAGGCCATGCGGTGGAGAGCGTAATCGATATCTTTCCGCTTCATCGTGACAGAGTCGAAGAACTGCGCGGGGCGAGTCACGTATTCGTTTTTTACCCCTTGCCCGGCGACGGGGAGAAGCAATGTCCCGTCGAAGTTGGCGGCAAGAGCCTGTCCGCTGGGAACAGCAGCCTGATCGGGCGCTCGGTTCTGCGGCTCAACGGCATTCTCGGTTCCCTGCTCGTCGTTGCCGGTATCGACATGAAGGACCGCACGCCCATTCTCGATATCCGCCCGTTTCGCGTCGACAGCCGCCTCTGCTCTGCCGACAGCCTGTATTGAAAATTTCAGAACCCCGAGGCAAGAGCGCCGCGAAATGCATTTCTCTGCGCCGCGAGGAGCGAAGGCCATGAAAAAAACCCGCAACCTCACCCAGACCGTCTATAGCGCCGTCCTTGATCTGATGCTGTCCGGCAGGTTGTTGCCCGGCCAGAAACTTCAGTTCCTCGACCTGGCGCAGAAGTTCAAGGTCAGCCGGACCCCGGTGAATATTGCCCTGAGCATGCTGGCCAAAGACGGCTTTCTCCGCTTTACGCCGAACTGCGGCTATGTTGTGAACCGCCTCGAACGGCAGGAGGTCGTCAGCCTCCTGGCGATGAAGGAGACATTGGAACAGGGTTTTCTACCTCGTGCGGTGACCAATGTCAGCGAGGTTGATCTCTTTGTCGTTAAAGGGCATATGATCGAATGCGAGCGTGCCGCTGCCGAGAAAAACGACGTGCGCACCCTCCTCGCCGACCTCGATTTCCACTTCGCCCTGCTGGCTCCCACCGGCAACCTCGTCCTCCTCGAGTCCTACCGGCGCCTCTGCCATCTCCTCCTCGTCGGCTATCGTCTCGAGTTGCTGTCCTTTGTCGATGCCGCGAG
This sequence comes from uncultured Desulfobacterales bacterium, assembly GCA_937915545.1. Taxonomy (GTDB): domain Bacteria; phylum Desulfobacterota; class Desulfobulbia; order Desulfobulbales; family Desulfocapsaceae; genus Desulforhopalus_A. The sequence goes on from CALGIJ010000019.1 coordinate 353,738, forward strand.
GATGGTGCGCGAACACCGCCTCATCTTTGCCGCGCTCTCTGACCGCGACGCCGAGACGCTGGTGCAGGCTCTCGCTGCCCATCAGTTTCTCCACGACGAAGAGCGTCGTCCTGTGAGCATGTTGGCGACAGCGAGAGGCGAGACTTTTCTTGGAGGTCAGCACAGGGCCGAAACGGCGTCGCAGTCCCTCGGTGTGTTGCAGTAAAGGGTGGGGTGTGGCAGGTGAAGAGGTTTCCGTGGCCGGACTAAAAAAAATCGTCGCAAACCCATCTCATTCCCCCGTGAAACAGTAAGGTTGCTGTTTTTGTGAAAGACGGGTCAGGCTTTGAAAGGGATGCTTTTCCGCATTGCCGGCGTCATTGATGTCGGGTTCTTGCAAGCTGGTTCCGACTCGTGCCTTGCGGTGCCTTCTCCTCTTCACTCCAATCTCCAGTGCATTGGTTCATCTTCAATAAAGATTGTAGCGCCCACTTCAACGTGCCGGCTCGCTACGCGCTGAAAACAAGGCTGCATCTCTTGTTCCCGGCCTACGTAGACAAGCCTGGGGGACGCTCAGACAGCGTCTCTCGGCGGGCTGGAAAGTGTTCGCCCTCGCACCTTCCATGGGGTACTGTGGCGCACTGGGAAGCAGAGCAGACTGAGCACGGAATTTTTGCTGGGAGATTGCCTATGAAAAAACATGGTGCCACGAAGCGGCGCGGCAGCTACCCCGAGGGCTTCTATTGTCGCGGACGCATATGGATCGAAAAAGATGGCGAAACATATATCGGCTATGGGCGCATGGTGTTGTTGTCGCGCATCGGAGAGTTCGGTTCGATCCTCCAGGCGGCCAAATCGATGGAAATGTCTTATAAGCAGGCCTGGGATCTGGTCGATGCCATGAACCGCCATGCCACAAACCCGCTGGTGACCACCAGGAAGGGCGGCCGCGGCGGCGGCGGCGCGCTGCTGACTGCGGCTGGCGAGGATGCCATCAAGGAATTTATGGCCATGCATGAGCGTTTCGAGGCCTACCTTGCCGCGGAAACAGCCCTCTTCAAGAGGTGACCGGATGACGGGCGGCGCCGGGAGGCCCCTGGCGCGCCGGCCTGGTGAACATCCGTTTCGGCATCCTCCTCGCCACAGAGGTCGAGATGGCCGGTGCCGCAGGACTTGACGGTGAGGTCTTCAGGTGCCCCTCTCTTCTGATCAGCAAAATCCATCGTCGCCGGGGAGGGCAAGGTCCCAGGCGCATCGCCGTCCTCCGCTCGGAGAGGTATCATTAGCGACAAAACGGTCGGAAATGGTGGCTGTCCTGCAATAAGGTAGGGCAAGAGCCAGCGGCCGAGTGCGCAGCATCAGCGATGCTCATCACTTTCGAAAAGGGCAGCCAGGCGCGCCACCGGGTCGCTGTCGCACTGCAGTTCGGCGGTGGCGAGCACGGTGGTGATGCGGCCGCGGGCAAAGATGGCGATGGCCTCGCCGAAGAAGAGGGCCTCGGCGGGGTCGTGGGTGACGAGGATCAGCGGCGGGTTGTAGATGTCGAGCAGGCGCGACACCTCCTCGCGCAGGAGCTGACGCAGGGGCTGGTCGAGGGCCGAGAAGGGCTCGTCGAGGAGGAGGATCTCCGGCCGCGGCGCCAGCGCCCGGGCCAGGGCGGCGCGCTGCCGCTGGCCGCCGGAGAGCTGGCCGGGGCGGCGGTCGGCGAGTTGGGCGAGGCCGAAGGAGGCCATCAGCTCGTCGATGCGTTGACTGCTGTCCCCGTCGAGCCTTGCAAAGAGGCGGCGCAATCCGAAGGCGATATTGTCGCGCAGCGTCAGGTGGGGGAAGAGGGCGTAGTCCTGGAAGAGAAAGCCGATACGGCGCTGGCGCGCCGCCAGGTCGAGGCCCTGGGCGTGGTCGTAGAGGACGCGGCCGTTGAGGCGGATGCGCCCCCGGTCGGGAGCGAGCAGCCCGGCGATGAGACGCAGGGTCACCGACTTGCCCGAACCGGAGGGGCCGAAAAAGACAATACGCCGGGCCTCACTGCGCAGCTGCACGTCCAGCCGGAACTCGCCGGCCGGATCGCGCAGCAGTTTTTGAATGAGCAGTTCCACGGCAATTTCAGGGCTTGCTGAAGCCGAAGCTGGCGAGGACGTTCTGGCCCTCGGCGCTGCCGATAAAGGCGATGAATGTAGCGGCCACTTCTTTGTTCTTGGCGCCGGCGGTGATGGCCACCGGATAGAGCACCGGCTTGTCCATGGGGATGATGGCGGCCACGGCGACCTTGCCTTTGGCTTGGCTGGCGTCGGTGGCGTAGACGAAGCCGGCGTCGACTTCACCGCGCTGTAGGTAATCGAGCACCTGGCGGACCGATTCGGCCATGATCAGTTTGGGCTGCAGGGGTGCCCAGAGGTTGGCCTTCTCGAGCACGAGGCGGGCGTAGCGTCCGGCGGGCACGGTCTCGGAGTTGCCGACACCGATGCGCTTGACCTCGGCTTTGCCGAGGTCGGTCAGGCTCATGGTGGTGGCAGCCTGACCGGGGACGGCGAGAACCAGCTCGTTACGGGCGAAGACGGTGCTGGTGGCCTTGTCGACAAGGTTCTTGGCGATGGCGTCGTCCATGGATTTCATGTCGGCGGAGACGAAGACGTCCACCGGTGCGCCCTGGGCGATCTGGTTGAGCAGGGTGCCTGAGGCGGCGAAGTTGAAGGTCAGGGTGGTGCCAGGGTTGGCGGCCTCGAAAGGTGGCTTGATGGCCGTGAAGGCGTTGGTGAGGCTCGCGGCGGCGGAGACGATAAGCTCCGCCGCCAGGGCCGCGGAGGCCGAAAAGAGCAGGGTGACGGTCAGACAGGCGAAGGTCAGGGTGCGGATCATGGCGGGTTCCTCTCAGTAAGATGTTTTTATCAGTTTGGCCGCGGTGGCCAGGATGGCGATGCAGGCGAGGGAGATGACCAGGACGAGGAAGTTGGCCAGCCCATCCTGGCCGGCCTGAACGGCGCTGTACACGGCAAGGGACAGGGTCTGGGTGCGGCCGGGCAGGTTGCCGGCGATCATCAGCGTGGCACCGAACTCGCCCATGGCGCGGGCGAAGGCCATCATCACCCCGGCGAGGATGCCGGGGGTCGCCAGTGGCAGGGAGATGCGCAGAAAGATTTCGAACTCCGAGGCGCCGAGGGTTCGGGCGGCGTTCTCGCAGTCGCGGGGGACGCTTTCCAGGGCCGCCCGCGCCGACTTGTAGACCAGGGGAAAGGCGACCACGGCTGCAGCGAGCACCGCCCCCTGCCAGGTGAACATCAGGGAGATGCCGAGTTCACGTTCCAGCCAGCTGCCGAGGATGCCCTGGCGCCCGAAGACGACGATGAGGTAATAGCCGAGCACCGTCGGCGGCAGCACCAGCGGCAAGGTGCAGGCAGCGTCGAGGATGTCGCGGGCGAAGAAGTTCCTGCCGCCGAGGAGCTTGGCCATGGCCACGCCGACGACAAAGGCCAGCAGGGTGGCGAGTCCGGCGACCTTGAGGGTCAGCAGCAGTGGGGGGAGCGCTTGCGAGAGCATGGCCATGTCGCGGCTGGGGTTGTGGTCGGTGTGCGGCCGGGACCGCACTCTTCGAAGTCGTGCCACCGTGGTGTCAGCAAGAACCGTGCGCAGCGGGCGGGAAACAGTAACTGTGGCGATATATACAACGAGATATATCGTCAGTCAATGCTTAACCCATGCCGGTGAGCACACAGGCGACAGGCCGGATGCCTTCTGCCGTGCCAGGCGAAGGCGGCGCCCTACGGCAAAGGCTGTGGCTCGAGACAGGGGGGAGTGGGGGGAGGAACACGGCCGGCCACGGCGGCGGTCAGCGATGGACCGCCGCCAGAGGGCTCAGCCAGCGGGGATGACGGGAGCCGCCGGCAACCCGTCATCACGTAAGGGAAATCAGCCCTGGGGCCAGGGGCGGCCCACTTCGGCGGCGAACAGCTCCTGCAGCCGACGGGCGACCGGGCCGGGCCGGCCGCTGCCGACCGGGCGGCCGTCGACGGTCAACACCGGGGTCACCTCCACGGTGGTGCCGACGATCATCGCCTCCTCGGCCTGGTGGAACTCGCTGGCATAGATGGGACGCAGCTCGACAGGCACCCCGTGGCGGGCGCATAGCTCGAGCACCGCCTTGCGGGTGATGCCGGAAAGGATGTAGTTGCTCGTCGGGGCGGTGACCAGGGTGCCGCCGAAGACGGCCATGAAGTTGCTGTGGGTGCCCTCGATGAGCACGCCGTCGCGGACGAGGATGGCCTCGGCGGCGCCGGCCTCGTGGGCCGCCTGGTTGGCGAGGACGTTGGCGGTCAGGCCGACGGTCTTCATGTCGCAGCGCGCCCAGCGCTGGTCGGGCAGGGTGATGGCGGCCACGCCACTCTCCATGCGGCGCAGCATGGCCTGTGCGTCGAAGGGGCTGGGCAGGCCATAGACGGTGAGCGGCGGCGGCTGGGCGGGAAAGGCGTGGGTTCTCTTCGCCGCACCGCGGGTGACCTGGAAGTAGACGGTGGCCTCCGCCTCGGCGAGGCCGTTTCTGCGCAGCAGCTCCTCGGCCACCGGGACGAGGTAGGAAAAGTCGCCCTGGGACAGGCGCAGGTGGCGGGCGCCGTAATTGAGCCGGGCGATGTGATCGGCGGCGCGGAACAGCTTGCCGCCATAGCTGCGCAGGACCTCGTAGAGGCCGTCGGCGAGAAGAAAGCCGCGGTCATCGGGGGAGATGCGCACCAGGTCCTTGTCGATAAAGTCGTTGTTGAAATAGGCGATCATGGTCTTCCCTGGGTTGAGGATTGCTTCTGCCAGCGTTGGGCCGCGTCGAGAAAGGCCTCGCCGCGGCTGGAAATGGTCGTGCCGGAGCGGCCGGGACGGACATGGAGCAGGCCCCTCGTACGCAGTTTGGCAAGGCGCAGGCGCAGCTGCTGCTCAGTCAGCTGCAGGCCGCGCCCGCGCAGCATTTCTAAGAGAGGCGCCCGGCCGTAGGCGGTGTTGTGGCGCTTGCCGTCGCGGAAGGCCTGGAGGATGGCCAGACTTTCGCCGAGAAAGCCGTGGCGCTCGATGTCGCGGCAGAGAGCGAGGAGATCGTCGTCTGCCCCCGCCGCGCCAACCTGGTCCTGGCCTGCGGACGAAGCCTGGCCATGGCGGCTGATGATATAGTAGGGCAGTTCCTCGCAGGAGAGTGGGCCATCGCCGGTGCAGGCCATATACTGCAGGACGTTATAGAGCTCCTGTACGTTGCCTTTCCAGCGATGGCCGCGCAGGGCGGCGATGGCCGCCGGGTCGATATCGGTGGCGGCGCGCTGCAGGTGGCGCACCAGATAGCGGCGGATGAGGGGCTCGAAGTCTTCCTCGCGCTCGTCGAGGCTGGGCACGCGGCAGGTATAGCGGGAGAGGAAGAGAAAGAGGTTGCTGTCCATAGGGCGGCTGGCATCGAGCTCGAGCTGTGTGCTGCTGGTGGTGACGATGCGGGCGTCGATGGCGAGCATCTCGCTGCCGCCGACACGGCTGCTGAGACCCTCGGTGAGGACCTGGAGCAGCTTGGCCTGCAGTCGCGGCTCAAGGGCGCCGATCTCCTCGATGCACAAGGTTCCTCCGTGGGCCTCCTCGAGCAGGCCACGGCGCACGGTGTCACCGTTCTGCCGCCCGAAGAGCAGGCGCTCCAGCGCGGCCTGGTCGCCAGCGGCGCAGTTGACGGTGAGGTAGGGTCCGCCGCGCCGTGCCGAGCCGTTGTGGATCGCCTGGCAGATGAGCTTCTTGCCGGTGCCGATGGCGCCAAAGATATGTACCGGGCGGTCGGTGGCGGCCAGCTTGGCGGCGTGCTGCACGAACTTGCGCATCGCCGCGCTGTTGGCGATGAAGTCGGCGAAGGTGGCCCGCGCGGTGCGGTCGCGGGCGGTACCGAACCAGGGGGTGATGAAGAGCTCGTCGTCGGGACGCGGCCAGCGCTCGGCCAGGGTCACCATGGCCTGCTGGTATTTTCGCGCCAGCGCCGCCGGGTCGAAGGGCAGGGAATGGTGGCGGCAGAGGCGGAAGATGGTCTCCAGGCTGACGACGCGCAGGCCGCAGTCGATCACCGGCAGGTGGCGCAGCTCGGCGGGGATGATGGCCTGCTCGCCGGAAGTGATGATGCAGTCGATGTCCTCCGGCACCCTCTCGCCGGGGAAGTAGCCGACAAAGTGCTGCTGCAGGTCGAGCGCGAGGAGGTCACTCAGCATTTCCTCGGTGTTGGCGCGGCTGTCGTTGACGACGAGGATGTGCTGACCGGACTCGAGGAGAAAGAGCTCGCGCAGGTTCCACATGCAGATCTCGCGTCCGGCCTGGAAAAAGGGGCCGCAGCCGGGAAAGAGCCGCTCGACCATGGTGCGCACCCCGGCGGCGAAGTAAAGGATGGTCTCCCCGGGCTGCGGTGGGGCGGCGGTGAGCTCGTTGAGCGACACCGGCCTGATGGCCAGCATGTCGCCAAGCAGGGCGGTGAGCTGCTGGTAGCTGCGCTGCAGAAACCTCTCCTGCAGGGTGACGAGGAGCAGGTTACCTGCTGGCGATGGCGGTGCCTCGGGGTCGGCCATGGCGGTGTCCTCAGCGACCGGCGCAGCTGTCGACAAAGTGGCGGAAGAGCGGCAGCATCGACCCGGAGGAGGAATCGGCCATCAGCTCGGGGTGCCACTGCACGAGATCGATCGGCAAGTGGCTGTGCTCGGCCCCCTCGATGACCCCATCTTCGGTCCAGGCGGTGGCGGTGAGGCCGGGGCCGAGGCGCTTGATCGCCTGGTGATGGCGGGAATTGACGGTCAGTGAGTCGCCGAGGAGGCGGTGCAACCGCGAACCGGGCAGACAGGTCACCAGGTGGTCTTCGCCAGGCTGGGCGTCGGCGCCGGAGTGGCGCGAGAGCGGGCCGGGCAGCTCGGCGAAGACGTCCTGGTAGAGGCTGCCGCCCAGGGCGACGTTGACCAGCTGCGCCCCGCGGCAGACGGCGAGGATCGGCAGGCCCGCCGCCATGGCGTGGTGAAAGACCGCCAGCTGCCAGGCGTCGAGGGCGAGGTTGGTGGCGCCGCAGCAGGGGCGTTTCACCTCCCCGTAGCGGCAGGGGTCGATGTCGATCCCGCCGGAAAAAAGGCAGCCCCGGGCCGGGGCGAGTGTCGCCGCGAGCCCCTCCTCGGCTTCGCTGAAGGGGAGGATGTAGGGAATTCCTCCGGCCTGCTCGATGGCCCTGGTATAGGCGACGGGCAGCACATGGGAGAGGTTGCCGTAACGGTTGAGGTCGGTATAGCCGACGACGGCGACGAGCGGAGGCATGGCGGCTACTTGAGCTTGGGGTCGAGGGCGGCGCGCAGGCCGTCGCCGAAGAGGTTGAAAAAGAGCACGGTGAGAAAGATGGCGATGCCGGGGAAGATCGTCATATGGTCGGCGACGCCGATATAGTCGCGGCTCTCGGCGAGCATCGCCCCCCACTCCGGGGTCGGCGGCTGGGCGCCCAGGCCGAGGAAGCTCAGGCTGGCGGCGGTGATGATCGAGGTGCCGATGCGCATGGTGAAATAGACGATAACCCCGCTCAAGGTGCCGGGCATGATATGCACGAACATCAGCCGGCGGCGTGACGCCCCGACGCTGCGCGCGGCGCGGACGTAAAGAGTCTCCTTGAGGCCGAGGGTGCTGCCGCGGACGATGCGCGCAAAGGTCGGCATGGAGAAGACCGAGACCGCCACCACTACATTGACCAGCCCCGGGCCGAGGATGGCGACGATGGCGATGGCGAGGAGGATGCCAGGAAAGGCGAAGAGCACATCCGAGGTGCGCATGATCAACCCGTCGAGGAAGCCGCCGAAGAAGCCGCTGATCAGGCCGAGGGTAACCCCGACCAGGGCGCCGACGAGCACCGAGGTGAAGCCGACGGCAAGCGAGATGCGCGAGCCGTAGATGATACGGCTGAGGATATCGCGGCCGTAGACGTCGGTACCGGCGGGGTGTTCGAGGGAGGGGGGCTGCATCGACTGGGCATAGTCGGTGGTCATCGGGTCATGCGGGGCGAACAGCGGCGCGAAGACGGCGACGACGACCAGGAAGACGATGAATACCGCCGCCACCAGGGCGGTCCGGCGCTTTTTGAACTTGTGCCAGAAGAGGTCGAAGGGGCTGACGACGTTGTGCTCCATGGGCTCCTACTCGTAGCGGATTTCCGGGTTGATCAGGGCGTAGACCATATCGACGACGAGGTTGATGAAGACGAAGTGGAAGGAATAGAGGAGGAGCAGGGCCTGGAGGACCGGGTAGTCGCGGACGCCGACCGCCTCGATCATGTAGCGGCCCAGTCCCGGCCAGGCGAAGACCGTCTCCACCACCACCGAGCCGCCGAGGAGGAAGCCGAACTGCAGGCCGATCATGGTCACCACCGGGATGAGGGCGTTGCGGAAGGCGTGCTTCCACATCACCAGCCGCTCGCGCACCCCTTTGGCGCGGGCGGTGCTGATATATTCCTCGCCGAGGACCTCGAGGAAGGCGGAGAGGGTGAAGCGGGCCATGATCGCCGCCACCGTCGCCCCGAGGGTCAGCGAGGGCAGGACGAGTTCCTGCCACTTGCCGCTGTAGCCGGCCACCGGGAACCAGCCGAGGTAGACGGCGCAGAGCTGGATGAGCAGCAGCCCCAGCCAGAACTGGGGCACGGAGATGCCGGACACCGAGACCAGCATGGCGGTATAGTCCTGCCACTTGCCGGAATGAATGGCGGCGATGGCCCCGAAGAGCACGCCGAACACCACCGACCAGGCCATGCCGCAGAGGGCGAGGACCATGGTCGGGGTGTAGCGCAGGGCGATCTCGTCGAACACGGCGATCTTGGTGCGCAGACTGATGCCAAGATCGCCGACGAGGAGCTTGCCGATATAGCGGACATACTGCTCCGGCAGGGGTCGGTCGAGCCCGAGTTGCTGGCGGAAGGCCTCGATGGTCGCCACGTCGGCGTCCGGCCCGGCCATCATCCGCGCCGGGTCTCCGGGGAGGAGATGGACGAAGGCGAAGGCGAGGACGGAGACGACGAACAACACCGGGATCATCGCCAGACAACGTTTGAGGAAAAACCGGAGCATGGTCCTCTCCGTGGCTATCAGTCGACGAGTTCGGCGTTTTCAACCGAAAACGCCCCGTCTGCCATGGGGTAGATGCCTTTCAGCTTCTTGACCTTGGCGGCATAGAGGGTGTCGACGAAGAGGTACCCCCACGGCGCCATCGGCCAGATGGCGTCCTGCAGCTTGCCGTAGGCCTCGCCGCGCACCTTGTTGTCCGCCGAGGCGAGCCCGGCCTGGATATAGCCGTCGACGTCCTTGTTGGAGAAGAAGCCGAAGTTGGACATCGCCGGCGGGAAGGCCTCGGTAGCGACCAGCGGGCGCAGGGCCCAGTCGGCGTCGCCGGTGGAGGACGACCAGCCGCCGAAGGCGATGAAGGGCAGGTCCTTGGCCTGGTCGACCTTGTTGCCTTCGAGCTTGTTGTAGAAGCTGGCGGTGTCCATGGACTGGATGTCGCCGGTGATGCCGATCTCCTTGAGCTGCTGCTGGGCCATCTCGGTGGCGCGCAGGCGGTTGGAGGCATTGGGGGTGAGGAAGGTCACCTTGAAGCCCTTCTCGTAGCCGGCCTCTTTCATCAGCGCCTTGGCCTTGGCGACATCATAGGGCCAGGGGCTCTGCTTCTTGTAGAAGGGCAGGTCGGCGGGGATGATCGAGTCGACCTCTTTGGCGGCGCCGCCCCAGGCGATCTTGATGATGGCCTGTTTGTCGAGGGCGTAGTTGATCGCCTGGCGCACCCGCTGGTCGGCCAGGGGCTCGTACTTGGTGTTCATGATCAGATAGCGGGCGATAATCGACGGCTTGGAGATGAGCTCGATATTCTTGTCTTTCTCCGCCACCTGCTGCAACTCGGCGGGCATCGGGTAGATGTAGTGGGCCTGCCCGGCGCGGAGCATGGCGAGGCGGGCGCCGCTCTCCGGCACCGGCTTGAAGGTGATCGAATCGACCTTGACCTGGCCGCGCCAGTAGTCGGGGTTCTTCTTGATCTTGACATGATCGCCGGAGACCCAATCCTCGAAGATGAAGGGCCCGGTGCCGACCGGGTGCTTGCTGACCTCGTCACCGTACTGGGCGAGGGCCTTGGGGCTCTGGATGAGGCTGCCGGGGTGGGCGATGGTGTTGGCAAAGGCGCCGAAAGGTTCCTTGAGGGTGAAACGGATGGTGCTGTCGTCGACGACGGTCACTTCCTTGACCGGCTTCATCAGGCTGCTGCGCTTGTACTTGCCGGTCATCATGCGGTCGATGTTGACCTTGACCGCCTCGGCGTTGAAGGGGGCGCCGTCATGAAACTTGATGCCCTTGCGGAGCTTGAAGGTGAACTCGGTGGCGGTGTCGTTGAAGGTGTAGCTCTCGGCGAGCACGGGGATGACGTTGAGGTTCTCGTCGAAGCCGAGCAAGCCCTGGAACATGGCGCGCTGGATGGCGCCGGAATAGGTGTCCGAGGTGTCGTGGGGGTCCATCGACTTGGCCGTCGATTCCGAAGCGTAGATGATGTCCTTGGTGGCGGCATAGCTCGGGCTGGCGAGCATCAGGCCGACGGCGATGCACAGGGCCGTTTTGCGTAACAACATACCTTCCTCCTTATGGTTCGGTATTGAGAGTGCCGGCCCTGACCTTCAGGGCCGGGGTTCAAAGCCAGGGGTTGTCCCGCTTCGGCAGCTCGGCCACCCAGTGACCGGGGCCGACCTCGCCGAGGCGGTAGCGCTCGGGCGGGTCGCTGACCCTCCGCACCGGGCTGGGGATCTCGCCGATCTGCATGTTAAAGTCGCTGCGCTGCGCCGGATCGGCGATCGGCACCGCCGCCAGCAGTTTCTTGGTGTAGGGGTGCTGCGGCCGCTCGAAGATGTCGCCGCGTGAGCCGATCTCGACGATCTGCCCGAGATACATGACCGCGACGCGGTGGCAGATGCGCTCCACCACCGCCATGTCGTGGGAGATGAACAGGTAGGAGAGCTGGAACTCGCGCTGCAGTTCCATCATCAGGTTGAGCACCGTCGCCTGGATGGAGACGTCCAGTGCCGACACCGCCTCGTCGGCGACGATCACCCTGGGGTTGGTGGACAGGGCCCTGGCAATGGCGATGCGCTGCCGCTGTCCTCCGGAAAACTCGTGGGGGTAACGCCCGGCGTGGGCGGCCGGGATGCCGACCCGCTCGAGGAGCTGGGTCACTCGGGCTCGCCGCTGTTCCTTGTCGCCCTGCTGGTGGATGAGCATCGGCTCTTCGATGCTCGCCCCCACCGAGCGCCGTGGGTTGAGGGAGGCAAAGGGGTCCTGGAAGATGAACTGGATGTCCTGGCGCAGCTTCTGCAGGCGGTTGGCCGAGGAGGCCATGATGTCCTCCCCCTGGAAAACCACTTCGCCCGAGGCCGGCACCAGCCTGATGATGGAGTAGCCGGCGGTGGACTTGCCGCAGCCCGACTCGCCGACGATGCCCAGGGTCTCCCCGGGGAAGAGGTCGAAGCTGACCCGCTCGACGGCGTGGACGAGATGCGTCGCCGTGCCCCAGAAGGTCTTCTTGGAGACGAAGCGGGTGGTCATGTCGCGTACGCTGAGGATCGGCTGGCGGTCGTAGCGGGCGGTGTCGACCTCGATCTCCACTGGCGCGGCATCCCCCTCCTGGCGCGACAGCTCCTTTTCCATCTCCAGCACCGGCAGGGTCGCCGGGTTGCGCCGGCCGCGCATGCAGCCGAGGCGGGGCACCGCCTTGAGCAGGGCGCGGGTGTAGGGGTGGGCGGGGGCGGAGAAGATCTCCCGAATGCCGTTCTCCTCGACGATTTTGCCCTGGTACATGACCAGCACGCGGTCGGCGAGCTCGGCCACCACGCCCATGTCATGGGTGATGAAGACCACCGCCATGCCCATCCGCGCCTGGAGGTTGCGGATGAGGCCGAGGATCTGTGCCTGGATGGTGACGTCGAGGGCGGTGGTCGGCTCGTCGGCGATGAGCAGCTGCGGCTCGCAGGCCAGGGCCATGGCGGTCATCACCCGCTGGCGCATGCCCCCCGACATCTGGTGCGGGTACTCGTCGATGCGCCGCCTGGCATCGGGGATGCGCACCAGCTCGAGCAGTTCGAGCACCTTGGCGGTGACATCGCCGCGACTTGCCCGACCGTGGGTGATGAGCGCCTCGGCGATCTGGTTGCCGATGGTGAACAGGGGGTTGAGCGAGGTCATCGGCTCCTGGAAGATCATCGACATGTCGTTGCCTCTGATCGTCCCCGCCTCGTCGGCGCCAAGACGGGTGATGTCTTTGAGGCTGCCGTCCTTGCGGCGCAGAGAGATGGTCCCCGAGTCGGTGCGCACCAGGGGCAGGAGATGCATGACGCGGCGCATGGTGACCGTCTTCCCCGAGCCCGACTCGCCGACGATGGCCAGAGTCTCGCCCTTTTTCACCGCGAAGCTCACCCCGTGCAGGACCTGGACGTAGCCGTCGATGGTGGGAAAGCTCAGGCTGAGGTTATCGACGCTGAGGATCTCTTCCGGCCGCATGCTCCCGCCCTTATTCGAAATAGCCCTTGACGACGAGGCTGCCGTCGCGCTTCACCACCCGGCCGCCGGCAAGCACGTGGGCGATGGTCATGGTCGCCGGGTCGAGGACCACCAGGTCGGCGTCGGCGTCGGGGCAGATCTCGCCCTTGCGCCCGGCGAGCCCGTAGAGGGCGGCCGGGGTTGAGGTCAGCGGGCGCAGGGCCTGGGAGAGGTCCATGCCGAGGCTGTTGACGAGGCGGTTCAGCTCGAAGAGCAGCGAGCAGGGCGAGCCGATGCCCATGCCGACGATATGGCGGCGGTCGCTGTCCCAGACCGGCAGGGAGCCGCCGGCGTCGGAGCTGAAGGTCACCCGGTCAAAGAGCCCGCGCTCCTGCGCGGTGAGTGCGAAGTCGGCGGCGGTGAGGTGCCTGTCCCCCGCCGGTGGCACCTCGGTGAGGCAGGTGGCGTCGGCGGTGGCCCCCAGCGCGGCCAGCTGCAGGACCTGCTCGAGCAGTGCCGGGTCATGGCGGTTGACATGGGTGGCGACGAACATGTCGGCGCGGATGCCGTAGTCCTTGACCACCCTGAGGATGAGCGACAGGCGCTCCTCGCGGATACCGGTGTGCACGGTGATGATGCCCGGCTTGCCGGCGACCAGGGCGGCGACGCGGACATCGGCGGCAAGAGCCGCCAGGCCCGGGGCATCGATATGGGGGCCGCGGGTGTCGGCGAGGGCCAGCTTGACGCCGATGGCCGGGCGCAGGTAGGTGAGGTCGCGGCCCACCGAGCCGGTGACGGTCGGCGAGGGGTGCCAGTAGGAGCCGGTCAGCATGAGGGCAGTGAGTCCCTCGTTGTTGAAGGCCTCGGTCTTGGCGTAGAGGCTCTCCACCGAGCGGGTCAGGGCGTCGGTGCCGAGCAGGCCGACGGCGGTGGTGACACCGTTGTCGAAGTTCATCGACACCCGCATCTCCGGGGTGCGGGTATGGAAGCCGCCCTCGCCGCCGCCGCCGGTGAAGTGCTGGTGGCCGTCGACGAAGCCCGGCACCACTGCCAGGCCGGCAGCGTCGATGACTTCGACGTCGCCGGGCAGCGAGCGCGGGTCGATGTGCGCGGCAAGGTGGAGGACCTTGCCGCCACCGATGAGAATGTCGGTCCGACCCCGATTCTCGGGGGCGTAGACGGTACCGTTGCTGATGAGTTTCATGGCCATCCCTATATGGTCGTCAGCGCCGGCCTCGAGCCGGGCGTGGTTGGCGGTTCTCTGTGTCATGGCTGGCAGCTCCTTCACGGTCGAAGGAGGATGGGCCCTAGCCTATAACAACCTACTACAACCCGTTATGTCCCCTGTCAACCCTTTTCCCACCATCAAGAGCCTTGATTCTCTGCTTGAACTGCGAGGTGGGGGGACAGCCCTTTTTAGGGTGGTTTGGGTGTTTTGGCTGAGTCATGGGCGGATGGAATGTGGGCTGGATGGGCGGCCGCGGCGGCCGGCGTGCAGGGCTTCGTGCTCAAGCCCTTCACCAGGGAGAGGCTGGGTAGGGTCCTCCGCGAGGTGCTCGATGGCGACAGGCAACGCTGAGCCTTTCGCCCGTGGTGTCGCGCTTTCAGTGCAGACCGAGGTAGGCCGAGGCCAGGGTGGCGTCGCCGCGCGCCTGCGCGGCGCTGCCCGTCCATACGGTGCGGCCCGACTCGAGGACGCAGATATGGTCGGCCACCGCCAGGGCGCGCTCGGTGTTCTGCTCCACCAGCAGCACTGCCAGACCCTCGCTGCGCAGGCGCTCCAGGGCCTGGTAGCAGAGGTCGATGACCTTTGGCATCAGCCCCAGCGACAGCTCGTCGATCATGATCAGCCGTGGCCGCGCCATCAGGGCGCGGGCGATGGCCAGCATCTGCTGCTCGCCGCCGGAGAGGTTGCCGGCCGGCAGGGGCAGACGTTCGGCGAGGCGCGGGAAGAGGTCGAGGACGCGGTCGCGGTCGCGGCGGAAGTCGGCGGCGGGGTGGATGAGGCCGCCGATGCGCAGGTTATCCTCGACGCTGAGGTCTTTGAAGAGGCGGCGGCCCTCGGGGGCGATGGCGATGCCGGCGTGCACCCGCCGCGCCACCGGCAAGCGGCTGATATCCTCGCCATTGAGGAGGATGCGCCCCTCCTGCAAGGCGACGTGGCCGGCGACACACATCAAGGTCGAGGACTTGCCGGCGCCGTTGGCGCCGAGCAGGCCGGTGATCTCCCCTTCACGCAGGATGAGCGACAGGCCGTGCACGGCGCGAAAGGCGTCGTAGCCGCAGGAGATGGAGTCCAGTTCAAGCATCGTCGCCCCCTCTGGGTTGCCGGTTGTGGCGCTCGTCGCCGGCGCCGTTGCCGAGGTAGGCGGCGCGCACCGTTTCGAGGTGCATGACCGATTTCGGCTCGCCCTCGGCGATCTTGCGGCCGTTGTCGAGGACCACCAGCCTCTTGCAGATGCGCAGCACCTCGCCCAGGTTGTGCTCGATGAGGACGATGGTCACCCCCTGGGCGTTGATGTCGCTGATGGTCGTCGCCAGGGACTCGGCCTCCTGGGAGTTGAGTCCGGCGAGGGGTTCGTCGAGGAGGAGGAGCAGCGGCTGCAGGGCCAGGGCGCGGGCCACTTCGAGGCGCTTGAGCACCCCGAGGGGCATGACTGCCGGGTTGTCCTCGCCGTGGCGGGCGATGCCCACCCGTTCCAGGAGCTCCCCGGCCACCCGCAGTTCCTCGCTTCGCGACAGGCTGAGCAGGGCGCGCAGCGGCGACAGGGTCTTGCGGTAGCCGGCGGCCAGGGCGACGTTGTCGGCCACGGTGATATCGCGGAAGGGTTTGACCAATTGCTGGGAGAGGGCCATGCCGAGGCGGATGCGCCGCTCGATGCTCATGCCGTCGAGGGGCCGGCCGGAGAGGCGGACGCTGCCCCGTTCCGGCTGCACGACGCCGGTGATGGCGCGCAGCATGGTGGTCTTGCCGGCGCCATTGGGGCCGATGAGACCGAGCAGGTCGCCACGTTCGACGGTGAAGGAGACGTCGTCGATGGCGAGCACGCCGCCGAAGCGCACCGTGACCTTGTCGACCTCGAGGAGAGGCATTGCCGTCGGGGAAATAGCCATGGCGCTCATTTGCTCCCGCCCTCCGCCCGGCGCTTGAAGAGATGGCGCCGCACCAGCCCGGCCATGCCGTCGGGGACGAAGCGGATCATGAGAAAGAGCAGGCTGCCGTAGACGAGCAGCTTGTAGTCGCCGATGAACT
Organism: uncultured Desulfobacterales bacterium; assembly: GCA_937915545.1. GTDB lineage: Bacteria > Desulfobacterota > Desulfobulbia > Desulfobulbales > Desulfocapsaceae > Desulforhopalus_A. Next base: position 369,482 of record CALGIJ010000019.1, read on the forward strand.
GGAACCAGGCCGGCAGGGCGGAGAGCAGGGCGGCGGCGACGGTGACCCCGACCACCGAGCCGATGCCGCCGACCACCACCATCGACAGTACGGTGATCGACTCGACAAAGCCGAAGCTGTCCGGGCCGATATACTGGAAGTGATAGGCGTAGAGGGCCCCGGTCAGCCCGGCCAGGGCGGTGCCGATGGCGAAGGCGGCGAGCTTGTAGCGCGGCACGTTGATGCCCAGCACGCGCATGGTGTCCTCGTCCTCGGCGATGCCGTTGAAGACTCGGCCCATCCACGAGCGGCGCAGGTAGACGCAGAGGGCCATGACGAGGATGGCGCAGAGGACGGTGAAGAGCATGAAGCCGAGCTTGGACATGTTGCTGCCGGTAATACCGGCGATGCCCAGTTCGCCGCCCAGCCACTCGCGCTGACGGACGATGCCGACGAAGAGAAAGCCCACCCCCATGGTGGTGATGGCCAGGAAGTCGGCCCGCACCCGCAGGCTGGTCAGGCCGACCACCGTGCCCACCGCCCCGGCGAGGAGCATGGCCAGGGGCAGGGTGGCCAGGAAGGGCACCCCGGCCTTGGCGAGCATGGCGGCGAGGTAAGCGCCGACGCCGAGGAAGGCGGCGTGGCCGAGGCTGATCTGCCCGCAGAAGCCGGTGATGAGGTTGAGCGACAGGGCGAAGAGGACGCTGATCGCCATGGTGGTCATCAGGGAGATTTCATAGTTCATGCCGGGGTTCCTCAACGACGGGAGAACAGTCCCTGGGGCCTGACCATCAGCACCAGGATGAGAAAGGCGAAGGCGATGGCGTTGCGGTCGAGCAGCTTGCCAAGGTAGATGGTGCCATAGGCCTCGACCACCCCCAGCACCAGGGCGGCGGCGAGGGTGCCGCGCACCGAGCCGAGGCCGCCGAGGACGATGATCGCCAGGGCCTTGTAGGAGGGCACGCTGCCCATGGTCGGCTCGACCAGGTTGTTGAGCAAGGCCACCCAGACGCCGGCGAAGGCGGCCAGGGCCGAGCCGACGAAGAAGTTGAGGTCGCGCACCAGGCGCAGGGAGATGCCAAAGGACTCGGCCATCTGCGGGTCGGAGACGGTGGCCTGGCAGGCCAGGCCGAGGCGGGTGCCGTTCTGCAGCCGCGACAGCACGAAGATGATCGCCAGGCTGCCGATCATCACCAGCAGCTCGGCCATCTTGAGACGGATGGTGCCGAAGAGCAGCAGCTGCTGCTGCAGCGGCGGGTCGACAAAGGAGATGCCCTGGGCGCCGAAGAATACGCGGAAGGCCTCTTCGGAGGCGATGTACAGGCCGATGGAGGCGATCAGGGCGACAAAGGGCGGTTTGTCGAGGAGCGGCTGATAGGCGAGCCGGTAGGTGATGACCCCGGCGCAGCCGGCGATCGCCATCGCCGCGGCGAAGCCGAGGATCAGGCTGCCGCTGGCGTTGCAGACGAGGATGCCGACGTAGGCGCCGAGGGTGAAGAAGGCCGCGTGGGCGACATGGAGAATGCGCAGCAGGCCGTAGACCAGGGTCAGCCCAAGGGCGATCAGGGCGTAGATGCTGCCCTGAACCAGCCCCTGGGTGAAGAGTTCGACGAGAAGCATGGGCCCTGGCAGGGTTATTTGCCGGACTTGCTCGGCGGGGCGAGGAGCACCGGGTCATGGATGACCGAGTGCCGCCGGAAGGCCTTGTCCTTGACCACCTGTACCTGGATGTCCTTGCTCACCTCGTGGAGGTCGTTGAAGGACAGCTTGCCGATGGGGGTCTCATAGCTGCCGCCGGCGATGGCGTCGCGCAGGGCCGCGCCGCCCTTGCCGCCGGTCTTCTTGAGGCCGTCGATGAGCACGTAGGCGGCGGTGTAGGTGGAAGCGGCGACCATGTCGGTGCCGATGCCGGTAGCCTTCTTGAAGTCGGCGATGAAGGCCTGGGTGACTGGCGACTCGGAGTCGCGGTCGAGGGAGGTGGTGAGCAGGGTGCCTTCGGCGGCGTCACCGGCGATCTCCATGAATTTGTCGGAGTCGTAGCCCTCCTGGCCGATGACCGGGGCGGTGATGCCGGCGGCGCGCAGTTGCGAGACCAGCGGCCCGGCGGTGAAGTAGTAGCCGGAGGCGTAGATGACCTCGGGGTTGTCGGCCTTGACCTTGGCCACCAGGGGGCCGAACTGACGGTCCTGCAGGGCGTATTCGTACTCGGCGACGATGTCGAGGGCGAATTTGGGTGCGGCCTCCTTGAAGCCGGCGGCCAGGGCCTGGCCGAAGTCGTTCTTCATGGTGAGCAGCACGACGCGCTTCTTGCCGAGGTTGCTGACCAGCTTGGCGCCGCCGCGCCCCTGCACCTCGCCCATGGCCGAGACGCGGAACATGTAGTCGCCGGCGAGGGTGATGTCGGGGTGGATGGCGTAGGAGACCACGTAAGGCACGCCGGCCTGCTGGAAGATGCCGGCGGCGGCGCGGGTCGAGCCGGAGTAGGAGCCGGACACGGCGCCGACCACCTTGTCTTTTTCGATGAGCTTGGTGGCCACCGGCACCGCCTCCTTGGGCGAGGCCTGGTCGTCGTAGACCACCAGCTCGAGCTTCTCGCCATTAATCCCGCCGGCCTCGTTGGCCTTGGCCACCGCCAGCTTGGCACCTTCCAGGGCCGACTTGCCGTCGGCGGCGGCGAAGCCGGTGATGGGCACGTTGAGGCCGATCTTGATCTCGGCCAGGGCCGGGGTGGCGGCCAGGGCGAAGATGGCCGCGCTGCACACGAGGGGACGAAGGACTGCTGTTTTCATGGGGATCTCCTTGATAAAGTGAAATGAACCAACCAACAACATACCTCTCTTACGGGCGCTGCGACTTGTCAACGCCGCGGGGGTGTTCTCTCAGCCCTCCTTGCAACGCTGCGCCAGCACCTCGAGGACCTCGGCGCAGCTCTCCTGAGCACGGCGGGCGAGGAGGTCGGCCTCCTCGCGCACCGTGGCGGTGAAGGCCTCGTCGCTTATGCCGCGCAGATTGATGAGCACGTTCTGCCAGGCCCCCCAGATGCCGGTCTCCAGGGAGCGCGCCCCCACCTGGACATCGGAGGCCGAGGCCGGGTTGCCATGACGGGCGGCGGCGAGCAGGGCCGGCCAGGCGCGGTCGCCGCAGCGCATGGTGGTCAGCGGCACGGCAACCGCCGTCTTCAGGCCCTCTTCCATGGCCTGGCGGCGCAGGCGCTTCTCCTCTTCGCTGCCCTTGGGGAGCTTGAGGGCGGTCATATAGTCGTTGAAAGCGTTGGTGTCGCGGTCGATGAGCGGGATGAGCTCCTCCTGCACCTGGTTGAGCTGGGGGATGATGGCTTTCATCTCCGCGTCGACGCCCTCGAACTTGCGCACCCCGTAGGTGAGCTTGGCGACCATCGCCCCCAGGGCGACGCCGACCGCGGCGAGCATCGCCGATACCGAGCCGCCGCCGGGCGCCGAGGTGCGCGCCCCCACCGCCTCGATGAACTGACGCACCGGCAGCGAGGCCAGCGGCTCGTCCGGTGGTTCGGCCACCAGGTACTCGATGATGCGCTTTTCGGGGATGAAGGGGGCGATGGACGACAGGCCGAGGCGCTCCACGGCGAGGCGGATCTTCTGGCCTTCCTCGTAGACGAAGATGCCTTCCTGGGCGATATAGTAGTCGGCGGCGGCGAGCATCGCCTCCTTCGGCACCAGGCCGACGATCTCCGAGCCGGCGACGCCGACGCCAAGCCGCGCCGCTTCCTTTTTGACCTCCTCGTAGAGCACGTGCATGGGGGTGCGGCGGTAGTCGGTGAGGTTGACGGTGACCTGGGCCAGGCCATACTCGTCGACATACCAGCCCATGCCCTGCACCGCCGGCAGCCGCCCCGGCTGACCGTCGCCGCGGCCGGTCTCGCGCAGATCGAGGGCGATGCGGTGCGCCTGGTTGGGGGTGCCGAGGATATTGACGTTATAGGCGATGAGGAACATGCGCGCCCCGGTCACCGTGGCTCCCCAGGAGGGCACCAGGGTGGCCGGGCCGAAATCCGGCTGCCAGGCGGGGTCGGCGAGCTTTTTGGCCAGGCCCTCGTATTCGCCCTCGCGGATGTCGGCGAGCTTGGTGCGCTGCCCATGGCGCGCCGCCTCCTCGTAGAGATACACCGGCACCTTGAGCTCGTCGGCCAGGCGCCGCCCGAACTCCTCGGCGATGGTGACGCACTCGGCCATGGTCACTCCGGAGACCGGCACGAAGGGGCAGACGTCGAGGGCGCCCATGCGCGGGTGCTCGCCGTGGTGGTGGCGCATGTCGATGTTGGCATAGGCGGCCCGGGCGGCGGCCAGCGCCCCTTCGACGATGGCCTGCGGGTCGCCGACGAAGGTATAGACGGTGCGGTGGGTGGAGCGACCGGGGTCGACGTCGAGCAGGGTGCAGCCGGCGGTGTCGCGGATGGCGGTGGCGATGAGGTCGATGACGCGCTGATCCCGGCCTTCGGAAAAATTGGGGACGCATTCGACGAGTTTTTTCATGGGTGCGAACCTTTAGGGGCGGGCGACCAGCTCGCCCCGCTTGTAGACGGCGGCCACCGGGGCTACCCCGGCATGGAAGGCGATGATCGCCGGGGTCTTGCCGTCGAGGAGAAGAAAATCCGCCTGCCGGCCCGGGGCGAGGCTGCCGACCTTGTCGGCGATGCCCAGGGCATAGGCGCCGTTGAGGGTGGCGGCGGTGAGGGCTTCGGCCGGGGACAGCCCCATCTGCAGGACGGCCAGGCCGATGACGAAGGGCATCGACTCGCTGTAGCTCGAGCCGGGGTTGCAGTCGCTGGCCAGGGCCAGGGCGACGCCGCGCTCGAGCATGTGCCGCGCCCGGGCATAGGGCTTGCGCAGGCTGTAGGCGGTGGCCGGCAGCAGGGTGGCCACCACCCCGGCGGCGGCGAGGCCGTCGATGCCGGGGTCGCCGGCGGCGAGCAGGTGGTCGGCGGAGAGTGCCGCCAGCTCTGCGGCCAGGCCTGCCCCGCCGAGGTCGTTGACCTCGTCGGCGTGTATCTTGACGGAAAAGCCGAGGCTTCTGGCGGCCTCGAGCAGCCTGCGCCCCTGGGCGATGGAGAACACCCCCTGCTCGCAGAAGATGTCGCACTGCCGGGCCAGGCCGAGCGCCGCCACCTGGGGCAGCATGTCGTCGATGATCAGTTCGATATAAGCATCGGCGCGGCCCTGATACTCGGCGGGCACGGCGTGGGCGCCGAGAAAGGTGGCGACCACGTCGAGCGGCGTGCTGCGCCCGACGCGCTCGATGACGCGCAGCATCTTCAGCTCGCTGTCGGTGTCGAGGCCATAGCCGCTCTTGATCTCCACCGTGGTGGTGCCATGGGCCAGGAGGCTGAGGGCGCGGTCGCGGGTCAGCCGGTAGAGCTCCTCCTCGGGGCAGGCGCGCACCGCCGCCACCGAGTTGAGGATGCCGCCGCCCTGGCGGAGGATGTCGAGGTAGGCGGCGCCGGTCAGGCGCAGGGCGAACTCCTCCTCGCGCGGCGAGACGAAGCAGAGATGGGTGTGCGGGTCGACAAAGCCCGGCACCAGGCAGCGGCCGCCGGCGTCGATGACCTCGTCCACGGTACGCAGGTCGAGGCCGGCGCGGACCTCGTCACGGTCACCGATCCTCGAGATCAGGCCGTTCTCGAGGAGCATCGCCCCCCGCTCTATATGGAGCAGCTCCCCCATGCGCGTGCCGGCCGCGGGGCGGCCGTGGTCGACGGGGGTAGAGATGGCGGCGTTGTCAACCAGCTTGCGGATCATGTGCTTCTCCTTGGCGGTTCAGGCGGCGGGAAAGATGGCGGCCACCGCCGCGGCCACCGCGTCATCGTCGGCGAGGAAGGGCAGGGTGATATGGTCGCCGCGGCCGTTGTCGCGGTTGTACTCGGCGGCCACCTCGACGGCGTTGGCGTTGCGCGCCCAGTTGCGGCGGGCGACGCCGCCCATGACATCCCAGCTCATCGCCTTCCTGATGATCTCGTCGACCCGCTCGCTGCCGTCGAGCACCAGGCCGAAGCCGCCGTTGATGGCCTTGCCGATGCCGGTGCCGCCGCCGTTATGCAGGGCCACCAGCGACATGCCGCGCGCGGCGTTGCCGGCGAAGCAGTGGGTGGCCATGTCGGCGCAGACGTTGGAGCCGTCGCGGATGTTGGCGGTCTCGCGGAAGGGCGAGTCGGTGCCGCCGGTGTCGTGGTGGTCGCGGCCGAGCATGATCGGGCCGACCTCGCCGTTACGCACCATCTCGTTGAACTTGAGGCCGATGGCGACGCGGCCGGGGGCGTCCTGGTAGAGGATGCGCGCCTGGCTGCCGACCACCAGCCGGTTCTTCTCGGCGTCGCGGATCCACAGGTAGTTGTCGCGATCTTCGCAGCGCCGCCCGGGGTCGATGCAGGACAGCGCCGCCTGGTCGGTGCGGCGCAGGTCCTCCTCCTTGCCGCTCAGGCACACCCAGCGGAAGGGGCCGTAGCCGTAGTCGAAGATCGGCCCCATGAGGTCCTCGAAATAGGAGGGGAAGACGAAGCCGTCCTTGGCATCGACGCCGTTGCGCGCCGCCTCGGTGACCCCGGCGTCGAAGACCGCCTTGAGGAAGGCGTTGCCGTAGTCGAAGAAGAAGGTCCCCTGGGCGGTGATGCGCTTGATCGCCGCGAAGTGGCGGGCGAGGCTCTCGTTGACCAGGGTGGTGAAGCGCGGGCGATCCTCGGCGAGCAGCCGGGTGCGCTCGGCGAAGGTGATGCCCTGCGGGCAGTAGCCGCCGTCGTAGACGACGTGGCACGAGGTCTGGTCGGAGAGCAGGTCGACCTTGACCTCGTGCGCGACGAGGTACTCGATGAGGTCGACGACATTGCCGTGGTAGGCGATGGACAGGGCCTGGCGATTGTTGCGCGCCTTCTCGGCCAGCCTGACCGCCTCGGCGAGGTCGTCGGTGACCGTGTCGACCCAGCCCTGCTCGTGGCGGGTGGCGATGCGCGAGCTGTCGACCTCGGCGACGATCGACACCAGCCCGGCGATCTTCGCCGCCTTGGGCTGGGCGCCGCTCATCCCGCCGAGGCCGGAGGAGACGAAGAGCTGGCCGCGCAAATCGGCGCAGGCCCCGGCGCCGAGGACCTTGCGCCCGGCGTTGAGCAGGGTGGTGTAAGTGCCGTGGACGATGCCCTGCGGGCCGATGTACATCCAGCCGCCGGCGGTCATCTGCCCGTAGGAGGAGGCGCCCATCTGGGCTGCGATCTCCCAGTCGGCGAGGTTATCGTAGAGGCCGACCATGAGGCCGTTGGTGATGATCACCCGCGGGCTCTGCGGCGAGGAGGCGAACAGTCCCAGGGGGTGACCGGACTGCATGACCAAGGTCTGCTCCTCGGTCATCTCGGCGAGGTATTTCTTGATCAGCCGGTACTGCATCCAGTTCTGGCAGACGCTGCCGGTCTCGCCGTAGGTGACCAGCTCGTAAGGGTAGAGGGCGACCGCGAAGTCGAGGTTGTTGTCGATCATCACCTGCATCGCCCGCCCGGCCAGGCACTTGCCGGGGTAGCTGTCGACGGGCAGCGCCTTGATTTCCCCGGCGGGGCGGAAGCGGTAGCCGTAGATGCGGCCGCGGGTGCGCAGCTCCTCGAGAAACTCGGGGATGAGGGTGGCGTGGTGCCGCTCCGGCACGTAGCGCAGGGCGTTGTGCAGGGCGACCTCGGTCTGCTGCCGCGAGAGGCGGAAGCCGCGATCGGGGGCGCGGCGGATGCCGGGAACGAAGGGCTGGGGGGCGGGGAGTTCCTCGTCGAGGGAGATTCTCATCGCCCGGGCGATGTCGCGGTTGCTGAGCATGGGCACACCTCCGGCTGCAAGCGGGTTCTTCTTGTATATACAACGACTATAGCAGAGCGATGCCGTGCTGCCAAGGATTTTCAGAGTTTTGCGGGGTGATGGGTGTATGTGGTTGCTATCGTCGCGCTTTTAGTTGTATATATTAGGAAAGGAGCGCCGTGCAGGCCCTGGCCTGCGCGGCGATACCTGCCGAAGCCTTGCGTGTCAGGCGGTTACCTCGGAAAAGATGGGCCGCCCCGGTGCCAGGGTCGTGCAAAAGGGATCGCTGATCGCCTGTGGCGAGCAGGTGGCGGAGAAGATCACAGGAAGAAGGCATGGCCGAGAAACCGCACAGGGTCCCGCTCTACCGTCGGGTCCGCGAGGATATCATGGGGCGCATCGTCTCCGGGGAACTGCAGCCGGGGATGCGCATCGACTCCGAGAACGAGCTGGTGCAGCGCCTCGGCGTGTCGCGCATGACCGTTAACCGCGCCCTGCGCGAGCTGACCAGCGAAGGGGTGCTGCGCCGTCTCCAGGGGGTGGGCACCTTCGTCGCCGGCCGCAAGCCGCAGTCGGCGCTGTTCGAGATCATCCCCATCAACGAGGAGATCGAGCAGCGCGGCGGACGCCACAGTTGCGAGGTGCTGCTGCTGCAGGAGGAGCGGGCCCGGCCGCGGCTCGCTGCCGACCTGGGCATCGAGGCCTACGGCGCCGTCTACCACACGCTGCTTCTCCACAAGGAGAACGGCCGGCCGATTCAGCTCGCCGACCGCTACATCAACCCGCGCCTCGGCGGCGACTTCCTTGCCCAGGACTTTCGCCACATCACCCCCAGCGCCTATCTGCTCAGCCTCTTCCCGGTGACCGAGATCGAGCACGTCATCGAGGCGGTGGTGCCCGAGGCCTGGGTGCGCGAGCACCTCGCCATCAACGAGGTCGAGCCCTGCCTGGTGCTGCACCGCCGCACCTGGGTGGGCGAGGTCATCGCCACCAGCTCGACCTTCTACTACCCCGGCTCGCGCCACTCCATCGGCGGCCGCTTCAAGCCCGGGGCCTCCGGTTCCCTGGCCATCGCCTGAGGCCATGATGAGGCACATCGAGGCGCCGCTGCGCTCGGCCAGCTGCCGGCCGCGAAGCGAGGCCATCGATACCCTGGTGCTGCACTATACCGAGCTCGACCTGCAGCAGTCGCTGGCCATCCTCTGCGACGGGCCGGTCAGCGTGCACTGGCTGCTCGATGTCGACGGCACCGCCTACCGCCTGGTGGACGAAGAGCTGGTCGCCTACCATGCCGGGCTGTCGATGTGGCGCGGCAGAAAGGCGGTCAACGAGCGCTCGGTGGGCATCGAGATCGTCAACCTCAACGGCAACCACCACCCCTACCCGGAACAGCAGATAGCGGCCCTGATCGCTTTGTGCGAGGATATCCTCGCCCGCCACAGAGGGATCGCCGCCGCCGGCGTCGTCGGCCACTCCGATATCGCCCCGAAGCGCAAGGTCGACCCCGGCATCCTCTTTCCCTGGCGCCGCCTGGCTGCGGCCGGTATCGGCCTGTGGCCGGAAGCCGAGAGGGTAAAGGCCGGTGACCGAGCTGCCGATGTCCTCCGGCTGCTGCAGCGCTGCGGCTACCCTCCGCCCCATGGTTATGGCTGGAAGGATAGCCTGCCGGCCCTCTTTGCCCTCGGGGAGCCGGTCCGTCCGGATCGGGACGAGGTGGTGTGGGTGGAAGAGGCCGATCTCATCGCCGCCTTTCAGCGCCGTTTCCGGCCACGACAGGTGGACGGCATCGCCGACGGCGAGACTCTGGCCCTGCTGCGCGGCCTCGCCCGGCTCTCAGCCTGAGCGGCACTTTTTTCCTGGAATCTTGCCGGGAGCTGGAGTCACGTGCCCTGAGTCTGGCCGTTCTTATCACGGATCGGGTCGAAGAGCTCGACCCGGTCGCGGCCGAGGTTTTTGGCCCGGTAGAGGGCGGTGTCGGCCTCGCGCAGCAGGTCGTCGAGGGTGAGGGTCTCGCCCCTCAGGGCGGCGACGCCGATGCTGATGGTCACCGAGAGGCAGAGGCCGTCGGTCTCGAGCACCTGCGCCGCCACCGCGCGGCGCAGCCGCTCGGCCAGGGTAACCGCTTCTCCCGGGGGCGTGCGCGGTAGGAGGATGGCGAACTCCTCGCCGCCGAGGCGGCCGAGCTTGTCGACTTCGCGGATGAGGCTGCGCATGGTGGAGGCGACCATCTGCAGGACGCGGTCACCGACATGGTGGCCGTGCTGGTCATTGACATTCTTGAAACGGTCGATGTCGAGCATAAGCAGGGACAAGGGCGCCGGGTAGCGGCGCGCCATGCGCAGCTCTTCCTCGCCGCGGGAGAAGAAGGAGCGCCGGTTGGCCAGCCCGGTGAGCTCGTCGGACATTGCCAGCCGCGCCAGCTCGCGGTTGAGGTGGCGGATGCGCTCCTCGGCGCGCTGCTTCTCGATCACCGAGAAGGCAAGGTCGGCGATATGGCTGACCAGCCGCGCGTCGCGGTGGTCGTAGTCGATGGCCTTGTTGGCGATGCCAAGCAGGGAGACCACCCGACCGTCGCGCAGGGTCGGCACCACCAGCTGCCGCACCAGGCGGGGGTGGCCTTCGGGCAGGGTCGCCGCCCAGGGCAGGGAGAGGCAGTCGTTGTCGATGGCCGGGCGGCGGCTGGCCAAGCATTGGCGCCACGACCCGCCGAGCATGCGCGGCGTGTGCTGCCGCCCCTCGGCGACCTGGCAGTACTCTTCGCGGGTGCGGCTCGACCAGGCGGTCATGGGGATCTGCAGCCCCTCTTCATCGAGCAGGTGGTAATAGCCGAGGACGCTGCCGGTGAGGCGCTCGATTTCGTCCAGGGCCCGCTGCAGCAACTCGGGGAGGCTGTGGTCGGCGGCGAACTCCCAGAGCCCGAGGCAGAGGCGGATGGCCTCCTCGGCGCGCTTGCGCTCGGTGGTGTCGACGGTGGCGATGACCAGGCCCTGATCGACGGTGGGGTAGGGGGCGGCGTGGACGTTGACCCAGATGGTCTTGCCGCGCTCGGTGATCAGGCCGGTTTCGATGTCGTGTACCGGCCGGCCGAGGCGCCGCGCCTGGGCCTCGGCGGTTTCCCCCTCCTCCATCGGCGTCTGGTCGGGGCGCAGCCGTGGCCGCCGGCCGAGCACTCCGGCGAGGATGTCCTCGCGCGACATCTCCAGCATGTTGGCCAGGGCGGGGTTGGCGTAAGCGAGGCGGCCGTCCGGGTTCTGCACCGACACCCCCACCGGCAGGGTCTCGAGGAGGACCTGCAGGCGCTGCTCGTTCTCGCGCAGGGCCTGTTCCACCTGACGGCGTTCGCTCAGCTCGCGCTGCACCTCATGGAAGAGGCGGGCGTTGGTGATGGCGATCACCGCCAGACGGCTGAACTGCAGCAGCAGCTCGAGGTCGTCGTCGCTGAAGGAGGCCGCCGAGCCACGCTCATGGGCCAGGCCGAGCACCCCGAGGACCTTGCCTCGGGAGAGCAGCGGCACGCCGAGCACCGCCTTGATGCTGCCGCTGGTGAAGGCGCCGATCCTCCTCGCCCACTGGTCGTAGTCGTCGACCAGCAGCGGCTTTCCGGTCTGCCATACCGTTCCCGCCACTCCCTCGCCGGGGCGTACCCTGTGGCTCAGCGACTCGGCCAGGGCGCCCATGCCGACCATGGGGCGCAACTCGCCGCTGTCCTCGTCGAGGAGGTCGAGGTAGCCGGCCGAGGTGCCGGTGAGCGCACCGGCGCGGCGCACCACGTTCTCGAGGAGCAGGGCCAGGTCGAGCTGCGAGAGGAGCTCGACGGTGGTCTTCTGCAGGGCGGTGATGATGCCGTTCTGCCGCTTCAGGCGGGCTTCGGCCTGCTGCTTTTCTTCGAGATCGCTTTCCAGTTCCAGGAAGAGGCGGCGCACTACCATCAGCAGCAGCGAGAAGGTGAGCAGCACGGTAAGGGTCTCGTTGGCCTGGAGCAGAGGCTCGGGCGAGGCGTAGGCCTCGACCAGCGAGCCTTGCGGCATGAACATCAGGCGCCAGCCGAGATGGCCGAGGTTGACCAAGGCGAGGACGAGGAAGACGTAGCCGACCCAGCGCGTCGAGGGTCGCAGGCCCTCATCGACCTCGATGAGCATGGCCATGGCGCCGCGCAGGCACACCGCCAAGAGAGCCAGGGAGAGGAGCATGTCGCCCGCCGCGCTCATGGGCAGCATCTCAATGACGGCGACGTCGGTGTTGACGAAGAGGAGAAAGAAGATGAGCGAAGGCAGCGGCGATGGCGTCTTGCCGATGAAACGCAGCAGCCCGTGGAGGAGGAAGAGGCTGCCGCCGAGGAGCAGGGCGCTGCCCCCGGCCAGGGCCGGGAGGTGGGGCAGGCGGGGGCCGGCACACAGCAGCAGCACGGCGAAGAACTGCAGCGCAAAGGCCAGGGGCAGGCAGGAGAGGCCGTGGAAACGGTTGCGGTTGGAGTGCCACAACAGGGTGATCACCGCCAGGCAGATTATGGCGATGAGCGACGAATTGATAATAGTCGTCTGTCCCCCTGCCATGCGTCAACCCCCGTCCCTTGTCTTGAGCCGCCTTCCCCTTTTGCTTAGGTCCTTCCCGTCTTTCGAGTATCGGGAATTTCGCGGCGAAAGTCCAGGGATTGTTGAAAATTGCCAGGCCGACCACCCCCAGCTGGGCGCTGCGGGCGGTCGGCGTGGGCTCTTTATGCTCCCTCCTGCATCATCTGCCGCAACACGCAGGGGAGGATGCCGCCATGGCGGAAGTAGAGCACGTCGACCTCGGTGTCGAGGCGGGCGATGACCGCAAAGGACAGCGACGAGCCATCGGCCCGGGTGGCGGTCACCGTCAGCCGGCACCGCGGCGAGATGTCGGCCAGGCCGCCGATGGCATAGACTTCCGAGCCGTCGAGGCCGAGCGAGGCGATGGAGGCGCCGTCGGCGAAGATCAGCGGCAGCACGCCCATGCCCACCAGGTTGTTACGGTGGATGCGCTCGTAGGACTCGGCGATGACCGCCCGCACGCCGAGGAGGTTGGTGCCCTTGGCGGCCCAGTCGCGCGACGAGCCGGAGCCGTACTCTTTGCCGGCGAGAACCACCAGCGGTGTGCCCTCGCGCTGGTAGGCCATAGCCGCCTCGTAGACGAAGCGCTCCTCGCCCTCGGGGTATTTGCGGGTAAAGGAACCCTCCTTGGGGGAGAGCATGCGGTTTTTGATGCGGATATTGCCGAAGGTGCCGCGCATCATCACTTCATGGTTGCCGCGGCGCGAGCCGTAGGAATTGAAGTCTTCCTGGGCCACCCCCTGGGCGGCGAGGTACTGGCCGGCCGGGTAGGTCCTGGCGATGGCCCCGGCCGGGGAGATGTGGTCGGTGGTGACGCTGTCGCCAAGCAGCAGCAGGGCGCGGGCGCCGACGATATCGTTCACCGCCTGCGGCTGCTTGCTGAAGTTGTCGAAGTAGGGCGGTTTCTTGATATAGGTGGAGGCATCGTCCCAGGGGTAGGTGGCGCTGGGCGCGACTTCGAGCCCCTGCCAGAACTGGTCGCCATCGAAGATGGTGGCGTATTCGAGGCGGAAGGCCTCCTCGGAGACATAGCGCGCGGCGAGCTGCTCCACCTCCTCGTGGCTCGGCCACAGCTCCTTGAGGTAGACCGGGCGGCCGTTGGGATCGAGGGCCAGGGGCTCGCGGGTGAGGTCGAGGTTGACGCGGCCGGCCAGGGCGAAGGCCAGCACCAGCAGCGGCGAAGCGAGGAAGTTCGACTTGACCAGCTGATGGATGCGCGCCTCGAAGTTGCGGTTGCCGGAGAGGACCGCGGCGACGTTGAGGTCCTTGTCCTTGATGACCTGCTCCACCGCCGGGTTGAGCGGGCCGCTGTTGCCGATGCAGGTGGTGCAGCCGAAGGCGGCGATATGGAAGCCGAGCGCCTGGAAGTAGGGCAGCAGGCCGCTTTCCTGCAGGTAGCGGCTGACCACCCGCGAGCCGGGGGCGAAGGAGGTCTTGACGTAGGCCGGCACGCGCAGGCCGCGCTCCACCGCCGCCTTGGCCATCAGCCCGGCGCCAAGCAGCACGTAAGGGTTGGAGGTGTTGGTACACGAGGTGATGGCGGCGATGACCACGCTGCCGTCGCCGAGGGTCACCGGGGTGTCGTTGATCTGGGTGGCGGCCGTTTTATCGCCCTGAACCGCCGTGGCCATGGACGACAGCAGGACGCGGTCCTGGGGTCGGGACGGTCCGGCCAGGCAGGGCTCGACGCTGCCGAGGTCGAAGTCGATGACCGTGGTGTAGTCACAGGTCCGGGAGGCGTCGTAGAAGAGGCGGTTGGCCCGGGCATAGGCCTCGCTGCGCTGCGCCTGGCGGTTGCGGCCGGTGTTTTTCAGGTAGGCGATGGTCTTGGCGTCGATGGGGAAGAAGCCGAGGGTGGCCCCGTATTCCGGGGTCATGTTGGCTATCGTCGCCCGGTCGGGGATGGAGAGGTGCTCCATGCCTGGGCCGAAGTACTCGACGAACTTCTCCACTACCTTGTGCTGGCGCAGCAGCTGGGTCAGGGTGAGGACGAGATCGGTGGCGGTCACCCCCACCGGCAGGCGCCCGCTGAGGCGCACGCCGACCACCTCGGGAATCGACATGTAATACGGCTGGCCGAGCATCACCGCCTCGGCCTCGATGCCGCCGACGCCCCAGCCGAGCACGCCGATACCGTTGATCATCGGCGTGTGCGAGTCGAGGCCGACGAGGCTGTCGGGAAAGAGCAGGGTGCGGCCGCCGATCGTCTCGGCGACGGTGACGCGGCCGAGATGCTCGAGATTGACCTGGTGGCAGATGCCGGAGTTGGGCGGCACGACGCGGAAGTTGTCGAAGCTCTTCTGCGCCCACTTGAGCAGGGTGTAGCGTTCGGCGTTGCGCTGGTATTCCTTGGCGACGTTGTCGGTGAGGCTGCCGATGGTGCCGGAGGAGTCGATCTGCACCGAGTGGTCGGCCACCAGCTCTACCGGCACCCGCGGGTTGACGCGGGCCGGGTCGCCGCCCAGGGCGGCCACGGCATCGCGCATCGCCGCCAGGTCGACCACCGCCGGTACGCCGGTGAAGTCCTGCATCAGCACCCGGGCAGGGTGGAAGGGGATCTCCACCGGGGCGGGGTAGCTCTTCTCCCAGGAGGCGATGGCGCGCAGGTCTTTTTCGGCGACAATGCGGCCGTCGTAGTGGCGCAGCAGGTTCTCGACCAGCACGCGAATCGAATAGGGCAGGCGTTCGATATCTCCCCAGCCGGCTTGCGCCAGCCGTGCCAGGTCGTAGTAGACGGCGCCTTCCGCCGGCAGCTCGTTGATGAAATCCTCTCTTGTCATGGCTTCCTCACGCAGATTGTGGTGAAAGGGTCGGGGGCGGCCTGCGCCTTGCCAGGCCGTCTGGGGCGGGGCATGCCCCGTATCGCCAGATTCAGCAGGACTGTCCGGCGGCGATGTTGTCGTGGTGCTGCAGCAGCAGGGTTTCGAGCTGCCGCTGGTGGCGGCCCTCTTCGGCGATGATCGCTTCCATCCCGGCAACCGCTTCGCGGTCGTCGAGCAGGGCAAGAAGAAAGCGGTAGAAGACGATGGTGTCTTCCTCGAAGTCGCGCGAGCGCCGCAGCACATCAATGAAGTCACTGGCGGCGAGCTCGTCGCTGTCGGGGACGAAGGGGTTGCTGGCCATCATCTCACGGAGCAGCTCGCGGCCCATTTTCTCCATCTCGCGTTCCTCGGCAGAGAGCGGCCGCCCGGCGGGGAGTGCGCGCAGCCACTGACGGTGTCGTTTCTCGTCGTCGGCCAGGGCGGTCAGCAGCCGGGCGGTGTCCTCGTCGTGGCATGACCGGGCCGCCCGGCGGTAGGTCTCTTCGCCGTTCTTTTCGATCTGCAGGGCGATGTTGCGAATATCCTCAAGGGTGAACATGGGGCCTCCGGGAGGGTGATGGTGGCGGCTGGTGCCGAGTCTTAGGCATTGTACCGCATTTTTTGCGGCGGCAAAGCCTCTTTTACTCGAAAAACCGGGTGAACGCCGCCACCTCCTCGCGCTCGGTGCGATAGGAGTTGACCGCCGCCTCGCGGTCCTCGTAGCCGAGGGCCATGCCGCACAGCAGCACCTTCTGCTCCTCGTAGCCGAGCTGTTCTTTGACCAGCTGCGGGTACTGGCCGAGGGCCGCCTGGGCGCAGGTGGCCAGACCCAGTTCGGTTGCCGCCAGCATCAGCGACTGCAGGAACATGCCGAAGTCGAGATAGGAGCCCTTCTGCAAGGCCTTGTCAATAAAGAAAAAGAGGATCACCGGGGCGTCGAAACCGCGATAGTTGGCCACCCACTGCTCGATGCGGCGCTCCTTGTCGTGGCGCTCGATGCCCAGGGCGGCGTAGAGTTGGCTGCCGCACACCACCCGTCGCCTCTTGTAGGGCTCGTGCCACTCCAGGGGATAGTAGTGGTAGTCCATATCCCCCGGGCCGCGCCGACGGAATTCCTCCACCATGGCCCGGGTCAGGGCTTCCTTGGTCTTGCCTTGTACCACCGCCACCTGCCATGGCTGGGCGTTGCTGCCCGAGGGGGCCTGACGGGCGGCGTCGAGGATGGCGAGGATCTTGTCGTGTTCTACCGCTATGGGCAGGAAGGCACGGGTAGATTTGCGCTGGTGCAGGGCGTCGATGACGTTCATGGAAGCTCCCGGGTAAGGGGTCTCTGGTCGCACTGTCAGGAGAAGATGGGCGTGCCGTTGCTCGTTCGCCCAGAAAAAATAAGGCTTGCCTCGCGAAGAGCAAGTACGGTCGGCTGGTTCCGCGAAGGTGCGGCCATTTTCTGCGGGCAGGCAGGCCTGGCGCTGAGCCGCAGGGCAGGCTGGAGTGGGAGAAACGGTCGTCCGGGCTTTGCATTTACTTGCAAATGATTATCCTTGTCTGAAAGTGGTTGGCAAGAGGTGAAAGACTTGACATGGAAGCTGGATTTTTATCAGATTGGGTAAGACGGCTTTCTCGCCGAGAGGTTGGCGCGGGCGACCGGAAGTGCGGCCCGCTTCATCCGGCGATGAATAGCCGACGTCGCTCTGACTGTAGAGGTTGAACCGTATTCGTTCACCCCATCGATAATGAAGCAAAGGAGAGAAGGCATGGCAGAAGAGACTACAGTATTGACCCCTGACGGCATCGAAACCCCCGACGAGGAGAAAGCGGAGAACAAATCCCTGGTGGTGGCCAGGGATCTCCTGCCGGAGAGGCTGATCCTCATCCCCCTGCACGACCGCCCCATGTTTCCCAAGATGATGGGCCCGATCATCCTCGAGGACGGCGGTCTTCAGGAAGCGGTGATGAAGCACATGAACCAGAATGCGCCGCTCTATTTCGGTCTGGTGCTGCAGGTCCCCGGCGATGACGGCATGGCTCGCGTCGTACACGGCGGGGACGATTTTTATAAGGTCGGCACGGTGGCCCGGGTGGTGCAGGTGTCGCCCTTCAAGCCCGGCGAACCTCTGCAGATCCTCGTCCAGGCCCTGGAGCGCTTCGAAATCGTCGCGGTGATGAAGACGGACTCGCTCTTCGTCGCCGAGGTCAAGTACCGCTACGAGCCGATCCAGGAGAGCTCCGAGGAGCTCAAGGCCTATTCGGTGGCGATCATCGACTGCATCAAGGAACTGGTCAACATGAACCCCCTCTTCAAGGAGGGCTTGTCGCTGCTGCTCGAGCGCATCAACCTCAGCGACCCCGGTTCACTGGCCGACTTCGCCGGGGCGATGACCACCTCCTCCGGCCGCGAGATTCAGAAGATCCTCGAGACCGCCGATATCCGCGAGCGCCTCGAGGCGGTGCTCATCCTTCTCAAGAACGAGGTGGAGATCTCCAAGCTCAAGGCGAAGATCAGCAAGCGCATCGAGGAGCAGCTCTCCAAGCAGCAGCGCGAGTTCTTCCTCAAGGCGCAGCTGCAGGAGATCAAAAAAGAGCTCGGCCTGTCCAAGGACGACACGCAGACGGAAATCGAAAAATACGAGAACCGCCTCAAGAAGCTGGTGCTGAGCGACGAGGCGCGGGACAAGGTCAAGGAGGAGATCGAGAAGCTGCGCCTGCTCGGCTCGTCGTCGCCCGAGTTCAACGTCACCCGTACCTACCTCGACTGGCTGACCATACTCCCCTGGGGGGTCTACTCCCAGGACAGCTATAATCGCAAGAAGGCGGCCAAGATCCTCGACCGCGACCACTATGGCCTCGAGGACGTCAAAAACCGCATCCTCGAGCTCATCTCGGTGGGCGTCATCAAGGGCGACCTCAGCGGCACCATACTGCTGCTCCAGGGCCCGCCAGGTGTCGGCAAGACCTCAATCGGGCGCTCGGTGGCGCAGAGCCTGGGGCGCGAGTTTTTCCGCTTCTCCCTCGGCGGCATGCGCGACGAGGCGGAGATCAAAGGCCATCGCCGCACCTACATCGGCGCCATGCCGGGCAAGTTCATCCAGGCCATCAAGACCTGCAAGACCGCCAACCCGGTGATCATGCTCGACGAGATCGACAAGATCGGCGCCAGCTTCCACGGCGACCCGGCCTCGGCCTTGCTCGAGGTGCTCGACCCGGAGCAGAACCGCGACTTCCTCGACCACTACCTCGACGTGCGCTTCGATCTGTCGAAGGTCTTCTTCATGTGCACCGCCAACCAGCTTGACACCATCCCCGGTCCGCTCATGGACCGCATGGAGATCATCCAGCTGCCCGGCTATATCCTCGCCGAAAAGGTGGAGATCGCCCGCCGCCACCTCATCCCCAAGCAGCTCAAAGCCCATGGCCTTACCGACAAGCAGGTCACCCTGAGCAAGGGGGTGCTGACGGCGATCGTCGACGGCTACGCCCGCGAGGCCGGGGTGCGCGGCCTGGAGAACGCCATCAAGAAGATCCTGCGCAAGTCGGTGAGCAAGATCATCGACAATCCGCAGGAGAACATCCGCATCCACGTCGACGACCTCAAGGAGCTGCTCGGCAAGCGCTTCTTTTCCGAAGACAACGCCTTCAAGAAGCCGCGAGTGGGGGTGGTCACCGGGCTCGCCTACACCTCGCTGGGCGGGGCAACCCTGCACATCGAGGCCATTCCCATCCCCACCGGCCAGCCCGGGTTCAAGCAGACCGGGCAGCTGGGGCAGGTGATGATCGAGTCCTCGGAGATCGCCTACAGCTTCATGCGCTCGCAGCTGCGCAATGACAAGGAAGCCACCGAGCTCTTCAAGACCAACCTCATCCATCTGCATGTCCCGGCCGGGGCGACCCCCAAGGACGGACCCTCGGCCGGTATCACCATGGCCTGCGCACTCTATTCGCTGGTCACCGGCAAGACCATCAAGGCCAACGTGGCGATGACCGGCGAGCTCACCCTGAGCGGCCTGGTCATGCCGATCGGCGGCGTCAAGGAGAAGATGATCGCCGCCAAGCGCGCCAAGGTGCAGGAGGTCATCCTCCCCAAGGACAACCAGGAGGACTTCGAGATGCTGCCCGACCATATCCGCGAAGGCCTCAGCGCCCACTTCGTCTCCACCTTCGACGAGGTGAAACGGATCTGCTTCAAGTAACCCCGTCCCTCGCCAGGGGCGCCGCTGCGGCGGTGCCCCTGCCTTGACGCCGGCGCGGCTGCCTCTATCGCCGCCCGTACACCCCCCTCGCGAAAACAGCGGCCTCTTCCTGTTGAGCGGTCGCTGCCCTGCCGCTGCGGTCGATACAATCGGCCTCTTCCCTGTGCCGACGCCGTGAGCTCGTTCGCCCGCACGGTGACAGTCGCAACCCGTCTGCCGGCGCCACCTTGCCAGGGAGAAGCCGCTCGTTGACCTTCGCCTGCCACCTTTTCCTCTCCTTCCCGCGTTATTCGTAGAACGTGCCGCCCGAGCCTGCCAGGTTGTGCGGGGGGCGTGTCGGTGGAGCGATGTTGTTTTGTCAATGCCTGTCAATGCAATGGCTCCAAGTAATGCTCCATTGAAAACGAACACGAAAAATAATTACATCGTACTATAGTCAAGGAGGGTGGATTATCGGCTGAAGAGCCTGTCATTACTGCATTGACAGGAAAAAAAATAATTTTGTGTGAGTACATTGACATGTATAAATTTAAGACGATATACTTAGATCCATAAAGACGGAGAAAGAGTTGTGATTGTACGGGTTTTCACGTACTGAACGGCATCTCTGTAGGGGAAAACCTGACACCAATGACATGACATCGAGGAGAACGACAATGACGAAGATGACGCTCACAATCAGGGGAAAAATCATTCTGCTGGCGGTCATCGGCCTGTGCGGGGTGCTGTTCATCGCCGCAGTGAACAAGGTGATGGACGAGAAGAAATCAGGCAACATCCAGCTGGCCGAGCTCAGCCAGCAGATTGCCATGATCCTCGTCAAGGAAGTCCTGCTGGTGCGCAGCGCTTCCGCCGAAGCGCCGCTCGGTGCGGAATTCTCGGAACAGGCTTCGCGGGCGGGAGAGACCATTGCCCTCATCGCCGCTCGCGCCGAGGATAAGCGCAGTCGCGAAATAGCGGCTACCGTCGCCGATAATCAGAAGAAGCTCGAGGAGATCTTCCGCATCAACGGCGACAACAACCAGAAGGGCTTTGAGGCCAGGCAGAAGCTGCACCAGGCCTCGACGGAGGTGGTCAATCAGGTCAAAAAGACCATCGCTGTGATCAACGAGGAGGAGACGCGCCTGGCCATGGAGACGCAGCAGCTGCCCTCGGTGCTCGCCGCCAGCCGTGACGAGCTCAAGAATATGCAGAACCTCTCGGCGGGTCGGATCATCGCCGTTAACAACCTGCTCCTTCAGGGAGATGGTGAGCGCTACCTGCAGAGCATCACCGCCAGCCGTCAGGAGAACGACAAGCTGGTCAGCAATATGCGCGCCCTCCTGCAGAGCATGAAGGACAATCCGAAAAACAGGCTGGTCAAGGCGGTGTGGACCTCCATCGACGGCTCCTTGAAGGAGATAACTGCACTCGAGGACGAAGTCTATGCGGTGTGGAAGAAGAATCGCGAGCTGCAGGCGGACCTCGAAAAGCGTGCCGAGCTGGCCCAGGAGGCGGCGCAGGCCATCCTCGAGCTCTCCAAGACCTCCCTCGCCGAGCGGACGAGGACCGCAGGCGTTACCACCCTGGGTTCGGTACTGGCGACGCTGACGCTGCTCCTCGGGCTCGGCCTGGTGGTGGTGCGTACCACCATCGCGCCGATCCACCGGGTAGTCGCCAGGCTGCACGATATCTCCCAGGGCGAAGGTGATCTCACCCGTCGCCTCAACGTCGACAGAAAGGATGAACTCGGCGAGTTGGCCACGGCTTTCAACGTCTTCGTCGAGAAGATACAAACGACCATCGGCGAAGTCTCGGGGAATGCCGCCTCACTCCGTGACACCTCGCAGAGCCTCGCCGCCCTGGCTGAGGAGATGAACGGCGGCGTTAGCCAGACTTCCGGCCGGGCGGGAACGGTGGCCGCGGCCAGCGAGCAGATGAGCGCCAACATGACCACGGTGGCGGCGGCCATGGAAGAGGCGGCCACCAATGTCTCCATGGTCGCCTCGGCCACCGAGCAGATGTCGGTCTCCATTCGCGAAATCGCCGGCAACTCGGCGCGGGCCAATACCATCACCCGGGAGGCGGTCATGAAGACCGTTTCCTGCTCCGATGAGGTGGGCACCCTGGGCGTGGCCGCGGCGGAGATTGGCAAGGTGCTGGAGACGATCACCGAGATCTCGGAGCAGGTCAACCTCCTCGCCCTCAACGCCACCATCGAGGCGGCACGCGCCGGCGAGGCCGGCCGCGGCTTCGCGGTCGTCGCCAACGAGATTAAGGAGCTGGCCAGGCAGACCTCCCAGGCCACCATCAAGATCCGCGCGCAGATCCAGGGCATCCAGGCGTCCACTTCGGGAACGGTCAAGGGAATCGAGGCGATTACCGCCATCGTCAACGACGTCAATGACATCGTCACCATCATCACCGCCGCCGTCGAGGAGCAGCGGGCCACTGCCGAGGAGATCGCCGTCAATATCACCCAGGCGGCGGTGGGCATCACCGAGGTCAACGAGAACGTGGCGCAGAGCTCTACGGTGGCCGGCATGATCTCGTCGGACATCGCCGAGGTCAATGGCGCCTCCAACGCCCTCGCCGCCAACAGCGGCGAGGTCAGTGGCTGCGCGCGCGCCATGCAGCAGCTTGCCGACCGCCTGCATGGTCTGGTCGGTACCTTCAGGGTGTAGTCAAGGGCTGTGAACGGGGGGGCGATCGCCAGGGCAGAGCCAGGCGATCGGTACATTCTCACCATGGCTGGACCAAACTCCCTGTCGGGAGGCAGGCTGGCCGAAACTCTCAATCCATAGGACATGGAGGAATGGTATGAAAGGAATGAACGCGATGGTAAAGGTCGGATTGGGCAAAGTACAGGCGCTGCTGCTTGCCGGTTTTCTGCTGCTGGGCTGCGCCTCTCTTGCCGGCGGGGCGGAGATGGCCACCAAGGAGGAATGTGTCGCCAAGGTGCAGGCGGCCCTCAAGCTGGTGGCCGACAAAGGGATCGACGAGGCCCTGCGCCAGGTGCAGGAAAGTACCGGGCCGTTTGTGTGGAAGGATTCTTATGTCTTCATCGCCACCGCCGACGAGGCCGTCGTCAAGGCCCATGCGGTCAAGCCGGGCCTGATTGGCAAATCGCTGCTCAATGTCAAGGACGTCGACGGCGTGATGATCTTCGCCGAGATCGCCAAGGCAGCTTCTTCGCCGGAAGGCAAGGGGTGGATCCACTACAAGTGGCCCAAGCCCGACGCCACCGAACCGTCACCGAAACACACCTATGTCGAGAAAGTTCCGGGTATGAACCTCTGTGTCGGCGCCGGATACCACGACTGATCTCCCACAGGTGCGGCCCGCCGGCGGGCGGGCCGTCCCGTGACGAACGTGGCCATGGCGGGAACAATATGGTGCCGAGCCGCGGCGAGGCAAAAAAACAAGAGGCCCCGGCCGCGGATGCGGCAGGGGCCGCCTTTCCCCCCTCCCTGCTTCAGGGAGAATGGGTCGGCTTTTTGGCTTGAAGCTGCGGTCGTTCGAGCCAGTAGGGAAGGCTGAGGCCGCGGCGGAAGGCGGCCAGGGCTTCTGGCGACGAGTTGACCCTGAGATTGCTGAAGGTTCCGTCGGCGTTGGCCCATCGTTCATGCCAGTAGACCGCTGCCCGCACCCTGGTATAGTGTGTGCGCAGCAGTTCCAATGCCTCGCTCAGCCACTCGGCCTTGCTGCCCTCGCCGGGGAATTCTCCGACCCCGAACTCGGCGACGAGAATCGGTTTTTCCTCGTCGAGCAGAGCGAGTTCCTGATATCCTTCTTCCATGACATTTTTGAACGAGGCCCAGTCGTCATCGGCGAACTGTTTGCCATATACGCTCAGTCCGAGCCAGTCGACATAGTCCGGCCCCGGATAATAGTTCGACATGCGGTTCCAGCCATCGTGGGGATAGGTGTAGTGATTGGCATGGAACCCCCAGAGGATATTGGCCGCCCCGCGGGCGCGCACGCGATCGACCACATAGCGGTAGGCCTTTTTGTACAGCTCCGGGCCGGTCTGCCCGGAGGGGCCGGCATGTTCACCGCCGTACCAGCAACCCGACCAGGGGAACCAGTTGCCGTTCATCTCCAGGCCCCAGGAGACGAGGAGGGGAACATTGGTCTCCTTGGCGGCGAGCGCCCACTGGTCGATATAGGCGTCCCATTTTCCGGCGAGAATCTCTTCGAGGCCAAAACGGTCGGGCGGCTTTTCCTGGTCGTAGGGGCGATCCCAGGGGGACCAGAAGATCAGGGGAATGGAGCCGTGCCTGATGATGAGCGAGACGTTTTTCGACGGGAAGGTCATTTCCCCCCAGAAGCTCGAAGAAGCGATGATCGCCTGGTGTTTGCCGACCATGCGCTCGAACTTCTCTATAGCTTCGAGGGTGACTTTGTCTTCCGAATTGCCAAAATCGAGGAAAGCGCCACAGTAGGCGCCATCGCTGGGGAAGATCAGGGCCGGTTGCTTGGCATCGCCAGGAAGCGGGCCCTGCTGCTTCGGGACTTCCGCCGCTACTCCACCGCCAAGACAGAGCAGCAGAGCGGTGGCGAGGAGGAGGGTGGCGAGCCGTGATGGCCGCAGGTCTCTCGAGAAAAGGCCAAGGTATTTCATTATTCTTCCGAAAGGCTCGCCGTTGTTGTCCGCTGGCCCCTCAATGGGTCACCACCGAGGCCGTCCGTTTCAGCTTGTCCCAGCGCACCCAGGCCCCCTTAAGCGCTTTCTGGATCGATTTCCACACCACCCAGGCGAGCAGTGGGCGGTATAAAAAGCGCATTGGCACCATGAGCCAGGCCTGGCGCAGGGGTTCGCCTTCGACCAGACAGGCGGCGACGGCGAGAAAGAGGTCGGTGAGCAGGAAGACGACAAAATACAGGGAGATTTCCGCACCCGCACCCCAGAAGAGCGACAGGAGCAGCAGCAGATCGACCAAGGGCGTCAGCGCCACCAGGAAAATCTGAAAAAACCATGTTCCCGGCAGACTGAACCAGCCGAGCGGGCCCTGCCCGGGCTTGAACACCAGGTCGCGGTGTTTCCACAGGCATTGCAAGGTGCCGAAGCCCCAGCGGAAACGCTGGCGAGTGAGGTCGGTGAAAGACTCGGGGACTTCGGTCCAGGCGATAGCCTGGGGCGCGTAGCGGACCTGTCGACCGAGGCGATGCAGGGCGAGGGTGAGGTCGGTGTCTTCGGCGAGGGTGTCGGTGCTGATTCCGCCCGCCGCGATGACCGCACTCTTGCGCAGGCAGCTTGCTGCGCCCGGCACCACGGTGATGCAGTCGAGGAGGTCGTAGGCCCTTCTGTCGAGGTTGAAGCCGCAGATATATTCGAGAGACTGGCAGCGGGCTATGAAGGTTCGGGCATTGCCGACCCTGACGTGGCCGGAGACGGCCGCTACGGTATCGTCACGCAGGGGGGCGACGAGGTGGGCGATGGTGTCCGGGGTAAAGCGCGTATCGGCATCGAGGGTGACGAGGACCTCGTGGTCGGCGACGACGAAGCCGGTCTGCAGGGCCCGCGCCTTGCCGCGGTTGGGGGTGGTCACCAGGCGGACGCGCGAGTCGGCGGCGGCTATCTCGCCAACGATGGCGGCGGTGGCATCGCTCGAGCCATCATCGACAACCACGACCTGCAGGAGCCCGGCATAACGGGTGTCAAGCAGGGCGGCGAGGGTCTCGCGGATGACCTTGGCCTCGTTGAAGGCGGCGAGGACGACGCTTACCGGCGGGTGGAAAGGCTGCAGTAGGATGTTGCGCTTTTCGCGGCGGCGGTGCACGAAGGCCAGTGCGGCGACGAAGAGGGCGCGGACGAAGGTCAGCACCGTGGCCACGATCATGAAGGCCCACAGCAGTTCCTCGACCACGTGCAGGGCCTTGAAGCCGGAAGCGGACACCACCTGGGCCAGCGAGGGGTGTTCGGCTCGCTGTGGCGGCATGAGGAACTCGGGGCCGACGCCGAGCATCGCCCCGAGGGGGACGATGCTGTCGCCACGCCTCTTGAGGTAGGCGATGATCTCCGGCAGGGCGGCCACCGTGGCGCTGCGGTTGCCCCCGGCGTCATGGAGGAGGATGACGTTGCCATGGGGGCGCAGCTCTTTGATCCGTTCGATGATGCTTTCACGGGTGGCGTCATGCCAGTCTTCGGGGTCGACGTTGTTGGAGACGGTGAGATAGCCCAGGCTCTGCGCCAGCTGCACCGCCCGCAGTTCCGATTCGAGGTGGGGGCGGGAGTCGGCGTTGTAGGGTGGGCGGAAGAGAGTCGTCGAACGGTTGGTGACGGTCTCGATGAGGCGCTCGGTGGCGTTCAGTTCGAGGAAGGCGCGCTCGTTGGAGACAGTCGCCAGGTTCGGGTGGGTATAGGTGTGGATGCCTATCTCGTGCCCTTCGTCGACGATGCGCCGTACCAGCGCCGGATACGACTCGATGTTGCTGCCGATGAGAAAGAAAGCCGCTTTGACCTCTTCCCTCTTGAGAATGTCGAGGATGCGTGGCGTATAGACCGGGTCAGGGCCATCGTCGAAGGTGATTGTCACCTGGTCGGCTCCGCCCTGGCCCTGGTGGTAGACGGTGCGGTAGGTCGGGAATTTCTCGAGGTGTTCGATGACCGTGCCGTTTTCGTCAAGGCTCACCTGCCGTGCGCCGTCCTCCCAGGTCGGCTCGACGGTGAGGAATTCCCCGGTTCCGACATGTGAGGTCTTGCCCTCGGCCCGCATCTGGCCCAAAGCGGCGAGGTCTCGGGCGCTGGGGGTATTGATATCGTGTATCGCCAGGACCTTCCAGACTCCCGGGTCTTCCGTCCCGAGGCGGGAGATGGCGATCCCTCCCGCCTGGGAGGAGGCGACGAGGCGCATCTGGTTGAAGGCGGTGATCGCATCGAGGAACCACACGGTGTGCGGGACGCCGTTGTCGAGATACTGGAAGTGGGGATTGAGCGAGTGGCTGCCGATATCCTCGGGCCGCAGCCCGGCGCGACCGGCCCGGGTCATGACATCGTCGAAGTCGATCTCCTCCGCCGGCAGCTCGTCGGCGGCCCAGTCATAGCCGTAGGAGCCGATGGCCACCACCCATTGTCCAGGTTGGCCGTATTCGGTCATCGTCGCCAGCCAGCCGCTGAACCATTCCTGGCTGGCGATCGGGCCGGGGGGATCCTTTTCCGAGTTTTCGTCGTGCAGGATAGCGACGAAGCGGTCGACGCCCGCGGCCAGCTTCTCCAGGTCGTAGACGTTCAACTCCATTCCTGCCGGAATGCACAGCCACAGCTCCATTTTTATGTCATGAAGAGCCGTGGCCAGATCGAGGAGAAAGGCGGTCATCGCCTGCCGGTAAGAGACGTCGATCTCCACCCAGTCGATGACCACGCCGCCGGCTCCCGCCGCCCGCAGCTCGGCGAGGAGCGCTCCGACAAAGTGGGCACGGCGGTCTTCCGGGCCGTTGATGATCCCTTCGACCGCCTCGGGGTTGGCATCGTCGCCGTCGAGGTTGTTGAGCAAAGGCAGCAGAACGAGATGATGTTTTTTGGCGAGATCAGCGGCCAGGGTGTCGCGCTTGACCGCCATGTTGCCCTCGCCATCGGTCATGGTCAGCCATTCCGGGCAGAGGTGGGTGAGCTCGTTGCCGTGTTCCCGCAGGGATTCGTAGCTGCCCGGGTCCCAATCGACGGAAAAGCCGAGGCGAACGACGCCCGGGGGGCGGTCGCGGTGGCGGCTGGCGGGCTGGGACTGGTCGGTGGCGGGGGCTTTGGCGAAATCATTCCACAAGGCCTTGTGTTTCCCGGGAATAACTTGCGCGTCGCGGGTTTCGAGGACCTTGAGTCTGGCCTTCATTTCACGGATGGTCGCCGGCAGTTGCAGCTGCGAGGTGACGAGAAGCGATTGGAAAAAAAGCACCAGGGCAACGAAGAGCAGCGTCGCCGAAAGAACGATGAGCAGCCGTAGCCGAGGCCATCGCTTGCCCTTGGTATCGAGGAAGACGAAATATTCGTCGTCGCGCTGCGTTGTCATCGAGGAGTTGTCGGCGGACCGTCGCCCTGTAACTATGACGCCCGCCGGTGGCGGCAGGTGATTGATGCCGCCCGATTGGCGGAAGGCGGTATGGGGGGACAATACTCCCGCTTTGACGGTTGCGCAAGAGGGGCGATAGAGGTGGTGATACAGTGGCCCGGCGCGCAAGGCTGGCGGCAGGGAGCGGCGGAAAAGGCCTTGATCGAGCCGCGAGAAAGGGTGTAGTGTGCTCGCTGCGGATACGCTGCCGCCGCTGACCAGGCCTCCTCGCGGGAGGACGTGGCCCTGCGACGGCGGCGGGCAACCTCTCATCTCAACGTAAGAAAGCGGCCATGGCGGATGTACAGACGGATTTCCTGGTTGTCGGCAGCGGTGTCGCCGGCTTGATGTTTGCCCTCAAAGCGGCGCGTGTCGGCACGGTGGCCCTGGTCACCAAGAAAGAGGCCATGGACAGCAACACCAACCTCGCCCAGGGCGGCATCGCCTCGGTGTTCGGCAGCCGTGACAGCTTCGACCTGCATATCACCGATACCCTCGACTCGGGCGACGGCCTGTGTAACCGCGAGGTGGTGGCGATGGTGGTGCAGAACGGACCCGAGCGCATCCGGGAACTGCTCGATCTCGGCGTCTGCTTCAACAAGAGCGGTCAGGTTGAAGGCGGCGAGGGTGCCGACCTTGACCTCGGCCGCGAAGGCGGCCACTCGCGGAACCGTATCGTCCACGCCCTCGACATGACCGGCCGTGAGGTGGAGCGGGTGCTGGTCGACAGGGTGCGCAGCCACCCCAATATCAGGCTCTATGAGAACCATATCGCCATCGACCTCATCATCCAGTCGACGCGGCTCAAGCGCGGCGTGGTCACCGCCACCCACGAGGCCACCTGCTGCGGCGCCTATGTCCTCGAGCGCCACAGCCGCCGGGTCAAGACCTTCGCCGCCGGCATCACCCTGCTCGCCACCGGCGGTTCGGGCAAGGTCTACCTCTATACCAGCAACCCCGACATCGCCACCGGCGACGGCATCGCCATGGCCTACCGCGCCGGAGCGACGGTGGCCAACATGGAGTTCGTGCAGTTCCACCCCACCTGTCTCTTCCACCCGGCAGCCAAGAACTTCCTCATCTCCGAGGCGGTGCGCGGCGAGGGCGGCATCCTCATCGACGCCTCGGGGCGGGCCTTCATGAGTGACTACGACCCGCGGCGCGACCTCGCCTGCCGCGATATCGTCGCCCGGGCCATCGACACCGAGATGAAAAAGAGCGGCGCCGACTCGGTGTTCCTCGACATCTCCCATAAGGACGGGGAGATGGTGCGTCGCCGCTTCCCCAATATCTACGCCAAGTGCCTCGAGTACGGCATGGATATCACCCGCGAGCCAATCCCGGTGGTGCCGGCGGCTCACTATATGTGCGGCGGCGTGGTCACCGACATGCTTGGCCGCACCGATATCCGCCACCTCTACGCGGTGGGGGAGACCGCCTGCACCGGCCTGCACGGCGCCAATCGCCTGGCCAGCAACTCGCTGCTCGAGGCCCTGGTCTACGCCCATGCCGCGGCGCAGGAAGCCGAGCGCGAGCTCGCCGCCCTGGGTGACCACGGCCGGCCTGAGCTGCCGGCCTGGGATGAGACCGGCACCAGCGACAGCGACGAGATGATCGTCATCACCCACAACTGGGACGAGATCCGCCGCCTGATGTGGAACTACGTCGGCATCGTCCGTTCCGACAAGCGCCTCGAGCGGGCGCAGCGGCGCATCGAGATCATCCGCAGCGAGATCCGCGAATACTACTGGAACTTCAAGGTGGTCCCCGACCTCATCGAGTTGCGCAACATCGCCGAGGTCGCCGACCTGATCATCAAGTGCGCCCTCTACCGCAAGGAGAGCCGCGGCCTGCACTACACCCTGCAGTACCCCCAACGCGACGACCTGCGCTGGCAGAAGGACACCATCCTTCGCCAGCCCTTCGTCGGCTGAGCGCCGTCCTTGTCATTTTCTAGGCGGCCCGGAGGAAGAAACCTCCGCGGCCGCCTTTTTTATTGTCTTTCAGGGAGACTCGCGCAGCTCGGTGACATGATGCGGGCCGCGGCCGAGCCGGGCGGAGAACAGGGCCGCCAGCACGAGCAGGCCGCCGAGGATCTGCAAGGGCAGGGTGAAGCTGGCGGTACGGTCAAAGAGCATCCCGGCGGCCAGTGGGGCCAGGGCGGCGGGGATGTTGGCCGAGAACAGCCAGCCGTAGACCTGGCCGACATGGCGGTGACCCCAGATGCCGGCCACCGTGGCGGCATAGAGCACCAGCACCCCGCCGTAATGAAAGCCGGCCAGCAGGGCATAGAGCCACAGGCCGCGGTCGCTGACGAGGATCAACGGCGAGAGCAGCAGCACCATCGCCTGACCGGCGAGGTTGAGGCGGATGGCGTGGCGCGGCTGCAGGCGGTCGGCCAGCGCTCCCCAGGCCACCCGGCCGCAGGCGTTGGCGAGGGCGAAGAGGGCCACCGCGGTGACCCCGGCGGCCACCGCGCCTTCGGGAAAGAGTTCCTTGAGGTTGGCGTTGACGGTGAAGCCGGCGGCGAGGCCGGCAATCATCGCCAGGTAGAGCAGGCGGAAGCGGGGGTCGGCGACCACCTCTCTTGCCGCCAGGGGCAGGGGCTGGCTGGTCTTGTGTCCCGCCTCGGGGGGATTTCTCATCAAGAGGCCGCTGCAGACGACGAGCGCCAGGAAGATGGCGCCAAAGAGGAGGAAGGTGGCGAAGGGCGTCCAGCCGGCGCTGGCGACCAGCGTGCCGGCGGCCTGACTGACCAGGGCGGCGCCGCCGCCGAAGCCGGCCACCGCCACCCCGGTGACCAGGCCCTTCTGGTCGGGGAACCAGCGGATACAGGTGGCGATAGGCACGATATAGGCGAAGCCGGCGCCGATGCCGGCCACCAGGCCGATGCCGACGACGGTGAAGGCGAAGTGTGTCGAGCCGAGGGAGGCGAGCATCCAACCGCTGCCGAAGAACAAGCCGCCGCACACCGCGCAGAAGCGCGGCCCGAGACGCGGCAGGAGGGTCCCGGTGACGATCATGGTCGCCGGAAAGACAAAGTAGAAGAGGGTGAAGGGCAGCTGCACCGGGCCCTGCAGCAGGCCGGTGAGCTCGCGGATGGGACGGACGTAGACTGACCAGGAGTAGGTGGCGCCGAGGCAGATCTGCATGACCAGGGCGGCGAGGAGGATCAGGTATCGTTGCATGGCGGAGGCGGTGGGAAAAAGACCATGGGCTCATCGGCAGGGACGCAGTGGCCGCCCCTGCCCAGCTGCGGTCGGGGGCCGTGGTGGCGTCCCCGACCATGGCGCCGGCGGGCACGGAAGGCTGTGCCCTGCCGGTTGGCGGCAGCCTCTCAGCCGCCCTTCTTTTTCCGCGCCGCCAGGGCTTCGGCGGTATGCTGCACGACGATGGTCGAGCCGCGCTTCTTGAGGCCGCCACGCAGTTGCATGACGCAGCCCGGGCAGTCGGTGAGGAGGAGTTCCGCCCCGGTCTTCTCGACGTTGTCGAGCTTCTTGCGCAGCAGCTCGGCGGAGAGCTCGGGGAACTTGGCCGAGAAGGTGCCGCCGAAGCCGCAGCACACCTCGGACTCGTCGGCCTCGCGGAAGTCGTAGCCGGCCGCTTCGAGCAGCCGTCGCGGCGCCTCGTGCACCCCGAGGCCACGGCAGAGGTGGCAGGGGGAGTGGAAGGTGGCCGCTTGGCCCTGGCCGGTGAAGGCGGTGGCGTCGAGGCCGAGGACATCGCGCGCAAAACTCGAGAAGTCGATGACCTTGGCGGTGAACTGCCGCACCTTGTCCTGCAGCAGGGGGTCGTCGCCGAGCAGGACGGGGTAGTTGTGCTTGAGATGCGAGGCGCACGAGGCGCAGAGGGTGACGATGTAGTCGACCCCCTCGCGCTCGAAGGCGCGCAGGTTCTGTTCGGCGACGCTGCGCGAGGTGGCCATCTCGCCCATCATCTGCAGCGGCAGGCCGCAGCAGCTCTGCTCCATGGGGAAGGACATGGCGCAGCCGTGGTCGGCGAAGAGGGTGAAGGCGGCCTCCATCTGCTCGGGGTAGACAAAGTCCTGGACGCAGCCGGAGAAGAGGCCGACGCGGAACCTGATATTTTCGCGGGGCTGGGCGAGCTCGGCGAAGCGGTCGCGGAAGGGCTTGTCGGCCACCGTCGGCAGGGCCTTGAAGTCATGCTCCTTGAAGAACATCATCGGCAGGTGGCGCATGAAGCCGTCACCGCCGGCCACCGGGCGCTGCGCCCACTTGGCGGTGCGCAAGAGGGTGTGGAAGAGCTTGCGGCTCTTCATCACCCTGGCCAGCAGCAGGCTCGGCAAGGGGTGGCCCTCCTTGTCCTGGATGCGCACGTGCACCTGCTTGATGAGCCGCGGCAGGTCGATGCCGCCGGCGCAGATATCCTTGCAGGCCTCGCAGTTGATGCAGTTTTGCACGATATTGCGGGCCTTTTCCGGGCCGTGAAAGAAGTAGGTGAGGATGAGGCCGATGGCGCCGATGTAGATATGGCCCATCTTGTGGCCGCCGACCAGGCGGTAGACTGGGCAGACGTTGGCGCAGGCGCCGCAGCGCACGCAGCGGAAGACCTGGGAGAAGAGGGGATCCTTGGCCATCTCCAGGCGGCCGTTGTCGAGGACGATGAAGTGGATCTCCTTCTTCTTGTCGGCGGCGCTGCGGCATTCGTTGGCGCCGGTGATCCAGGTGACGTAGGAGGTGAGGTTCTGGCCGGTGGCGTTGCGCGGCAGCACGCGGAGGATCTTCATGGCGTCGTCCACCGTCGGCACCAGCTTGTCGATGCCGAGCAGGGCGACGTGGACTCGCGGCAGGGTGGTGACCAGCCGGGCGTTGCCCTCGTTGGTGACCAGGCCGATGGTGCCGGTGTCGGCGATGGCGAAGTTGGCGCCGGTGATGCCCATGTCGGCCTCGACGAACTTGCTGCGCAGCTCGCGCCGCGCCACCTTGACGAGCTTTTCGATATCCGGTTCCTGGCGGGCGCCGGTCACCTCGCTGAAGAGGTCCTTGACCTGGTAGCGGGAGAGGTGGATGGCCGGCATGACCATGTGCGACGGCCCCTCGTGGCGCAGCTGGATGATCCACTCGCCGAGGTCGGTCTCCACCACCTCCAGGCCGCGGTCCTCGAGGGCGTGGTTGAGCAGGGTCTCCTCGGCGGTCATCGACTTGGACTTGATGATCTTTTTCGAGCCGGAGCGCTCGGCGATCTCCGCCACCAGGCGGTTGGCCTCGGCGGCGTCCTTGGCGAAATGGACCTTGACCCCGGCGTCCTCGGCGTTCTTCTTGAACTCGCTGTACAGCTCGAGCAGCCGCGGCAGCACCGCGTCCTTGGCGGCGGCCACCTCGTCCACCAGCTGCTGCACGTCGAACTCGGCGAAGGCGCGGGCGCGGCTGGCGCGGTAGGTGACGGCGAAGGTGTCGAGGGCGCGGCGCAGGAAATCGTTGCCCAGCGACTCCTGGATGGTCTGGCGGTATTCCTTGAGGTTCTTGGCGTCTTGCATGGTCAGTCCTCCAAGAGGAGAATGTGGAGTTCCAGCGGGCCGTGCACCCCCATGGCGAGAACCCGTTCGATGTCGGCGGTGCGGCTGGCGCCGGTGATGAAGGCCGTATAGTCGGGGGTGCGATGCAGATACTTGCGCAGCTGGCTTTCGGCGGCGAAGCCGTCGGCGACGATGCTCCCCTTGGGGAGGACGGCGACATGGTACTCGCTGATCATCGTCGCCAGGCGCAGGTCCTCGCCGGGGCAGTTGAGCACCAGGGTGCCGGTCTCGGCGATGCCCAGGTCGGCGATGGTGAAGCCGATATCGATGCCGCCGAGGTGCTGGCGCATGCCGTCGCGCAGGCAGGCGAAGCCGGCCTCGGAGCAGGCCTCAGCGAGGCGCTGGAAGAGCTCCGGGTCGAGGTCGGGGGCGGCGACGATCTTCGCCTGCTTGGTGAGGCACAGTTCGCCGGCCGGCGGGGAGAGGGCTTCCTCGCAGCCGGAGATCTTGATGCGGCAGGCGCCGCGGCTGCCGCAGAGGTCGAGGGTGTAGGCGATGGCCTCGTCAAGGGAGGAGATCTCGGTGACGAAGGCCGAGACGGCCTTGGCCTTGTCGACGAAACGGGAAACGAGCTGCTGGCGGGGGGTGTCGTTCATCGCGGTTCATGCCCTCTCGGGCAGGCCTCCTTGGGGTTTGACCACCAGTTCACGGTGCAGGCCCTCGGCGTAGAGCTCGATTACATGCCGCACGCGCAGGCCCTTGTTGCGGCGCGACAGCATGTCGGTCATCTGCATCATGCACGCCGGGCAGCTGGTGGCCACCGTCGCGGCGCCGCTGGCGATGATGTTGTCGGCCTTGGCGGTGCCGATCTTCTTGGAAATGTCATAATGGGCGACGTTGAAGCTGCCGCCGCAGCCGCAGCACTTGCCGGCCTCGTTCATCTCCACCAGGGTGCGGCCGGCGGCGGTGATGAGTTGCCGCGGCTGGCGGGTGATGCCGAGGGAGTTCTTGAGGTGGCAGGGGTCGTGGTAGGTGACCGTCTCGGTTGTCGGCTGGGCGGCCGCTGCATCGCCCGCGGAGAGCAGGTGGTCGGCGATGAACTCGGTGATGTCGAGGGTCTTCTTGCCGATTTGGGCGAGCTTGTCCAGGTTGGCGCGGTCACCGCCGTAGTAGTGCGGCCACAACTCCTTGATGGTGGCGGTGCACGAGGCGCAGGGGGTGACGAGGTAGTCGAAGTCCCTGTCGGCAAAGAGCGCCAGATTCATCTCGATGAGCTGGTCGAAGGTCGGGCGGTCGCCGCTGGTCAGCACCGGGATGCCGCAGCAGGCCTGGTTCTCGGGGAGATAGACGCCCACCCCGTGGTGCTTGAAGATGGCAATGGCCGCCTCGCCCACCTGGGGGTACATCTTGTCGACGACGCAGCCCGGGAAGAAGGCCACCTTGAGGCCGCTCTCCCCGGCAGGGGTGTCGAGGGCGCCGACCGTCTTGCGCAGCGGCCTGGTGGCCAGCGAGTTGAAGTGGCGATCGGCCACCACCGGAGCATTGAAGCGGGCGCAGGAGGAGCCGAGCAGCTCGTCGGCCTTCTTGGTGAAGACGCCCTGGAAGGTCGAGCCCATGGTGGTCAGCAGGTTGAAGAAGCGCGGGTTGGCGAGCATGCCGCGGAAGATGGCCTTCTTCACCGGTGACAGCCCGAAGTAGCCGGTGAGGATGGCCCGTGCCTCGAGGAAGATGTCGACGATCTGCACCCCGCTCGGGCAGTTGACCTGGCAGGTGCCGCAGAGCAGGCAGCGGTTGACGATCTCGTTTACGCCCTTGGCGTCCTTCAGCATCTGCTCGGCGAGGCCGTTGAGCAGGGCGAGCTTGCCGCGGGTGACGTCGGTCTCGCGGCCGGTTTCCTTGAACAGCGGACAGACCGCCTGGCACATGCCGCAGCGCATGCAGCTGACCAGCTTGTCGTCCAGTTTCTTGAGCATTTCGGCGAGTTTCTTGATGTCGGCCATGTCATTCTCCCTAGGCGGCCATCTTTCCGGCGTTGAGGATGTTCTTGGGGTCGAGGGCCTTCTTGAGGCGCGCGCTGAAGTCGAGGGTGGCGCGGCCGGTCTCCTTGATCAGGAAGCCGGCCTTGGCGAGGCCGATGCCATGCTCGCCGGAGAGGGTGCCGCCAAGGGCCAGGGCCTGGTTGAAGATCTCCTCGATGGCCTTTTCCACCCGCAGCCACTCCTTCTTGTCGCGCTTGTCGGTGAGGATGGTGGGGTGGAGGTTGCCGTCGCCGGCATGGCCGAAGGTGCCGATGGTCAGCTGGAATTTCTTGCTGATCTCGTCGAGGGCGGCGATCATCGCCGGGATCTTTGAGCGCGGCACGGTGGCGTCCTCGAGGACGCAGGTCGGCTTGAGGTTGGCCAGAGCGGGCAGGGCGTCGCGCCGCGCCTGCCAGATGGTGTTGCGCTCGGCGGCGTCCCCGGCCACCTTGACCTCGCGGGCGCGGTGCTCGCGGCAGATGCGTTCCACCACCCCGGCCTCGTCGGCGACCTGGCCGGGGTGGCCGTCGACTTCGATGAGCAGTAGGGCGGCGGCGTCGATGGGCAGGCCGGCGCGACGGAAGTTGTCGACGGTGCGGATGGTGAAGTTGTCCATCATCTCCAGGGTCGCCGGGACGATCTTGGCGGCGATGATCGCCGCCACGGTTTCCGAGGCGGCGGCGATGGAGTCGAAGACGGCGAGCATCGACTTGGCCGCCTGGGGCGGAGGCACCAGCTTGAGGATGATCTTGTCGAAGACCGCCAAGGTGCCTTCGGAGGCGACCATCAGGCCGTGCAGATTATAGCCGGTGACACCCTTGACGGTGCGCGAGCCGGATTTGATGAGGCGTCCTTCGACGTCCCAGAACTCCATGCCCATGACATAGTCCTTGGTCACCCCGTACTTGAGGCCGCGCAGGCCGCCGGCGTTCTCGGCGACGTTGCCGCCGATGGTCGACACCGTCTGGCTGCCGGGGTCGGGGGGGTAGAAGAGGCCGCGTCGGGCCACCTCCTGGGCGAAGCTGGCGGTGACCACGCCCGGCTCGACGATGGCGTAGAGATCCTCCTCATTGATTTCGAGGATGCGCGTCAGGCCATTGGTGAGCACCACCACGCCGCCGAGCAGGGGGATGGTGCCGCCGGAGAGGTTGGTGCCGGCGCCGCGCACGGTCAGCGGCAGGCCATGCTCGTTGCACAGGGCGACTACCCTGCCGAGAGCTTCGCTGCTCGTCGGTCGTACCACCAGGCCGGGCATGACCGGGTCGAGCACCGCCGAGTCGTAGGAGTAGGCGTAGCGGTCGTTCTCGCTGGTCATGACATTGTCCTTGCCGACGATCTCGGCAAATTTTCCGGCCAGGGCCGAGGCGTTTTTCGTGCTCACGGGAATCTCCTCAGAGGATGGGTCCAAAGGTAGTTTGGTAATACCAATTTCTTGAGACTCTCCCCCTGCCGGGGGAAAGGCGGCCAGGGGGGCCGCAAGCCCGACGGCCGGAGGTTCCGGGCCGTCGGGGTGGAGGTGACAAAGGCGTCCTCGGGCTTACTTGCCGAAGAATACCGAGGGCAGATAGGTGATGATCTGCGGCCAGACGCAGACGACGACGATACAGGTGACCTGCAGGCAGATGAACGGGATGATGCCGCGATAGACCTCGCCGATGGTGTACTCCGGCGGCGCCGCGCCCTTGAAGTAGAAGAGCGAATAGCCGAAGGGCGGGGTGAGGAAGGAAGTCTGCAGGTTGATACAGATGAGCATGGCGAACCACAGGGGATCGAAGCCGAGTTCCATGGCGATGGGGGTGAAGATCGGCACGGTGATGAGTAGGATCGCCGCCCAGTCGATAAAGGCGCCGAGGATGAAGACCACCGCCATCATCATTGCCAGCACGAGGGTGGGGCTGAGGCTGCTGCCGAGCATCAGGTCGGCGACGACGTCGCCACCGCCCATGGAGAGGAAGACTACCGAGAAGACTTTGCCGCCGATGAACAGGGCCATGACCATGGCGGTGGTGCGGGCGGTGGAGAGGGCGGCTCCCCTGATCATTTCCCAGGTGAAGGTGCGTTTGAAGAGGGCGAGCAGCAGGGCACCGAAGGCACCCATGGCGGCCGCCTCGGTGGGGGTGGCGATACCGGCGAGGATGGTGCCCATGACGGCGAGGATGAGGCCGAAGGGCGGCACCAGGCTTTTGACGAACATCACGCACTTCATACCGAAGGTGGCGGTGCGCTCATCCTTGGGAATGGGCGGGCCGTCCTGGGGGCGGATGAAGCAGCGGATGCCGACATAGATGATATACAGGGTGGAGAGCAGGAGGCCGGGGAGGATGGCGGCGGCGAAGAGGTTGCCCACCGAGGTCTCCTTCTGGCCGGTGAGGCCGGCGTAGACGACCAGCATGATGCTCGGCGGGATGAGGATGCCGAGCGTGCCGGAGGAGGTGATGATGCCGGCGGAGAGCCCCCGCGCATAGCCTTTCTTGAGCAGCGACGGTGCGGCCATGAGGCTCATGGCGACCACCGAGGCGCCGACGATGCCGGTGGTGGCGGCAAAGACGGTGGAGACGACGATGATGGCGATGCCCAGACCGCCCTTCAAACCGCCGAGAATGATATAGAGGGCCTCGAAGAGTTCCTCGGAGACCTTGGCGCGGTCAAGCACCTGGGCCATGAAGATGAACAGCGGCAGCGAGACCAGGGTGTAGTTGAGAAAGTTGCCCCAGTTGTTGTTGGTAAAGAGATCGATGAGGGCGATGACGTTGAAGCCGTTGTCAATGAGGCCAAACATGGTGGCCACCGCCGCCAGGGTCACCGCCAGGGGGTGGCCAAGGGCGATGGCCACCATGAGGACGACGAACATTAATAGTGCAAGTACTTCCGGACCCATGATGGTTGTCTCCTAGCGGGTGGTTAGTTGTGGTTCTTGAGGCCGCGGATGTCCTCGAGCAGCTTGGCGACGCCGGCGAGGAAGAAGAGCACAAAACCGATGGCCATGAAGGTCTTGTAGGGGTAGATCGCAGGGTTCCAGGAGGAGGAGGCGCGCTCAAGTATCGACCATGAGTTGGCGGCGTATTTGATCGACCCGAAGGCCATAAAGCCAATGGCCGGAATAAACAAGCAGACGTTGGTGATAATGCGGAGGATGTTGCGATTTCTGGGCAGCAGGCGCGACTCGAAGATATCGATGCGCACGTGGGTGTCGGTGCGCTGGGCGTCGCCGAGGCAGAGCATGAAGTGCATACCGTAGAGGAATGTGGTCATTTCGAAGCCCCAGGAGGTCGGGGCGCTGAAGATGTAACGGACAAACACCTCGTAGATGACCACCGCCACCAGGGGCAGGATGAGGAGCGAGCTGTAGAAGCCGACTTTTTCGTTGAGGGCGTTGAGTCCTCGGATGATCGTTTCCATAAGAAGGGTCTCTTTGGGCGACAGGATGAGGTGCGGAGTGCGCGGCGGGGTGGAGCCCCGCCGCGCACCGGGTCAACGGGTGAAAACCAGGCGATGCTTATTGCATGCGCTTGCCGCCGATGTACTCGTCGAGCGGCCACGGGGTCAGGCCGCTTCTGATTTCACGCCACTCGGCGAAGTCCTTCTTGAACAGCTCCTGGGACTCGAGGGTGGCTTTGACATTCGGGTACTTGCCCTTGAGCTCATCCAGGTATTCCTTGGTCATCTTGGCGAAGTCGGTGATCGCCGCCTCGTCCATCTTGATGAACTCGACCTTCTTCTTGAAGAGCTTGATGGCTTCGATGTTGAGGTTTTCCTGCCAGGCGGTAGACCACAGCTGAGTCTCCTTGGCGGCGATGTCGACGATCCACTTGAGATCGGCGGGGAGCTTGTTATAGGCGTCCTTGTTGAAGAACAGGGCGCACTGTACCGACGGCTGATGGACGCCGGGGGTGATGACGTACTTGGTGATCTCGTCGAAGCCCATGGGATAGTTCATCGCCGGGGTGGAGAACTCGGCGCCGTCGATGACGCCGCGTTCAAGCGCCAGGTAGATCTCGCCGCCGGGCAGCGGGGTGACCGAGGCGCCGAGACGGGTCATGATGTCCATGTACCAGCCGGGGGTACGGACGCGCATGCCCTTGAAGTCTTCCATCTTGGTGGCCTTCTTGTTGGAGAAGAAGCCCATTTCCTGCCCGCCGTTGCCGCCGGGGAGGGCGAAGAGGTTGTACTTGCCATAGAGCTCCTGCATCTGCTCGAGGCCGCCGCGCTCGTAGAGCCAGATGTTGTAACCTTCGGTGTCGAGGCCGAAGGGCACCGAGGCGAAAGAGACGAAGTTCTGGTCCTTGCCCTGCCAGTAGCCCGGCCAGTCATGACCGACCTCGGCCGAGCCCTTGCTGACCGCGTCGAAGGACTCCATGGCGCCGACCAGCTCGCCGGCGGAGAACAGTTTGATCTCGAGACGGCCGCCGGAGGCCAGCGCTACCGAGTCGGCGAAGTGCTGGGCCATATCATAGAACAACAGGCCCTTGGACCAGGGCATGACCATCTTCCACTTGAAGGTCTCGGTGCTCGGCTTGATGCTGCGCAGCTCCTGCTTGATCGCCTCGCGACGTTTGTCGGCGCCGAATTTTTCGCGTTTTTCCGCGGCTTGGGCGTTGCCGACCGCCAGGGTCAGACCGAGGGCGGCAACGGCGGCGATGATCCAGTTTTTCTTCATGGTTTCCTCCAGAGAAATGGATGTTCTTGTGCGCCGGGAGATCCGACGCGGTCGATGGTGCATGACGCCGGCCCGGGGGCCAGCCTCCTTACTGCCGAAACGAGAACACTGGCAACAATCCAAGCAACCCCCGTGCCAGTCTCCGGCCAGCTTGAAAGAGGCAGGATTCCGAGGAGTTCTCGCTTGGGTTGGATGAGCCCGCCGTATGGCGGCCACCTTTTGTACGGATTCCTGGACTGTCCGGCAGGGGACGCGGCGATTTCTGTTGTCAGGTGCGGAAGGGCAATTGGCCGGGGCAGATAAGGTTATGAAAGTCCGAAGGAAAGGGGTGTCTTGAAAATCAGACAGCCCAGGCGAGTCATGCGGCTCTCTCACCGGCGGCCGCGGGGAAGCAATGAGAGGAGGTCGGCGGCTGCCGTGAAGAGGTGTCACTCCTCGTGCAGGGTCCAACGACGCTAGACTTTTTTGCCATGTCGGAGATGGGCTGGCATTTCAGGAGGTTGTCCCGAGCACGTCTTCTCTGCGCACCGGCCTATCGTATTGAACCGAGGGTGATATCGTGTGAGCTGCCATTTTCAAGGCAGTCCGACTTTTCAGACAGTGCTGGCCCGGGACAAACCCCGCCGCCGAGGGAGGCTGATGTAGACAAAAGAGAACAGAAAGTGTATCGTTTGCTCTACACCGACCTGTTCCGTGGGCGATAGCCGCAAGGGAACCTGCGGCTTCTGCCTGGTGACACCCTCCACTCAGGTCGAGCAGCCCTCGCCCCGGGGAGCTGTCATCGCCAGCGGCGGCCGTGCCCGGAGCCTCTTCCCCGAAAACCCTGACCACGATCAGCCACCCCATGAAAATACCGAGAAGCGGCAAGGCCGTCGATGAACAGCTCGAGCTCTACCATCTGATATTCAACAGCATTCCCAGCGGGGCCATGGTTACTGACCCCGAGGGTTACGTCACCCACCTCAACCGCCCCTATGCTGATTTCCTCGGCATCGACCTCGAAGCGAGCCTCGGCAAGCACTGCACCGAGGTGGTGGAGAACAGCCGCATGCATGTCGTCGCTCGCAGCGGCGTCGCCGAGATCAATCAGATCCAGATGATCCGCGGGCAGAACATCGTCGTCCATCGCATCCCCATCAAGAAGGAGGGGCGGGTGATCGCCGTCTTCGGCCTGGTGATGTTCCAGGATATCGGCGAGGTGGTCAAGCTGGCGCGCAAGCTGCACTCCCTTGAGTCGCGGGTGAGAACCTACGAGAAGGAGCTGCTGCAGCTGCGCTCGACCCGCTATACCCTCGACAGCATCATCGGTGTCGGCCCGGCGATCACCGGCCTCAAGCAGGCGGCGCAGCTGGCCGCCGCCAACAATGCCCCGGTGCTGGTCACCGGCGAGAGCGGCACCGGCAAGGAGCTCTTCGCCCAGGCCATCCACAACGCCGGGCCGCGCAAGCTGCGCCCCTTCATCCAGATCAACTGCCCCGCCATCCCCAAGGACCTCCTCGAATCGGAGCTTTTCGGCTATGACAAGGGGGCCTTTACCGGGGCCCTGTCCTCCGGCAAGCCGGGCAAGTTCGAGATCGCCGACGGCGGCACGATTTTCCTCGACGAGATCGGCGACCTGCCCCTGGAGATGCAGCCCAAGCTTTTGCGGGTGCTGGAGGAGAAGTGTTTCGAGCGGGTAGGCGGCAACACGCTGATCCGCTCCGATTTCCGCCTGGTGGCGGCCACCAATCAGGATCTCGAGGGGCTCATCGCCCGTGGCCTCTTCCGCAAGGATCTCTACTATCGCCTCAACGTCATCTCGCTGCAGATCCCGCCGCTCCGCGAGCGGCGCGAGGATATCCCCTCCCTGGTCCGCCACCTGCTCACCCAGCTGGCCAAGGATAGCGGCTACGCCAGCATCGGCGTCAGCCAGGAGGCCATGGCCGCTCTGGTCGAATACGGCTGGCAGGGCAACGTGCGCGAGCTCGCCAACGTCCTCGAACGGGCCCTGCTGGTGATGCACGGCGAGGAGATCGATCTGAACGATCTGCCCTTCTCTGCCGGCCGCGGCCTGGCCGAGCGCCCCGCCGCCGAGGTGGTGCCGATACGGGAGGCGCGGGCGCAGATGGAAAAGGCGGCCCTGAAAGCCGCCCTCGCCAAAGCCGGCAACAACAAGGTTAAGGCGGCTGAGCTGCTCGGCATCCACCGCACCATGCTCTACCGCCAGCTCAAGCGCCACGGCATCGAGCTGTAGCGTTTTTGCTACAGCTCGGGGGCGCGCCGCGGTGCCAAAGCGTCTGGCCTACAGCGCCAGCCCCATGGGCGGGGTCTGGAAGATGCGCCCATCCATGAGACGCGGGCTGCCCTTGATGATCGGCGCAAAGTCCATATGGGCAAGGATGTCCTTCTCCAGGTTTATGCCCGGGGCGATCTCGGTCAGCTCGAGACCCTCCCTGGTCAGGGCGAAGACGCAGCGCTCGGTGACGTAGAGGACAATCTGCCCCTTGCTGAAGGCATAGGGGCCGGAGAAAGTGACGTGCTCGACATGGTCGACGAACTTCTTGGTGCGGCCTTCCTTGACGATGACCAGCTTGCCGTCGTCGACGGCGATCTCCAGACCGCCGGTGGTGAAGGTGCCGACGAAGACCACCTTCTTGGCGTTCTGGCTGATGTTGATGAAGCCGCCGGCTCCGGCGAGGCGCGGCCCGAACTTGCTGACGTTGAGGTTGCCGTGGCGGTCGGCCTGGGCGAGGCCGAGGAAGGCGAGGTCGAGGCCGCCGCCGTCGTAGAAGTCGAACTGCGAGGGCTGGTCGATGAGCGCGTCGGTGTTGAAGGCGGCGCCGAAATTGAGGCCGCCGGCGGGCAGACCGCCGATGACGCCGGGCTCGGCGGTGAGGGTGATGTCGTCGAGGATGCGTTCTTCGTTGGCGATGTTGGAGATCCCCTCGGGCATGCCGATGCCGAGGTTGACGATGGCTCCGGCGGCGAGTTCGAAGGCGGCGCGGCGGGCGATGATCTTGCGGTCGCCCATGTCGATCTGCGGCAGGGACTGCAGCGGCACCTTGAGCTCGCCGCTGAACGAGGGGTTGTACTGGGTGCCGAAGGTCTGCCAGTGGCAGTGCGGCTCGGAGACGACGACGCAGTCAACGAGGATGCCGGGGATCTTCACCTGGCGGGCGTTGAGGCTGCCGCGGGCGGCGACCCGCTCCACCTGGACGATGACCAGACCGCCGGAGTTGTGGGCGGCGGTGGCGATGGCCAGGGCCTCGAGGGTCAAGGCCTCGCGCTCCATGGTGATGTTGCCGTCGACGTCGGCGGTGGTGCCGCGCAACAGGGCGACATTGATGGGGAAGGTGCGGTAGGCGAGATACTCCTTGCCGTCGAAGGAGATCAACTCGACGAGGTCCTCCTTGGTGATGTCGTTGATCTTGCCACCGCCATGGCGCGGGTCGACGAAGGTGCCGAGGCCGACGGTGGTGATGGTGCGCGGTTTGCCGGCGGCGATGTCGCGGTAGAGGTGGGAGATCACCCCCTGGGGCAGGTTGTAGCCCTCGATCTGGTTGTCGAGGGCGAGGTTCTGCAGCTTCGGCACCAGTCCCCAGTGGCCGCCGACGACACGGCGCACCAGGCCGAGGTGGCCCATGTGATTGAGCCCGCGTTCCTTCCCATCACCCTGGCCGGCGGCGTAGACCAGGGTGAGGTCGCGGGGCGAGCCGCTGGCCAGGAACTCCTCTTCCAGGGCCACCGCCAGACCTTCGGGAAAGCCGGTACCGACAAAGCCGCCGGTGGCGACCGTGTCGCCGGTGTTGATGAGACGAACCGCTTCCTGGGCGGTGAC
The DNA here is from genome assembly GCA_937915545.1 of uncultured Desulfobacterales bacterium. Lineage (GTDB taxonomy): Bacteria > Desulfobacterota > Desulfobulbia > Desulfobulbales > Desulfocapsaceae > Desulforhopalus_A. The sequence goes on from CALGIJ010000019.1 coordinate 412,808, forward strand.
GACTTTTTCCCTGCGCTGCCGCCGGGTTGTCTGTGCTGTGGCCGAGATAGTCATACGCGTTCCCAATCTCTGTTGAAGGGGGAGGAAAATGGCCGCGGCGGGGCCGTGACCGGAGCATCTATCGCCGCCAAAGCAAGAACAGTGCCAGGGTCGGGAGGCATCGCCGCAGCGGCGTGCCTTCCCTTCACCGCACTGGCGTGCATCTTGCAAATTGGCGCTGACCCCGCCGCAGCGGTGGGGCTCAGGTGGGCCGGGCGCTCCGCCCGGAGAGTGTCAACCAGCAGAGAGGCGGCGCGTGCGCCGCAAAGGAGAAGATATGCTGCAGATAGAAAATTCGGTGGCGGTGATCACCGGCGGCGGCAGCGGCATCGGCCGTGCCCTGGCCGAGTTCTGGCTGGCCCGGGGTGGCAAGGTGGTCATCGCCGATATCGCCGAGGGTCCGCTTCAGCAGGCGGCGGAGGAGATGCGCCAGGGGGGCGGCGAGGTGGTCGCCGAGGTGTGCAACGTCACCGTCGAGGCCGACTGCCAGCGCCTCGCCGAGAAGGCCATCGCCGCTTTCGGGGCCATCAATCTGGTGGCGCCCTTCGCCGGCATCACCAGCGACGCGATGATGCTCAAGGTCGACCGCGACAGTGGCAAGGTGGTCGGCAAGATGTCTCTGACGCAGTTCCAGAAGGTGGTCGACATCAATCTCACCGGTGTCTTCCTCACCGTGCGCGAATGCGTCGAGCAGATGGTCAACCATGGCTGCCGCGGCCTGGTCTGCCTGGTCTCCTCCACCGGGTCGCTGGGCACCGCCGGACAGCTCAACTATTCCTCCACCAAGGCGGCCATGGCGGTCATGCCCAAGGTGCTCACCGCCGAGTTCTTCCGTCGCGGCCTGTCCGACAGGATCCGCTGCAACGCCGTGGCACCCGGCTATGTCGGCACGCCGATGGTCAAGAACATGGACGCCAAGGTGCTCGGCAAGATCGTCGAGCAGGTGCCCATCGGCCGCCTTGTCGAGCCCGAGGAGGTGGTCTCTCTGGTGGCCGAGCTCTACCGCAACGAGGCCATGGCCGGGGAAACGGTGTTCATCCACGGCGGCCTGCGCCTCGGTTCCAAGGGCTAGGCCGTTCGCTGCGGGCTCGCTATGCGGGGCGGTTGTCTTCGCTCTGCATAGTCAGCCCGTATTTTTTGAGGAGGGCGTAGAAGTGCGAGCGTGACAGCCCGGAGATGTGGAGGATGCGCGGGATCTCGCCGCCGCACTGGCGGATGAGCTCGCTGAGGTAGATCTTTTCCGAGGCCCCCTTGAAGCTCTTCAGTGACGGCAGGGGCTTGTCGAAGATGTCCTGGAAAATCTCCTGGCCGATGTTGCGCACCTCCTCGTCCGGCTCCTCGCCGCCGGCGCCGGAGAGGACCTCCGAGCCGGTCATCTGGCGGATCTGCTCCTTGGCCACCTGGATGCGCAGCTGTCTCGGCAGGTGCATGGTGAACAGAGACGGTTCGGCGCCGGCGGCGACCACCGCGCGCTCGATGATGTTGAACAGCTCGCGCACGTTGCCCGGCCAGGGGTAGCGTTCCAGGGTTTCCCAGAACTTGTCGTCCATGGTCTTGGTCGCCATGCCGTACTGATGGCAGAGCTGCGCCGTCTTGAAGGCGGCCAGGGGGCGGATATCCTCCGGGCGCTGGCGCAGGGGCGGCAGGGGCAGGCGCATGGTGGTGATGCGGAAGAGCAGGTCGCTGCGGAACTCGCCGTTCTCCACCATCTCGTCGAGGTTGCGGTTGGTGGCGGCGATGAGGCGGAAGTTGCTGCTCTGCTCGACGGTGTCGCCGACGGCGCGGAAGCTGCGTTCCTGGAGGACGCGGAGAAAGGCCTTCTGGATGGAGAGGGGCATCTCGCCGACTTCGTCGAGAAAGAGGGTGCCGTTGTCGGCCAGCTTGATCAGCCCGCTGCGGCTGTCCTGGGCCCCGGTGAAGGCACCTTTGCGGTGGCCGAAGAGGGTCGACTCGACCAGCGATTCGGTCAGCGAGGCGCAGTCGACACAGACGAAACGGCCGCCGCTGCGCGCGCTGTTCTCGTGGATGGTGCGGGCGAAGAGCTCCTTGCCGGTGCCGGTCTCGCCGGTGACGAGGAGGTTGGAATCGGAGCGCGCCGCCTGGGCCATGAGCTGGAAGCAGGCCTTCATGCGCGGGCTGGTGCCGATGATGCGCTCGATATTCAGCCCTTCGCCCTCGTTCTTGTTCTTCTTCTCTTCACGATACTTGAGGGCGCGCCCCAGGGTCAGGCTGATTTCCCTGATCGACGAGGGCTTGAGCAGATAGTCCCAGGCGCCGCCCTGGATGGCGAGCTCCGCCCCGTCCGGGTCGCCCTTGCCGGTGAGGATGATGATCTCCGGCGGGTCGGCCATCAGCGTCAGCTCCGGAAGGAGGTCGAGGCCGTTGCCGTCGGGGAGGCGCACGTCGAGGAAGAGGATGTCGAAGCCCTCGCTGGCGATGATGCGCCGCCCCTCGGAGAGGCTCTGTGCCGAGCGGCAGCGATGCGCCAGGCGCGCGCCGAGGCTCGTCAGGGTCTCGCAGATCTCCCGGTCGTCGTCGATGATGAGAATGTCGGCCATGGGGTCACGCCTCGTCGAGGATGGTGTTGATGGTCAGGGTGAGGTCGATGGTGTCGTAGGGCTTGATGAAGACGCGGCGGATAGAGGGCATGTTCTGCGCCGCCTTGAGGGCGTCCTCGCGCCCGGAGATGAGGATCGACGGCAGGCGCGGGTTGAAGGCGTGGATTCGGCGGATGAGCTCGACGCCGTTGATGCCCGGCATGTCGTAGTCGGTGATGAGCAGGTCGAAGCGTTCCGCATCGTTCTGCATCAGGGCCAGGGCTTCCTCCGGGGAGGCCAGGGCGGTGACATGGTAGCCGACGTTGGCGAGGATGCGCGGGGTGGTGTTGAGCTGGTCTTCCTCGTCCTCGACGAAGAGGATGGTGCCGCCGCGGCTGGCGATGAAGTGGCGGCGCTCCTCGCTGCGTTCCTCCTCGGCGGCGATGCGCGGGAAGAACAGCTTGAAGGAGGTCTCCCTGCCGGGGACGCTGTCGACGCGCAGCCCGCCCTGGTGGGCTTTGACGATGCCGTGTACCACGGCGAGGCCGAGGCCGGTGCCCTCGCTCTTGTCCTTGGTGGAGAAGAAGGGGTCGAAGATCTTGTCGAGGATGTCGGCGGCGATGCCCGGGCCGTTATCGCTGACGGAGAGCTGGATGTACTCGCCGGCCTCGAGGTTGAGCGGCGTTGCTTCCTCGGGCGAGAGAACCTTGTCCTCGAGGCGGAGGTTGAGTACGCCGCCATACTCGCGCATCGCCTGGAAGGCGTTGGTGCAGAGGTTCATCACCGCCTGGTAGATCTGCGTCGGGTCGGCGTGCACGGTGCCGATGTTGGGGGAGATATGCGAACGCACCTTGATGTTGCCGGGCAGCGAGATCTCCAGCAGGCCGATGACCTCGGTGACCACCGCGGTGAGGTTGGTGGGGCGGAAGCCCTCCTGGGAGGGCTTGCTGAAGGCAAGGATCTGCTTGACGACGCGGCCGCCGCGGCGTGCCGCCTTGAGCACCCGCTCGAGGTCGCGGGCCGTCTGCGACTCGGGGTCGACGTCGCCGATGGCCAGCTCGGTGGAGTTGATGATCGAGGTGAGGATGTTGTTGAAGTCGTGGGCGATGCCTCCGGCGAGGGTGCCGATGGCCTCCATCTTCTGCGACTGCAGCAGCTGTTTTTCGAGGTCGAGCTCGCGGGTGATGTTCTCGGCGGTGCTGAGGATGCCGACGATCCTGCCGGCCTGGTCGCGGAGCGGCACTTTGCTGACCTCGATCCAGGCGACGTTGCCGCGATAGTCGGTGAGCTGGCGCCGCACCTTGCGGAAGGCCTGGCGGTTGTTGACCACCTCGTGGTCGGCGTACTGTGACCAGCGCACGTAGTCCTGGTCGCTGATGACGTCGCGGGTGGTCTTGGCGATGAGTTCGCTGGGGTCGTTCAAGCCGAAGAAGGTGGCGAAGGTGCGGTTGGCGCCGAGATAGCGCGAGTTGAGGTCCTTCCACGAGACCAGCTGCGGGTTGGTGTCCATGAGGGTCTCCTGGAAGGAGAGCTGGTCCTTGATGCGCCGCTCGACGCGGCGCCGGCCGATCATGGTGATCACCAGGAAGATCGAGCTGATGAAGAGCAGCAGGGTACTGGTGATGATTGTCCAGAAAAGCTCCTTGGGCAGTTCATAGAAGGCCTTGGGGGCGTTGATGAGGGTGGCCCCCTCGGGCAGGAGCCGCTCGGGGATGTGCAGCTGCTGCATCACCTGGTAGTCGAAGAGCGGGCTGCCCGAGGGCTGGCGCAATACCGGGATGGTCTCGGCGGGCGTGCCGGCGAGGATCCGCAGGGCCATTTCGGCGGCGATGCGCCCATGCCGCGTCCCCGAGATCATCGAGCCGCCGACGGCGCCATGGCCGAGGAGGAACTCCCACGAGGTGTAGAGGGGGACGCTGGAGCGCCGCGACAGGGCGCGCATCACCTCCTCGGCGGTGTAAATGTGGTTGTTGATGATCTGGTAGTAGGGGATGAAGAAGCAGAAGCTGTCCGCGGGCAGCTTTTCCACCCGTCGCTCGGCCTCGTCGAGGGCGATTTGCACCCAGTAGTCCACCGCCAGGCGGTCGCGGTAGCGGGGTTCGAGATCCTCGATCTGCTTGCGGATGGCGCGGCCGGCGGTGGAGTCGTCACCGACCACCACCATGCGCCGTTTTTCGGGGTGCAGGCGCAGCACCACGTCGATGGTGCCGAGGAGGTCAAAGGCCTCGATGACCCCGGTGAGGTTGCCGCGGGCGAGTTGCTCCTCGCCGAGGTCGTTGATGCCGCAAAAGACGATGGGCGTGCCGGGAAAGAGCTGCGGGCGCGCGTCGAGGGCGAAGCGCAGGGCGTCGTCGTCGGAGACGATGACCACGTCGAAACGCTCGCCGAGGTACTTCCTGCGGAAGACCTCGAGCAGCCCGGAGATGACCGGGGCGGTGTTGTAACGCTTGGCGTCGAGATATTCGACCTGGAGGTCGATCTTGTAAGGCCCCTCGTCGAGGGTGGCGCGGATGCCGTCGTGGATGGAGTCCGACCACTGGTAGCCGTGGTGGTAGGAATTGAAATAGAGGACGCTCTTCTTCTCCCGCGAGTCGGCGCGAAGCTCTGGCGCCTGGGCGAAGAGGATGCAGCCGAGAACGATGAGGAAAAGGGCAGGAAAGCGGGTCATGGTCATGGCATTGCAAATAGCGGTCCACAAAGGCAGGAAGAAAAGGGCGCGCCAGGAGGCGGCCAACCATCCCTTATGGTATCAGGCGGGGCGGGAAAAAGGCAAAAAGGAAGGGATGCTCGGGAGAAAAAGCTGCTCTGCGATCCTCGTCGGGGGCGGTCGCCTTGGCCTGAGGTCAGGCTTGCGCCGCCCCGGAGGGCGGTTGGAATCCGCCCGGTCCGGCAAGGATATGGCCGTTGTTGCTGTGACGCGAAGACGTCCGCTGGTGCCGCGCATCATCATAGGCTGAGCAGCCGTCCCTCCACTCTTCTGCGGGCAGGCTGGCGCAGGGCGGGCTCCGGAGATTGGCAACGGATCAGGGATAGCCGCTCTCCGCCGGATCTTCGACCACCTCGATCACCCGCCATACCGGGGCGAACTGTGAAGCGTTGGAGAAGACGATACGTCCGCGGCCCTTGTAGAGGGCGAACATCCGTGCCGTGTCCCCGCCGAAGTAGAAAGGCGCCCAGGCCTTGCCGGTGATGCGCGAGGTGGAGGAGGTGGGGTGGCCAATGAGGTCGTAGACTTCCTCCATGCTCATTCCCGGATGTATGCGGCTGAAATGGCCCTGCCCCTGCGGGGGGGCGCCGCCCTGGATACGGCCGGGATTCTGTGGCGGTGCTTCCTGGCGGACCTGGCGCTGCCGCAACTTGTCGAGATCGATGGTGCCGGGGAGATAGGGCTGGGCCTGCCCGGTGGGCAGCATTTCCAGGGCCGTTTCGGCGTAGCGCCGTACCTTGCGCTCCCGCGCTTTGTCGGCGATCTGCTCGAGCAGCAGCCGGTAGCGGGCGTCGCCGGTGGCCCCCAGGGCCTTGCACATCCACGAGGTGGCGTCGACCTGGATATAGCCGCCGCGCTGGTAGTTCCGGGACAGCACCTCGGCGAGGACGTCGTAGACGTCGGGATTGCGTTCGATACCGTTGTAGATGTCCTGAGCAGCCTGGCGCTGCGACTCGGGGCCGCCGTGCACCAGCATGTCGATGGTGCGCTGGCTGGCGGAGAGTGGGGCGGCGATGAGGAAAGTGATAAGAAGGGCGAGGATGGGCGAGAGGGTGCGTGGCATCATGGGGGCCTCCTGGATACGGCGTCTCGGGCGGGCGGGGCCGTGGGCGTTGCCCCGCCGGGATAACCTTGGCAAAACGCTACCCTGTTCCGCTTCTTCCTGCAATCTGTTTGCCCACAGCTGGCCCAAAAGCACGACGGCCGCCTGGTGGGGGCGGCCGTCGTCTCTCCTTGGCGTTGCGCGCCCGGGAGCCGATCAATACATGTCGTCCATACCGCCCATACCGCCGGGAGGCATTGCCGGGGCCTTCTTCTTCTCGGGCTCCTCGGCGATGGTCGCCTGGGTGGTGAGCAGCAGACCGGAGACCGAGGCGGCATTCTGCAGGGAGAACCGCACTACCTTGGTCGGGTCGATGACCCCCGCGGCGACGAGGTTTTCGTAGACCTCGGTTTGGGCGTTGAAGCCGAAGTCGTCCTTGCCTTCGAGGACCTTGTTAAGAACCACTGAGCCCTCGCAGCCGGCGTTTTCGACGATCTGGCGCAGCGGCGCAGTGAGGGCGCGGCGCAGGATGTCGATGCCGCTCTTCTCGTCACCGCATACCGCCACCCCGTCCAGAGCGGCCAGGCAGCGTACCAGGGCGACGCCGCCGCCGGGCACCACGCCTTCCTCGACGGCGGCGCGGGTGGCGTTGAGGGCGTCCTCGACCCTGGCTTTCTTCTCCTTCATCTCCGGTTCGGTGGCGGCGCCGATGTTGATCACCGCCACCCCGCCGACCAGCTTGGCGAGGCGTTCCTGGAGCTTCTCCTTGTCATAGCTCGAGGTGGTGTCCTCGATCTGCCTGCGGATCTGCTTGATGCGCTTGTCGATGGCCTCCTTGCTGCCGGCGCCGTCGACGATGGTGGTGTTGTCCTTGTCGATCTTCACCGACTTGCAGCGGCCGAGGTCGGCGAGGCGGACGTTCTCCAACTTGACGCCGAGGTCCTCGCTGATCACCTGTCCACCGGTGAGGGTGGCGATGTCCTCGAGCATCGCCTTGCGGCGATCGCCGAAGCCGGGGGCCTTGACCGCCGCCACCTTGAGGGTGCCGCGCAGCTTGTTGACGATCAGCGTCGCCAGGGCCTCACCATCGACGTCTTCGGCGACGATGAGCAGCGGTTTGCCGGCGCGGGCCACTTCCTCGAGCAGGGGCACGAGATCCTTCATCGAGGAGATCTTCTTCTCGTGGAGGAGGATCGCCGGTTCGTCGAGGGTGACTTCCATCTTGGTGGCGTCGGTGACGAAGTAGGGCGAGAGGTAGCCGCGATCGAACTGCATGCCCTCAACGACGTCGAGGGTGGTGTCCATGCTCTTGGCCTCTTCGACGGTGATGACCCCTTCCTTGCCGACCTTGTCCATGGCGTCGGCGATGAGCCTGCCGATGGTCTCGTCGTTATTGGCGGAGATGGCGCCGACCTGCTCGATTTCCTTCTTGTCGTTGATGGTCTTGGAAATTTTCTTGAGTTCTTCGATGACCGCGACAACGCCTTTGTCGATGCCGCGCTTAAGCTCCATCGGGTTATGGCCGGCGGTGACCAGCTTGTTGCCCTCACGGAAGATGGCCTGGGCGAGGACGGTGGCCGAGGTGGTGCCGTCGCCGGCGACGTCGCTGGTCTTGCTGGCCACTTCCTTGACCATCTGCGCGCCCATGTTCTGGTACTTGTCGGTCAGGGAGATCTCCTTGGCGACGGTGACACCGTCCTTGGTGACCACCGGCGAGCCGAAGCTCTTGTCGATGAGGACATTGCGCCCCTTGGGGCCGAGGGTCACCTTGACCGCGTCGGCCAGGGTGTTGACGCCGATGAGAATGGCCTCGCGGGCCTGGGCATCGAATGCAATCATTTTTGCCGTCATGGCTCTCTTCCTCCTCTCTTATTCGGAAAGAATTCCCAGGATATCGTCTTCACGCATGATGATGTGTTCGACGCCGTCGATCTTGATCTCCGACCCGGCGTATTTCGAAAAGAGGATGCGGTCCCCGGCGGACACCTGCAGCGGGGTACGCTTGCCGTCCTTGTCGGCTTTGCCGGGGCCGGCGGCGACTACTTTGCCCTGCTGCGGCTTTTCCTTGGCCGAATCGGGAATGATAATGCCGCCGGCGGTTCTGGTCTCTTCCTCGGTACGCAGCACGAGTACCCTGTCATTGAGCGGTTTGATGTTCATTGCACGTTCTCCTTGCTGAGCGAAGGTAGGTTGATTGGTGTGTTTGGGCGGTGGCACGCGACATCGGCCGGCAGCGGGCGGCTGCCATGGGTCTGCGGGCGATGCCTGCGGAGTTGCGCGCATCTGCCGCCAGTTTGAAGCCTGGCGACAAGAATAATGCCAGTCGGGGGGCTGTCAAGATTGCCTTGGCAAAAATCGCCACCTGGCTATGAAGGCAAACCGGGTGTAAAAACAGCGCGATGGGCGGGGGAAGGGGGTGCTGACGCCCGCCGCGGGAGTTCCGGCCACAGGCTGGGTGAGAGGCAATTGGGCTTGAGAAAATGACGCCATTAAGCTATACTGATAACTTCTGCACCTGGCGGCGGGGTGCCCAGCCGTTGCCAGCGACGCCGCCGGGAGGCCGCCGCCCCTCCCGCGCTCCTCAATCACGGTTTTTCCCTGTGCGCATCGGGTGCGTCGAGTCCATGTCCCGCAACAGTCCGTACCTTTCGCCGCTCCACGCTTCCCGGAAGGAGAGAGGCTCTTTCTCGGCGTTCATCGCCCCCTATCTCCTCCTCGTCGCGGTGGTCTTTGGCATCTCGCTGTCCTTTGGCTATTTCGCCGGCATCGATGAATACACCCTGACCTTTTCCGAGCGCTGGCCCTTTGTCGCGTTCAAGTTCTCCTTCGGCGGCTTTGGCCTCTACCTGCTTTCCTTCCGCTACGAACTGCCCTTCCTGCTCCTCGCCTTCGCCGGGCTGCTCCACCTGATGCGGCCCGGCCTGGCCCGGGTGTTGGTGGCCATCGCGCCGGTGGTCGCCCTCTACCTCGGCATGGAGCTCTACTACATCGTCCTGCACAGCATCGTCAAGGCCGACGACCTGCTTCTTCTGCCAGAGGGTTTGGCGGTGGCGCCCCTGTGGGCGCAGCTGGCCTTCTACGCCGGCGTCGGCGGCTGGGTGGTGGCGCTGCTCTTTCTCCTTAAGCGCTCCCTGCGTCAGCTGATCGTTCCCGGTCTGCTCTGCGCCGCCGCTCTCGTGCCCCCGGCGGCGGCGGTGGTCGCCCCGGCCAGCTTCCTGAGCCTCGCCGACCGGCACGGCATCAACATCGTTCCCTGGTCGGACCGCTGGACGGTGATCCTCACCGGTCGGGCCACTTCGGCCATGCTTTTTGCCGCCGCCAAGCAGAAGGCCTTGGAGGAGCTGGCCCTGCTGCCGCTCCTCGACGACTCCAGTCGAGACCCCCTGGTGCTCGGTGAGACCCTCGGCGAGAAACGCAATATCCACTTCATCGTCCTCGAATCCTTCCTCGATCCGGAGCAGTTCAAAGGACTGAAGTTCCACACTCCCCCGGCGCCGCCGGAGTTTGCCGAGCTGCGCCGAAAGATGCACGTCGCCACTTCGGCGGTGTTCGGCGGCGGTACCGCCCAGGCTGAGTTCGAGCTGCTCTGCGGCGTGCCCGCCCTCGAGCTGTACACTTCGGCGGAGTTTAACATGCTCAACGGCGCCAAGACGCCCTGCCTGCCGCAGTTGCTCTCCGGGGTCGGCTACCGGACCATCGCCACCCAGTCCTACAAGCCCGATTTCTTCAACTCAGAGAAGGCCTACAGGTCTCTAGGCTTCGAGGAGATCCACTTTCCCACCGCGTATGCCGGGCAACGGCAAACCTATCTGCAGTATGACAATCGCGATGACTACATCTTCGACGGCGACCTCTTCAAGCAGAATCTCGCCTATGTCGCCAAGGTCATGGGGGAAGGGCGGCCGCTTCTCAACTACGTCCTCGGCACCTACGGCCATCTGCCCCACGAAATCGATTTCTCGCGCTTTCCCCACAAGGTCAAGATAGAAGGCGTCGATCGCAACAGCCAGACCGACCTGGCCATCAATCAGTTCTACTACCGCGCCGAGGCCCTGGCCGCATACGTCAAGGAACTCCGCCGGCTCGACCCGCGCGGGCTGATTGTCGTCACCAGCGATCACCTGCCGGCTCTCGACGGCGGGCCGCGCTTCTACGAGAAGTTCCGCTATGCTCTGAGCGCCGGGGGCGAGTTCAAGGAAAACGTCTGGTTCTACTACGGCCCGGAGGAAAAGGGCACCGCCTGGCCGGACCACCACTACGAGTTTATGGACTTCATCCTCGACGTGCTCACTGAGCGGCGCATCTGCGACAAGATGGTTTGCAAGAACCGCGAGGCCTGGCCCCAGGAGAAGGCCACCGCGGAGTACAACGCCATCATGAGGCGCGGCTCCGGCCTCGGCGGTGTTGCGCCGCCCCTTATGGCCGGCGAGGGAGCCGCGGCGCCGCTGGCACCGCCGGAGACCCCCTCCTCCCCCCAGGTGCAGTAATTCCCGCATTCAGGTACGGGCGACCGACGTTGGCCCTGTATTCCTCCGCATTCCTCCCCTTGCTCTTCGCCCGCCGCTCAACCGAGTTCGCGTGGCATGCCTGCCTGATAGACAATCTCTTTCTGCATGTCGTCGATACGCGCGAAGATCTCCTTAAGCAGCGTCTGCTCGATGCGGGTCAGCTTCTTGGGGTTGAGCTGGTTGTCGGCTGGCCGGTGTTCCTTGAGGATGGCGGTCACCTGGCGGGAGAAGCGCAACTGCATGAGGAAGGCATAGCCCTGCTCCATCTCGCGGCAGGTGTCCCCGGAAAGGAGGCGGCGCTGCTCGAGGAGGCGCAGGCGCTCGGTGGTGTTGGTCTCGGCGAAGCCGTGCTTGAGGGCATGAATCCTGGCGAAATCGACGATCGGCACCATGACCTTCTTGATATTGAAGGTGTCGCGGTGTTCGCCTTTGGACTCCACCAGGAAGTTGCGGAAAAAACCCAGCGGCGGTTTGAAATGCTGGGCGTTCATGGCGAGATAGCCGAGAAAGAGCGGCCACTCCTCGAGCTTCTCCTGGAGGTGCACGCGCAGCCGCTCGACCAGGGTGGAGTCCCCGTAGGCGCAGCGAAAGTCAAAAAAGATCGAGCAGTTGAGGAGGTCTTCGGCGGAACCGAAGCGTATCCAGGAGCGGAAATACTCCTTCCAGGACGCGAGCGGCCGGCACCATTGCGGGTTCTGCGCCATGATTTCGCCGGGGCAGTAGCTGTAGCCGATGTCGTTCAGGGCGGCGCAGAGGCCCTTGCCCAGCTCGAGGAAGTAGGCCTGAGCGGCAGGCTCGTCGGCCTCGTCGCCATCGGCGTAGATGATGGCGTTGTCCTGATCGGTTTTCAGCGTCTGCTCCTTGCGTCCCTCGCTGCCCATGACCATCAGGGCGAAGGGCCGTGGCGGCGGGCCGAGGCGCTCGAGCAGCAGCGGCATGAGGCGGTGCAGGATGGCGTCGGAAAGGGTGGTCACCAGGCGGTTGAGGTGGGTCGCCTTGGCGCCGCCGGCGATAAGTGCCTCGACGATTCCCGGCAGCTGGCCATAGATGCGCTTCAAGGCGCCCTCGTCGGCGGCGGAGGTGACCTCGTTGAGCAGAAACAGCGGTGAGCGCCCCTGGGCGGCGAGGATGTCCTGACTGCTCAGTACCCCGATGACATGGCGTTCGTTATCGGTGATGCCAAGGTACTTGCGCTTTTCCTGCATCATGGTCAGCAGGGCCTCGAAGATCAGGGCATGACCGGGCAGGGTGCGCAGGGGGGTGGACATGATCCTGCCCACCGGGGCCTCGAGGTCGAGGCCCGAGGCGACCACCTTCTCGCGCAGGTCGTGGTCGGTAACGATGCCGAGATATTCGCCGTTGGGGGCGGTAACGAGGATGCTGCCGTGGTTACGCCGGCTCATCAGCGCTGCGGCCTGCTGCACCGGCAGGTCGAAGGGGCAGGAAAGCGGTTTTTGGGCGGCGAGTTCGAGGATTGGCCGGTTGAAGAAGGGCAGCCCTTCGTCGCCAGGCTGCAGTGCGGTGGCGACGATGGAGGCGTAGGAGCGGTCGAGCATCCTCTTGCCGAAGGTGTTGGTAAAGAATTCGAGGAACTGCGGATAGCCAGAGCAGAGTCTCAGAAAGTGCGGCTTGGCGAGCAGCAGGAAGTGGCACTCTTCGGTGGTGCGCAGCGAGCGAATGGCGAGCCCGTTGTTGATGAGCATGGAGATGCCGCCGAAGACATCTCCCTCGCCCATGAGGGTGGTGCTGGTCGGGCGGTCATGGCGATCGAAATAGCGCTCCGCCGCGCCCTTATGGATGATATAGAGGGCCTCCACCGGGGATAGCCCCTGGGTGAAGAGCACCGCATCGGCGGGGTGGGCCACCGGCTGCAGCATCGTCGCGGCCTGTTCGACCTCTTCCTCGGGAAGAAAGGAGAACGGGGCGATGCGGGCGAGAAAGGTGGCTCGGGGTTCTTTCATGGCGCAGTCCGGAGAGGGGGATGCGGGAAGCGCCTCTAGGCGCGGGCCGTGTTCTGGCCACTTCCTGCCTGCAAAGGGGAGCGCTGCCGCATTCGTCGGCAGGCGCAACCAGGCACCATCCGCTGGAGTGGGGAGCATACCAGTTTTGCAGAGAGGCAGCAAGAAAAGTGGGTTTCCCCTCTCTCGGGACTGTCCTCGCGGCGCCTGCGGCGGGTGGCTGAGGACGGTCAGCGCTGGGTGAGCAGTACACCGCCCATGATGGTCAGCGCCGCCACGCCCTGCAGCAGGGTGAAGGTCTCGCCAAGGAAGAGCCAGGCCATGATCACCGAAAACACCGGGATGAGGTTGACGAAGGAGGAGGCGCGGGCCGCCGGCACATGCTTCAGTGCGTAGTTGTAGAGACCGTAGGCGCCAAGGGTTATCACCGCGCCGAGATAGACCACCGCCAGGGTCGGGGCGAGAGGCAGGCTGTCCGGCACTTCGGTGAAGGGCAGGAAGAGCAGCGGCAGGTAGAAGAAACATCCGCACAGGGCCTGGAAGGCTGTGAGGAAGGCAGGGGAGTAGCGCCTGGTAAGGAACTTCATGGCGATGGTGTAGCCGGTGGCGCAGACCATGGCCAGCACTTCGAGGGTGTTGCCGAGCAGGGGGTTGGGGGCGTCTTCGCTGGGGGCGCTGAGGAGGGTCAGCCAGGCGACCCCGCCGCCGGCCACCGCCGCCCCGACCCAGGAGCGCCAGGTGGTTTTCTCCTTGAGGATGAGGGCGGCGGCAATCATCACCATGATCGGCAGCACCGCGGTGATCAGCCCCGCCTGGGCGGCGCTGGTCTGCTCCACTGCCTTGGCCTCGAAGAGAAAGTAGAGGCAGGGCTCGCAGAGGGCCATGAAGAGGAGCAGCCGGTAGTCGCCGCGCCGGTAGGTGCAGCCGCGGTAGAGGCGCCGGGCGACGAGGAGAAAACAGCAGGTGGCGACGAGCATGCGCCCGAAGATGACCACCAGGGGATCGTAGGTGCGAAAGGCGTACTTGAGGGCGATAAAGGAACTGGCCCACAGCACCATGGCGAGGATCAGGGCCAGGGTGGCAAAGTGGGCCGTTCGACCGCCGGGGGCGGAAAGGGTCATGGGCAAAGGACGACGAGGCCGGCGGACTCGCCGTGCGCCGCCCGGGGGCGGCGCGTCACGGGTCCGGGCAGGCTCAGTTCTGCAATACCCACTGGCCGGCGTCGTTGCGGCAGGCAGTGGTGTAGGTTTTTTCGGTGCGGCCGTCGATGGTGGCGAGGATCTCGGCGCGGCGGCAGGGGCGGGTCGGCTCCGATGGCGACACATAGGCCGGCTGCGGCGTTACCTTGTAGCTTCTGCCAGTATCGGGGTTGCGCCAGCTGGTCTGCTGACCGGAGGGCGCGAACTCGTAGGCGTGGTTGAGTTGGGTGCGATCATACTTGTCCATCTCGTTGCCGATGATGTAGCCGATCATGGTACCGACGAGGGCGCCAATCAGGGTCGCCTCCTTGTTGCGGCCGATGGCCTGACCGATGATGGCGCCGGAGCCGGCACCAAAGACTGCGCCCTGCTGGCCTTTACTGTATTCGTTGGCGCAGCCGCCGAGGGCCAGAAGCAGCGCCAAAACAACCATCAACGCCGTAGTTCTCATCATGTTCTCCAAAAAAGAGTAGTGGTGGCGGGGCCCCGCACTGAAGATCCCGCCTCAACAGGTAGTCATCGCCCCCCCACTTGGCAAGCGAAAAGATGCCTCAGTCGCTGGCTGAAGCCCCCTCCGGGGGATGGCTGCTGTCCGGGCGTGACAGATCGAGGTTTCTGAAGAAGGGCGGGAGGTCGCTGGCCGCGGCGGGGGTATCCGGGGCTTGGGGGGCTTCCCCCCCCGGTGGCTGCAAGTCGCCGGACTGAGAACTCTCCTCGGGCGGCTGGCCAGGCTCTGGGATGGTGGAGGACCCCCCCTGGTCCTGGCCGAGTTCCGCTCCCTCGGGGGAGGTGGCCAGCGTCTGCAGCGTACGCTGCACGGCGACATACTCGTCACTGTACAGGCCGTCGACTCCCCCGGTTCCGAGCACGTTGGAGAGCATGGCTTCAAGCGGCGCGGCGGCTTGGCCGTCCCGCGCCAAGGCCAGGACGAGCAAGCCGTGGCGATGGGCCTCTTCAACATAGCCCGGGGGCAGAGGCATGGCGTGGCCGTTGGGGTCATGCACCTTTGTCAGCGGCACTGCCAGGGCCATGGCGTAGGAGGCGACCACCTTGAGGCCGACGTTGGTGTACAGCCAGTCGTAATTATAGGGCGTCAGGCCGCCGCTCCCGCTGGCGACCATGGTCTCGCCGTCGTTGCTTGTGCCGACCATCTGCACCAGGGGCAGCTTCAGTCCCCCCGCGGCGAGGCCTTGGCGGTGAAGCTCCTGCAGTTCCTCGGGGTCGTAGCACTGCAGGTAGACCTTGTCCTCGGGGTAGGCATAGGCGAATTCTTTCATGGTGGCGAGGATGATGGCGCTCAACTCTCGCCCCTCCTGGCGATGAAACCAGGGCGAACGCGGTTCGACGACGAGGCCGAAGGCGCGGCCGAACAGACGCTCGAGGCCGCGCAGCAGGGCGAGATGTTCCCCCAGGGTGGCGATGCCGTCGCCGAGTCCGGCGGTCCCCGGTCCCGGCTGGGGACGGAGGCGCAGGCGCCGCACTTCGTCGAGGGTCAGGTCGATGAGATAATGGCTGCCGTCGCTCCGTTTCTTCTCGGGGAAGACGGTGGCGGCGTCGGTGCCTTGCTCAAGGGTCAGGGAACTGTAGACCACTGGCTGGTTGTCGGCGGTGAGGGCCACCGGCAGCAGGATGAGGTCGGAGCCGAGGGAGGCGAGCAGTGTCGAGGAGGCCAGGCCGTTTGCCGGTGGACCCTCCTTGCCGGCCGAAGTGGCGATAATGGTTGCCGCGGGCAGGGGTGTTGCCGCGAGGAGGGACAGCGTCATGAGACAGAGCAGGGCGATGCCGAGATACGCCGGGAGAGGGTTTTTCCCCTGCTGCGGGTGGGGAACCATGCGGTGGCGGTGAGCGTTGATCATGGCGGCGAGGTCTCTTATCAGGGGGTGTCTGGTGGCAGGAGGTCGCCACCCGTGAGCAGCGCGGCGAAACCGGCAATCGACGGGAAGCGATGCGAGGGCGTTGCGGCGGCAACGGAACTGGGTCGTGCGATATGGAGGAGGTGGCCGATGCCATAGCGGGCTGCCTCCTCGAGGACCCGTTCCGAGTCGTCGACGAAGAGGGTCCGGTCCCTGTGGTGCGGGATATGGTCGCCCAGCTTGAGCCAAAACTGCGGTTGCTCCTTGGCGAAACCGACCTCGAGGGAGGTCAGCAGCGAGGTGAAGCAGGGGGCGAGTCCGCTGCGCGCCATCTTGATGCGCAAGGCCTCGGGGTGGGCATTGGTCACCAGGTGCAGGGCCTTGCCCTGGCGGCGCATGGAATGAAGCGCCTCCTCAACCCCGGGGTGGACGGCGACCCTGTGGCCGATGGCCGCCTTTTCCGCGACGAGGTCTATGCCGAGCCGCTCCGACCAGTAGTGCAGGTCCGCCCACTGCAGGGTGTTCTGCACCGTCCTGTAGGTGGCCAGCAGCTGGCGCTGCGCCTCCTCGGGGGGCAGGCCATGACGGGCGGCGAAGATACCGGGGATGTGGTGCTCCCAGAAATAGTCGTCGAAGTGGCGGTCGAGCAGCGTGCCGTCCATATCGAGGAGCACGGTGTCGATATCAGCCCAGGAGGGAAGCACCCCCTGTCGCAGTTCAGACGGCAGCGGCGCGGAGACGTTCGAGTTCATCGAGGGTCCTGTCGATGGTGGCGAAGAGGTGCTCCGGAGAGGCGAAGCGGTCGCTCAGCACCAGCTTGCCCTCGGGGGTGAAACGCGCCGCCGGCCGCCCCTTGCCAGACGCCTTGGCGAGGAAGGCGAACATCATCTCCGGGCTGAGCGGGGTGTCGTTCTGGAAGGCGAACACCAGGCTGTCCTTGCCCTGTTCGAGTTTGGCGATGCGCAGGGTGGCCAGGTGGCGCTTGAGGGCGATGATGCGGAACAGGGTCAGGGTTTCGGCGGGCAGCGGACCATAGCGGTCGACGAGCTCCGCCTGCAGGTCGTCGCACTGTTCCTGCGGGCTGTAGCTGAGGGCGGCCATGCGCCGGTAGGTGAGGTAGCGCTGGCTGATATCCGGCATGTAGTGGTCGGGAATATAGGCGGAGAGCTGCAGGTTGACCTCGGGCTCGAGCTCCTCCGGCCGCGCCTCGCCGCCGAGGCTGGCCTGGGCCTTGAGGTCGGCGACCGTCTTCTGCAGCAGGTCGAGGTAAAGGTCGTAGCCGATGGCGGCGATGTTGCCGCTCTGCGAGATGCCGAGGAGGTTGCCGCCGCCCCTGATCTGCAAATCGTTCATGGCCAGCTTGAACCCGCCGCCGAGGTCGTTGCAGTCCATGAGGGCGCGCAGGCGTTCCTTGGACTCCTTGCTGAGGCCGTCCAGGGAGGGCACCAGCAGGTAGGCGTAGCTCTGCGTCGAGGAGCGGCCGACACGGCCCCGCAGCTGGTAGATCTCGGCCAGGCCGAGGAGGTCGGCGCGGTTGATGACGATGGTGTTGGCCGAAGGGATGTCGAGGCCCGATTCGATGATCGTCGTCGATACCAGGACATTGATCTTCTTGGTGACGAAGGAGACCATGATCTCCTCGAGGTCTTTGCCGGCCATCTGGCCGTGGGCGACGGCGATCTTCGCCTCCGGCACCAGCTTCTGCACCACCGCCGCCATCTGGTGGATGGAACGTACGCGGTTGTGGACGAAAAACACCTGGCCGCCGCGGCGCAGCTCCTTGCTCACCGCCTCCTTGATGACCAGTTCGTCGTAGCGGGCGACGAAGGTCTTGACCGGCTGGCGGTGCACCGGCGGGGTGGAGATCACCGACAGGTCGCGGATCGACAGCAGGGACATCTGCAGGGTGCGCGGGATGGGGGTGGCGGTGAGGGTGAGCACGTCGACCTCGGCGCGCAGCTTCTTGAGGCGCTCCTTATGGGCGACGCCGAAGCGGTGCTCCTCGTCGATGACCACCAGGCCGAGGTTCTTGAAGACGACGTCCTTGGAGAGCAGGCGGTGGGTGCCGATGACGATGTCGACGCGACCGGCGGCGAGATCACGGATGATCTTACGCTGCTCGGCGCTGCTGCGGAAGCGGTTGAGGCAGGCCACGCTTACCGGAAAGCCCTGCAGCCGTTCGGCGAAGGTCTTGGCATGCTGCTCGGCGAGCACTGTGGTCGGCACCAGCACCGCGGTCTGGCAGCCGTCCTCGACCACCTTGAAGGCGGCGCGCACCGCCACCTCGGTCTTGCCATAGCCGACATCGCCACATACCAGGCGGTCCATGGGGCGCTCGCCGGTGAGGTCGCCGAGGACGTCGTTGATGGACTGCGCCTGGCCGGGTGTCTCGTCGAAGGGGAAGGACTCTTCGAGCTCATTAAAGAGCGGCCCTGGCGGGGAGAAGCGGTGCCCCTCGCGCAGCTCGCGCTGTGCATAGAGCTCGAGCAGCTCCTGGGCCACCTTCCACACCTCCTCCTTGACCTTGGCCTTGGTACTCTTCCAGGCCTGGGAACCGAGCTTGTCGATCTTCGGTTCGCGATCGGCGAGGCCCTGGTACTTGCTGAGCAGATTGAGGCGGTCGACGGGCAAAAAGAGCTTGTCGCCATCGCGGTACTCGATGCAGGCGAAGTCGTTGACCACGCCGTTGAAGGCCACCGTCTCCAGGCCGCGGTAGGTGCCGAGACCATGGTCACGGTGGACGACGATGTCGCCGTCGTTGAGCTCGGAAAAGAGCAGGGGCTCCTCGCGTTGTTTGGTCTTCTTGCGGCCACCGAGGCGCATCTCACCGAAGAGCTCGCTCTCCGAGAGCAGGTGCAGGCGCAGCTCGGGGAGGGAGAAACCCTCCGACAAGGGGTGGTCGACGAGATAGAGGTTATCGCTGTCGCCGCTTGCGGCGAAGTCGTCGAGATCGAGGGGCTCGGCCAGGGGCTCGAGGTGGTGGCCGTATTTACCGAGGAGCTCGGCGAGGTTCTTGCGGTGACGCGGGCTGCGGCAGCAGATGATGGTTTTCTCGCCGGCCTGTCGCCACTGGTCGATATGCTGCGAGAGGGGAGTGAGAATCCCCTGGCGGGCACGCTTGACGGCGATCTCCTGCTTGAGCAGGAGATGAGTGGCGGAGGAGATGGCCAGTGTCGCTTCGCCTTCGCCGGCAAAATCGCTGAACAACAGCTGGCGGAAGCGGGCAAAGCCCTCGAGCAGCTCCTCGCGCTGGACGAAGAGCTCCTCCGGCGGCAGGGCGGGGCTCGACTTGCCCACAGCGATCTGGTGGTTCTGGGCGATGCGCTCCAGGGTCAGGTCAAGACTTTGCCGAATCCCCTCGGGGTCGACGAGCAACAGGGTGGTGCCAGAGGGAAGGAAGTCGAGCACGGTGGCGCTGCGCGGGCCATTGTCGTCGCGGTAGTAGAGGGGCAGAAAGATTTCCATGCCGGCAAAGCGCTGGCCGGTGGCAATGCGCTCGGCGATGCGGGCCGTTTCCTCGCTGTCCCAGTCGAGTTCGTTGCCGTAGCGGTAGCAGAGGGCAGCCGCCTGGCGGCACCTCTCGCCGTCTCCGGTCGAGAGGAGAATGTCGCTGACCGGCAGCAGGGTCACTTCGGCAAGTTCGCCGGTGGAGCGCTGGCTGAAAGGGTCGAAGGCGCGCAGCGATTCGATGGTGTCGCCAAAGAAATCGAGGCGCACCGGGCCGTCGTGGACCTCGCCGCCTTCGAGCGGGAAGGGTGGCGGGTAGATGTCGATGATGCCGCCGCGCACCGAATAGTCGCCGACCGTCTGCGCCAGGGAGACCTGTTCGTACCCGAGCTTGTGCAGCCGCTGGAGAAGTTCGTCGCGGTCGCAGCTCTCGCCGGCGAGGAGGTACTCGGCGCTGGCGGTGAGCGCGTGCGCCGGCATGACGCGGCGCAGCAGCGCTTCCACCGAGGCGATGAGGATGCCGCGCCCGGCGGTCTTGAGGCGGTAGAGACTGGAGAGCCGTGTCGCGGCGATACGCTGGTCCGGAGAGAGCGGAGTGTAGGGGGGGACTTCGTGGCCTGGGTAGGAGAACAGCGTCTCCCGGGTGAAGAGGCTGAGATCCTGCTCGAAAACCGCCACCTGATGCTCGTCGGGGACGATCAGGCAGCAGGGGCCGCGCCGGGCGACGGCGGCCGCCAGCCACGACGGGGCGGCACCGCGCAGCCCGGAGACTATGGTGCTACCGGACGGGAGGCAACGATCGAGCAGGTGTGAGGAGTACATAAAGAAAATTGCCGGTTATGCGGTGCATAACCGGCGTATGGTAAAGCTGTGGAGGAAACCGGCGAGCCTAGAAGACGCCGCCGACGCTGAAATCCCAGACCGAGTCGTCTTCGCCGTCCTTGGCGTCGAGGTTGTAGCCCCAGACCAGGCGCAGCGGACCCATGGGCGACAGCCAGCGTACCTCGACACCGGAGGATTTCTTGATCGAATCGCTGGCCTGCCCCCAGTCCTCGTCGTCGTTGAGGACCTGGCCGCTGTCAAAGAAGACCACGCCCATCACCCCCTGGGTTTCGAGCAGGGGCAGCACCAGTTCGGCGTTGGTGTACCACATCTTGTCACCGCCGATGCGGTCGCCGGTGGCTTCGTCGATGGGGCTGATCTTGGCGTATTTGAAGCCGCGCACCGAGTTGAGCCCGCCAAGATAGAAGCGCTCGTAGACAGGGAGCTTATCGGTCTCGTTCTCGAAGACCTGGCCGGCGGCAAGATTGGCGTGGAAGACCGTTTTCCAGAAGACCGGGAAATACCAGCCGGAAGAGCCCTCAAGTTTGGTGAACTGGGCGTCGCCGCCGAAGGGTCCGCCGCCGTACTTGACGCTCAGCGAGTTGCGCGAGCCCTCGGAGGCACCATAACGCTTGTTGCGGGTGTCGCGCACCAAGGACAGCTTGACGGCGCTGGTGACGTGGAGGTCCACCGACTTGCGGATAATATAGGAAGCGTCGTCGGAGACGTCGGTGAGGTCGGTGTCGGTATAACTGTAGTTGCCGTAAAGCTGCCATTTTTCGAAAATGGGGTAGCCGAGGCGCAGACCGCCACCTCTCGAGTCCTTGGTGTAGTCGTCGTACTCGCGTTCGGTGCTGAACAGGTCCAAGCCCCAGGAAAGCGGCGAGTCGTTGAGGTGCGGGTTGGTGTAGCCGAGGTTGTAGCGGGAACTGCTGCTGCCGACGTTGGCGCTTAAGGCCAGGGTGTCGCCGCGGCCGAGGAAGTTGTTCTCGGCGATCTGACCCATGAGGATCAACCGGTCGGTGGAACTGTAACCCGCGCCGATACTGAAGGTGCCGGTGCTCTTCTCCTTGACCGAGACGATGACATTCATGCGGTCGGGGTCGAGGGACGGTTCCGGGGTGATGGTCACTTCCTCGAAGTACATGAGCCGCTGCAGGGCCTGGGTGCTCTGGCGGATGGCCTTGGAGTCGAAGACGCCGCCCTCGGCAATGCGCAGTTCACGGCGGATGACGTTGTCGCGGGTGCGGGTGTTGCCCTTGATGGTGACACGGTCGATATAGACGAGGTTGCCTTTGCTGATATCGAGAGTGACGTCCATGCGGTCGCCGGAGGCAGACTTGGCGGTGATCGGCTTGATGGTGGCGAAGGCGTAGCCGAACTCGGAGTAGTGATCGTTTAAGGCGAGAATATTGTCGCGGATGATCTGGCGGCTGATATAGCGTTCACCGCGGATGGTCAGCAGATCGAGCAGCTTGCTCTTGTCGCCGACGATGTCGCCGGTGATGTCCACCGTGCCGACGCGGAAACGCGGGCCCTCCTCGACGACGAATTTGACGTAGAGCCACTCTTCCTTCTGGGTGATCTGCGGCTCGCCGACCTTGGCCTCGAGGAAGCCGGCATTGTTATAGAAGGCGGCGATGCGCTGTGCGTCCTGCTGGATCTTGCTCTGGTCGAGCAGACCGGCGTCGGTGAGCCAGGACATGAACCACTTCTCGCTGGTCTCGATCTCGTCGAGGATTTCGTCGCTCTTGAAGGTGACGTTCCCTTCGATGCTGATTTCCTTGATAAAGATTTTTTTGCCCTCGTCGATGGCGAAGCGCACCACGGCGCCGCGGTCGTCGGGGTAGGTGATGGTCGAGGTGACCTTGCTGTTGTAGAAACCCTTGGTCTTGTAGAGGTTCTTTATGGCCTCCTCGGCGGCGGTGACCTTGGCCGGGTTGAGGATGAAGTTTTCCTTGATGTTGGCAGCGGCCTTGACGTCCTCTTCCTTCAGTTCGGATACGCCTTCATAGACGACGGAACTGATCACCGGCTTCTCGACGACCCGGAAGACGACCTTCTTGCCCTGCGGGGTATCGCTGACGTCGATCTGCACATCATTGAAGAAGCCCATCTTGAAGATTTCCTTGAGATCGTTGCGCAGTCCGGTCTGGCTGTAGGGGTCGCCGACCTTGGTGGCGATCTTGCCGAGGATGGCGCCGGAGTCGATACGCTGGTTGCCCTCCGGGGCGATTGAGGCGACGAGGGCCTCCCGCGCCAGGCGGGCCGTGATCTCGCCCACCAGTTTTTCCAGGGCTTTGGGCAGATCGGCGGGGGAATCGGCGGTCTGGAAGAAGAAGCCGGGGGTCTCCGGGGCGAGGAGGTCGAAGAGCTTGATGTCGATGCTCAGCTTGTCGCCGATAGGGGTGAGCTGGCCGGTGACGAGGTTCTCGACCCCGGTCTTGGCGGCCAGCCCCTTCAAAGTAGCCGCTGGCGGCGGCCAGGCGGCGCGGTAATCGACCAGCGTTTCGGCTTCGCTGCGTTCGGTGAGTGTGATGACGCTTCCGGCGAGAGCGGCTTTGAGGGCGCGGTCGGCGGCCTGTGCGAGATCCTTTTGTGTCCCGGTGCCCTCGATTTTCAGGGGGAGGAAGGCGGTCTTGCCGGCGGCCGAGGCGATCTCTGTCCCCATGGAAAGGAGAGAGAGAACGAGCGCGGGGAAAAGCAGCAGGCGAAAGAAACGATGGCCAAGGGAAGTTCGCGAACCTGTCATGGGATACCTTGATGGGTGACCTTGCCGTCACCGGAACAGGGATCTGCCCTGTCCGCGGGGGGCGGTCGAGGATGAAAAGGGTGGTACACGGCGGAGACGAACGGCGGCAAAATGGCCTGATCGGCCGGAAAACGCGGGTATTATGCCATGTTTCTCGGCAATTGCAAAGTCTAGGTGATGGGTCGTCAGAAAAATGTGGCAAAGCCCGGATATCCTGGGAGGCAGAAGATTCCTTGCGCAACCGCCGGAGGTGGCGCGCCTTGCCATTTCTTCCCACCCCCCAGGAGGAGGAGAGCGATGCCCTTATCCCCTTTTCTCACCGCCCTGTCGCGGCTGCTCTTTCCTCCCTTCTGCCCGGTTTGCCGGGAGCGTCTTGGCGGCGCCACCGCGGCGGCATTTCTCTGCCCTCGCTGCCAGTCATCAGTTTCTTGCCTCCGTCCTCCCCTGTGCAGGCTGTGCGGCATGGAACTGGCCGGGACAGGGGCGGGGGGGAGGCTTTGCGGGGAGTGCCTGGTCTGTCCCCCGCCCTTTCTCGTTGCCCGTTCCCTGCTGCGCTACGAGGGAGCCGTGGCCCTGCTCGTGCGGCGACTCAAGTATCACAGCGACACCTCGGTGCTTCCCGCCGTGGCGGCTTGCGCCGCCAAGGCCGATCTCGGGGAATTCGCCGACTGCGATGCTATCGTCCCCGTCCCGCTGCACCTCAGCCGGCATCGGCGGCGTGGCCTGAACCAGGCTGCGCTGCTCGCCGCCCTGTTATTTCCGCAGCGCCAGCAGGATATCTGCTGCGATTACCTGCGGCGAGTGCGCGATACCCCGCCACAGACCTCTCTCGACGGTCGGCAGCGGCGCGGCAACCTGGCCGACGCTTTTGCCATGACAGAGGGGCGGCGCCTCAGCGGCTGTGTCTGCGTCGTCGATGACGTCTATACCACCGGGGCCACCGCCTGCGCATGCGCCAACGCCCTGCTTGACCATGGCGTGGGCGCAGTCAAGGTTCTTACCTTGGCCAGGGTGGCTGCACCGGGAAGGGGGCGCTGGCGCTGAGAACGGAGAGGTCGGGTCTGGCTGGCCGAGGCGAGAACCTCCTCTTGACGAGCCTGTGTGTATGGTGGGCCGCAACGGGCCTGAGGGCTTGACTCCAGGGTGGAGGCGTTGAAATCCTTGCCGTAGCGTCGGAATTTTTATTGGTGGGGGAAAGGCCGCGAAATGACGGCATTAGGGCTGATTTGCAGCAAGAATATCGAGGGAAATAGAGTAATCTTCAAAAAAATAGAGTATGGTGGAGTAGGCTGTTTAGCTGAAATTGTGGATAACTCTGTTGACAGCTACCTAAGGCGGCTATTTGTCGGTGGAAAAGGGGGGCGACGCTGAAACCCTGAAAAACCCTGAGCTGACGGGGGGCTCAGGGTGGCATCCCACAGAAAACGTGGCATCGCGGGGGGTGTTCATAACAAGGCGCGATCAATCTGAAATATTCCGTAACCGCCTTTGACGGCGAGAGCCAAGTGGAGTTAATTCCCGCCTTGTGAAAACGCGGCGGCTATCCGTCGTCGCCATGTCCTGATGATACCGAAGCACGGCTGCCGCACAGCCGCCAATAGAAGACGCCAGTGGTGTCAGGAGTTGGAGAAATCCTTCTCAACGGACATATTCGCTCTATTTTTGCATTTTTCTTGCAACGGGGGAAGGGGTTCCTATGGTGTGGGAGAGGGTCAAGGGAAGCTTGCAGGAGAGGATGGAGGCTGGGGCCTATGCCTTGTGGATCGAGCCGATCGACTGTGTCGAGGTGAGGGATGACTGCCTTCTTCTCGCCTGTCCCGATCGGTATTTCGGGGCCTATGTCAAGCAGAACTATCTCGAGACGATCACCGCCGGGCTTTCCCGCGAGGGACTCGGCCACCTGCGTGTGAGCTTTTGTGAGAAGCAGTCCGCAAAACCCTGCCCCCTCCCGGCGAAAAAGGGCGGCGGTACCCCCCAGCGTCTGCCGCACATTCCCGATAACACTTCGAAAAGCCGCTCGCTGCACCCCCGTTACACCTTCGATGAGTTCATGGTCGGGGAATGCAATATCCTCGCCGAGTCGGCCTGTCGCTCCATGGTCAATATGGACGGGCTGGTTGGACCCTGTCTTTATATCAACAGCGACACCGGCCTGGGCAAGAGCCACCTCACCCACGCCGTGGCCCACCAGATCTTCGCCGAGTCGCCGATGACCCGGCTGCACTATCTCACCGCCAAGCAGTTCTCCGCCGAGATGGTGCGCGGTATCCAGCACAATTCCATGGACGACTTCAAGCGCAAGTACCAGGATAACTGCGACATCCTCCTGGTGGAGGACGTGCATACCCTGACCGGCAAGAAGAAGACCCAGGAAGAGCTCAACGACGTCCTCGATATCCTGATCAAAGGCGGTAAGCGGGTCATCCTCACCGCCAACCGCGCGCCGCGCGACCTGGTCGGCATCGATGAGGAATTCAAGTCGCGCATGACCTCGGGCCTGGTGACGGCGATCAAGCCGCCGGACATCAACACCCGCATGCGCATTGTCGAGAAGAAGGCCCGGGGCAGCAACCTGCCCCTCAGCGAGGAACTGATCGGCTACCTGGCCAACAATGTCCGCGGTGATATCCGCAAGATCGAGTCGGCCCTGATCGCCGTGCGTGCCAGGTCATGCCTGCAGGGCGGCCATGTCGACCTCGACCTCGTGCGCGAGGTGGTGGCCTCGGTGGTTGGCGTAAGCCAGATGCTTTCGGCGGCGACCATCGCCGAGCTGGTCTCGGGGCAGTTCCGCGTCAGCCTCGAGGACCTGCGCTCGCGCAGCCGCAAGCGCGCCGTGGCTTTCCCCCGCCAGGTGGCGATGTACCTGGCCCGCAAATATACCGAAGAGTCGCTGGTCGATATAGGAAGGACCTTCAACCGCGACCACTCCACCGTTCTCCATGCCATCAAATCGGTGGGCAGCCAGGTGCTCCGCGATGCCTCGATCTCGGCCCAGGTGGAGATCCTCGCCGGCAAGGTCAAGCAGCTCTAGGCCCTGCAGCAGCCGCTTTCTTGCCAATTCCCAGCCGCAGGACTCTTCCTGCGGCTGGTTGCCGAGCATGCCGCCCTCCCCTCGCGGATGAGAGCGGCAATCATTCAGTAGATTCTCTTAAAAATATATGGCCTTGACCTCAGGGTTGGCATTGTCCTTGTCGGCGCCGCCGGCAATGGCCTCGGCCACCTGGCAGGCATGCTTGACCATGTCGTTGATGCCGATGCCGTCCCAGCCGAAGCCGCACAGGTGCAGCCGGCGGTTGCCGGCGAGAGCGCCGTCACGCCACTGGCGCAGCCGCGGGTAGTGTCGTTCCAGCTGGGGGATGCCGCCCTCAGGGCGCAGCACGGTGCGGTAGGCCGGCCGGCGCGGCAGGTGGAGGATGGCGGCGACGTCGGCAAGGGCTCTTGCGGCGAGGGTGTCGTCATCCAGTTCGAGACGCTCGGGGTGGCGGCGCCCTCCCACCAGGACTTCGATGACCCTGTGCCCGGCGGGTGCACGTCCCGGGAACATATTGGAAGTGAACAGGGCGCCCAAGGCAAAGCGCTGTTCCACTTCCGGGGCGAGATAGCCGAAGCCGGGGGGCAGGGTGACGGTGTCGGGGAAGCCGAGGACCACCGAGGCCAGCCAGGCACAGTCCACCTGGCTGAGGGGCAGATCATCGTAGAGCGGACCGAGCAGCTGCAGGGCGGTGTTGATCGGCGTGGCCAGCACGAGGTAGGTGGCGGTGAAGGGCCCGCGGTCGGTGTCGAGGCGCCAGCCCCCGCTGGTTCTGGTGATGCGGGAGACGGTAGTGCCGAGGAAGAGGTCCTGACCCTCGCTGAGCTTTTCACCGAGCTTTTGCGGGAGGCGTGTCATGCCGTCGGCAAAGCTGGTCATCGCCGGCATGGCCAGGGCGGCGCCGTTGCCCCGTTCCTTTCTCCTGGCACGCAGGCGGGCGAAGAGGCCGCGCAGCACCGAACCGTACTGTTGTTCGAGGAGTCGCACCCCGGGCATGACGCTGTCGATGGTCAGCCGGTCGAAGTCGCCGGCGTAGGTGCCGGTGTAGACCGCGTCGACATAGGGCAAGAGGGCCGGCCCGAAGCGGTGCTGTACCCATTTAGCCACCGTCGGTTCCCCCTCCAGTGGCGGCTGCCACAGCTCGGCCAGCACCCGCAGCTTGGCCCGCCAGGGAATGAGCGGGGCGCGGAGGATCTTGCCGGGAGTCTGCGGGATGAGGTTGAGGCGGTCGTGGAGGAGCACGTATCTGACGAATTCCTTGAGCGGGGCGGAAACGACTTCGCGGTCGAGTCCGGTCTCGGCGAGGATGGCGCGGCTCTCGGCACAGTTGTCGAGAAAGCCGTGTGGGCCGATTTCGCTGAGGTAGCCCCCGTCGCGATGGGTGGCGATGACCCCGCCTGTGCGCCTGCTTTTCTCGATGACGGCGAAGCTCAGGCCGGGACGCCGCAGGCGCAGCTTGTGGGCGACCACCAGACCGGAGAGGCCACCGCCGACGATAAGGGTATGGAAGTGGGTGTTCATGAGAGCGTGGGTGTCAATGTGACGTTGCTGACGGTGACCGACATATGGTGGCCGTCGACCAATGCGCCAGGGTTGTAAATGGGGGTCTTGCCGATATGGTCGATGCCCCTGGCCTCGTGGATATGCCCGGTGATGCACAGTTCTGGCTGGTAGCGCTCGATGATGGTGCGCACCGCGCTGGAGCCGACGTGGCGACCGTTGTGCAGCCTGTCGACCAGGGTACCGCGGGGTGGGGCGTGGCTGACCAGGATCAGCGGGATGTGGTGCCGGTAGAGCGGTTCGGCGAGCTCGATGAACTCCCGGCCCTGCTCCATGGCACGGGTGGCGATGGCCAGGAGTTCCTCTTCATCGAACTCGGACGGAGTGTTGAAGGGGGTTGGGTTGGCACCGCCGAGCCCCACCAGACAGACCTCGCCGCCCACCATGCGCGCCTGGCCATGCAGGTTGATGTCGAGGTCCTGCAGGTAGCCGTCGACCTCGGGCCGGTCGAAGTTGCCGAATTGAGCGAGGAGCCGGGGATTGTGGACGAGGATGGCGTCGAGCACCGTGCGCGCCTCGGCCCGGCCGCCGCGATTGCTGAGATCGCCGTTGGCGAGAACGAGGTCGGCCGTCTTGATGCCGGGGATGGCGGCAAGCCCCCCGGTGGCCATGTGAATGTCGCCGAAGGCGATGATGTGCATGGGTTTTTGCCCTCGTTGACGGCCGCCGCGGCGAGGCCGCAGATCACTTGACAGCGTGACTTCGATGCTTACCATTTTGGCCGAATTTCCGGAAAAAATCAATGGAAAGAGGCCTCAAGCCCGCTTTCCCTCCGTACTACTCCGCAAGAGGTGAATCATGACCGCCAAGACCACGACCCACGAATTCCAGGCAGAAACCAAGAAGCTTCTCGATATCGTCATCAACTCGCTCTATACCGAGCGCGATGTCTTCGTCCGCGAGCTCATCTCCAACGCCGCCGACGCGCTGGAAAAATTCCGCCACGAAAGCCTCACCGCCGGCGACGACGTCTTCGACGGGCATCTGCCGCTGGAGATCACTGTCGAACTCGACGACAAGAACAATACCCTGACCATCGCCGACAGCGGTATCGGCATGACGCGCAGCGAGCTCGAGCACAACCTCGGCACCATCGCCCACTCCGGTTCGAACACCTTCCTCACTCAGCTGGCCGAGGCGGCGAAGAAGGACGTCAATCTCATCGGCCAGTTCGGCGTCGGCTTCTACTCGGCCTTCATGGCCGGCAACGTGGTGCGGGTGCAGAGCCGCTCCTGGGATAAGAGCGAAGGCCACGAGTGGCGCTCCGACGGCACCGGGTCCTACACCATCACCGAAATGCCCGGCCTGCGCCGTGGCACGAAGATCATCGTCGAGCTCAAGGAGGACGCCAAGGAGTACGTGGAGAAGTGGAAGATCGAGTCGATCATCAAGCGCTACTCGGCCTTCGTTTCCTTCCCCATAAAGCTCGACGGCGAGGTGGTCAATACCGTCCAAGCCCTGTGGACAAGGAGCAAGAGCGACATCAAGGAGGAGGAATACGTCGAGTTCTACAAGTTCATCGGCAACGCCGCCGCCGAACCCATGTATCGCCTGCACTTCTCCGCCGACGCCCCCCTGGCCATCAACGCCCTGCTCTTCGTGCCCACCGAGAACTTCGAGGTCTTCGGCTTCGGCAAGGTCGAGCCCGGTGTCAACCTCTACTGCCAGCGCATCCTCATCGACCAGCACTCGAAGAACATCCTTCCCGAGTGGCTGCGTTTCCTCAAGGGCGTGGTGGACAGCGAGGACCTGCCGCTCAATATCTCCCGCCAGGCCCTGCAGGACAACGCCCTGGTCGGCAAGCTGCGCAAAGTCATCACCAAGCGCTTCCTCAAACATCTCGAGGAGGAAGCCAAGAACGACGCCGAGAAGTACGGGAAGTTCTGGTCGACCTTCGGCATCTACCTCAAGGAAGGGGTGACCACCGACTACGAGTACCAGAAGGATCTCGGCAAGCTGCTGCGCTTCGAGTCCTCCAAGTCCGAGGCCGGCAAGCCTATCGCCCTCGCCGACTACCTGCTGCGTATGAGCCCCGAGCAAAACGAGATCTATTATATCAACGGGGCCTCGCGGGCGGCCATCGAGGCCGGGCCCTATGTGGAGATGTTCCGCAAGAAGGACATCGAGATCCTCTACACCCTCGAGCCCATCGACGACTTCGTCCTCAGTCACCTCGGCGAGTTCGAGGGCAAGAAGCTGGTGTCCGCCGATCGCGCCGACCTGGCTCTGGCCAAGGATGGTGAGGATGCCGCAACGCCGGCGGAAAGTGCCGAGGAGGGCCGCCTCGACAAGGATACCCTGGCCTCGCTCACCGAGTGGATGAAGACGGTTCTCGAAGCGAGCATTTCCGAGGTGGTGGTCTCGAAACGGCTGGTGGACGCCCCGGCAATGATCGTCACCGCCGACGGCTACATGACCTCGTCGATGGAACGGGTGCTCGCCGCCGGGCGCAAGGAGCACGGCCTGCCCGGCCTGGGGGAATCGAAGAAGAAAATGGAGATCAACCCCGGCAATCCCCTTATCAAAAAGCTCGCCGAGCTGCGCAACAGCGATGCGGAGTTCGCCGCCGAGGTGGCGCGGCAGATCCACGACAACGCTATGATCCAGGCCGGGCTGGTGGTCGACCCCCTGGCCATGGTGGAGCGCAACTACCGTATTCTCGGCCGCGTCGTCGCCGCCTGATGAGGAGCTGCGGCGCCGTCCCAGCGGCGCCGCATTTCCATGGCGGATCGGCCCGTTGCCGAGTTATTCGTTGAAAAAATAAGGCCCAGCGGCTATAGAGGGGGGAAATCTCCGCCCTCCGGTGGGGCCCCTTCATCCTGTGGAGACCTCCTTTATGACCGCCTTCCTGAAATGTTTTCTCTCCGTGGTCGTCGTTATGCTCGGCCTGTCCGGATGTTATATGAATCAGGTGCGTCACCTTGCCGCCGATGTCGCCCTGGTACAGGTCGGCAAGTCCACCAAGGAGGATGTCACCGTCTTTCTCGGCGACCCCGACGATCGCGGCCAGGACGGCGAGGGCCGCGAGGTCTGGCACTACAGCGAGAAGAACGTCAGTCTGCTGGAGAAGACCCCGGTAGTGGGGAAAACCTTCGGGTCCCCGGAATTCACTCACGTTGTGGTCACTTTCTCTAACGGAGTGGTCGTTTCCTGCAACTTTTCCCAGTCGGACGCCGACGACCTGAGCTGGGCGAAGGACTTTTCCTGGCAAGAGACCGGCAAGTGATCGATTCCTACGAAATGGCGCGGGCGCGCATGGTGCACGACCAGCTGCGTGGCCGCGACATCGTCGATCCACGCACCCTGGCGGCCATGCAGGAGGTGCCGCGCCATCTCTTCGTCGACGACGCCATGCAGGCCAGGGCTTACGGGGATTTCCCCCTGCCCATCGGCTCCGGGCAGACTATCTCGCAACCCTATATCGTCGCCCTGATGACCCAGGTCTTGGGCTTGCAGGGCGGAGAGAAGGTGCTGGAAATCGGCACCGGCTCCGGCTACCAGGCGGCGGTTTTATCGCGGCTCGCCGCCCAGGTGTACACCGTCGAGCGCTTCAACGCGCTTCTCGCCGGGGCGCGGCGGGTCTTTGACAAACTGCGTTATTTCAACATCCGCGCCAAGCTCGACGACGGCACCCTGGGCTGGGCGGAGTTCGCCCCCTACGACGCCATCATCGTCACCGCCGGCGGGCCGGAAATCCCCGAGCCGCTGCTGGCCCAGCTCGCCGACCCGGGGCGTCTGGTCATGCCGGTGGGCGACCAGAACGAGCAGGTGCTGCAGCTGCTGCAGCAGCGCGACGGGCAGCGCACGGTCACCGCGCTGGTCGGGGTACGCTTCGTCGATCTCGTCGGAGAATATGGCTGGGGCCGTTGAAGCGGCCTGAAGAGCTCCATTTTTCTCGTTAAAGACAGCTTTGCGGTGTGCAGGTCAGGGGGCAGGCGAGGCTTTTTCTTGCCCGCCCCTTGTCTTTTGCGCGTCGTTTCGGTACGATATTCGATAAGTTCACTGAGCCTCGCCGACAGGCGGGGGAAAGAGACAATCCACGCCTCGGCCGGCCGCGCCCTGTGGGCCGGGAGGCCGTGGCAACAAGGAGAAGGATGGTGGAAGATCTACTCAAGCAACGACGCACCCTGCAGGAGACCATGAACTTCATGGCCGCCCTGTCGGCCGGCATGGAGCCGGTCCTCGGACGGGGCGCCAACAGCATGACCATGTCGGCGGGCCGCAACCTCGGTCGCAAGTTTTCCGCCGAGGCGCGCCACACGGAAGACCTCCTCGAGGCGGTCGACGAAGTACGCAAGATCCTCCTCGCCAACAGCTGCCTCTGGGGCTTCGAACCGTTCAAACCACAGGGGCAGGCGGAGCTGATCACCGTCAACGACCGTGGGCAGCGGCAGATGCTGCTGGTCTTCCGTGACTGTATGATCCGCCAGTCGCTGCTGCGCTTCGGCCACCCGCAGAAAGGCTCGCTGTGCAACATGATGTACGGGTTTTTCGCCGGAGCCCTGGAGACGATCATGGGCAAGAAGGCCACCCTGGAGATCCGTCATGCCGGGGAGAACGCCTGTCTCAAGGTGCTGACCGTCGAGGCATAGAGCAGGGGACTGCCCCGGGGCGCTGACTGTGCTGGGCCGGGGAAGCCATAACCAGTGGGGAAAACGATGAGCGGTGAGAAAGTACGGTTGAATACCGAGTGGTTGTGCGATTGCGGCGGTTGCCATGTGGCCCTGGTCGACCTGCACGAGAAGATTCTCAATGTCCTCGAGAAGGTGGAGATCCAGAAGTGCCCGGTGCTGACCGATGAAAAGGAGTATCCCGAGGCCGATATCGGCATCCTCACCGGCTCGGTGCGCACCGAGCATGACCGTCATGCCGCTCTGGAGATGCGCCGCAAGTGCCGTACGATCATCGCCTTCGGCACCTGCGCTGTCTACGGCGGCCTACATGGCGCCGGCCTCGCCCATAGCCGCGAGGAGATCATGGACCATGTCTACCGCCACAGCCCCACCACCCGCACCGACTTCATTCCTGGCAACTCCATCAGCAGCCTCGAGAAGATGGTCACCCCCATCGACGAGGTCATCGACGTCGACCTCTACCTGCCGGGGTGTCCGCCGCACCCGCACTTTATCTTCGAGGGGCTGAGCGCGCTGGTCGAGAAGCGCAGCCCGCGGGTCGGCCAGGAGAGCGTCTGCGCCGGCTGCCGGCGCACCATGGTGAGGACCGAGGTCGACACCCTCCGCGAACCGAACGAGGGGCTGCCCGACAACGCCACCTGTTTTCTCAGCCAGGGCTATATCTGCCAGGGTTCGGTGACCCTCGACCGCTGCCTCGCCCCCTGCCCCAACCACGGCATGCCGTGCAGCGGCTGTGCCGGGCCGACCATGCAGGTGCTCACCGAGCCCACCAGGGACATCCGCACCGAGATCAGCGAGCGCATGTCGCGGCTCACCAGGATTCCCTACGAGACCATCAGGACGCATCTGGAGAAGTCGGCCAAGACCCAGTATGCCTATGCCATGGCCACCAAGATGATCGGCAACAAACCGACATTTCTCATCCGCAAGTGGATAGCCGAAGGGGAGGCGCAGCCATGACCACGACCATCAAGATCGATCCGGTGACGAGAATCGAGGGCCATGCCCGCATCCTTCTCGACTGCGACGAGGCCGGCAAGGTCGAGGAGGCCTTCTTCTGTGTCAACGAGCTGCGCGGCTTCGAGCGCATCCTCGTCGGCATGCAGGCCCATACCCTGCCCCAAGTGACGGCGCGCATCTGCGGTGTCTGCCCCACCGCCCACCACCTGGTGGCGGCCAAGGCCCTCGACGCCGCCGCCGGGGTGACCATTCCCGAGGCGGCCAGGCTGCTGCGCGAATATATGTACATGGGGCACTATATCCATTCCCATTGCCTGTCGCTTTTCGTCCTCGCCGGGCCGGACCTGGTCTTCGGCCTGGGCGGCGACCCGGCCAGGCAGAATATCGTCGGCATGGTCGAGGCCGAGCCCGAGCTGAGCAAGAAGGGCCTGCGCCTGCGCAGCCTCGGGCAGAAGATCAACGAGACCATCGGCGGCCGCGGCATCCACCCGGTAACGGCGGTGGCCGGGGGTATCTCCTTTGCCCTCAGCGACGGCCAGTTCCAGCGCCTGCGCGAGCTGACCAGCGAGGCCCGCCTCCTGGCCCAGGAGCTCTTTACGCCGATGCGCGACCTGCTGCTGCGGCTGCTCGACAACAACCCGCAGCTGCTCACCGGCCTCAACGTGCCGAGCTGGTACCTGGGCACGGTGGCCGCGGGAGGGGCGATCAACTTCTACGATGGCACCATCCGGGCCATGGACGCGGGCGGCACGGTGGCCGCCGAGTTCCCCGCCGAGCGCTACATCGACTACCTGGCGGAGCGGGCGGTGAGCAACTCCTACGCCAAGGAGGTCTACTTCGTCCATGGTGGCGAAGAGCACCTGTACCGCGTCGGCACCCTGGCGCGGCTCAACGCCGGCGAGGGCTTCGCCACCCCCCAGGCCGAAGCGGAGCTGGCCCGTTACCGCCAGGCCTACGGTCGCCCCTGTCACAACGCGGTGGTGCAGATGTACGCCAAGCTCATCGAGCTCCTCTATGCCTGCGAGCGTGCCGAGGAGCTCATCAACCACCCCGGACTGCGCGGCGAGACAAGGGTGCCGGCGCAGTTTCGCGGTGGCCGCGGCGTCGCCCATATCGAGGCGCCGCGCGGCACCCTTATCCACGACTACCAAATCGACGAGCAGGGCATCGTCCGCGCCGCCAATATGATCATCGCCACCCAGCAGAACACCGCGGTCATCAACCGCTCGCTGAAGGAGGGGGCCAACGCGCTCGTCGCCGGGCCGAATGACCAGGTCATGCTCAATACCCTGGAGTTCGTGGTGCGCTGCTACGACCCCTGCCTGGCCTGTTCCACCCATGCCATCGGGCGCATGGCGCTTAAGGTCGAGATCCGCCAGGGCGGGCGGCTCGTTCGCCAATTAGGGAGGGAGTGATATGCTGGAGATGACCATCAACGACAAGGCCTGCCGCGGGTGCCGCCTGTGCGTAGACATCTGTCCCACCGAATGCTTTTCCTTCGACCAGCAGACCGCCAAGGCTCAGGTGGCGGTGGCGGAGAACTGTATCGCCTGCCTCAGCTGCGCCTTTCTCTGCCCCTCCGGGGCGATCAGTCACCGTAACCACCACGAAGTGAAGAACTTTTATCGCAATATCGAGTTCAGCCAGCGCATGGGGAGGTTTTTATGATCGGCAACAACGAACTGACCCTGACTGGCGAGGACTACGGCAAGGCCTTTACCGAGGTGTCCTTCCTCCTCGATATGCTGGTGGAGACCATCTCCGCCTTTGTCGGCAAGTCGACGCCCTCGCTGGCGGTGGCCGCCGGGCGCCGCATGGCCCTCAACATGCCGGTGCACCTCGAAGAGAAGACCCCGGCGGCGGTGCTCGACGAGGTGGTGCGAGTCTTCCGCATCCAGCAGATGGAGCTTGCCGCCGAGTGCCGCGGCAACGAGGCTCTGGTGTCCGTTGACCACTGCCCCATCGGCAGCGTCTGCCGCAACCGCCGCATGGAGCTGGACAGCTCCATCTGTCAGATGTTCCACTACTAT
This sequence comes from uncultured Desulfobacterales bacterium, assembly GCA_937915545.1. Classification (GTDB taxonomy): domain Bacteria; phylum Desulfobacterota; class Desulfobulbia; order Desulfobulbales; family Desulfocapsaceae; genus Desulforhopalus_A. Next base: position 447,887 of record CALGIJ010000019.1, read on the forward strand.
ATGGCCGGCATCGTCGCCGAGCTGTGCGGGGCGCCGGTACGGCCCAAGACCCTGAGCGTCGGGGAGAGCTGCACCTTCAGCCTGGCCTTTTCCGGAGTCAGGCCCCAGGCATGAGCCGACGGGTTCTGGTGGTCTGCATCGGCAACGAGCTCGTTGCCGATGATGGTGTCGGCTGGGCGGTCTACCAGGAACTGCGCCGCCTCAAGCTGCCGCAGGGGGTGCGTCTGGTCTTTCTCGGGCTGGGGGGCATCGACCTCCTCGAAGAGCTCGACGGCGAGGAACTGCTCCTCGTCGTCGACGGGGTGCAGCTGGGTGCCCCTCCCGGCACGGTGCATCGCCTGTGCTGGGAGGAACTCCCCCAGGCTCCGGCGCGGCCGGTGAGCGGCCATGGCATCGGTGTGCGCGAGGCGATCACCATCGGTCGCCGCCTTTATCCCCAGCGTGTCCCCGCAGAAACATTGCTCATCGGCATCGAGGGCTGCTGCTTCGATCGCTTAGGCCAGGGGCTCAGCCCCGAGGTGGCCCGGGTGGTGCCGGAAGTGGTGGGCATCGTCGCCGGGCTGGCCAAGCCCTCCTCTCCCTGATCTTCCTTCCCCTCTGACGGATTCTTTGCTCCTCTGCGGCTCAACGGCGCAGGAAGAGCCACTCGCTGTCGCTCGACCCCTGGCGGTCGAAGAGGTAGCCATCCTGATCGAACTCCTGCAGCGGCGTCGGCTCCTTGATGCGGTTGGCGATGATATGGTGCACCATGGCGCCGCGCGCCCGCTTGGCGTGGATGGGCACTGCCCGCCAGCTGCCGCCGACGTTCTCACGGAAGGTGATGGTGATCATCGGCCCGTCGAGGCGATGGCGGTCGATGACCCGCGAATACTCGCTCGAGGCGAGGTTGATGACCTGCTTGTGCTTTTCCTTGGCGAGCAGTTCGTTGAGGGTCGTGGTGATCGGCCCGCGCCAGAAGTCGTAGAGGTTGTCGCCGTCGCCGACGGAGAGTTTGGCCGCCATCTCCAGGCGGTAGGGCTGGATGAGGTCGAGCGGCCGCAGCAGGCCGTAGAGGGCTGAGAGAATGAGCAGGTGGCCCTGGGCGAAGTCGAGCGCCTCGTCGTCGTAGAAGTCGGCGGGAATGGCGCTGTAGGCCTCGCCACGGTAGGTGAAGAGCGCCTGGCGGGCGTTTTGCGGGGTGGGCTTGGCGGTGAGCGCCTGGATACGGCGGTGGCTGGCCGCGGTCAGCTTGTCGCTGGTGGCGAGCAGCCCTTCCAGGGCCTTTATATCCATCTTTTTGAGGATGGAGATGATTTCCCGACTCTTTTTCTGCAAGAGCGGCAGGGAGCAGCGCGGGTACTGGCGCCCGGCCTCGTTCTGGGTCTTGGACGGGGAGGTGATGATGAGCATGGGGCCTCCGGGGTAGCGGGAAAAAAGGGTTGCCGTAGTGAAAATTTATACTATTTTGCGAGTATTGGCAAACAACCGCTGGACGTCAGCGACGGAGGGGTGAAAATGAGTGGGGACAGTGCCGCGCGAGCGGAAGTCGAGACCTTTATCGGCCAGTGGGGGCAGACGGATCAGGCGATGAGCGACTGCTTCCGCAGCCTCTATCAGACCCTGGCGGCCATGGGTGGGGTGGAACTGCGCTTCATCGCCCGGCCGGGGGTCAGCTATTCGCTCAGGCCGTGGCGGGAGAATGGGGCAGGGCGCAAGTTCTTCGCCATCGTCGACGTCATTGACGACGATCCTGCCGAGCGCTGGCTGTCGGTGTGTTTTTATGGCGACATGATCACCGACCCAAGCGAACTGGGCGAGGCCATTCCCGGCGGCCTTGGCGGCAGCGATGGTTACTGTTTCAATCTCTTCGCCGCGGACGACGAGTTGCTTACCTACCTCGGCGACCGGCTGACGGAGGCGTGGCGGGCGGCGCGCTGAGCCGGGACCAACCGCCTTTGCCGGCGGCATACAGCGGCATGGAGCCGCCCTGGAGGGGGGACTATGGCAACGCTCCTCATGGTTGGCGTCACAAACGACCTGGCGGCAGAGCTGGCAGGGTTCGCCAGCCTCTTCGACCTGGAAGCGCTAGGTTGCCCCGATGCCACCCAGGCCGCAGCACTGCTGCACCGCCAGGTGGAGATCGTCGTTGTCGAGGGCGGAGACGGCGAAAGCCACTCGAGCTTGCCGCACCTCCTGCGGGCCTGCCAATGCCGCGGCCTGCCCCTGCTCCATGTCGGCCCCCCCGACTCTATTCCGGGGGAAAACGACCTGCCACCAGACCTGTTCGACGTTCTCCCTCCACCCCTCGCGCCACGGCTTCTGAAGAGGCGCCTGGCGTTACTCCTCGAGGTGCGCCGCCTGCGCCGCGAGCTCGATGAGAGGGCCCTCGAGATCGAGGTTCTGCAGGCGGAGCTGGCCGAACTCTCTTCCCTTGACCACGACACCGGGCTGTTCAGCCAGCGCTATTTTATCGAAGATCTTGCCAAAGAATGGCGTCAGGCCGGGCGCAACTCGACCCCGCTCAGTCTCTTGCTCCTCGAGATCGACGGCTCTGCCAACTTCCTTCACCAACACAGCCGGGAGGAGGTGATAAGCTGCCTGTGCCTCGTGGCCAGGGCCCTCTACCAGTCGTTGCTGCGCCCCGCCGACCTCCTTGCCCGATTTGGTGAGAAGGGGTTTGCCATCCTCCTCCCCGAGACCGACTGCGCCGGGGCTGAACTGGTCGCTGCCCGCCTGCACCATGCCGTGGCTGACCTGGCGACGGGCGAGGAGGGTGCTCTTTGCGGCAAAGTGAGCCTCAGTATCGGCTGCGCCTGGCATCTGCCAGGCGAGGGCGACGCCGATGGTTCTGACGGCGAGGCCCTCCTCGATGTGGCCGGCGAAGCCCTAACCCGCGCCGTGGCGGCGGGGGGAGGGCACACGGTGGTGCTGGCCGCGGCGGAAGGGGTGGGGCACCCAAAGGATGATGCCCCTGACGTGTAAACGCAGTATGGGGGTGGTCTGCCGGCTAGTTCTTGAAGCTGTGCACCGGGGCCGGCATGCGTCCGCCCCAGGCGATGAAGCGGCTCGACTTGCCGACGTTTCTGATCGGCATGATCGGGCTGGCGCCAAAGAGGCCGCCGAAGTTGACCATCTCGCCGGCCTCCTTGCCGGGCACGGGGATGATGCGCGCGGCGGTGGTCTTGCCGTTGATGACCCCCAGGGCCATCTCGTCGGCGATGATGGCGGCGATGGTGTCGGCGTCCACCGAGCCGGGGATGGCGATCATGTCGAGGCCAACGGAGCAGACGCAGGTCATCGCCTCGAGTTTTTCCAGGCACAGGGAGCCCTGTCCGACGGCATCGGCGAGCATGGCATCCTCCATCACCGGGATGAAGGCCCCGCTCAGGCCGCCCACCGTCTTGCTGGCGAAAATGCCGCCCTTCTTGACCGCGTCGTTGAGCATGGCGAGGATGGCCGTCGACCCGGGGGCGCCGATGGCGTCCACGCCGAGGATCTTGAAGATCTCGCCGACGCTGTCGCCGATGGTCGGGGTCGGGGCGAGGGAGAGGTCGACCACGCCGAACTCGATGCCCAGCGACAGTGACACGGCGCGGCCAATGAGCTCGCCACAGCGGGTGACGCGGAAGGTGGTCTGTTTGATCTCCTCGGCCAATTCGTCGAGTTGCAGGGTGCCCGGCGCCGGGTGGTTGCGGATCAGGCGCTCGAGGGCCCGGGCGATGACCCCGGGGCCGCTGACCCCGATGTTGAGCACCGCCTCGGCCTCCTCCACCCCGTGGATGGCGCCGGCCATGAAGGGATTGTCCCCCGGCTGGTTACAGAAGACCACGAACTTGGCGGCGCCAAAGCCGCCCTGGGCGGCGGTCTGCTCGGCGAGATCCTTGACGGTGCGGCCCATCATCGCCAGGGCGTCCATGTTGATGCCCTTGGCGGTGCTGGCGATGTTGATCGAGGCGCACACCTTTTCGGTTGCCGCCAGGGCGGCGGGAATGGAGGCGATATACTCGCGATCGGTGGCGGTCATGCCTTTCTCCACCTGGGCGGAGAAGCCGCCGAGGATGTCGACCCCCACCGCCGTCGCTGCCTCGTCGAGGGTGATGGCGAGGCGCACGAACTCCTCCCGCGAGAAGCCGGCGCCGACCAGGGCCATGGGGGTGACGGCGATGCGCTTGTTGACCACGGGGATGCCGTACTTGCGGCTCATGGTGTTGCAGGTGGGGACGAAGTTGCCGGCGTAGGTGACGATCTTGTCGCGCACCCTGGCGCAGGTGGCGTCGATGCCACCGCCGCGGCAGTCGAGGAGGTTGAGGCCCATGGTCACCGTGCGCACATCGAGATTCTCTTTGTGGATCATCTCGACAGTGGCGAGGATCTGGTCGGAACGTAGCATTGTCGTGGTCTCCAAAATAGTTGGCTGGGGGCGGAAGGCGCGAATCAGCGCAGCGAGATCTCGTGGGTGGCGGCGAAGATGTCGTTGTGCTGCAGGACCACGGTCAGATCGCCGGACTGGGCGTATTCGTCGAGCTCGCGGCGCAGCAGGTCGAGGCTGATGTCGCAGCCGCGCAGATCGAGCTGCAGGGCCATGATGTAGAGATTGTTCTTGAGGGTGGTGACCAGGTCGGTGATGTTGATGTTATGGAGGTAGCAGAAGGAGCTGATGCCATGGACGATGCCGGCCCGGTTCGGCCCTTGCACGGTGAGGATGTAGGTTTCCTTGGGCGGGTCGCCAGCGGGCGGGTCGTCGCCGGTCTCCTTGATGGACACCTCGAACTTGCAGGGGCTCTTGATATGGGAGACGGCGGCCACGACATCTTCCTTGGTCACTTCGGGGTCGAAGGAGACGCTGAGGATCATGGTCAGGTAGCCGCAGAGCACGGTCTGGTTGAGGTCGGCCAGGTCGCCGCCAAGCTTGAAGATGGCGCCGGTGATGTCGGCGATGATGCCCGGGCGGTCTTTCGACATCACCGAGATGATCATATGGTTGTTCATGCGGGACTCCTGGCTGGGGCTGGGGTGACGGAGGATAAAAGAGGCGGGCGAACCTTGCCGCCCCTGAAGCGGAATCGGCCATTATCGCACCTTTCGGCGAAATCGGCAAGGACCAAAACAGGCCGCGGCAGGAGGCGGCCCTCCCCGACCTGACCGGGGGCGGGGGCGCGAGGGCGAATAAAAGGGTGGTTTTTCTCCATTCCTTGTGTACCTTAGGGAGGCGTTCCGGGCGGCGCAGGCAATTCTGCACGGCAGCGAGGGTAAAACGACATGCCGCGAGCCACACGACAAGACAACGGCCGGAGCGGAAAGGTCGGCCGGCCCCGCCTTTCTCATGAGGGGAGCTGGCTGGGACGAGAGACGAACGAGGTGTGATGAACAAACGAGTCTTTATCGAACAGCTCAAAGAGGGCGACCGCGTCGACGACCTCTTTCTGGTCAAGGCGGCCAAGGTCGGCGAGACCAGGGTCGGCAAGCCCTATCTGCAGCTGACGGTCATGGACCGCAGCGGCGAGATGTCCGGGCCGGTGTGGGAGCGGGTCGAGGCGCTCCAGCAGATTGCCACGCCGGGGGCGGTGGTGCGGCTGATCGCCCAGGTGCAGTCCTACCGCGACAAGCTGCAGCTGCGCATCGAGGATATCGTCCTCGTGGACGACCTGCCGGACGAGGCGCTGTTCCTGCCCGCCGCGCCGCGCCGGCCAGCGGAAATGGCCGAGGAACTGCAGCAGCTCATCAAGGCGGTGAGCAATCCCCACCTGCGCCGGCTGCTTAACCACTTCTTTTCCCAGGGCGAGCTGTGGCAGCGATTTCAGCAGGCCCCGGCCGCCAAGGGCATCCATCACGCCTACCTCGGCGGCCTGCTCGAGCACTGCCTGTCCATGGCCAAGGTCGCCCAGTTCCTTTCCGCCCACTACCCGGGGGTCGACCGCTCGCTGCTCATGGCCGGAGTGCTGCTCCACGACATAGGCAAGACCGCCGAGCTGACCGTGACCTCCGGGGTGGTCGAGTACAGCGACGCCGGACGACTCAAGGGACACCTGATCATCGGCTGCGAGATGGTCGCTGCGGCGGCGGCGGGCATCCGTGACTTTCCCGAGGATCTGCTCATGCAGCTGCAGCACCTCATCCTCAGCCACCATGGTCGGCTCGACTTCGGCTCACCGGTCGTGCCGATGACCGTCGAGGCCCTGCTGCTCAGCTTTATCGACGATATCGACGCCAAGATGAACATAACAGAGCAGCTGCGACGCAAGCTCGCCCCGGAAGAGCGCGGCTGGAGCGAATACCAGCGCTCGCTGGAGCGCTTCCTCTACCTCGGCGGTCTGCCCAGAGAGGCCGAGGCCAGGGCGGAGCGGGGCGTCGAGCCGGCGGGTCGCCAGCCGACGCTGTTCTAATCAGGGACCATGACCGGCCTCGGCTGCTATAGCGCCCTCAGCGGGCAGGAGAAGGCCAAGGGCCTCTTCGCCCGCGCCCTGCGCGCCGGGCGCCTGCCCCACGCCTACCTTTTTCGCGGGCCGGACGGGGTCGGCAAGCGGCTCTTCGCCGTCGGCGTGGCCATGGCCATCAACTGCCGCGCCCGCGAGGGCGAGAGGGCCTGCGGCCGCTGTTCCTCGTGCCGCAAATATATGTCCGGCAACCACCCCGATCTGGTCTGTATCAGTCCGCTGAAAGGGACCATCCGCATCGAGCAGATTCGCCTCCTCGGCGGGGAGTTGGGGTACCCGCCGCTTGAGGCGGCGATGCGCGTCATCATCGTCGAGGATACCCACACCATGCGGCGCGAGGCGGCCAACAGCCTGCTCAAGACCCTCGAGGAGCCGCCGGCCGACAACCTGCTCATCCTTACCGCCGATGCTTCGCGGGAGCTTTTGCCAACGCTCATGTCGCGCTGCCAGGTGCTACCGTTCGCCCCGCTGCAGAGGCGGCAGGCGGCCCTGGTCCTGCAGGGCCATGGCATTCCCGCCGAAGAGGCCCTGCAGCTTGCCGAACTCGCCGAAGGCAGCCCGGGGCGGGCTCTGGCGCTCAAGGACAGCGGCATGGTGCCCCTGTGGCGGGAAGTCGTCGACCTCCTGGACGAACCGCGGCCCGCTGCCGACGGCGAGGTCGGCGCGGTGCTGCGGGCGGCGGAAAAGATGGCGGCGCTCAAGGAGAATCTGCCGGCTTTTTTCGGGCTGCTCCGCCAGTGGCTGCGCTCGCGGCTGGTGGAGGCCTGTGGCGCCGCCCCGCCTGGCGAGGAGAGGGCGGCACGGAAATGCTGGAGTTCGGCGGAACTATTTGCTACATTGCAGGCGATTTCCAGGGCGGAAGAGGAGCTGGCGCGAAACTGCAGCCGCAACCTGGTGTGCGAGGTGCTGCTCTTTCGTCTGCAGGGGGCGCGGGACGGCTATCCGTCCGGCGCCGGCCGGGCATGAGGGCGGCGAGGACGTGGCATACGTGACGGGGTGAGATGAACGACGACATACGAGCAGAACAGGCACCGGCGGCCGAGATCGCCCCGGATAACGCCACCTTTTACCGCATCCACTTCCGTAGCGACGGTCAGCACTTCACCGCCTTCACCGAGCTTGAGGACTGCCCGGAGGAGGCGGTGGTGATGGTGCGCACCGACCATGGCCTCGAGCCGGCGACGGTGGCCGGGCCGGCGCCGATCTGCTGCTGCCGGGGCGAGACGCGGCGCGCCCACTATGTCATCGAGCGCCTGGCGACCGCCGAGGAGCGTGACAAGTACGCCGGCATGGCGGAGAGCGAACACCGTGCCATGCAGTTCTGCAACCGGCTCATCGTCAGCCACCAGCTGTCGATGAATCTGGTGCGCGTCGAGCGCTTCTTCAACGGCGGCAAGATGATCTTCTACTTCACCGCCGAGAGCCGCGTCGACTTCCGCGGCCTGGTCAAGGACCTGGTGCAGGAGTTCCGTACCCGGGTCGAGATGCGGCAGATCGGCGTGCGCCACGAGACCAAGATGATCGGCGGCATCGGCACCTGCGGCAGGGAGCTGTGCTGTTCCTCGTTCATCCGCACCTTCGACTCGGTGTCCATCAAGATGGCGAAGGAGCAGGACCTGCCGCTCAACCCCACCAAGATCTCCGGGGTGTGCAACCGCCTCCTCTGCTGCCTCACTTACGAATACGAGACCTACCGCCGCCTGCGCAAGAACATGCCCAAGGCCGGCAAAAGGGTCAAGATCGACGGCGAGGAGTACCTGGTCAAACGGCAGAACCCCCTGCAGGAGACCGTCGTCTGCGAGACCGGCGCCGGCGAGGAGGTCGTCCTCGGCAAGCGCCACTGGAAGGCGTTTCAGCAGGTGAAGAAGGAACCGGTCGAGAAGAAGAGGGAGCGGCGCGGCAACGACCCCCAGGGGACGCCGGCACCGGTCAGGGAACAGGAGGAGCAGGCGAATCCGCCGGCGCCGCAATCCGACAAAGAGCAATGACAACCTATATCACCACCCCCATCTACTACGTCAACGCCCAGCCTCATCTCGGCCACGCCTACACCACGGTGGTCGCCGACGCCTACAGCCGTTTCAAGCGGCTGTGCGGCGAGCGGGTGCGCTTCCAGACCGGCACCGACGAGCATGGCGACAAGATCGTCAAGGCCGCGGAGGCCGAGGACGTCGAGCCGCGCGCCTACGTCGACCGCATCAGCGCCATGTTCCGCGACACCTGGCCCCTGCTCGAGGTGCAGGCCGACCACTTCATCCGCACCACCGACCCGGCCCACGTCGAGGTGGTGCGCCTCATCCTGCAAAAGGTCTACGATCGCGGCGACATCTACTTCGACGAGTATTCCGGGCTCTACTGCCGCGGCTGCGAGCGTTACCTCACCGAGAAGGAACTCGTCGACGGCAACTGCCCCGACCACCTCACCCCGCCGCAGGAGATCGCCGAGAAGAACTATTTCTTCCGCATGTCCCGTTACCAGCAGCGGCTCATCGACCATATCAACGCCAACCCGGAGTTCATCACCCCGGAGCGCTACCGTAACGAGGTACTGGCCTTTCTCGCCGAGCCGCTGGCCGATCTCTGCATCTCCCGTCCCAAGTCGCGCCTCACCTGGGGCATCGAACTGCCCTTCGACGACAACTTCGTCACCTATGTGTGGTTCGACGCCCTGATCAACTACCTCACCGGCATCGGCTATCCCCAGGGGCCGCATTTCGACGAGTTCTGGGGGGCGGCGGAACACCTCATCGCCAAAGACATCCTCAAACCACATGCCATCTACTGGCCGACGATGCTCATGGCCATGGACGTGCCGCTCTACAAGAAGCTGCATGTCCACGGCTACTGGAACGTCGACGACACCAAGATGTCGAAGAGCCTCGGCAATGTCGTGCGTCCCCGGGAACTGGTGGAAGCCTTCGGCGTCGATACCCTGCGCTACTTCCTGCTGCGCGAGATGTCCTTCGGGCTCGACGCCTCCTTCGGTTCCGAGACCATCGTCGCCCGGCAGAACGCCGACCTCGCCAACGACCTCGGCAACCTCTTCAGCCGCGCCACCGCCATGGTGTGGAAGTACCGCGACGGGTGCACGCCGCAGCCGGACCCGAGCGCTGCCGACGACACCCTGGCCGGGGCGGCGCAGGCGATGCTGCTCGACTACCGCCAGGCCATGGAGGAATTCCGTTTCCACCAGGGCCTGCAGGCGGTGTGGGAACTGGTCGGCATCGCCAACAAGTATATCGTCAACAACGCCCCGTGGGTCCTTGCCAAGGAGCCGGACCAGGCGAGACGTCTCGACACGGTGCTCTACAACCTCCTCGAAGTCCTGCGCCTGCTCGCCCTGGTGCTGCGCCCGGTGATGCCCGGGGCGGCGGGGAAGATGTCCGCGGCTCTTGGCTATGCCGAGGGTGACCCTGTCGTCTCCCTTCTGGCTGAGGGTGGCCGCTGGGGGTTGCCGGCCGCCGGTCGCAAGCTCACCGCCATCCCCGCCCTCTTTCCGCGGCTTGAGGTGGCGAAAGGCGCCGCTTCCACCGCGGCGGAAAGCAAGGGCGGCAACAAAGCGGAGCCGGCGTCGGCCGGGGAGCAGGGGGTGATAGAATTCTCCCAGTTCCAGAAGGTTTCCCTGAAGGTGGCGGAAGTCGTCGCCGTCGAGCCGGTGAAGAACTCCCATAAGCTTCTCAAGATCACCGTCGCATCGCCGGAACCGCGGGTCATCGTCGCCGGCATCGCCGAAGACTACTCCGCCGAAGAGCTCCGCGGCCGCCAGGTACTCATCGTTGCCAACCTCAAGCCGGCCAAGATCATGGGCATCAGCTCCCAGGGGATGATTCTCGTCGCCCGGACAATGGTCGACGGCCGGGAAAAAATGGTGCTGCTCGGCCCCGCGGCGAAGGTCGCCCCAGGCAGCACCGTGTCGTAACCGACAAGGAGAACCCATGTTTGTCGTCAACAATTTCATGTCGGCGGTCGCGCAGCTCCTCGACTTCCTGCTCACCGTCTATATGTGGATCATCATTGGCCGCGCCGTTATCTCCTGGGTCAATGCCGACCCCTACAACCCCATTGTCCGTTTTCTCTACGAGGCGACCGAGCCGGTGTTGAGCCGTATCCGCAGGTGGCTGCCGATCCAGCTGGGGGGGATCGACTTTTCGCCCATGCTGCTCATCCTCGCCTTGATGTTTCTCCAGAGTTTTCTCGTGCAGACCCTGCGTCAGCTGGCGATGCGCATGGGGTAGGCCCGGCGCAGTCGTCCCGCCATGGGCAGGTCGCGACAGCGCCACGGCCTGCTTCAGCGCGGAGGGCACAACAACAGAGTAGAAGGGAGAGAAGCCATGCTCACGCCGCAGGCGATCAAAGATCAGGATTTTCAGATCAAGTTCAGGGGATACGATAGCATCGAGGTCAAAGCGTATCTCGAGCTCCTCGCCGAGGACTTCTTCGAGCTCACCGAGCAGAACCGCCTGCAGGCTGAGGAACTCGAATCCCTCAAGACCGAGGTGGAGTTTCTCCAGCGCGAGAAGGAGAGTCTCGTCGCCGAAGTGCGCCTCGGCCGCGAGAACGCCGAGAACGTCCAGGGTACGATCGACGAGGGCTTTCGTCTCCGTGACGAGGAAATTGCCACCCTCAAGGCCGCCATGGAAGAGGCCGCCGCCGCTCGCAGCGCCCTCGAGGAAGAGAACCTCAGCCTGAAGGAGAATTTGCGCCAGCTGCAGGAGACCCTGGACGGCGACTCCGCCGGCAGCCGCCAGGAGCAGAGCGAGGTCGAGAAGCTGCGCGGGCGGGTGGCCCTGCTCGAAGAGCAGAACGCCGAACTCAAGCAGCAGGGGCTCGACTTCAAGACCACTATCCTCGCCGCGCAGAAGTTTGCCGACACCCTGCGCAGCACCAGCGAGGAAGAGGCGCGGCAGATAATGGAGAAGGCCCGCGCCGACGTGGAGCGCTTCCGCAACGAGGCCAACGCCGAGCTGGAGCGGCTGCCCAGGGAGATCGAGCGCCTGCACAAGGAGCGTCTCCGCGTCCGCGACGAGCTCAAGGCGATGCTGCATTCGTATCTCGAGGCTCTCGACGTCTTCCCGGAAAAGGATGCCGCCACAAGAGACGACGACCTCAGCGACCTCTTCGAGAGCATTCTCCTCCCGGAGGATGAAAACGGCGAAAGTTCCGCGGTCGAGGATATCGACAAGATCAAGATGGGTCTGGAGTGATGCCGACTGTTCAGGTGGTGTTTCACGGGGCCGCATCTCCGGGGACGCCTGGCGCCGAAGGCTAGCCGTGCCTTACCTGCTGCAAAAGGCCGACCGGCAGCTGCTCCTGCTCCTCCATATCCAGCCGAAGGCCTCGAAGAGCAGGGTTGTTGGGCTGTTTGACGGCTCCCTCAAGCTGGCCATCCAGGCACCCCCGGTGGATGGACGCGCCAACGAGGAAGTGTTGCGCTTTCTTGCTGAAGTCCTGGCGCTGCCGCGGCGCCAGCTCAGCCTCGTCTCGGGCGCCCGCGGGCGCAAGAAGCAGGTGGCGGTCAGCGGCATCGAGGCCGCCCAGCTGCGCGAGAGACTGCAACCCTTCCTCAACCAGGTCATGGAGAAGAAATGACTGCCTCCTGCTACGTCATCGCCAACTGGAAGTGTCATAAGACGAGCGAAGAGGGGCGGCGCTGGTTCGACCGATTCGCCCAATTCTATCGGCCGCACTCCCGCCTGCAGGTGGTGGTGGCGCCGACCCTGCTCAGCCTCGAGGCCCTTGCCGCGCACCTCGGCGGGCTGCGCCTGCCCGGGGTCTCTCTCGCCGTTCAGGATCTCTCGCCCTTCCCCAAGGGGGCCTATACCGGGGCGGTGGCCGCCGACCTGCTCTCCTCCGTGGCGCGCTTCGCCCTGCTCGGCCACAGCGAGCGGCGCCGCCATTTCCGTGAGACCGATATGGAGGTGGTGCGCAAGACAGGGGAGGCGGTGGACGCTGGCATCACTCCGGTGATCTGCGTCGACGACAGCAACGCCCTGGCGCAGCTCGGCGCCCTCGACGACAATCTCGCTCTGCCGCCGCTGGTGGCCTACACCCCGGTGGAAGGGATGGCGGTCAAGGTCGCCCAGCCGCCGGAGCGGGTGGGCGAAGGCGTCTCCCGCATCCGCCGGCTCTTTCCCCTGTGGCGGATACTCTACGGTGGCCGGGTGACGCCCGACAATGCCGCTGCCTACCTGGAGGTCCCCGGGATCGCCGGGGTCATGGTCGGCGAGGCCAGCCTTGACGCTGCGCCCTTCGCCCTGATCTGCGAACGGGTGGCCACTTTCCTCGGCGGGAACTGAGCGCGGCCCCACCGTTTCCCCCGTTCTCGTTTCTCGTCTATTTCGGTTTTCGCGGCAGAAGAAAGGAAATGATGAAGGCCGCGGTGTTGATGCCGGCAAGGACTAAGCCTAGTAATCCAAGGGTGCCGATAAAGCTCGACTGCTGCGACATGCGGTCGGCGAGGATGAGGATGGACGAGCCGACGATCAGAGCGGCGATGATCATGGCGATGCCCATGAGACGACTCGAGGTGTCGAGCTGCTCCGAGAGGTGTTCGATGCGCATCAGCTCGAGGTTGAGGGTGAAGCGGCTGTGGCGGACGTGGTCGAGAAAGCGCTGCAGGTCTTCGGGCAGGGTCTCGAGGATCTCCAGAGAGTCGATCAGGGTCTTGGTGACTCGGCGACGGATGGCCGCCACGCTGTAGCGATTGACGACGATCTCCTGAATCTGTGGCTCGACGTGGGCGAGGACGTCGAAGGTCGGGTCGAAGTAGGCGGCGACCCCCTCGATGGTGGTCAGCGCCTTGGTGAGCAGGAGCAGATCGCCGGGGCACTGGATGCGGTAGCGCTGCAGCACCGAGAAGAAGCTCGACAAGAGGCTGGTGATGTCGAGGTGCTGCAGGTCGGTGTAGCGGAAATGCTCGGTGATGTTACGCACTTCAAGGCGAAAATCGCGACTGTCGGTGACCTTCGGGTCGACATCGGTGAGCTCGATGACGACTCGGCAGAGGCGGTCGATGTCGCCCTTGACCACCCCGGAGACGAGGTTGATGAGCTGCTCCGTAGTCTTGCGGTCGAGCTGGCCGACGGCGCCGCAGTCGATGAAGCACAGCCGGCCTCCGGGCAGGAGGAAGATATTACCGGGGTGGGGGTCGGCATGGAAGAAGCCGAAGCGCAGACACTGCTTGAAGACGGCGTCGGTGCCGTTGGCGACGATGGCGCGTCGTTCCTCGCGGCTCAAATCCTCCGGCTTCACCGTCGAGAGTAGTCGCCCGGTGATTTCCTGCATGGTGAGCACGTTGCGCGTCGTCGCGGTCCAGTAGACGCGAGGGAAGGTGACCTTGCCGTCGCCCTCGAAGTAGCGGCGCAGTCGCTCTGCCGACTGCCCTTCACCGATGAGGTTTAGCTCCTTGAGCAATTCCCGCGAGAATTCCTTGGCCACCAGGGTCGGGCTGTAACCGAGGTCGGAAAAATACTGCTCGAAGAGCTGGGCCAGGGTTTCCATCAGGGCCATGTCTTCTTCGATGAGCTCCCTGGCGCCGGGCCTGATGACCTTGATCACCACCGGGGTCCCATCGGCCAGGGTGGCGCGGTGTACCTGGGCGATGGATGCCGCTGCCAGCGGTGTCTCGTCGATGGCGGCGAAGATGGTGCTGAGACGGCCGGGAAACTCCTGCTCGAGCACCTGGTAGATTTCGCTAAACCCCACCTGCTGGCAGTTGTCCTGCAGCTTCTTGAATTCCTTGGTCCACTCCGCCGGGATGAGGTCGGGCCTGGTGGCGAGAATCTGGCCGAGCTTGATGAAGGTCGGCCCCAGCTCCTCGAGCACCAGGCGCACCCGCACCGGCCGCGGCAGATTCTCCCCGGCATGGCCGTAGGTCTGGTCGAGATCCTCCCTGGCGCCGCCCTGGAGGCGGGAGAGGCCGGTGTCCTGAACCAGCTGCCGGAAGCCGAACTTGGACAGCACCTTGATGATCTCCGCCAGCCGTTTGGTATTGCGGATGGTGCGCTTGATCGAAGTGATTTTCATGCGGCGGTGAAGACGCCGAGGACCGACTGATCCTTCCTGCGGCTTTGTTGCAGGCGCTCGAACCACAGGCCGAGGTCGTCGTCGTTCCAGGATAGGCCGAACTCTTCCCAGAGACGCCGCGTTTCGGGGAGGAAATCGTTGAAGATCCTGACGATATCCTCGGGGCGGAAGGCCCCCGGGGTGGAGTCGATAAGGGCGAGGGTGTCGGCGATCTGCACGATCAGCGGATAACGGTTCTGCTCGGGGGCCGCGCCCGGCCGGTGGTGGTAGCCGATGGCCATGGCCAGCTGCGGCGGCAGCAGCCACCTGCGGGCGAGGAGCAGCCCGGCCTGGTCGTGGCTGATGGCGAAGCGGCGCCGCTCCTCGGCCAGCGGGTCTTCGAGGGCCATGCCGGATGCCGCCCTGAGCAGCGGGTAGGTGTCGGGATAGGCGAGAAACATGGCGAGCTTGCCGATATCATGGATGAGGCCGGCGAGGAACAGCTCGCTGGCCGAGAGGCGCAGCTGTTCGGCGATGACCTTGGCGGCCAGCCCGCAGGTGAAGGTATGTTCCCAGAAGAGGCCGATATTCTGCCGCGTCTCCCGGGACATCCTCGGGAACGAAGTGAAGATGGCCTTGCCGATGACGATGTTCTTGATCTCCTCGAAACCGAGGACGACCACTGCCCGCTCAATGGTGGCCACTTCGCGCGGCATGCCGAAAAAGGCCGAGTTGGCGACCTTGAGGATGGCGGTGCACATCGACTGGTCGGGAAGAATGACACGCATCAGGTCGCCGGCGCTGCTCTCCGGGTTGGCGGTGACCGCCATGACCTTGCTGACGATATCGGGGAGGGCCGGGAAGGATTCGATCCTCGCCTGGATGGCGTTTGGGGTATGCTCGGTCATGGGCGCAAGTGGGGGAAGGCGGAGAAGAGCGTCACGCGGGCCTGCTCCAGTACCGGCCGATCGACATCGAGCAGGCGGTTTTCCTCGATGAGTTCGAAGACCTTGAGGACCAGGGCGGGGTCGAACTGCCTGCCCGCCTGGCGAAGGAGCTCGTCGACGATCTGCTCCGGGGCGAGGCGCGGGCGGTAGGGCCGGTCGGCGGTCATCGCCGCCAGGGCGTCGATAAGGGTGAAGATCCTTGCCCCGAGGGGGATGTCGTCGCCCTTCAGCCCCTGGGGATAGCCGCTGCCGTCGAAGCGCTCGCCATGGCAGAGCAGCACTTCCCGTTCCTTGGCGAAATAGTCGAACATGTCGGTGAGCTCGACGAGCTTGAAGGGCAGATCTTCGAGGATCTTGCGCTCATCCATGGAGAGGTGCTGCGGCCGCGAGATGAGGTCGTTGTGCAGCAGGGAGCGGAAGCTGCTGCACAGGGCGATGGCGTTGTGAAAGGTTTCGAGGTGGTTGCGTGGCATGCGCAGCCGCTCGCCGAGCAGGGTGATGTAGCGCGACACGGTCTCGGCATGCTCTTCGTGCTCCGGGCCGGTGAGGTGGCGGGCGAGGAGTTGCACCGAGGCGATGGCCGAGGTCTTGGTCTTCTCGAGGATTCTGTTCAGGGAGTCCTTGAGGAAACCCATGGACTGGCGCGGGTCGTAGCGTTCGACGCCACTGCGCGGCATGTAGGTCTGCATGCGGTTGCGGCCGCGGGCCTTGGCGAGGAACAGGGCCGTTTCGGCCATGTTGATGAACTCGTCATGGCTCGTCGGCAGGTGTTCCCTGAGGGAGGCGAGGCCCATGGAGACGGTGATGCTGTGGCTGACGCGGCCGCTGCTGTAGGGCTTGCCGAAACAGAGACGGCGGATGTTCTCGCAGATCCTGCGGGCCTCGTCGAGGCCGGTTTCCGGCATGAGAACGACGAAGTCCTCGCCGGAAAAGCGGTAGCAGCCATCCTCGGGGCGTGTCGCCTTCTTTAGCCGCGCCGCCATCTCGTTGAGGATGAAGTCGCCGAATTGCTGTCCCGCTGCCTTGTTGACGGCGTTGAAGAAATCGATGTTGAAGAGCAGCAGGCAGAGGTCGTGGCCGTTGTCGCGGGCCTCGTCCATGTGGTGCTTGAGGTTGGTGGTGAGGTGACGGCGGTTGAACAGCCCGGTGAGACCGTCGCGGGTGGTGAGGGCGTTGAGCTGGCGGTCGAGGGTTGCTGAGTTGGCCTGGTGCTCGCTGCTGATGCGCTGCACCCGGGAAAGAAAGGCGAGGCGGTGGCCGAGGATGGCGAGCGGCGCCGGCAGGGAGAGGTAGTCGATGAGGCGGCCGTCCTTGCGGTCGAGAAGCATACCCGGCAGATCCCCTCCCTGGCCGAGGATGAGAACGGGGGTCGAGTGGGGCAGACCATCGTGGTTGAAGATCTGCTCCAGGCAATCGCCGCGCGCCGCGGTGACGACGACGGTGGCGCGGCGCAGCTCATGGTCCTGCGGCGGGCGTCCGGCGAGGAAGCACAGCGCCGAAGGGCAGAGCGAGCGCACCGCCTCCTGCAGGCGACGGCCGCCGTCAACATCGGCAGGGGTGAGGTGAGTGCTCTCGCTCATGAGGAGGGATAGGTGGCGCCGTAGGCCGGCTGGTTGACGGTCCGCCGGGCGCCTGTGCGCCGCGGTCGTCAAACAAGTATAACTTTTACCGGCAGTCAAAAGCAAATCGAAAATGTTCCCGCCGCTTTCCGGGCGATGCGGACTCGACTTGGGGCCTTGTTCGCCCTCGCTCAACGGGGGTCGTTTCTGGTCTTCTCGCTGTAGGCCTCATTGAGGAGCGCGGTGAACGGTTCCTTGATCTGCGCGATGGGGGGCAGAGGGCGCAGCTGCAGGAGGACGGCGGAGACGGGAGGCGGGGCCTTGAGCTGCAGGTCGCTGTCGAGGGTCGAGGCCCCTGCCCCGCCGCTGGCGTCGGAATGGAGAAGCCGGCTGCGCTCGGCGTTGCCGCTGTCCAGGGAACGGAGGAAGGAGAGGATATCGGTGAGATCGTTCTGCCGGCGGAACCTGTCGATTTCGAGGCAGATGTCATCGTGTTCCAGCTGCAGCTGGCGCGCCGCTTCGTGGTAGGCGGCGACGTTTCTCGCCAGGGAGCAGTAAACGGCGCTGGCCAGACTGCGAAAGCGCTGCCGGCGGGTGAGGCCGCCGCCGCGCAGGTGGGTGAAGAGCCCTCCTGGATCGGGCTCCGGGTTGTGCAGCCCGCAGAGGTGGATGGCATCTTCGCCGGGAAGGTCGATGAGCCGCAGAAAGGCGTGGAAGAGATAGGGGGCTTCGAGGAGCACCCGGAAGCGCCACAGGTCGAGGCCGATGGCCGCGGCGAGTTCCTCGTTCGTCTGGCGCAGCTGTTCCAGGTAGCGGTGCGACCATTCCTCGATGCGCGTGCGCAGGCCGAAGTAGCGCTCGGCGATCTCCTGTTTGACCTCGAATGCGATGGCGTTGGCGAAATCGTCCATGCCTGCGGATGGGGTGGAGGTGAAGGCAAAGCGCCGCCTCGGCACTGGCGGTGACGGGAGAATGCAGTATAGTATCAAATCGCCTCGCTTGTACATAACTATTAACGGAAGAGACCATGGGCACCAGGGACAGTCAGGACGACATCGTCGCCACCATCAAGGAGCACTGCGATATCGTCGCCATCATCGGCGAGTCCGTCGAGCTGAAGAAGAGCGGCGTGCGCTATCTTGGCCGCTGCCCCTTCCACGGCGAGAAGACGCCGTCCTTCTCGGTGCATGCCGGGCAGCAGTTCTACCACTGCTTCGGCTGCGGCGCTTCCGGGGACGTGTTCAGCTTCATGATGAAGTATCACAACCTCGATTTCCCCTCCGCCCTCAAAGAACTGGCGCGTCGCTGCAATATCGCCCTGCCCGAGAAGCGCGAAAGCAGGGAGCGGGAGGAGGCGGAGCGGCGCAGCGAACGGCTCTATCGCGTCAACGAGCACTGCGCCGGGCTGTTCGCCCGCTACCTGCGCGAGGCACCGCAGGCCAAAGCGGCGCGGGATTACCTCGGCCGGCGCGGCGTGGGCGAAGAGCTCATCGCCGCCTTCGCTATCGGCTATGCCCCCGGACCCGAGGCGGGAGGCTGGAATTTTCTCGGCAGCCGTCTCGATAGCCAGTTGCAGCAGGCGGCGGTGGAGGCGGGTCTGCTCGGCGAGAGGGATGGGGGGGGCACCTATGACCGCTTCCGGGACCGCATCCTTTTCCCCATCTACAACATCGGCGGGCGGGTCTGCGGCTTCGGCGGGCGCATTGTCGGCGAGGGTCAGCCGAAATACCTTAACTCGCCAGAGAGCCCGGTGTTCAACAAGAGCCGTCTGCTCCTCGGCCTCTACCAGCAGAAGGAGGAGATCAGGAAACGCCGCGAGGTGGTGCTGGTGGAAGGCAACTTCGACCTCGTCTCGCTGGTCGCGGCCGGCTGTCGCCATGTGGCGGCGCCCCTCGGCACCGCCTTGACCAGGGAGCAGCTGCGACTGCTCAAGCGCTTTGCCGAATCGGCCATCCTCCTCTTCGATGGCGATGCCGCCGGTCGTAAGGCGGCGGTACGGGCCGTGCCGTTGTTTCTCGCCGAACAGTTTTCCGCCAGGGTGGCCTTTCTGCCCTCCGGCCATGACCCGGACAGCTTCGTGCGCGAGCACGGCCTGGCCGCTGTCGAAAAGGTGCTGCAAGAAGCCAGAGCCCTGCCGGAGTTCACCCTCGAGCATCTCCTCGGCGAGCATGGCACCAGCCTTGACGGCAAACGCAAAATTATCGCCGATCTGCAGCCGTTGATGGCCGCGGCTTCCTCGCCTCTCGAGAGGTCGCTGTTCGTCACCCACTTCGCCTCTGCCCTCGGACTGCCGCCGGAGCAGCTCGGTGCCGGCCTGGTGCGGCCGGATACGGTTAGCCTGGAGCCGCCGCGAGAGGCAGCGGCGGTTCCAGTCGAGGCGGCGCCGCCAACCCTGGCGCAGCGGCAGCTGATCACCTTTATGATTCATAACCCACGGCATTTTCAGGCCCTGGCCGAGGGTGGGGCCCGCGACTGCCTCGCCGGCAGTCTTGGAGAAGTGATCTTCCTTGCCCTGCACAGCCTTCTAGCCGACAAGGCACGGGTGGAGGCAGAGGATCTGCTCGCGGTTCTCCCCGAGGGGCCGGAACGCCGTCTTGTCGCCGCGTTGCTCTGCACGCCGCTCCCTGTTTCCACCCTCGAGGACGACGATGGCAGTGGGGAGCTTGCTGATTTCCTTGGCTATCTGCGGCACTGCCGGCTGCAGAGGGAGGTGCTGCAACTGCAGCGTCAGGTAGAGGAGGCGGAGCGGGGCGGTGACCTCGAGCGTCTGATGCTGCTGCTCGCCGAAAAGAACGACCTCGATCGCAGGCTGCGCGGCTAAGGGCGTGTTCATGATAAAGCCGCTGCAATGGCGGGGGAACTTTTCCACCTTCGAGGAAAAACCTTGACATTTCCATTTCTTTCGTTTGAGTGGAGAGAGTTGCAGGATCACGCGGGGTGAGGGGGAAAGGGTTGACGTATCTCAGGCACTGGTCGCAGCAAGAGAGAGGAGAGGTGCATGGTTTTGGTGGGACAAGAAGATGAGGGAGTGAGATCGGCCGAGGAGGTAGTGCGCGAGTACGACCTGCGGGACGAGTCTTCGACTTTCGGCTTTTCCGAAGAGTTCTGCGAAGACCTGGTCGAGGATGACGCCGTTCCTCCCGAGGCGCCCGACTACTCCGAGGACCGCCGTCGCCCCCCGCTTCAAGACCGGCGCAGCAGCGCCATCAGCGACCGGCGCAAGCGCGACCGGCGCAAGATGCCACGTCTCAGCGAAGATCAGGAGCAGGGGTCGAAATCGGGTGGTTCCATCGACCCGATGAACATCTATCTGCGCGAGATGGGCTCGCTGACCCTGCTTTCCCACGAGGAGGAACTGGCGCTGGCAAGGAGCATGGAGGCCGGCAAGCAGCGGGTGCAGAACAGCGTCCTCAAGGCGCCGCTGGCCATTCCCGCCCTGCGCGAGCTGGTGCGCGGCCTCGAGGGCAACAGCGAACGGATCTGCCAGATCCTCGGTGGCATCATTGACAACAAACCAGGCACGCTGCGCCGCGAGAGCCGTGACTTCCTCGCCCGTGTCGAGCGGGCCATCGCCCTCAGCGCCACCCGTGAGGAGCAACTGCATCTCTACCTGCAACTGCCAGGCGAGGATCCCCGGGCGGTCGCCCTTTATGCCGATATCCGTCGCAGTGGCGAGGAAATCGCCCTGCTCTTCGCCGAGAAATCGATCTGTGTCGAGTGCATCAAAACTATGGCCGATGGCCTGCACGAGTTGTCGAAACGCTTTCGCAAGGTTCTCGTCGAGGTCATGCAGGGAGAGGTTGGCGGGGGCGGGAGGCTTCCGGCCGAGTCTCAGGAGGCGTTGCTGCTTCATGTTGACCGACGCATGCTGGCCGAATCGGGCATCGACCAGGAACAGTTGCAGGAAGCCTTGCAGCAGATCGATCAGGGCTGGGAAATCTACAAAAAGGCCAAGGAAAGCCTGGTGCGGGCTAACCTCCGCCTCGTCATCTCGGTTTCCAAGAAATTCGTCAACCGGGGGCTGCAGTTTTCCGACCTCATCCAGGAAGGCAACATCGGGCTGATGAAAGCGGTGGAAAAGTTCGATTATCATCGCGGCTACAAGTTCAGCACCTATGCCACGTGGTGGATCAGGCAGGCGATCACCCGCGGGATAGCCGATCAGGGACGGACCATCCGCCTGCCGGTGCATATGATCGAGACCATCAACCGCCTGCTGCGGGTCTCCAGGGACTTCCTCCTCGAGGAACACCGCGAGCCCACCCCCGAAGAGATGGCCAGACATCTCGGCACGGAGGTTGCCAAGGTCAAGTCGGCGCTGAAAATCGCCAAAGATGCCATCTCCCTGGACACCCCGGTGGGCGACGATGGCGAGACCTTTCTTGGCGATTTCATCGAAGACAAGGATAAGCTCGGGCCGGATCAGCTTTCCATGGTGGCCAGTCTGCGCAAGTGCCTCAATCAGGTGATGTCGTCGCTCTCTCCCCGCGAAGCCAAGGTTCTGCGCCTGCGTTATGGTATCGATGTCGACTGTGACCACACCCTCGAGGAGGTGGGCAAGTGCTTTGCCGTGACTCGCGAGCGTATCCGGCAGATCGAAGCCCAGGCGATCATGAAACTCAAGCATCCCTCCCGCGTTGAAGAACTCAAGGTGTTCATGACCGATCGCTAGGAGGCCGGAAGTTTCTCGAGGCCGCCCAAGGGGGGCGGGGCTGAGGGGATTTCCGGGAAGTGGGGGCGGAGGGCAAAGACAAGAGCTACCAGTGGCGAGCCTCATCGATTGCATAGCGCTCAGCCTGGTGCCGGGGCTGGGGGTGACCAGCTACTGGCGCCTGCTCGACCATTTCGGCACCCCGGAGAGAGTCCTTACCGCCCGGGAGAGCGAGCTGCGGCGGGTGGCCGGGCTGGGGCGGCGCCATTTCGCAGGGCTGCTCTCGGGTTGCGACTATCGCCTTCAGGCCCATGAAGAGCTTGAACGGCTGGGGAGACTGGGCGGCTTCGCCCTCTCCTCCGACGACGACGATTACCCCGCGCTTCTGCGCCATCTCCCCGATCCACCACCGGTGCTGTACGGTCTCGGCCGCCGCGAGCTGCTCGCTAGGCCGGCGGTGGCGGTGGTTGGCTCACGTGCTGCTACCGGCTACGGCCGCAAAGTAGCCTTCGTCATGGGCGAGCAGCTTGCCCGGGGAGGCCTTGCGGTGGTTTCCGGTTTGGCGCTGGGTATCGACGCCCAGGCCCATTGCGGAGCCCTCCGTGCGGATGGCGATACCGTCGCGGTGCTTGGCTGCGGGCTCGATATCGTCTATCCTCAGCTCAATCGCGCGCTCTTCGAGACGCTCCGCATGCGAGGCCTGCTGCTCAGCGAGTACCCCCTGGGAACGAAGCCGGAAGGGTTTCGCTTCCCGGCACGCAACCGCATCATCGCCGCGATGTGCCAGGGCGTGGTGGTGGTCGAGGCGGCGCGGCGCTCCGGGTCGCTGATCACCGCGCAAATCGCCCTCGACCTGGGACGGGAGGTGTTCGCTGTGCCCGGGCCCATCGACTCCCACAAGAGCGAGGGTACGCACTGGCTGCTCAAGCAGGGTGCGAGCCTGGTCCGGGATGTTGACGATATCATCCTGGAACTGCGGGGCGTCTCAACCTTGAGAATGGCCCGCGCAGAACCCTGGCCTGCGCCGGTGGAGCCGTCGCTTGAACCCGAGGCGACAAAACTGCTTGGCCTGCTCGATACCAGCGGCCAGGAACGCGAAACCCTGCTCTCCATGAGCGGCCTGTCGCCGGCGCGGTGCAACGAGCTGCTTCTTGTCCTCGAACTCGAGGGCCTGGTGGAACTCTTGCCCGGAGATCGGGTGTGCCGCGTGGCTGGCAGCGCAGCTGATGGACAGCGGCTCACCGGCGAGGGGTGAGGGTGGGGTGGGGAGACTCTGGGGTGGATACCGTGTCGACCGCGTTGGACACGGGGCGTAGCTGCGGCGCCGGCACGCCGGGCGATCCTGGTGCGGACCTTCGCCCTGCATTGCGAAACAATGGTCGCAATTCCTGCGCGACCACGCTGTCTGCCGTCGCTGAAACCGTCGGCAGCACCGCGAGGTCGTGTGAAACATATTATGGTGGTGAGCTGGCAATGAGCGAGATTCTGGTGGCGCCGTCGATTCTCTCGGCGGATTTTTGTCGTCTCGGAGAAGAGATCGAACGTGTCGAAAAGGCCGGGGCCGATATTATTCATATCGATGTCATGGATGGACACTTTGTCCCCAATATCACCATCGGGCCACTGGTGGTCAGGGCAGTCCGGCGCATCACCACCCGTCCGCTGGACGTCCATCTGATGATCGCCGATGCCGATCGCTATCTCGACGACTTCGCCGCCGCTGGGGCTGACTGGATCACCGTCCATGTCGAGACCTGTCCCCACGTGCAGCGCACCGTGTCCCGGATCAGGGAACTCGGCAAGCGTCCCGGGGTGGTGCTCAACCCGGCCACCTCCTTGTCGAGTCTTGATTACATCCTCGACGATGTCGATCTGGTCATGCTGATGTCGGTCAACCCTGGCTTTGGCGGGCAGAGTTTTCTGCCGTCATCCCTGCGCAAGATCGAGGCCCTGCGGGAGCGCATCGCCGCCAGTGGCAGGGATGTCGACATCGAGGTCGATGGTGGCGTCGCCGCGGGCACTGTCGCCGCCATTGCCGCCGCCGGGGCCAATGTCCTCGTCGCCGGGTCGGCGGTCTTCAACAGCGGCGACTACCAGGCGGCCATCGCCACCTTGAAAAGGCTCGCCGGCGAAGGCAGGGCCCAAAAATGATTATGGGGAGGGGGCGAGCATGACATCGGCATTCAAGGGTCTGCAGCAAACGGCTGCCTATGATTCGCTGGAGAAGCTGGCCCAAAACCCTTTCGACCTTACCCGGCCGGGGGTTCTCGATGATGAGAAGCGCTGGCGGCGCCTGTCCTGCACCATGGGTGACTGGCGGCTGCTCTATGCCACCGAACGGGTCGACGAGGCGGTGATCGACTCTTTGCAGGCCATGGCCGACGAACAGCGGCTGGTGGCGCAGTTCGCCGCCATGCGCCGGGGGGCGGTGCTCAATCGTATCGAGGGGTTCGAGTCGGAGAATCGGCAAGTGCTGCATACCGCCTGCCGTGACCTCTTTTCCTCGTCAGCGGCGATGGAGGAGGCCAGTGGCGAAGCGCGGCGGGAACTGGACAAGCTGCGCCTCTTCCTCGACGAGTTGCAGGACGGCAATCTGCTGGGGTCCCTTGGTCAGCCCTTCGACACCATGATCCATATCGGCATCGGTGGATCAGATCTCGGGCCGCGGGCGATGCTCGAGGCCATGCGCGGGCTGGCCCTGCCGGGACGCAAGGTGCACTTCATTGCCAATGTCGACCCGGATGACACTGCCAGGGTACTCGCAGAAGTCAACCTCGCCAGCACCCTGGTAACCATCGTTTCCAAGAGCGGCACCACCCTCGAAACCCTCACCAACGAAACCCTGGTGCGACGTGCCCTGGAGGAGGCTGGTCTCGATCCAGCCAGGCATTGCCTGGCGGTCACCGGCAAAGGCAGCCCCATGGACGACCCAGACCGCTATCTTCGTTCGTTCTATATGTTCGATTATATCGGTGGCCGCTACAGCGTCACCTCCATGGTCGGAGCGGTGGTGCTTGGTTTCTTCCTCGGCTACGAGCAGGTGGTTGACTTTCTACGAGGCGCTGCGGAAGTCGATACCCTCGCGGAAGAAGCCGACCTGCGGCGAAATCTGCCTTTGCTGCTGGCTCTGCTCGGCGTCTGGAACCATAATTTTCTTGGCCATGCCACCGTGGCCATTCTGCCCTACAGTCAGGCACTGCACCGCTTTCCCGCCCATCTGCAGCAGTGTGACATGGAGAGCAACGGCAAGTCGGTGGACCGCCGTGGCAGAAGGGTGACGCTGAAGACCGGGCCCATCGTCTGGGGTGAGCCTGGGACCAACGGACAGCACGCCTTCTTTCAGCTCCTTCACCAGGGGACCGAGGTCGTTCCCGCAGAGTTCATCGGCTTTCGCCGGTCGCAATACCAGCGCGACGGCGAGGTTCAAGGCACCACCTCGCAGCAGAAGCTGCTGGCCAATCTCTTTGCCCAGAGCATCGCCTTGGCGGTCGGCCGCCCGGCCGACAATCCCAATCGGGCATTTCCCGGTAATCGTCCCTCCTGCATCCTTCTTGCCGAAAGGGCCACCGCCCACGCACTCGGCGCTTTGCTGGCAATCTACGAGGCGAAGATCGTTTTTCAGGGATTCTGCTGGAACGTGAACTCCTTCGACCAGGAGGGAGTCCAACTGGGCAAGGTTCTGGCAGGGGGGCTTCTCGCGCGTATCGGGCTCGCTGTAGAGGAAGGCGATGGTGTGGGAAAAGTATTTATAAAACAAGTTCTTGGCTGATTGGCTCAGTCTCCGTACCTGCTGAATCAAGGCTCATTTGCGGCCGCCTCGCGCCATTGATTTTTGTTGACAAAAACATCTCGCGCAGATATGTTCTCACCCTGATTCATAACTTCTTAATCTTGTTTCGCTATCCTGTGCCGCGGTGCCTTCGTGGCAGGAAAATGGGGCGATGATTACGATGCGCAAGATAAGCCAGGAGGCTTCATCCAGTTTTCTGTGAAAGTTTGGTTAAGGTTGTAGTACAAACAGCAATTTAAAGGAGGAAATCATGGCAAAACGTGAGACGCCCTTGTTGGACCAACTGGAGACTGGCCCGTGGCCAAGCTTCGTGACCGACATTAAGCGCCAGGCGGAGACCAAGCCTGAGTGTTGGGATATTCTTGGTATCCTGGAACTGTCCTATAAAGACAGGATCACCCACTGGAAGCATGGTGGTATCGTAGGTGTTTTCGGATACGGCGGCGGTATCGTCGGTCGCTACGCCGACGTTCCCGAGCTGTTCCCGGGTGTCGAGCACTTCCACACCATCCGTGTCGCTCAGCCGGCTTCCAAATATTACAGCACCTCCAACCTCCGTCAGCTGATGGCGCTGTGGGAAAAATACGGCTCCGGCGTCACCAACTTCCATGGTTCCACCGGTGACATCATTCTGCTCGGCACCCGTACTGAGAACCTCGAGCCCTTCTTCTGGGATCTCACCCATGACATGGGCCAGGATCTCGGCGGCTCCGGCTCCAACCTGCGTACCCCGGCCAACTGCATCGGCATGTCCCGCTGCGAGTGGGCCTGCTATGATACCGAGGAAGCATGCCACGAGCTGACCCTCAAGTATCAGGACGAGATCCATCGTCCCGCCTTCCCCTACAAGTTCAAGTTCAAGTTCTCCGGTTGCCCCAACGACTGCGTCGCCGCCATCGCCCGTTCCGACATATCCGTTATCGGCACCTGGAGAGACAATATCCGCATCGACCAGGCTGCCGTCAAAGAGTATATCGCTGGCAATTATGCCCCCAACGGTGGCGCCCATTCCGGTCGCGACTGGGGCAAGTTTGACATCCAGAAGGAAGTCGTCGAACTCTGTCCGACCCAGTGCATGTGGATGGAAGGCGGCGAACTGAAGATCGACGACAAGGAATGTACCCGTTGCATGCATTGCATCAATGTCATGCCGCGCGCTCTCCGTCCCGGCGTCGATACCGGTGCGTCGATCTGTGTTGGTGCGAAGGCCCCGATTCTCGATGGTGCCCAGTTCTCGACTCTGATTCTCCCCTTCATCAAGGTTACCAAGGACAACGATTTCGAGGAGTTGACCGAGTTCATCGAAAAGGTCTGGGATTGGTGGATGGAAGTTGGCAAAAACCGCGAGCGCGTTGGTGAGACCATGCAGCGTGTCGGCCTGCCGACCTTCCTGTCGGTCATGGGTGTCGAGCCTATTCCGCAGCATGTCAAAGAGCCGCGCAGCAACCCGTATATCTTCTGGAAGGAAGAAGAGGTTGAAGGCGGTTTCGAGCGCGACATCGACGAATTCCGTGCCAAGCACAAGGCCTGATGCGGTTTTTAATTTGAGCTAACAATTCATATTAAAACATAGAAGGAGAAATACCATGGGTTACAATCCAGACAAACCAATGGACGGTCGCATCTCGGATCTTGGTCCCCCCCATTATGAACAGTTCTTCCCGCCGGTCATCAAGGCCAACAAGGGCAAGTGGTTGTGGCACGAGATCATTCAGCCCGGCGTATTGATGCATAAATCTGAGACTGGCGACGAGGTTTACTCGGTTCGCGTCGGTACCGCCCGTCTGGTTACCGTAGAGTACATCCGCGAAGTGTGCGATATCGCCGATAAGCATTGCGACGGCTTCCTGCGCTTCACCACCCGCAACAACCTCGAGTTCATGGTCGATTCCCGTGACAAGGTGCAGCCGCTTCTCGATACCCTTGCCAGCTACGGCAACAAGTATCCCGTTGGTGGTACCGGCGCCGGCGTGACCAATATCGTTCACACTCAGGGTTGGGTACACTGCCATACTCCGGCTACCGATGCTTCTGGCGTCGTTAAGGCGGTCATGGACGAGCTGTTCGATTACTTCACATCGATGACCCTGCCGGCGCAGGTTCGTATCGCGCTTGCCTGCTGCCTCAACATGTGCGGCGCGGTGCATGCCTCCGATATCGCCATTCTCGGCATCCATCGCAAACCGCCGATGATCGACCACAAGCGTATCACCGGTGTCTGCGAATTGCCTCTGGCGATCGCCTCCTGCCCGCTCGGAGCTGTCAAGCCCGCCAAGGCCGAAGTCGATGGCAAAGAGATCAAGACGGTCAAGGTAACGGTGGAGCGCTGCATGTTCTGCGGTAACTGCTACACCATGTGCCCGGCCATGCCTCTTGCCGACCCGGAAGGCGACGGTATCGCCATTCTCGTCGGCGGTAAGGTTTCCAACCGTATCAGCACGCCGAAGTTCTCGAAGCTGGTTATTCCCTACCTGCCGAATACCACTCCGCGGTGGCCGGAAACCGTTTCTGCCGTCAAAAAAATCCTCGTTGCCTACGCCGCCGACGCCAAGAAATACGAGCGTCTGGGCGATTGGGCGGCTAGGATCGGCTGGGAGAAGTTCTTCGAGAAGTGCGACATCCCCTTCACCGACAAGAGCATCGACGACTATCGCCTTGCTTACGATACGTGGAGAACGACGACGCAGTTCAAGTTCACCAGCCACATCAAGTAGTATAGCGCAGGGATCGCATGGAGGGAGCGGGATACCCGCTCCCTCCCCTTGATGCTCTTACACACAACAAAAGGAGTCCGACCATGGCTCTCAGCAAAGATGAACTGAAAAACGCCATCGAAGAGAAAGCTCTTCAGTCTCCGAAGCCACAACTGTACATCAAAGACTTTTATGCCTGCGATCCCGACGCCAAACCTCGCGACATAAAGAACGTTGCCAATGAAATGGTAAGGGAAGGTCGCCTGGCCTTCTGGTCCTCGGGATCGACGACGATGTATGGCATTCCTTCTCGTATTCAGAATGAAGAAGGCGCCTGAGACCGACATTTTTTTCGGTTAGTTTCACTACCTAGCTGTAAGGCGTGGGGATATCAATCCTCACGCCTTTTCTTTTTATGAACGAATATCCTACCTATACGTTCGATCGCCTCGCCTCGAGCAACACTACACTCTGGAGGTTGGCCGAAGAAGGCGCAGTCCATGGTACAGCGGTGATCGCTCTCGAACAGAGCGCTGGCCGGGGGCGGCTAGGCAAATCCTGGCTGGGCACTGGCGACAAAGGGCTTTACTGCTCGATACTCGTCCGCCCCAGGCTCAGTCCCGAAACCTATCCGCAGCTGACTCTTGCCAGTGGCCTGGCGGTAGCCCTTGCCCTGGAAGCGTTGACCGGTCTCTCATGCCAGCTGAAGTGGCCCAACGATGTCTATGTGTGCGGCAGAAAGTGCGGCGGTATTCTTACCGAAGCTTCGCCGGGCAGCCGAGAGGAGCAAAAGCGTTTTGCAGTGATCGGCGTCGGGCTCAATGTCAATGCTGAAGCTGAGGACTTCTCTGCCGAGTTGATCGACAAAGCTACCTCCCTCTTTCTCCAAAGTGGCAAGGTCTATGATCGTTCTGTGGTGTTCGAACAGGTGCGCAGAGCGATCCTTGAACAGGTGGAGCGCCTGGTTGCTCAGGGCCTGGGCTCGATTCTCACTGACTGGCGGGAGAGAGATTTTCTCCTTGGCAAAGAAACGACGTGGCTGGCTTGTGATGGCAAGATCGTCACCGGTATTGCCTTGGGACCTGACGACCAGGGACAGTTGCAGGTGCGTGATCGGCAGGGCAATGTGCACGCGGTGCTTTCGGGGGATGTGCGACTCGCTGCAAAAGGAGAGTCCCCCCGCTAGGGCGATGTGTCATCGCCACAGAGCGGGGGGAGGGGTCAGGCGATTGCTGACTCCGCCATCAATAGCGGTAGTAGTGCGGTTTGAAGGGACCCTCCACCGAGACGCCGATGTAGTCGGCCTGCTCCTGGGACAGACGGGTCAGGTTGGCTCCGATCTTTTTGAGATGCATTCTCGCAACCATCTCGTCGAGATGCTTGGGCAGAAAGTAGACTTTCTTCTCGTAGCTGCTGCCATTCTGCCACAGTTCTATCTGGGCGAGGACCTGATTGCTGAAGGAGTTGCTCATCACGAAGCTGGGGTGGCCGGTGGCGCAGCCGAGATTGACCAGGCGGCCCTCGGCGAGGATGATGATACGCTTGCCGTCAGGGAAGATGACATGATCCACTTGGGGCTTGATGTTCTCCCACGGCAGGGAGCGAATGGCGGCAATGTCTATCTCCGAATCGAAATGCCCAATATTGCAGACAATAGCCTGGTCGGGCATCTTTTCCATGTGGTCTCTGGTAATCACCCTCAAGTTCCCGGTGCAGGTGACGAAGATGTTGCCGATGGCCGCCACGTCTTCCATGGTGACTACGCGATACCCTTCCATGGCCGCCTGCAGGGCGCAGATCGGGTCGATCTCGGTGACATACACCGTCGCCCCCATGCCGCGCAGCGCCTGGGCACAACCCTTGCCGACATCACCGTAGCCGATGACCACAGCGTTCTTGCCGGCAATCATCACGTCGGTGGCCCTCTTGATGCCGTCAATGAGCGATTCGCGGCAGCCGTAGAGGTTGTCAAAC
The DNA here is from genome assembly GCA_937915545.1 of uncultured Desulfobacterales bacterium. GTDB lineage: Bacteria > Desulfobacterota > Desulfobulbia > Desulfobulbales > Desulfocapsaceae > Desulforhopalus_A. The sequence goes on from CALGIJ010000019.1 coordinate 477,918, forward strand.
TTTGACTTGGTCACCGAGTCGTTGACGTTGAATGCCGGACAAGCCAGCGTGCCGGCCTTGGCCATCTCGTTAAGGCGGTGCACCCCGGTGGTGGTTTCTTCGCTGATGCCGCGGATGTTGGCGAGTTCCTGGTGGTATTTTTCGTGAAGTACCAGGGTGAGGTCACCACCATCGTCGAGAACGAGGTTGGGTCTCCAGCCGTTCGGTCCAAATATGGTCTGGTCGATACACCACCAGAACTCCTCTTCTGTCTCCCCCTTCCAGGCAAAGGTGGGAATGCCTGCCGCAGCGACCGCGGCCGCGGCATGATCCTGGGTCGAGAAGATGTTGCAACTCGACCAGCGCAGTTCCGCACCCAGTTCCACCAGGGTTTCCATGAGTACTGCGGTTTGGATGGTCATGTGCAGGCAACCGGCAATACGAGCGCCTTTGAGGGGCTGTCGGTCGCGGTATTCCTGGCGCAGGGCCATCAGACCGGGCATTTCGGTCTCGGCAATGGCGATTTCCTTGCGGCCCCAGGCGGCGAGGGACAGATCGGCAACTTTGAAATCGTTGGGTGAGCTAGTCATTGGAGCGATATCCTTGTTGAACGTTGCGAAAATGAAGGGGTCGCCACGGAGAGCGACAGCTGTAAGGAGCAGTCCGCCGTGCCGGGTCGGGCACGGCGGCAGGGATACGGAGCAGAAAAAAAGGGCTATTTGAGCTTGGCGGCATCGCGCAGCAGGGCGGCCCTGTCAGTTTTTTCCCAGGTGAAGTTGGGCAACTCGCGGCCAAAGTGGCCATAGGCTGCAGTTTCACAGAAAATCGGCCTGAGCAGGTCGAGTTGCTGGATAATCGCCTTGGGGCGCATATCGAAATGGGCGGAAATGAGCTTTTTTATTTCGCTGTCGGAGATGCGGCCGGTGCCAAAGCTGTTGACGTTGATGGACACTGGCTGCGAAATGCCGATGGCGTAGGCGATCTGCACTTCGATTTCGTTGGCGATGCCTGCGGCCACCAGGTTCTTGGCGATATATCGACCATAATAGGAGCTGGAGCGGTCAACCTTCGAGGGATCCTTGCCCGAAAAAGCACCACCGCCGTGGGAACCCTTGCCACCATAGGTGTCGACAATGATCTTGCGCCCGGTGACGCCACAATCGCCTACCGGCCCACCGATGACGAATCTGCCAGTGGGATTGATGAAAAACTTGGTATTGGCGTCAATCATCTGCGCCGGCAGCACCGGCTTGATGATTTCCTCCATGACGCCCTCGCGAATATTCTCGTAGCTCACCGAAGCTTCGTGCTGGGTGGAAAGGACCACCGCCTCGATACGGGCAGGGACATTATCGACATACTGAATGGTCACCTGGCTTTTGGCGTCGGGGCGCAGCCAACTGAGAATGCCGGCCTTACGCACTTCAGACTGGCGTTTGGTAAGGCGATGGGCGAGGGTGATGGGCAGCGGCATGAGAACTTCGGTTTCGTTGCAGGCATAGCCGAACATCAGGCCCTGGTCCCCAGCCCCCTGCTCGAGGTCGAGTCCCTTGCCCTCATCGACACCCTGAGCGATGTCCGGGCTCTGTTTGTCGATGGAGGTGATGACGGCGCAGGACTGCCAGTCGAAGCCCATTTCGGAAGAGTTATAGCCGATCCGACGAATGGTCTGCCGAACCACATCGGGCATGTCGACCCAGGCGGAAGTGGTGATTTCCCCGGCAATGATAGCCATGCCGGTGGTCACCATGGTTTCGCAGCCAACCCTGGCGACGGGGTCTTGCAGCAGGATGGCATCGAGGATGGCGTCGGAGATCTGGTCGGCTACCTTGTCGGGATGACCTTCGGAAACCGATTCGGAGGTGAAAAGATATTCAGACATGACTCACCGTAGTATGAAATAGGAGTAACGGAATCCCTGCCCAAGAGGCGATGCGACAAAGCAGGTGATGGCTGACGGGGAGCCTTGGAAAGGCGCCCGAGGTTGAAAGTGCAATCTTCCTTTATACACCAGTTCTTTCTGTATGAAACAAAAAAATGACGGTTTCTTCGCATTTTTTAGGGGTCAAAGGAGATTGCCGACGGGGGGACGGGAAATTCTGCCGAGACAAGCCCTTGCAAGTGGGCCGGAGCGTGGGTATCATAGGCCTCGCAAATTTGCCAGCTAGCGCGAGAGCCACGTGCCTCCATGGAATGAGGCAGAATTTACCAGAACAGAGGATGTGAACGATGTCCATCGAGGCGGCCAGGGAAGTGCTTCGTATAGAGGAAGAGGGCTTGGCGGCGATCCGTGCCCGGATCGGCGAGGATTTTCTCAAGGCGGTCGATTTGATCCTCGGCGGGCCGGGGCGGGTGGTCATCACCGGTATCGGCAAGTCGGGAATCGTCGGTCAGAAGATCGCCGCCACGATGAACAGTACTGGCACCCCTTCCTTCTTCCTGCACCCGGTGGAGGCAATGCATGGCGATCTGGGCATGGTCATGCCCGGTGACGTCATCCTCGCCATCTCCTACTCCGGGGAGACCACGGAACTCAACGGACTCCTGCAGACCCTGAGGCGACGTGGCAACCGCATCATCGCCATGACCGGGGAGATGCGCTCCTCCCTGGCCTATGTCGCCGATGTCGTCCTCGACATCAAGGTGCCGCGCGAGGCATGTCCACTGGGGCTGGCGCCTACGGCGAGCACCACCGCGACTCTGGCTATGGGTGACGCCCTGGCGGTGGTTCTCCTCAACCGCAAGCAGTTTCAGGAGGAGGACTTTCGTTTCAACCACCCCGGAGGAAGCCTCGGGCAGCGGCTGAAGGTGCGGGTCACCGAGGTTATGCTCACCGGGAGCAATATCCCCGCCATCGCACCCCAAGCCTCCGCCGCCGAGGCCATCAGGGTGCTCAACGAGAAGAACATGGGGGCGGTACTGGTGGTCGACGCCGAAGAGAAAGTTCTGGGGATTGTCACCGATGGCGATATTCGCCGCGCGGTGGTGGGGGGCGAGGATATCGAGCGGCTGACCGCAGCTGAACTGATGACCGCCAACCCCATCTGCATCGACGAGTCGCATCTCGCCGCGGACGCTTTGAGCATCATGCAGAGCCACGAGATCACCGCCCTGCCTATCGTCGATGGCGACCGACACATGCTCGGTCTGCTCCATCTACACAACCTCCTCGGCAAAGGGGAGTTTCGCTTCCTCGTCTGAAAGGCCGTCTGCCGGAGGCCGCTTTACTGGGCTTCCGAGTGGAAGGCCCAACTGCTGGCGTTCTTGTCGTAGGCGTAGAACATCACCAGGGTCAGCGGGCGGCCTGGACCGGTTTCCTGGCACTGCATTTTGAAAATCAACTTGCCATCGGCTTCCTTGACGTAGAAGATCTGCACATTGGTGAGGTTTTCGGCGACTACGGCAGGATAGTTCTGCTGGAAGAGCTTGCGGAAGTTATCACGCAGGTAGCGCTCCCGTTCGTTGAGGTAGATTTTCCGCTCCAGGGCTTCGATCGAGGCGAGACTCGATTTTTTGACTTCGGCAAATTCTTCCTCACCGACAAAGCCGCTATTGTTCAAGGTTGCCACCAGTTGGCGGTGGATGTTTCGGGCGGCGACCGGATCTTTCTGGTCCATTTCGGCGCTCTGCGCTGCCTGACGGTCCCTGATGACCATGGTTTGCAGGATGATGCGGTCGATTCGCCGTCTGGTAAACTGGGCATCCACCTGCTTGAGTGTTTCGAGATGCGAGCTGAGTATCGTGCCGGCTTTGTTGTATTCGGCGATGGCCGCTTCCCAGTTGCCGGAGGCAAAGGCTTTGTTGCCCATATCGATGGCGGCGTAGAGTTCGGCGCGGGCGATGTTTTCTTTAAGCTCGGCCAGGGTTTCGCGGGAGGCGAGTCTGTTTTCTTCTGCGGTTGGCAGGACGGATTTGTAGGTGTTGATGGCACTCCGCCAGTCGGCCTTGGAGAAAAACTCGTCACCAAGTCTCCTGAATTCCTCGAAATTGCATTTGGCCATGGCGGCATTGAGCTCCATCTGGTGCTTTTGCCGTTCCTCCTCGGGCAGGGCTTCGAGGAGAGCCTTGGCTTTCTGCAATTCGGCAGTGGCCTCCTGCCAGCGACTTTCGCCAATGAGGAGGTTGGCTGAGGCGAACACTTTGGCGAAGCGCAGAAAGGTGAGCCTGTCGTTGATCACCTTGACGGTTCCAGCAGTATTGGGGCCACCTTTTTCCGCCAGGGTGAGGAGTTGTCGGTAGCGGTCCTCGGCTTCGCCCCATTTCTGCTCGCTGAACATCGCCTCGGCTTCCTTGCGCAGCTTGTTGAAGGCGATGAGGGTTTCGGCCTCTTTTCGGGGCAGGTATTTCCCTTCGACGAGGATGTTGCCGGCCAGACCCTGCGTCAAGGTCTCAGAGTCCAGCACGTCCTTGATGCTCTTGGCTAGCTCTGCGCTTTTGTCGTTGTTAAGAAAGAGCATCGGCTTCGATTTGCGCAGGGCACTCTCGCAAAGCCCCTTCGCCTCCTCGAAGCGCTGTGCGTCAATCTCGCTACGGCAGCGCGTCAACTCTTCCTCAGCGGTCTTCAGGGTTCTGGCGTCATAGAAGTTTACTGCCAGGTAGCTGCCAGCGGCAACGGCAGCGAGTCCGCCGAGAGCGAGGACGAGGGCCTTTGTCCCGAAACGTTGTGAGGGCACCTTGGCCACGGGGGCAGAAGGCTTGCCGGGAAGGTTGCGTTTGGTGCCGTTATTCCTGTTACCCTTCAGTGGGGGCGGCGGCTCCCCGTCAGTTTCGATTTCGGCCAGTTCGGGGGAGGATAACCGCTGCGGGGATTCGGCGCTGTCCTTCTTCAGCAGCGCCAGAGATTCCTCGGTGCGGCGCTGGTCGTTGTCAAGTCCGGGATAGTCGCTGGCGATGGTGCCAACCTCAGCGTAGAGGCGGGAGGCATTTTTGAGGTTACCGGCGTCTTCGACGGTCCTGGCGGATCGATACAGTTCTTCGGCCCGACCTATCTCAGCGCTGCAGCGTGTGAAGAGTTCCTGTGCCTCGCTGGAGCGTGGCGGGTGATCGGCGAAATGCTGACGCAGCTTGAAATACTTCTTGCGTCCGTGGAGAAGCTGCAGGTAGGAGAGATCTTCTGCCGCAGGAACTTCGGCTTTCGGGCTGCCGCTACTGCTGGTGGGGGACTTGCCGACTGGCGTGCCGTCGAGTGACAACAGGTCGAAATCGCTGGCGAGATCGTCGTCTTCAATGGTGTCGATTTGCGACAACCCCTTCTCCGCGGCACTCTCGGCTGGCGAGACGGGCTGCCAGGAAATGTTTGCCAGGGGAAAGAGGTGGCGATGCTCTCCATACCACTTGGCCGCTTCTTCGTTGAACGCATTGTCGGTGGAATAGATCTCGCCGTTGATCAGTCGGCCGAGATGGATGACGAGTTCGGCGATCTCGCTCCCAGGCTGCCAGAAATCCCCCAGACACACCGCTGCCGGGTCGAAGTCGGGATGGAAGATATCCGTTTTCGGCTTGCAACTGGGGGGGAAATGTGGGAAACCGAAAGGTATGGTCAGTTCGACCCTATGCTCATCGGCCAGTCTCGGCTCACCCCGTCCGGTTCTGCAATACCCCGCGATGGTGTAGGTTATTTCGTACTGCTCCGGCGGGTCTCCCTTGCTGGGGCTGATTGAAATGGCGGGGTGGTTGTGGAATGAGCTGAGAATCTTGCGATGGATTTCACCGAGCTGATCAGGGGAGACCGACATAGCCTATCGCTTCCTCGAGGGTTGACGGAGGGGATGATTTTTCTGAGTATATCAGCTCATCTGTTCATGACAATGGATTTTTCAAGGAGTATTGCATTTGTCATGATGTGACGTTTGCGGCCGGTGGCAGTCGGCCTCCCGCCCGGCAACCCTTCTTTCGCTTTCTGCCTGTTGACAATGAACATGCTGCACGCTGTTTTTCATATCGTCGCTGAAAAGAACTGCCCGCTGTACCGCCAGGGGGAGCGTCTTCTGCTCTCCGAGAAGACCCTCGCCTGCCCGGAGGGCAAGGAGGTCTGTCTCATCCTCGTACGAGACATGACCCAGCTGCTGTTTCGTTTTTTGCAGAAGCAACCTCAGAGCCTCGAAGAGTACAGCCATGAAGTCTATAATTGCAGCGGTTGTCGCGGTCTGATCAAGTTCGCCTTGTTGCCCGCCGAAGAACGTGGCGCAGCGGGGGCGGGGGAGGGACCGGCGGCGACCCTCGCCTCCAGGGCGAGGTCACAGGTTGACCCGATGCTGAAGGACAATCCGCTGCTTCGTCTCCTGTCGGCGACGGAATGTGAGGCTCTGCTTGGCGAGACGCAGGAGATCGCCGTTGACAGCGGAGCGGTGCTCATCCGCAAGGGGGAGAAGAATCTCAATCTCTATATTCTCCTTTCCGGGCAACTGCGTGTGGAGGATGTCGGCGTTCATCTGGCCACCCTGCGGCCGGGGGAGATCTGCGGCGAGATGAGCTACCTTGGTGCCGATCTCGCGGTTTCCACCGTTGTCGTCACCGAGCGTGCCAGGGTGTTGGCCGTTCCCGGAGACGTTTTCGGGAAGTTGCTCGGCCATAATCCGGCGGTGCAAACGTTCATGGCTCAGCTCCTGGCCCTGCGTCTGCGCCAGACCAACGAGGCCAAGGCCCAGGCTTTCGCTTCGTGCATGAGTGGCCGTATCGATGAGATCGCCCCGGCGGAACTCTTCCAGATCTTTCATATGCACCAGAAAACAGGAGTGCTGACCCTGGATTTTTCCGGGAGGAGCGGTAAGGTTTCCTTTCGTCAGGGGTGCATTATCAACGCCGAATTCGGTGAGCTGCGCAACGAGGAGGCGATCTTCAAGGTCCTCGCTGAACGACGGGGCCTTTACCGCTTCACCACCGGGCTCTCCCCTCAGGAGATGCGGGCGGCGGAGATCGGCGACTTCATGGCCTTGCTCATGGAGGGGGTGAAGCGGGTGGACGAGGAACAGTCCCGCGGAGCTTAAGGCTGCGGCGGCGTTTGGCCCAGTTCGGCGGTGGCGAGGGGCGGCAGGGCGAGGATCTCGAGGAAGCTCCGTACATGGAAGGCGGCGTTGAGGCGGTGGTTTTTAAAGGCGATCAACGGCACTCCGGCCCCGGCGGCATGTTGTTCGTCGAGGATAGAATCGCCGATGAAAATGGCTTCCTGCGGCTGGCAGCGAAAATGGTGGAGGATTTCCAGCAGAGCGTCGGGGGCTGGTTTTGGCCTGGCCACCTTGTCGGCGGTCATCACTTTTCCGAAATATTGCTCCAGTTCGAAGCGCTGCAGCAAGGGGACCATGGTGTTGGTGCGGTTGGTAGAAATGGCCAGATCGTACCGGCCATAGACGTGCTGCAGGAACGGGCGCAGGTCGGGCTCCATCTCCATGTAGGGAAGAAAGGCCGAGTAATCCCCCTGCAGGCGAAAGGAGTGCACCTCGTCGAGCCGTGGTTCGCGGTAGTGACGGAAGATGAACGCCAGCGAGTCATGGACGCTGTGCATGTGGACATATTCCTCCTCCTCGTGATTCATCGGCGGCAGGGAGAAATGCGCGAGCAAGTGGTTGTAATACATGACGTTTGCCCGGCGGGAGTCGAACATGACGCCGTCGCAGTCAAAGACGATCAGTTTCAGCACGGATCAAATACCTTTGCTTGAGGTTTTCCACGGGGAGTCACCGGTGGCGGTGGCTACTGCGGGGTGGGCGGACAGCATCGTGAAGAATGATTCAGCCTCTCTGAAAGGCCACGGTCGGCTTCGTCGCTGGAAAGATGAGGTTCGGCAGAAGCTCGATGGCGTAATCAAGCAATTCCTCGTCACTCCATGTCTCCGGGCGTTGGTCGGCGGCAGGGCAGCCGCTCTCGGCCAGAAAGCCCTCCTGCAGCTTGTCGCGGAAGGTATCGAGATCATAAAGGAGAAGGAGAAAGAGGTCGTTATCCGACTGCGTCGGGATGAGACCGTTGCGGATGGCCTCGTGCTGCAGAATGGTGGCGACCCTGTCATTTGAGCGGTTGTAGAGGCACGTCTCTTGGTCCTCCAGGTAGCTCCGCGGGGTGTGTTTCGCGTGCTGGGAGAACCCCTGGCAGAACTCCTCCCTGATGAGCACGAAACGCTCGGCGAGGCATTTGTCCGCACTGAGGCAGGTCCCGCGTCCAAGCGGATAGGTCCGACAGGCTCCCGGACGGTGCGCGTAGACTGCGCACCCTGAAGAGGAGACAAAGGGGCAACTGCCGTAACCGTCATCGACCATGGTCAGGTAGAGGCGGGGAAAGGGTTCGCCCTGGTCCTGTTCGACGATGACATAGCGATGCAGCAACTGCGACGAGCTCAGCCCGGTGGCGCGGCGCAGGCGGAGGAGGTCGTAGGGGGTCAGCGCCAGTTCGAGCATGCGGCAGCACTGGGTAAAGCAGCCCAGCTGCGGGTGGCAGGCGAAGGAAAACGCTTCGTCACCGTCTATTGCCGCGATGCTGGGCGATGTGCTTGTCTCAGCCATGGCTGTAGACCGCTTCGGCCTTCTCGGCCTTCCACACCGTCAACAGCGGACTGGCGACGAAGATGGAGGAGTAGGTGCCGAAGAGAATGCCGAGGGTGAGTACCAAGGCGAAATCGTAGAGCACTGCCCCACCGAAGAACATCAGGGCAAGCAGGGTGAACAGGGTGGTCAAGCCGGTGATGACCGTGCGGCTGAGAGTCTCGTTGATACTCACGTTGATCGTTCCCTGCAGGCCGCCTTTTTCGGCCTTGGCGATATTTTCGCGGATACGGTCGAAGACGACCACCGTGTCGTTGAGGGAGTAGCCGGCCAGGGTGAGCAGGGCGGTGACGATGAGCAGGGTGAACTCCATGTCGAGCAGCCAGCAGATGCCCACCAGCACGATGATATCGTGGAAGGTTGAGACGGCTGCGGCGACGCCGAAGCGGATATCGAAGCGGAAAGCCAGATAGAGCACCACCCCGGCGAACGAGATGAGGATGGCGACGATCGCCTGGTTACGCAGCGTCGAGCTCACCGAGGAGCCGATCTCCGATTCGCTTTCCAGCGAGAAGCGCTTGTCGGGAAGGGCTTGGGTCAGCGCGGCGTTGACCTTGTCGGCGAGGTTGGAGACCACTTCTTCGGACTTTTTCGCCTTGATGATCAGCCGTTGCTCGTTTTCGACCTTCTGGATATCGACCTCCGCCAGTCCGCCGTCGGCGAGGGCGGTCCGCACCTCGGCCATGGTGAAGTCCTCGCCGGCTTTGTACTGCAAAAGGGAGCCGCCGGAGAAATCGACGCCCATGTTGGCCTTGCCGCGGCCGATCTGCACCATGGCGACCAAGCCAATGAGAACCAGCGTTCCGGAAAAGGCGAAGGCAATCTTCTTGACGCTCATGAAGTCGAAGGAGGTACGCTCGAACATCTTCATGAAGGTGATCTGCTTGAGCGGATGGAGGATGCCGATGCTGTCGAAGACCAAGCGGGAGTAAAAGAGCACGGTGAAGAGGTTGAAGAGGATGCCCAGGGAGAGGGTGACGGCGAATCCCTTGATCGGTCCGGTGCCGAAGAGAAAGAGGGCCAAGGCGGTGATGAGGGTCGTCACCTGGGAGTCGATGATGGAGGAGAAAGCCTTGTCATAGCCGGCTTCGACGCTCGAGCGCACTGACTTGCCGAGGCCGAATTCTTCACGCATCCTCTCGTAGATGAGGACGTTGGCGTCGACCGCCATACCGATGGAGAGGATGATGCCGGCGATGCCGGGCAGGGTCAGGGTAGCGCCGAGCACTGCCAGTCCCGAGAAGAGGAGGAGGATGTTGAAGATCATGGCGGTGTTGGCGATCACACCCGAGAGCCGGTAGTAGACGATCATGAAGGCCAGCACGAGGACCGCTCCCCACATGCCGGCGGTCAGTCCCTGGGTGATGGAATCCTGTCCGAGGCTCGCGCCGACGCTCATGTTCTGGATGATGTCCACCGGGGCGGGCAGGGCGCCGACGCGGAGGACGATAGCCAGGTCGGCGGCCTCCTCATGGCTGAAACTGCCGGTGATCTGGGCGGAACCGCCGAGGATGCGGTCGCGGATGACCGGTGCCGAGCGCACCACGTCGTCGAGGACGATGGCCAGGCGGCGTCCGACGTTGGCCTCGGTGAGATGGGCAAAGACGCGGCCGCCGCCACTGGTCAGGTCGAGGCTGACGTAAGGCTCGTTGAAGCTGCCGCCGATGCGCACCTGGGCATCCTTGACCATGTCGCCGGTCATCAGCGTCTTGTTTTCGAGGAGCAGGGGTACCTGAATCTCCTGCTTGGTCTTCTTGTCGATCTCCTTTTCGAAATAGAGGGTAGTGTTGTCGGGCAGTCGGTTCTGCAGGAGGCGATTAAGCTTCTGCAGGCTCTCGCCCTCCTTCCACTCCTTGCTAGCCTTGGCCTGGCGCACCATCTGCTCGAGATCGAGGCCAGCCGAGTCGGCGACCAGCTTGAATTCCAGCTGCGCGGTATCGCCGAGCAGTTTCATCGCCCGATCTGGATCTTTGACGCCGGGGAGCTGAATGACGATCTCGTCCTCACCCTGACGGATGATGACCGGTTCGGCCACGCCGAACTGGTCGATGCGATTGCGCAGGATTTCCAGTGACTGGTTGACGGCGTTGTTCTTGATGAACTGGCGCTTTTCGTTTTTGAGAGTCAGGAAAACCCGGGGGAAACTGCCTTCTTTGCTCTCGACACGGACATCGATGTCGGCGAACTCGTCGGCGATGATCTTCTTGACTTTGTCGACGGCGCCGGTATTGGGCAGGGTGAAGACCACAGTGTCGGCGTTGGACGACGAGGTGCGCACGGCCGAGATGGACTGTTCGCTGAGAGCGTCCTTGAGGTCGTTGGCGGCGAACTGCAGGGTGTTTTCTTCGGCTTTCTTGAGGTTGACCTTGAGCACGAGATGCATGCCGCCCTGGAGATCGAGGCCAAGGCGCAAGCCGCCGGGGGCGAGGTAGGTTTTCCACCACTGCGGCATTCCTGGATAGAAGGAGGGGAGGACCGTGCTGATGGCGAGCAGCATCACCAGGACAAGAAAAGAGAGCTTGAGTTTCAATGATGTCGTCATGGAAGTATCCTGAAAGGGGAGAGAAAAACCTGGGACCCGGACCGTCGAACCCTGCGATTATACCGCAATGCATGAATCCTGCAAGATTTGCCGACGTTGCCGGAGGGCAATACGCCGCTCGTCAGGCCGGCATCTCTGTCCGTGGCGGCACGGTGGGCGGCATTTGCGGTCACTGGCCGTATCCGCGAAGTGGGCTGAGGCGGTTGATTGCCTCGGCCATGCAGGCGGCCCCGAAGCCGTTATCGATATTGACTACCGCCAGGCCGGGGGCGCAGCTGTTGAGCATGCCGAGCAATGCGGCGATGCCTCCCAGGGCGGTACCGTACCCGACCGAGGTGGGAACGCCGATGACCGGGCAGGAGACCAGCCCGGAAACCACGCTGGGCAGGGCGCCTTCCATTCCGGCGACGACGATGATCACCGCTGCCTGTCGCAACTGGTGATGGCGGCGCAGCAAGCGGTGCAGCCCGGCCACCCCGCTATCGTACAGGGTCTCGCAGGGATGTCCGAGTGCTTCGAGAGTGATCCGGGCCTCTTCGGCCACCGGCAGGTCCGAGGTGCCGGCGGAGACTACCAGGGTCGGCCCGTGGTAGTCTCTGCTTTCCACCGTTCGGGGACGGGCGACGAGCATTCGCGCTTCCCGGTGGTAGGTAAGTTCGGGCAGGTGGCCGCGGACCCTTTCTGCCTTGTCGGGGGAGATACGTGTCGCCAGCACGGGGCCACCGCGGGCGAGCATTGCCGTGGCGATGGCGACGATCTGCTCCTCGCTCTTGGCAGCTCCATAGATGACTTCGGGGATGCCGGTGCGCAGGGTGCGCTGGTGGTCTATGCAGCCCTCGGGCAGCGTCTCCTCCGGAAAGGTGGCGAGTTCTTCCATGGCGCCGTCGATGGACAAGGAGCCGTTTCTTACCTTCTCAAGAAGGGTCTGCAGGGTACTGGGGGTCATCGCGTGCTCTGTGTATGTGGTCAAAAGAGAGGAAACGCCAGAAGCAGAAGCCGCCCGGTTTACGAGCGGCTTGGTCTCGGGTGTGGTTGCGCGGGAGCCGTGGCGGTTATAAAAAGTTGCTTGCCAGAACCTTGCCTACTCAGTACAGTCCCTTGTCATCGGCCGGCCGCCCCCTGCGGCACCGGTAGAATAACGCGGGGTCGGCGCAGAGACGGCCAGAGAAGCGAGGACAGGATGTATACTCAGATCTATGTATTGAGATTCCCCAAGGATACCAGCGACCAACCCTTCATCTACCGGTTGGTCAAGGAATACGATATCGAGTTCAATATCCTCAAAGCCGATATCCTTCTGCAGCGCGAAGGAATAATGATCATCGAGCTCAAGGGCAGCAGCAAGGCCAACGTTATCGCTGGTCTCGACTATCTCAAGGCCATGGGGGTGAAGATCGAGCGCCTGGCGACCCGCATCCGCCGAGATGACGACAATTGTTTCCAGTGCGGTGCCTGTACTGGAGTTTGCTCTTCCGGGGCGCTGTTCATCGAGCGGCCGAGCATGGCGGTGGTGTTCGACGCCGAAAAATGTACCGGCTGCAGCTTGTGCGTGCCTATCTGCCCGGTGCGGGCCATGGCCGTCTCCCTCCACGACGACTCGATCCTCTCCGAAGAGCTATTGCGCTGATTCCGTGGCCCCGGCATCGCCCCCGTAGGAAGGCGATGCGGCGGGGCGTTGTCCGGGGTCAATCGCTGCTCGATATCTCCGCCGCCCCCTGCCCAGTGAACGGCCAGACGCTGTTATTGAGCTTGGGTATCCACGAAGTGATGGCTGATCTGGGGGGATTGCCCGCTTCAAGATCGGCGAGCAGGGCCCTGGCCTTCTCAGCTATGGGCTGGTCGGAATACTTGGCCAGCAGGAATTTGAGCCTGACCTTGGCCTGGTCGTATTTTTCGGTGCGCACATAGAACTCGGCCACGAAGTATTCGTGGTCGGAGAGAAACTGGTTGGCGGCGGCGATACGTGCCTTGGCCTCGGCGGCGTAAGGAGACTGCGGGTAGGCCTTGATCAGTTGCCGGAACATCTCGATGGCCTTGATGGCGCTGCTCGTGTCGCGATCAATTCTGTCCAGTTGCTTGAAGTTGCTCATCCCGCGCTGGTAGAGCACATAGGGGATGCTCTCGTTGGTGGGATGGCGGTTGGTGAACTCTTCGTAGAGCACCAGTGCCTCCTGGTATCTCTCCAGGTGATAGCTGCAGTCGGCCGCCTTGAGCTCCGCCAGGGGAGCTTCCGCACTAAAGGGGTAGCGGTTGAGGATCTCCTGGAAATACTCGATGGCGGTGAAGTATTTGCCGACGCTGTAGTCCTCCATGCCCTTGGCGAGGAGGTTCTTGGCAGGGAAATTGAGGTCGAGCTTCTCCTCGTTGCCCTGCTCGTCGATCGACGTGAAGTTGAATGTCTTCTTCAGGTCGCCACACCCGCCAAGGCAGAGCGCCGTGCCCAGCACGGCGGCCAGTGCCGCGGTACGAATCGTTTTCAGCCTGCCCATATTTTTTTGCCGTCTTGATCGCAGGTGGTTCAATGGAGCCCCTGCAGATATTTTTCCGCGGCAAGAACGGCAACAGCCCCCTCGCCGGCGGCATTGATGATTTGGCGCACATCCTTGCTGCAGATATCGCCTGCGGCCATGACCCCGGGAACACAGGTCCGTGATTCGATGTCGGTAGGAATGAACCCCCATTTGTCGGCCTTGAGCCGCTCCAACGGCAGGCCGGCGTTGTTGGGAGTGACACCGATGAGCACGAAGACTCCCTCCACGTCGAGGGAAGAGGTGGAGCCGTCGTTGTCGATGAGCTGCAGCCTCTCGACTGCGGTACTTCCCTCAATGGCGGTGACCCGCTTGTTCCACAGGAACTCGATCTTGTTGTTCGCGAAAGCCATCTCCTGGATAATCTTGGTGGCGCGGAGACTGTCGCGGCGGTGAATGACCGTCACCTTGCTGGCGAATTTGGTGAGATACTCGGCTTCCTGGATGGCGGTGTTGCCGCCGCCTATGACCGCCACATGCATATTACGGTAAAAGGGGGCGTCGCAGGTGCCGCAGTAGGACACCCCTTTGCCGCGCAGTTCTTGTTCCCCGGGCACGTTGATGGTGTTGGCCCGCGCCCCGGTGCAGATGATCAGGGCATCACAGGTGACCATCGAACCGTCCTCGAGGTGGAGCACCTTTTTGCGCTCGTTATCAAGGTCGACCTTGGTGACACAGGCCAACTCGACGTTGAGGTCGAAGCGCTTGGCGTGCTGGGCCATGCGCTCCACCAAGTCAAAGCCGGTCAGCCCCTCGGGAAACCCTGGATAGTTGTCGACCCAGTCGGTGAGGAGCACCTGGCCGCCAGTGGCGCCTTTCTCCAGCAACACATGGTCGAGTCTGGCGCGCGCGGCGTAAAGCCCGGCGGACAGACCGGCTGGGCCTCCGCCGAGGATGACGAGTTGGTAATGGCTTTTCATGGTGGAGTTCAGGAAAGGTGTGACTCACGGGAGAATCGCCCAGCAGCCGACCCTGGGTCGGCGGCTCGGTCGATCCTTGACTGAGGGCTAGAGGGCCTTGTTGATGAGGGCAACCAACTGTGATTTGCCGACCGAGCCGGTTATCTGGTCGACGACCTGGCCATTTTTAAAGAGGATGAGGGTAGGGATGGCGCGGATGCCGAACTTTCCAGGGGTTGCCGGATTATCGTCGACGTTCATTTTAGCGATGGTCACCTTCCCCTCGTATTCGGCGGCGAGATCCTCGATAACCGGCCCGATCGCCTTGCAGGGGCCGCACCATGGCGCCCAGAAATCCACCAAGGTCGGTTGCGCGCCCTTGATGACGGCATCGAAATCGGCATCGTTGAGTTGCAGAACTTTGTCGCTGGCCATGAATGATCTCCTTTATATGGGGATTTGATGGATTTTACAGGCAGACGCACCATCTGCGCGGGAAAAGAAGTCAGCCTGCGCAGCTTACCCTGCCGCGCCATGGGCTGACAAGCATAAAAAGCCGACGGCCTGCCCACCGGGGGGACCGCAGCGCGCCTATATGATGCGCACCATGCCGGCAAAATCAAGGGGAGGGTGTTTGACACCAAATCATCGGCCGTGCTATAGTCCGGGCTCTCCGCGGTGTTCCACACAGTGTCGCCCTGGTACGCATGGAACGGTTCGCGGGGCGCGCCATCCTGGCGCAAGCCTGCCGACGCACATAACGAGACTTCTGCCTGTGCGGTCTCGCTCATTTTACGGACTAAGGAGAGTGCCATGAAACGATCACGGTCTGCGGAGCTGTTTGCCACCGCAAAGAACTTCATCCCGGGCGGGGTCAACAGTCCAGTTCGCGCCTGCCGTTCGGTGGGGTGCGACCCCCTGTTCATCACCCGGGCCAGCGGTTCCCGCCTTTACGACGCCGATGACAACGTCTATGTCGATTTCGTCGGATCGTGGGGGCCGATGATTCTCGGCCATGCTCATCCTCAGGTGATCGAGGCGGTGACCGCGGCGGCCGCGCTCGGCACCAGCTACGGGGCGCCGACACCGGCGGAGATCGACCTGGCGGCCATGGTGGTTGAGGCGCTGCCCTCTGTGGAGAAAGTACGATTCGTCAATTCCGGCACCGAAGCGACCATGAGCGCCGTTCGCCTCGCCCGGGGCTACACCGGCAAAAAGGGTATTGTCAAGTTCGACGGCTGCTATCACGGCCATGCCGATTCCTTCCTCGTCAAGGCAGGCTCCGGCGTTCTTACCCTCGGCATCCCCGGCAGCCCGGGGGTTCCTGAAGATATCGTCAAAAACACCATCTCCATTCCCTACAATGACCTCGGCACTCTCGAGGACACCCTGCGTCGCCACAGCCACGATCTCGCCTGCGTCATCGTCGAGCCGGTGGCTGGCAACATGGGAGTAGTGCCGCCAGGACAGGACTTTCTGCACAAGTTGCGTCAGTTGACGCGGGAACTGGCCATCGTCCTCATCTTCGACGAGGTCATCACCGGCTTCCGCCTCGCCTATGGCGGCGCGCAGGAGATGTTCGGCGTGATTCCCGACCTCACCTGCCTGGGCAAGATCATTGGTGGTGGTCTGCCGGTCGGGGCCTATGGCGGCAAGAGGGAAATCATGGACTGCGTCGCACCGGACGGACCGGTGTACCAGGCGGGAACTCTCTCCGGAAACCCCCTGGCCATGGCTGCCGGTATCGCCACCTTGAAGCTGTTGCAGCAACCGGGAGTTTACGAGCGGCTCAATGACAAGGCGGCGCATTTCGCAGCGGGTTTGGCCGAGGTCGCCAGGAAAACCGGGGTGCCGATCACCCTCAACCGGGTGGGAAGCATGATGACGGGCTTTTTCACCACGGCGGCGGTGACTGACTACGAGACGGCGTTGCAGGCCGATGCGGCCCGGTATGCCCGGCACTATCGGCAGATGCTCGAGGATGGCGTGTACCTGGCGCCTTCTCAGTTCGAGGCCGCCTTCGTCTCCCTTGCCCATAGTGAGGAAGATCTCGAAAGGACTCTGCAATTGACTGAATCGTCATTCAAGAAATTGCTCGCCAAGTGAAATTGCTGTTGACTTTGACCCATGGGCATGATACCAAACTCGGTTATATCATAAGCTTTATCGAGGGTTGCGCCCGGATCGACAATATGTCCGATGTTAAAAAAGAATTTGTCAAACTGCTGGCCAATTACGGCCACATCGGATTCACCTTTGTCGCGGCGATCATGATTGGGCTCGGGGCGGGTATCTATCTCGACCAGAAGGTATTCGACGGCAGGACTTCGCCATGGTGCACCTTCATCGGGCTGGCTTTCGGCATTGCCGCCGGCTACAAGAGTCTTCTTGAAGTTCTCTGGCGCAGCAAGGACAAAGACGAGCGGCCGGAGCACAAGGAATAGGGGCTTTCTGTGGCTGATGATGTGTTGACGCTGCGGAAGATGCAGAGTATATGCTGGCTCTGCCTCTTGGTGATCACCGGAGGGGCGCTGGTTTTCGGTTCCTTGTCGTTTGCCGTGGCCGTGCTGCTGGGAGGGATTATATCGGTGGGGAGCTTCTGGCTGTCCCATCGTGAAGTGATCAGAATTTTTCAGAGTGTGACTGCGCTGCCCAACCTCGAGGATCGGCAGGCGCAGGCCCGTCAGGGGCAGAAAGGATATCTGGTCAAATTCTGGGTTCGTCTGGTACTTACTGGCGTTGTGCTGCTGCTGCTCGTCAAGAGCCGCATGGTCGACGTCTTGGGCTTGGTTTTAGGTTTGTCAACGGTAGTGCTGGCTGTCATCGTCATCTCCTTGGATGTTGCCCGGCACTATCTCTTCAGAGGGAGGAGGTAAAAGGAGATATGGAACATCCGATACTGTTTATTTCGCTTATCCTGGAAAAATTAGGTCTTCCGATTCCGCACGGCCCCGTCGGGCACACCTTCATCGAGCAGCTGTGCGCCCCGTACATGACCTATACCTGGTTGGTGATGGCCTTCCTCTTCCTCGTCGCCAAGCTCACTCTCGGCAATCTGGAAATGATTCCCGGCAAGGGACAGAACTTCTGGGAGCTGGTCATCGGCGGTATGGACGGCTTCTTCGCCGACAACATGGGCCGCGACATGGCCGACAAGTTTTTCCCGATGATCGCCACCTTCGCCCTGTACATCGCCGTTGCCAACCTCATCGGGCTGATTCCCGGCTTCATGTCCCCCACGGCGAGCATCAACACCACCCTCGCACTGACCCTGATCGTCTGGGTGTCTCATCACATCATCGGCTTCAAAGAACACGGACTGCACTATTACAAGCACTTCATGGGACCGGTCTGGTGGCTGGTGCCCCTGCTCCTGCCCATCGAACTGATCAGTAACCTCGCCCGGCTGCTGTCTCTGTCCATCCGTCTTTTCGGCAACATCATGGCCAAGGAGACCCTGCTTGCCATTCTCTTCATGCTCGCCGGCAGCTTCTTTGCCCCTCTGCCGATCATGATCCTTGGCGTCCTGGTGTCCCTCGTGCAGGCCATGGTCTTCGTGCTCCTGACCGTGGTCTATTTCTCCCAGGCAAAGGAACACGCCCATTGATGTGCCCGCATTGCTGATACGGTGATTTTCTCAATCACATTACGAAGAAGGCCAAAACCCCAAAACATTTTTTAAGGAGAAGAACATGGAAGGTAACATTCAACTGGCTCTCATCTGTGTAGGTGCTGCTCTCTCGATTGGTCTCGCTGGTCTGGGAGCCGGCATCGGTATCGGTTCCGTCGGCAACGGCGCCTGCCAGGGCCTGGCCAGAAATCCCGAAGTTCAGCCGAAACTCATGGTATTCATGATCCTCGGTATGGCTCTCGCCGAGTCCGTAGCCATCTACGGTCTGGTTATTTCGCTCATCCTCCTCTATGCCAACCCCCTGATCAAGTAGTTTTTCATGACCCTCAGGGGTCGAAAGTGGAGTGCGAAGGGCTGCAGAGCGATCTGCAGCCCTTTTTGTATTTCGCCGGAGACAACGGTCGGCTTTGATTATGGAATATCCAGACGACGACCATATTCTCATCCATCCTCGCCGCGGCAGGGCCGAACAAACCCTGCCTGCTCGTGGACTGCTGCTGGTCAATCCTGTTGATGCCGCCTGTGGGCATCAGCGCTGGCGCGAGGAGGGCGGAGAAGAGCGGGTGTTTTTCAATTCCGGTCTGACTGTCGATGCTCACCGGCGCCGCTTCCTCGCCGGGCCAGCGATTGGTGCGCCGATGGCTGCTATCGCTCTAGAGAAGGCCATCGTTCTCGGAGCGGAGGAAATTGTCCTCTTTGGCTGGTGTGGTGGCTTGTCGGGCGAACTCGCTATCGGCGATGTGCTGATCCCCTCTTCAGCTCTCGCGGGCGAGGGCACCTCGGCCCACTACCCACATACTCTGCCCCTGACGCCGTCTTCACCGCTGTGCGAGGGGCTTGGCTCCTGGCTGGACAGGCATGGACTGCAGACTAAAACAGGCAAGGTGTGGTCCACTGATGCCATTTTCCGCGAGGATCGCCGCCTTCTTGGCGATCTGCAGAGTCGCGAAGGCGTTGTCGCGGTGGACATGGAGTTTTCGGCCCTCTGTGCGGTAGCCGCCTTTCGCAGGGTGAGGTTTGCGGCGATTCTCGTTGTGTCAGACCATCTCTCGGGGCCCAACTGGCGGCCCGGGTTTACCTCGCGAGATTTTCTCGGACGGAAAACTCAGATTCTCGAACTACTGTTGCAGGATGGCGACAGCTGGAGCGGTTGATTATGCCTTCATTTTATCTCGTCAGTCTCGGTTGTGCGAAAAATCTCGTCGATTCCGAAGTGATCATCGGTGGCTTGACCAAGGGCGGCTGGCAGTTGGTGGACGAAGCGGAAGAGGCCAGGGTCATCATTGTCAATACCTGTGGCTTCATCCAGTCGGCGGTGCGCGAAGCGATCGATGAAATCCTCGCCATGGCGAGATACAAAGAGGGCGACAGCGAGAAATTTCTCGTCGTCGTCGGCTGCCTGGTGCAGCGATATGGTCAAAAACTGGCCGACGAACTGAGTGAAGTCGATCTCTTCGTTGGCACTGAAGGGCAGGAAGGTTTCGCCGGACTCCTCGACGAATTGCTGTCGCGGGGGGAGGCGGCGCCACGCCTGGTGCTGCCCGGGCGGTCGTTGATGACCAGTGCCTCGCCGAGGGTGCTTACCACTCCGTCCTATCGCGCCTGGTTGAAGATCACCGAGGGCTGCAACAACCACTGCTCATACTGCATGATTCCCGCCATTCGCGGTGAGTTGCGCAGTCGCTCTCTTGATGATCTCGTCATTGAGGCGCAGCGCCTCGAGACCCTCGGTGTTCGCGAGTTGTCGTTGATCGCCCAAGATTCCACCGCCTACGGTCGGGATCTGTCTCCGGACGTCTCGCTCGAAGTGCTCTTGCGTCGCCTGCTGTCCGAGACGGGGATCCCCTGGCTGAGGTTGCTCTATCTCTATCCCACTGGAATCAGCGACGATCTTCTTGGCATCATGGCGGATAATTCCCGGGTCATGCCCTACCTCGATCTGCCCATGCAACACGTCAGTGACCGCGTGTTGCGTGCCATGAATCGTCGCTATGACAAGAATCAACTCGTCGCCTTGCTTGCACGTATTCGCGGTCAGTTGCCGCACATAGCTCTGCGCACCACCTTTCTCGTTGGCTTTCCCGGAGAGAGCATCGAGGATTTTTCGGAAATCGAAGAGTTCCTGCGTGACCAGCGACTCGACCATGTCGGCGTCTTCGCCTATGCCCGGGAAGAGGGAGCACCTTCGGCGAGGTTGAAACCCCAGGTCCCCGCTCGGGAAAAGAAACGGCGTGTCACCCGTCTTTTGAAGCTGCAGGCAGAACTCTCGGCGCGACGTTTGGAGCGCTTTGTGGGCAGAATAGAGCCAGTGCTGATCGAAGGAGTGAGTAGCGAGAGCGACCTGCTTCTCCAGGGACGTACCCGTTTTCAGGCGCCGGAGGTAGATGGGTGTGTGTTGATCAACGATGGTATGGCAAACGCTGGCGACATCGTACCGGTGCTGATCACCGAGGCCATGACCTATGATCTGCTGGGAGGGATAGTAGACGAGGAAGAAGAGAAGAAAAGAAATGCGGTCCTATAAGAAAGCCGCCTGAGGGGCAGGTATACATGCCGCCTGCACCCGGGCCCTTCCCTGGTGAAGAAACCCGGGTGTGACAGCTGACGAAGAGCGACTGCCGGGCTTACTTACTGTTGTTGACCTTCTCCCGCAGTTCCTTGCCGACTTTGAAGAACGGCAGTTTCTTCGGCCTGACCTCGATTTTTTTACCGGTCTTGGGGTTTCTCCCTTCGTAGGAGCCGTACTCTTTGATGACAAAACTTCCGAATCCCCGTATCTCGATGCTCTCCCCCCGGGCCAGCGCCTCGGTCATCGTCTCGATCACCGTGTTGGTAATGGCGGCAGCTTCACGGTGTGGGATGTTGATGTCCTGGGCCAGCGCCTCGATGAGTTCTGATTTGTTCATTCTCAACTCCTGTCTTTGCTGATCAAATTGGGACCTAGTTATCAAAAGATACGGTTACAGAAGCATGTACTGCGGCAAGGCCGCGACGACTCTCGAGCAACGATATGGCCAAATTTGTGAAAAATATCTTTAAATTCAAAAGGTTAGCCGACAGGCAGCATGACCTATTCTGTTAGGGTCAAGCTAACTACTTAAATTTAATCAGCTAATCTGGTTTTTGTAAAGAGAATTTTATAAAAAAATTTTTTTTAAATCCACGGGATAAAGACGTCGGTAGCTCCCTGTCGGAAGGTTGCCGAGTTCAAGGCTGCCGTAGGCAGTGCGACGCAGGGAAAGAACCGGGTGCCCGATGGCGGCGAACATCTTTTTCACCTGATGTTTGCGGCCCTCGTGAATGGTGATGCTGACCAGAGTGTGATCCCCATGCCCCCCGAGTACAGTCACCCTGGCGGGGGAGGTCATCCGGCCATCGAGCATGATACCCCGTTCGAGGCTGGCCAGCTTTTCGCGGGCGGGGCGCCCTTTGATCCTGGCCTCGTAGGTCTTCCTCGTTTCGTGGCTGGGGTGCTGGATCTTCTGGGCGAGATCGCCGTCGTTGGTGAGAATGAGCGCCCCTTCGGTATCGAAGTCGAGCCGGCCGACAGGAAAGAGCCGAACCTGGCGGTCCTTGATCAGCGAAGTGACGATGGGGCGGTTCTGCGGGTCGGAGAGGGTCGTGACGTACCCCTTGGGTTTGTTGAGCAGATAGTAGACCCGCGGTTCGCTCTCCGTCACCGGGATACCCCCGCAGGTCACTACATTGCGGCCTGGAACGATCGAGGTCCCCAATTCTCGCACCACCTCACCGTCGACGCTGATCTGACCACTGGCGATGAGTTCTTCTGCCTTGCGGCGTGAGGCGATGCCGCATTGGGCAAGGAATTTGTGCAGACGCAGCGGCTCGGTCATCGCCACTTGGCCGGGATGATTCTTGAGAACTTGGCGTCGACCAGTTCCCTGGTTGCGCGATCGACCTCAAGAACCTCGGTATACCAGGGCTTCATGCGGCAATCGATAACAACCGGCGCAGTGAGGCCGACATGGTAGCGCCGTACCGAGAGGGCGCGGGCATGGATATCGGCGGCTGGTTCGAAGCGGGTAAAGACCGTCCACAGAAAATCCTGCAGCGAAGATGTCGCCGCCGCACTGTCGTCGACGAGGATGATGACCGGCCAGTCAGCAAGCGCGGCCAACTCGGCCAACTCTCTGGCCAGTTCCGGGGCGTCGCTGTAGTTCGCTCCAGAGACCACCAGGGTGCCGGGGAGGAACACCTTGGGATGAGAGCATTGTCCTGGCAGGTCGCCCGAGAACTGTCGGGGGAGTTCGCGGCGCTTGTCCCTGCCGAGGCCGAGCAACATCGCCTTCGATCCTTTGTTGACCGAGGGTCCGGTGTAGTCGAGGGTATCCTGAGAGACATTGGCGAAGATGAACAGATCCTGATCCCACTGCACCCGCTCGAGCACGTGGACCCACAGCGCCGGGAAGTCGGCGATGTCCATTTCGGCGTCGGTGAGGATGAGGAATTTGCTCAGCGACAGCTGGCCCTCGCCGAGGATACGCAGACCGCAGGCAAAAGCTTCGCGTGGGTAGCGGTCGGCCACCTGGGCGGCCGCCAGGCAGTGGAAGCCGGCCTCACCGAAGGTCTTCAGCTTTTTAACGCCCTTCATCACCAGCGGGAAGAGAGGTGAAAGCAGATCCTGAAGATAATCACCGATAAAGAAGTCTTCCTGCTTCGGGCGCCCCACCACCGTCGCCGGGTAAATGGCCTTGTGGCGGTGGTAGACGTGGCTGACCTGAAAGACCGGGTAGTCGTGCTGCAGGGAGTCGTACCCGTAGTGGTCGCCGAAGGGGCCCTCGGGGTGTCGCAGGTGTGGCGGGACGATGCCTTTGACGGCGAACTCAGCGTTGGCCACCAGGCGATGCCCTCCCAGGGGATCTTGGGTCATGGCGAGCTTTTCGCCGATAAGCATCGAGGTGAGGAGCAGCTCGGGCAGGTCTTCGGGCAGCGGGGCGATGGCGGCGAGCATCAGCGCCGGCGGACCGCCGATGAAGAGGGTCAGCGGCAGGGGCTGGTTGCGCCGCTCAGCTTCATAGTAATGGTAGCCGCCGCCCTTATGGATCTGCCAGTGGATGCCGGTGGTGCCGTCGTCATAGCGGTGAATGCGGTACATGCCGAGGTTGTGCCCCCTGCCGTCGGGATGCTCGCTGTAGACCAGCGGCAGGGTGACGAAGGCTCCGCCATCGCTGTGCCAGGAGGTGAGCATGGGCAACTCGGTGAGACGTGGCGGGCGCATGCAGTTTTCAAGTATGGCGCCTGACTTCCCGGTTTTGAGGCCGATCTTCAACCCTTCGAGGAGGAGTTGGCGATTGTCCCACAGCTGTCCGAGGGACGGCGGCATGGATGTCTCGACAAGGCGGACGACATCGCGGACGAACTGCTGCGGCTTGGCGCCGAAGGCTAGTTCAAGCCGGTGTGGAGTACCGAAGAGGTTGGTCACCACCGGGAACTGTGAACCCTTGACCTTGGTGAAGAGCAGGGCCGGACCGCCAGCCGCGATGACGCGGCGATGGATCTCGGCGATCTCCAGATAAGGATCGACTTCCTCGTCGATCTCGAGGAGTTGATGTTCGCGGCGCAGCAGCTGCAGATAGCCGCGCAGGTCGGTGAGACGTTCGCTGGCCACGCCTACTCCTCGTGATGATGATGCGGGTCGAGCAGGAACAGCTGGTGGTACTCGTTCTTGCTCAGGTGCTGTTTGAAAAGGTCGAAAAAGGTGTCGACGAGACGGAGAATCTCCTCACTGGCGAGGCGACCGGCAAATAGCTCGGCAAACTCCTGGCGGCCGCACAGTTGCAGAAAGAGCGCCAGCGACTGCCGGTCAAGCTCCTCGCTCAGGCCGAAACACATCTTGTGGGGATCTTGGTTCATGTCAGACTCAGGTAATGGGGATATTGGCGAAGGGCTGCTGCGGGTCGGGGATCAGTTTCCAGCGCACTGTGCGGGTGCGCGGCCCGTCGAACTCGCCGAGGAAGACTTTCTGCCACGTGCCGAGCTGAACCTTACCTTTCTCGATGAACAGGGTCAGGGTGCTGCCGGTGAGCATGGTCATGATGTGGGCCGGGGAGTTGCCTTCGCGGTGTTTGAAGCCAAGGTGCTTGGGAACGAGGTGGTCGAGGGCCTGGAGGAGGTCGAAACAGACATCGGGGTCGGCACCTTCGTTGACCACCAGGCCGGCGGTGGTGTGCGGGCTGAAAAGGTGGATGACTCCTGAAGCGATCGGCTGGTTCTGCAGGATCTTGTCGAGTTCGCCGCTGATGTTGACGAATTCCATCCTCGTAGTGGTGGAAATCTTGATCTGGCCGTTGGGCATATCATCCTCCTTGGCGTGCTGCCAGGGCAGTTGGAAGGTCTGCAGTCCTCGAAACGTCGACGGGGATGACGCCTCCCCTTTCCTGCACGGACGTCATCAATGAAAACGGCGATCTACGTGGGAACGACTTGTCAACTATAGGTGATTTCCAGCCTTCCGTCAATCTTTGCTCTGGAACAGCGCTCCTCCCTGGGGTGGCCGTGGAGAGAGACGCATCGTGAGCGATCGCTGGGGGCTGGGCTGACTCTGGAAGCGGGCTGCTGCCGGATGGGAAGAGGAGAGGCTCCTCTCTCTATCTTGACATGATGGCCATTGCACATACAATGTATCGTTATCGTCTTTGCGGGACCATGACTGAAAGGGAGATCGGCGCGCCGTGCGCCGTCCTGCCCACGCTCCGCACGGGATATATCGGAGGAGAGAGGGAGAGACAAGGCAATGCGCGTAGAGAACATCTGGATGCTCAGCCGGGAATACGGGCAGCTGGCCGGGGCAGGTGGCGTCAAGGATGTGGTCTGCCAGCTTTCTGAGGCGCTGGCACGTTCTCCGCGTCGAGAGGTGCATGTCGTCCTGCCCCGTTACGGCTTTGTCGATGCATCCCGTCATGGGTTCGTGCCTCTTGAAGACCCCTTCTGCCCGAAACGGCCCTTGCGCCTGCAAATCGACATGGATCAGCCGGACCGACGCATTCGCGAAGAGGTCCGTTACTTCCACAACACCATCGAGAACGTCCATCTCTATCTCGTCGACGCCGAGCGATACCGTCAGAAATCGGCTGTGTACACCTACAGCGAGCAGGACGAAAACCTCGTCCCCTGGCAGAAGAAATCCATGGGCCACCATGATTTCTTCGCCATGAACCTGCTCCTGCAGAAGGCAGCCCTTGAGTTGATGATCACCCTCGGGGCGCGACCCGATATTATCCACTGTCACGATGGGCATACGGCCGTGCTGCCGGCCCTGATCCGCGAGATTCCCGGTTATCGTGCCTACTTCCGCGACAGCGGCTGCGTGGTTACCATCCATAACGCCGGCCTTGGCTACCACCAGGAGGTGATCGACTTGCCCTACGCGGTGTCCATTACCGGGCTGCCGGCTCATCTCATCTATGAAAATCAGCTCGAGCGCAAGTTCGATCCTTTTCTTGCCGCGGCGACCTATGCCATAATGAATACGGTCAGCGAGAACTACGCGAGGGAACTGCGCGAGACCGACAGCGACCGCATGACCGGCTGGCTGGGCCATGAGCTCTCGCGGCGCGGTGTTTCTCTCGAAGGCATTACCAACGGCATCGATCCCGCCGTTTTCTCAGCGCAGCAGGTTGCTGGCGGCGATCCGCAGATGTTTTTTCAGCCGGGCGACGCGGCAGACGACCTGGCCGGCAAGAGACGCTGCAAGCGGGCCTTGATCGAGCGTCTGAAGGGTGGTGCCGCGATTGACGAAGTGCCGAAATTTGGCAGCCTGCACGGAGAAGGGGAAGGGCCCCTGTTTTCCTTTATCGGCCGTCTCAGCGAGCAGAAGGGGGTGGACATCCTCATGACTGCGGGAGACCGTCTGCTGCAGCGCTGGCCGGAGGCGCAGCTGATCGTTCTTGGCACCGGGTCCATCGACCTCGACGAGGCCTTGAAGCGCATGGCCGACTCGCCACGGTTGTCGGGACGCTGCTGCTTTCTGCAGGGCTATAGCCCCGAGCTCGCCAGCCGTGTTTATGCCGCCGGGGATTTCTTCGTCATCCCGTCGCGCTACGAACCCTGCGGGCTCACCGATTTCATCGCGCAGTTGCATGGCAATATCCCCATCGTGCACCATGTCGGTGGCTTGATCAAAGTGGTCGACGGGGTCAGCGGCATCGCCTACCAGCGCAACGATGTCGAAGGCTTGCTGCAGGCCATGGAACGGGCGGTGCGGCTCTATGGCGACAAGGCTGCCATGCGGCGTGTGCAGGTGCAGGCGGTGGCACTGATCGAGGAGCGGCATACCTGGCCCAGGGTGATGGAACGCTATCTCGACCTCTACCGCCGGGCACGCGACAGGCAGCTGTGCCCAGCGGAGGGCGGAAGCAGGTGACGAGGACGGAGGAAAACGGTGTGCACCTTGCCGGGCCCGCCACGGCAACGTGGCTGGAGCGGGCCGGGCGAAGGGAACCTGTGGTATCCGCGGTCGTCTCGCGGTCTGCGAGGCGGCCATAATGATAATGGCTATGGATATTGACTGTGTGGCGGCTAATCCGCCGCAGTCGAGGAGGGGAGCATGACGGTGAGAATTGGCATCAACGGATTTGGCAGAATCGGCAGGAACATCTTCAGGGCCATCGACAGGGATCCGGCCTTCGCCGATGTCGAGGTGGTGGCGATCAACGATCTCACCGACAACAAGACCCTGGCCCACCTGCTAAAATACGATTCGGTCATGGGCGTTTACCCGCGCGAGGTGGAAAGCGGTGAGCAGGGCGTCCTCGTCGATGGGCGCCTGGTTACCGTCTCCAACCATCGCAATCCGGCGGAGATACCCTGGGGGGCGCTTGGTGTGGACTATGTCGCCGAGTGCACGGGCAAGTTTGTCGATGCCGAG
Organism: uncultured Desulfobacterales bacterium; assembly: GCA_937915545.1. Classification (GTDB taxonomy): domain Bacteria; phylum Desulfobacterota; class Desulfobulbia; order Desulfobulbales; family Desulfocapsaceae; genus Desulforhopalus_A. Next base: position 504,915 of record CALGIJ010000019.1, read on the forward strand.
TCGGCGCAAGGACACATCGACGCCGGGGCGGCCAAGGTGGTCATCTCCGCTCCGGCCAAGGGCAATGTCAAGACCTTCGTCATGGGTGTCAACGAAGACGAGTACGACCCCCTGGTCCATCACGTGGTTTCCAATGCCTCGTGCACTACGAACTGTCTCGCGCCCTTCGCCAAGGTCATTCTCGACAACTTCGGCATCGTCCGTGGCCTGATGACCACCGTGCATGCCTATACCGGCGATCAGCGCCTGCTCGATTTTCCCCACTCCGACCTGCGGCGGGCGCGGGCTGCCGCCATGTCGATGATCCCCACCAAGACCGGAGCGGCGGCTGCGGTTTCCCTGGTTATTCCCGAGCTCAAGGGGAAGTTCGACGGGCTGGCAGTGCGGGTGCCGACGCCGACGGTGTCGCTGGTCGATGCGGTAATGGAGGTGGAACGCGATACCTCTGTCGCCGAGGTCAACCGTGTCCTCAAGGAGGCCGCCAATCGCTATCTCGGCTACACCGAGCTGCCCCTGGTGTCCATCGATTTCCAGGGCGATCCCCATTCCTCCATAATCGATGCCCAGTGCACCAAGGTCATTGGCCGCTCGGTCAAGGTGATGAGCTGGTACGATAACGAGTGGGGCTATTCCAACCGCATGCTCGACCTGATCCTGCACATGGAGGCCAATAAGGCGCTCTGAACGGCGCAGTCCCCTTTTGGCATGCTGAAGATGCCCCGGCGGGTTTTTACCCGTCGGGGCGTTTTTTTTCTTCCTTGCCACATCGGGACCGAGTTCATTATATTCGCCAGGGAGTCACAGAGTTTCCACAACCATCCATCTCCTCGGAGTTTCCATGGAGTCAGCCGACCACTCTCCCGTCATCGAATCCGACGCCCTGCGCGCCAACCTGCGGGAGACCGCCACCGAGGTGGTCATCGACGATGACCTGCTGGTGCTGCTGGAAGTGGTGCAGCAATACAAGGGGCTGCACTCGACCCTGGAAAAACTCCTCTTCGAGGTTTGTCACCGCTTTCGCAACTGGCGCATCATCCTGCCGCAGCTGCGCAGTTTCGCCCTGAAGAACGGCAACCACTATCTCGTCCACCCCCGCGGGCCGGAGGCCTTCGCACGACTCTCGCGGCTCTTCCTCACCGCCCTGCACGAAACCTCGCGCGACGCCACCATGCTTCCTCAGGCGGTGGCGGCGCTGATGGCCTGGCTCGACCGTATGGTGGGGCGCTTCACCGTCGCCGAGGTGAATCGCTTCTCCGCCGAACTCAACGATGTATTGCGCCGCCTCAGCCAACTCGAGCGCGGCGATCGCCAGATCCTCATGCACGTTGCCCAGGGGCAGCATCCGTTCGCCAAGATCGCCAGACATCTCCTCAGCCTGTGCGAGGGTGGCCGAGCCACCTTCGATTTCCTGCCGCTGGCGCAGCTCCTGCAGACCATCCACGTTGCCTGCTATCGCTATTGGCTGCGCGAGGATGACCCGCTTACCTGGTTTCTCGGACGCTGTTCCATCCCGGCCGGCGATTTTCATTCCGCCGGGCTTTTCCAGGCCATCTCCCATAGCGCCATGGAAGAGCACCTGGCGGCTGTCGGTGGCCTTGATCTGCAGCGGGACCCGGCGGCGGCGATCCGGGCCATGACGGAATATCCCGAGCATCTCGACATCGTCAAGTACTACCGGGCCATGCCCGCCAGGCTGGTGGAGGCCGAGGGAGCCTTCAGCGGAGGTGACGAGGAGCACGACAGCGGCAGCCAGCGTTTCAACGAAAACCGTAAGCTCCTCTTCCTGTTCAAGATCATGGACACCACTGGGCTCTCCCTCATCCACGAGGAGACCCTGCGCGAGATCAACCGCAGCCTGGTGCATCTTGTTCGTCAGCAGAGTTTCGAAGAGATTGAGGAGTTCCTCCTCACCACGTTCAAGCTCCTCAAGGCCAACGTGCGGAAGTTTCCCCACACCTCTCTGCAGTGCATCCAGGTGCTGGGCGGCGAGGTCTTCGACCGCGGCAACAGCCGTATGGTCGAGGCCTTTCTCTGGGGGGTGGTGCGTTTCGGCTTTCAGCATGCCGGAGTGGTCGGCGTCGACGAGAACTGGCAGCCGCTCGCCAATCCCGCGCACCTCGCCAATATCCGCGTCTGGCTCTACCTCATCATGCGCGAGCCGAAGTGGTGTTCGACGCTGTTTTCGGCGCTGATCATCCATCTCAAGCTCTCCGGGACGTGCATCAAGGACACCGACCTCTTCCAGCGCGATATCACCCAGTTGCTCAACCATCCCATCGCGCCGATCTATAACCTGCTCAAGCAGTTCGCCAAGCTGATGCCGGTGTTTTTCAACGAGATCGGCTCCGAGGGTGAACTGCGCGACGTCTCCACCGAACTCGACGAGATCCACCGCCGCCAGGATCGGCTGATCCACTTCCTGCGCAAGCAGGGCCATGTGGAGAGCTCCAACCTCATCGTCGACTTCGTCCAGGCCATCTTCCTTTTCTGGAAGACTGGCGACAAATCCTTGCTCATCCCCTACATTCCCGAGGAGGTCTACCGCCAGGTGGGGGCCGAAGGGGAATACGTCGACGACCTGCGCCAGCTCAGTGCCCGCTTCTGGCCGGGCCTGGGCATCCACCGGGTTCAGGACCTGCTGGCCATCGACCTCGAAGTGATCGGCGAGTTCCTTGGCCGGCAGACCGATCTCAAGAGCCACGAGGTGCGCCGCTTCGAGTTGCTCGTGCGCATGTACAAGCTGCTCTACAAGAAGTACAACCTCGGCGTACAGCAGCTGCGCGCAGAGATCGACCACGCGGTCAACGATGGCTTCCCGGAGATGGAGCGTCTGATAGCCGACCTTGACCACAGAGACACCAAGAAGGGCCTCGAGGCCCTGCTCACCGCCCTGGAGGGGCTGAAGACCATCATCCTCTCCGCTGAGACTTTCGAGGCCCAGGAAGATATCTATTACAAACGGCATATCGCCGCCGACATCCCCTCGGTCTACGGCCGTTACAAGGAACGCAAGTTCGACGCCCTGAGTCTGACCTTCCGCCTCGAGAACCTCGCCAATCTCTACCTCGAGAAGCTGCCGGAGACGGTCAACCTGTCGATCATCACCCAGGCTACCTTCTACGATATCGTCCGCTGTATCCGCCTCTTCCTCCGCGCCCTAGCCATCGATGGCATCTCCTCGCGGCGCCTCTCCACCTACCTGTCGCTGCTCGAGGCCTCGCTCAAGGTGCGGCGCTTCTCCTACACCCAGTACCTCGATATCTTCCGCGGCATGTCGGAGGGGGTGAAGGATGTCATCTACGCCTTCTACACCAATATTCATCAGAACAATCTGTCGATCATCATTCCGCAGATCGGCCGCGACAATCTCCTTGAGAAATTTGCAAATTTCTATGACGAGGACGAGGTGGGGACGACGGTGCAGCGCCTCTCCGAGGTGTTCTTCCGCGAAGTTATCTCTTCGACCTTCGGCCTGCAGCATCTCGACAATTTCATCCTGCGTATCCTGCAGACCCTTGAGAACCAGAAGGATCTTCTCGACAAGGACCGTCTCGATCTGCTCATGACCTACAACCCGGAGCGGGTGCTGTCGATGCTTCACCGCCCCAATCCTTATACCCACAACCTCGTCCACCTTGGCAACAAGGGCTATAACCTTGCAACACTCAGCGGCGATGGCATCCGCGTTCCGCCGGCCTTCGTGCTGACCACGGAGATTTTCCGATGCCGCAACATTCTGTTCACCTACCGGCGTACCCGGGAGGAGTTCATGCAGCAGGTGCGCCATGCCTTGACCGAGATCGAGGAAATGACCGGCAAGATCTATGGTTCTCCGGTGCGACCGCTGCTCGTCTCGGTGCGCAGCGGCGGGGCCATTTCCATGCCGGGGATGATGGCTACCGTCCATAACGTCGGGCTCAACGAGGATCTCATCGCCGATGTCATCGCCAACCACGGCAACGGCTATTTCGCATGGGACAACTATCGGCGCTTTCTGCAGTCCTGGGCGATGATCTGCGGGGTGGGCCGCGAGGAGTTTCAGGTGCTCATGAATGCCGCCAAGAGACGGCACGGGGTCAGCCTCAAGCGCCATTTCTCCGAGGCGCAGATGCGCGAACTGGCTCTCGATTATCAGCGCCTCACCCGCGACAAAGGTCTGAAGATCCCCGAAGATCCGTGGCTGCAGCTCATCGAGGCGATCCAGCTCGTGCTTGACTCCTGGGACACCGAAAAGGCCGTGGAATACAGGAAGATCATGGATGTTTCCGACTCATGGGGCACGGCGGTGATCGTGCAGACCATGGTCTTCGGCAACCGCAGCGCCAGCGCTGGTTCTGGCGTGGTGTTCACCGCCCACCCCTACCGCAAGGTGCACCGCGTTGCCCTGTGGGGCGATTACGCCTATGGCGACCAGGGCGAGGATATCGTCTCCGGGCTGGTATCGAGCCATGCCATTTCCATCGAGCAGGCCAGGCTCGACGGCCGTGCCGAGGAGGAAACCCTGGAGCGCCGTTTCCCGCACATCTACGAGCAGCTGTTGCTCATCTCCCGGGAGCTCGTCTATGAAAAACGATGGAATCCTCAGGAAATAGAGTTCACCTTCGAGGGCCCCGACGCCGACTCGCTCTATATCCTCCAGACCCGGGACATGATCACCATCAAGAAGAAAGAGCACCTCAACGTTTTCGTCGAAAGCCCCATTCTGGAGAAAGCCCATCTTGGCAAGGGGGTCGGGGTGTGCGGCTCGGCGCTTTCCGGTCGGGCGGTGTTTACCGAAGACAATATCCGCCAGCTGCGCCGCAGCGACCCGGAGACACCCCTCATTCTCATCCGCCAGGATACGGTGCCGGAGGATATCAACGTCATCTGCCAGGCCGACGGCCTGCTCACCTCCCGTGGCGGGCAGACTTCCCACGCTTCAGTGGTGGCGGTGCGCCTCGAGAAGACCTGCGTCGTCGGCTGCCGCAGTCTCAAGGTCTACGAGATGGAACAGTACTGTGAGATCGCCGGAGAACGCATCTCCTTCGGCGATCCGATCTCCATCGACGGGCGCAACGGTCAGGTGCTCAAGGGGGTGCACCCGATCATCGAGGAGTATCACATCCTGCCCATTTAGGGAGGAGTGAAGCTCCCCGAAGGCAGGGGAGCGCGGGGGACATGGGGCCGCCATCCAGGGGAAAGGCGGCGGCAAGCGAGCTGCGACGAGCGGCCGGCGGGGAGAACTGCCGCGGGCTGGCCGGAGATCGATGGCATAGAGGGGGTAGATGGATGTCTCGCAACAAAGGTTACAGGAAAGGACCCAAACTCTTTTCCCTGGCGCGGAAAAAAGCGCTGGCGCTGGGTGTTCCCCAGGAGAAGGGGGTGAAACTGGCAGAGCTTATCTGCCGGATTCAGTTACAGGAGGGGAATGCCCCCTGTTTTCGACAACGCCAGGAGTGTTCCGAGGTTGGCTGCTGCTGGCAGGCCTCCTGCGGGGTGACCATGTCCGTTGACTAGCGGCCCATACCGCTCAGTTTACCGCCTCTCTTCCGGCACACCCATTTTCCTGAGGATGAGCCCCAGCGGACAAAACTTGCTGAAGCCGAACTGCAGCAGGTTGAGGCCGACGAAGGCGGTGAGCAGCAGCCAGTAGCTGCTGTGGTAGAGGGGGCTGGCGGCGGTGCCGAGCGAGAGGCTGAGCAGGATCATGAATCCGGCAATACTGTGAATCCAGTCGTTGATGACCATTTTCGACTCCTGAACGTGCGTTGCGACCTGCGCCATTACATACTCGGACAGAAGAGGGTGTGCATCTTCTTGATGAGTTCGAGTATGCGTCTGTCGCTGATTCTGTTGTAGATGAAATTGGCGTCCTTGCGAAAATCGATGATGCCCTGGCCGCGGAGAATGTTGAGATGCTGGGAGATATTGGCGTTGGTGGTTTTCACCTGGGCGCGAATCTCGCCCACCGAGAGCTCCTTGTCCTGTAGCAGGCAGAGTATTTTCAGCCGAATGGGGTGGGACATCGATTTGAGCAGCTTGGCCATGGCATCGATCTGTTGGTCCTGCATAGGTCGTCTCCAGAGGTTGTATTTCATCTTTTAATGTAATAGTTGTCCGCTTTTTGTAAAGTCGCAAATGCGGATTTTGTTATCGCCGGGGCCGAAGGCGGTGATTGCCGGAGGGGGTGTTTTTTGCCGGTTTCACCACGTTGAACTTGAATCCGCGCGGGGAAACGGTTTAAGTGAGTGCGGTTTTCACCAGCAAGCAAACGACGAAGAGGTGGCCTATGAGACATCAACTGCTCGTTCCGCAGGACGTCTGTCTGCAGGTGATCGATGTCCAGGAAAAACTGATGGCGAAGATTCATCAAGCCGATCGGGTGACCGCAACGGTGGAATTGATGATGCGCTGTGCCGCCATCCTGCATTTGCCGGTGGTCGCCAACACCCAGTACAGCAAGGGGTTGGGGCCTTATGTGGCACCTCTCGAGGCTCTGGCGGAGGGGATGACTCGGTTCGACAAGACCGAGTTCAACGCCCTGGCCAACAGGGAGACGGCCACATTCTTCGATGCTCTGCCGACGACGGTGAACACCGTCGCCCTGGTTGGCGTCGAGACCCATATCTGCGTCTACCAGACGGCCATGGCGCTGCTGGCGCGAGGACTGCGGGTGTGGGTTGTCTCCGATGGCGTGTCGGCCCGTCGCGAGAGTGACCATCAGGCCGGGCTGAGCTGCCTCGCTGCTGCCGGGGTGATCGTCGGTCCTGCGGAGATGCTCGTCTACGAGTTGCTGGGCAAGGCCGGCACCACAGAATTTAAAGAGATTCTGCCGCTGATCGTCGCCCGCGATCAGATCATCGGCTAAGATGTGCGCCCGCAGCAAGGCCAAAGGAAGGTGAGGGCGTGGTACGCTCGCTGTCGCCGCGGGAAGACGTTACGTAATGCATAACCACCTAAGCCCTCAGCCCTGCGGGCGCGGGCGAACTTCTCCACCCATACCAGAGACGCAAAACCCTATGAAAGGAAACGAAATCCGCCGCAGGTTCCTGCAGTATTTCACTGAGAGAAATCATACCCTGGTGGAGAGCTCCTCGCTTGTACCCAAGGACGACCCGACCCTGCTCTTCACCAATGCCGGCATGGTCCAGTTCAAAATGGTGTTCATGGGCGAGGACAAACGCGACTACAGCCGCGCCGTCACCAGCCAGCGCTGCGTCCGTGCCGGTGGCAAGCACAACGACCTCGAGAACGTTGGCTATACCGCTCGCCATCATACCTTCTTCGAAATGCTCGGCAATTTTTCCTTCGGCGACTACTTCAAGGAGGAGGCGATTCGCTTCGCCTGGGAGTTTCTGACGGTGGAACTGGGCGTGCCCGCGGAAAAGTTATGGGTGACCGTCTATGAAGACGATGACGAGGCCTGGGGGCTGTGGGAAAAAGTGGAAACCCTGCCCAAGGGGCGGATCGTGCGCATGGGCGAAAAGGACAATTTTTGGGCCATGGGTGACACCGGCCCCTGCGGGCCCTGCTCGGAGATCCATATCGATCAGGGCATCGAGGCAGGCTGCGGACGGCCTGACTGTGCTCTAGGCTGCGACTGCGACCGTTTTCTCGAGCTGTGGAATCTCGTTTTTATGCAGTTCAATCGCAGTGCCGACGGTACCATGACCAGGCTGCCGAAGCCGAGCATAGACACCGGCATGGGCCTCGAACGGGTCGCGGCGGTGCTCCAGGGTAAGCGCAACAACTACGAGTCAGACCTCTTCCAGCCGATCATCGCCCGTCTTCAGGATCTCTCCGGCAAGATGTATGGCCGCGCCCCTCAGGACGATGTGGCGATGCGCGTCATCGCCGACCATGCCCGCGCCACCACCTTCCTCGTCTCAGATGGGGTTCTGCCGAGCAATGAGGGCGCCGGGTACGTTCTGCGTCGTATCGTCCGCCGTGCCGTCCGTTACGGAAAGCATCTTGGCCTCGACAAGTCATTCATGGCCGAAGTCTGTCGCACGGTGGTAGAGGAAATGGCCTTGGCGTACCCCCACCTGCACGGGACGACGGCGCTGCTCGAAAAGGTTGTCACCAAGGAGGAGGAACGCTTTCGCGAAACCCTGGAGCACGGCCTTGCCCTCCTCGACGAAGAGATCGCCCGGATGGTTGCCGGGAAGGCGACGGTCATTTCCGGTGACTTCATCTTCAAGCTGTACGACACCTTCGGTTTTCCTTTCGACATCGTGCGCGATATCGCTCTGGAAAAGGGGCTGGGTTTTGACGAGGCCGGGTTCGCGGCCGAAATGGAGGCACAGCGCAAAAAGTCACGATCCTCGCGAAAAGGCGAGGGCATGAAGCTTTTCGACGAGGGGGTGAAGCACCTCGCCGCAACCGGCCAGACATGCACCTTTGTCGGCTACGATACGCTCTCAGCCGACACTCGCGTCGCCGGTCTGCTCGATAGCGACGGCGCTGCCGTCGATGCCCTCGACTGTGGCGAAAAAGGGCGGCTGTTCGTCGAATGTACGCCTTTCTACGCCGAGTCTGGTGGGCAGATGGGGGACTGTGGCGAGGTGCATTGGCCAGGGGGGCGGGCTCATGTGGTGGCGACGACAACCGCGGCAGGCAAGATCGTCCTTCACGAGGTGGAGGTGAGCGAAGGGAAGCTTTCGGTGGGACAGAACATCACCCTCACCGTCGACCGGGAGCGGCGCCTCGCCACGGCGGTGCATCACACCGCCACCCATCTTCTTCACAGTGCCCTGCGCCAGACACTTGGCGATCATGTCAAGCAGGCTGGCTCGCTGGTTGGTCCGGACCGTCTGCGCTTCGACTTCACGCACTTTTCTCCTCTCACCGAGGAACAGCTTGCCCAGGTCGAGTCGCTCGTCAACCGGCAGATCTGGGAAAACGCGGCCGTGGCCACACGCATCGTCGATCGTGAGGAAGCGGTCAAGGAGGGCGCCATGGCCCTCTTTGGCGAGAAGTATGAGGAAAAGGTGCGCGTCGTCTCGCTCGCCGATTTCAGCAAGGAACTCTGTGGCGGCACCCACGTCGCGGCGGCTGGGCAACTGGGGCTGTGCCGTATCATTGCCGAGAGCGGTATCGCCTCCGGTGTGCGACGCATCGAGGCGTTGGCCGGTGCGGCGGCCTATGCCAGTGTCCGTGAACAGGAAAAACGCGAGAAGAAGGTGGCTGAGTTGCTTGGAGTCGGTAACGTGGCGATGCTGACGGACAAGATCTCCGCCCTTATGGCGCAGAACAAGGGGCTTGAGAAACAGGTCGCCGAACTTTCCCGTCAGCTGGCCAGCGTCGACCTCGACGGCCTCCTCGAGCAGCCGCCTATCGTGGAAGGATTGGCGGTGGTGGCGGCGGAGATCGCGCTGGACAGCGCCAAGACGCTGCGCGAGGTGGGAGACCGCGTTCGTGACCGCTTGAGCTCAGGGGTGGCTGTACTCGCCGGGGTCGTTGCCGACAAAGTGGCGCTTTTGGCAGTGGTCACCGAGGACTTGACTGCGGTGATCAAAGCCGGGGATCTCGTCCGCGAGGTGGCGGCGATCGTCGGTGGCAAGGGCGGCGGCCGGGCAGACATGGCTCAAGCCGGAGGTCCGATGACCGACAAGATTGGCGAGGCGGTGCGGGCGGTGCCGGAAATCGTCAGGAAGCTGGTCCGGCGCTAAACGCTTCCGCGAAATTGTGAGGAAGGGACGCGTCTCTGCGACGTGGTGCCATGCCCCACGTCGCGGGGCGGCCGAGCCCTATAAAGTAGTTGACAGAGCTATATATATACAGTAAGAATTTTCTGCTATTGTGAATGGCGGTTCAGCCAAAATCCTGTCGTTTTAGTCGGTATTTAGTAGGGATATGAGACTGCGGTCATCATCCATCATCGCGATGGATGTAGAGTTTTATAGTTTTTTTCGTTAAGCGGGAGCAGCGGACATGGTTACGACGGATATCACACTGTTCATTCAGATTGTCAACATGGTTGTGCTCATGTTTCTCCTCAACGGAGTTCTTTACAAGCCCATAAAGAACATCCTGCGGGAGAGATCTGAAAAGATCAAGGGCATGCAGGAAAACATCCTGAAGTTTGAAAAGAATGCCAAACAGCGGCAGGAAGAGGTCGATGCCAAGATGTCGCTGGCTTCCGGCAAGGCCAAAGCCGCTCTGGATTCAGCCAGGGCCTCGGCCCAGGCGGAAGGGGACGCAAAGATTGCCAAGATTCGTGCGGAGGTCGATGCTGCCAAGGAGGCCCGTCTCACCGAACTGCGGGCACAGATTGACAGCGCAAGAACCAGCCTGCAGGGTGATCTCGATGGATTCGCTGCGGAGATGGCTGGCAAAATTCTCGGGAGGAGCCTCTAACATGAAGCAAGTAAAGAGTTTAACCGGGTTTATAGGGGTCATTGTCCTGACCCTTCTCTTTGTCTGCGGCAATATCCCTTGCTACGCTTCTTCGGACGCGGCCGCACCGGCGGTCGACAGTCATGCGGCGGCATCGGATGGTGGTCATGTCTCGTCGAGTCTCTCCCCGGCGAAGATCAAGGATCTCGGCTGGAGGATTGTCAACTTCATCGCTTTGGTGATCATTCTCGTCAAGTTCGGTGCCAAGCCCATCGGCGCGGGACTGGCCGCTCGCCGCAAAGGAATACAGGACGAGATCGAGGAACTGCAGCGTAAACGGGCTGAAGCCGAGAAATCCTATAACGAATTCCAGGCTAAGCTCGCCTCGGTGGAATCGGAGATCGACAAGATTGTCGATCGTGCTGTAGCCCAGGCGGAAATCGAAAAGACCAAGATCCTCGAAAAGGCCGAGCAGGCAGCTCAGGACCTCAAGCGTTCGGCGGAAATGGCCATCCAAAACGAGTTGACCGTGGCCCGTCGCACCTTGAAAAATGATATTGCCGAACAGGCTGCGGTCATGGCGGAGAAGCTCATCGTCAGCAATCTCACCGCGGACGACCAGGTGAAGATCATCGATAACTACTTAGCCAAAGTGGGGGCCGTACAGTGAAACAGACAATCCTCGCAAGACGTTACGCCAAGGCCATCTTTGCGGTAGGCCAGGATCAGGCGACCTACGAGCAGTACAACGAGGTGCTTCAGGGATTGGCGGAACTGTTTGTTTCCCTCCCCGAGGTCGCCGATGCGGTTACCAATCCCCTGTACCCCATGGATGTCAAGGAAAAGGTGATGCAGGGCATCGTCGCTTCCATGGGCGTCGATAAGGTGGTCGGGAACTTTCTCAACCTGCTCGTGCAGAAGAAACGCGCCGGACTGCTACCGGAGATTGCCGAGGCCTATCAGGGCATGGTCGATGGGGCGAAGAACATTTGCCACGGTAACGTCGTTTCGGCAGTGGAAATGAACGATGAGCTCAAGGCTCACGTACAGAAGGTTTTAGAAAAGTTAACAGGCAAGAAGGTCAAGCTCTCGACCAGTGTTGATCCGACGATCATTGGCGGGATCATCGCCAAGGTCGGCGATCTGGTTCTGGACGGAAGCATCAGGACGCAACTTGCAGGTTTAAAAGAATCCATCAAGGGGAGAGAATAGATGCAGATCAAAGCCGCGGAAATTAGTCAGATTATCAAAGATCAGATTGGTGCCTACGAGACCAGCATAGATCTCAAGGAAACCGGTACCATCATCTCGGTAGGTGACGGTATCGCCAGGGTCTACGGGGTACAGAACTGCATGGCCATGGAACTCCTGGAGTTCCCCGGCGGGATTATGGGTCTTGCCCTCAACCTCGAGGCTGACAACGTCGGCTGCGCCGTTCTCGGCAATGTTTCCGGCATCAAGGAAGGCGATATCGTCAAGCGGACCGGCAGGATTGCCGAGGTTCCGGTTGGACCGGCCATGGAAGGTCGCGTCGTCGACGCCATCGGCGCCCCCATCGATGGCCTCGGGCCGATCAAGACCGATCTCTTTTCCAAGATCGAGGTTCTTGCCCCCGGCGTTATCGCCAGAAAAGGCGTACACGAGCCCTGCTACACCGGTTCGAAAGCTGTCGACGCCATGACCCCTGTCGGCCGCGGGCAGCGCGAGCTCGTTATTGGTGACCGGCAGATCGGCAAGACTGCCCTCTGCGTCGATGCCATCATCGCCCAGAAAAATACCGATATCCACTGCATCTATGTCGCCGTTGGCCAGAAAAAGTCCACCGTCGCACTGGTCGTCGAGGCGCTGCGCAAGCACGGTGCCATGGAATACACCACCGTCGTCTCCGCCTGCGCTTCCGATCCCGCCCCGATGCAGTATATCGCTCCTTTCGCCGGTTGCGCGATGGGCGAGTATTTCCGTGATAACGGCCAGCACGCTCTGATCATTTACGACGATCTCTCCAAGCAGGCCGTCGCCTACCGCGAACTCTCCCTGCTGCTTCGCCGCCCGCCGGGACGCGAGGCTTATCCCGGCGACATCTTCTTCAACCACTCCCGTCTGCTCGAGCGCGCGTCCAAAGTAAATGATTCCCTGGGCGCTGGTTCTCTGACCGCTCTGCCGATTATTGAAACCCAGGCCGGCGACGTGTCCGCCTTCATCCCGACCAACGTTATCTCCATTACCGATGGTCAGGTCTATCTCGAGCCGAACCTGTTCTTCTCAGGTGTGCGTCCCGCGATCAACGTCGGCCTTTCCGTTTCCCGCGTTGGTGGCGCTGCTCAGGTCAAGGCGATGAAGCAGGTTGCAGGAACCCTTCGTCTCGACCTCGCTCAATATCGCGAACTGGCCGCCTTCGCTGCCTTCGGCTCCGATCTTGACGCTGCCACCCAAGCCAAGCTGACCCGCGGCGAAAGGCTGGTGGAAATCCTCAAGCAGCCCCAATATCAGCCGTTGCCGATGGAGAAGCAGGTAGTCATCATCTATGCCGGGTCCAATGGCTACTTGGATAAGCTGCCGGTTGACACCCTGGCCGACTACGAGTCGGAGTTGTACAGCTATATCGAATCCAACGAGCCGAGCATCTTTACCGATCTGGCCAAGGAAAAGGCGTTCACCGACCCGATCAAGGAGAAACTCAACAAGGTGTTGACCAGCTTTGGTGATACTTTCAAGGCGTCCAAAGGTCTTAATTAATCACGAAAAGGTCAAGATATGGCGAGTTTAAAGGAAGTAAAACTGAAGATCGCGGGCGTCAAGAAGACGGCTCAGATCACCAAGGCCATGAACATGGTTGCTGCGGCGAAGCTCCGCAGCGCCCAGGAGAAGATGGAGGCGTTCAGACCCTACGCTGCCAAATTCAACGAGGCCATGTCGAACCTGTCGGGGGGAGCCAATACCACGGGCTTTCCTCTGATGGAGGTTCGCGATGTCAAAACCGTTGAAATCGTCGTAGTCACTTCCGACCGGGGCCTGTGCGGATCCTTCAATGCCAACATCATCAAACTTGCTTTGAAGATGAAAAGAGAATACGAAGCTGCCGGCAAAAAGGTCAGCTTCGTATGCGTCGGAAAGAAGGGTGCTCAGCTGCTCGGCAAGACCGGTTGTGTCAGAAAGAGCTATCGTGACATCATGAGTTCCTTCCAGATGTTCCACGCCAGAGAAGTTGCAACGGACATCGCCTCACAGTTTCTCAGCGGGGCTAGTGACAAGGTCGAGATCATCTACAGCAATTTCAAATCGGTGGCCGCTCAGGTTCCAGCCGTATCGTCTCTGCTGCCGGTTCAGCCGACAACCGAGCAGGCGGCGAAGGAGAAAAGTTTCTCAGGTGAGTACATCTACGAGCCTTCTACCGAAGAAATCATGGATGTTCTGCAGCCACTATACCTCAACGTCATCGTTTATCACGCAATGCTCGAAGTCGGGGCGAGCGAACACGCTGCACGCATGACGGCGATGGATAATGCCACCAACGCGTGCAAGGATATGGTGAGGAGCCTCAGCATCATCTACAACAAGGCACGACAGGCAGCGGTAACCAGCGAACTGATGGATATTGTCGGCGGTGCGGAAGCCCTTAAGTAAACACTTATCATTTGTGATAATTTCAGACTTTGAGGAGAGGTAAGTCCCAATGAGCGAACAAAAAATAGGAAAAATCACGCAGGTCATCGGTCCTGTAGTAGACGTTGAGTTCGAGCCCGGCAAATTGCCGAATATTCTCAACGCCTGCTTTGTTACCAATCCCGGTATCAATGACCAAGAGGACAATCTGGTCATCGAGGTCGCACAGCACCTCGGTGATAACGTCTGCCGCTGCATCGCCATGGACCAGACCGACGGTCTGGTGCGCGGCATGGCAGTAAAGGACAGTGGTAAGGCTATCACCATTCCCGTCGGCGAAGCCGCCCTCGGTCGCATCATGAACGTCGTCGGTCGTCCGGTTGACGGGCTTGGCCCGATCAGCTCTCCCAAGGCTTTGCCGATCCATCGTGAGGCTCCGCAGTTTACCGAGCAAAACACCGAGGTGCGCGTCCTTGAGACGGGTATCAAGGTTATCGATCTTCTCGTACCGTTCCCACTCGGTGGCAAGATGGGTCTGTTCGGCGGTGCCGGTTGCGGCAAGACCGTTATCATGATGGAGATGGTTAACAACATCGCCATGCACCACGGCGGTATCTCGGTCTTCTGCGGTGTTGGCGAGAGAACCCGTGAAGGCAATGACCTCTATCACGAAATGAAGGAATCAGGCGTTCTTCCCAAGGCCGCCCTGGTGTACGGACAGATGACCGAACCTCCGGGGGCGCGCGCGCGCGTCGCTCTCACCGGGTTGACCGCTGCTGAATACTTCCGTGACGAGGCCGGTCAAGACGTGCTTCTCTTCATCGACAACATCTTCCGTTTCACCCAGGCTGGCTCGGAAGTGTCTGCGCTTCTCGGACGTATCCCCTCGGCGGTTGGTTACCAGCCGACTCTGGCTACCGACCTCGGTGCCCTTCAAGAGAGGATTACTTCTACCAATAAAGGATCTATCACCGCCGTTCAGTGTGTTTACGTTCCTGCTGACGACTTGACCGACCCCGCCCCGGCCACAACCTTCGCGCACCTCGACGGAACTGTCGTTCTCTCCCGCCAGATCGCCGAGCTTGGCATCTACCCGGCGGTGGATCCCCTTGACTCAACCTCGAGGATCCTCGATCCGAACGTTATCGGCAAGGATCATTATCAGGTAGCTCGCGGAGTTCAAGTGACCCTGCAGAAATACAAGGACCTTAAGGATATCATCGCCATTCTTGGAATGGACGAGCTCTCCGAAGAGGATCAGCAGCTGGTATCCCGGGCTCGTAAAGTTCAGAGGTTCCTTTCTCAGCCGTTCACTGTGGCCGAGGTCTTTACCGGTATGGCTGGCAAGTTCGTCAAAGTTGCCGACACCGTTCAGGGCTTCAAGGAAATTCTCGAGGGCAAGCATGACGATCTCAACGAGAACTCCTTCTACATGGTGGGATCGATCGATGAAGCCGTCGCCAAGGATGCCAAAGCCAAAAGCGCGGCATAACACTCATCCAAGGGGAAGGATAAATGGGACAGCAGATAAGACTTGAGGTCGTCACCCCGGCTGGCGCAAAGATTAACGAAGATGTCGATATCGTTAATGCGCCGGGGTTTGGAGGGGACTTCGGTGTACTGGCTAACCATGCTCCCTTTCTTTCCACGATCAAGATCGGCACCTTGACCTATCAGATCGGCAACAAGCGCGAGAGTCTGATGGTAAGCGGAGGATTCTGCGAGGTGTCGAACAACAAGATCACCTTTCTCGTCGAAAGCGCCGAGAGAGGGGGTGAGATCGATGTGGAAAGAGCTCTCAAAGCTAAGGAGAGAGCGGAAAGGCGGCTGGCGCAAGCTGCGCAGCAGACCGAAAACTTTAACCGCAGGCGCGCGGAAGTAGCTTTGCAAAGGGCGTTGGCTCGGTTGAAGGTAGCAAATCTCAAATAGTACATAGTCGATCAACGTTCGACTCAGGTTTATGAAGCAGGCGCCGTCCCTCTGAAGAGGGATGGCGCCTGTTTGCGTTTGTAGGTGTGGATGCCGAAAAGACGCTTTTCTTGAAAATCGGCAAGGGACGACCAGGACCCTTTCGCTACGCCGCTAGAGGGAATGATGCAGGAAGAGTGAGGACCCGACCACAGTCTGCAAGGGCGCAAACATTGCGGTAACTAGCGCAGTTGGGCACTGGTATCGTTGATGTAGGAACGGACGCCTTCGGCAATTTCCCGACAGATGGATTCGAGGAAACCGGGCGATTTGAGATTTTCGACATCCTTGTCGTTGGTGAGAAAAGCCAACTCGATGAGGATGGCAGGCATTTGTGCACCGATAAGCACATAGAACGGTGCCTGTTTGACACCGAGATTCTTGATGTCGACAGAGCTTTTTTTGTCATCCTTGGTGATGATCGAGTTGTGAACTTGCTGTGCCAGTCGAGAGGACTCGTCGATTTTCGAGTTTTTCATGATGTCGGCAAGAATGTCCTGCAACTCGCTCATCTGGTGGGTGGATGTGGCATTCTCACGGGCTGCGACGCGCATCGCTTCCGCATTGGTTGTGAGATTGAGAAAATAGGTTTCCAGGCCTCTCACTTTGGCAGAAGGATGAGCGTTGAGGTGCAGCGAAATGAAGAGATCGGCATTGTTGGTATTGGCCAGTGCGGTGCGCTCCTCGAGGGAGATGAACGTGTCGTCCTTCCTGGTCAGAACGACCTCGCAGCCCAACTCCTTTGCGAGCATGGGAGCAAGACGCTTGGCGACATCGAGGACGATATCCTTTTCCTTCATACCAAAAGCCATGGCTCCCGGATCTTTGCCACCATGGCCTGGGTCGAGGACAATCTTTTTCACCCCGAGACCGAGTTGTTGAGCCAGTGATAGAGGCTTGCTCTGGGGAATTGGTTCCACCTTGGCGACCTGCGCGGGTTTCTGTGGAGGAGAAATGGTAAATTTCCTCGTCTCGCGCAGTGTGACAATCTCAGGGGGAGTGCTGGGTTCGTTGATCTTTGTCGGCGCTTTTTCGGCAGACGAAGAGACCGTCGCAACGGCCACTGTGTTGGAGCTGTCGGGGGCGGCAGTTTGGGGCGTCTTGATAGTGGCCTCTGATGATGGAACGGAGGAGGCAGGAGTTGGGGCAACGGCAGCGGCTGGGAGAGGAGTTGTGACAAGCTTTTCGCCTCGAACATCGACGACGACGCGGAATGGGTCGGGAAGGCTGTAAATTTTATAGCTGGAGATGGACTCGATGTCGAGGACGACTCGCACAGTATCGGGTGAAAACTGGCCGGTACGGATACGCTTCAGCAGCCCGTCATCAATGGGTACCGGTGCGCGGTATTGAGGTTCGATATAACTCTTCTTGAAGTCGATATAGAGCCTCCGCGGAGTGTTGGCCGTTTCTTCGAGGAGGATTTCTTTGTAATTCACTGGTCCCGAGGCCATGATGACGACACGGGTATAATTGTCTGAAGACCAGTATTTGACAGGCAGGACATAGCTGAGCTTACTGTCGCCGGATGCGGAAACCATGACTTTGGGGAGCGCGATATCGTGTTCCTGCGACAGGACTTTGAGGAGGTTTTCGGCGCTGGGAAGCATGTCCCCGTTGGGATGGGAAGTTACGATTTCGCTAAAGTATTCTGCAGCTTTGGGCGGGTTTGATCTTTTATCGAGGTAGATCTGGCCAAGGGCCATCAGGGCATCGTCGGCCAGCCGATGCTGTGGAAAGAGCCTGGAGGTCTGCTGGTAGTAGGAGATAGCCTCGTCGAGGTCCAGCCCATTCTGGAATCGGTCGTACATCTCGGAGTAGATTCTGCCGAGGATGAAAAGGCAGGAAGGGGCGACATCCGCCTTGGGGTTGGAGAGGTAGATGCGCCGGAAATTGCGTGTTCCCTTGAGCCAGTTCTCTCGGGAAGAAGAAAGGCGGGCGTCGCTCTGCAGCTGGTTATAGAAAAATTTGGCCTCTTCATACAGCCTGGCTGCCGAAGGAGCGGTGTCTTTGCTGTCGTCTGTAAGCTGGGCCACCGCCGGAAGAGATGGCAGAAGGGACCAGAAGAACAGAAAAAGTACCGCAAGACGCATCATTACCCCTGAGGACGGAGATTGGTCGGTCAGCTCGAGCGAAATAAAGGAGAGGTGCCCTGAAAGACGAGTATGTGGTCGTAATTCGCGGCATTATACAGGAAACCCGCGGCCATGGCAAAATAAATAGGCTTGAATAAACAACACCTGCCCTGTTCTTCATGTCTCCTGGCTGAAGAAGAGACGGCAGGAAGCCAGAACAGCCAGCTGCTTCAGCACCAGGGTGCTGGGCGTAAAACTGTGGCCAGTTGTCACTGTTTCGTAAGTTTTTGCAGCGTATAGAGGTGGTTGAGTGCGTCTAAGGGGACGCAACGGTCGAGTTCGAGACCTTTGAGATAGTCCCTGACCGCATCACCAGGTGGTGGGAAGAGAGGAAGCTGTTCTGGCGCCCGCCTTGTTCCTCGACTCTTTCCCGTTTGCAGCGGAGGGCCACCTCGGTGATGGACATCGCCCATTTCAATCTCCCTGAGAATCTCCTTGGCGCGGTTGACAACTGCGGAGGGAACGCCAGCAAGCGCTGCCACCTGGATGCCATAACTTCTGCTGGCCCCGCCCTGGACGAGTTTGTGGAGAAAAATGATATTGCCCTGCCACTCCCTGACGGCGATTGAATAGTTCTTGATCCGGACATGGGTTCTGGCCAGTTCGGTAAGCTCGTGGTAATGGGTGGCGAACAGCGTCTTCACTCCCCTGCCGTTCTTTTCGACCAGGGCCTCTGCCACCGCCCAGGCGATGGACAGGCCGTCGTAGGTCGAGGTGCCCCGGCCAATCTCATCGAGGATGACCAGGCTTTTATCGGAGGCGTTATTGAGGATATTGGCGGTTTCGCTCATCTCCACCATGAATGTTGACTGTCCGCGGCGCAGGTTGTCCATGGCGCCTACGCGAGTGAAGATCCTGTCCACAAGACCGATGGTTGCCTGTTCGGCGGGTACGTAGCAACCCATCTGGGCCATGAGCACAATCAGCGCCGTCTGCCGCAGTACGGTCGACTTTCCGGCCATGTTCGGGCCGGTGATGATGAGGATTTCTTCACTGTGCTGGTCGAGACGGAGATCATTGGGGACGAACCTGCCGCTGGGCATGGTCCGCTCGATCACCGGATGGCGGCCCTCGACAATGGTGATCTCCTCGCCATCGTCCACTTCCGGTCGACGGTAGTTGAACTTGCAGGCAGCTTCAGCGCAGCAGGAGGAGTAGTCGAGTTGCGCCAACAGGCGGGCGACCTGCTGGATGCGGTTCGAGTTTTCGGTCAACCGGTTGCGGATGTCGACGAAAAGCTGATACTCGAGAGCGAGGCGCCGCTCTTCGGCGCCGAGGATCTTCTCTTCGAAGGCCTTGAGTTCTGGGGTGATAAAGCGCTCTGCGTTGACCAGGGTCTGCTTGCGGATATAGGATTCAGGGACCTTGGCCTCATGGCTCTTGCCGATCTCGATGAAATAGCCGAATACCTTGTTGTATCCCACCTTCAGCTTGGCGATACCAGAGCTCTGCCGCTCGCGGTTCTCCAGATCGAGGAGGAGCCGCTTCTGGTCGGTAAGCAGGAGCACGAGTTCGTCGAGCTCGGCATTGTAGCCGGAGCGAATGAGGTGCCCTTCGCGAAGGCTGACCGGAGCATCGGGGTTGATGGCTGATTCAAGGAGTTGATGGAGGTCTTCGAGTCGGTCGAACATGTGGCGTATCTGCCGCAGTCTGGCGGTGTCGCACTGGGCGAGCACGGCGTCGATGGCTGGCAGACGGGCCAGCGATACCTTCATGGCGAGCATGTCGCGCGCATTGCCGACGCCAAGGATCATGCGGCTGTTGAGCCGTTCGAGGTCGTAGACGTTTTCCAGCAGACCGCGCAGCTCTTTGCGCAGCGCGCCATTCTTGAAGAAACAGGTGACGGCGTCAAGGCGGGCGGTGATACGCGACAGATCGCGCAGGGGGGCGAGGATGTTGGCCTTGAGCAGCCTGGCACCCATCGGCGTGCAGGTGAGGTCGAGGACTGAAAGCAAGGAACCCTGGCGGCCTCCACCAACCAGAGTTTCGGTGAGCTCGAGGTTGCGGCGCGACGACTCGTCGATGAGCAGAATCGAGTCGGTTGCCAGCGGGATGAGCTTGTCGATATGGTCGATGGAGGTCTTCTGCGTCTCGTTGATATAATGGAGCAGGGCCCCGGCGGCGCTTATCGCCGCGGTGAAGCGCCCGCAGCCGAAGCCGTCGAGGGAAAGGATGCGGAAATGGTCGAGCAGGAGCTGCTGGCAGTTATCAAAATGAAAGAGTTCGTCATCGCGACGGGTGACGCAGAGCTGCGGCAGGGCGAGTTCAAGCTGTGCCAGGAGATGGGTCAATCGCGCGTTGTCGCCGGCAGGGCAGAGGCACTCCGCCGGGGTGAAACGCAGCAACTGGTCGAACAGACCGTTATCATCTTCGGCAGCGGAGAACTCGCCGAGCAGAAACTCGCCGGTGCTGACATCAAGGAGGGCGAGACCACATAAAGGCGAGGCGCCGGCCATGAAGTGGAGGGCGCAGATATAGTTGTTATCCTTGCCGTCGAGGAGCTGATCGTCGGTGACGATCCCCGGCGAGACGACGCGGATGACCTCGCGCTTGACGATTCCCTTGGCTAGGGCAGGGTCTTCGACCTGTTCGCAGATGGCTACCCGCTGCCCGGCACGGATGAGCTTCGCCAGATAGCCGGACATGGCATGATAGGGGACGCCGCACATCGGCACCTGGACCTCGTCACTCTTTCTGCTGCGCGAGGTCAGGGTGATACCGAGAATTTTCGAGGCCTTGATGGCGTCATCGAAGAACATCTCATAGAAGTCGCCCATGCGATAGAAGAGTATGGCGTCAGGATGCTGCGCCTTGATCTCGAGATATTGCTGCAGCATGGGGGTGATCTTGGTGATGGCTTCCATGGGTGGTCAACGGGAGGAGATGGCAAGAAAATCGGGGCCGAGCCTGTCAAAGGTGGCGAGGAGATGCTCTGGAATGGTGCGCAGCTCGGCGATGACGGTAATGAAATTGTGGTCGTCCTGCCAGCGGGGGACGATATGGTAGTGCAGGTGGTCGGCGATGCCCGCCCCTGCGGGAGCGCCGATATTACAGCCGATATTGAAACCTTGCGGCGAGAGCCTGCTCCTGAGAATGGCGGTGGCCTGTTGCACCATGAGAGTGAGGTCGGCCGCCTCGGCCGGGCTCAGCTCGGTGATGCAGGCGACGTGCCGGCAGGGTGCGACGAGGAGATGGCCATTGCTGTAGGGAAAGCGGTTGAGCAGGACGACCACTGTGGCATCGCGGTAGAGGAGCAGCTGCTCCTTGTCCTGCTTGTCATGACCTTCCGGCTCGAAGAGGCAGTGGCGTGGTTTGGCTGCCAGACCCCGAACATGCTCGATGCGCCATGGTGTCCACAAGGTCTTCATGGTGTGGGGGGCAGAGTGTGCAGGGAAGGGTGCAGGCCACTCTCGTCGATGCGGATAATGGCATAGGAGGCAGGGGACCCGTGGCGACCGCTGCCCTGGAAACTGCCGGGGTTGAGTAGCCAGGTCCCACCAATCCTCTCGATGGCGGCGACATGGGTGTGCCCGTAGATGATGCAGTCGGCCTCGGGAAAGAGGTTGTAGACCCTGTCGACGATATTGTGTCGCGGTCCGGCTCCGTGAGTGACGGTAATGGTATGGCCGGCTATCGAAAAGAGCCGCCGCTCCGGCAGCTGTTGCTGCGTCACGTAGTTGCACATATTGCCACTGACGGCAATGACCTCCTTCTCAGGAAAAACAGAGAGGATGCCATAGTCGGTGAGATCTCCGGCGTGGACAATGAGGTCGCAGGCGGAGAAGGCGGCAAGGCAGCGCTGCCGGAAGCTGCTGTCAGGGGCCTGAAGGTGGGTGTCGGAAAGAACGCCGATAAGGGTCATAATGTTTGCCTCGCGCTATACACCGTGTCAGTATACCCGCAGTCGGCAGCGGTGCACTGAAAAAGTGCCGGCTGCGGTGGGTGGATCGTCTCTTCGGGAGAGTCCTGAAAGCGATCTTGGCGGGAAACTGAGTTTTTTTGCTTGCGGAAGTAGCAGGTGCAAAAGTATAATGCTGAGTTTTTCATTTGCTTGCTGCCTTTTTCCCCGCATTCGTCCCGCTTGCCGATACGACATGGCGCCAACGAGAAAATGGGCACTCAACGATTCAATCTTAGAGACAATGGAGAAAGACGATGTATTCCGCCTCTGACTTACGCAAGGGCCTCAAAGTACAGATTGAGGGCTCGCCCTATATTGTTACCGAGTTCGAGTTTTCCAAGCCCGGTAAGGGCCAGGCCCTGTACCGCTGCAAAATGCGCAACATGATTTCCGGCAACCAGCTGGTCAAGACCTATCGCTCCAACGACAAGTTCGAAAAGGCCGAGCTCGACGAGAGAAAAATGCAGTTTCTCTATAATCAGGGCGAGGAATTCCATTTCATGGATACCGAGAACTTCGAACAGCTCAGCCTCACCCGCGAGCAGATGGGCGACAATGTCAACTTCCTCCTCGAAAACATGGAGGTCGTGGTGCTTTTTTTCAGTGGCAGGCCCATCGACATCTCCATTCCCATCTTCGTCAACCTCCTGGTGACACGGGCCGATCCCTGGGCCAAGGGTGATACCTCCGGCAACGACACCAAACCTGTTACGGTGCAGACCGGGTACGTTCTGCAGGTTCCGCCCTTTGTCGAGGAAGGCGACAAGATCCAGATCGACACCCGCACCGGGGAGTATGTCACCCGGGTCAAAGAGTAAGGCGCAGTGCTCGGCCTCTCCGGGCTGCACCGTCGTGCAGCCCTGCTTCGTCTGGTACGAAGGTTTTTTGAAGACGAGGGGTTTCTCGAAGTGGATACTCCGGTTCGTCTGCCCCTCGCCATCCCCGAACGACACATAAAGCTGATAGAAGCCGAGGGGCAATACCTCCAGGCCTCACCCGAGCTGTGCATGAAGCGCCTTCTCGCCCGCGGTTGCACGCCGATCTTTCAGATCGGGCGCTGCTTCCGCAAAGGGGAGCGGGGGCGGCGGCATCTCGAGGAGTTCACCATGATCGAGTGGTATCGCAGTGACTGCGATTACCGCCAGCTGATGGCCGACTGCCGTGCATTGTGCCGCTATCTGCAGCGGGAATGGCCTCAGGACCCCCGCCGCGTCGAGTCTACCGGCTTGCGGTCGATATTTCCCTCCATCGATGTCCATGGTGAATGGCAGGGAATGACGGTAGCGGAAGCCTTCGCGCGCTATTCCCCGCGCCCTCTCTCTGCGGCGCTGCACGAAGACTGCTTCGACGAGCTGCTCTGCGAGTATGTCGAGCCGCATCTCGGGCAGGGATGTCCAACATTTCTTTATGATTATCCCCGGGCCCTGGCCTCCCTCTCGCGGCCCAAGCCTGGCGACCCGCAGCTCGCCGAACGGTTCGAGCTCTATATCGGTGGAGTGGAGCTGGCCAATGGCTTTTCCGAGCTTAACGATGATGTGGAGCAGCGTCAGCGTTTTGCTGAGGAGATAAAGGCCATTCATGCCGCAGGTGGTACAGAGATGGAAATGCCCGAGGTCTTCCTCGACGATCTTCGGCACCTGCCGGAGGCGGCCGGGATTGCCCTGGGTATCGATCGCCTGGCGATGATCGCCTTCGACGCCCCCGATATTTCCCAGGTGGTTCCATTCACCCCCGAGGATTTCCCGACCCTCTCTCCTTGATTGGCCCAGGCTCCTGTCCGCTTTGAGAGAATTGGGTAGCGATCCGTAATTGTTTTGAAAAAGACAGCCAAATGGTCTATGGTTCGCTGATAACTGCTAGGGATGGCCATGTTTTTGCGGTTGCCGCCCCTTTCTGCCGGGCTGCTGCCCATCAATCTCTTCCCCAAGTCCCTACCTGCCGATGGATTCGACTCAGCGTCACCTGGTTCAGAAATATGTCGATCTGCTCTATCGACGCAAGGTGTTGATCGTCACCCTGCTGCTCTTGAGTCTGCCTGTGGGGCTCGGGGTGTACCTCAAAACCCCCAAGGTTTTTCAGGCTTCCAGCTTGCTCAGTTATGAGCAGCAGATGATCTCGGCCGGCAAGATGTCCGCCGACAAGTCGTCCCGCATCCGCGATATCGTCAGCACCCTAACCCAGGTGGTCACCAGCCGCACCAACCTCGAAAAGCTCATCGTCGACCTTTCTCTCTACCCCGAACTCCTGGCACGGCTGCCCATGGAGGATGTGGTGGAAAAGATGCGCAAGGATATCAATATAGTTCCCTCTCCAAAGGGAGATATCTTCAAAATCGCCTTCAATCATCATAGCCGGGACAAGGTGGTCAAAGTTACCAACGCCCTGGCCGCCAAGTTTATCGAGGAGAACCTCAAATACCGCGAGGAACGCGCCACGGAGACCTCCTCCTATACCAGCAACGAACTGGAGAGCGCCAAGGCGGCCATGGACCGCAAGGAAAACGCCATGCGCGACTACAAGCTGCAGCACTTCAACGAGCTGCCGGAACAGCGCGAGTCCAACGTGGCCAGGCTCATCGCCCTGCAGAAACAGGATCAGGAGCAGCAGATCAGTATCCAGGAGTTGGAACGTACGGCGGTGCTTATCCAGGATCAGATCGTCAATCGCCAGAAGGTGCTCGAAGCGGAACGGCAACTGGCGGCGGCGGGGGAGGCCGAAACCGGGAAGGGGACACAACAGGAGGTTCCGATGAGCGCCGAGGCCCGCCTTGCCAAGGCGCGTCTGGTGCTGGACCAGTTGCTCAGCCGCTATACCGAGATGCATCCCGAGGTCAAACGGCTGCGGGTGATCATCGCCAAACTCGAGGACGAAGTGGTGACGGAGCGAGGCAGCGCGGCTGCCGTCAAGGGAGGTGCGAAAGACGGCCGGGATGGTAATCGCGGCGCTATCGACCGCAGCAGTGTCGACTCGGTGACTCTGCAGTTGGAAACGCAACGCAAGAACATTCTTCTCAATATCGAGGCGATCAAGGCCGAGAAAGAGCGTCAGAAGAAGGTCATCGCCGAGGTCGAGGAGTGGATAGCCGCCGCACCGGTCCGCGAGGCGGAGTGGGCGGCCTTGACCCGCGAATACGGCCAGCTGAAACGACATTACGACTACCTCGTATCCCAGGACCTCGAAGCCAAGTCGATGCTCAATCTCGAACGGCGTCAGAAGGGGAGCCAGTTCAAGATCGAGGATCCGGCCCGTACCCCGGAAAAGCCGATCAAGCCAGATTTCGTCAAGATTATTGGTGTCGCCCTCGCCGTTGGCATTGGCCTGGGGCTCGGGCTCGCCTTTACTCTCGATTTTTTCGATGGGACGCTGCGGGATCCGGAGGTCGTCGAGTCCGCCCTGGGCGTCACCTTGCTGACCACCATTCCCTATCTTGAAATCGCAGCCGAGACCAAACGCAGGAAAAGGAAGGCCGTATTGATCTTCCTCCTCCTTCTGCTCCTTGCAGCGGGGGTGGTGGCCCTTTTCGCAGCCGTTTGGTTGAAAGGTTATGTCGTTATTTAGCGCTGACAGCGGTACCTTGTACAGGGAACATTTTGGCCTGGAGCGTAAGCCCTTCGAGCTGACCCCGGACTCCAACATGCTCTTTCTCGGCGAGGGGCATAAAAACGCCCTCGCCGTGCTCAAGCACGGGGTGGTATCCGACAAGGCCTTCCTGTTGTTCACCGGGGGTGTCGGTACGGGGAAGACCACCCTCCTCAATGTCCTCTCCAAGACCCTGGAAAACCCAGGCTACGTGTGCGTCATCTCCAACCCGACGCTCGAACTCGACGACTTCTTCTACTATTTCGCGGCACAGCTTGGGCTGCTCTTCGATGGCAACAAGGCCAAGTTTCTCGTGCTGTTTTCAAAGCTTCTCGAACAGTGTAAAAAGTCAAACCGACGTGTGTTGCTGATCATCGACGAGGCCCATGCACTGCCCACCGACCTGCTCGAGGAGATGCGCCTGTTGGTCAATATGGCGGCCGAGTTAAAGGATGTGCTCAGCATTTTTCTCGTCGGTCAGCCGGAGTTGCTTGAGCGACTCAACGAAAGGCAGCTTTCGCCGCTCAGTCAGCGTATTGCCGTGCGCTATCATCTCGAGCAGCTGTCCGCGGAGGAGGCCACCCAGTACGTGCTCTTTCGCCTCAGCCGCTCCGGGGGGAAAAATCCACGGCTGTTCACCGATCAGGCCCTGCAGCTGATCTATCAGGCGACGGGCGGCAATCCGCGGCAGATCAATATCCTCTGCGATACCGCCTTGCGTGTCGCCTATGCCCGCGGCAAGACCGAGGTCGACGAGAAGTTAGTCCGCAAGGCCGTCGAGCAGTTGCATATTCCGGGGGACAGTAGCGCTTTCCATCTGCCGCCGCTGCGGCCATCCTGGCGGCGCTGGCTCGTGCCGGGGGTGGTCGCCATCCTCGTCCTCGATGGTCTGTTCGTCGCGTATGCCTATCATAAGGGGTGGCTGCAGGCGGCTTTGGGCTACCTTGCAGGCCAACTGGGAATGGGGTGAAACGAGGGTATCATGGGAATGTTTTCGAAAAATGAGGGGAAGTCCAGCCACGACGCTGCTCAAGGCGCGGAGGGCAAGGTGGCGACGGCGGCCGAAACATCTCGGCGCGACTCGGAGGCGCCACCACTGGCGCAATCATCCGCCGAGGGCGATTCGGTCAGCTGGGATGCTCGTCTGGTGCAAGCGGTGAATTTTTCCCCGACAACCAGCGAATCTTTTCGCGTGCTGCGTGCGAAAATCCTCATGCCGCCGGATGGCCGTCCTACGCCACGCACTATTCTCGTCACCTCAGTGCAGCCCCAGGAGGGCAAGAGCTTCGTTGCCGCCAACCTTGGCGTGATGCTGGCCCAGGGCATCGATCAATACGCCCTGTTGGTAGACTGCGACCTGCGTCTGCCCACCCTGGCGGAACTCTTCGGGCTCCCCAGAGAAGGCGGGCTTGCCGACTATCTGCGCCACCGGGGAGAGTTGTCTTCCTACATTCGCAAAACCTCGATGGACAAGCTGTCCATCCTCACCAGCGGCGAGCCGCCAGCCAACCCCGCAGAACTTCTTGGCTCGACGCGCATGCAGGAGCTGGTCGCGGAAGTGTCGCGGCGATATCCCGATCGTTTCGTGGTCTTTGACTGTCCTCCACTGATGGTCGCCTCCGAGGCGATAACTCTGGCCAATGTCGTTGATGCGGTCATCCTTGTCGTTCGTGAAGGGGTGGCCGGCAAGACCCATCTCGAGCAAGCGGTGGCAGACATCGGCAAGGAGAAGATCCTCGGAGTGGTTTTCAACGGGCACCGCCCCAACCCCGTCGCTTCTCGGGTTCTCGGCAAGAATTCCTCCTACTACGAGAACTATTACTACCGCCGTCCGGCGCGGTAGGTCTCTCCGGGGGTCCGCGGCGCGGTCCCCCCGTCTTCATTGTCGTCTTCCCTTGCCAGGTTTGCGCGGTGGGCCGCCATGGTGGTTCAGGCAGGCCTCGAGGATCTTTCTTTCCCGCATACGTTCGGAACGATTTCGCGGTACCGGGATGCTTTTCGAGGTCCGTGGATCTTTGCCGGTAACATACATGGCGGTGGAGAGCGTTCCCGGAGTGGGGGTGAAATCTTGGAAGGTTCGCGGGGAAAGGTTCAGCACGCGCAGATCGGCGACCAGTCGTTCCACCGACTCCGGTCGTGATCCGGGGTGGGAGAGGAGCAGATAGGGAGTGAGCTCGATGTTCTTGCCGAGTTTTCTGGCGATGCGCCGGCAGGTGGCGACGAAGCGCTCGAGCAGGGCGTGGGGCTCCTTGTTCATCAGGGCGAGGATCGTGGCGTCGCTGTGTTCCGGTGCGATCTTCAAGGCTCCCGGGGTATGGCGGTCGAGGATGGTTTCGAGCAGTCGCGGAGTCTTGAGGAGGAGTTCCATGCGCAGCCCCGAGGAAATGAAGACGTGCTTGACGCCTGCGACGGCCGTCGCTTCTTCGAGCAGAGAGAGCATGGCGCCTTCGTCGGTCTGCAAGTTGGGGCAGAGCTGCGGGTAGAGGCACTGGTGCTTCTTGCAGGTGCCGATGGCACAGGATGTGCCGTAGAGGTTTGCGGTCGGGCCACCTAGATCGCTGATGGTTCCGGAAAAATCGTCCATGGCGGCAAGCCGACGGCACTCGGCGATGATCGAGGACCTGCTGCGCGAGACCACCGCCGCCCCCTGGTGGCGGGTGATGGCACAGAACGAGCAGTTTCCGGAACAGCCGCGGACGATGGTCACCGAGTCGCGGATCATGCGATAGGCGGGAATGTCGGCGGTGCCGGGGTGGGGCCGTCGGGTGAAGGGCAGGTCGTAGAGGGCATCGAGCTCAGCAGTGGTCAGCGGTGGCTGGGGAGGGTACTGGAGGAGCCAGTGGTGCTGCTGGCGTTGCAGTACGAGCCGCGATGATGCTGCCCTGGCGTGGTCGTCGATCTGTTTCTCGGCATCGAGAAAGAGGTCCCTTCTCGCCTGGATGTCCTCCCAGGCAGGGAGGAGGAGCAGGGTGCGCGTGCTCTTGCCCTCGAACTGCGGGCAGAGTGAGGCGAGTTCGCGGTCGGTGACCCGGATGCAGGTTCCGGCAATACCTGTCAGGGGCTGCCCTCGCTGGCAGCGGGCGGCGATTTCGATAACCGCCCGCTCTCCCATGCCGTAGACGAGCAGGTCGGCCTTGGCGTCGGTGAGGATCGAGGCGCGCAGGTTTTCCTGTTTGTAGTCGTAGTGAATGTAGCGTCGCAGTGAGGCCTCGATGCCTCCAAGGATGATGGGCACTCCCGGGAAGGCGGCGCGGGCGGCGTTGGCGTAGACCATTGAGGCACGGTCCGGGCGACGGCGCTGGGCCCGCTCCTGGGTCTCCCCAAACCAGGGGTTCCCTCCGGGGGAATAGGCGTCGTGGTCGCGCACCTTGCCATTGCCGCTGTAGTTGGCGACGATGGAGTCGAGGTTGCCGGCGCTGATGCCGCAGAAGAGCCGTGGCGGGGGGAAGTGGAGAAAGTCATCGAGGCTGGTATGGCGCGGCTGGGCGAGGATGGCCACGCGATACCCGTGGCTTTCGAGCAGGCGGCCAATAAGGGCGATGCCGAACGAGGGGTGGTCGACATAGGCATCGCCGCTGATGAGCAGAATGTCGAGGTCGTGCCAGCCGCGTTCCTGGCATTCCTGCCAGGATACTGGCAGGGCGGAAGAGGTGGCGTGGGGATGCTGCATAGCGAGGGATGAGATGAACTCGGGGCGTGGGGGTGGGTTCAGGGGCTGCTTCCAGCGGATGGCAGTGGGTCGACTTGCGACCGGATCGCTCATAGTAGCGGGCCAAGGAGAATTTGGCAATCTTTCATAGGGCTCCATCATCGTGGGAGGACAGTGGCCCACGTCTTTTCAGGGGCGGTAAATGGGCCTGCAAAAGCCGAGACTTATCGCTTGCGCTCGTGAAAAATTGCATTTTTTCTAGATATATGGTTATGATGCTGAAAGAAATTGCACATCCGCGGGGAACGGACGCGCTGATATCGGTCAGGCAGGGCCGGCGGTGAACCAAAGCTGGGGCTAGACGATGCCTTCTTCGAAAAGTTACAGAATCTTGCTTGCCGATGACCACGCCCTGATTCGGCATGGCATCAAGCGCATCATCAACGCCAATCCTTCGTTGCAGGTGGTCGGTGAGGCCAGCAGCGGCGAGGAACTCATGGAGTCGCTTGCCGGCGGGGAAGTCGACCTCATCATTCTCGACATCGCCATGCCGGGAATAGGCGGTATGGAGACCATCGGCAAGGTCAAGTCGCGTTACCCGTGGATCAAGATCCTCATGCTCACCATGCACAAAAACAAGCAGTACTTCTACAATGCCATGTCGGCCGGGGCCGATGGCTATCTGATGAAGGATGACTCGGATCAGGAACTGCTGCTGGCCATCGACAAGGTTCTCTCCGGCAAGAGCTATATCTCGCCGTTTATGGCGGCCGATTTTGCCGACGATGTCATATCCATGTACCGCAACGAGCGAAAAAATCCCTTCCAGGGGCTGACCCGCCGTGAGCACGAGATTCTTCAACTGGTGGTCAAGGGCTACACCAGCAAGCAGATGGCCGAACGGCTGAAGCTCAGCCAGCGCACCATCGACCACCACCGCTCCAACCTCCTCCGCAAGTTCAATCGTAAGAACAGCGTCGACATGGTCAACTACGCTGTCCGCCACGGTTTCGTCCCCTCGGAATGAGCCGTTCGCTTCTCATCGCTTCGTCAGCGGTCGTCGGCGAGGCACGCTCCACCCCGATCAACAGCCTTCACCTGCACACCTTTTAGCAATGAACCGCGAAAGGGCCGCAATAGACGTCGCGGCGGCGGTTATCATCGCCGATGGCAAGGTGTTGACCGCCCGCCGCCGACCTGGCCTGCACCTCGCTGGCTACTGGGAGTTCCCCGGAGGTAAGATTGAAGCGGGGGAGAGCCCGCAGGGCTGTCTGCAGCGCGAACTCGACGAGGAACTGGGGCTGAACTGCCTCATCGGCCAGTATCTTGGGCAATCGATACACGATTACGGTGATAAAAGGGTGCGCCTTATTGCCTATCTTGCCAGTGTCGTCGCAGGGTCTTTAGCGCCCGTCGATCACGACCGTATCCTCTGGCTGTCTGCGGAAGAACTCCCTGCTCTGCAGTGGGCCCCAGCCGATGTGCCGCTGGTGCAACTGGCAATTCGCCATCTTTGCGGAGGAGAGCGCAGCCAGGGTTGAGCGGCCCCTGCCCGGGGTCGGGAAGACGCGACAGATCGGTATTTTTTTTCTGGCTTGCAGATTTTTTTTGTAACTCCCCCCAAGAGCGGGGCTCTTTTGTTGAACGATGCCGACTTGGTATCTTGATATAGGTATATATACCTAGAAAAAATACGGTATATCCGACGATTGTTTTTTCTCGAGGAACCGCTAGAAAATACAGGTAATTCGGGCAAGTAACATATGGTCATTCTTCGAGAGAGGTCGGGTAGACATGAACAAAGGTGAACTGGTAGCATCGATTGCGGACGCGAGGGGCATTACCAAGGCGCAGGCCGAGCAGGCTTTGAACACGGTGCTGGGCTATATGGCCAATGCAATGGAGAAAGGAGAAAAGGTCATCATCACCGGATTCGGTTCCTTTCGGGTGGTGGAGAGGGCGGAGCGGAAGGGGAGAAACCCCCAGACCGGCCAGAACATCGTCATTCCCTCGCATAATGTCGTCAAATTCAGGCCGGCGAAAAATCTTTACGACAAGGTGCAGTAGCCGGAAAAGACATCAATCCGGAGTAACATCTCCTGGAAGGCACAAGGAAGTAACAGGCCTCACCGATGTATCTCAGGCTTGTCACGACGCCCTCTCTCGCCACGAAAGAGGGCGTCGTCGTTTTTGAGAGTTCTGTTGCCAGTTCAGCGACCTTTTGCGGCGATGGCCCCGCCGTGCACACTGCGGCGGCGCAAAAGCCAGATGCTCGCCCCCGCCGCCACCATGGCCATGCTGAGGAGTTGGCCCATGGTGAGCAGATTGAAGAGAAAACCGAGCTGCGGATCCGGTTCACGGAACATTTCGGCGATGATGCGCATGCAGCCGTAGCCGGCGAGGAAGAGGGCGAGGATGCTGCCGTGCGGCCATGACCTCACCTGTTGCCACGGCTTGTGGCGTACGCTCCACAAGAGAAGGAAGAGTAGCAGCCCTTCGAGGACAGCTTCGTACAACTGCGAGGGGTGCCGTGGGCTCGGCCCGCCATCGGGAAAGACCATGCCCCAGGGCATGGCCGTCACCCTGCCGAACAGTTCCCCGTTGATGAAGTTGCCGATTCGCCCGAGACCGATGCCGATGGGAACGGTTGCGGTGTAGAGGTCGGCGGCCTGCCAGAAATCCACACTTTTTTTGCGGCAATAGAGAAAACCGACGACGATCAGCGTCAGGCAGGCCCCGTGGAAGGACATGCCGCCGCTCCAGGTGGCGGGGATCTCCAGCGGGTTGTCGAGATAGTAGCCGAGGTTGTAGAACAGTACGTAGCCGAGACGGCCGCCGACGATCACCGCCAGGATGAGCAGCACGTTGAGGTTCTCGAAGTTTTCCGCGAGGCGGGCCGGGCGAAACTGGCGGAGCTGGTGGCGAACAAGGTAGTAGCTGGCGGTAAAGCCGAGCACGTACATCAGTCCATACCAGCGGACGTGGAAGGGGCCGAGGCTGAAAATGACCGGGTCGATCTGCGGGAAGGGGAGTGGCGCCATGGCTGCCCTATGAGGTAAAGTTTTTGCCCAGTTTTTTAAGGTGTACCTGCAACACCGAGATGGCCGCCGGAGTGATGCCGGAGATCCTCGAGGCCTGGCCGAGCGAGAGGGGTCTGATGCGCGTCAGCTTCTCCACCACCTCGTTGGACAGTCCGGCCAGAGAGCGGTAATCGAGATCAGCCGGCAGGAGCACCGACTCCATCTTCTTGAAACGAGCCACCTGCTCGTCCTGCCGGTCGAGATAACCCTTGAACTTGACCTGCAGCTCTATTTCCTCCTTGACCCCGCCGGCCAGGATGGCTTGAACCTCGGCCATTTCCTCCGCGGTGAGCGGCAGAGTGAGGAATGATTCGATGCCAAGCTCCGGCCGGCGCAGCAACTCGGCCAGGGAGCATCGCTGCTTGATGGCGGTGCTGGCCAGGGCGGAAAGAGCCGCATTGGTCTCTGCTCCCGGCTTGACCCCCAGCGTCTCCAGGCTCCGCTTGCCCTTGTCGATGGCTTCCTGCTTACGCTGGAAACGGGCGAAGTCCTCTTCCCTTACCAGGCCGATGTCGTGGCCGATGGCAGCGAGGCGGGCATCGGCGTTGTCCTCCCGCAGCAGCAGGCGATATTCCGCCCGGGAGGTGAACAGCCTGTAAGGCTCCTTGGTGCCGCAGGTTACCAGGTCGTCGATGAGGACACCGGTATAGGCCTGGGAGCGGTCGAGGATCAGCGGGGCCTCGCCGTTGCGATAGCGCACGGCGTTGATGCCGGCGATGAGGCCCTGGGCGGCGGCCTCCTCATAGCCGGAGGTGCCATTGATCTGGCCGGCGAAAAAGAGGCCGCGCACCTGCTTGGTTTCCAGAGAAGGATGCAGGCCGAGGGGGTCGATATAATCATACTCGATGGCGTAGCCGGGGCGAATGAGGCGCGCCCGTTCCAGGCCCTTGATGGAGTGGATCATCGCCGTCTGCACGGAAAGCGGCAAACTGGTGGGCAGACCGTTGGGATAGACCTCCACCGTGTCCAACCCTTCCGGCTCGAGGAAGATCTGGTGCCGGTCCTTTTCCGGAAAGCGCATCACCTTGTCTTCGATGGATGGGCAGTAACGGGCCCCGATACCCTTGATGACCCCGGCATACATCGGCGACTGGCCGATGCCCGAGCGGATGATCTCGTGGGTGGTGGCGTTGGTATAAGTGATGTGGCAGGGCAGCTGCGGCAGGGTGTAGCCCCCCCGCGAGGCAAAAGAGAAGTGGGCCGGGGGCTGGTCGCTGTGCTGCACCTCGAGGTCGTCATAGGCAATGGTGTTGCCGTCGAGCCGGGGCACGGTGCCGGTCTTCATGCGGCCAACGGCGAAGCCGTGGCTCTTGAACCAGGCGGCGAGGCTCCTTGACGGGGCGTCGCCAAGCCTGCCGGCGGGGAAGTTCTTCATGCCGATATGCACCAGCCCGTCGAGGAAGGTGCCGGTGGCCACCACCACCGCCGTGGCGCCGATCTCTTCGCCGAGGGAGGTGGTAATGCCGCAGATGGTCTCATGGTCAACGAGCAGCCCGTTGACCATGGTCTGCTTGACGGTGAGGTTTTCCTGGTTTTCTACCACCGATTTCATGCGCAGGCGGTAGAGCAGGCGGTCGGCCTGGGCACGGGAGGAGCGCACCGCCGGGCCCTTGCTGGTATTGAGGCGGCGGAACTGGATGGAGGTGGCGTCGATGTTTTTTGCCATCTCGCCGCCCAGGGCGTCGATCTCCCGCACCAGATGTCCCTTGGCAAGCCCGCCGATGGCCGGGTTGCAGGACATGGCGCCGATAGTGTCGGCGTTGATGACCGTCAGCAGGGTTCTGCACCCCATGCGCGCGGCGGCCAGGGCGGCTTCGCAGCCGGCATGGCCGGCGCCGATGACCACTATATCGAATCGTTCGTTCATAGATCTTTGTCTCGGGAGGAGAGGCAGTATTGCGGCGGCTGGGCTGGGTTGCCCTATTGCTTGCGCCACCAGATGACCGCCCAGCGGGGCGGGTCCTCGCGGACAAGCGTCAGGGAGTCGCCGTCCCGCCTAATGATGCGGCTCTCGAGATACCTTCTCAGAGCTTCGCTCTCCTCGTCATCAAGCTCGTTGAACATCCACGAGTAGGAGCGGAAGGCCTCGTCCATAGAGGGGTAGGTGAGTTCCCGCTCCAGGGTGAGCACGGTGACGTTGGCGTGGATGCCGAGGGTGTAGAGCATGTTGACCGTGTAAATATAGTCGGGTCCTCCGGCGAAAGGGCGGCCGACGGCGGCGAAGGCGGCGACGTCGAAGGGGGTCGCACCGATGCGGTCGCTGAGGAAGACATATTGGGTCGCGTAGTCGTTGATCTTGCGCAGTGCCGGTTCGAGGTCCTCGACGCCCATGGCCCGTGAGGCGATGGCGATATCGTGGGGCTGTATGCCTTTGGCCTGCCAGTCGCCTTCCCAGGCGCAGTGGACGGTGGAGATATTGGTGATGCCGCGTTCTCGCGCCAGGTCGTTCAATACTGCCAGCATACCGCTGGAGAAGTCGAGGGCGGTAACCGAAGCGACCCTGTCAGCCAGCGGCAGCGACAGGGTACCCGGGCCGGAGCCGACATCGAGAATGGTCATGGTCGGGTCAAGGGGCAGGAGGTCGAGGAAGAGGTCGATATAGGCTGAACTCTTGTTACGGCTGGCGAAGGAGGATGCCTTGGCGTCCCAATCCTGGGGCCCTTTGTTGCGCCAGCCTTTTTTGCTCTGGGCCTGTCGGCGCAGCTCGGCCCAGTCGATATCCTCATAGGTTGTTGGTACGGTTGGGGCCATGGCGGTTTGCGGAGTTGGCGATCATGGGGCGGGGAGTGGCAGCAGGCGATGGCGGCGTATCCGCGTGATGTCCGTTCCTCGACGAAAACTTGCAGAGTTGGCGCAAAAAACAGGCGAAACATAGCATGGTGGTCGGGTTTACGCAAGTCGTCGCGGCGGCGGCTTCGTCAAAAAGGTTTGACACTGCCCTGGACATGTGGTTAATATTTTGCTTTTGTAATTTGTCGTTCCGCCCCTGCTCAGCGAGGGGCGGGGCAGTCCAGGGCGGAAAAGTGGTGGGCAGGTTCGACACGCTCCCTCTTGCGCCCAGCAAAACCTTCAACTGCAGCGGTGGCCATGTTCCACCGGCGAGGAAGTAACAGATGAGCAAAAGAACCTTTCAGCCGAGCATTCTCAAGCGCAAGCGCACCCACGGATTCCGGGAAAGAATGAGCACCCGTGGCGGGCGTGCGGTCCTGCAGGCCCGCCGAGCCAGAGGGCGCA
Source organism: uncultured Desulfobacterales bacterium (assembly GCA_937915545.1). Lineage (GTDB taxonomy): Bacteria > Desulfobacterota > Desulfobulbia > Desulfobulbales > Desulfocapsaceae > Desulforhopalus_A. Next base: position 540,381 of record CALGIJ010000019.1, read on the forward strand.
AGCGGCTTTGCGCCTGATCATTGGCCGGGAATCGACTCTTCAAAAGCGCTCTCCTGCGCAAGGGGAGCGAGTTCGAACACGTCTACAGCCGGGGCAAGCGTCTGCACGGGGCAGGCTTCACCCTCATCTGCCGCAGCAATGACGGCGGGGAGAGCAGGCTGGGCATAAGTGTTCATCGTAGCATTCGTGGCGCGGTCAACAGAAATCGTCTCAAGCGCATCATCAGGGAGTCCTTCAGGCTATGGCGGGAGCAGTATCCCCCCGGCATGGATATCGTTTTCGCCGTACGGCCCGACTTCCGCTGTCTGCATCCCAGTGATATCCGTCAGGCGGTAACCGCCTTGGTCGCGTCGCGCCGGGGGCTTGCCAACAACGTGGAAAGATGAGCAGCGACTTCTTGAAAAAGCTTCTGGTTGGCATGGTGAGAGGGTACAAATACCTCATCTCCCCGCTATTGCCGCCAAGTTGCCGCTTCTATCCGACGTGTTCCGCCTATACCATCGAGGCCATCGAAAAGTACGGCGCTCTGCGGGGCACGTTGCTCGGCCTCCGTCGCATTCTCCGTTGCCACCCATTTTGCCGAGGCGGTTATGACCCGGTTCGGTGACCCTGTCGTTTCCCTCATCGCTGCAATCCGCCGCGCTATCCCCCCGCTGTCGCCAACTTTCTACGGTACGTATTAATGGATAATTACAGAGCTTTTTGGGCCATTCTCATTTCTTTCTTCATCCTGCTCGGCTATCAGTACTTCTTTGTCGGATTTGGTCAACAGGCCCCCGCCCCGCAGACGACGCAGACCAGCCCGGCAACCCAGCCCGCAGCACCTCAGCCTGCCGCGACGCAGCCCGCCGCTGTCCCGGTCGCATCGCCGCTGCCGGCCACGCCGGCACAGCCCGCGCCGCCGAAATATGACCGGGAGCCTCGGGAAGTGACCGTGGAAACCGACCTGTATACGGCGATCTTCTCCGAAGACGGCGGCACCTTGCGCAGCTTCGTACTCAAAGAGCATACGGAGACCCATGCCGCCGATTCCAAGGGGATGCAACTGGTCAAGACCGACCCCCAGCAGGGGGCGCCGCTGCAGTTCTCCTGGGGGACTCTGGTCGGCCAGCAGCTCTTGTACAACAGCGAGCAGCAGAGTATCAAGCTTTCCTCCGGCGAGAGCAAGAAGGAACTGCGCATGGTCGCCCAGGCCGGCAACGGGCTGGTGGTCGAACGTATCTTCACCTTTACCAGTGGCAGTTATCTTATCGACCTCAAGGTCAAAGTGAAGAACACCTCTGAGGCCATGCTGCAGGGGATGCCGCAGATGCACCTGGCGAGCAAGTATTTCCTCGGCCTGGACAGCCCCGCGGGAAGCTTTCTCTTCGCAGGCCCGGCGGCCTATGTCAACGGCCAGCTGCACGAGGTGCCGGCCGACGACTTCAAAGACGGACCGAAGACTCTGCAAGGCGCCATCGACTGGGCCGGGTATTCGAGCAACTATTTCCTGTGCGGGCTCATTCCCCAGGATGGTTCCGGGGTGTCCTTCACCATGCAGGGCAATCATGACTTCGCCCGCATGCAGCTTTCCGGAAACCTTGACTCCCTTCAGCCGGGCGCGGAGAAAGAGTACAAATACCTGGTGTTCTACGGGCCGAAGAAGCAGACCATGCTCAAGGACCTCGGCTATAACCTCGACAAGGCCATCAATTTCGGCTGGTTCGACATCATCGCCAAGCCGACCCTGTGGCTGCTCAACTGGTTCTATTCCTTCTGCCATAACTATGGCGTCGCCATCATCCTGGTGACGATCCTCTTCAAGGCGATCTTCTGGCCCATCTCGCAGAAGGGCATGAAGTCGATGAAGAACATGCAGAAACTGCAGCCGAAGATGGTCAAAATCAAGGAGAAGTACAAGAACGATCCGGCGAAGATGAACCAGGAGGTGATGAACCTCTACAAAACCTACAAAGTCAATCCCCTGGGCGGCTGTCTGCCGATGGTGCTGCAGATCCCGGTGTTTTTCGCCCTCTATAAGGTGCTGCTCATGGGCATCGAGCTGCGTCATGCCCCGTTCATGCTGTGGATCAGCGACCTCTCCGCCCCCGACCGCTTGTGGATCGGCTTCGATATTCCCTATCTCGGCGGTCTGCCGGTACTGACGCTGCTCATGGGGGCCTCGATGTTCTTTCAGCAGAAACTCACGCCCACCTCTGCCGATCCGACCCAGGCGAAGATCATGATGTTCCTCCCGGTCATCTTCACCTTCATGTTCCTCAATTTTGCCTCGGGGCTGGTTCTCTATTGGTTCGTCAATAACCTCCTTTCCATTCTCCAGCAGATGCTGATCAACCGGGAAAGCAAGAAAACCGCCGCCGCGGCCTGAGAAGAGAAGGCGCCCTTTGCCGGCGCCGGGAATGTTTTGCGATGCGTAGCAAAAGGAAAACAATGTCCTCCGATACCAGCGATTTTTACGGGAAAGATGTGGCCGAGGCAATCAGGAAGGCCTGTGAAGCCCTCGCCGTCTCTCAGGAAAACCTCGATATCAAGGTAATCGAGACCGGTTCTACCGGAATCTTCGGCCTGATCCGCAAGAAGGCCCATATCCGTGCCCAGGTGAAAGCGCCGCAGGAAATCGAGAAAGAGTTCGTTGAGGAGCTCGTCTCGGTGGAAGCGGTGCGGGAGGCGGTGGCAGAGGAAGAGGTCGAGCCAGCTGCCCCCGATGAACAGTCTGCTGCCCCTCGTCGCGACGACGACGAGGAAGAGGAAGAAGAATTTCTCGCCGAAGAGGAGCAGGAAGGCGACGCCTCGCCAGAGAGCGTCGCCCTCGTCACCGAGGAGTTGCAGCGCATCGTCACCCTGATGGGTTTTCCCTCGACCCTCGAGGTCGAGACCAAGGGCATGGCGGTGGTATGCACCCTGCGTGGCGAGTACGAGGAAAACCTGGCCGGCCCCGACGGCAAGGTGCTCGACAGTCTGCAGTATATCCTGCGCAAGATGGTCAGCCGCAAAGTCGAGGAACGGCTGCGCATTTCCATCAATGTCGGCAGCTTCCGCGAAAAGCGCCTCGAGGACCTCAAGGCCAAAGCGGCTGAGTTGGCCGCTTTGGTGAAGGCGGATGGCAAGACCCAGGTCCTCCCCGGGTTGAACCCCTCGGAGCGCCGGGTCATTCACATGTATTTCCAGGATGACAAAGAAATCCGCAGCCGCTCGGTCGGCGACGGGCTGTTCAAGAAAATTCTCATCTACAAGCCTGGCAAGGGCAACCGACCCGGTGGCGGAGGCGGCCGCAAACGCCCCCAGGGTAAGGGACGCCAGGGCAGAGGCGGCGGCCAGAAGCCCAACGGAGAAGCCTAGCCATCATCGGCCGCGCGGCTGGCAGGAGATTTTCTCCAAGGAAGACCTGAGATGCACGGTTTCAGCGAGACCACCATCGCCGCCATTTCCACACCGCCGGGGGCGGGGGGCATCGGCATCGTCCGCATCAGCGGGCCGCAGGCCCTGACGATCCTCAATGCCGTTTTTCGCCCCCGCAGTTCAAACTGTTCGTTTAACAGCCACCACCTCTATTACGGCCATCTGCACGACCCGCGCAGCGGCAAACTCCTCGACGAGGCCATGGCGGTCTATATGGCCGCGCCCCGCACCTACACCCGCGAAGACGTTGTCGAACTGCACTGCCACGGCAGCTACCTGGTATTGCGTTCCGTGCTCGAGACGGTTCTCTCCCAGGGGGCGATGTTGGCCGCGCCCGGTGAGTTCACCAAGAGGGCCTTTCTCAACGGGCGCATCGATCTCACCCAGGCCGAAGCGGTTATCGATATCCTCACCGCACGCACCCGCAAGGGTGTCGATCTTGCCCAGGAACAACTGGCCGGCGCGCTCTATCGGCGTATCGAGCCAATCCGCGCCCGCTTGACGCGCATGCGCGCCCTGCTCGAGGTGGCCATCGATTTTCCCGACGATGAGGTGGAGATAGCCGATCATCGCCAACTCCTCGACGTGCTGCGGGGGGAGGTGGAAGAGCCGTTGCGACGGCTCCTCGCCAACGCCGAGCGAGGACGTCTCTATCGCGAAGGGGTGGCCATCGTCATTGCCGGGCTGCCCAACGTCGGCAAGTCGAGCCTGCTCAATGCCCTGCTGCAGGAGGAGCGGGCCCTGGTCACCGCCATCCCCGGAACGACCAGGGATTCCATCGAAGAGATCATCGACGTCCATGGCGTTCCGGTGCGCATTATCGACACCGCCGGCATCCGCGAGACCGAAGGCGAAGTGGAGGCGCTCGGCATCCAGCGGGCCAGGGAGCTGATCAACAGCGCCGATCTGGTGGTCTTTCTCGTCGATGGCGCAGGTGGCATCGGCCCAGGGGATATCGAGCTCCACCGGCAGCTGCGGCACAAACCGCTGCTGCCGGTTGTCAACAAGGCCGATCTCTGTGGCGGGAACCTTCCCGATCTCTCAGCCTTTGGGATGAACCAACAGTGGCTGAGCATTTCCGCCAAGCGTCAGGAAGGTATCGAGGAACTCAAGGAGGCGATCTTCGCGCTCGTTACCGGGGAAGGCGGTCAGTGGGAGGAGGAGGGATGCGTTCCCAATCTTCGTCATCAGGCAGCCCTGCAGCAGGCGGTGGAGGCCTGTTCACGCCTTGCCGCCTCTCTCGAGGCCGCTCTCACTAACGATCTCCTCGCCGTCGACGTGCAGGAGTGTCTTGATTGCCTGTCGGCTATCGTCGGCGAAACCACTACCGAGGATATCCTCGATGTGGTATTCGCCGAATTCTGTCTCGGCAAGTAGGCCTGGCGGCCTTTTGCCCCAACGCTATTTCTTCCAGCTGTTCAGCGTCTTCTGTGCTTCTTCCCGCTCCTTGAAGCGGGTGTCCTCTGACAGCACTTTTTCCAGCAAGGTCACCGCCTCAGCGGTCTCGCCATTGGCGTGAAGGGCGAGGGCGAGGTGGTAGCGGATTATCGGATCTTCCGGCCGCGTCTCCAGGGCCTGGCGGAACTGGGTGATGGCCAGCGGGAAGGACTGCCGCTTGTAGTGTACCCAACCGAGGGTGTCGGTGATATTGGCCTGATCGGGTAGCGCCTGCTTGGCCTGCATGGCCAGGCGCAGGGCCTCGCCCAAATCGCCGTTCTCCTCCGAGGCGATCAGCCAGGCGAGGTTGTTGGCGGCGGCGGGCAGGTTGGGTTGCAGTTCGAGAACCCGCTGGTATTTGGCCTTGGCCTCGGCATGGCGTCCAGCGCCCTCGAAGGCGGTGGCCAGACCCATCAGGCCGGGGATGGAGTCGGGCTGCGCTGCCAGCAGCTCGTTGAACTGGGCGATGGTCTCCTCGCTCTTGCCCAGCATGTTGAGGAGGTTGGCCTTGAGGATGTAGCCCTGGGGGTCTTCAGGGCGAAGCTCCTGCGCCTTTTCGTAAGCCTGCAGGGCATCATTGTACATTCTCTTGTTGGTGTAGAGGTCGCCGAGCAGGAGGTAGTGACCTCCGGCGGGATGGGCGGCGATGTGCTTCTTGACGAAGTCGATGGCCTTGTCGAGGTCTTTGCCGGCGGTCAGAGCGGTGAGCATGCCGAGGGCCTTGGCGTTATCCGGAGCGAGAGCGAGCAGGGCAGTGAAATGCTTCTTGGCCATCTCGGGGTTTTTCTGGCCAAGATAGGCCATGCCAGCCACTCCGAGGAACTCGGCATCCTGGTTGAGGACCTTTTCGTCGAGGGATTCGATGATCTTGATCGCCTTGTCGAAGTTCTTGGTCTGCACAAAGGCCTGGGTGAGGAGCTTGACCGCCACGAAGTTGCGCGGGTTGATACCCAGAGCCATGCCCGCTTCACGCTCGGCGTCCTTGCCATTGCCGCGAACCAGGTGGATCTGCGCCGCGAGGAGGTGGTAGCGGTCGCTGGCGGGGTTGTTCTGCAGGGCGATCTCGATGGCTTTCTGGGCCAGCTCCACCTTGCCGATGCGGAGGTGGGCCAGAGCCGAGTAGTAGAACGGCTCGGGCCACTTGGGGTAATCGTTGGTGAGGGGAGTGATGACCTGGATCGCCTCTTCGTTCTTGCCTTCGTTGATGAGAAAGCGGGCCTTGAGCAAGTTGGCGCCGCCATGGCCAGGGTTGCCGGCGAGGATGCCGTCCATGACCGACCGTGCTTCCGTGAACTTCTGCAGGTCAAACTGCAACTCGCCCAGGGCGGTCTGCAACTGGAGATCTTTGGGCAGGTCGACGATGGCTGTCTTGAGGGTTTCCTCGGCCTTGTCGAACTGTCTTCGCCCTTTATAGAACTCGACCAGCGAGAGGCGCAGGCCGGCGGCATTCTTATCGAGGGAGATGGCCTTCTGCAGCGTCTGCTCGGCCTTGTCGAACTCGCCTTTCTTCTGGTGCACCCCGGCCAGCATCAGCAGCAGCTGGGTGTTGTCGGGAAATTTTGCCTCCATGGTGGTCAGCAGCTGCTGTACGGCCGCCTCGTTTCTGCGCTGCTCGTAGAGCATCAACAGGGTGCGGTAGTTGGCGAACTGGTCGGGCTTGAGCTCGATCGCCTTCTTGAACTGCGCCTCCGCCTCATCCCACTTGTTCTCCGCGGCCAGCACCCGGCCCTTGATGTTGTGGAATTTGTCGTTGTCCGGTGAAGCGGCGAGGGCCTTGTCGATGGCCTCTCCGGCCTTGGCGAAGTTGCCGTCGATGAGTTCGAGGTTGGCGAGCAGGGCCAGGGCGTCTTTATACTGGGGGTCGGTGGCGAGTGCCTGGTCGACATACTTGCGGCTCTCCTCCTTGTTGCGCGAGAGGAGGTGGAACTCTGCCACTTTGACGACGGCATCGAGGTTTTTCGGGTCGAGCGTGGCGGCGCGCTGCAGCTCGCCGAAGGCACCCCGCGCATCGCCGTTCTTGAGATGGAGCAGGCCGAGCTGGTATCTCGCTTCAGCATACTTGGCGTCAAGCTGGATGGCGTTTTTCAACTCAATGATGGCCGCTTTGTCGTCGCTGGCCTTGATGTATTCCATGGCCTTGTCATAGTGCTTGACCTTTTTCTCGTCCGCGCCGGAGCAGGCGGGGAGGAGCGAGAGAGCGGCAAAAAGGAGTGCGACGGTTACGAGATTTTTCAATGTCATGGCTGACCTGGGGAAAAGGGTTGTGAGGCCTGAGGAGATTTGTCGTCTGGCCGGGGTATGGCGATATGCGTGGCGGCAACACGTCGAGTGATTGAAACATTCTATAGAAAATCGCGGGTTTTTCCTACGGAAATCTCCACTTGTCGCCGGCTGCATGCGGGAGGGTGGCGAGTAAGCCGAGAGAAAGTGTGAATTCTCGGGCAAATGCGTGACAAATGGGAAAAGGTATGATTTACTTCTGCCGTATCCTTGCGCGTCGATTCATTATTGTCTTTTTCTGGAGGGTGTTATGGCTCGGTGGGGTGTCGTCCTGATGGTTGTCGTTCTGCTCTCGGCTCTTGGCGCGGACTTACGCGCCGCCCAGTCCAGTGCCGATGTCCCGGTTACCGAGGCGCTGCGCCAGGCGGCCCGCGCCAAGGTCCTGGGGGCGACCTCCTCAGGCGCGGCGAAGGGCGAATACGTTATCGGTATTGGCGATATCCTCAGTGTGCAGGTGTACGGCGAGGGCGACATGTCGGCCATCGCCATCCCCGTAACGGCAGGGGGGGGGAAGGGCCAGGGACAGGAAGAAGAAAAGCGGTTGCCGGTCGGCGGGGTCCAGGTGCGCATCGACGGGCGCATCTCCCTCAAGCATATCGGCGATGTCGACGCATCGGGCCTGACACCGACGCAGCTCGCCGATTATCTCAAGCTTCTTTATGCCACGGTTTTCGACAATCCCAGCATCACCGTCGTCCTCGTGCAGAGCAACAGCCAGCGCTATACGGTGATGGGCAAGGTCGGCAAGCCAGGTGTCTTTCAGCTCGACTATCCGATCAACATCGTCCAGGCGGTGGCGCGCAGCGGCGGCTTCGCCGAGTGGGCCAAGAATATCGTCACCCTGGTGCGCAACAATCCGCAAAATCACAAAAACCTGTTCTCGGGCAACACTCTGGTCTTCGATTATGGCGACTTTCTCGAAGGGGAAAACCTGGAGAGGAACATCACCGTCGAACCTAATGACATCATAATCGTCAACTGACAAGATGCGATGAAACAGAACGGCCTGGAAAAAACACTGGCAGTGGTTCTCGGCGGCACGATGGTCGCCGCGATGACCGTCTCTTCACCCGCCCAGGCCAGAGACACCAAGGTGGCTCTGGGCATAGGCAGCTCCTACGAACACTACTCCCGCAGTTACGATAGCGACGAGAGGGCGGTGCAGGATGGCGCCAGCGATTCCCCTGTGGAGAGCGACGAGACGCCCCGTGCCGACGAGCGCTATAACCGCCTGCGCATCACTCCGTTGATCGCTCTGACCAACCAATCGGCCCGGGATGTGCTTTCTCTACGCTACAGTCCCAGCCTGCGCTACGATGAGGAGAGTGGCGACAGCGATATCGATCAGAATCTTCAGGCCACTCTTTCCTACGCCTTGACCCGTGACTGGGATGTGAGATTCGGCGAGAGCTATGTCCTCACCGACCAGAACATCCGCAGCGACTTCGGTCGCGGTACAGGGGCTGATGGCGGCGGCTCAGCCAGCGGGGATCAACTCTCCGATAACGAGGGCCTGCGGCGATACTGGAAAAATGACCTCTCCTTCTCCACGACCTACCGCTATTGGGAGGACAGCTCGTTCTCCCTGGGCTATTCTCTGGGTCACCTCACCCATACCGATGTTCCGGCGACCAGCAGATATGAAGACTATGTCCGCCATGGCGCCACTCTGGGCGTGGGCCACCGCCTCAGCTCGGTATGGCGGCTCTCCGCCACTGGCGGCTATACACGAGGCTTGTTCGAGGAGGCCGAACAATCTGGGAGCGACGGCCAGGCCGACGGCGGAGGCGAGGTGGCGGTGGACAACGATCTCCACGAATTCCGCGCTTCGACGACGCTTGAATCGAGCCATTTCGAACATCATCTGCTGACCCTCAAATACGGCTTCACCGGTGTCGAGTATGACGACGTCGAGCGCAACGCAACCACAGTACATGACCTCACCGCCGGCTGGCAGTGGCAATTCGCCCAGGATACCAGCGTCTATCTTGGCGCCGGTCCCTCCTATAGCAAAGCCGAGGAGCAGGAGGGGAACTGGGGCTATAACGCCACCGCCAGTTTGCGCTATACGCTCGAACGGAGCACCTTCGAGGCATCCCTCGCCCACGGCTACGACGTGCAGAACTTCACCGGCACCGATGAGAGCGGCCTCCGCGAGTATTGGCAGTCAAGGCTCGATTTCAGCCATCAGCTGATCAAGGACGTCTCGCTGAAGATGTTCACCTACTACCGTAACGAAGACCAGGAAGACGTCACCGCGCAGCGGGCGGCCGCCACCGGCGACGGCACGGCAACGGATGGACAAGAGCCGGCGATAACCTATGAAACCACCACCTTCAATCGGGAGCGCTTCGGCGTCGGCACGAGCCTCGGCTATACCTTTGCCCGCTGGTATTCCATGGGGGTGTCTTATGATTATCTCGTGCAGGATTCGGAGCAGAAGGATGACAGCTACGACGAACACCGTGTCGTTGTTTCTCTGTCGATGGAAATGGATGTCTTTAACTGGCAGTAGACTGTCTTCCCCGATTTCCGCCAAAGGCGTTCTCCTGCAACTATGATCAGCAAGCCTCGCGTCATCATCGTACTGGCACTGTTCGCGCTCACCTGGTACGTGCTGCACAGCACCTCGGAGGTCACGGCGGTGCCCATTAAAAAACCTCTGAGTGCGTTTCCCCAGCGGCTTGATGGCTATACTCTCGCCAATAGTTTTCAATCCTCCAGCGAGGTTGTGGAACTGCTCGGTGTCGATGACTATATCCAGTACAACTACGAGGATTCCGCGAAGCAGCGCATCAACCTCTACGTCGGATACTATAAGGCGGTCGGCGTGACTGGAGGCTATCACTCCCCCAAGAATTGCATTCCAGGCGGTGGCTGGGGCATTGCCGAGGTCAAGGATGTTGTCCTCCATGCCGGTTTAGAGGGCAAAAGCGAGTCCACCGTCGCGCAAATGCTGATACAGAACGGATCGGAATACCAGGTGGTGCTCTATTGGTATCAGAATAGAGGGCGAATCATCGCCTCCGAGTATACGGAAAAAATCTATCAGGTGCTCGACGCGTTGCTGAAAAAACGAAGAGATGGGAGCTTTGTGCGTATCATGACCGTAGTACGGGATGGAGACATTGCCGCAGCGGAGTCCCGGGTGAAAGAGTTTGCTGAACAGGTGATGACCACGCTGGATACCCATCTGCCCGGGGCAAGACTATGATCGGCACCACCAATGGCATGAGAAATGGCGACTGGACTCTGCTGGGCCTTGTTGGTCTTGCCTTGCTCGCGCTCTATTATCCCTTTCTCGTCACCCTCGTTGCCGATTGGGGAGCCAACGATGATTATTCCCATGGCTATTTTATCCCCGTCTTGAGCTGTTACTTTGTCTATGCCATACGCGACAAGCTGCGCGATACACCGATTGTTCCCAGCAGCTTCGGCCTTGTTCTCGTCGCCTTAGGCCTCGCGCAGTTGATCCTCGCCAAGATTGGCTCAGAGTATTTCCTGCAGCGGACATCGCTGATCCTCTGCCTGTACGGTGTGGTGCTCTTCATTCTGGGTTGGCACTATTTCACCAGGCTCTTTTTTCCCATCGGGTACCTCCTCTTCATGGTTCCGCTGCCGGCAATCATCTGGAATAAGGTCTCCTTCCCGATGCAGCTTTTTTCCTCCTACCTCACCGAGCATGTCGTACGACTATTCGGGATCCCCATCTTTCGTGAAGGAAATGTCATTCATCTGGCACAGACCACGCTCGAGGTGGTGGCCGCCTGCTCTGGCTTACGCTCTCTGGTCACCATGTTTGCCTTGAGCGGGGCTCTGGCCATCCTTTCAACAATGCCCACCAGCAAACGCCTGTTGTTGTTTGCCTCGGCGGTGCCTATCGCCATCTTCGCCAATATCTTCCGGCTTACAGCCACAGCATTCCTCGCCACGCAAATGGGGTCGGCGGCGGCGCAAGGCTTCCTGCATGAGATGTCGGGTATAGTGGTTTTCATGCTGGGACTGGCCCTTCTCCTGCTGGTGAACTGGTTGTTGAGCGGGAAGAGCGATGTGCAGAAAAGACTGGCATCGTAACGCGGGCCGGCCATGACGCAGGTGAATGCTCTTACCGTCGATGTCGAAGACTACTTTCAAGTCAATGCCTTTGCCCCATACATCAAGCGGGAAAGCTGGGATTCCTACCCGCTGCGGGTCGATACGAATACTCGGCGGATACTCGATCTCTTCGATGAATACGGGGTGAAGGCGACATTCTTCGTCTTGGGCTGGGTAGCCAGGCGCCTTCCGCAGCTCGCCCGGGAGATTGAGCAGAGAGGGCACGAAATCGCCTGCCATGGCTACCACCATGAACTCATCTACGCCATCGGGCCAGATCGATTCAGGGAAGATATTCGCACCGCGAAACAGCTCCTTGAAGACCAGACGGGTGCGAGGATTTCTGGCTATCGTGCACCAAGCTACTCAATAACTCGTCAATCCTTGTGGGCTCTGCGAATTCTCGTCGAAGAAGGGTTCACCTTCGATTCGAGCATCTTCCCCGTACACCATGACACCTATGGCATCCCCGGGGCGGAGCGCTTTCCGCACACCCTGCAAACCGAAGCTGGGTCCCTCCGCGAATTCCCCTTGACAACCATGCCGCTGCGCTGCGGCTGGTGGAAAGCACATCTGCCCATTGCCGGTGGTGGGTATTTGCGGTTGCTGCCGGTTGCGTTGATACGCAAAGGCATGGCGGCCATCAACACCAAAGAAAATCAGCCAGTGGTGCTCTATTTTCATCCCTGGGAGATAGATCCAGGCCAGCCACGAATTAAGGCCGGGATGAAATCGACATTCAGGCATTATCTGAATCTTAGTCGGACGGAACGAAAGTTGTCATCTCTGCTGTCCTCTTTGCGGTTTTCCACCATGACCCAAGTTTTGGGACACTGCGGTGGAGAGTAATGATCATGGGAAGCCTTCACTGCGACCTTGATTGCACAGATCCCAAAGCCTGGTGCAACTACATACACAGCCATCCCCTTGCCTCCAGCTATCATCGCTATGGGTGGCGCGACGTTGTCGAGAAGAGTTTTAAGCACCGTTGCTATTACATAACGGTAAAAAACAACGAACAGGCCATAGTTGGTGTGCTGCCCCTGGTCTTTATGCAAAGCCGTCTGTTCGGGCGCTTTCTTGTTTCCTTACCGTTTTTTAATTATGGCGGCTTGTTGGCCGACAACATCGAATCTTGCCAAGCGTTGCTTGGCGCAGCCAATTCTCTCAAGTCTCAGCTGAATGCCGAATATGTTGAACTGCGGCATAGAGAGGAATTCGCTTTGGGCCTCTCCGGGAAAGCGCATAAAGTTGCTATGATACTGGGCCTGGAGAAAACTGCTGATGACCAGTGGCAGGCTTTTAACGCCAAGTTGAGGAATCAAATTCGAAAATCTGAGAAAAGCAATTTTCACGTGCGCATTGGCAGTCAAGAACTCCTTGATGACTTTTATGCTGTGTTTGCACGAAATATGCGCGATCTTGGTACACCGGTATACGCCAAGAGCTTCTTTGGTGAAGTTATGAAAACCTTTGCTGACTCTTGTGCTATCATCGCGGTGTATTCAGGGGAAAAGGCAGTCGCTTCGGGTTTTCTCAGTTGGTTCCGGGAAACTGTGGAAATACCTTGGGCATCTTCGCTACGCGAGTTCAACTCGTTATGCCCGAACAATCTTCTCTATTGGACGGCGCTTAAATTCTCTATCGAGAAGGGTTGCAGATTCTTTGATTTTGGCCGGTCAAGCCCCGGTGAAGGAACATATCGTTTTAAGGCGCAGTGGGGGGCCAAGCCTTTGCAGCTTTACTGGCAATACCTTCTTACGGCCAATGAAGCGATGCCCGAGCTTAACGTCAAAAACCCTAAGTATCAGCGCGCCATCAACATTTGGAAGAGAATGCCGGTTTTTCTGACAAGATTGATCGGACCGAATATCGTCAGGAATATCCCTTGATCCATGGATTTTTCAATTATCATCCCGGCCAAGAACGAGGAAGCCAACATCGGTCGCTGTTTGCAATCCATCAGCGAGCTGGACTATGACCCAGCTCGCTTCGAGGTCATAGTCGTTGATAATGGGTCCAGCGATAAGACTGTGGAAATTGCCAGGCGGTATGGTGCGGTTGTTTTTGTTCTTCCGGAATTGACAGTGGCCGGATTGAGAAATTTTGGGGCAAGAGAAGCAAAGGGAGACATCCTGGCGTTTCTGGATGCTGATTGTACGGTCGACAATCAATGGCTTAAGGCAGCCTCGTTTTATTTGGAGAGACAGCACAAGATTCCGGCGTTTGGGAGCCCTGTGATTCTTCCTGAAAATGCAACATGGGTCCAAATTACTTGGTATCAAGTTCGAGGGAAACCAGAACAAATTATCCCAGTTGAATGGTTAGAGTCAGCAAATTTGTTTGTTTTAAGAAAATCATTTTGGAATGTCCAGGGATTCAACGAAGCTCTAGAAACATGCGAAGACTATGATCTCACTCAGCGTTTAAAGAGCATTGGAACGCTTATGTCCGATTTCAGGGTGAAAGCGATTCACTACAGAGAGCCAGCTACAGTTAAAGAATTTTTTAAGAAAGAAATTTGGCGCAGTAAAAGTAATTATCGAGGTCTATTGGCACGTAAAATTGATCTCAACGAAGTTCCAAGCCTAGTATTGCCTATAATTTATGGGATGTTTTGTCTCGCATCGGCACTGGGAATTCTAGCTGCTGTTGCTATGGGCGAAGGCGCGTTTTGGCTTGTTATTAGCTTATGTTGCTGGCAATTTCCGATCATGCTTGTATCACTTCGAAAGGGTCTGAAATTGGGCCCCGTTGGCGTAATTCGATTGTTTTGTTTGTTTAATGTATATTTTTCAGCTAGGTCTATCGGCCCTCTATTTCGTTAGCGTAATTTGACGCAATTGTCGGAGGCACCTCATGTGCGGCATAGCCGGATTTGTCAGAACTATTGCGCCGCTTGCTGACCAGAAAGTGCTGGAGCGCATGGGAGCGGCCATTATTCACCGTGGCCCCGATGCTGGTGGCCAGTATTTTGATGATTACGTTGGTCTGGCCCACCGTCGCCTGAGCATAATTGACCTTTCCCCTCTGGGGAACCAGCCTATGTTTTCCTCTGATGGCAGGCTGGTAATCGTCTTTAACGGTGAGATCTACAATTTTCAGTCGTTGCGGAACGATCTGAAGCGCTCGGGATATGTCTTCCGTACCAAGACCGATACCGAGGTCATTCTGGCATTGTACGAGCGCCATGGCACCGACTGTCTGCAATGGTTGAACGGGATGTTTGCCTTCGCTCTCTGGGATACGGAACGGAAAACCCTCTTCCTGGCCAGGGATCGAATAGGCAAGAAACCCCTTTACTATTACCATAGGGGTGGTGATCGGCTGGCGTTCGCTTCCGAGATCAAGGCACTGCTAGAACTTCCCGGAATGTGCAGGGATGTGGAGCCAACAGCTTTGGCCGATTATCTCAAATACTTGTACGTCCCGGCCCCGAAGACGATTTACAAAAGTATCAGCAAACTGCTCCCCGGGCATTTTCTGGTTCTGCCCATGGGCGGAGAGCCCGAAATTCGCGAATACTGGGATGTAGATTTCTCTGCACACACTGACCTGGGCTATGAGGAAGCCGAAGAAGCGCTCCTCGAACTGGTTCGAGACAGCACTGCCTGCAGAATGATCGCCGACGTCCCCCTCGGCGCGTTCCTCAGCGGCGGAGTGGACTCCAGTGCAATTGTCGCGCTCATGGCGGGGGTATCTCGGGGATCGGTGAGAACCTGCACCATCGGCTTCGATGACAAAGCCCATGACGAGTCAGCCTATGCCAGTCAGGTGGCGGGCCAGTTCGCGACCGAACACAGTGAATATGTGGTCAGAGAGAGTTTGGCAGGTACGGTCGCCCTGCTGCCGAAGTTTCTCGACGAACCTTTTGCCGATTCATCAGCGGTGCCCACCTACCATGTCTCGCGTCTGGCCCGCCAAGCGGTTACGGTTGCCCTAGCGGGAGATGGGGGCGATGAGAGTTTCGGCGGTTACGACAAATACTCCATCGAGTTGAAAGAAGATTGGGTTCGTCGAAATATCCCAGGTTCCGCGCTGGCGACCCTCAATCGCTGTTTCCAGGGATGGAGCCATCCTGTGGCGCGCAAAGCCCGTTCCCTGACCGGTAGCGCCCTGCTCGATCCGGCCCGGGCCTTCTATCGCACCAATACCTTTGTCGAGGACGAGCTTCTCGTTGATCTACTGGCCGACCCGGTTCGCAAGGCCTGTTCAGGTTATGACCCCGCTTTGCATACCACCCGCCACTGGGAGCGCATGAAGGGCGCCGATCATGTTTCGTGCATGCTCTATACCGACCTGAAAACCTATCTGCCAGACGACATCCTCGTCAAAGTTGACCGTATGAGCATGGCCCATGCCCTTGAAGTCCGCGCACCGTTTCTCGACTATCGCATCATTGAACTCGCCGCGTCGCTACCGAGCCAGTGGAAGATCAGCGGAAAGGGGAAAAAACTGATCCTGCGCAGTACTTTTGCCCGATTTCTCCCTCGACAGATTCTCGACCGGGTTAAGCATGGTTTCACCGTTCCTCTTGCCGCCTGGTTCCGTAACGAATTGCGGGAAATGGCCGCCGAAGCCTTGATCGGCAACAGTTCGCTTGACGAATACCTTGCGCCTGCAGCGGTCGAGCGGATCTGGCGGCAGCACCAGGAGAACAGTGCCGATCATGGCACCCTGCTGTGGAGCTTGTTGATGTTCGCTCTCTGGCAAAGGGAATATCAATGTCAGTGACGAAAGGGATCGAAATACGGGAAACCGCCGGGATTGACCGGGCTCACGAATACGTAAGAGTAGCGGTTCCCTGGGCGCGCGGGGAGATGGCTGCCGATGCCTCGCCGCAACTGTTCGATCAGGTCGGCCGACCGGTGTTTTGCCAGACACGGGTGCTCAAGCAGTGGCCCGACGGATCGGTGAAATGGCTGCTGATCGATTGCCCAGTCTCGGTACCCGCTGGAGGCAAGGTGGTCTACCGGCTTCAACCTGGGCCGTTTGCGGCGGGTGAACCCACGGCCCGGGTGGTGATCTCTCCCGGAACCGCCACCTGGCACGTTGACACCGGTGCCGGAACATTCCTCCTCGATGGCCACACGTTTCGCCCTGTTCTCAAGGCTCGGCGGCACGGCGAGCATGAGCCAGCTGGCGCCTTTACGGGGAACTGCCGTTTCGTCGGTAACGACGAATCATCCTCGGCCTTCGATATCGAGGCGATGGCGGTCGAAGAATCCGGCCCCCTGCATGCGGTCATCCGCTGCAAAGGGAAATTGCACGCCACTGGGGATGATGGACCACGCTTTGCTGCGCGCCTGCATTTTTTCGCCGGCAACATGGTGGTAAAGGTGGAGTTCACCCTCCATAATCCTTGCGCTGCGCGCCATCCTGGAGGATTCTGGGATCTGGGGGACGAGGGATCGATACTCTTCAGGGAACTGGCGTTCACCCTAAAAGACGTGAATTTCGAAGGAGGCAAAATCCTCTGTCGCACAGCGCCGGACGCAGCGCCACTCACCGTCGGCGATGATCGGGTTTTCCATCTCTACCAGGAATCAAGCGGGGGCGAGAACTGGCGTAGCGCAAACCATCGCAACCGCGAAGGTCGAGTGCCGTTTCACCGTCGGGGGTATGTGGCCGAAGCAGGTGGTCGAGAGCTCTGCTCCGGTCTGCGGGCGACGCCGCATCTCTGGTGCGGGGCTGAGGAGATAGGAATAGCCGTTGCCGTTCCTCGTTTCTGGCAGGAATTTCCCAAGGCTCTCGATGTCGATGCCGGCTGTATAACTCTCGCGCTTTTTCCCGGAACGTATCCCGATCTCCATGAGCTGCAGGGGGGGGAACAGAAGACCCATGCCTTCTATGTGGACTTTGCCGCCCATGCCGACGACCTGCTGTGGGCTTTGAGCCCCCTGCAGGCTCTTGCCACACAGGAGGTGTACCGAACTTCCGGTGTTTTTGGCGATCTTCCGGGTGATGAAGATCTGGTCGACCAGTTTATCACGGCCGAAGCTATACGGCATAAGAGGGAAGGCGCCGACGAGTACGGGTGGCGCAACTTCGGCGATATTCATGCCGATCATGAAGCCGTGTTCCAGCAGGGTGATGAGGGCTTCGTCTCCCATTACAACAACCAGTATGATTTCTGCGCTGGAGCCTATAGAAAATCTTTCGTAACCGGTTCCCCTGAATGGGGCAATCTGGCGGCAGATCTGGCCAGGCATGTTCTGGACATCGATATCTATCATACCGCCAGGGACCGGGAGGAATACAACGGCGGGCTGTTCTGGCATACGGATCATTATGTGCATGGTGGTTTATCGACGCACCGCTCTTTCAGCCGTGAGCAGCTGGCGGGAAAGGATCCACGCCTTTATGGGGGTGGTCCCGGTGCGGAGCACTGCTATACCACTGGTTTGCTGCTACACTATTTCCACACCGGCAATGATGATTACCGCGAAGCTGTCATCGCCTTGGCGGAGTGGGAACTGCTGGCGCTCAACGGACCACAGACAGTCTTGGCGGCTATGAAGCGCGGATTGGGCTATGTGAAGCTTTGGCGCGCCCTTCGAACCGAGCGCCGGCTTTTTCCCCGCTATCCGTTGACCAGAGGCACGGGCAATGCTATCTCGGCCTGTGTCGATGCCTTCGAGGCTGGTGGGGGGCGTCGATACCTTGATGAGGCAGAACGCTTGATTCGCAGCGCCATACACCCTGATGACGATATAGGGAGAAGGGATCTTCTTAATGCCGAAGTCGCCTGGTCCTATACGGTGTTTCTGGTATCGGTGGTCAAGTTTCTCGACAAGAAGCTTGAACTCGATGAGCAGGACGACGGATTTTTTCATGCCCGAGAGTCTCTGCTATCCTACGCACGCTGGATGATGGACAACGAGTATCCGTACCTGGATAAACCCGAGATCCTGGAGTATCCCAACGAGACTTGGGCGACCCAGGATTTGCGAAAGAGCGTAATCTTTTATCACGCGGCCCGCTTCTCGCCATCTGAGAAATGCGATAGCTTCCTTGGCAAGAGCCGGTATTTTTTTCAGGTGGCCAGTGAGCAGCTTGGCTTACATGAAACAAACCGGTTTGCGCGACCGGTAACCCTCATGCTGCAGAATGGATGGGTTGGAGGACGCCTACTCAGTGAGAATATGGCAACGGTTGAGAATAGTTTTACAGATTTGAAGGGCGACGGTCACCCAACACCGTATCTTACCTTGCCGTCAGTATTGTGCCGCATTGCTGGCGACTTGCTGCTGGCGATACGACGAACCAGTCTGATCCGTGAGTGGGAGTGGTTGCGGGTGCGGTTGTACTGAGATTTATCACGCTGAAGCGATATAAGATGCTAGATCAAACATATCCTAAAATCATGCACGTTCTTCCCACTATGAACAGATGCGGTGGGGCAGAACAGCTAGTCTATAAAATGGCGCACAGCATGCGCAATAATGACAGTTTTCCAGTCGTCTGTTGTATCGACAGTCTAGGAGATCTAGCTCTTTTGTTGCGGAAAGAAGGTGCTTCCGTTTTCCACAGAAAACAGAAGGGATCACTGGATGTTGGGTTGATCTGGTGGATGGCTGGAATTGCCAAAAGGGAGAATATATCAGTCATTCATGCGCATATGTATAATGCCTTTGAGCATTCAGTCCCAGCCGCTGTTTTGGCCGGAAGAATTAGTGTGGTTTATACAGTCCATGGGCGCCTCTATCCTGAAAAGAGGGATTTTCGTCGTCGCTTGATGTACCCGCTGTGGTCAATGGGAGTAGACCGTTTCGTCTCTATATCCGAAAAGACAAAGGAATCGATGGTCCACTATGACTTCCACCCTGAAAAAAAAATTCAGGTAATTCATAATGGAATCGAATTCACACCGAAAAATGACAGCAGCGACACCCTTGGCATGCGTTCGTCCTTGGGTCTCGATGGGAAAGCCCCGATCATGGGAACAGCAGCACGAATGGAAGATATCAAAAACATTCCAATGATGCTGAGGGCTTTTCAGCGCGTGCTGGGGCTGTATCCTAATGCTTGCCTACTGTTGGCGGGAGACGGGAGCAAACTGGGTGAACTGAAAACTATAGCGAGGCAGATGGAGATCTCAGATAACGTGTTGTTTCTCGGCCAGCGTTCAGATCTCGATGTAATTTATCCGCTACTCGAAGTTTTTCTTCTTTCTTCCTATACCGAAGGAATTTCCGTCTCATTGCTCGAGGCAATGTGCTGTGGAATTCCTGCAGTAGTAACACGGGTAGGGGGGAATCCTGAAATAACAATAGATGGGAAAACTGGGTTTTTGGTGCCTTCGGATGATGATGCCTTGATGGCGGAGAAAATACTCATGCTTTTAAGTAATCGTGCTATCGCGGAAGAACTTGGCCGAAACGGGCGAGTCAGAGCTCTTGATCACTTCTCGTTCTCAGGGATGATGGATAAGTATCTTTGCCTTTATAGGTCGTTGTGCGAGTAAAAAACGAAAGGAAAATACCCTCAGAGGGTGTTTGCTATTCAACAAACGGGTGAGGGGTTATGGCTGGGATTTTTGGTTTTGTTGCACGAACGAAAACTCTGGAAGAGCAGAAACTGATTGCTGCTACCATGGCTCGCGAGCTTTCATTTCGAGGTGACATCGAACTCAGCTTTCGCCCAAATGAGGCGGCATTGCTTGTCGCACGACACTTTCTCCATGAAAACATGCTCCCAGGGTTTTCAGATCCTGAGTGCGTAGTAGTACTTGAAGGAGAAATCTATAATAGAGAACAGCTTGCTGAGGAGTTAAATATTGCCGGTTTTGCAGGTGATGCCGAGATTGTTGCCGCTGCTTATAAAAAGCATGGAATTGACTTCGCGCGAGGGATTAACGGTGTTTTCGGAATAGCTCTATATGATTACAACAACAGCTTGTTAATTTTAGCAAGAGATCATGTTGGGTCGCGAAACCTGTTCTATGCTCAAAACATGAGTGGTATTTTCTTTTCCACAACTATCAAATCACTCTTAAAAACCGGTGTAATAGACAACTCTCTTTCGATATCCAGCATTCAAACCTATTTTTCATCTACCGCGGTTTCTCCTCCTTCTACGATGTTTTCCCATGTACGTTGTCTGCCACCCGGGGCTGTCGTCGTTTTCAAAAAATTCAAGGAGAAAAAAGAGCACATTTATTGGAATATTGCCGGAATTCAGGAAGATTACTCTAGAACCATCGAGGATTTTTCGGAAGAACTGCGAGAACTAATAATTGATGCCGTGAAGGTTCGGTCCAGAGCCGGAGGTATATACGGTAGCATTGTCAGTGGTGGGCTTGATTCGAGTGTTGTTACAGCACTCTTAGCTAAAAATTTCGATAATCACGGAAAGCTGCCCGTGTTTTCGATTAATTTTGACGAAAAGGCTTACAGTGATGCTCCGTTGCAGAAAATCATGTATGACTCTTTTGATCTGCAGCCTCATAATGCTGTAATAACCGCACAAGAATATTGGGAGATATTGCAGACTGCAGTTAGTCATTTGGATAACCCAGTAAATGACGATGCCGTGGTTGGTATGTATAGGGTCTTTAAACTAGCTCGTTCTAAGGGTTGTACTGTGCTTTTTGAAGGTGAGGCAGCTGATGAATTATTTTTTACCGGCCATGTGCATGCTGAGCGTCAGTTTCAGAAATACACAAAAATTCCTTACGTTTTAAGAAGGTGTTTAATCGCACCACTTTTTTCAAGTATGATCCTAGGCACTGGTAAAGAAAAGAAAATCATGCGCTTTCTCTTTAGGCTTGGGTTAAGCGATACAGAAAGAAGGCTCTTGGTTCTGCCAAGTTTTTACCGTACATCCCGGACACTCGTTCGAAATGATTTGTTTCAAATTGATAAAGATCCACTGCAAATTGCTAGAAGTTATTTGTCAGAAACACAATTAAAAGATCCTCTAAATATATATTATTATGGATTGATAAAGAATTTTTTACCTGATGATTTGTTGTATAAAAATGAAAGAGCAGCTGCTGCCAATCAGATAGCAAATAGAACCCCGTTTATCGACTATAGACTTGTTGAGTTGGCTCTTAAAGTTCCACAATACTTTAAGGTCAGGAAGTCATCAAAAGCAGATGACGGAACAAAACTTGTATATAAGAAAGCGGTAGAGGGAATTATACCTGAAAAAATACGCTGCAGGAAAAAGACGCGTGGATTCAGTATTCCATCGTCAGCATGGTATCTTGATCAGTTGAAAGAAGAGGTGCACGATCTGCTGTTCAGTTCGAAATCTTTGTATACAAGCTATCTACAGAGCGGGTATGTGGGAGATATTTATCGGAAACACTTAAGGGATGTTACAGCATACCACTATCTAATAACATCAATCGTAATTTTTGAGCTTTGGTGCCAGTCGAACATCTTGTCTAAATAGATATGTCTAGGTTCGGCGATTAAAATGCTAAAATGCATTATTCATATTTTTAGTATACTTGGCGTAATTTGGGCGCCGAATAGATAGATTCCCGCATAAATAACTGGGAAACCCAATTTGAATTATGCAAGCAGATCGTCCGATCGAGTAAAACGGGATTGCACAATAGATTGGTCACTACAATAGGCGGAATGTCAGCCGCCAATTGAAGCACGAACTGAAAGATGTAACTCAAAGGCGGATTGGGTGCGATTCGGTCTGGAGTTCGAGACCAGCGCAATGGCGACAAAAGGCGATTGACTGTCGAACAAGCAAAAGCCGCTCAAAACATGCTGATCGATGAGGCACCAAATCAATTGAAGGTGCCATACGCCGTGTGGTCTCGACAGCCTGTGCATATTGCGTTCAAGAAGAAATTCAAAGTGACCTTCCACATGCGCACTATCAATGGCTATCTGAAACGCTAGCGATTCACTGCGCAAAAGCCGTTGAAGCGAGCCTACGAGCAAGACTCCAAAAAGTCAAGACCTAGCTGAACGAGAAATATCCGGCTATTGTAGCCGGAGCCAAGCAAGAAAAAGACGAGATCAAATGGGGTGACAAAATCGGAATTCAGATTACAGCTAAAAACGGCAAGGGATTCGTACCCAAAGGAAAGCCAGCGATAGTTCGGTTCAACGCTGAGCAGTGCCGCGTCAATATGATTTGTTTGATCACCAACACTGACAAAATCTGATTGATTTTGTATCTCTGCGCTGAATTTAAATTCCATAAATATATCCAATTAGTTCTAGTAAAGGAGGAATTTCTGCCACATTACGAAGTCCTTCGTGAAAAGACTTCAGTGTCGACCGAACAGAGGGAGGAACTAATTCAAAAATTAGACTGTCTCCAATTCTCAGCCAGTCATAATTCGCACTCTGAGACAGGTCTTATATAAGATGCATTGTACATCAGACCTCTCAGCAAAAGGCTGAATTTAAGGCGACGGATAAAGAAAAAGATCTCACCGAGGTAGCGAGGAAGGTGTATGTGATCAATGCAGTAATAAGTACCAAAGATAGCATTTTTGATGTTATTGATGGTAGTATTCATCCAGCCGAAAATGAAAAACTTGGGTCATTCAGAATGTGATTAGTTCTAAACGAGAAATGAAACTGGCAGATTTTACTCAATTTCTTAAAGCTAGCTAAACCATCGAAAAAAGCAAATATTTGTAGCTAAGATGCCTTTTTCTCCATTTCATCATTTCTTAAAGAGCAAAACAACCTGCCTGGCAAAAACGTATGAAGAGCGGATAGCCTTTGCTGTTCCTTTAAAGTGCGGCAACTAAGGGCGTTTTACCTTCTGTTCCTCAACTTTGTGTGCATCCGGTTCGAATGAAGCGCCAGCAGTAAAAGCCATCGATTCAAGCTAAGTTGTTCAGCGGCCTTTTTTCGTCGGCTTTTCTAGTAACAATGTGGGCTAGGTGCTGAGGCATATTGAGCTCAGGTGCATCACAAATGGCAGAACACAATTGAAGTGAGGCAATAAAAATAGGGCATATTCAATTCTAAAAACTCTTCTCTCCAATATAGAAACCCGGTTCATCCAGTTGAAGCGTACTTGATTCATCCTCCAACAAGAGCAAATTTGGTTTTAAAACGCCATAGATCTTCAGTTTAAAGAAATCGAGATCCCGAAAACCGTAGGTCTACTTCTGCAGAGTTTTGATCTTATTATTTGTTTCCTCGAGAGAGCCAGTGCTGGTAGGAAAATCATAGAAGGCGAGAATGTCATCACGATCCGCACCAAGCGTTTTCGAAAAGTGCTTGAGCATCGACACCTCGGATTGCTCTGTCCGGGCTATCCATGAATCGAGAAACGCGGTGGCCTCTGCTTTGCTGTTCTGAAGCCAGAGGCGATATAAACCTTCATTGAGAAGGCAGGCTGTGAAGAGTGGAATATTTATTCGCAACGCTTTAAAGAGGAGCTCTTTTTCATTGTGGTTAGGTGAAATCCTATTGGCGTTCTTTAAGAGCAGCCAGCGTACTCCTTTGAGCATAGATTTGCCGTCAGCACTGAGATTTTGATAGATCTCCCGACGCAGGTCGGAGAGCTTATCATTGAACAGTTTGATGATATGAAAATGGTCAAAAACAATAACCGCTTGTGGAAGGTTCAGCTTTTCTGCGGCAATGTAAGACGGCGACATGTCGATGGCCACCCCCTCGATCTTGGCGCCATAGACCTTCAACCGCTTCCAGAACGGCGTCAGTGCATCAACGCCCTTGCCGCCACCGATAAAAACCACGGCGCCGGAGCGAAGATTGAAAACGATGGTCAGATAGTTGTGACCTTTGACGATGGAAATTTCATCAATGGCGATACACTTGTGACCTTTGAGCACCTGTTTTGCAAACCTTCGCTCCAGGTGCCGCTTTTGGATTTCCTTCACCGAATCCCAACCGACAGCGAGGTGATCGGCAACATCCTAGATTGTCATATGCCGTGCAAGTTCAATGAAATATCGTTTAAATGCTCAGGTATATGTTCATCTTGGATCGGCGAAGCCAAGGTTGATTTTCCGGGCGGTCTGGCACTCTCGACAAGACACCCGAGGAATCTTCAGCCGGATATAGATTTGCTTTCTTCCGATCCGCAAAGCGATGAAAATTCTCACGATTTCACCTCGACGGTTGACAATCCTGACATGACATCTGGGGCAACGAAGAGCATGGTCTTCCTTGGCGACCACGAAGCAAATCGCCCCCTGCTGATATTTCGAGGTGACGTATCGATATTCGTGAATGCCAATTCCATGGTACAATATGCTTGTGGACATGTATCTCCCTCCTTTATGTGTTGATGCGGATCACCATAAAGGAAAGAGGTATGTCCACTTTTTCGTTTTAAAATTACGCTTCAGCCGGATGAACAAGAAATAGCCATATGAAAAAAATTCAGGATCTGGTCCTGGCTATATGTATTGATAAAATGTTTATTGTAAAATTAAAAATATGAAAGACGTGTGCCGAATTGGAAGGATTTGTTCGGATACTTTTAATAAAAAATTCACGAAAAACACAAGAACAGAGTTGATATATGAGATCGATACTTTTAATGATTTTTGTCTTGGCGTCCGTGCCTTTTGTATTTCGACGCCCTTTGTTGGGAATTATAATATATCTTGGGTTTTGTATCGTACGCCCGGAAATGCTTTTCTGGGGAGGGGATGGAGGAAAATATATATTTAGATTCTATTACTGCCTTACGATCATTTCAACACTAGCAAGTGGCAATTTTATCCGCATAAGACAGGTGCAGCAGCCTGAGTTTTTTTTAATGCTCTGGCTAGTTGCTGCTATTGTTGCATCTATTTTATTTTCTACATATCCGCAATTTGATCAACAATACTATTATACTTTAGAGATAATAAAAGCAATCGGTATGTGTGTTTTGATATATGTGAACATTAAAACTATAAATGAAATTTATGTTGTTCAAAATTCGGTAATTATCTGTTTCACCTTTATGGGTATTTGGGGAATTATGCAACGGATCTATGGCAATTTTAGAGTTGAGGGGCTTGGGGGTGATAATTGGGGTGACTCGAATGGTGTCGCTGGGTTGTTTGTACTGATTTTTCCTGTTGTTTTAGCAAAAATATTTACTAGCGAGAAAAATCGCGATTCTTTCATTTCGGTCATTATCGCTGCAATTATGGTAATCTTGATTGTTTGTACAGAGTCACGGAGTGGCATGCTTGGTTTAATTGCAAGTGTATTGATATTTGGATTTGCGTCCGGAAAAATTCTGAAAATTTTAAAAGTATCTCTAGTTATTACACTAATAACTTTACCATTTGTACCTGAAACATTTCTTGAACGAATGATGACTATTAAACCAACAAATGAGATTGATGAAATGGATAGCTCTGCTGCATCACGGCTAATTTTATGGAAGGCAGGGCTTATGATTTTCGTAGATAATCCTATACTAGGAACTGGATTTATGACATTCCCAGAAGCAAAAATGAAGTACGAAAACCAATTTCAGTATTTGGATAACAATCTTCACTCAATTGTGTTTAGGACTGAAAATAAAAAAGTGGCTCATAATACGTATATACAGTTGCTAGCTGATTGTGGTTTGCTTGGTTTGTTACCTTTCGTTCTCTTAGTTTTTTTAATAATGTGGAAAGGGTCAAGAACATACAGATTGCTTCCCTGTAATGAATACGAGATGAACAAAAGAATTATGTATATGATTGGAAATACAGCAGGAATGGGAGGATATTTTACGTCCATTATTTTTATGGATAGTTTAGGTATGGGCATGGTGTTCTATCAAATTGTTCTATTTTCTATACTTTCTAGATTCACTTCGGAGAAAGGAAATTTTTCATCTTAGCGGAGATATTTCTTCGATGGCACAAAATGGGTGATATAGCATAATATGTTTGAATGAGAAAAGCAGATCTCAGATCACTTTCGAGGCAAATCAAAAAACACAATAGACATCCTTATGAGCTATTCTTGCAACTTTAAGGTATCGAACACACATCAAGGCCGCCTTTATGAATGGGCGGGCGCAGTTGAAAGCGTTTATTGACGGCTTACGGAAAAAAAGAAAGATAAAACCCTCGCGAAAGCAGCGTAGTTTTCCGCCCAGCCAAGGGATAAAGTGTCAGGTGAATACTATCTCTGTGAAAGCGATTGATTATAATTTCAATTAGTTGGGTAAGTTTATGAATAATGAAATGGATCAAATATATTGTGTGTTGAAGACATATATCGATCCAATAAAGTATTTTGATGAGGATAAATGGCAGTTTTTTGTTTACGGAACTCATGATTACAGAAAAATCGTGAGTAATATTATTCGAAATAAACATAAAAATATAGTGGTTAGTTTCCGAAAAGGAAACAGGATTAGTTACTGTCTATTTAAGCTTCAGTTTCGGGTTTGGAAAAGAGATAATATTATAAGAAGCATTTTTTATGTTAATGATGGATTGATTTCGACAATGTTTAACGCTGAGGACACCGAGGGGTATCGCCACTTCGCTAAAAAGCACCTTCCAAAAAGAAAGGGTATTCTTCAAAGATTGATTTCTAAACTCCCTCCATTTTTTTTTGCTGATACTAGATTTATCATTTTCGAGAAAAGTCAACCTCATCATATTAGACGATCAGCGGTTAATCCCGTTTTTTTAAATGAGCTTAATTTTATGATGTTTTCAAACATAAAAGGAAAACTGTTGTTTGTAAAGCCAGAAACGTTTAAAACCGGAATCGGCCAAGTAGTAAAAGTTTCTGGAAACTACAATTATGTTTCTGTATTAGAACATGAATTTAACATTGGATCATGTATATCCGAACGCATAGGCTTAGGTTTCAATTTTAAAAGATCTATAAGAAAACTCGAAGTAAATAACACATTGTTTGTTATTGAAGATTACATTAATGGTCGTAGCCTTAAGGATGTATTGAGCGAGCATGCATGTGTTAGTGAAAACAACAAAGTTATCGAAATAATCGTGAGGCTAGATGCTTGGTATAGATACTTTTATTCCGGTTTTTCTGGGAAAAGGCAAACAATAACTTCATTTTATACTAAAACTATAGAAGCTTTTTTAGCACAATATGGAAAGCATAATCAAGCATTAGATATTGTGAAAAAACTTGAAAGGTCGCTCGGAGTTATTGATTATTGGCATAATGGGCTTGTTCCGGTGATTTCTCACAATGATTTATGGCCTGCCAATTTTATAGTCGATTCGCAGAATATTTTCGCAATTGACTGGGAAAGAGCGAGGGAAGGAAGTTCAGGAATTTTCGATTATTTCTGGATGATGATATCAACTGCGATTTTTTACTTAAAGGAAAAAAATAAATTAAGTGATTATGGATCAAGTTACCGCTTGTTCATGAATAATGACGATATTGTTTCAAGTTGTGTGTACCATCATCTTCGCGCATTTTTGTCTAGTCTCGGGTTTGACGAAAGACATTATGATCTTTTCATGTTATTATTCCTTACTGAATGGTCTATTCAAGGTTACCTTTGCCTACGAAAACATACCGCCATGGATAACCTTGCTTTCTGTGAATTACTTAAATTTTCTAATGATATGCTTTGAAACTTTAATCAGAGGTTTGTGTTATGATCAAAGATATTTATAGCGACTCTTATTATGATGTAATTACAGAAGGCTGGAACAAAATCAGTTTCAGTGCAATTAGTAATGAAATATTAAAAGATAAAAGATTGAGTCAGAGCGGGAACCTCATTCTAGATGTTGGGTGTGGTACCGGCCTATACTTTTCAATACTAACCAAGACATCTAATATTTACTATGGAATAGACAGCTCAGTGCAAGCTGTCAAAGTTGCTTTAAAAAATCAAATCAATGTAATTGCTTCGTCTGCAGAATACATCCCGTTCTCAGACGAAACCTTCGACTACATTTTTAGTACCGAAGTTATTGAACATGTAGGTTCACCTGAAAAAATGCTAAATGAAATATATCGCGTTTTAAAACCAGGAGCATGTGGGCTTATTACAACAACCACCTACCAATTTATCATTTTCCATTACCTTTGGGTTCTATCGGATTTAAAATTTCGCCTTAGAGATTTCATAAAATATCCCTTAGGTTATTTATCTAAAAGCTACCGTGATGAATTTGTACGCCTAATGTATGACTTTACTGGTGGTCATTTGTGGGGGTTTTTAAAAGGGGATTTGATTAAACTTTTTAGTAATTCTTCTTTAGAAGTTGAAGAAGTATATTATTTAAACACTCAACCCATTATCCCCTTCAGGTTAAAAGGAAATGGGCTGCAAAGAATTTTTAGAAAAATTGTCGATTGGAGTAACGCGAAATTTTTATATAAAGAAAAGGCTTCTTATGGTCCAAACATAGTCCTAAAATTTAGAAAACTAAAATAATTTCTGTTTACCACCATCCCTGACAACCCGCTTGCTAGATTGGTTTGATGATCATGTCTATGCGAAAATGCAGCAGGTTGATTGAGTATTGTATTGAAAAGTTCAATATTTTTAGTGCCTGAGCATCGTTCTATTTTTCGCTAACTCTTGGCCCGCTTTAAATAATTTCCTGTCCTGAGACAGTAATCACCTGACACTAGGCCATTTTGAGAAGTGGCCATGCCGCCCTTGGTTGGGGTAATGATGGAGTTCTCAACGCTTCATCAAA